>CALGAW010000012.1 GCA_937959115.1 uncultured Saprospiraceae bacterium
TCGCGGTTGCAGTTGCGCCACCATCGCTTAAGCCGTTACAACTGACATCAGTGTCGAGTGTTGCTGTAGCAGATAGCAAGTCAGGTTCTCCAATGACGACTGTTGCAATATCAGTACAACCATTGTCATCCGTTACAGTAACAGAATGCGTACCTGCATTTAATCCAGTAGCGGACGGTGTGGTTTCTCCATTGTCCCATTGATAAGTATATTGAATGGTACCACCAGTCGCGGTTGCAGTTGCGCCACCATCGCTTAAGCCGTTACAACTGACATCAGTGTCGAGTGTTGCTGTGGCAGATAGTAGATCAGGTTCTCCAATGACGACTGTTGCAATGTCAGTACAACCATTGTCATCCGTTACAGTAACAGAATGCGTCCCTGCATTTAATCCAGTAGCGGACGGTGTGGTTTCCCCATTGTCCCATTGATAAGTATATTGAATGGTACCACCAGTCACGGTTGCAGTTGCGCCACCATCGCTTAAGCCGTTGCAACTGACATCCGTGTCAAGTGTTGCTGTGGCAGTAAGTAGCGGAGGCTGATTTATCGTAATGCTTTCTGTTGTTTCACAACCACTAGCATCTGTTACTGTAACAATGTGAATGCCAGCATCAAGACTTGTAGGAGTAGGACCAGTTTGACCTGAACCCCATTGATAGGTGTATGGAGGTACACCACCTGTTGCCGTTGCAGTAGCAGAGCCATCACTCAAACCATTACAAGAGACATCATTCCCAGCGCTAATTGATAGGCCAACAGCAGTCGGTTGTGTGATTACGACCCCAGTAACTTCTTTACAGCCATTTGCATCTGTGACGGTGACCGGAAGAGGCCCTGCACATAGTCCAGTAGCAATTGAGGTGGTCTGACCATCTCCCCATTGGTAAACAAAAGGGGTTTGTCCTCCTGTAGCGGTTACGGTTGCTGAACCATCGCAACCACTATTGCAAGTCACTTGGTTGTTTACTCCTATAAAATCTACTCCAAATGTGTTTGTACTCGGAACGGCAACACTGGAAGTATTGCTACAACCATTTAGATCTGTTACGGTTACAAAGTAAGTTCCCGCACAAAGATTAGACAGATCTTCCGTTGTCTGACCGTTTGACCAGGCATATGTAAATGGCATTGTTCCCCCTGTAATAGTCATGTCGGCGGTTCCAATACATGCGATACAACTTGTTGCTGTGGATGTTATTGAAATGGTAGGATTATCATTCACGAGAAGTGTAATAATACTAATCGAATCACAAGAGCCAGGTATTGTTATGGTATCAGAATAATTACCAGGATTTGTTTGAGGGTTTCCATGAATGACAACAGATTCACCCATACAAATAACGAGGGAGTCCATTCCAATATTGGCTTGATTGAGAATGTTAATATCAAAGGAATCAGTGACTAAACAACCAGTTGAATCATATGCTGTAATGACATAGGTTGTATCTACTGTAACAGTAATATTAATTGTTGGGCAAGTTGGACAGTCTACTCCAATAGTAGGAGTCCAATTAGGGTTTGAAACGCCTGGAACAGATACATTGATTATTGTGCCAACGCCACAAACGGTTGTATCTTCTAAAATATCTAACGCACCAGTGAGCATTGTGACAACAACCGTGTCAGAATACATGTTTCCACAATAATCAATCACGTCTACCCAGTAAACGCCTTCAGCAAATGCCGTATACGTGGAATCAATAGTGCCATCTTGCCATTCATAATATGCAAAACCTGAGCCTGCATTGAAGTAATAAACTCCAGCTTGACAAACGGAAACGTCCGGACCGAGATCCAGTACTGGAGTCGGAAAATCATAAGGATTACCGTCCATATTATTCGTATAATCACATTCTTCAATTGCAGTGGATGGGAAGTCCACGGAAAGGTCAAATGGTCTTGGCAATGAGCCATCGTCATTGATAACAGGATAGACCCCCGCTGATGCAGGTTTAGGAATTATAGTAACCACACGAATACAGCTATCTATTGCCAGATCGGTGGGAAGAACATCCGATCCTACGATTGGTGCATTGGTTGAAGTTGGATCACTGCCATAAAATGTGATTGGAGTACCAGCGGGTAATAAGTTTTTCCCTTCATTACAGATGGTCATTACAATTTCGTAGTTATTACCATTACAAATGAGTGTGTCTAGATTCATAACAGCATCAGGGACAGGAAGGTAAGGCTCGAAGTTTTCGTCTAACAATGGTGTTTGTACTAAAAACTTATTGAATGGTCGTTTCCCACTTCCTGCAGGGAATTCAAATGTATGATTTTGTTGCTGGGCAGGTATTGATAAATCATCGTTAACATGCGTTACGTAATAACCGAATTGATTCCAGACTTGACGAGCTGACATCCAAGTACCTGTTGCAAAATTTGCTTGGATAACCCGCAGCCTACCGCGATAATCCGCAGGAGGGGTATTTGTTCCTTGGAAGGTATAGGTGGTATAAATAATCTCTGCTTGTCGATCATTATCTACATCAGCTACAATGGGGTATTCGGTGAATGTACCGGATCCCGAGGCAAATGTAAACCAGTTTCTCTGCGCGTCGACACCAGGAGGGAAGGGAGCAGGTCCACCATACATTATACGAAGATTGTCTTGATCACGATAAACGATTTCTTGGATGTCATCTCCGTTAAAATCAAAGGAGGTTGCTCCTGTTACTCCGGATAAGTCTGTAGTAGGAAGACTCCACCAATATGGGGTAGCAGGGTTTTGGATGGCTGCATTTAGATTAAAGCAATTTAGTCTTTGATCAGTGCACACTACAATTTCGGGATAATCAACGGCTGCGCCTGTCGTTCGATCGTCAAATACATTCGAAATTGTAGGTATTCCTCCTCCTCGTTGTGGATTACCAAGATTGGGATTAGCAAAGAATTGGATTAGCCCATTTTTATCCCAAACATACATTCCATAAGTTCCTTGAAATCTACCATTTACGACAACGTCCATGATCCCATCAAGGTTCAAATCTACGATAGCTGTATACCCATCATCCCATGTGTTGTTCCCACTAATTGTTCTTAAATCTCTTTGAATTTTAATTTGAACACCATCACCGTCATTCGGATCTAAATCGACTGAATAGATGTGATATCCTGCAGCAATTTCCAATCCATTACAATCTGGATCACCACAATCTTGCACACTCAGTAGGTCGCCTGCTATAGAATTTGTGTTTGGTTGACCATAATTATTCCAAGCGAGTCTGGCAGCCGCTCCATTCCCATTCAGCGTTTTGTTAAGAACAGGGTTGCCAGGGTTGGATAAATCAAATTGAAAAACATCATTACCAGCATATACTTCTGGGATTCCATCCTCATCAAAATCTGCGAATTGGAGATTTTGATCTCTTGAATCTGTAAGTCCAGTAGATGTTGCATATGGTGTCATAGGAGGGTTTGCTCCAGGAGTATAGTTTGAATATACTTGAATTTGCCTGTTGAAGTTGACAATCGCGACCTCAGGATTTCCATCGCCATTTACATCTGCGATTGCTGGATGATTCATTGGATAGCCATCCACTGATCCTACATTTAGAATATCTGGAGCGGCGTTATTGCTGCCGTCACCCGCAAAAATCAATAATTGGCTTACTGGAATCTGAGTAATTGAAGCGGGAGAAGCGGCCACGATGACTTCTGGTAAACTATCAACTGAAGGATTGAGGTTGGCTACCATTGGTGATGCATTGATTGATGCTTGGTTGATTGTACTTTGCCAATCTAAAACAGCTTCTAATACATCAGGAACAACATCAACGGAGCATTCACTATCATTACAAATACATTCAGTATCATAACAATCTACATATCCATCACAATCGTCATCATATCCATTATCACAAATTTCAGGACTACCTTGATTACTTCCTGAAAAGTCGAAAATTTGACCATTATTAGGATAATTAACAACACCTCCTACAATGGCTCCTGGGAAGTAATAGCCAGAGGACAGCTCTTGCAGATCGTAGACTAAGCTGGTATCAATACAAAGCGTAAGTGTATCAGGGCATGAGGTAACCACGAAGGATTCAACAACAATGCTATCTACAAGGAGATCTACTGTGTAAGGCGCTTGGCAAGTACCAAAACAATCTAGTTTTGTAACCAGAATATCAACTTCTCGTTTTTGTTGGTCTAGATAGTTGAAGCCATCAATTTGATCAGGGAATGGTCCTAGTGTTCCAGGATTCATTTGGATATTAGGTTCTTGAACTGTTGCAAGGTCAATGTTAGAAGGTACGAGGTTTTGAGGCATGAAATTATTAGGATCTGGAATAACGTACAATATATTTTCTCCACGTTTTCCAAAGTAAAGATTCCCATCGTAGCAAGATTCAATGTAGGTAATACCATTGTAGGCGGCAGAACATACTGGATCATTGGAGAAGTTGCATCCTCCTCCTGTTGTTGGATTATGAGCATTGTTTGGCACTTGCTGAATTTGCATTCTTACTTCAAAGGGTGTTACATCCAGGTCAATTTGAGCCAAATAAGTTAAATTAGATATAGAGCCGCCAACGAAGCCACCACTTGTAATGTATAGAAATCTTCCATTTGGGCTGAATTCAATGCGACTTAATTTACGCTCAAAATTTGACAGGAATCTTAGGGGTAAGGTTAGGTCTGCTGCTACTGCGGAAACCATTGCTGAATAGTTCAAAACATTAGATTGATCCTGGGGATTCCCATCAGGTACCATTACTAAATCTCCAGCACTTACAACTGTTGCAGCTGCTGCGGTAAAGGTGGCTGCATCAAAAATTACAAAGTCGGTATAGTTCGTATTTTGATTTCTTGTGGCTACACCTACTCTTGCTTCAGTAGGACTAAGTTCTATAGGAGAACCCGCACAAGTCAAGCTCCACCAATTGGATGGTACAGTCCCTGTGTTTGCGCTCCAAGTAATGCCAGTGGCATCAAGTAAAAATCGATCTAGAGAAATGGTGTTAACCCCAGTTGTTCTTCTACATAAATAAAGGAAATGAGCATCTGGTATCGCACCTGCTGTTCTAGAAACTGCAGCGCCATCTGTGTATGTCCTAGCCACTCCACCATTATCTATAAGAGGAATATCACGTTGAATAACTGCGAGGGAAATTCCGTCATACCGTATTCTAGAAAAAATCCAATTCGCTGGATTGTAAGATGCATTGTTTATCGGGGAGCCAATATCGTTGCTCCATATTCTGTAAATAATATACCATTCATTATCAATAGTAGGAACAGGAATCACTTGGATTTCTCCACCACGCACACCATTTAACCCTGGACCATTGGGCGTTCCAGTTGTTAAGAGTGGAGTTCCATCTGGTTGATAAATGAATAGATTATTCGCAGCGTTTGCTCCTGTATGAATAACGTAAAAACCAAGCGCACCACAATCATTGAAACCAGCACCAGTAGAGGCAAGTGTAATTCCATTGGTATTCGGGATATTGTTGACTACAGGAACTGGATCTCTCCAATCAACGTCCTGTGCATTTCCATTCATGGTGACTGGCCAGACTGGAAGACCTGTTTGAGCAAGCCCAGTGTTGGCTACGGTAATGACTATTTGAGCGGAGGTGTCAATACAAACACCATCTGTAGCAATTAGAAAGGCTGTATAATTGCCAAGGGTGTTGAAGGTATGTGTATAGGAAACCGGATTCGTCGATTCAAGCACTCCGTCAATCCACCACTCGAATGCATTCCCACCAAAGCTGGTATTGTTAAATATAACAATGTCTCCAGGAGAAACCTGAGAACTAGATGCTGTGAAACTTGCAATTACTGGGCAGACGGCTTCAATTTGAACAATCAAGGTGTCTGTGCACAAGCCGTTACCTACGATGAGCTGAACGTCATGAGGTCCAACTGTCGTAAACGTATGTGTGAAATTGACGGTTGTGGCCTGCACTACATTGTCGACTGACCATTCGTTTGTTGTATTGTTTGTAGATGTATTTGTAAATATAACTGGACTGCCAGTAGGGACAGTAAGTGTTGGAGTGGTGAAATCTGCAATTGCTCCACAAACAACCGTGATATTCATCAAGAAAGTGGATAAGCAATTAGGATCTGCAGCGTCTGTAACTTCAAGTATAATGGTAAATGTCCCAAGCGTGTTAAAGGTATAATTAGGATTTGCAAGGGTTGAAAATGGAACACCATCGATTGTCCAATTGTAAGTATTTCCTCCAGTTGATGTATTCGTAAAGTTTACCGTTCCTCCAGCATTTACAGTTGTTTGGCTTGCGGTAAAGGAAGCAACGTATGGCGAATTACAAGGAGGTGTACAGACATTAGAATTAAGCAAACTTGCTCTGGTAGTGGTTAAGAATCCACGCATTCTGTCTTTTTGTCCTTGGGTGAATACAGACCAGCACTGAATGTTGCCATAGTCCATGTAGTCAAGTATTTCGTCGGGTTGATCGCCAATTCCTCCATTTACGACTGGGCGGAAAGGGTTGTTGACTGAAAGGTCATCGTCATCTGTAGTACAAGTGTTTGGTGCTGGATTACCGCAAGGAATAAAAGCAGTTGACTGGTCTGGTGGTGTATCACAAACTCTGTCACCTTGTACAGTACAGTCATTGTTTGGACAGCCTCCTTGGAAGGTGTGATATAACCCAAGGTAGTGTCCCATTTCATGGATTTGTACAGACGAGTTTCCAGGAGAGCTACCAAAATAGGCGGCTTCGTTGACCATACCGTCTGTGGCATTCCCATGAGAAGTAGGAAAGGTGGCATATCCAGCTACTCCACAACCAGAGGACTGGCTACAGATATCATTTACGATCCAGATGTTCGCATAATCAGTAGAGGGCCAAAAGCTAAGTGCTTTGACTTGGTTGTTCTGGGTTTCCATTATAAAGTTGGTCAATGGCGAGACGACTCTTACGATACCCGTAGTCTGAACACCATTTGGATCCGTTTCTGCGAGGCAGAATTCGATTTCTGTGTCGACACCAGTTGCAGGATTGTAGTACCCGACATTTCTGTAGGCATCATTCATATGATCGATGGCTGTTTGCACTTGAGCGTCTGAGATATTTTCTGGGCCATTGTTATGAATGATGTGTACGACCACTGGAACTCTATAGACTGGAGGCGAACCACCTTTGTTTTGTGTGTTTTTCGCTTGACCGCCGTAGACTAAATCTCTTACCTGTTGGTCTAGTGCTTCATGTTTTGCTTTGATTCTAGGATCCTGAAGTGCTTCTTCTAAAAAGTAGTCTGATGCACAGAACTCTTGTTGATTGGTTTGTGAAGCTGGAGAGGCCAGGGTTGTTTTTTGATTTAAAGTCTCCTGATTTCCAAAATAATATAAGGAACTTGCAGTGGCAAAAAATGAAATTATAGAAAACCAAAGTATAATTCTTGGAGGCATAGTTAAATATTGGAGTAAGGTTAATAAAAACAGCAGTATGTTTCTACAAGTAATTTAAAACATTAACGGCTTAATTTAAAGCAGTGCGCTAAATAAATTAAGGAAATGTTAAAAGATGATGGCTTCTAGTATTTTTTTAAGTAGAATATCTTTAAATAGAACGTTTCGGTGTGCAGTTATGCTGCTTGGAATTGTTAAACGGAGTGAAGAAGTTCAATGATGTAACGGGTCAGATCACAAATTTCACAAATTCACCAAACCAAATATTTTTTGATTTTACTGGTAATCAACCAAGTGGTTCTATTCCGAACTTCACAAAATTATCGAATTTGATTCGGTATTAACCAGCATACAAGGACAAGTATTGTTAGAAACAGAGGCGACAACTATTCTTTCTAAGCCCGTTTGTGCTTGATGTCGATCATCTTCCCTCTAGAATGTATTACCTTAGTTTACAGGTGGTAAGGAAGTCAGGTGGTTAAAAAATAGTCGTAATGGATTAATGCCTATTTCTTATTGATTTCTTCCAAAGCTTTTATAAAAACAAGGTCTTGTTCATTCATAATTTTGTTAAATCCTTCTTCTTTGAATAGTCTTCGAGCAATCAATGCCTTAAGATTGAGTTTAATTTTGGATTTAGCTTCTTTAAACTCCTTTTTTGTGTAGACGACCTCTTTTTCATCAATATAGTCGATGAATTGATTGAATACTTGCTCCGATTTATTGAAATTTCTACTAAAGTCATTTATGTTTTCATAGCCGTTCGTCAACTCTTTTTGTTCGTCGGTTAATTTGTAGATAAATTCATTGACATATTGGAGGCATTTGACGTAGAATATGTTATTGACAATAGGGTCAATTGGTACAAAAACATCAGGAGAAATACCTCCGCCAGCATATACGATACGACCGTCTGCAGTATAAAATTTAGTGGTGTCTCCAATTGCTGTGCTGTCTTGTGATTCCAGTTCTCCAGTTTCGAATCTACGATCTACGTCATTGTAATATTCCTGTTCCTTTTTTCCTTTGTATTCTTTTTGAATACAACGTCCTGAAGGGGTGTAGTATCTTGCAACAGTAAGTCGGATTGCTGAGCCATCTGATAAGTTGTACTGTTCTTGCACCAAGCCTTTTCCAAAGGTACGTCTTCCGACAATTGTGCCTCTATTCATGTCTTGTATTGCGCCTGCGAGAATTTCACTAGCAGAGGCAGAACCTTCATCGATTAAAATTGCGACTTTGTCAATGTCATAGAAGTTTCTTCCAGTAGATTTGTATTCTTTTTTACGTTGTGTACGCCCTTCCGTGTAAACGATTAGGTTTCGTTCCGTGAATATTTGTTCTACTATTTTTGTAGCGGCGGAAAGGTAACCACCAGAGTTTTGTCTAACATCGATGATGAGGTGCCGCATCCCTTGTTCATTCATTTTCTCTACTTTTTCCATGAATTCTTGGAAGGTAGTGCCGCTAAATCTATTTATTTTAATGTATCCTGTTTCCTTGTCAGCCATGTATCCAACATCGATGCTTAGGTCGGGGATCTTGTCTCTTGTGATTGTGAATGGGATTAGCTGATCATTGTTGTTTCGTCGGATGTTTACGGAGACCTTTGAGCCTCTTTTCCCCCGAAGCAATCCTACAATATCCTCATTCTTTACACCTACGCCAGCGACAAGTGAGTCTTCGATTTCAATGATCTTGTCACCAGCCATGATGCCAACCTTTTCGCTTGGTCCACCGATGAGTGGGCTGACGACTAGGATGGTATCGTTGAGAACATAGAACTGGATACCTACACCCTCAAAGCTGCCTCCTAGAGATTCGTTTACTTCCTTTAGGTCTTCTGACTTTATGTAATTGGAATGCGGATCAAGTTCTTCCAACATTGCTTCAATCGCTTTATTGATTAATTTTTCTTGATCCACTTCGTCCACGTACTTGGAATCAATAAACCGGAGGATTTCATCTAGTTTACCAGTATTCGATTTGTTGATAATGGTAGAAATGGCCTTGCTTGGTTTAAGGGATGATTGACCTGGTTGAGTGGTATTTCGTAGTTGAAATCCAATATATATGCTAAATGCGGAGACCAAACCAAATAGCATTGGCATCCACACGTTTATTTTATTCGGTTGCTCTTCCTTGGTGTCTTCAACCATTTTATCTAATTTATAATTGAAAAAGTAGTGCAAATATATCCTATTTAACTATTAAATAGTTTAGAATGTTGCAAAAGTATTTATGCAATAGTAAATTCACTTCTTTTTTATTAATGAGAGCAGAAAATTAATTAAAATGCAATTAATTGCAGATAGTGGTTCAACAAAAACTGCTTGGTGCTTATCTGGGGAAGATGGGAACTTCAAAAGATTGGAAGATACAATTGGCTTAAACCCACATTATATTGATTCTGAGGGGATGATTAAGGATATAAATGCTTCGTTGCTTCCGATGTTAAATTGTCCAGTTAGTGCTATAAGTCGGGTTCATTTTTATGGTGCGGGGTGTTCTACTCCACCTGATGTGGCTGTTGTAGAGCGTGCACTGACTGCGTGTTTTCCGAATGCCCAGATTTCAGTAGAGCATGATTTACTAGCTGCGGCAAGAGCTCTTTGTCAGCGAGAGGCTGGGGTGGTCGGTATACTAGGTACAGGGTCAAACAGTTGTTATTATGATGGTAATGCCGTTGTGGATAACGTCAGTGCACTTGGTTTTGTATTAGGAGATGAGGGAGGTGGTGCAAATTTGGGTAGACTGCTTATTCGGAGTTATTTTTATCGAGATATGCCAGAAGATTTGAGACAAAACTTTAACGACACTTATCAATTGACGAAAGAGAAGCTTTTTCAAAATGTTTATCATCGTCCATTACCGAATCGATATGTAGCTGGTTTTGCCAAATTTGCTTCAGAAAATAGAGCACATCCATTTATCAATCAATTGATTACTCAAAATTTTGAAGGATTTATAAACAATCAACTATTAAAGTATGATAAATCATTGGACTTGCCTATACACTTTATCGGTAGCATTGGAATAGTCTTTGAACAAGAGCTACGAAATACATTGGAAAAAGCTGGGGTAAGATTAGGAAACCTAAAGAAAAACCCTTTAAGTGGATTAATCGACTTTCATATGACGAACGAAGTTTGATATTAGTTTTTTTTTTGCTACATTAAATAAGGTTTAGAAAAATATTCTATAATAAGGTTATTCAATTACATACCCATGGATATTAGTGATATTGATCAGGTGGACAAACAGATTTTATCGATATTGATGATGGATGCGAAAATTCCTTACACGGAAATCGCAAAAAGAATACATGTTTCTGGCGGTACAGTTCATGTTAGAATGAAAAAACTAGAATCGTTGGGCATTGTCACAGGTTCAGCACTTACCGTTAACTACGAAAAGTTAGGATTTGACATTTCTGCTTTTCTAGGGATTTATCTGGATAAAAGTTCGCTATATGCAGAAGTTGCAAAGGAACTTGCCGACATTCCTGAAATTGTTGGGGCGCATTATACCACAGGCTTGTATAATATTTTTGCAAAAATTGTCTGTAAGGATACGAATCATCTAAGAGATGTGTTGCATGATAAAATACAGAGAATAGAGGGTATCCAACGAACAGAAACGTTTATTTCTCTAGAAGAACACATCAATCGCCCGCTTAAAATTTAATTATTTAATGAGGTATTTTCTACTAGGTGTTAGCTTATTCATCGCCTTGTCTTCACTTGGAAAGACTAGTACATTGGCTACTGCGGATCAGGGAGATCTACATTTTGAAGAGGTTGTGATCATCAAACAAAAAAAGAACTTCGTGTGCGTGCGGTATACGATAAAAAATATAGGAAATACTGCTTTGAATTTACTTGGAGAGACCAACAGGACCAAAGATAATCTTACGATTAGAGTCTATCTGTCTGGTGACAAGGAGTATAGTAAGGGAGACGTTTTGCTTGATGGTGCCTACATTGACAATAATGCCGTTTCTGATGGAAAGTTACTTCCTGGAAAGTCTTTTACTGGAGAGCTAAAGATTGATTTACGTTTGAAAACGAATTACTTGAATGTATTGATTTTTAAACTAGATGACTTCAAAACCGTTTCGGAATCAGATGAGTGGAACAATACTTATCCTGTGATTTTATGAGCACCAACTAAGCTAGGGCCTAGTACCATTTTGGCTATTGGAAACCTAAGGATAAATGTGGTTTGTTCTCCAAGGATTGATTTTAGATTGATTTTTCCTTCCATCATACGAATGATTTTAGCACACAATGCTAGTCCTATTCCTGTTCCGTTGTACTTTTCTTTTGAGTGTATTCGATGGAATAATCTAAATATTTTGTCTTGGTAAATTTCTTCTATGCCTATGCCATTGTCGTTGATAGAAATGACAACTTCTGGCCCAATCTTCTTAGCATCAACAGTTATTATTGGATCAACATCATCTTTTCTAAATTTGATTGCATTACTAATCAAATTTTGAATAATCAATCGAAACATGTTTTTATTCGTAAACAGTTGAACATCATTTTCTATAAGGACAGTCGCATTTGCCTCTTGGATTTTAAGACTAAGGTCTAATTCTACAGAATGGACGATTTTTTCTAGTGAAAACCAACTTTGATCTTGAATTATGTTTCCACCCAGGGTTGCATATTCTAGTAAGTCTTTCAACAATGATCTCATCCGGACTGCGCCATCAGATACATAATGGAAGAATTCATGTTGTTCGTCATTCCAAGTGTCGCTGTATTTATTCTTAAGGATTTGGATATAACTTTCAATCATTCTTACAGGTTCTCTCAGGTCATGAGAAACAGCATACGTAAATTGTTTCAGCTCTTCATTGGTTTGAACTAGCAGCTCGTTTTGAAGTTCAAATTCTCGTTGTTTCTCTATTAACTGTTCTTGGATTTTGTTTGTAGATTTTAGTAATTGGATCTCCCGTTCCTTTTGTTTAGTGTCGTATTGAATTTCGAGATCTAGTAAGGCTTTGCTGTTTTTCTGTTCAAGCATTTTTTTATGCGCTTGCACAGCTGATTTCTGGTAGTTGAACGCCTCTTCAAATTGCTTAGAGGAGCTAAGGATTTCTGCGATGAGGTCGTTGCCATTTGCAATACTGCCATAGTTTTCTAGTTTTTCTGCTAGCTCTACGCCTTCTATAGCGCAAGCAAGGGCCATCTGGTTTTCTCCTTTTAGCTTATAGCTTTCCGCTAGTACAATTAGGTTTTCTTCTTTTCCGTTTACTTCTCCGAGCTGTTCAAATAGCTCTTTTGCCTTGAGGGCGTGCTCTAATGCCTTTTCACTGTCTCCTTTTTTGAGCTCGATTTTTCCAAGATGGTGGTAGGATAGGCAAATAAACTGTTGGTAATTTTCTTGAATAGAATAGTCAAGGCAAGTTCTGATTGTGTTGGTGGCATCTTGTAATCTATCTTGTTTAATATAAATTTCGCCGAGATTAATCAATATGACTGCCTTGGTATTGATATCAATCACTTCGCCATAATCATCCATTACGCGTTCAAAATGATCAATAGCTAACTCAAAATTATCTAATTGGGAGAAAATAGCTCCAATATTAACCAAGCATCTAGCAGAATGTGTTCTAAAACCAACAAATGAAGCTAACTCATAGGAGGCGAGAAAATTCTCTAGTGCAATTTTGTAATTTGCAACAGAAGCATTAAAAACGGCAATGTTGTTATAGGAGATCATTTTGCCTTCAACATCACCAATCTTATTACTATGAGTTAAAACAAGATTGAAAATCTCAGGGATTTTACTGAAATTATGTTGCCTACAGTAAACCATTCCTACGCTTCTATAGCTGTTGTTCAATGGTTCAGTTTCTCCTAGTATTTTTGCTAAATTTAATGCTTTGTCTGCGTATTTTAATGCTTCATCAAATTTAAATTGTTGAGCTTTTAATAGACATTTTGTATTAAGACACTTTATTTTTATTTTTTCATTCTGAGATTGTAAACAATCCAATTCATTTAAAAGCTTTTCCGCAGATTCGAACTCTTTTGTTTGTATTAATGTTATTGCTGTTTCAAGGATTAAACTGGTTTTTAACTCTGGCTTATCTACCTTGTCAAAGTATTCTTTCCCTTTTTCGAATTGTTCAAATGCCTTGTTAATTAAAGACTTGTTTCCAGAATAAACGCTTTTTATTCTTAGCGTTTTACCATAGAGAATAGTTGCTTCAAGCAATGCATTCCAATCCGATGACTTTAAGCAAGAATCTATAGCATTTAAGCATAAGGGTTCCAATGCTCTTAAATCCTTCTTTAGAAGCGCGATTGAAATTTCTTTCAATAATTGATCATTTGGTTCAACTCTCATTGACTTTGTCTTATTATCTCATTGTACGATTTTCTAGCGTAAAAATTCGCCTTAAATTTTAGGGCGTGTTACTTTGTAGGTTGATTGTAATTAATAAACGAACTAGTCAACTGATGACTATTTGGATTTTTCCTTATGGGTGAAATAAGGATATGAAGATTGGATTAATTGATAGATTGTACAATATAGATGTGTTAGACCTAGAATTGGTTGCAACTGTACAATTAATTTTTTTTAATTTAATGGTGCGTGCAAGTTTTACAATGGATAAAAAGACAAATTCTGGCTTAAAATTTAGGACATATTGTCTCCATTGTTAGATTGAATTGCATCAGGAGACCAGCCGTCGCTTTTACCTGTTTTCTTACTTTTATAATGGGTGATTGCTTGGTGAACATCCAAAAACTGGGACCTGCTTCCCATTTTCTCAATCAATCCTGCCTTTACCACACGATCTCTTACTGCACCAACTAGACCAGCGATATAAAAATTGATATTCTTTGATTGAAAAAAGTCATACAACTCTTCAAATGCATGAGATCCTGAGCTATCAATACTGTGAATACAGCGTGCATCCAAAATAAATAAATCAAGCGTATCTGGACTTTTGTTGACAAGCTCACGCACACGATCTTGAAGATAACCCGCATTTGCAAAATACAGTTGATCGTCAAACCGAACAATCAAGGTGTTTTCAATTTGCTCAGCCATCTCAAATCGGTTGATGTTTCTATAACTAACCGTGTTGGGCAGTCTTCCCAATACCGCAATGTTGGGGCGGGTACTGTTTAATAGAATGATAAGGATCGACAGTAACACACCCGCTAGTACACCTTCCTTTATGCCTACGAAAAGGGTGACAACAAAAGTGATGAACATCATGAAAAAATCGCTTCTATGTGTTTTCCACAACTCTTTTGCCGCTTTCCATTCAAATAGATTTCGGATGGTGTATATGATGATCGCTGCCAATACTGCCTTGGGTAAAAAGTAAAACAGTGGTGTGAAAAACAAGAGCGTTAAGCCAATTAACAATGCTGATACAATCGAAGACACTCCTGATTGGCTTCCTGCTTCATAGTTTACAGCAGACCTTGAAAAACTGCCTGATGTTGGTATAGATTGAAAAAAAGACCCGAAGATCTTGGAGACGCCCAAGGCAAATAATTCTTGATTTGGTTGGACTCCTGATGTTCCAGCCTTCGATTGTAATAACTTGGTGATCCCAATACTCTCTACAATTCCGATAAGGGTCATTGTCATTACTGTTGGTAGTAGCAGCACAATATTGTCTATCGTTAGGTCAGGGAGAATAAAGGTCGGAAGCCCTTCAGGAATCGATCCGATGATATTCAGGTTGTATGTCTTGTCACCAGTATAATACACAAACACGGTAAATAAGATCACTACAAACAAAGCACCTGGAATGTTTCGATTGATTTTTCGAAAGACGGCCATGATAATTATACTAGAAATACAGATCCCTACTGCAGCTAAATTGGCTTCACTAATATGTTGCACAACATATTGAACCGTTTGGTAAAGGTGGTGGAATTTTGGAACAGCAATGCCCATCATATCTTTGAGTTGGCCAACTGCGATGATGATTGCCGCTGCAGATGTAAATCCAATGATAACAGGATGAGAAATGAAGTTGACCAGAAATCCCAACCTTAATGCACTAAACAAAAGTTGTAGTAAACCGACAAGCAATCCTGATAAAATGACTAGCGATAAGTACTCCGGGGTAAATGGGTCAGCGATCTGGCTGACTCCTGCAAATATGAGCAACGAAAAAATAGCGACTGGACCAATAGCTAAATGTCGAGAGGCACCGAAAATTCCATATAATAGCAAGGGAATAAACGCGCCATAAAGTCCATAAATTGGAGGGATTCCCGCCAACATTGAATAAGCCATTCCTTGTGGAACAAGCATTACAGCAACCGTAATTCCTGCCATCACATCAGTGCGCCATTCACGCTTTCCATGCTTTGAAGTATTATGAAATAAAGGAGCTAAGTGCTTAATGTTCATTAAAGTTTTTGACTTTGAATATTTAATTTGGGTGAATCCGAGTGCGAAACTACGATTTTTTTGAGAAAGACAGAAGACTAAAGACAGGGGTTGGAAAAGCCTTGAAAAGGCAGCACTATTATAGCTTGCCTTCCGTCGTGCAGCAGGCAGGCTTGCCTTTCGTTGTGCCTTGGGGTTGAGTAGTCGAAACCACTCCAGCACTAAAGGTGCGAGATTATAAAATAAGAAGAAGTCGTTCAATTCTATTTTATAAAAGAAAACAGCTTTATAGGTTTCATCTAATTAATAAAAACTGTAGCTTTGCCGCATAAAAATAAGACCATGAAAAAGCATAATTTTAGTGCAGGCCCTGCCATCCTTCCACAATCAGTTTTAGCAGAAGCTTCAGAAGCTGTAAAAGACTTTCAAGGTGTTGGTTTATCTATCCTAGAAATGTCGCATAGGAGTGCAGAATTTACTGCAGTAATGGAAGAAGCACAGCAACTTGTTAAACAGTTATATCATCTACCAGACAACTACAAAGTATTGTTCCTTACAGGTGGTGCTAGCTCTCAGTTTTACATGGTTCCTATGAACTTATTACCGCAAAGCGGATCTGCTAGTTATGTGAATACAGGTACCTGGTCTACTAAAGCCATTAAAGAAGTCAGTAACTTCGGTACGGTAAAGGAGATTGCTTCTTCTAAAGACAAAGGATTTTCTTATTATCCCAAAGGATATGAGATACCGGAAGACTCGGCATACCTTCACCTTACAAGCAATAATACGATTTGCGGAACACAGATCAAGCATTATCCGGATACCAACGTCCCAATCGTCTGTGATATGAGTTCCGACATTTTCAGTAAATCGATCGACTACAAACGGTTTGGAGTGATATACGCTGGTGCTCAAAAGAACCTTGGACCCGCAGGTACTACACTTGTGATTGTAAATGAAGATTTACTAGGAAAAACTGATCGCAGTATCCCTACGATGCTTGATTACAGAACGCACGTGGCTAAAAACAGTATGTTTAATACACCACCGGCTTATCCTGTGTACGTTTGTCTGCTTACTTTAAGGTGGATTGTAGCTCAAGGTGGACTAGAAGCAATGCAAGCAAACAATGAAGCAAAAGCGGGGTTGTTGTACAACGAAATTGACTCCAACCCATTGTTCAAAGGTGTTGCTGCTAGTGAAGACCGATCACTGATGAATGTGACGTTTGTTCTTGAAAACAAAGATTTAGAATCTGCTTTTCTAGCAGCATGTACTGAAGCCAATATTTCGGGAGTTAAAGGACATCGGTCTGTCGGCGGTTTCCGCGCATCTATATACAATGCAATGCCAAAATCAAGTGTTCAGGTATTGGTGGACTTGATGAAGGAGTTTACTAGAACGCATGGATAGGAAGGGAATTTCGAATAAGCAGTTTCGAAGCAGTTTTGCTTGGAACTTACCTACAGTTCTAATTCTGCTAGGATAGGCAAATGATCGGAGTTGCCTCCTTTCAAAACAGATGCTTCAATGCAATTGACTTTTCCTCTTGCCATGATATAGTCTAGTGTCATTATTGGTTTTGACCTGCTAGAATTTGGGAAATTTAAACCGAGTCCGCCACCGCATTTCTGATAGGTGTTTACCCAGTCTTTTTTAAGTGATTGGAATATCGGTTCTACAAATAATGTATTGAGATCACCTACGAGTAGCTGACTTTCGAATTGCCCTTTATCTCGGTGGATGATGGCTGATATCTTATTTAGTTCTTTTGCTCTTTGCTTGTAGTTTTGCCAATAAAGTGAAGCAAACCGATCCCTGTTTTCAACGGCTACTGCTGGCGATGCCAAATGGACATTCACCAACTGAATTCGCTTTCCTTTAATCTTGATTTCTGATAGTTGAGCGTAGGGTAACTTGTTTCTGTTTACTAGTAAGGTACTTCCTTTTAGTGGGTATTTAGAGTAGATGCCGATTCCGTGTGTGCCTTCTTGCGGTTTTGTTTTGTGGTAAGGGTATTGTTTGCCAAGGGATTTTTCTAGTATAGCTTTCCAGGCGGAGGTAAGCTCTTGAACAAACAAGATATCAGGATTTGCATTACGAATAACTTTAATCGAGCTTTCTGAATTCCTGTTTTTGAAGTAAAGGTTGTACGTCATTACTTTTATCTGGGTTGGGTTGTCAGATGGTGTTGTGCGTTCATTGCTGATTGCATTCCAAGTTAACTGACCAAGGCAAAAGAGTAGAAGGATAAGTGATAAACGGGAAACTGACTTGCTGTGTTTGTTTTTCCAAGCGGTTATTGCTGCAAAGCATTGGATTGGGTAAAACAACAGATTCCAAGCAACTCCAGTGATAAAGAAGTTTTGAAAAATACCAAGCAGTATTGCACTTATAAGTAGGAATAGAATGAAGTAGGCTGTTCTGTTTTTCAAAATAGATAATTATGAATTCTAATTCAAAATGCTTGATTAATGTAAGATACTTTTTCATAATAAAACGAAGTTGCTCCATTTTTATTCTTTTAAGTATAAGCTAACGCTTAGCCTATTTAGGAATTGATACCGTAAAGAATTGAGGAAACCTTATCGAATAATAAGTTGTAGTTTTTTTATATTACATCAAATTTAAAATCATGACTCCTGAAGAACACTATCATCAAATTGCTGAACTGCAGGCAGGTATTAAGAAAGGGAAGATGTTTGGAGCACTTTGTCTAAAAACAGAAAATAATAATAAGGCAGCTGTTCTGTTTTGGAAGAACCACATGGTTTTTAAATTACGTGGTGAAGCGGAAGCCGATGCTCTAAGTCTAGATGGCACAAAGGTCTTTGCTCCTTCAGGAGGACGTGAAATGAAAGGCTGGACCTTAGTTCCTTTTGATTATGTCGATCGATGGCCAGCGTTTACTCAAGCAGCAGTAGATTATGTTAAGACTTTGGAAGGAAATAAGAAGAAATGAGTGGGGATTAATTCAATAATGAAGTCAAACCTAGATTAGAATATTTTTATAAAAAAACACATTATGACACCTAAGCGCATTGTTCGAATTCTATTGTTTTCATTACTATTTGTCGTCGCATGGAATAGTCTGCAACTAATTCCAAGTCTTATAGCAGGATCAATAAGCTTTAGTAAATTAGTTCCGTTTCTAATTTTTTTAGTGATCCTCATTGTTGCATTTGTCAACTTATTAAAGTGGACTTATAGTAGCGACTAGAAGGGGAGTCTTTTACTAAAATCTCTATTTGTCAATGCACGACAGTTTAAGTAAAAGGAACTATTTAAATTTGGGTAGTTTAAAGCTAATCGCCATGAAAAGAATACCATTCCTTCTCCTTGTTTTTTTAACGTTTTCTTCTCTATATAGTCAAGCACCAGTGAAGAAAGTTCTTGTTGAAAAGTTTACCTCAGCCTATTGTGGGAATTGTCCAATAGCTACGGTAGATCTTCTTAATTATGAATCGATGAACCCGAATCTAATATGGGTTGCGCATCATAGTCCGTGGGTGATTTCGGATGCTATGCATACCGCAGATATCGATGCTTATTATAATAATTACACAAACAGTGCACCTCGAGCCACCATTGACAGAAAGAAATACTCAAATCAAAGTAAAGTGGCTGTGAGTTCTGGTTCATGGAACACGCTCATTACTAGTCAAACTGCTGCGACTGCTGATGTCTCAGTCTCCATATCAGGCACCTACAATGAGACTACCCGTGAGATTATGGTAGACGTCACTTCTAATTTTTATAATGCACTTGGTGCAGATGACAGAAGAGTGAATTTGTTTTTTGTAGAGACAGATGTTTCAGTTCCAAATACACAAGGGTACAATCAAGCAAATTATGCAAACACCAATCCGTCGAGTCCATTGTATAACATGGGAAATCCAATTACAAATTATGTTCATAAGAATGTAACACGTGCAGTAATTTCTGATACTTGGGGAACAACAGGTTCTATTCCAATGACACCTGTTGTAAATACGGACTATACACAATCATTTACCTATACGATTCCAGCAAATTATGATATTGGAAATAGCTATTTGGTTGCATTTGTAACGAGTTATGACGCTAACGACATCAACAATCATGAGGTGTTGAATGCTGAAACACTTCCTATTAGTGAATTGATGTTACCGGATACTGAACTTGATGTAAAGGTGTGGTTGGAAGGGGCTTACAATCAGAGTAAAAGCAGCATGACGGCTCGGTTACTACAAATGAATTTACTGCCTTCCCTTCAGCCATACTCTAGCCCACCGTGGAATTATCCAGGAACAGAAGGCCAAGGGTGGAGCACCGCTGATTATCCAACAAATACAGTTGATTGGGTAAAAGTATCATTCAGGACGGGTGTGACTAAAAGTACAGAAGTCGCTGCTACTGCTGCTGTATTGCTAGAAGACGGTTCCATGTTTTTCCCAAATACACGAGTGCTCAACCCCAGCATGGGCAATTCCTTTTATGTGGTCGTTGAACATCGAAATCATATTGGAGCAATGTCTTCGAGCCCTGTATCAATCGTTAATAACAAGCTCTCCTATGATTTTAGAAATGAGAACAGTTATGTTTTGGGATTTGGTCAGAAGGAACTTACCCTGGGAGTATGGGGGCTGTTTGGTGGAGATGGCGATCAACTTAATCAACCAGTAGGATTTGACATTAATGGTCAAGACAATACACTATGGAATCCCAATAATGGATTCTTCAACATTTATTTGGAATGGGATTATAATCTGGATGGCGATATCAACGGAGCAGATAAAATATTATGGAATGGGAATAATGGAATTTTTTCTACTTTAGAACGATAAATTTTCCCATTGCAATAAAGGTAACCTCATTGGTTTCAAGCCGTATAAGGTTTAAATAGAAACAACATTAATTAACAGCATATCAGTTCTAGCACTATAGCAGGACTATTAAATAGCATTAATTCAAAAAATACATCTAATGAAATACTTCTTATTAACATTGTTTTTCGCTTATTCCTGCTTGCTTTGCGCGCAAAGTATTATCGTAAGCCCAAGTCCTGCTTCTGGCACTGGATTGCCATCAGATTTGTTTGTTAAAATCGAAAGCTTCGTTACAAACAACACTAATTCTGTAATGGATGTGCGTTGGGAACGGATCAATGTTCAAATTCCAGCTGTTTGGGATAATGCTGTTTGCGACAAAAATGGATGTTACGCTCCTACAGTCGATTCAGAAACATTTAGTATTAATCCAGGAGAAATGTCAATACTATCAATTTGGTTTGTTCCTAGTTCAACTGCTGGGACTGGCACTGTAGATCTTCGTATTTATAACGTCGCAGATAGTACGAATTCCGTCATTACTAATTCCTATACTGCAATGGTACAGCTTACAGATTCAGAGGATATCACTAAAGAATCTTTTTCAATCTTTCCAAATCCAGTCACTAACTTCATCCAGTTGCCTTCTAATGCGTCAGTTTCAACAGCTCGGCTTTACGATCTGCTAGGAAGAGAAATGATAAACCAGGCAATCACTGAAGAAAAGAGTCAATTAGACGTAAGTCAATTAGAAAAAGGGTCTTACCTAATTCAGTTACTTGATAAAGACTTAAAAGTTTTGCATGTTTCGAGAATTATTAAACACTGATTTTGCATCACTGTTTGGGAGTTTGTGTCATTCGATTATTCGAAGCCTTTGATGCTATTGATTTAAACTACATTATGCAATAAGTAACTGCAAATTGAAGAGTTTGAAGCCTTTCAGAATCAAATCGACCTAGGGTTGTCTCTAGACCGTCTATTCAGTAGCAAGCCAAGGTCAATTTAAATCATCTATCCAAGGAAGAATAAACACCATTGTTTGCAGACCACAGTATCTTGTCCATTCCTGAGACGTCACCATCCAGGTTATAATCTGAATTGCCGTAAACGTTGAACCCTCCATTTTGAGGAGTCCAACTGGCATTGTCTATCCCATTAATGTCATATCCGTTTATGTCTTGTAATTGATCTCCATCTCCTGCAAACATAGCCCAGACACCTGCAGCAATTTGTTTCTGCCCTTGACCACCATTGGAATAACTGTCCCCATCTCTAAAGTCGTAAGTCAAGGCGCCTTGGTTGACATTTATTGCTGTAGGCGACATGACAGCGATATGATTTCTGTGTTCTACAACGATATAAAACGAAGACCCAAGACTTTCAGGAAAGAAGCTCGGCTCTGGAAAAACTAAGCAACCGTCTTCTTGTAATAGGGCAGCAGTGGTCAGTACTTCTGAAGATTTTGAGGGATTTGTTCTAAAGCTCACTTTCACCCAATCTACGGATTGTAAAGGCATGTTAGACATCGTCTCAGAACCCGGGTAATTCCAAGGTGGTTGGTTGTATGGTTGAGCTGTAGGAATTAAATTACGTTGATTCAACAGGGTTGTCAGTTGATTTGAATTGTGGTCATAAACGCCTTCCATCCAAAGGCAAACATCTGGAGTAATGTATGCCGTTGTTATACAGTTTGATGATAAGGATTGCGTTCCAAATAATGAAGCGTTTTGATAGGCCTGATTTGTTTTATCTACCCAGGTCAATTTCTTGTCTGAATCTCCACCATCATCATCGTCAATCAAGTGAATGTCAAATCCGATATCGTATGGATTTAGGGGCTGAACAGCAATAAATGACCAAGCAATTCGAATCTCAATGCTGTATCCTGAACTGGTGTTTTGTCTTACGAAATCTACCCCGAGCGGATTGGTGGATCCATTTGACCAGTAATGCACGGATTGGTCATTTACTCGAAACATCAATTGATGATCATTTGCATCGTAGGAGGATGATTTTTCATTTCCACCATCAATAAACACTTCGAAAACGTCATCTTTATAGACTAGATTTTGAGAATCATTGATAAGGGTATTATCATTCACCTTTCCAAAAACATACAAATAATTATTATCCCACCCTGCTTTAAAATAACCACTTAAATCGGCGTTGTTTGCAATAGTTCCAATGGCAGTCTCCAATTGAATAGGGTCAATCGTTGTCCATTCATTGTCAAGTCCGTCCAATACAGGTGGATGTTGGAATTGACACATTAAGTGAAATGGGGTGGTATCCTGAGTATCACAAATCCCATCACCATCTGAATCTTCGAATGTTCCAGTACAGTTGCAGGCGTTATCATACAGATCATTTATTGTACAGGGATCATTGTCATTGCAAGCGGTTCCTATCAATGCGTCATTTGTGCCGGGACATTGGTCGTTTCCATCTGGAACTCCATCATTGTCAGTGTCACAAGCAAGTACAATATTTGAAGGAATACAAGGGTTGTTGTCATCTGGATCCGTGTCTGACAAGGTACCATCTCCATCGTTATCGACTACGGAACACAAATCTCGTCCAGCTGATTGCCACTGTGCTAGCGTATATTGCTGACCGCCAATCCAATAAAATTTTACAGCGTTAGGATTGCCATATTGATTGCATACAAATTGGATATTAGAATTGTTGTCATGCATCTGACCAAGTCCTGATTGAGCATCTGCTACCCCATTCTCAACTGAATAAATGATGTTGTTAAATCGAACCATAACATTTGATGGCACAAGGGTAACCGCGAGACCTTGCCAAGAAGCTGCTTCTTGCGAATTCCAAGGTCTTCGCGTATTTCTCACAACGATACCCGCTCGAGCTTGGTCAAGCGTGTTTCCTTCAATCAGAATATCCTTGGATGAACCGACGAGAATTTGACCGATGGCCCAATCATTAGGAAGGTTGGACCAATTAGCAGAATTACCAATGCAGGTGTTGTTTCTAATCGTTGCATTATCAGATACTTCATAATATATTCCTGGACCTTCATTCCCACTAACATAATTATTTTCTATGATCCAACCGTGACAAGCGATATCCGCCCATATTCCTAATCTATTATTGTTTACTTGATTGTTGTCTATGATAACGGGGTTTTGAGGAGAACCTGCTTGTGTAATTTTGATTCCTGCACCATTTACTGAAAGGCCTCCTGCTCCAAGAAAGCCATTATTGTAAATGTTATTATTGTAAAAATATCCCCCTACAATATCATCACCGCCGATACCAGTAACATTGTTGTCTCGTAAAATACAATTCGTAATAGTAAAGTTATGACCAACGGTGATGCCAGATCCAAGGTTATTATGACATTCTACATTGTCTATCGTCCATCCATCTGCTCTACCTGGACCCCAATTGTCCAACTCCGCTCCGCGTATTGGTCCTTGCCTATCCATGTAATAATTGTAAGGATTATCATAGCCTCTAAAGGTCATGTTCTTTATTTCTACATTAGAAGTTGCGCCATAGAATCCGTCTTGAAAACCAGCCCCATTTACTTGAACACCTTGACGTGATTGGCCAATAAATTTCATATTGTTCTTGGTCTGGATTTCTCCAAAACTATAGTTCCCATTCGGAAAATAAAAGCAGGTGCCAGGTGCTGCATTATTTACGAGTGCTTTTAGGTTATTACCAGGAGGGACAACATTAACTGTTGTACCAGTGCATTGACTAAAAAGATTTCCTATTGAGATAAAGAAACAATTTAAAATTAGGAGGTAAAACTTCTTGAAATTCATAATTCATTTAATTTTTAAACGGTTCTATCATCTGCTTAAAGCAGAATACACACCATTGTTCACCGACCACAGTATTTTGTTCATTCCCGAGACCTCCCCATCTAGATTATAATCTACATTGCCATAAAGATTAAAGCCACGATTCTGAGGAACCCAACTTGCATTGTCTATACCATTGATGACATAACCATTCATAGCTAGTAATTGATCCCATCTCCAGCAAACTTTGTCGAAGTGACTGTTGCTATTCGTTTTTGTCCCTGGCCACCAATCGAATTTGATCTAGTTATCTATCCAAAGTGGAATAGACGCCATTATTCTCTGACCAAAGTATCTTGTCCATTCCAGAAACATCACCATCCAGATTATAATCCGCATATCCATAAATATTGAATCCTCCATTTTGAGGTAACCAGCTGGAATTGTCAATTCCGTTAATGTCGTATCCGTTTACATCTAGTAATTGATCCCCATCTCCAGCAAACATTGCCCAGGTACCTGTGCCAACCAATTTTTGTCCCTGACCTCCCCCAGAATAGCTGTCAAGATCTCTAAAGTCATAAGTTAATGTACCTTGGTTGACATTTATTGAAGTTGGAGACATCACTCCAATATGATTTCGGTGTTCAACGACAACGTAAAATGACAAGCCAAGATGCTCAGGAAAGAAATCTGGGTCGGGAAAAACCAAACACCCATCTTCTTGTAAAATGGCTGCAGTGGCCAAGACCTCAGAAGATTTAGAAGGATTTGTTCTAAAGCTTACTTTTACCCAGTCCACTGATTGAGAGGGGAAATTATTGACCATTTCTGAACCTGCATAATTCCATGGTGGATTGTTATACGGTTGCGTTAATGGTAATAGATTCCGTTGATTTAATAAAGTCGTCATCTTATTGGTGCTAGGGTCATATACCCCTTCCATCCATAAGCAAATGTTAGGTGTTATGAAAGCAGGCTGACAGTCTTCAAACAAAACTTCTCCGAAAAAAGAAGGGTTGGTCCAGGCTAGATTCTGATCATCATTCCAAGAAATGAACTTGTCCCGTGCACCACCGTCGTCATCATCATTCACATGAACATCTAATCCAATTTTACTGCCTTCAGTAACAGGAGGAATTCCTAGGAATGCCCAACTAGCTCGGGCCTCAACATTATATCCTGAATTGGTAGAAATCATTGCAAAATCGAGCCCTGTTGGATTGGCAGGGCCATTAGGGAAGTTATAAGCAACAGGGTCATTGTATCGGAACATTAATTGGAAATCATTCGCATCATAGCTCGTGGCTTTTTCGTTCCCACCATCAATATATAACTCAAAAGCATCATCGTTCCAAGGATTGGGTGAATCATTGAGCAGAATGTCATCCGTTATTTTTCCAAAGATATAAAGGTAGTTTTCATCCCATCCTAATTTAAACTCAGCACTAAGGTCAGCAGGATTGGCTATTGAACCACCCAACACTTTGTTCACAATTAAAATAGAATCTGCAGACCAGTCATTATCATATCCATCTAATACTGGCGGACTATCGAATTGACAAATCCCTTGACCTGGAACAAAGATGCCAATGCAGTTGCAAAGGCCATCATATGCGTCATTATTAGTAGTTGGGTCATTGTCATCACAAGGTGTTCCTAGAGGAGCACAGGAGCCCGCACAATTGCACTGACCATCCCAAACATCATTCACGGTATCTGGGTCATTGTCATCGCAAGTTGTTCCTGCAGTAATACAGGTTCCGGCACAATTGCAATTGCCATCCCATGCGTCATTCACGGTATCTGGATCATTATCATTGCAAGCTATTCCTGCTGTAATACAAGTGCCTGTGCAATTGCAGTTGTTATCATAAGCATCGTTTACAGTGGCAGCATCATTGTCGTCACAAAGTGTTCCTGCAGGAGGACAGCTACCGCAATCATAAGGGTCGATTAAAGCTTTATTTGGGCCATAATAAATCATGTTTGTTATTGTACTGGTATTTTCAATTCGATCTAAATTCCAATTGGTTCCCGTCTGACCAAGGGAACAGTTGCGTGGATCATTTGGATCCATACACTCATCTTTCCAGGCTTTTTGTACTTTATCGTTCCAAGCAAAAAGGATGTCACCATGTAAACTTCCTCCTGGGTGAGCTACTTTAGCATCCGTGTCGGCACCCATATCAGAAGATAGTCGCCAACCGCTAACATCACCATTTGCTGGCCAACGATAGTCAATAAGAATTTCAACTTTTGCAATACGGTTTGGGTGAGAACCTGGACAGTCTAGGTCGTCTCTGTTCCATCCGCCTGAGTCTTCCAATAGATGTTGATGACTAAGGTTATTAGGAGAGCTGAATACAAAAGATCCATCTGGGTTCGCCTTAAAACATTGAGGAAAGCCAATAGCAGCTCGGATATATTTGTATCCATTGGGGTTGGTTTGGGGAATCGTCGATTGGCCTTCGGCAATTGTTCCATTATTGTAAAAGCCCCATCGAGCACCCTCTCTAAAATTACCTCCACCACTGTTTTTAATCGTCATGTTGTGAACCATGCCATTACCATTAGAATTATGGGGTAAATTTCCGCCTATTATTTGGAGTCCTTGCGGTACCATCTTCATAGCATAGAGTTTTCTTGACTTATAGTAGACAGTAATGACATCAGGAACAATAATTTTTCGTTCACTTCCACATCCTCCTAGCGGCCCATCAACCATTGCTGGTATCCAATAAGAAGAAGGATTTGCTCCCTTACCTCCTTGAACAGTACTTGCCCCTTTGACCAACAAGTCATTCTGACTACCCGTCCCAACTTCGCTATATGCATCTGCTCGAGTATTACCAAAAAACATATGAAGATGAGAAGCACCAGGTTGATTGGGAAACACAATAGGATCATCTTTAAGGAAATGTGAAGGAGCGGCTAGAAATCTAAACTGGCCTAGTATTCCGTTAGGGCTTGGTCCATTATCAGGATAGTTTGTGTAAAAGGACACATCTGGCAACGGCAATGCACCGTAGGTTGGGTGTGTTCCTGGCATCGCATTAATTGCTGAAACAGGGGTGTTTTCAAACAGCTCATATTGTTGAGTAGTCATCGACCATGGGTTTCTTGTAGCTCCAGTAGGTCCTTTGGCTTGAATGGTTCCCGTGGTACAAAGCTTTATACCTTTACAGTTACAATTCCCATCTTCCAGATCATTTGAAGTCAATGGATCATTATCATCACAAGGAGTGCCTGCAGCAGGGCAATCATGAGCCATCATTGGATGGGCACAGAATAATAAAACGGCAAGAATTAGTAGAGTATATAAATAGTTAGTCTTCATGTGATTTTTGTTTTAGAAATTTGCAGAGAGAGCAGGGCGAATTTTCATTCGCCCCTACTATTTTCTTATGTTCTTATCTGTCTAAAGAAGAATAGATACCATTGTTTGCGGACCATAATATTTTGTCCATACCAGAGACATCACCATCCAGATTATAGTCGGCATAACCATAGACATTGAAGCCACCATTTTGAGGCAACCAGCTTGCATTGTCCACGCCGTTAATGTCGTATCCATTTACGTCGAGCAACTGGTCTCCATCTCCAGCAAACATAGCCCATGTTGCAGTACCAATTAGTTTTTGTCCTTGACTGCCATTCGAATAACTGTCCAAATTTCTAAAGTCGTATGTGAATGTGCCTTGGTTGATATTGATAGATGTAGGAGACATTATGCCTATGTGATTTCGGTGTTCTACAACAACATAAAACGACAAACCAAGATTTTCTGGGAAGAAGTCCTCATCTGGGAATAACAGACAACCATCCTCCTGAAGCAGGGCTGCAGTAGCTAATACCTCAGAGGATTTTGATGGTGTTGTTCTAAAACTCACTTTTACCCAATCAACAGTTGTAACAGGCAAATTCGGCATGACTTCATTACCAGCATAGTTCCATGGTGGAGTATTATATGGTTGTGCTACTGGAAGCAAGTTTCGCTGGGTCAATAAGGAAGTCATTTGATTGGTATTGTAATCATATGCACCTTCCATCCATAAGCAAATGTCTGGAGTAATGTAGCCAGCGGACTGGCAGTCTTCAAACAAAATTTCTCCAAACACGGAAGGATTGGTCCACGCTAGATTTAAATCGTCATTCCAAGCAATAAATTTATCTCGGTCTCCGCCATCGTCATCGTCATTAACATGCACATCAAAACCTATTTTCCCACCATTTGTCATTGGAGGTATGCCTATAAATGCCCAACTGACACGGATTTCAACATTATATCCTAAATTCGTAGGAACCATTGCAAAATCAAGTCCCGCAGGATTAGCAGGGCCGTTAGGGAAATTGTAAGCAACTGGGTCATTATATCGGAACATTAACTGGAAGTCATTCCCGTCATAAGTAGTTCCCTTTTCGTTCCCACCATCAATGTATACCTCAAAACAGTCATCATTCCAAGGGTTTGGAGAATCGTTTAACAAGGCATCATCAGTTACTTTTCCAAAGACGTAAAGATAGTTCTCATCCCATCCTAACCTAAACTCAGCCATGAGATCGCTTGGGCCAGCAACAGTTCCACCCAACACAATTGAAGGGGTAAATATTGAATCAGTGGGCCATTCATTATCAGCACCATCGAGGACAGGAGGCAAATCAAATTGACAGATGCCTGAACTAGGAATGCCGATAGGAGTGCCAGCACAGTTGCAGAATCCATCCGTTACATCATTGATTGTGTTTGGATCATTGTCATCACAAGCTGTACCTGCAGGAGGACAATTTCCACAAACGATTGGACACGGAGTATTTTTACTTGAAATGGAATGTGATATATTCCAGTGGGCAACACCCATTGGCTCAAGGTAAGGATCGCTACCTGATTCAATATCCCAAAATGGAATGCCTAGCCCATCATTCGTAGCTGCTGCTGGTCCTCTTGTCAGTTTGTACAATGTCCAATTACTGGCATCCCCAGATGCATTCCAAACAATAGGGTTGATGTTGTATTTATCAGCAAGTGCTTGACCATGAATGTTTGTCATCATGTATTCAAAGCCATTTCTGTTCCATTGATCTGGACCCGCATTTCCTGTTCCAGGTTGAGCAGCTTGACCGTATTCTCCTACAATAATTGGATAGGTATAACCACCTGGTGTCCCTGTGTTTAAAATGGTGTTTAACTGATTGTCCATGTCTGCATAGGTATAGCTTCCACCAGCCGCTTGCGCACCATAGTTGTGCCAAGACAGGACTACGTTTCTAGTCAAGTCACCAGATGGGTGGTTTTTAAGCGAGGTCCACCAACTGTCATAACAACCACCCGCTAAGGAATTGAGGGATTGCGCCCAATTGTGCATGTCAATAACAATGATGTTTTCCGCATTATGGTAGTTTCGAATTCGCCGTATAAAAAACGTTTGCGTATTAAGGTAATCTTGCGATGGGCAAAAACCACTTGCTCCATCCCATGGTTCATTGGACGGCTCCAACCACACATATCCTTGTTTTACAGGGTCATTTCCTTGTCCTGTAGCATTGCCATCTGTTTTAAATTGAGTCACAATTGCATCAAATACTTCAATGGAACAACCAAATTTACCGGAAAAAGAACTTGTTGGTGCATTCCATGCAGCATTGGGCGTAAGATTTTGTGCTGTAGTACTGTGCATGTCAGCCATTACAACCATCCCAGCATCTAGAGCTTCTTGGATTGCAGGAATAGTGGCTGCTATAATATCAGAGGGACCAGGAGGTGTCGGAGCGCCTTCACATATAATATTTGCCCTAAGAATATTTTGATGCCAATGATCTGCTGGTTGAGTTATGCCTGCGTTAATGGCACTTTGTGTAAGTGTTCCATTCATAGCATAATAACGATCTGGAACAGTGGTAACACTATTAAGTTGAGGACTCCAAACATCGAACGTATTTACTCCTCCTCCAGGGTAACATTCGGTGCCATTTTGAAAGTTATTTTGTCCAGGCCAAATATCAAATGCAGAATTACAAGGTCCTGGTCTATTGTCAAGGGCTTGAAAGATAAAAGGACCTGCTAATACATTAAAGGCTGCATTCATTCCTACGCCAAAGAATTCTGTGCCGCAAGGATTGATAATTTTGGAGCCATTCGTTGTAAACTCATTACAATTGCCACCACCAACAGGGGTGCCTGAACAATTGCAGAAGCCATCTTCTTTATCATCTGTAGTGTTCGGGTTATTATCATCACAAACAGTTCCTGCTATTGGACAAGCCACGCCAACGCAATTGCAATTACCATCTTCTTTGTCATCAGTTGTTGCCGGATTATTGTCGTCACAAAGCGTACCTGCTGCAGGACATGTTCCAGCACAATTACAATTTCCATCTTCTACATCGTTCGTGGTTTTAGGATCGTTGTCATCACAAGGGGTTCCGGCAACTGGGCAATTTGAATTGATATCAAAATAAACAAAACTATTGCCTCCAAATCCCACATAGAGTCTTCCATATTTGAATGGATCTGCAACCATGACTTTAGACCAACCGTAAATTCCCGTCGGATAGTCTCCGATTTGTGTCCAAGTAGCTCCTTGATCCGTGCTCTTGTGAAAACCAAAAACTCCATTGGCATTGCCATGAATATAGATCGTTGGATAATTCGAACCTGGTGCCTCTTTTCCAACGGCGACATTCAAGGTTTTATCGGTGTTTGAAAGGAGATTCCAAGTTGCTCCACCATCGGTTGAATGATAGATGCCCTTCATGTTTCCTTCGGCTTGTTCCTGCCCTCTTGAAAAGATTAAATGACCTGCTTTTCCGGGCACGGCTCTTAGTTTTGCATGATAGGCATATGCAGGCAAGGTACTTGAGCGAGTTGTCCAAGAAGCACCGCCATTCGTAGAACGGTAAACCTTACCATTTCCAAAGTCATAAATGTAAAAAGTATTCGCTAACACATTGTCAGCAACAAGGACTTTTCGTATAAACCAAGGAGCTGTAATGCAACAGTTGCCAGAATTTCCAGGAATGGTTACTTGGGTCCAAGTAGCTCCTCTATTGGTAGAATAGAAAGGCATTCTGTTTCCAGTAGGCAACCAAACGATATTGTTAATGTCATTTGATGCAACAGAAATATTGCCAAAGATGCCATAGTCATTCGTAGGGTCTGGCATGGAGCCGAATCTTGTCCATGTTTGTCCTCCATCCATAGAATATCCTGAATTTCTATGTAAACCGTCAGCGTAGCAGCAATAACGATGATCTTCTGTAATGGCGACTACAAAGTTTGGGTCAGCAGGAGTAACTCCCATATCCCAAGTAGAACTGAAGCGCGAACTTGGATAATGTCTTACCGGGTAGTCATCCAGATTACTGGGATCTCTTACAAACATTGGGCGATCCCAAAATGCCTGGATGAGTGTATTGTTGTTTAAAACAACCAAGTCGTTACTCACCATGTGTTCCTGACCATTTGAGACGCTTATCCACCCCATATCACCATCATAGATATCAGTAGTTCTGAATACGCCTACGCCTTCTGCCAGCCAGAGTCTGTTGGTTTGTACAGGATCGACTACCATTTCACCCACTGAGATCCAGCCGTGTTCTGTCCAGGCATGCCATTTAACATCTGAGGCGTTATAATCTCTGCTGTGCGTATGTGAATTCCAGGACGGAGAGGCTGCTGTGGCGTTGGTAGAACTAAAGAATGGTCCACCGCCAAGTGATTTGGCAAAGATTCTGTTTGAGTTTGTCGGGTCACAGGCAATATCATTCAGTAACAAGCTGGTAGGGGGAGTTACTGTAGACCAGGTGCCATTGTAATATCTTTTTATAGCATGATTTGATCCACCATCAGATACGCAAGTATAAAACATGCCGTTTGGAGAAATATCAACGTCTCCAAATTGTGCAGTAGTAATACCGATTCCATTGGAGATGTTTGTCCATGTCGAACCTCCATTGGTACTTCTGTAGACTCCTGCACCATCTACTACGACGTAGATGACATTTGATTTTCCGTTTGTTGATCCACCTGAGGGGTCGAATAACAATTGTGATACTCCGCGGTCTGTTGTTCCGAGCGGGATTGCTCCAATCTGGTTCCAGGTTTGCCCTCCGTTTTGAGTGACATACAGACCATTGTTGATTGAACCAAAATAAACGACATTTTCATTCACCGGGTCAACGGCAATGCGTTCACCGGAATACTTACTTTTATCGTCGTTTGGTGGCATGAAAACATTGGGGAATGCGGTTCGTGTCCATGTATCCCCTTTGTTGGTACTTCTGTAGATACAGTTGTAATAGGCCATATAAGCAATATTCTTATTACTTGGGGCGGACACAAGACTTAACACTCCATACTGTTTTGACCAATGAAGATCGGAGGCAGGGACATTGTCTGCATTGACAATATTTGTCCACTCTTTGGTCGCTTCGTCCCATCGATACGCACTTCCTACATCTGATCGGGCATAAACGGGTTCTCCAGTTGGGTGAATGTTCATTCCTGTCATCCAACCACCAGCACCTGTTTTCAGGACTTTCCAAGAACCATTTGCGGAAGCTGATTGAAACCAAAGGAATAAAAATACTTGGGCTATAAACTTTAAATAATGGAATTTCATAGAATAGTTTAATTTGTATTCTGTTAGAATAAAAAAGAGTTATAGGAGGCGTATGTGGCTCGTTACTAAATGGTTAACTATAAAAGTAGTGATAAGAAAAAGTAAAAAAATTCTAAGTGCCGGAATAAAATTGGTTGATCAATCACAAAACAAATTGTAGAGGAAAATTTTGTAACAATCCTTATAAATTTACTTAAAAACTATGACATAATGAAAAAAAGGACTTCGTTGGTTTTTCAATAAAACATAATAAAGCATCTAATTTTAAATGTACATTTAGTTGATAATTAATTAGGAAGAGTTGTTTTTGGAATATAAAACTGATCGTAAAATCACCATTGTGAGAATAATTGAGAAATAATCGACCGCATTCTAGGATTTCAATTTATTTGACAATTGTGTTAAAACTTAAAGATCTATTCCTAAAGATACTGCTCAATTCAAATTATTAATTGGTTCAAACTATTTTGTATCTTTGATTCTTTAATAAATCAAGCCAATTATACTTCTAAATGGATTTAAAATCTAAAATAGATTTAAAAAAGTTGCCCAAGCACATCGCAGTGATCATGGATGGCAATGGTCGTTGGGCAAAACAAAAAGGTAAAATCAGAATTTTTGGACATCAGAATGGCGTCAAAGCTGTTCGAGAAGTCACTGAAGCAGCAGCTGAACTTGGGGTGAATTATCTAACCTTATATGCATTCTCGACTGAAAACTGGGGCCGCCCTGCCGAAGAAGTTAATGCGTTGATGACTTTGTTAGTCGGGACCATCCGCAAGGAAATTAAAACCTTGATGAAAAACAAAATCCGCTTACAAGCAATTGGAAACCTTAAAGAGTTACCACCTAAGGCTTATAAAGAATTGCTTGAAGGGATTGAAAAAACGAAGGACAACGATCGTATGACATTGGTCCTTGCACTTAACTACAGCGCTCGATGGGAAATCACTGAAGCAGTAAAACAGATTGCCACTGCAGCTAAATCTGGTGTTGTTGATCCAGAAAATATCACCGCGAATACGATTAGTCAAGCCCTTACCACAAATGGAATTCCCGATCCAGAACTGATGATCAGAACAAGCGGAGAAACCCGTATCAGTAACTTCCTGCTCTGGCAAATTGCTTATGCTGAATTGTATTTTACACCAGTATTATGGCCTGATTTCAGAAAGGATAATCTCTATGAAGCGATTATTAGTTTTCAGAACAGAGAGCGCCGATTTGGAAAAACAAGTGATCAGTTGGTGAAGGGGTAGACACGAATCCCTTCTTCCTTTTAACAGTCTACTTCCGACCTACTGTACCTTTAAGAAACGGTACAAATCGAAACTCCTGCAACTCCTTGCGGGCAAACTCTTTTTCTGAAGTACGTTTTATAAGTGTCATGGTTTGTACACCTTCGCCAACGGGCACAATCATTAGGCCTCCAATTTTTAATTGGTGAATAAGTTCTTTGGGTAAGTCTGCTGCGCCAGCGGTAACAATGATTCGGTCAAACGGAGCAAACTCGGGCAAGCCTTTGTAGCCATCACGGAAGTAAGTCCTGATTTGAGGCAGATTCAGCTTTTTAAACATGTTATTCGCAAAGTGATAAAGGTCTTCTTGACGTTCTATGGTATAGACTCGAGCACCCATTAATGCAAGTACTGATGCTTGGTAGCCAGAGCCAGTGCCAATCTCCATAACAGACATTTTTGGCTTGATCCTTAATTGTTCAGATTGAAAGGCCACAGTAAAGGGCTGAGAGATCGTTTGATTTGCTGCAATGGGAAATGCCTTATCCTCATAGGCGAGTTCTTCAAAGGCTTTGTCTAGGAAAAAATGGCGCGGCAATTTGTTCATCGCCTCTAAAACTGTTGAGTCTTTGATTCCTTTTGCTTTGATGGATTCAATTAATCTTCTTCTTAATCCTTTATGTCGGTAGGAATCTTGCATCTATTTTGGAAATTCTTCGTATAGGTAATTATAAAATAGTTTCTAAGGTCATTCTTGGAGATGAATATAAACAAAACACTTCAATTGATTCTACAATTTAAAAAGGGAAATGAAAAAAAGTTATAGTTCTTTAATTAATTCGGGATTAAGTACCTTTGCCGTCGAAAAAAAGAAACAAATGGCAAGTATAAAGTTCGGAACAGATGGCTGGAGAGCCATTATTGCAAAAGATTATACAGTTGAAAATGTGAAACGCATAACGCAGGCTACAGCTACTTTTATGTTGAAAAACGACATGGACAAGGTAGTGATTGGGTTTGACTGCCGCTTTGGTGGCGCTATGTTCGCAGAAACTGCCACTCAAGTGTTTGGGGCGAATGGTATTAAAGTCAACCTCGCTAAAATTCCAGTTTCGACTCCAATGGTAAGCCTTGGTGTTGTGAAAACTAAATCAGATATCGGTGTTGTGATTACAGCTAGTCACAATCCTCCTTCTTATAATGGGTATAAATTGAAATCTGCTTATGGTGGTCCAACGATTCCTGCAGATATTGCTGCAGTAGAAGCAGAAATTCCGGATGAAGTGGATGTGAAACTGCCTTCCCTTCAAAAAATGCATGATGCAGGGTTACTGAATTATATCGATTTAGAAGATATGTACGTTGAGCATGTAAAAGCAAATTTTGATCTTGATGCAATCAACAATTCAGGGATTAAGGTTGCTTATGATGCGATGTATGGCGCTGGGCAAGATGCCTTGAAGCGGATTCTGACCAATACAGTTCTACTGCACTGCGAGCACAATCCTTCTTTTTACGGGCAAGCACCTGAGCCGATTCACAGAAATCTGCAGGAACTGTCAGACACCATAAAGAATGATGATTCAATCGCTTGTGGTCTAGCGAATGATGGTGACGCAGACCGAATTGGGATGTATGATGAGGACGGAAATTTTGTTGATTCTCATCGGATACTCTTGTTGTTATTGTTGTATCTGAAAAAATATAAAAATCTAACGGGCAAAGTGATTGTTACCTTCTCCGTAACTGAGAAAATGCAAAAACTTTGTGAGCAATTTGGGCTAGAGTGCGAAGTCACCAAAATTGGCTTTAAGTACATTGCTGAGATCATGACAAAAGAAAACGTACTTGTAGGTGGCGAAGAGTCAGGTGGTATTGCTGCTGCAGGACACATTCCAGAACGAGACGGAATCTGGATGGGATTATTGATCCTTGAGTTTATGGCAATAACCGGCAAGTCTTTAAAAGAATTAATCGAAGAGGTTTATACCTATGTCGGCGAATTTGCCTATGATCGAGATGATTTACACATCAATGATCGGTTAAAAAAGGATATTATTCAAAAATGTAAATCAAACTATTATACTAATTTCCAAGGTCGTGCAGTGAAAGAAGTACAAACAATCGATGGTTTTAAGTACATCTTTAGTGATGATGAATGGATCATGATTCGCCCTTCAGGTACTGAACCAGTGCTGCGTGTTTATGCACAAGCTCCTACTGCAGCTGGAGTTAGAGAATTGCTTGATTCAGCTCATGCGACATTGCAAGGGTAGTTTTTTAGTGTTTAGTGATTCGCAGAACTGTAACCTTTTTCATAAGTCTGTAAGCCAATTACAAAACAGCTAAGCACTAATCTCCAAGAACGAATATCTTTATTTAATAAACCCAATATAGATGATGAGTCGAAGGGGCCATTTGATTTCAGTATTTCTTTTGTTTGCACTGTTTGCTAGTGGTCAGGATATGGATCGGTTGCGATTTTTTCAGGTTCCTGATTCCTTGAATAAGGTGCGGTTCTGGTCGTTGAATACAGCTTATGCGACAACTGTTACTGGAGCAGCGATTGCTTTGGATCAAGTTTGGTATGCAGATTACCCTCGAACGAAATTTCATTTTTTTAATGATTGGGCAGAATGGAAAGATTTGGACAAATCTGGCCATCTGTTTTCTGCTTATTTTCAGAGTAAGTGGACAGCGGGCATGTATGACTGGGCTGGCGTACCTCGAAGCAAATCAATCTGGATTGGAGCAACTTCAGGCATGGTGTTGCAGGGCATCCTAGAAACGATGGACGGATTTTCAGAGAAATGGGGCTGGTCTTGGGGTGACATCGCCTTTAATACTGCAGGCTCTGCATTGTTTGTGAGCCAAGCAGCACTGTGGGACGAACAGCGGGTTGTATTGAAGTATTCCGTCCACAAACCTCGATACCCTAATTACACATTGACCTCTAGGAGTGATCCGAATGTCACGACAACCTTGCAAGAACGAGCTGATCAACTGTACGGAACGAGCCTAGCGGCTATAATGTTAAAGGAATATAACGGATTGACTATATGGGCGTCTGGGAATGTCTCTTCTTTTTTACCGAAGACCCGTATCTATAAATGGGTGAATGTGAGTGTCGGTTATGGTGTTGAGAATGTGTTTGCTGGCTACGGGACTACTTGGCGTAACGATGACGGATATGCATTTTCGATCACAGATCCGGATTATCAGCCTTATCGGCAATTCTATTTCTCGTTTGATATTGATTTTTCACGAATCAAAACCCGTTCAAAAGCGTTGAAGGTCTTGCTTGGGATGCTGAATTCCTTGAAGGTCCCATTTCCCACGTTGGAGGTGAATACGAAGGGTGGTGTACGATTTCATCCTGTTTATTTTTAAGGGAAACCAGCCGTTAACGGATCCTAGAAGTAAGAATAACAATAGTGGGGTATTGTTGATCAATTTTATGTAAATACTATTTAGCAACTAGGAAACAAGTCTAGGCGTATTGTTTTGCCTTCGATATTCAATAATCCATAAAGATTCTTGCGTTTTACACCAAAGTAGGTGATATAGTTTGTTTGACCATTTGCGATGAAGGAATACATTGGTTTCGCTGCAGCTTCTGAGTATTCTCCCTGGCTTACAAATACCAGCTGGTTGTTCCAATACAAGATCTGTGCTTCGGTGTTCTCTAGCAGGTTGAATTCTTGAAAAGTTTGGTTGGTCATCTTATTTAAATCAATTTTTGTGGAAGACGTCTGGCATTGACCTTTGATTGCTACTTTTCTGAATAATATCGTTTGGTTTGATTTTTCTTGCCACTGATATCCGTAGCATTTATCGATGTTCTCTCGGTTTCCTCTTAGGGTTTTTGCTAGTGGTGTTTGGAAGCTGGGTGTCAACCAATCTGTAGCATTTAGCTCCTGTTCTTTTTTGAATGCAACTTTCTGAAATTTTTGTGGATGAACTTCTCCTTCAAGTAGCATTAATAGGTTCCCAATTGTTTCTAGATTTTTTTCTGCTAGGTATTCAATGATTATTTTTGAGATCGGAATACCATTTTCATCTGTTTCTATTTTTGTATCTGTTTTTTTTAAAAATGCTTTAGAATAGCCTGAATCTCCAATTATAGTGATCGAAAAGTAATCCATCTTGCCCATGTTTAAACAAGGGAATTCAATTTTTAGTTTTTGGCCTTCTATCTTTCCACTTTCTATATTAACGGGTAAAAGCTTTGCGTTGGCTGATGGAAGGTTCGTTGCTGTTTTAGTATTGTTGCCAGAACAAGCGGCTAACAAGAAAATTAGGACTATAATGATTGTCTGATACAGCTGTTTTTGCATGTTGAACATTTATGATGAAATCTGAATTATGGCTTACAATTCTATTGAGTTGGAGTCAATCTTCGGGGCTTAACTCGATTAAAGATCAGAAAAAATGTTGAGGAGGGTTAATTTAAGACAAGAAAATCCACTTTCGCTTAATTAAAGCATTGAGTTTGGGGTAGAATTACCATCTTCCGTCATCAGTCTTCTGTCTTTTGCCCCTCGTCTTCCAGCTTTTATAGGAAAAACACTATAAAGTCGTATTCTAATCAGAAAAAAACGATTTAAATTTTGCATATTGCACCCAATATACATTTGAAAAAAGAGGTCTGCCTCATCCTATGACAAGACAAACCTCAAATGCTAAGTAAACAACTAACGTCAAGGGGGCTTTTTTGGAATGTACCCCCTTGATTTAGAATATATAGTTGACTAACGCTGCGTGGACGTTTTGCTCATGACAAATGTATTACAAATTTTTCAATAATGGAAATTTTACTACATTAAAGTCGGAAATATTCTATGACATCTGAAAACGAAAGATTAAAACATTTTAGAAATGAGTTGAAAATGACTCAGGCAACACTGTCTAAAGGACTGGATATTAAACAAGCATCATTGTCAGACGTAGAACGCGGAAAGGTAAAGGTATCTGCAAATTTAATTTCTGGTTTGATGACGAAGTATAGATTAAATCCGTATTGGCTAGTGCAAGGCAAAGGCGTGATGCAATTAACTGAAGATCAGTTTAGTCTGCTGACTTCAAATATAATCTATTCAGTAGACGGTCAGTTATCTAGTGTAGCTGAAGGCAAGGAGGCATTGATCGGGCTCGGAAAAAATCTTTTTATTGGAAAAGATCAGTACAGTACCTACCTAAAATGTGTTATTTCTGAAACGAACCAAGCAGATTTGAATAAATCGTTTCAAATATTAACCCTGCCTGGAATTCATGGCAAGGGACGGACATTTGAATTGCTAAATGATGCCCTGTCCCCAGGCCTAAATCGTGGTGACTATGCCGTTTGTGCCTCATCATCGCTTACTGGCTTAATGCCAAATAAGAGATATCTGTTTGTTTGTCAACAGGGCATCCTAGCTGGTAAAGGACGGTTGAAGAGTGATGGTAACGTATTGAAAGTGAGTCCAGAAAACAAAAAATCAGGTAAGCCAGTGTCCGTTGCAACAAGTGAGGTACTAGAAGTATGGGAAGTGGTCATGAAATTAACGGCCTTCTTGGAAGATCCTTATGAGGAACGTCTAGAGGCACTCGAACAGCTATTAGTGAAACGTAAGAAACGTAAATAAATGGTTCCCGTTTGTCAATTTACAGCCTCACCCAAAACGCTGACATTCGTCTCCAGCCATTTTCGCTCAATGGTGCGCATCTGCTCTAAATCATTCCGTAATGCGCTGAAATCTTCCGCAGGTATTTGCTTAGACGCTTGTTTAAATTGGTGTAGTTTGAAAGACAGGTAAGCAAAATTGAGAAACGGTTCTAAAAAATTGAAAGAAATGTGCTTAATCGAACGCAGATATTTCTTAAACTTCTTGTGATGCGCCTTAAATCCCCTAGGCAACTCATAGTTTACCTTCAGTGTAAGCACGTCAAACAGAATACGGTTGTACGCATCAGGGAATGCCTGCTTACCAGTCATCAGCTCATAGTCGATCTCCTCAATTAGTTTTAAGCAAGTCTGCAAGGAAAAATCCTTGCCCAAATCACGGTTGTCGCTTTGATAGGAGAGAAATAAGCCATGGTTGTAAGAAGCAGTGTTGAACTTACTGACAAAACGACGTTGAGGCGGATTGACAAAATCTACTATCGGCAAATATTCAGCTTCCACTTCTGTATACAATTCAAATTTATTAAGCTGAATCAATGCACGAACGTAATTCTGGTAATGGTGATAATAGATGTTGCGTTTTTTTGCCTCTAGAAAGCAGAGTTTCAATTCAAAAAATTGCTGGTAAAGCTCAAAGTATTGTTGCTTCCAGTAATCAAAATTTGATTCAACAGTCCTCAACGAACAGAAATTGAGTAAGGTGGAAAATAGCTCTCGTTTCATCACCTTTGTCAATCGATCACTGCTTTTGAACAATTGATTCTTACAAATTTCAAAAGTCGTAGTTGAGTTATTAGACCACAATTGATAAACATAATACCGGATTTGAAGCATCGGGAAACTAGAAATCGTCTCCTTATTAATAAACTGCTCAAAGTCAGAATTTAAGCCATAGTCGAACTCGGCGCTCATTAAGATTTTACGCTGGATCATCACACCCATAAAAGTAAGCTTGTACATCGCGTAAAACCGATCAAGACTGTAAATCAGTTCCTGCAAGGAGTTGTTCGTTACCTTTTTTCTGTTTTCATAAGTCGAATAATGAACAAACTTCTTTTCTGAGATTTGAAAATCGTACATGTAGTTTGTAAATGATTCGGTTCTGTTTTTCAAACCGCCTTTTTCGTACTTCCTAGCTTCTCGGTTAGCAAGTAGCCTGAAGTCGTCTTTCGCTTTTATTTTTTCTAATCCAGCAAGCAAGTAGCACGTTTGTTGATCCTTGTCTTGATTGTATACTTCTTGTGCTACAAACTCTCGAACGAGTTTCAAAATATCACTGAATGTATCTTTTAAAGAATAATCTGCTAGTAATTTTTTCTGGTCTTCACAAAACGCTGCAATATCAATGTTCTTAAAACTACCCGACTCAATTCTAGCCTCCATTAATTCATCGAATACAGTTTTTAGGCGCTGATTTGTATTAAAATAGTCAGAATGAATATATCGCTTGAGTTTATAAAGATCATTTGAATTGATTTGATCTAAATAGGAAAGTAGTTTGATATTGAAGTCTAGTGTTTTCATAGTAATCCAATGAGCATGTACAAACGTGTTTGACAATTGTACCTAACAATAGATTACGAATATAAATCAATTTAATGAATCAACCTAGAAACCGAGAAATCCAACTAAAATTACTACCTCAGACCTAAGAATGTTCTGATTTACTTTACATCAACTGATTGCAGTTTGGGTTGCTCGTAGGCACTGATTCTTGTTTCCATGTTTTCTCGGATATTTCCATAAAACAAGTTGATATCAGCAATGTGCCAATTCTTATTACGGATCAAGAATGACCCAGGAATATTCAAGCGATTAATCCAGATTACGCCCTCATGAATTTGAGCATCACAGACGTTTTTACGTGCTTTATCAAAATTTTTGAGCACTGAAACACTATTTTTTGTAGCAGGAACGAGCTCTTTTGTTGTCGTCCAAGAAAGTGGATTCGTCGCAGCAAAATCGTTTTTCTTATAATGCCATTTTGGGAAATACCCTCTTGAATACGTTCCCCAACTACAATAGCATCCTGTTTGATCAGGTATTTCGCAAACAGGTAGAACCACTTCTTTTTTCTTAATAGGCATACCGACTAAGTACGCAACTACAAGTTGATCAGCAATTGGGCTGTCAGGGCCAAAGTAATCATTCAGCAACCAAGCAGCGTGGGAGGAACCTTGGCTGTGTGATGCAATGATTATCGGACGTCCATTATTGTAGTGTTCCAAGTAATACTCGAATGCTGCCTTCACGTCTTCATAGGCAAATTTCAACGCCTTTTCCATGTCTGCTGCAAACTTTGGATCTTTATTGTGGTAAGCGTGAATGTGGGCTTGCCGATACCTAGGTGCGTATATTTTGCCAGAACCATTAAAGACGCTTGCTTGATACTTTATTGTCGATTCATCGGTTTTTTGATTGAGGAGCGCGTCGTCTACTGGTCCGTTCCACTGATCTTGTCCTTTCTTTCCAATATATATTGTTGGATGCACAAAAAACACATCTGCCTTTGCTGTTGCCTGCTTGTTTTTGAAAAATGGGGGCGTTATATCTGCAAAATCTTCGAGCTCTGGCAATGCTGCCCAATGGTCGGTATTGCTATAGTCAGGAGCAGTCGGTGGAGTTATAGAGTCAAAATGTTGAGAAGGCCATGCTTTGTACCAGTACTTGTATTGAGCATTAAGTGTAAGAGAGGAGATTGCGAGAAGGAAAAATAATACTTGTTTCATTAAAAAAATATTGTTCTTTTGAAGGTAATGACAGACCAAATTACTAAAGCAAAAAAAATACCGAATTTTAATTTTTATCCATATTTTAATAAAAAAGTCACCAATTGGTAACATTAAACGCAAATTTAGGTAAATTACTTAGGTGGTTGTCAATTGCTTAGTTATTAATGTTTAATCGGGAAAGTAGTATAATATTGATTGTGTCAATCAAGTAAATCGGGCTATAACACACACTTTTAAGTATTCATTAAACATTTTAGTTACTACAAGAATTATAACACAGTATTGCACATCAAGCATAAAGGTTAGCAAGTCCATGTATTAATTAAGCCTTGACCATTAAACATAAATCATTAAATAATCCTACATTTGATAAAAAATCAGCAAAATGAGTTTAGTAGACAAGATTAACGCCGGTATGAAGCAGGCGATGAAAGACAAGGCAAAACAACAGCTCACAGCACTCAGAGCAGTGAAAGCCGCCATCCTCCTAGCACAAACGGAAAGCAGTGATCGGACACTCAGCGAAGCAGAGGAAGTCAAACTATTGCAGAAATTAGTCAAACAGCGAAAAGAATCATTCGAAATTTATAACAAACAAGGAAGAGCAGATCTTGCAGAAGTAGAGAAAATAGAAATGGACTGCATCTCTGAATTCTTGCCCGAAGCAATGAGTGCTGAAGAAGTTGAAGCCAATGTCAAGCAAGTTATTGAAGAGCTCGGCGCTTCCTCTATGAAAGATATGGGCCGCGTCATGGGTGTTGCCTCTAAAAAACTAGCAGGACAAGCAGACGGAAGCCAGATCAGTGCCATTGTCAAACAACTCCTGTCATAAGTTTATGTGGATTGACATCATCTTTGGACTTGTCGTCGGCTACGGATTGATCAGCGGATACTCGAAGGGAATCATCAAAACGCTCTTTTCTATATTGTCTTTGATGATCGGTTTTGCTGCTGCAATGACACTTACGCCACTGGTGACGCGGTTTATACTTACTGTATTTGGATCATCAGGGCCGCTTGTGCCTGTCACTTCGTTTCTAATTACCTTTTTCATTACCTTACTACTAGTGCGCGTGTTGGCAAGGATTTTAGAAAAGGGCTTGAAAACGGTACATCTCAATTTTCTGAACAAGCTAGCTGGAGGCGTTTTATTAGCAGCGATTGGTGTGTTTCTTTATAGTATTCTGGTTACATTTATTGATCGAGCGCAATTGATCACTGAAGAGACGAAGCAGGCTTCTAATTTTTATGAGGTATTAGCACCGCTTGCAGAGTCAGGTATCGCAATAATAAAACAGATTTTCCCGTTTGTTAAAGGGATTTGGACCAATATTATTGAGGCATTCAGAGAAGCGGGACAAGAAATTCCTTCTAAATAATGTCAAATTTGTTACATTATCAAAAGTATAATTGATAATCCCGACCTTAAGCTTTACATTTGTTGTTTAAACTAACCTTTAGAAGTTTAACGATTATTGAAAAATAAATAGCATTAATTTAATGACCGAAACAATAATTACAAAAGGCAAATTCAAACACTTTGAAAGTGGTGCTGGTGAGGTCATGCTGCTATTGCATGGATTGATGGGAGAAATGAGCAATTTCGAACACATCATTTCTCACTTTTCAGCTACACACAGAGTGATTGTGCCCCTTCTTCCAATCATGGATTCTCCAATCAAGGAGTTGTCAATGGAAACGTTGGTAGACTATGTAGAGGAATTTGTAGATGAATATGGACTCAAAGACATTCACCTTATGGGGAATTCGCTTGGCGGTCATATCGGTTTGCTGTATTTGCTTCGACGCCAAGAACTCATGAAAAGTATTACCCTTACAGGGAGTTCTGGATTGTTTGAAAACTCTATGGGCTCTACCTTTCCAAGGCGGCAAAACTATGAATTTATTAAGAATAAGGTCCAACAAACCTTTTACGACCCAAAAGTCGCTACAAAAGAGATTGTTGATGGGATTTTTGAAATGGTAAATGATAGAAATTCCGCACTTCGCATAGTCATTACAGCAAAATCTGCAATTCGACACAATTTATCGGACAAATTGCACGAAATTAAAGTGCCTACACTACTGATTTGGGGCAAACAAGACACCATCACGCCTCCATTTGTCGGGGAAGAATTCCACAAACTTATTCCCAACTCAGAACTTATATTGCTAGATAAATGTGGACATGCTCCGATGATGGAACTGCCTAAACAGTTTAACGCCGCTTTCGAACAATTTCTAAGTAAGATCACTCAAGTAATTGATAATTAAGATTCGGGTCTATCCGTCTTTTGATAATTATCATCGTTCAATTATCAATTCTTCCGATAACTCCCAGCGATTAATTCAACTGAATCACCCACATGCACGGTTCCCGATTCTAGTACACGCGCAGTAATGCCGCCGTGGCCTCTCATCGCATGATAGCCACCTTCACCAAGATTTTTCTCCATCTGAGAACAAGGATGACAAAGTCCTGTATATTCAAGGAGCACATTTCCAATTTTAAACTGCATTTCCTTAAATGCTAGGAGGTTAATGCCGCGCACTACAATATTTCGACGCGTCAGTGTAGGCTCGATCTCGCTCTTGGTGAGTAATTTAGCAACAGCTTCTAAGTGCTCAGCCTGAATAAGTGTCACCTGTCTTTTCTTTGATTTTCCTTTGTAGTGGTCACCTTCTATCCCATGCTCAATTGATATTGAAACAGATGAAACTGATTCTGGCAACTCTTTAGACTTATGCCGAACACCGATCCATTCTATAGAGCCAGGCGGAAACGGTTTGTTGAATAACGCTTTCATATGACCAAAATTAATGAAAATTAGATAAAATAGTACGCTTTCATATAAAATCCAGCATTGTTTAAACCGATTAAAAAACTGATTGTATTGATTTTTTTATAATAAATAGTAATAATTTGGAACTAAATTGAAAACAACCTTGTTTCTAGTTTAATGGTATATTCTGTATACTTTGAAAAACAAATATAAATTGAGTATCTTCATTCTACCCTAAATTACGATTAAACCAAATCTCCACATTCTATGAAGCCAAATTATAGACCGACAACCTTCTTGATTGTGTTAATGGTTCTGAGCGCGTATTGCTCAGGGCAAAGCCAGTCTTCTAAGAATGTTTCCATTCAAAACCAGTCATTTAAACTAGGAACCAACCTAGGAACGAATAGTTTTATTCTTCATCCAGAAAAACAACAATCAGCTCTTTCAACTAGTGTGTTGATTGACAAACTAAGTATTCTGTTTCAACTCACGAATGCATGTACCTTGGAACAGTTGATGGAGAAACAAGACAAATACGGAAATACGCACACCTATTATAGCCAATATCACAAGGGCGTACAAGTCGATGGAGCCACAGTAATCATCCATCATAAAAATGGAGTGATTACAAGTGTAAATGGAGCACTCGCTCCAAACCTGAATCTAAACACTCAACCAGTTTTGAGTCAGTCTGTTGCCATTAATGCAGGAGTCAGCCTTTGGGAGAAGAATCAACAGTCGGAGGGCTCAAGCACGGCTAAGCTTACAACAAAAACTACAAATGCTCAGCTTCTCATTACTGCAATAGACCCAGTAAAAGGGTTGACTGAGGGCAACACTGTTCTAGCATACAAAGTCATTGCGACGACTTCCAATGATCTAGTCAACGAAACACTGATAATTGATGCGAATGGGGGAGGACTTGTAAATAGTTATTCAAACGTCGCTCAATGTTCTCCCACGAATATCGAGGTACCATTCTATGGGAATCAAAATGTTGATGTCGAAACGGATGGGGCAACGTTTGAATTGCGGGATAATTGTCGAAACATAAAAACCTTTTTTGCTGGGAATCCGAATGCTGCAGTCTCTAGCAGTCAATCAGACTTTTCAGATGTTGATGAACATATTCGTCAAGTATTTTGGGGAATTCAAACTGCTTGGGATTATCTAGGAAATCATCACGGAATTTTTGGACCAGACAATAATTACGGACCTGTAAAAATTAAAATTTCATCTTTCGTAAACTGTAACGCTAGTGCGAATGCGAATGAGGTAACCTTCTATTATAATTTCGATAATCCATGCGGAGAAGCGTTAACTGGACTTGATGTATGCGGACACGAGTATTCACATAATTTGCTCTATAATCTGATAGGCTTAAATTATGCGAATGAAGGCATATCAATCCATGAAGGAATTGCAGATGTGATTGGAGGATTAGTCGAGAATGCCAACTTTCCAGGATCAGGTGTTTGGACATTGGGTGAAAACAGTATGCCACCTTACCATCCTTACCTGCGATCCATGGTCAACCCAAAGTCAAGCTTTTTTAGGGTTGCAGACACCTATAATGGCCAATATTATGCAAATGATTATCAAGGATCTGGAGTGATCAGTCATGCCTTTTACTTGTTGTCTGAGGGAAGTGGAGCAACGGATCAAATCAATGATAATGATTTTGAATATTGTGTCGTTGGTCTAGGTATTGAGAAATCATCTGACATTCTTTTTCAAGCATTGCAATATTACTTTACTAGTAACACCGATTTTGTTAATGTTCGAAATGGCTTTATCAGCGCTACATCTGATATTTATGGTCAAGGCTCCTCTGAGCTGCGTTCTGTAATTGATGCGTTTGATGCTGTTGGAGTAGGTGGTGGACTCAATCCCATCGCTCCAGTAGAATTTAGCTTGTCTGCAGGCAACTATGGTGTTGATGATACCCTTTTCTTAACTTCTGACTACCCAATCTACTACACCATGGATGGTTCTAGTGTCATTAACGGAAGTAATACTATAAGTACAAGTGCGATCCTCTATAATGCACCAATACTGTTTACAAATGCACCCGATACGCTTACGATAGTTGCTAAGGCTGTAGTCAATGCCGAGTGGTCAAGCTCTTGCCCAGTAAGCTATGTGATTTGCAAGCCTGGCGCGCCAGATATTGACAATGATGGTGTATGTGATGACGCAGACAAGTGCCCTTCTTTTGACGATGGACTTCTAGGTGCTCCATGCAATGATTCACTGAATTGCACCATTAATGACATATGGACTGAAAACTGTACCTGCGAAGGAACTTGGGCAGATGCTGATAACGATGGGTTTTGTGACTATATAGATATTTGTCCTGGCTCACCACTTAATCAAGACTTAGATAATGACGGATTTTGTGATCCAGTTGTCTGTGTTGTGAATGATGAAAATGACTTTGAAACATCTATTGGCAATTGGGTGCCTGCGGATTCGCTTTTTGCTTATGTGAGCACAAGTAATACCTATGCAAACAGCGGAACACGTTATCTAAGACTCTATTGGAATGACACTATAAAGTCTAAAATCTATTCTAAACCAATCGATTTAAGTACAAAGAATGAAGTGAGCATCGAACTATTCTATCGATCAGCAAATTATGGAGTTGGTGATGATTTTTCAGTCTATGTTTCTAAGGACAATGGAACAACATACACCTTGGTTAAGGCTTATCGTTTTGGTGTTGAAATTCCTACGAACGGAAAATATTTCTACGATAAGTTGTTTGCTCCTGGGCCATTCAGTTCAGAGGTTAAATTTAAAATAGAAGGGAACGGAAGAGGGTATGTATTCCTAGATGATTTGAGAATTAAATCTTGTATTAATTGCGCCATCAATGATAGTACCTGTAATGCTGCACCAATTGCATTAAATGATTCCTATACGATTGATGAAGACATGGTTTTGATTGATAATGTTGACAATAATGATGTTGAACCCGATAGTCAAGCCGTTACTATTTTTACACTTTCTAATCCACAAAATGGTGGACTCCAATTTACAAGTGATGGTACATTTACGTATACCCCAAATTCCAATTTTTATGGAACGGATAGCTTTGTATATGAGACATGTGACGATTCTCCAATTCCGAATTGCTCAGTAGCGGAAGTATTGATAAACGTAACCTCTGTAAACGATGCGCCTATTGCAACGAACAAATGTTTTGATACCGATTTTAATACCACTTTATCAGAAGATGCTAGTCAAAATGACTATGATGTAGAAGGAGATAATCTGATGTATAGTATTTTGACACTTCCAGCCTCTGGGCAGTTAATTTGGAATCTCAATGGTGATTTTCATTTTAATCCAGATAGCACTTTTTCGGGCACTACTTCCTTTTTGTATGCGATATGTGATGATCAAATACCTAAACTTTGTGATACCGCTTCTGTTTGCCTAAACGTAAGGCCTGATTGTATAAAATTTGATGTTCAGGTCTATCTTGAGGGATGTTACAATCTCCAAACGATGGAAATGCGAACGTATCTCAATACCATCCATCAATTACTCCCTGGAATGGCGAACAACACAGCAATGGATGGACAACCATACAACCAACCTCCTTGGAACTATCAAGGAACAGAAGGCGTAGGTCAACCCAACTATCCGTTTGACATTGTTGATTGGGTGATGGTCTCTGTTCGTGAAACACCAGATGCCAGTACAGAGATTTTTAGGACTGCCGGATTACTCAATAAGGATGGTCTTATTGATTTACAGCAAGGGTGTCTACCGCCTCAAAATCTTTTGACAGCCTACTATATTGTCGTAGAGCATCGCAATCATATGACCGTAATGTCTGCTCAACCGGTACCTGTGACAAATAGGACGATCGCAATCGACTTTAGGCAGCAAAACGGCTACGTCAACTCTAGTTTTAGTCAAAAAGAACTAGCTCAAGATGTCTGGGTAATGGCTGCTGGCGACGGTGACAAATTGATCAACCCAAGTTTTGATGACATCAATGGCCAAGATCGCTTAAAGTGGATTGACGACAATGGAGTTTTCAAAGTCTATATCAATACAGATTTCAACTTAGATAGTGATGTCAACGGAAATGATATTATTTTATGGCAATTGAACAACGGCCTATTCAGCAATGTACAGAAGTAATTGAATGCAAATATTTATTTGTCAAAAAGTAAAAACCCTAACCATCTATATAATCTTACAAATTCTAGTCCCGCATTCCATGTTAAACTGATCCAATTCCTATGAAGATCGCGCTCATCGAACCGTTTTATAGTGGAAGCCACAAGCAGTGGGCAGATGGCCTAAAGAAATATAGTGAACACGACATTGAGCTGTTGACCTTGCAGGGACGACATTGGAAATGGAGAATGCATGGCGGAGCAATTTCCCTTGCAGATCAGTTTAATGCATTATCGGATAAACCAGACTTAATTTTAACCACTTCCATGCTAGATACTGCTAATTTTCTCGCACTTACACGCAAGCAATCAGCAGGAATACCTGTAGCGATCTATTTTCATGAAAATCAAATCACATATCCTTGGTCTGCCAATGATCAAGATGTAGAGAAGAAGCAGGATCGCCATTACGGGTTTATCAATTACACTAGCGCGCTTGCTGCCGATCATGTGTTTTTTAATAGTAAATATCATCAGACGGTTTTTCTGGAAGCGCTTCCCCGTTTTCTCAAGCGCTTTCCTGATCACAAGGGACTGGAAAACATAGAAAAAATTCGAAACAAGAGTTCTGTGCTACCCTTAGCCTTAGATTTGAAAGCATTTGATCCCTACAAACAGCATTCGGAAAACCGAGTGCCTGTGATTGTCTGGAACCATCGTTGGGAGTTTGACAAAGCACCTAGAGACTTTTTTACAGTCTTGTATGAGTTAGATGCAGAAGGAGTTGATTTTGAAGTAGTCGTGCTCGGAGAGCAATTTCGAAACTCCCCACCCGTATTTAAAGAAGCAAAACAGAAGCTTGGCAACAAGATGATACATTTCGGATATGCTGCGTCCTTTGAAGATTATGCCAAGTGGTTATGGCGCTCAAATATCGCCTTCACGACAAGTAACCAAGATTTTTTTGGTGGTAGTGTTGTCGAAGCAATTTATTGCAATTGTTTGCCGTTATTGCCAAGGAGGTTGGCCTATCCTGAGCATATTAATAACCAAGACCAAGATAGACACATGTTTAATACCCTACCAGAAGCCAAGGAGAAACTAAAACACCTGCTCTTTCATTTTAAACGTACCGAACAATCTAATCACTGTGTTGTTAAGTATGATTGGAGAAAGTCTGTTCCGTTTTACAATAAAGAATTAGAGAAAATTGTGTTTTAATACATTATTTTTGGGTGACATATTTTTTTAAAATCATTCTGATGTGTATTTTACTGCGAAATTTATGCATTTGGAATTAATTTTGATGATTATTTAAGAAGAATGCAACGATTTGAACAAACAGTAATTCAATAAGAACTATATGGATACTCAGCCAATTTGGTTTATGGAAAACATTGATATCAATGGTATATTTTGTCCTAACAAAAAAAAGAATGGACACCTTGATGATAAGGTGCATCGAATTTTTAAAAAGGGAGAATATATTTATTTGCCAGAAGAAAATGCTGACAAACTATATTTTATTACCAAAGGAAAAATAAAAATTGGATCTTATTCTGATGATGGACGCGAGATCACTAAGACAATCCTCACTGAAGGAAATGTCTTCGGAGAACTTTCGCTTGTTGGAGAAACTCAGCGACGGGATTTCGCAGTTGCTCAAGACTCCTCTGAAGCATGTATCATTACAGTGGACGAAATGAAAAGTTTGATGCGAGACCACACTACTGTAGGTATGTGGATCATGAAATTAATCGGAAGCCGACTTCTAAAAATGGAACAGCGACTAGAATCACTTGTTTTTAAGGACTCGAGAAGCCGCATTATCGAATTTATTCACGAATTAGCAAATGAGCGTGGACAACGGGTCGGCTTTGAAACTGTAGTTAGAGGCTTTATGACACATCAGGAAATCGCCAACCTCACTGCTACCAGCAGACAGACAGTAACCACTGTGCTAAATGATCTCCGAAACAAAAATCTAATCACGTTCAATAGACGTCGATTGTTAATTAGAGATTTGGAAGGTCTTTGTTAACCCCCATCTTTTTTCAAACCTACCCAACCATTTTAATCTAGCCTTCGTTATTATTTATGACAAGATTAAGGAAAAAACTTTATGTTTTTGAGTCCTGAAATGTTTTGTTAGTTAACTTGTTGATAATCTTTCTGTTGCAGGAAAAGAACTTCATTTAATAGTACAACTTACAACTCCATTTCAGGACTTTTTATTTGAACATAAATTGCAAATTGTTGCCGAATCCATAGTCCTAAAGTCAACGTGCACTCACCTTTCGAACAATTTAATTTCCGATTTCTTGAATATCGCTCAAACATCCTTGCGTTGATGTCCCTAGCAAACTTGCATTTTCCCCTTGGAAGTACTTTTTCATCTCCTCAATTTTACATAAAATGGTCGCATTAACTACAAATGGATCGTATAATTAGACCAATATTTCTTGTTTAACTCAATAAATCAAAATAAAACTCGTTATATTGCTTTCACCTTTCCAAACAACCGTCTGATCTTGTAAATAAGTTTGGTAGAATAATTGATATGCATAAGATGTGCAAAGGTTTAACAGTTTTTTAGTGTAATTGACAACAATTATCACTAAATTTGCACGTTTTTCGCGCCGATAGCAAATGTAGTCTTTTATTCAAACTGAATTTGCCACTAAATTGGTGTAACATAGACAAGAAGCAAACAATGAAAAAAGGTTTATTAGTCGTTCTGGTTTTAAGTTTATTCGTCAGCCTACTAAATGCTCAAATTGGAGATCAAGTTAGCTATGATGAACAGAAATCCTACCAAATCGGAGGAATTAGTGTTGAGGGAGCTGTTTACAATGACCAAAACGCAATTATTGCCGTTTCAGGTTTGACTGTAGATCAGAAAATCACTATTCCTGGTCTTGAAATTACAAAAGCCGTTAAAAGCCTTTGGAGAATGAAGTTGTTCACTGATGTTCAAGTTCATTTGTCAAAAGTTATGGAAGATGTCGCTTTTCTTACGATTCGTGTGGTTGAAAAACCACGGCTTTCTAGATACTCCTATCGTGGGGTCCCAAAAACATTGCATGAAGACCTGAATGCTGAGGTAGGTAGATTCCTGCTCCGCGGTGGTATTGTAACTGAAAGCGTAAAGCTAAATGGTTCGAATGCTTTGAAAGAATATTTCATCGGAAAAGGATTCCTAGATACTGAGATTGATGTCCTAGAGCTAAAAGACTCACTCCTTGTCAATTCTGTACGATTGGTTTTTGATATTGAGAAAAAGAAAAAGGTTAGAATCGGTGATATCATTATCAACGGAAACGATGCAGTAGCTGAAGGGAAAGTGCGCCGTAAAATGAAAAATACCAAGCGCCGCGCCAATCTGTTTAAAGGCTCTAAGTACATTAAACAAGATTATAAGGAAGATTTAGTTTCAGTTGTTCAATACTATAATAATATAGGATATCGAGATGCAAGAGTCGTTAGAGATTCAGTTTATCGAAACGGAAAAGACTTAGAAATCGCACTCGATCTTGAAGAAGGCAACCAATACTATTTTGGCGATATCACCTTCAAAGGAAATTCGATTTACGAAACAGATCGCTTGCAACGAATCATGGGTATTGAGGAAGGAGATGTCTATAATGAGAGTCTCCTACAGTCAAGACTTAGTTTCAGCGCAGACGGAAGAGACGTAACTTCCCTATATATGGACAACGGGTACTTGTTTTTCCGTGCTGATCCAGTTGAGGTGAACGTCGAAAGCGATACCATTGATCTTGAAATTAGAATTTTTGAAGGCCCACAAGCAACAATAGACCAAGTTGTCATCAAAGGAAATGATAGAACACACGAACATGTGATTCGTAGAGAGTTGCGGACGAAGCCAGGTGAAAAATTCAGTCGATCAGAGATTATCCGTTCGCAACGAGAAATTCTAGCACTTGGATACTTTAATCAAGAGAACTTAGGGATCAATACGCCTGTAAACGCACAGCGTGGAACGGTAGATATCGAATATGTGGTAGAAGAACGACCTTCAGATCAGTTAGAGCTTTCAGCAGGTTGGGGTGGACAAGGCCGAGGGATTATCGGTACGCTTGGTGTCACCTTTAATAACTTCTCTCTTCGAAATTTAATGAATCCAGATACCTGGAGCCCACTTCCCCAAGGAGACGGGCAACGATTGTCTCTAAGAGCACAAACTAACGGAAAATTCTTTCAATCCTATAACTTTTCATTGACAGAACCGTGGTTAGGGGGTAAGAAGCCGAACTCATTTACGGTTTCTGGTTTTCACTCAAGATCAACGAATGGCCAAGACATTGAAGCTTCCTCTTTTTCTCGACTAGTGATTACTGGTGGAAGTTTGAGCCTTGGGACAAGACTGAAGAAGCCTGATGATTACTTTGTATCATCAACGTCGCTTAGTTACCAAAACCTCAATTTGATTAGCTGGTCAGGCTTTACATTGGATAATGGGCAACGGTTGGACGATGGAACCTATCACAATCTTAGTTTCAACCAAGTGTTTTCACGAAACTCAATTGATAGTCCTATTTTCCCAACATCAGGAGCGAATCTGCAAGTGTCATTGCAGTTTACGCCGCCCTACTCTTTGTTCCGCAAGGATGGATTCTATCTGTATAATACTGGAGAGAAACAGGGCGTCCTAGATGAGATCAATGCACTGAAGAATGCAGAGAACCCCGAGGCTGATGACTTTACGTTGTCTGATGCTTATGTTCAAACTGTGATCTCAAATAGAGAATCAGCAAGGAAATTCAAGTTTGCAGAATACCATAAACTAAAGATTAAAGCGGAGTGGTACTCAAAGCTGTTTGCAAAGATGGTGGTTAAAACTTCTGCGAAAATCGGAATGCTAGGTGGCTACGATAGAGAACTTGGCGTGACACCGTTTGAACGATTTGAACTTGGTGGAGACGGAATTGCCAACTATAACATTGAAGGAAAAGACATCGTTTCCCTTCGTGGTTACAATACAACTGATTTGTTAGCGAACAACTTAGGAGGTGCAACGATTTTCGATAAGTTTACAGTAGAGTTGCGTTACCCTGTTTCACTGAACCCGCAAGCCACTATATATGTTTTAGGGTTTGTAGAAGGTGGAAACGCGTGGAAGCAGTTCAGAGACTTTAATCCATTAGAGCTAAAGCGATCAGCTGGACTCGGATTGCGTGTATTCCTTCCGATGTTTGGTACACTTGGATTTGATTATGGTATTGGATTTGACAAGGAATTATCTTCTAGTTCAAGATGGCTTGATTACGGTAGATTTAATATCGTTTTAGGGATCGAACCAGAATAAAAAACAATGATTCCCGTTAAAAAATTGTTAATTGGAGACGTATAATTCAAATAGACTTAAAAATAAATAGCCTTTTTGTTGCTGATAATCAATCATTTGTATGATTTGCTTGGTTAGTTGTAGATTTTCCAAGTTAAAGTTGGCAAAGGGATTGCATAACGATAGAGTAAACCGGTTTTAATAATTAATAAATAAACGTTCAAAATGAAAAAATTGCTAGTTGTATTTGCGGTGATGTTAGTATCGTTAGTATCAGTAGATGCACAACGTGTTGCTTACGTTGATATTGAAAAGATCATGAATAAAATGCCAGACCACACTGCAGCTCAACAACAATTGGATCAGCTGGCAGCTAAGTGGAAGCAAGAAATTGCCGTTGAATATGCCAAGATTGACGAAATGTACCGAAAATACCAGGCAGAGCAGGTACTTTTAAGCGAAACTGCCAGAAAGCAACGAGAAGAAGAGATTGTAAATCAAGAGAAAAAAGTAAGGGAGCTTCAAAAGCAAAAATTTGGAACAGAAGGTGCCTTGTTTAAAAAGAGAAAAGAATTAGTTAAACCAATCCAAGATAAAGTGTATTCTGCTATTGAAAAATACGCAACCGAAAGAGGTTATGACTTTATCTTAGATAAATCAAGTGGAGTAAATATTTTGTTTGCTGCTCCGCGTTTAGATAAAACAGCAGACATTTTGAAAAAAATCGGCTTGTAATCAATATCAATAAGTGATTGTTGACTTTTTGCTGGCAAGCTATAAATTACACAAATTATAATTACTCGGAAATCTCAAAATTAAACCGTATTTTTGTGACCCGAAATCTAAAAAAAAGTAAAATGAAAAGGATTATACAAATAACATTATTGGCTGCTGTATTCACCTTTCTTGGTCTGCAAGATGCAGTAGCACAAAAGGTAGGACACGTAAATGCTCAATCTATTGTGTATGAATTACCTGAAATGAAACAGGCAACTTCTAATCTTGAAGCGCTTGCAGGTCAATACAAAAAACAACTACAATCTTCTAAAGAAAAGTTAGAAGCGAAGTTGGTGGAAGCGACTAAAAAACAAGAAAGAGGCGAATTATCTCCAGCAGATATTCAACGAATTCAAGGTGAATTAGGTGCGGAAGAACAAGCATTGTTCAAAAAAGAACAAGAGTACCAAAAGCAATTAATGCAAAAGGAAGAAGAACTAACTGGTCCATTATACGACAAGATTAAAAAGGCAATTAACGATGTTGCAAATGCAAACGGTTACGCTTATGTTCTTGATGCAACAGCAGTTCTTTACGCTGATGAAGCAAATGACATTACCGGAAAGGTGAAGGCAAAACTTGGTATGTAAATCTCATTTCCTAAACCTTTTAATTGTAATATCATGAAAATTACTACAAAAATATATATCATTCTACTGGCATCAATTATGTTGAGTTTCAGTGTGAATGCCCAGCAAAAAATTGGTTACTTAGTTGCTGACCAACTCATCACTGAGTTGCCTGGATTCAAAAGTGCAAATACTCAGTTAGAAGCACTTGCAGTTCAATTGAAAAAGCAATTGACAGATACCGAAAACAAGATTCGCGAGAAAGTTAAAGATGCGGAAGGAAAAGCACCATCACTCTCTCCTGCTCAGATTAAAAGCATCCAAGATGACCTTGCAAAGGATCAACAAGCATTGTATGCTGATGAACAACGGTACAAGCAAGATCTTGTAAAGAAAGAGCAAGAATTGCTAGATCCGATTTATACAAAAGTTCGAACTGCAATAGAAGCCGTAGCAAAAGCAAATGGATATAGCTATATCCTAGAAGGCTCAAGTCTTATGTTTGCTGTAGAAGGAGATGATGTCTCTTCACTTGTAAAAAGAGAGTTAGGCTTGTAAAAAAGTCACTAGAGATAAAAACAAAACCGCAACATTCATTTGTTGCGGTTTTTTTATGTGTGGGTACGGATCAATTTTGATTGTGCCTATTGAATGTTTTTAGCACTGAAGGTGCGAAAGCCTGTAACCTAATGTTCGGTTAAGAGCCTCTTACAGCCCTATGTTTTGAAAGAGAACTAGCCAAGAACTGAGCGCGAAAGCATGAAAACAAGAATAGCCTTACCAACTATACAAATACGGTTCATCAAAATTCATTTTATTGGTGATCTTGTTTCGAAAATCCACCCCGAAAACCGCATGGACACGAACCCTCGCCAGCGAGGATAGCAAACTTCCAAGGTAAAAGACAAACCTAGGCTAGCATCTGTCTTAACTTCTGTACTAAGGAGTGCAATAGTATTCTTTTAGTTAGACCCGCATTCCAGAGCTTTTGATTCTATAAAAAGCTTTGGAATGCGGGTTAAAATGTCTTTTTTCTTTGCGATTATCTAATTTAATCAGAAAGAAGATTATAAAAAGAGGATAGGATTCACTACCTTTGCAGTCCATTTTTTAACAAAATTATAATAACAAGGTTTTTATGGTACAATACGAAACCACTTTCATCGTTGATCCGGTGCTGTCCGATGGTGAAATTAACTCGACAGCGGACAATTACATTTCCCACTTGAAAAAAGAGGGCTGCGAAATTGTTCACATTAATGAAATGGGCTTGCGTCAGCTAGCTTATCCAATTAAGAAAAGAAATTCAGGGGTTTATTACAACGTAGAATTTCAAGCACCAACAGGTTCTTTAATTGATAAATTGGAACTAGCTTTCAGACGTGACGAACGCATTATGCGATTTTTAACTGTTCGCTTAGACAAGTACGCAACTCAGTACAACCAAGATAAGCGCGATGGTAAAATCGGTGGTTACAAGCGTAAGGTTGCTGCTGAACGAAAAGCAAAGGCAGAAGAAGAAGCACAAAACAAGGCAAAAAGAGGCAATGATAAGCCAAAGGGCAAGCCAAAGCCTAAGCCAAAACCACCAGTAGCTGAAGCTAAGCCAGTTGCAGAAGCTAAACCAGCTGAAGCACCTGTAGAAACAAAATCTGATAACGCTGAAAAAAATGACGCATAATGGCATCTAGAGACGACATAAAATTTCTGAGTAATCCGAATATCGGAAACAACATGAAAAAATATTGCCGATTTAAGAAATTCGGCATCAAATATATTGATTACAAGGACACTGATTTCCTTTTACAATTTATCAATGATCAAGGAAAAATTCTTCCTAGAAGATTGTCAGGAAACTCCTTAAAGTACCAACGTAAAATGGCGACTGCGATCAAAAGATCAAGACACCTTGCGATGTTACCTTATGTGACTGACTTGTTGAAGTAATCAATTCCCAACTATTAGAATAAAATTATCATGGAAGTAATATTATTAAAAGATGTAGAAAAATTGGGAGGCATTAATGAAGTTGTAACTGTTAAGAATGGTTATGGTAGAAATTACTTGATCCCACAAAGAATGGCAATTATTGCAAATGCCAGAAATAAAAATATTCTACAAGACAGAATCAGAACTCAAGAAGCAGTTATTGAAAAAATGCTTGATGAGTATAAAGCTATTGAAAGCAAATTAGTAGCGAATACTATTAAGGTTGGTGCTAAAGCTGGTACTAGTGGTAAAATTTTCGGAAGTGTTACGAATATCCAAATCGCACAAGCGATTAAAGACCAATTGAGTCTTGATATCGACCGTAAGAAAATTGAATTACTAGAGGAAGTGAAAAACTTAGGAACCTATACCGCAAAGGTATCTTTACACCCTAAAGTACAACCTACGTTTACAATTGAAGTATTCGCAGACTAAGTAACACACTTATAAATTATTAAAAAGTCATTTCATATTGTTGAAATGGCTTTTTTTATTCCAAAAAATGATCGTTTTTACCATTTTTTAATGGATAAACAATAACTTTAAACCCCAATACATTCTATTTATATTATTCGTTTAAGCACTTAAGTCTATGAGTAAATATCCAAACATGTTAAAACCCCTCGATCTCGGTTTTGTAAAACTGAAGAATCGTGTGTTAATGGGGTCAATGCACACAGGACTAGAAGAACAGAAAGACGGATATAAGAAAATGGCCGCCTTCTACGCAGAACGAGCAAGAGGGCAAGTAGGACTTATCGTAACCGGAGGCATCGCTCCTAATAGAGCAGGTTGGACAAAACCCTTCGCTAGAAAGCTAACCTCAATGAAAGAGGCACAAGGACACAAGGTGATCACTGAGGCAGTGCACAAAGAAGGTGGAAAGATTTGTCTACAGATCTTGCACACAGGACGATATGGATACCACCCATTCCTTGTAGCACCTAGTAAACTTAAATCTCCGATTACACCATTCAAGCCTTGGGCTCTTTCCGCTAAAGGTGTAGAATCTACCATAGACGATTTTGTGAGATGTGCAAAGCTAGCACTCGAGGCCAACTATGACGGTGTAGAAATCATGGGCTCAGAAGGATATCTGATCAATCAATTTATAGCGAAACGAACCAATAACCGAACAGATAAGTGGGGTGGGGAGTATGAAAATAGAATTCAATTTGCCCTAGAGATTGTACGACGTACCAGAGAAGAAGTCGGCAAGAATTTTATTATTATTTATCGACTTTCCATGATTGATTTAGTGGAAGGAGGTAGCTCTTGGGATGAAATCGTGCACCTAGCAAAAGAAATTGAGAAGGCAGGTGCTACCATTATCAATACTGGTATAGGCTGGCATGAAGCTCGAGTACCAACAATCGCTACCATGGTGCCAAGAGCCGCTTTTACTTGGGTGACAAGACGACTTAAAGGCGAAGTATCCATCCCGCTGGTAACCTCTAATCGGATCAATATGCCTGAAACGATTGAGCAAGTACTGGAAAGCGGAGACGCTGATATGGTATCTATGGCAAGGCCGTTTTTAGCAGATGAGAACCTTGTGCAAAAGGCGATGGACGGTCGCGTGGATGAAATTAATACCTGCATTGGCTGTAATCAGGCCTGTCTCGATCATATTTTTAACAATAGCTTGTGCTCTTGCCTTGTCAATCCAAGGGCTTGCCACGAAACTGAATTGAATTATCTGCCAACCTCCATTGTGAAGAAGGTGGCAGTTGTCGGTGCTGGCCCAGCAGGTTTGGCTTGTGCAACCATCGCTTCACAGCGAGGACACAGAGTGACACTGTTTGAGGCAGAACAAGAAATTGGAGGCCAATTTAATATGGCAAAGCGAATTCCAGGAAAAGAAGAGTTTTATGAGACGATCCGTTACTTCAAACGGCAAATCGAATTGACTGGTGTTCAGCTGGAGCTAGGCAAAAGAGTGACGGCAATGGAACTGATAAACGGTGGATATGATCAGGTGGTCATTGCCACTGGGGTCAATCCTAGAACCTTAAAAATTGAAGGCATTGATCACCCGATGGTGTTGTCTTATAAGGATGTGCTGAAAGACAAGAAAGAAGTGGGCAAGCGCGTTGCATTGATCGGTGCGGGTGGTATCGGTTTTGATATGGCTGAGTTTTTAGCGCATTCCGGTGAATCGACTAGTCTCAATATCGCTGCATTTATGAAGGAGTGGGGTGTGGATCAATCTTATGAAACTTCTGGTGGATTGATCACTCCTGAAGATCATCCTTCTGCTCGTGAAATCTACTTATTACAACGGTCTGGTGGTAAGCTGGGGGCAAAGCTTGGTAAAACGACTGGTTGGATACATCGTGCTAGCTTGAAGAAGAAGGAGATAAATATGATTGGGAATGTCAAGTACCAAAAAATTGATGACCAAGGATTGCACATTACGGTTGCGGATAAGCCCAGAATACTGGAGGTAGACAATGTGGTGGTTTGTGCCGGTCAAGTCTCCTTAAATGATTTAAAAGAGCCATTGACAGATGCTGGAATACAGGTTTCTCTAATTGGTGGGGCAAACCTAGCTTCGGAATTAGATGCAAAGCGCGCCATTGATGAAGGTGCTAGATTAGCGTCCTCTATGTAAATGGCATTCTACACATAAAAAATCAATATTATATTACTATTTTCAAGAATCCTTTCTAAATTAGTCGGCTGAAATGATAAACTTGCAATAGCTACCCATAATGAGAAAACGAATCGCACTTCAAGATTTTTTCAAGAATCCAACCAGAAATAATATAAGCCTATCTCCAAATGGAAAAATGTTGGCTTGGTTAGCTCCCTACAAAAGTAGAATGAATATTCACTTAATGGTAGTTGGACAGAAGGAAGTCACTCGTTTGACGCATGTAGAAGATCGAGACATTAGTGGCTATTTTTGGGCATCTGATGATCGAATTTTGTACGTTAGAGATTTTGGAGGGGATGAAAATTTTCATGTTTTCGGAGTTAATATTGATGGAACAAACAATCAGGATTTAACCCCGTTTGATGATGTTAAAGCGATGTTTATCGATGATCTGAGAGATGATGAAAATCATATTCTGATTAGTCTTAATAAACGAATTCCTGAAATCTTCGATCCTTATCGGTTAAATATACATACTGGAGCACTAGAAATGGTGGCGGAAAACCCAGGGAACATAACAGGATGGATGGCTGATCACAATGGCGCAATTCGTGTTGCCATTGCTACAGATGGAGTGAATTCTAGCCTGCTTTATCGACCAACAGAGAAGGATCCGTTTAACATTGTTTTGACGACAAATTTTAGACAACAAGCATCGCCGTTGTTTTTTACATTTGATAACAAACATGTTTATGCTACCTCAAACCTAGGACGAGACAAATCTGCAATCGTTAAATTTGATATTGAACAAGGTAAAGAACTTGAACTAATCTATGAACATCCAGACGTAGATGTCGAGGTAATGAGCTACTCTAGGAAACGAAAAGTACTTACAGCCATTAGTTATATGACATGGAAACGTCAACGCCACTTTCTAGATGAAGAGGTGGAAAAACTATTTCACAATCTTGAAAAAAAGTTGAAAGGGTATGTCATCAATATTTCAAGTCATAGTAAGGATGAAACAAAATACTTAGTTAGAACCTCTAGCGATCGATCCCTTGGAGCTTATTATTACTACGATAAGGAGCTGGACCGACTAGACAAACTTGTAGAGGTAAGTCCTTGGTTAAACGAAGACGAGTTGGCAGAAATGAAACCCATCAGTTATCAGTCAAGAGATGGTCTTACAATCAATGGCTATTTGACGTTACCGATTGGTGGCGCTTCTAAAAATCTTCCGATCATTGTAAATCCGCATGGAGGGCCGTGGGTGCGTGATAATTGGGGTTTTAACCCCGAGGTCCAGTTCCTTGCTAATCGTGGCTACGGAGTGCTTCAAATGAACTATAGAGGCAGCACAGGGTACGGTAAAGCGTTCTGGGAATGTTCGTTTCGTCAGTGGGGACTGAAAATGCAAGATGACATTTCGGATGGTGTTCAATGGTTGATCGACCAAGGCATTGCCGACTCCAATCGAATTGGGATATACGGAGGAAGTTATGGTGGCTACGCGACACTTGCAGGCGTTACCTTTACACCTGACTTGTATGCTTGTGCGGTAGATTACGTAGGCGTTTCGAATCTTTTTACATTTATGGAAACCATTCCGCCTTACTGGGTACCTTATCTGGCTATGTTGAAGGAGATGGTAGGTGATCCTGACATCCCTGAGGAGTTTGCAGTGATGAAGGCAACCTCGCCAGTATTTCATGTAGACAAAATCAAAGCGCCGTTAATGGTGGTGCAAGGAGCTAAGGATCCAAGAGTAAAACAATCAGAATCCGATCAGCTAGTTGCTGCTCTACGAAAGCGAGGAGTTGAAGTTGAATATATTTTAAAGGAAAACGAAGGGCATGGCTTCCGCAATGAAGAAAACCGATTTGAATTCTATGAAGCTATGGAACAATTCCTAGGAAAATACTTGAGTTAATGTTTGATTTGGAACGTATACTAGCAATCTTTTGAGCAAAAAATCAAGTAAACCTATATCATTTTTTGAGGAGTTTACCATTAATAATTAACGAAATAAATTCCTAATTAAACATTAATCAATAATTTTCGCATCCTAAATCATTTCAGAAATACTATATCTTGTCAATATTTTAGAATATTGTTACTTTTGTGTTATTAAATCCTTTTAATTATCAAGGATTCATAAAAATTAAAAACATGAAATTAAACGTAAGTTCTTATATAGCAGAGTTATTGTATGAGAATGATTGTGTCGTATTGCCTGATTTTGGTGGCTTTGTAGCAAGTTATAAGCCTTCATCCATTGGTTTTGGTGACGGTACCGTTAATCCGCCTTCAAAAAGTATTTCGTTTAACAAAAGTTTGACGTTGAATGACGGATTGTTGATCAATCATATTGTGAAGAAGGAAGGACTGAGTTATGAGGAGACAAAGAAGAAGGTGGAAAAATTTGCAAAGAAATGTAATCGGGCATTAGCCGAAAACGAACCTGTTGTCTTTGCTGGTGTTGGTAAAGTGTCTTACGATATTGAGAATAATATAAAATTTGAAGCAGATACAGAAAACTACCTTTCTGATGCCTATGGATTGCCAACCATTAAAAATGAGACTGATACGACTGCTGAAATAGTTGAGGAGGCAGCTTCTACGAAAGAAGATAAACCCCAAACACTTAATGAGCGATTAGCCGCACAGCAAGCTGAAGAGAAAACCGTTGAACAGCCGAAAGCAGTTCCGATCGATGAAGTACCAGCGATAGAGCGAACAAGAAAAGAAGACATTGTTGTTGCAAAAACAGAAGTGGAAAACCAGTCTGCTGTAAAACCAGCTGCGACTACCACATCTGCAACAAAAGTTGCCAAGCAAGCCTATACTGGAACAACGACAAAGGTAAAAGAGGAGAGTGCCGGCATCTTGAAATGGTTACCTGCCCTTGCATCTTTATTGTTGATCGGAATTCTCGGATTACTCGGCTGGGGCTTTATCCAGAATATGAATAATCCTGGCATTGCCGTTGAGCAAGAAGAGACTACTGAATTAGCAGTTGCCGATGACGATGATTCTGACGAGGAAGAATATATCGCAGGCGGGACGGATGACTCCGCTGTTGATGATGAGGAACTGGACAAGGAAATTGAGGATGCAGGTAAAGATGAAATCAATGATGAAGACGATGCAGGGCGAAATATGACGGAGAAAGAATTCACGGAAAAGATTAATCGAGTAAAAAATACATTCAAAGAAGATATAACTGGTGGGAATAGTTCTTCAAAAGGCTCGTCTTCTACCAAATCAACAAGTTCAACAAAAACGTATTCCTCTTCTTCCAATTCTAAAGGATATACAGTAGTTATAGGCGCATTCTCTAGTCGTTCAAACGCTGAAGCGAGAAAGGCAGCACTAGAGGCTGATGGACTAGAAACTGAAATTGGTTCCTTAGGAAGATTGCACCGCGTAGGCGTCAACATCGTTTGTGAACCCTCCGAAATTCAAGGTCGATTAAGAGAAATTCAAGCGAAGTATAATAAGAAAGCGTGGATACTTAAGAAGTAGGAATGAAGCATATCGAATAAAGAATTTGGTCCATATTGAAGCATACAGATCGTAATAATTTTAGGGGATCAAATAAATACAAAAGGTAGGGTACCTTCTCCATTCGTTATTCTAAGTGGACGTATAGATACGAATCCCTTCTTCAGTTTTGAACAAAATCCATTTTTTTTCATTTTCCTTGTATGGCTGATTTAGAAATTAAAGGGTACGAAAAGTTTGGGAATCCATTTTATATGGCTGGGGCAACGGCGTTGTTAGCTTTTGTGTTTATGTTAATTGGAAAGCTTTGTGGGTTTGATGGATTTACAAATGATTCTAATGGTGGTGAATTTCCTTGGATGGCTGCTTCGGCTTTGATCTTGATTTACATGATTTTTAGTAGCATGTTTAGCTTGGTGTCTGATAACTTTTTTGTGTATTATAGAAAGGCATTCCTTGCATTTATTGCGCTCATGGGAGTTAATTCTGGGTTGGCCTATTTATTTTCAGGATTCATCTGGATCAGTGAAATGGATGTGTATAGAACCATTTTCTTCATTTTTGTATTTGCTTATCTTGTTTTGTACGTGATGATGATGTTTATCAAGAAAATTATCAATATGGCGCAACGTGAAGATGAGGCATTCAGTAAACGCAATGCGCGAAACAATTAACGATAACCAACTAAATTGAATCAACCTATGAAACTTCCAGTTAAAATTGCTATTTCTGTTATTGCTTGTTTGGTTATTGGTACCAGTGCAAGCGTTTTTACTCAAACGGGTGTAGGGACTTGGTTTGCTGATTTGAATAAGCCATCTTGGAATCCGCCAAACTGGTTGTTTGGTCCAGTGTGGACGACATTATTTATTCTTATGGGAGTTGCCTTTGCACTTGTTTGGGAAGAGTGGAAACCCAAGGGGAATGACCTAGGACGCGTTGCCATGATCTGGTTTGCTGTTCAGTTTGTATTTAATGTATTGTGGAGTTTCTCGTTTTTCGGATTGCAAAACCCCTTGATTGGTCTAATCAACATTGTCTTGTTGGTGATCTTATTACTGATTACAATTTGGCGGTTCTACCGAGTTAAGCCATTGGCAGCCTGGCTGCTGGTTCCTTATTTGCTGTGGACTAGTTTTGCTACCGTGTTGAATGCGACTATTCTGATGTTGAATAGTTAAATTAACAAGATTCGATTTCTTAGAAAAAGACCTTCCAGAGCAATTCAACATTTAATTATCATGGAAATGTATTTTAATAAACCAGGTTAAAGCAAAAATTAACATCTTCATTCAGTAGCAGAATAAAAGAAAACACTCCTAAGCACTCAAATCCATATATGTATTAATTTGCTAGACAAATAGTAGGAGGTCTGAAACGGCATTGTCCAATTAAATACAACCATTTAGGCGAACCCTTAAAACAAGGTTTGGCAATTTTTTTGATATAGAATTATCAAATGTAACCCAACCTATGAAACCTAATTATCTATTGGTTGTACTACTTACAATCATTGGGCTTTATTCTGCTTGCTATGGCCAGAATGGGCAATATGATGTTCGCTTTAAGATCAGCGAGTTTTCTTGCCATCAAGCACAATTATTTGTAGACATTGAAGTACGAGCAGAATCTTCGACTAGTACGTTTTCTATTAGTGATCAAAATTACCGCTTTTCCTTTAATCCACTAGCCTTAAGCAATCCCACTATTTTCAATGAATTGACCTTTTCGGGCCTCGTTCAGACGACTTCGCCACCTAGTACGAGCTTTTATTCTTCCCACACCTTGGTTGGATCTCTCGGCTCCGTTGTTTCTTACAATGTAGAAATGCAAGGAGGAGATGGCTACCCTTTGAATGCGATCGATTATGTGCCTGTAGGAAGAATCCGATTTGATATCCTAGATGCCAATGCGTGTTTAGATCTCTACATGCATACAAAGCAGATCAGCGATTTTCCGCCAACGTTAATTTCTGAAGTGAGCAATAATGTGCCGTATACCGTCGATGAGGGTTCTTATGGGCATTATATGCATTGTTTGCTCAATCCTTGTGACAATGATCCGCCAGTCGCAAGGGACGATTATTTTTCAACGGTGCAAGATTCTGCTATTTCCTACAATATCGTAGCAAATGACTATGATTATTTTGGCAACCTAGATTACGCTTCTCTCCGATTGCTTAGCACGCCTAGTGCATCAGAAGGCATGGCGTCAATAGATACAGCGAGTGGCACGCTTCTATTCGCTCCAGGGCCTAGTTTTGTCGGTAGCGTTCCCCCTTTTTATTATGAGGTTTGTGATGGGGGGACGACAATTCCGTCTACGGTGGGCTATCACAATACATCGCTTCCGTCGTTACCAGTGCCTGCGGACTCAATTTATTTTTTAGAGGGTTCGAAATGTGCTATTGCTGCAATTTATATCACGGTAACCGCTCCAGTGATGGATCCTGATTTGTCGCCAGTGATTACTGTGATCCCAGCGAATTTGCAAGGGGTGTCTACCCTAGGCGTAGCAGTGAATATCAATGAATTGGAGGGACATGCTACGAGCAGTGCTGTGTTCGTCCGAATTCCAAAGGATCCGCGGTTGCTGTTTATTTGGGATCCTTCCTTGACGTTTGTGGCCTTTAATTCTGTAGACAATGCAAACTGGCAGTATTCTTCTACACCAAATTTCCATCAATTTTTGTATGCTGGTATCGTATCGGGGTTTTCTGTGCGCTCCTTTGGTTTTGTAGCGACTTACGATCCTCAGAACACACAAGGGCAGACTACGATTACGGCGACGATTGTCCCATTTAGTGGAGGTGAGAAACTCTTAAGCAACAATGTGGATTCTGAGATTATTATTTATTTTGATTAATGTATTTTTATTAAAAAAAGTCATTCATCTGGGAACTAAATGAGACGGATCTCCGTTAAGAAGAATAAATTGGCAAGTACAGAGATATTTTTATTGAATTAATTTTTACTTTTTAATAAACTTTATATCTTTGCGATCCCAATCGGAGAGATGGGTGAGTGGCTGAAACCACCGGTTTGCTAAATCGACGTACTTGGAAACAGGTACCGCGGGTTCGAATCCCGCTCTCTCCGCTAGATGGGTGTGGGGGTGTGAGTGAGTGTGGGAGTGTACACGTACTTTAAAATTAGAGAGTAGAGATGTTTGATTTTGAGAAGTTAGATGTTTATCAAATCTCATTGAAGTTGAATATTGAAGTACTAAAATGGTTGGCTGGAAAGCAGGGATTTGATCCTTACTTTAAAGATCAACTCAGACGAGCGACAATAAGTGTCGGTCTAAACTTGGCAGAAGGGACAGGAAGATACTCGGCAGCGGATAAAAAACGTTTTTTCGTGATTGCTCGAAGTTCAGTTTACGAATGTGTATCCATCCTACAAATTCTAAAGGGAACTAATGAAATTTCCTTAGAACACTACAATCACTTCTACCAAGAATACGAAAAATTATCAAAGATGCTGCTAGGCTTATACCGCAGCACAAAATAACACACACACTCACACACCCCACACCCACACACAAATTCGGGGCGTAGCGCAGTCCGGTTAGCGCACCTGCTTTGGGAGCAGGGGGTCGCAGGTTCGAATCCTGCCGCCCCGACTTAATTATCAAGGAGTTATGACAGATTGTTGTAACTCCTTTTTTGTTGGGTACAACATAGGTACAACAAATTACTTTTTATTCTTAGCTTTATTTTTATAGATTAATAACTATGACCCAAGACAAAGCTTCCCCACAATCTCCATTAGCTTTTTTTGAACACTTTCTTTTATATGGAGGATTTGAAACAAGTCTTGAACAGTTCTATTCAGATTCTGAACATTTAGGTAATGTTATTGAAATAGATAAAACGAATAGGTTCATTAAGTCTCTTGAACCAGGAGAAGATGGAAGCACAATTGAAGCTATTTATACCTACTCAGATCAAATTTCGGTAATAATTAGGAGTGAGTTTCATGAAGCCTTGGAGGCAATTGAACATTACATTTCGACTGAATACAGCTCTGATGAGACAACTTATGCATTCCTAAAACTTCAGGTTGATAAAATACAATACATTGTAAATAATAGTCATGGTAAAATTATTCAAACCATAATAATAATGAAAGCCCTAAGGGGGATTCTAAAAAGGATTAATGAAATCTATTCTCCTTTTAAAGATAAACCATTTAAACTAGATGAGAGATTATTAGATGCCGAACCTGATATCTCAGATACACGGACAGTAGTTGGTGGTAAACCTCAGATATTTCATATTAAAACTAATTATGATAGAATATCTTTCTTTAATGGACTAGCAGACATTGCTGTAAGACATTCCATCATAGAAAGTTCACAAGAACAGGTAAATGCTTTTATACAGGTGTTCACTTCTCGCATGGGAGATAATTCAACGGTTAGGTTTATCTGTAAAAATCATTTAATAATTCAATTTTTCGAAAATATTAAACCAATTTTTCAGAAGTTTAGTGCCCAAATGATTGAGAAGTCAGGTGTTTTCTACACCAAGCAGGACAAATCAATAACTCAAAGTAACTACAACAAGACAAAATCCAACTTTAAGGATGCTTCCATTTTAACAGATCTCAAAGATGATATTGAGGCTTTGCTTGAAAAATATTAAAAAAACAAACATTCTTACCATTTTTATTACTCTTTTACTTTTCCACTTACCCTTACTCTTACCCTTCAAAAACTTACCATTTATTTTTTTTGATATTGCCACTAGGTCAGGGAAAGCCTAGGCATTGAATTCATTCTTGACTTAAAGAGTTTTCTAATCAGTAATATTTAATTTAAAACTTTATTTCATGAATGATGAAATCAAAAGTGTTTTAGAAGACATTAAGGACATCCTCCAAAAGCAGAACATATTCAAAAAAGAGATTCTGACATTGGATGAAGCTGTTGAGTATATGGGAGTGAGTAAATCCTTCTTATACAAACTAACTTCTAAAGGCAAGATTAGCCATTTCAAACCTAATGGCAAACGAGTTTTCTTTAAAAGAGCAGATCTAAACGATTGGATGCTCACAAACAAATCTGAGACTATTGATGAATTAGAATCTCAGACACTTAATTATTTAAATAGAAATGATCATGAGGAATAAAATTCTCAATGAGGAAATCTTCAACTCACTACCCGAGGAGTTGAAGCTTGCAACAAGTAACTTTACATTGAAAGAGAGGGATATAGTTTTATTATCATCTTTGGCAGTAATAAGTTCATTACTACCTAATGTTTACGGTATTTATGACAGAAAGAAGGTTTATTCTAATTTGTACTTATTAGTAATTGCACCCCCTGCTTCAGGAAAGGGAGTAATGAATTTTTCAAGAGGATGGGCAAACCCCATTCATGACAAAATTTTAAATGAAAGTAAAGTAGCGATTGCGAATTATAAGAAGAAAGAAGATAGAACAGATGAAAATCAACCAGAATTTCAGACTAAAATTATTCCTGCCAATATCAGTAGTGCAGAATTATACAGTAAAATTAGGAATGCTCATCATGGAGGATTAATTATTGAATCTGAAGCTGATACTTTATCGAACATGTTGAAACAGGATTGGGGGAACTTCTCTGATGTTTTGAGAAATGCTTTTCATCATGAAAAAATTTCTATTAGTCGAAAGATGGATAACCAACTAGAGGAAGTGCAGGAGCCAAGATTGTCTTTGGTTTTATCTGGTACACCGAACCAAATAATGCCACTTGTTCAATCAAAAGGAAATGGTTTATTTAGCAGATTTATTTACTATACATTTAATGATATAAGCCCTTGGAAGAATGTGTTTAATAATAATATTGATTCTACAGATCACATTAAAAAGCTTGGACAAAGTTTCATGTATAATTTATATAGCGACCTGCTTAATAGAAGTGAAGAATTAAAGTTTGCTCTTACAGAAGAACAGCAAAAGCTATTTCATGAAGAAATGAGCATGATTCACGATATAGTCAATAATAATAAGAACAAGTTTCAAGAGTTATTTAACTCTAATCTTAAAAGACATGGATTAATCTTGTTCAGATTGTGTATGATTCTATCTGTGATCAGAAATTATCAAAACATTCAAGAATCGGATGTACTAATTTGTGAAGATGTTGACTTCAATGTTGCATTGAAATTGACTAAAATTCTTCTGCATCATGCTGATGAGATTTTGAACTCTATTGATGATGGAATGGGACTTTCACAAACTGATGATAATATTTTGTTTTCCTTGAAGCAAACATTCTTTAGAAAAGATGCAATAGAAGCCGCTGCAAAACAGGGCATCCCAGAAAGAACAATGGATGAAAAGTTGAAACAATGGCGCAAGAATAAGGTTGTCAAAAAAATCTCACACGGCAAGTATCAAAGACGGTAATACAAAGTCGCAATATCTGCAGTTTCTGCAAATTCCAGCGTTTTATAAAACTTAAATTTAAAACAAATCTGCCCTCACTTAAAAGTATAGTGAGGGTAGGTTCAAAATCATATAATATGATTTCAATAAAAATTGTTCAAAGGCAAAAGCCTTTGGGTGATGGCACTTTGCCTATTGCCTTGAGGATTACAAAAAACCGGAAAAGTAAATTCCTCTCTCTTGGTTTGAGCTGTAAAGCTAGCGAATTTGAAAATCAGGAGTTTAAAACTAAATCACCCAACTACAGAAAAAAGAATCAGTTGTTAGCAAAAGTAAAGGATAGGGCTTACACAATAATCAATGACTTCCAGTTAAAGGAAGAAGACTTTACCTTAAAAGATTTTGAAGAAAAATTTAGAGGCGGCAAAAAGCTCACTGACCAACTAGTTCACCAGTTTTTCGATAAAATTATTGATGAAAACGAAAGAACTGGTAAGGTTGGTAATGCACGAGTGTATAAGGAAACAAGAATATCTTTGTTCTCCTTTGCAGATAACAGTTTAACCTTCAAGACTATTACTCCTGCATTTCTCAATGAATATGAGATGTACATGAGGATTAGAGGTAATCAAGATGGAGGAATATCAATAAAAATGAGAACATTAAAAGCACTATTTAACAAAGCTATTAGAAGAGGTTTGGTGAGTAGAGATTTATATCCGTTTAGCTGGACTTCCTCAGTATAGTGGACACTAAGATAAGTTAGAAATCATTAATTTTTATAAATTTATACTTATGTCTAGAATACGAAGAAAATACACTAAACAAGAGAAACTCGAGATAGTAAAGTTAAGTCTCGATGAAAATG
>CALGAW010000013.1 GCA_937959115.1 uncultured Saprospiraceae bacterium
AAATCCAGTTTCTTCGGAAGTGTGGGCCTACCTAAATGGCCTTAGTCTCCTAGGTTCGACCTGCCTTCCTGCGTCGGCAGGCAGGGGCCCACCTCAGGTACTAAGGCTCAACGGAATTTCGTTGAGCTGTTTTTATGAAAAGTAATCTCAACAATGGAAAACATTTTGGTCAAAAATCCATTATTAATTAAGCTTATAAGTTAACTTCAACACAGAAACGCATTTCAATCATAACATTTTCATGAAAATATTATTAACCGGGGCAACAGGATACATCGGTAAAAGACTACTGCCTGTTTTAGTGGAAATGGGCCATTTTGTGGTCTGCTGTGTTCGAGATCCCAACAGATTTAACCCACCAGCTTACTTATTAAACAATATCGAAATCATTCAAGCTGATTTACTGGATCCTGCTGGGCTTCAACGTATTCCAACAGATATTAATGGAGCCTATTATCTAGTGCACAGTATGTCGGCTTCCTCAAATTACAAAGAGATCGAGACACAAGCAGCTAAAAATTTTAGAGCGGCAATGGATAAGACACAGGTTGAACATATCATTTATCTCAGTGGCATTGTCAACGAATCAGAATTGTCAAAACATCTTTCTTCTAGGAAAAACGTGGAAATCGAATTAGCAAAGGGTAGATACCATTTTACTACATTGAGAGCAGGAATAATCATTGGATCTGGTAGCGCTTCTTTTGAAATTATCCGTGATTTAGTGGAAAAGCTTCCGATTATGATTGCTCCTAAATGGTTAAAAACGAAGTGTCAGTCGATTGGGATCTCTGATGTCATTTCCTTTCTATCACTGACATTATTCAATAAAAATACGTTTGATAAAAATTTTGACATTGGAGGAAAGGATATTTTGTCTTATGAAGAAATCTTACTTGAATATGCGAATGTTAGAAAACTAAAGCGAAGAATTTTTACGGTACCTGTAATGACTCCAAAACTATCCTCTTACTGGCTTTATTTTGTGACCTCAACTTCGTATCGGCTGGCCACCAACTTAGTCGATAGTATGAGAATTGAAGTCATTTGTAGAGATGATAAAATCAACCATATTCTTGACATTGAGCCAATTGGATATCGAGAATCCTTAGAAAAAGCATTTGACAAAATCAAAAACAACGAGATTGTATCCAGCTGGAAAGATTCAAATGTAAGTAGTGGATTCAACCCCGTTATTTCTAATTTTATTCAAGTTCCTTCCTACGGCTGCTTTATGGATAAACGGTTAAAAAAATATGTAGATCGTAAGCAATGCCTAAATAAAATCTGGAGTATTGGTGGCAAGACAGGTTGGTACTATGGCAATTGGCTTTGGCAGATTAGAGGCTATCTGGACAAGCTTGCAGGTGGGGTAGGATTAAGACGTGGGAGAACAAATCTAAATACAATTAATGTTGGGGACTCACTAGATTTCTGGCGTGTTCTTTATGCAAATAAAGAGGAGGGACGTTTGCTTCTTTTTGCTGAAATGAAATTACCTGGAGAGGCATGGTTAGAGTTTAAAATTATAGATGACGAATTAGTTCAAACGGCTACGTTCAGGCCACTTGGCATACTCGGTCGAATTTACTGGTATTCTGTATTGCCTTTTCATGGATTTATATTTAGTGGAATGCTTAAAGCGTTGACTAAGTGACCTAAGCAACAAAGCATCAAACGTGAAGCACCTTTCCTTCTTGAAACCTTCCCTTGTCGATCCCAAGACCTGGTTTTTTTCTTATGAAGGCAAGTTCATTTTCCAGACTTGGGGTGTTGCTATGGTTTGAAGCCTGCAGTCTTTAACCCGACGGGAATGGATTGCAATTTCTCTAATTTTTGGATCTCTTATTTCTTCTTTTTTGTCTATTTTGCAAAGGGGTTAAACGCTAAGCACTGCTGCACCCAGAACTCTAGTGCTTCATCTGTCTCATAGCCTTCTGCTTCTACAAGCACAAAGCCAGTCATCTTACGACCGCTAGGATGCACTAATTGAGAGGCATGGTCGTGTTTGGTTAATTCTTCGATGCGCTCTGGCCCTACCCTTGCCATGATGCCATGTTTGAAGATGCCGATACACATTTTTTGATCAACCATAAAAAAATTACCGCCGAACATCTTTTTCTCCTCATAGTCTACTTGAAGCATGACTAGAGTATTTTCTAACCGTTCTATTAGTAACTTATCTATCGCCATCTGGTATTTATTTTGTTAATTGATCGATCTTTTTCAACAGGAATTTCTTCTCCGCGTCATTGTTTACTGAGGCTAACGCTTTTTGATAACAGTCGAGTGCTTTATCCTTCTTTTGAATTGTTTTATAGTAATCTGCCATCGCTCCAAAATACAAATAAGATCGTTGTTCAAGCGAAGCAGGCTTAATTTTTTGTAGCAGATCATACGCTTCATCGTTTTGTTGCAATTGAAGATGCACAATTGCTAAGTGCAAACGTGTGAATGGGGTTGCATGAAATTGATTAAGGTTCTTATAATGTTTTAAAATGGTTTCCCAATCTGTTGCTTCAAAGGTCGGTGCATTTAGATGTACAGAAGCAATAGCGGCTTCAATTTGAAAGGTAGAAATGTCATCGTAACCAAAGGATTTAGTCAGTGCATTGTCTCCTAGGATAATCAAAGGGCGAAACCACGTTGAGCGATCTTGGTTTTCAAGGTCTACGATTTCGTTACGCTCATTTGTTTTACTCTCCAATCGAGCTGTATGCAAGCACATTAGGCCAAAAAGTGCATATCCAGCTCCAGAACGAAAATTTGTTTTTTTTAAGATCATTTTACAAAGGCGCAAGGCTTCTCCGCACAACTCTTTTCGGACTAAATACTCTTTTTGTCCGGAATGAAACCCTTCATTAAAAATAAGATAAATGACTTCCAGTACCCTTTTCATTCTTAAGGGGATATCCTTTTTTTCTGGCAAGCTGAATTTAATATCGTTTTCCTTGATACTTTTTCGGGCACGTGATAATCGTTTCTTTATCGTCTCTTCTTTTTGCAGTAATGCTGAAGCAATTTCCTTTGTACTAAAACCTGAAATTGTCTTTAAAGCAAATGCGATTTGTTCGATTGGTTTCAGTGTTGGGTGGCATGCGGTGAAAATCATTCTAAGCTGACTGTCCTCAATTTCGTGGTCTAAGAATAAGTCATTCAACACCATTGCAGATGGGCCAGTGACTAAGTTGTCCAGTCTTGTTTGATCAGCTTTTATTTTTCTAAGTAGATCAATCATTCTGTTCTTCGCAGCGGCGGTCAACCAGGCTTCTGGATTTTCGGGTGGGTTCATTTTCCATTTTTGAACGGCAAGAATAAAAGTATCCTGAACGGCATCTTCTACCATTTGAAGATGGGTCAATCCAAAAATTCTTGTTAAGATAGCGACCATCTTTCCATATTGATGACGGAAAAGATGGTCGACTAATTTTTCTTGTGACATTTGATTTTATTGTTCGAAAACAATCACTTCTCTAATTTCTACTGCTCCATCTAGATCATAATCAGGGAAGTCTTCCGCTATCTTTACAACTGCATCAGCTGATTCAGCACTAACGATGTAATAACCACCAATCATTTCTTTTGCTTCAACAAACGGTCCATCTGATACAACTCTATCTGGCCCAGTCACTCGTTTAGAAACAGGAACTAATGCATTTCCTCCTTTTAAATATCCTGCTCTACCCATTTTCTCGCTCCAAGCAAACCATTTACCCATTCTTTCTTGCATCTGCTCTGGAGACAGGCCTAATTCTTCATAACTTGGTCCTAGGAAAATCATCATAAAATCTTTCATGTTCTTTTTTTTAAAATAGTTAATAATTTGAATTTTAGTTTTGAAGTTGCTTTAATCAGCTTCTTACCCATGTAACGAAACAGGTATTTCAAAGGGGGACATTTTTTTTTATTTTTTTATCATTGTTGTCCATTGAAATTTTGTTACACAGTCTAAAACCCCAGTGTTTACTTATCTTTTAGTCCATTTTATACTATTTTGTTTTTTTCCAGTGGTCCAACATTTTAACGATCATAATATCGCAGTTTCAATGCTTAAAACAATTTTCACCGAACAATAGTAATTCGTAATTGATTATTATTGAGTCTACTCCGAAAAGTCTGTTTTTCATTAATTAACAATAAATTAGAAATAAGTTCAATGTTTAATGTTCGTTTTTGCCTTGATGAGTCTACTCTAAAAAGGTCTCTTTTTTGAAATCAAACATAATATTGTTATTGCATAAATGTGAAATGTTGCTTATGTTCATTTTTTTCTTAGCAAAAAAAAGAACCAAAAAACCCAAGAATTGTAAACTCGTTCCACTCGAACACTACAATTCGGCTCGCCCGCTCGGTTGCTTCCTGAGAAGCTGTCAATTTTGCATTAAACATGTTGTTTTGTTGTAATTTGCTTTATGGGGTTTAGTGTAATTCGTTTTTACACATTAAATTTATTGTTAATGTTTTATGTTTTATGAAAAAATGACTTTTCGGAGTAGACTCATTATTCATTAACAAATAAAACAATTGTCATTGCTTACCCTACTAGCAAATCAGCTACCTCCTCCTTCAATACGTCAAAGTCAGGAGCAAAATAGTCTAGGTGCAAGACAGGTAATCCCTTAAGCAACACGGGTAGTCGCTTTCCCTTGCTCGTTACTAGAATCGTTTGTATAGAGGTGCCACGTGCCATACCAACGATGTAGGCATTGAAATGTTCTAACTGATTGACATCTAAGATGATCAGCTCTGACTCCTTCAAACTTTCTAGTAGTTCGATGCCTGGACTTTCGACCTTTAAATCATTCACCGCATATCCAAGATCGGTCAATAGCGTTTCCAAGCCTTTTTTAATTTTGGTATCTGAAACGTAAAGTGCTACCTTGCTTTGAATAGGAGCAACTTCTTCTGACTCAATGCCTTTGTGCGGTCCCTCTTCCTTGTAATTTTGAAGGATGTTAACGATTTTAGTCTTCAAGGCGATGACCGACGCTTTCTTGTACAAATTAATGGAGTAAAAACAATTTGGAATACCAGGTTGTCCATGAAATTGCAGATTGACTGTAATGCTTTGTCCGTCAGGTGCTTGCTTGTTGATGTATACCGAGTCATGTACCATTTGGTCAAAAAGATCTATGATGTCTAGGTATTCCTCATTATAGAAATAATGTTTGTCACCATTCATCGTAGTCAGTCGGATGTTGGTGATTTCATCCTTTAGAAACTCATGATCAATCATTTTGATAACCCAAATCATTTGTCCTGCAGAAATTGTAGGATCAAAGTAAAAGGCATCCTGAAGTATCGTATCTCCTGACTTTATACGTTTTTCAACCCGGTTCTCTGGAATTAGCCCTTCTCGAATCAAACTGAAGGTGGTAAGGTTTTCCTCCATTGTGGGCAAGGCAATGTAGCAATAAGCCACCGACTTTGTTAGGCTTCGAAAGTTGATACAAACCTTAACTTCATACAAGTCCTTAAATTGCTTGGATACGACAAGCACGCCTCTTCGATTGTTTCGAAATGCCATGCGCAAATCCTTGCAATCAGACTCCGAGTAACAATAGGACTTATGCGAAGGAGAAATGAAGCGCAATTCTAACTCGACTTCCTTGAGGACACGCTTGAAAATCTTCGTAAAAAAATCGATGATTTGATCCGACTCCAATGTACCATCCACTTCAAACTGTTGTTGTAGATATGGACGTTTGGAAATTTTCGATTTTAAAGATCTTAACTGCCGCTTATTCAGTTGCAGTTCCCGAGTGACAAAGGATTTTACTTTTTGGAGTTTGCTTTTTGAATTGGTAGTCATTTCTAGAAACGCAAATCCACTTCTATCTTGTTCGAAGAAGAGAAACAGGTTGAATCCACTTCCATTTTCATGTTGCTTATTGATGCAGACGATTTTTCGTTTTTCTTCCCAAAGATGATTCTTTGATGATCTAACTTGATCATCACCAAGAAGGATTAATTCATCTGAATTCAATAGTACATCCACTTCGATCAATTCCTCAGGAAAAACACGTTCATCAATCTCAAGAATCAGACGACCAAGTTGTTTCCTAGTAATTCTCTGATCAAAATTAAATGTATCTGACAAGCTAAATTCTGTTGCTTCTGATCGTTCTTTCTGTAGTTTTTCAAGATGATCGATTAGAAGTTCTTCAAGAATCTGGTTTTGCTCGAGGGATGAAGAAGAAATCGTAAAACTGGTCTTTAATTGGGAATCAAAAGGACGAATATACATCACTATAGAAGTAGGGATTTCCCCTGGCAATTTACTTTCAGAAATCGTGACACAATTTATAATATCTTCTTTTTCAAGGAATAAATCTCGAAGTGCATCAATATCTAAACTATAGTGATATTCACCTAACGTGGTGGTTGCGTCTATTGATCGATTTCGAAAAGGAACTAAATGGACGGAGATTACATCTAGTGCATTCAGCAGTTTAGTAGGTGTAAAATCTACATCTAAAATAAAATCTTGCTGAACATGAAGTATTGAACTATCCATTGATAAGGAAATTAGTAATTAATGTCTACAACTACACTTGTCTTTTTCAAAGCTATTTGATCCTTCGTGCCATTCAAAATTACTGCTATAGTTGGTTTGCTCCCAGTAGAACTTGCTGCGGGTTGTTTCTCGTCGTACAATCTCGTTCATCGAATCACAGTCATACAAACGACCGTTGATCATGGTGTATTGTACGGACTCCGTGTTTTGAATATTCTTTAACGGGTCTTCATCTAAAATGATTAGGTCTGCTAGTTTTCCAACCTCTAGAGAACCGATGTCTTTGCCCATTCCGATATACCGTGCACCGTTGATGGTACCTGCGCGCAGTACTTCTTCATTGGTCATACCACCCTGCTCCATCATCCAGAGTTCCCAGTGTGCCGCTAGGCCTTGCAATTGGCCATGCGATCCGAGATGTACGGGAACGCCTGCATCTGTTAGTTTTTTGAGCGATTTAGACACTAGGATATGTCCATTCTCATATTCTTCATCTGGTATAATTGTTCTGTGTCGGCTTCTTGAATCGATAATTGCTCTAGGCGTGAAGTTGAGTAATCGTTCTTTTTCCCAAACATTTGTCTTTTGGTACCAGTAGTATTCACCATTGATTCCACCATAATTTACGACTAAAGTTGGTGTATTTCCTGCCTCAGTTGCCTTCCAGAATTGAATGACATCTTCATACAAAGGAGCGACTGGAATATTGTGTTCAATGCCCGTATGTCCGTCTGCGACCATGCTCATGTTGTGAAAGAAAAAGGAACCACCTTCTGGCACTACAAGCATATCGAGCTCTCTAGCAGCTTGCATTACCTGTTGTCGCTGATCTCTCCTTGGTTGATTATAGCTCTTTACAGAGAATGCACCGTATGCCTTTGTTCTTCGCAATGCCGAGCGGGCGTCTTCCAAACTGTTAACAACAGCTTTAAAATCACCATCAGCACCGTAAAGGATTGTCCCTGTAGAGAAAATCCTAGGGCCAACCATTTCTCCTGCTTTTACTAGTTCAGACTGTGCAAACACCATTTCTGTGTTTGAGGAAGGATCGTGGGTTGAGGTCACACCATACGCCAAGTTAGCATAATACGTCCATTGCTTTTGTGGGCTTGCTTGAGATCGCCAAGTTCCTAGGTGTGCGTGTACGTCGACGAGGCCTGGCATGACTGTTTTACCTGCAGCATCAAAGGTTTTTGCACCGCTTGGAATAGGGCGAGAATCCATTGTACCAACATGGGTGATTCGATTTTCTTCTATTAGGATTAGACCGTTTTCAATGACCGTGTTTTTATCATCTATGGTAAGGATTCTAGCGTTTGTGATTGCCATTACGCCTTCTGGCTTATCTGCTTTCACCTTTAGGCCAATACTTAGTCCAATTGTATCTATTGGCGGAAGGCTGTCTGGTGCGTTTTCTAGGAACAAAAACCGTTCGTTTAAGGCATTGGTATAATACTCCTCACCTAGAGTCCAGTGGAGCTTCTTACTATCAGCAGACCAATGCAGATTTCGCCCTTCATCTCTTCCTACTTTGACCACAGGCACTGATTTCATATCCTTGTTCAAATCAATCGGTTTCCCAGTATGTGGCATTGCTGCGATAAATACTTTGTGAAGGTCTGAAAACGCTACCCATTTGTTATCTGGGCTTGGGGTAAATTGCTTGGCGTATTTTGCTTTGAAAATCACCTTTTCATCCGTACCGTCCAGCTTACAGCTTTTGTATGTTTTCTCCATTCCGCCGCCAGAATTGAAGAAGATCCGATCATTTGTTTTATTGAATGTCGGGTTGGATCCTTTTTGAGTAACAAGTGTTACATTTCCTCCTGTTGCGGTCATTTTGTAAATCCCAGGACGCTTGGTAAACGTGAAGCCTTGGATGTTGTTGCCTCCTTGTTTTCTAAAAATGATTTGTTTCCCATCAGTTGAGTAAGACGGTTCTCGGTAGATGCCTTTTGTGGTGGTGATTTTCCTAGGAACTCCGCCATTGATAGACACGCTGCTAATTGTTGCCATTTCTTCATCGTTCCATGTGGTAAAGAGGATGGTTCTTCCATCTGGAGAAAAGGCAGGTTCATATTCAAAATCGGTGCCTTTTGTTAGTCGTTTGGGTGTTCCGTTTGGCAACTGTTTTTTCCATAGATAACCAATAGCATTAAACACCAATGTCTTGCCATCAGGTGATGTTTTAGCATGGCGAATCACGTGTGCTTTAAACTCATCTTCGTGTGCTGGGTATTCATTTTTAAGGGTTTCCATCATTTTGTGCTTGGCATTGACCTTAAATGGAATTGGGGTGGCATTGCAAGACTTGATGTTTACTTTCCAAAGTTTTCCTTTCCCCCAGATTGCTACATGCTGATTATCGGGAAACCAGTTATACCCTGTGTATACTCCAAAAATCGCCCAAGCTTCTTGCTGATCCTTTCCTAGGCCGTCAAATGCAGGCCACTCCTCCCCTGTTTCTAAGTTATGGATGTAGAGCACTGTTTTAGTGCGCACTCTTGTCACATACGCTAACAACTTGCCATCGGGCGAAATTTGCGGACGGTGGGCGCCTCCTGGTCCAGTGATGATGTTTTCTACCTTTCCTTTTTCGCGATCGTACCGCTTGATCACATAAATCTGTTTGTTTGGGTCTTTATTGTATTGAAAATATCCACCAGGATACATGTCTTCACTAAAATACACATATCGTCCATCAGGAGAAACGCAAGGTTCATTGACATCTTGCTGCTTGTTTTTCTTTTCTGTGAGTTGAAGGCCAGAGCCACCTGTTTTGTGATACATCCACATCTCTCCAGCGCCTAGGGACCGGGTTGAGGTAAAGTGCTTTCTAGCAACGAAGTACTCGCCATCTGGCATCCAAACTGGATTATTCATTAGGCGGAATTTCTCTTTAGTGAGTTGCTTGGCATCTGATCCATCTGTATTCATGAGCCATACGTTGTCTCCTCCTCCTAGATCACTAGTATACAGTATTTGTTTTCCATTGGGGCTAAATCGCGGTTGTACTTCAAATGCTAATCCCTCTTTGAGTGCTTTTGCTGTGCCACCGGTTGCTGATATGCTGTAAATGTCTCCTAGTAAATCGAATACGATCTGATTGCCATTTGGGCTTACGTCTAGGTTCATCCAAGTGCCTTCTGTAACGGTGAACTCAATGTTTTTAGAGTTGCCTGGCGGGTTATTGACATCCCATTTTTTGTCGTCTTTTTTTTGCGCGAAGGTGGTGCTTGTGATAAAGATTAGGCTAAGTAATAGTGTGGTGTGGAGTATTGATTTCATATTGCTATAATTAAAGTGCAAATATAAGGAATTTAGTTTTAGGTTTTCGGGAGGTTGGAATGGAAGGTTAGGGATAGTACAACTTCGATGACAGTAGGTTTGCACATCAGTCAAAGCTACAGCGTAGGAATATCGTAATTACTTGCTTTGTACACAAGGCGGCTAAATTCCTTAATTGCCTACCTTAGCACAGCAGGTAGGGCTCAAATCATTTGCTTGTTACTCCTTCAGTAATAATTGTCTTATAAACGACATGGTTGGTCAAATTTGGGGTGCTTTAAAACGTTATAATTTGGATAACGTTATAGAGTATCAAGAACTAAGTAGATTCATTCATAAAATATTACTATTTTTGCAGCTTAAATATTAAAATAAAATGGCAGAACACATACACTGTTTAATTATAGGATCCGGCCCAGCCGGATATACCGCTGCGGTTTACGCGGCTAGAGCAAACATGAAACCAGTCCTTTATACTGGGAATCAACCAGGCGGACAGTTGACAATTACGACTGACGTGGAGAACTATCCGGGCTATCCGAATGGGATTGGCGGACCTGAGATGATGATGGACTTTCAAGCACAGGCCGAACGGTTTGGTACGGAGGTGCGTTATAGCATGATCACAAAGGTTGATTTTTCTGGTCCTGTGCACAAGGTTTGGGCAGAAGATGGGACAGAAATCCATGCGGACACAGTTATCATTTCTACTGGAGCAAGTGCGAAGTGGCTTGGTATCGACAAGGAAAAATTCTTTGCTGAAAACGGTGGTGGGGTTTCCGCTTGTGCAGTTTGTGACGGTTTTTTCTTTAAGGGACAAGAAGTTGCAGTTGTAGGCGCTGGAGACACCGCATCTGAAGAAGCTTTGTATTTAGCAAATCTTTGCCCTAAGGTGCATTTAATTGTCCGTCGTGATGAGATGCGTGCGTCTAAGATCATGCAAAAGCGGGTATTGGCGAAGGAGAATATCATCATTCATTGGAACTCGAATACTAAGGAACTGGTAGGGGATAAGAAGCTGACAAGTATTAAGATAGAAAACAATAAAACAAACGAACTTACTGAATTGCCAGTTACTGGATTTTTCGTAGCGATTGGACATAAGCCGAATACAGGGATCTTTAAAGATTGGTTGGACATGGATTCTACTGGTTACCTGATTACGAAGGCGGATAGCTCTAAGACAAATGTTCCTGGTGTATTTGCAAGTGGAGATGCGCAGGACAACGTTTATCGACAAGCGGTGACTGCAGCGGGTACTGGCTGCATGGCTGCGCTTGACGCTGAGCGATATCTAGGAGAGCAAGGGATTGTTTAAACAAACATCAAGGTTAACTGTCTAAAATTCATGGACAATGCCTACAAGAATACATTAAAACCTTCTTCAAGAGATTGCTTGAGGAAGGTTTTTCTTTTGCTTTAAAATACACCATAATAAGAATGCGAAAAGTCCAGTCAAAATTGCAAAGAACTTTTCAACCGTTGTTTTTGCAAAAATATTCCCTACCGTGTTTAGAAGAAAAAGGACCAGGAAAACCCATAGGGTAATATTTATAGCTCTAGAGGAAAACTTGAATTTTACAACATCTCCTTTCATTAGCAAAATCCAGGATAAAAAGATATTTATGAGAATTGAAACACTTTCAAAAACATACATTTGTTCATCAGATTGAAGTCTCCCTCCCCAAGCAATATCGTACGGAATAAATTTAAGAATAATGCAAAAGTGGAAAATGACGATTAAAACTAGAAATCCCAAAAAAATGTTGATGGCATTATCAATGATAAACTTCATAAGCTAGTAAAAGTTAATTCCTATTAGTAACGCAGTTGTAAAGCCATTTGTTCTGCCAATCGATAACTTTACACTGCCATAATTTAAACGAGCTTGTACGTCGATTGCGAAATTCTTTTTTCGATAAACTTCGTAGCCTGCTCCTGAGATAATTCCAATTCCTGAATAATAGTTCGTTTCATTGGTTTTCTCTGGATTAATGTCATAAAATACTGGTGCGTCTGTCCCAACTCCAACTCCTCCTAGTGTCCAAAATTTATTAGAAACGAAGTATTGAGCGGAAGCAAAGACACCACCAAAATCTCTTAACCGTTCTCTATCTGATAAGTCATATTGATAAACGGAAACCGCCCCATTTATCAACACTGTTAATTTTGGATTTAGGACATAACCCATTTTCCAATTTAGAGCTAGATTGATATCGTTTTGATTTGTTGTACGGAAACTCAATCTTGAATTTGCAATGCCACTTGAAACACCAAACATAAATCCTTTTCTATTTATTTCATTATTGTTTTGTGCAGATATAGAACAACTCAATATAAAACAAACTACGAATAACATCAATGATTTCATCTTACTTACCTTTTTTAGTTAATAATACTTAATCTTGGATCATCCAATTAGAATTACCTTTTGGATTCAAGATCAAAGGTATGCGCTCTTCTACTACAAAAAGTTACCGTATGTTAAAAAATGGATCATTGGGACTTATTTCTTATTCTGCTAAGACTTTGGGTTGTAATTCCTAGATAGGATGCAATGTGTTTTTGCGCAATTCTTTGAATTAACACTGGGCTTTTTTGAATCAATTCATCATAACGCTGTTCAGCAGTCTTTGTTAAAAGGTCTATTTGTTGTTGCTGTTTTTCAACAAAGGAATTTTCAGCTCCTAATAAAAACAACATTTTGCCGAAAGGGCTATTTTTAAGCTTTTCAATATTGAGTTCACTTATTCGTAATGCGGTGGTATTTTCAAGTGCAATTGTTTCAAGTGGAGAGGGTTGATTTGTAATCAAAGACATATGATCTGCAAAAAAATTGTTTTCTAAAACGATGTCTAGACAAACATAATTATTCTCCTGCCAGAGAAGTACTCCACAAGCACCTTCCAGAATAAAATATGCATACCGCTCTGTCTGCCCTGATGACTTAATTATCTCATTTTTTTTGAATTTTACTTCTTTACAAAGGCTAGTAAATGACTCCCAAACTTCAATAGGAGCATCAAAATATTTGTCAAACGATTTTTTTAATTTTAGTGCATTCATTTAATAGTATGGTGTTTGTTCAACGTTGACCTTTCACCGATTTGACTTCAATTTACACTAATATTATTTCATTACCGCAGAGGAAATTCCATTATTTACATTTAAAAGAATTCGATCTAGTCCATTTACATCACTATCTAGGTTTACGTCTTCGCTCCTGTAAGTCGCGAAATTACCGTTTGCCGATTGCCATAAGATGTAATCTGCTCCAGTGACTTCATAGCCAACAGTGGATGATTGACTAATTTCTCCTGCAAACAGCGCCCACTCATTACCGAACTGTGTCTGGCCAAATCCCGCACCTGAATTATAGCTGTTGGCGATTCGAAAATCGTAGGTTAGCTCATTATTTATTAAAGGAATAGCGACTGGTGTCATGGCAGGAATGTGATTCCGGTGTTCTACTACAATATAAAACGCCGTCGCAGAAACTCCATTGAGCTCAATGTCTGTCGGCAAAATAGAACCATCTTCCATCAATAACGCTGCCGCTTTAGCTACTTCACTGCTCGGTTGTGGGGTTGTACGCAATGAAACCAGTACCCAATCAATCGCCCCAGCAGGATAGTCTGACTGCTGCCAGCCACCTCCTTCTGTACCATTATAATTCCAAGGAGCTACCTGGTAAGGTTGGCCTGACGGAAGCACCCCTTTTTGCTGTAAATTATTGGTCATTTTTATCGAGGAGAGATCTAATGCACCTTCCAACCATAGACCAAGATTGCAAGTAGCAGGAGCGCCAGTCTCTATGTATTTTATTTTAACTACGCCTGTTCCACTTTGAGAAATATAGATGTACCCATCGCTTGACACATCTATTCCACTTGGTTGAATAGCGATATTCCGATATTCGTTTGTCGTGATATCTTTAAATGATACGTCAGTAGCAGGATTTTCCATGACAAACAACCCAGCATCAATTGAATTTGAACTATTTTGTTGCTGGGTGAGCCAAAGTCTTCCTTTTGGACCAAACACGATTGGCCCAGGACGCTGGATGATTGAGTTGCCACTATATCGTGTGATATCTTTTATATTGGATGATCCTAATGCGCCAAACACGCCCGTGTTTGCTCCAGTTAATCGAAACACCTTAAACTTAGTTCCAATGGGTGAACCGCTGCGTCCTTGAATAGAAAGATAGATCGTTGTTGGGGCGTTATCATCGGCAGTTATGTAGCCTGTGTTAAAAAAGTCATTGTTGTTAAACTTCATGGATGGCCAAATATCTGTCCAAGTTCTTCCCCCATCAATCGAACGATATAGTCCCGCGGATAAATCGACTAGATAAACAACTCCTGAATTACCGTTATCCGGCCAGACAAAGTTACTTCCGTCTGTTGATCCTATTGTAATCCCAGTACTTTTCGTCCAGGTTCCATTGTGATACCTGTATACGCCTTCACCTTCAACTGCTGCCAATATCGTTTGAGAAGTGGGGTTATTCCCGTTGTGATAACCGTAACATATCGCTCTAACTCTTCCATCGTTTGAGGCAGTAGCTGATCTTAAATTGGTATTTGTCCAGCCTGACCCAGAAGTGTTACCTACTGCATTAGCAGGCTTCTTGTAGACTTCTCCTCCTCCGGGAGAGTTCGTATCTCTATCTCCTGCTCCCAGAATTACCTCATTTGCTGTTGCATCGAAGATAACATCGTAGCCTCTGGATTCTGCGCCTGGTGGCTTATCGCGAGATACATTACCGTTTTCAAAGTTATTGCTTGTTTCAAGTAGGACATAATCCGTATTAGCGATCACTATCTGATCAGGGTTATTCGGATTTACCGCAACTCCTCGGTTTGCTGTCACCTGCATGTTATATACTGATGGTTTCCAGATTCGACCGCCATCATCTGACTTCCAGATTCCACCTCTTCCTGAAACATAGATGATGTCATCAAATACAGACAGCGGTTTTTCCCCTATGGCTACTTCAATAGAACTAACAACATGGTTCGTACGTCCTAGACGTGCTTGTTTAAATGCATCTGTGCCGTACCACCAATCATAGGACTGGCCGTAAATTTGATCCACAACATTGGAATCTGCATATACTAATGGTGTCCAAATCGCACCTCCATCTTTTGTTCTCCAAATGCTAGAGTAATTTGCACCGTTTGCTGTTCCTCCAAGGTTATTTGTTCCAGCATATACAACATCATTGACGCCTTTGAGATAACCTGTAACTGCTGTCCACTGCCGATTTGGGTTGTTTGTGGAAAGTCCCGAGTTGACTAATGACCAAGAGGTTCCATCATACTTAACGATTCCCTTATCACTAATTGCTGCGTACACATTGCCACTGTTTAAAACAGTCAAGCCTTCTGGGCGCAGTGTCTGGTAAACCAGTGTAGAAACAGGCGCCGTTGTGTTGGTGAAGTCAATTTCATATATCCCGTTGTTTGCACTGACTGCAAATTGGATCGCAGCATACACTTTGTTTGGAATTGCAGCATTGTAAGCGACGGATCGCACAAACCCTGATGTATTTACTTGTGATTTTTTAACATTACCTCCTTGTTCAAACAGTACAACCCCGTTTTTATAAGTGCCCGCAATTACGATATCATCCGTATGTGCACCTGCATTTGAACCTGGTACAACAACAATCAGATCTCCATTAGATCTCGGGTGTCCATCTGGTATTGGATCGCTTTTCGCAGAATGGTTACCAGCAAACTGGGCATCGTTTCCATTCGCAGTCAAACTCCAGGTGTCTCCTCCATCTATAGATCTGAACAGGCCACCTGATCCTCCTTTGTCACCCGTTCCGGCATATAGGATTTGACTGTTATCAGGGGTAATTGCAAGCGAGGCAACTTTTGGACTTTTTAACCCTTGACCAATGGTTTCATAATGCAGTCCACCATCTTTCGATTTAGAAATCCCAGAAACATCAGCGGATGAATATACGGTTAGACCATCTTCTGTAATGGTAACGTCACTTTGAAAACCACCTCCGCTGACATTATTTTCTTCAACAATAATCGAGGTTACAGTTGGAGCATTTTGCGCGTTTAAACCTCCAATAAAAAAACTGAAATAGCAAGCAAAAATGACGACTCTCATCCTATGAAGACAAGGTGCTTTGCCCGTTTTAGATAAATTCTTATTTCTAATTTTAAGTAAAGAATAGCTTTTCATAATTGTAATTGAAAATATTGGGTTAGAAAATGACTACCTATGAATTTACAAAATAATTTGCAATTCTTCTATTAAAGCAACATGCTTCATCAATTGCTTCACTCCGACTTGGATTAGGAGTTGGAGAAATTCTCTATCAATTGTTTCTTTCCAAAATCAATCTGGACAAAATAGACTCACTGGGAAAGCGAAAAACAATATAAGCCAAAGTATGCTACTAATTTTATGTTGCATAATGAGTACCTCAACATCAGTAAAAAAGTGTACTTTGAGCTGCTTAAAAACAAACTAAAACAAATGAATACTAAAATTTCTGTTACAGATATTGGCATTTTAAAAGGAATGGATGCGACAGCTATTGCCCAAGGGATAAAAGACAAACAATTTACAGCTCAAGAAGTGTTGGATTGTGTTAAAGAACGAGTTGCATTAGCAGAACCTTCCATTAATGCTATTGTGGCAGAAAAATATGAAGTTGGAAGATACAATGAGCACGCTGTTTTTGCAGGAGTACCCATGTTTATTAAGGATTTAGTTAATGTTGCTGGATTTCCTTGTCGAATGGGAACTCGGGGATTGTCAGATAAGATTAAGAAAAAGGATGATCTGGTCATGCCACAAATTTTATCTACGGGATGTTATGTTGTTGGGAAAAGTGCAACGTCAGAATTCGGATGGTTGCCAACTACTGAGACATTGGTCAACGGTAACACTTGTAACCCGCATCATATTGAATATTCTACAGGCGGTTCTTCTGGTGGAGCAGGCGCCATTGTTGCAGCAGGGATCGTACCTATTGCTCACACGATGGATGGTGGAGGGTCTACCAGAATTCCGGCATCTTGTTGCGGATTAGTTGGTTTGAAACCTTCTAGGGGAAGACACATTGGCTCCTCCACAAAAAATCTACCGATTGACATTAACACAAATGGTATTGTTAGCCAAACAGTCAGGGACACCGCTAATTATTATCATGCTATTGAAAAATTTCAAGCGCATCCAACATTGCCTCCGATTGGTCTGGTGACTGGTCCTTCCCAAAAGCGATTAAAAATTGGAATGTATACGACTACAACTGAAGGATTATCGTGTCACCCAGAAACAGTAAAAGCAATTACAGGAACCGGAAAAATATGTGCCGATCTTGGTCATGAGGTAGAATACATCGAAAACCCACATTATCCTGGTTCAGGACTAGAGTTTTTAGCCTACTATTCTTCCTTGGCGTGGGTTCTTAAACATCTAGGAAAAGTAGCGTTTGGAATGGAGTTTCAAAAAAATAAAATAGAAAAATTCAGTAGTGATTTGGCGACTTATAGAAGGCGTCTTGGAAAGTTGTCCCCAAATGCCATTAAACGATTAAAAACCATCTTTGTCAAGGAATACAATGCATTATTTGACAAATACGATGTGTTACTAAGTCCAACATTGAGTATGCCTGTACCAAAACTCGGCTATTTGGGAACCAATAATCATGTCATGTCTACGATCATGCGCTTAAATTCTTATGTCAATTTTACACCTGTCCAAAATGCAACAGGGGCTCCTGCGATCAGCCTTCCTATGGCTAAGTGTAACAACGGCCTTCCTATTGGATCTATGTTTGCTTCTTCAATTGGCGACGAAAGCACCTTGCTAGAGCTTGCGTTTGAATTGGAAGCGGCGGGTTATTTGCTCGATAACAAATAAAATGCTCTAGTGCACTTTTATGCCGTTTGAATATAGACATTCAGATAAATTATCAGTTATCAAGATTTCGTTGGATACAGCCTCACGAACAAACGAAGGACCTTTGTCACCCCCCGATAATTTTAGTGTGTACCAACCTAACTGTTAACCAACAATCCCTAGTCCATTAAACCCCTTCCCTAGTATTGAGTTCACACCAGTACCACCATCTATCGCCATACCCATCCATTCTGAAAGCAAAGAAGCATACACCTGTCTAAAGTCAACAGTATAAATCAGATCGCCCTTCTCAAGATTAGAAAGATCAGGACCGTCATTAAAAACACCAGGTTTGAGTAATCCACCACCTGCCAAAAATACAACGTTGGCGGTACCGTGATCCGTTCCGCCACTCGCATTTTGCTTGACGCGTCGGCCAAACTCAGAGAAAGTCATGACCAAGGTGTCATCCAATACGCCATTGTGTTTCAAGTCCTTGAGGAAAACTGACAACCCTTCCGCATATTGCTTTAATAAGCGAGCATGCTGGTTTTTCTGATTGGCATGGGTATCAAAACCGCCAAGCGTTATGTAGTATACGGACGTATTACTGCCAGATGACAACAATTCAGCTGTTTGCTTGAGTCGCTTACCAAAATTCCCTGCTGGATAGCCCGCATTGGACTTATAGATTTTTGATTGATCATGCAAATAATCCGCAGATTCAAAAGTGTCGGATAATGTTTTGTAGAGATAGGCCGTATTGCCTTCATGGCTATGATTATGATGAAAAGCAATCGACTTCAGAAGTCTATTACTAGTGGTTCGTTTTAATTGATTAATATTCCCAACGGCATATCCATTGCGCGTTTCACCCTTCAAGGCAAGACTCATAGTATCATCCATTTCCAGCGCCGTATGCGGTGTAAATTGATTCACATCAAAGCCATCGAGATAACGTCCGAGCCAACCCGTAGATAAAAATTCATCCGCTCCACTAGCCGATTGCCAGATATCCATAGACCGAAAATGAGACCGATCAGGATTTGGATAACCAACATTGTTGATGACAGTCACTTGTCCATTATCAAACCATTGGCGTAACGGTTGAAGGGAAGGGTGAAGTCCTAGCTCACCTGTTAATTTAATGACCGCTGAGGGCTTGATACCAAGAACAGGACGCGCCTTATAATACAAATCATTTGTAAAGGGAACGACGGTGTTCAATCCATCGTTTCCGCCACTTAGTTGGATGACTACTAGCTTCCGTTGTTTGTTGGCGTTTTGAAAGATGCCTTGTTTTGCCCCAGCTTGTAAAAACGCAGGTACCATAAGTGATCCAGTGGCAAATAACGAATGTTTAAGAAAGTCCCGTCTTGAATTATGATCTATCATTGTCTTGATTTTTAAGGGTTTGAAAATTGCTTAACACAATTGATATTCTGGCAAGCTCATTAAGCCAATGATTTGGTATTTAAACAACTCATTGTTTGGCGCAGCGGTCAATTCTCTTTGTAACAGTTCAGCCTTGTTTCCAATAGAAGGTTGAATGATGTAATCCGCTATTTTTTCGATGTTTTCTATATCTCCGACAATGGATTCCAATGCGTTCAAATCACAGCTCATCCTTACATTCTTTAATCGTTTATTGGTAGCTTTCGCTTCAAAGGCTTCTTTGACTACGACATTCATTTCTGCCTGTGTTAAGAACTGCCTCCCGACATTCAGCCGCATCAACAAAGTCGCATTGTCAATCCAGGCACGTCCTCCTTTCCATCCTGCAACGTTGGGTGGATTCAGGAGGGTTTGCCCTAGTGCTTTTTGAATACCAAACAAGGGTTGTGGAGATTCAAATTTCGCATCTAATTGATTGATAAGCCCAGCAATAAACTCAATGGGAGACTTAATTTTATTCCCCATATTTTTGTCCTCATAAAACCATTCGCTCGTAAAAATAGAATCGATGAGTTTATCTATAGCATATCCGTTATCATAAAACGAATTGGCTAATTGATTCACTCTGGATTCATCTACAATTTCATTCACAAAGAATCGGTAAATTTTTCTAGTGATAAACACTGCGGTTTCCTTTTGCTTAAGAAGATGATTGATAATGTTCTCTCCATCGAGGTATCCTGAAATTCCCATAAAGGATTTTTCACCATAGTCATGCCATTGTTCCTTGAATAGAAAACCGTCATGATTACTTGTCCAACCAGTAAAAGCCCGGGCAGCTTCCTTAATATCGTTTTCTGAATAGTTGCCTCTTCCGATAGTAAAGAGTTCCATTAATTCACGGGCAAAGTTTTCATTGGGTTGCCGTTTTCTATTTTGCTGATTATTGAGGTAACGAATCATAGCGGGTGTTCTGGCTATACCAAGGACAAGATCCTTGAAGTTTCCTAGGCTGTGTTTTCGTATGACATTGAGGTAATCCACTGCAAAATCAGGTCGTTTCAGCTCACAAGCGAAGTGTCCGTGCCAGAAGAGCGTCATTTTTTCTAATAAAGACTGCTTTCCTGGATTTCCCATTCTCAGCAGCCATTGTAGATTGACTGTGGCGACTTCTCGTTTTGCTGCTTGTCGCAATTCAACCCGTTGCTGTTTTGACATCTGCTTAACTTGTTCCTCGCTATATTCAAAGGATGTTGTAAGTGGTTTTGCAGTTTTCGCATCACGGATCAGTTTTTTTGTGAGTATACTGATCGACTGATTTTTGTTAGCTTTCCATTGCATTGGGTTGAGCCCGAAGCCAGCCCTCCAGTATAGGTGTTGTACTTTTTTCTGTTGACTTACTTGCATAGCTAATTGTTTACGATTAAAATCAAAACAGGTTTAAGAAGTGTCTTTTTAGTCTCGATGTTGGTTGGACTAAAGAAATTCGTAATCGTTTAATTTGCTATGCTATTTTTCTTGTTTTTTATCTTGATTTAGTAGTACACTTCATAATTCTCACAAGCGCAATAGGTTTTATTGGCCTTTCAAAAGATTACTTACTACTACCAGAAATTTCAGTGTAATTAAATGGCCTACAATAAGTTAAGACGCAATATTATTAACAAAATTTTTATTCTTTCGAAACTTCAACAGTAATTCAACATTACCTTAACCTTCTTAAAAAGGTTGTTTGAAAGATGCAATAACTCGAACCAGAACGCTCTTAATTCCTTCATGACTTAATGGTTCACTAAAAATCAGACCATGACGTCAGCCCTAAAATAAAAACAACCCGAAGATCCTTTGAAATTCGGGTTATTTTATACCTGCTAATAATCAAAACACTAAAAACTAATGTTTTACAAGTTTTTCTGTAACAATGCCACTAGCAGATTGCATCACTACAAAATAGACGCCTGCTACGAGTCCAGATAATTCTAGCTCGACGACTGTCTTCATATCTTTGTTAAGCTGGACAGGCTTGTTGTAAACCGCCTTACCAGCTAAATTTATTATTGATAGTGTCACTTCTTCAGACAATGGGGTTGTAATTTGAATCATGACTTGTTCTCCAGCTGGATTAGGAATCAGCTCAAATTGACTCAACCATTGTTTGTTCTCCAGACCAGTAACCGTACCATCACTTTCCACTTCAAAGTCTAGATTATTTTTGAACTGAATGAATGGATCAATCGAAACTTCTTTTCCATCATGGATAATACCAGGCATGACCAGACGAATTCTGTAATCACCAAATTGGAGTTGATTAAAGCTATATTGCCCTTGAGCATCCGTCACATCTGTTGAAATCAAAACACCGTCAGCACGCTCTAAATTAACTGTGACGCCTGGAATTGGATCTCCACCTCCGCCAAAACTTTCATTGACTCCACCGTTGCCAGTAAAATTGGAGGATTCGAATACGCCACCTGCTATGTTTCCATTGGGATTGACAACCACTACAATTGTCTCACAATAAGTTGCTACGCACTGAACGCTGTCTTGAACTGCTAAGCAAACCGTAAATGCTTGAATACTATCAATAGAAGTGGTATCTGAGTATATGTGTATTGGGTTAGTACCAGTCCCTGTCGTCCCATCTCCAAAATCCCAGTAGTAGTTAAGGGGACCAGCGCCAGCGCCACTCGCAACGAAAAATACTTCATGTCCATTGGGTCCTTGCATATCAGTATACAAATAGCTTGCTGAGGTGGTACAAGTCGTATCGGACGCCGTAGAGCAAGGACCAGAGGTCATATTAGCGACTCCGAAACATTTTTCTGCAATACATGCATTATCATACGTCACATTATCACACCCACAGACAGGATTGTAGACGGGTGAGCAAACGTGTGTCAAATCAATTAAAGTTGCATCAATACATAGATTTCCTCCATTGTAAGTCACCAATTTCACAAACGTACATTGATTGAAAAGCGAATCTATAATCACTAGGCGCAACAAATAATTACCATTGACTGCATAAGTATGGGTAGGCGTCGGATCTCCTGAAATCGTTCCATCACCAAAATCCCAGCTATAATAAAGAATAGGTGTTGAATGTCCTAGTAGAGAGAACACGAAATCACTACCATTTTGAGTAGCCTGAAGATTTCCAGAACAAATGGATGCTGGATCGTAACACGTATAAACAGATTCAGTGTCATCTGGTATTAGGTTGTGACCATTCATACAAGAGGCAGGTTGCACGTTAACATTGAATCCAATTTGGTTGAGTGGGCAAGTAATCGTTGTATCTGCATCAAAGTCAACAGTAATAAGACCACCAACTCCTGCAAGGATCGTTTGATTCTGTACACCAAGAAAACAATTTGTTATTGGATCATATGTCCAATTAAATGCCTGATGATAACTCCCATCTATTGATGATACACCGTTCTGTGGAGTCATGTTTAACATGCAAATCGTAATAGAAACGGGGTCGCCTTGCCAACCAGCGTAATCATTTAGTGTTTCAACAAAGGAAAATTCTAAGGTACCTGCACTAGTAGAAAGGGGAGCACCCAAGATACTTCCTTGTAAAACAGAAGGGTTGTTTACACAAGTTCCATTGCTCAATAAGGTCACTGTAAAGTTTTCAGAACAAGGACCTGAACCATCATCTACTGTTACGGATCCATTATAGGTTCCGAAATTGCTATAAATGTTAGTTGGTGCAGCAAGCGTTGAGGAGTTCCCATCTCCGAAATCCCATAGGTAAGTTGCTCCAACAGGTGGCATTGAGACATCAAAACCAACCGTTAAACTACTTATTGTAGAATTTACATTCACTTGTCCAAACGTACAATTGGTCCCGCCTCCTGCATAACAAGTATAAAAGGATTCGGTGTCATCTACTGTTTCGTTAATTGGCCCCATACAAGCAGGAATACCAATGTTCACATTGAAACCCAATTGATTGGTAGGACAAGCAATCGTAGTATCTGCATTAAAGTCAACAGTAATCAAGCCTCCTGATCCACCAAAGATCGTTTGATTTTGTGTTCCTTGTAGGCAATTACTAATCGGGTCATATACCCAATTAAAGTTTTGATGATAGCTTCCATTGACGGATGCAGCACCATTCTGTGGGGTGATATTTAGCAAACAAAGCGTAAGTGTTACTGGATCTGTTTGCCAAGCTGTATAATCAAGAAGATTTTCAACAAAAGAAAACTCCATAGTACCCGTGCTAGAAGTAAGCGGTGCAGTTGAGATCGCCCCTTGTTGTACAGAAGGATTATTTACACAGTTACCATTCGTATTTACTAAGGTTACAGAAAAGTTCTCTGTGCAGGGCCCCAAACCGTCATCCACGGTAACTGTACCGTTATAGGTTCCAAAATTAGTATAGAGGTGTGTTGGTGCTGCAGCATTTGAAGTGTTCCCATCTCCAAAATCCCACAAATAGGTTGCGCTAGAAGGAGGTGTAGTGACACTAAATCCTACTGTCGTACTTCCTGTTGATGAATTGACATTGACTTGCCCAAACGTACAATTTGGACTACCACCGCCAGCATAACAAGTATACACGGATTCAGTGTCATCTACTGTTTCATTTATCCCGTTCATACAAGCAGCTGGCTGCAGACTAACATTAAACCCAAGTTGATTGTTTGGGCATACAATAGTGGTGTCTGCATCAAAGTCAAGGGTGATCAAACCACCAGTTCCCCCAAGTATTACTTGGTTCTGGGTTCCTTGAAGACAATTAGCAACTGGATCATAAATCCAATTAAACGTTTGGTAGTAACTTCCCCCTACAGAGCTAGCGCCATTTTGCGGAGTCATGTTTAGAAGACAAAGCGTTATCGTGACTGGATCTGTCTGCCATGCGGTATAATCAAGAAGATTCTCGAAAAAGGAAAACTCTAACGTACCTGTATTTGAGGTAAGTGGAGCAGGATTAATACTACCTTGTTGAAGAGAAGGATTGTTAATACACTGCCCAACTAAATTTAAGCTTAACAAACTGATTATGACAATAAGTAATGCACTTTTTTTCATTTTGTTTTTAATTTAATTTTTTCAAAATTCATCAGCTTTCAATTTGATTATTTAGCAGTAATAACAAATTATCTTTGATTTACAATCATGATTTTTTTCACAAGGAGTCCCTTTGGTGTTTGTATCTTTAAAAGATGCATTCCATTCAGCTCATCGTCTAATAGAAATTCGACAACTGATCGAGCTTCAAAGAAATCATATTGTACTAATTGTCCTTGCAAATTGTACAACTCATATCCAATAATTTCTCTTTTTATACTTTCTGTTATTATTTTATGGCTAGCAGGGTTTGGATAGATTTTAAAATCTGTTTCATCAAGAATCAAATCATTTACACCCGTTGTAAGGATATAAAATTCGGAGATCGAGGAAGCGGTAGGTTGAAAATTTAATTGATCATCTACCATTCGAATATCTAGCACTTCGAAATCAAAATTGATAAATCCACCCGTTTTACCATTAATGTTATCTTCCATTATGATCGCAAATAACCCCATTAATCCTGACCCCATTATTGGAATACCGTTGGTTCTAGAGTAAGCAATATCAAGTCTACCATGCTTACCATTTGTGGCATTTGGTTCTATGTAGCTTTTTGAGACTAAAACCACTCGGTCTAGATCATTGTTATTAATCCAACCTGTTGCAGGAAAAACTTGTAAAACACTATCTACATACGCTGTATCGAAACTGACCGTAAATGAAATACCATAAAAACTAGGATAGTGATTCGGCCCTAAGTGTAACTCAAAAAACTCTACTGCACCTTCTGATAGTGTATCTGTTGTACTTCGTTTTATCTCTACTGTAGGAGCAATTCCTGGTACACCAGCAATTATTGGAGGTACGGTAACCGTTTGATGTACAGAAGCATAATTTTGAGAAATCGCTTGAATATCAGTATCATCAACAACTCCATCGCCATTACAATCTGCATAAGACAAATCCAACGATTGACCAGGGAAGCTTGTCCCCCAGAGCAAACCTGAAGGCTGAGCCAACCAATCAATAGATGTAGAAGTTCTCTGCGGTCCTGTCTGCCCATAAGCATATCCTAAGTACAAAAGGTCTACATTATCGGCTTCTCCATTATTGTCAACGTCTCCTGGCCAAATTTGGGCATTAAGGGTCGTTACTTGGAACAACAGGTTAGTAAAAACTAAAAGAAATATTGATTTGCTTAATGTCATTTAATATTGCTTTAAATTGATTTCCTCATAAAAATACCCCATTCATTTGATTACGCCAACTACAATATCACTAAATTATCGTTGAAATAACATTATATTTTTTCACTATTTATTATAATTACATTTTATATTTTATTGTTTTAAAACAATTTAAATTCAAATACACTTAAGTATTAAGCAATTTAATTTTCACTCATAAATCATATTTTTTCTGTATTTTTGTAATGAATTATATAGTATTTTATGGATTCAAGTAAGTTAATTAATCTACTAAAGACATTTTCAAAATCAGAAATTAAGGATTTTGGAGATTTCATAGATTCTCCGTATTACAATAAGAATAAGGAATTAGCACACTTTTGTGCTTATCTAAGAAAGTATGCTCCACATTTTCCTCCTAAAAAAATTGAACGAAAAGTAGTGTTCAAAAAGTTGTTTCCTAAAGAAAAATACGAAGAAAAAAAATTAAACCATTTGATGAATTACCTTTTGAGAAAAGCGGAACAATTCATTGGTTTACAGTGGTATGAATCAACAGAAGGCTTAGCAGATTACCACATAATGAGTTCGTTTGTTGACCGTGGTCTTGAAAAACACTATCACTTTTTTTACAAGAAAAAGAAAAACCTTCTTGAAGCATCTTCTTTTAAAAATTCAGACTTTTACTTTAGAAAGTATTTATTGGCAGAGACTTCTTCTCAGCTGACGTTTAAAAATAAAATTAGGCGATTTGACAAGTCGCTACAAGATACTTCTGACTATTTTGATCTCTATTATCTTTCTATCAAGCTGAAATATACTTGTGAAATGCTGAATAGAAGAAACATGTTATCAATACCTTATGAAGCGAAACTATTAGAGGAAATTCAAACCTACCTTTCAAGACATCCGCATGAAGACATTCCTGTTATCAATATATACTATCAAATATTGATGATGTTAACTGCAGAAGATGGAACTCCTTATTTTAATAAACTAAAAGAACTACTGAACAAGTACAAAACGTATTTTCACCAAGATGAAATACGAGAAATGTTTGGTCAAGGGCTTAACTATTGCATTCGAGGAATAAACCAAGGCGATAGCAATTTCCTAACAGAGGCCTTCGATTTATACATAATTGGAATAAAAAATGAATGGTTTAACGATGACGGATACCTCTCTCCATGGACCTTTAAAAATGTAATCAAGGCAGGGCTTATGCTCGAAAAATACGATTGGGCAAAAGACTTTATTGAAAAATACACGATAAAACTCGCTCCAAAGTTCAGACAAAATGCACTACACTTCAATCTAGCTGACCTGTATTACTCCACCAAGCAGTTTGACAAAGCACATGAACATCTCAGTCATGTTGAGTTTACAGACATTTATATCACGATTGACAGCAAAAAACTCCTCATGAAAATTTTTCTGGAATCAGATGAAATCGATCTCCTCTACTCCGCAATAGCAGCGTTTAAACAGTTTATAAACAGGCATAAAGTCATCACCTCTAAAGTGAAGGAACAATACAAGAATTATATTTCTACATTAAACCTTCTGATAAAAGGCGACCACAAATCATTAGAAGAGTGTTCCATTTTACTTGACTCAGACAAGCCCATCGCCGAAAGAAACTGGCTCAAACGAATGGTTGCGATTCGGAAACAGTAAATTTCGTCAGGCAAAAATCCTAAAGAGAGGACGTTAATCTTGTTTAAATTAAATCAATCTACGTCCCTTTGACTGTTTTCAGGATCCTGGCGAATACAAAAAAGAGGCTGCATCTTTCGACACAACCTCCAATTATTCTCTTAACAAACTATTACTTAGATAATCTATTGATCGGTTTTAACAAATTTAATACTGTTAATGGTCTCACCATTTGTATTAACAAGATTAACGAAATAGGTGCCAATTGCCATTTGTTTGGTATCAAGAATGTATTCCCTAACAGTAGCATCCAATTCGACATTACTATGGTATACAACACGTCCTAGCACATCCGTTACCTGAATGTCTACCTTACCCTCGAAATTTGCTCCGAACGAGACAGTCAATTTGTCCTTTACAGGATTGGGATATACCAAAATACCATCTTCCTCCCTGTCGCAATTAGACTCGACAACCACAACTTTTGACAAATCACTACTACCATCCAAATCAACGGATTTAAGTCTGTAGTAAGTTGACTTATTTCGAGGGTTATGTACAAACTCGTATTGACGTAATGCCGTTGAATTTCCAGATGCTTTGACGGTTCCAACGGTATAAAATTCTCCGCCATTACTTTCTTGAATCTCAAAATGACTTGAGTTAATTTCACTTAATGTTGTCCAGGTTAACACGTTTTTACATGCTACCTCTTTCACCTTAAAAGAAGCGAGTTCAATTGGTAGGATAACTTCATTTATATGATCCTCAACCTCACCATTCGTCATTCCTCCTTCAAAATCATCTGATGTCATCGGATCTTCATCAACACGTAAACGAACAGCAACATCCGTCCCGTCTAAATAAGTAGCAGGTGGTGTAACTCCAATCGTAACATCTACTGGGCTGCTTGTAACACCTGAAGTGGCATGGAAATCATCAAAAACACCATCAGCGTCCCAGTCGATCCACATGCCGAGATGAACAGTTGCACCTGTTGTATTACCGTTAAGTGTAACATCAACATTATAGGTTGTTCCAATTTCAACAAGTGTTGGGAATTGTCCGGCTCCAGTTCCAAATGACATGGCATCATCAAAGGTATCTCCGGTAGTTGAAGGCGTCGCAGCACTTTCAAAGCCTGTGTTTGTGCCCAGCCAAACAGCAGTCGCAGCATCAAGAACATCATCCGCATCACTATCCTTTAGCTTCGAATGCCAAGCAATTGGATAACCCGCAGGTGCATCACTATAATCTCTATAGGATTCCTGGATAGTGATGTCCAGTGTAGCATCATCACATGCTTCAGGCGTTCCACCATCACAAACGGTATAAACCGCAACGATGTTTCCAACAAAATCAGTGGCCGGTGTGTAGGTATAGGTCCCATCAGAGTTGATCGCCAATGTCCCGGCAGGAACCAACATTCCTGTATCATCATACCCAAATACTGGGGACGGAGTGCCAACCGTTGCCGGATCATCTGCTACACCATCTCCATCAGAATCCACTAATACTGCAGTAGCAGCTGGGGTATCTCCTTCTGGATCAAAATCATTGGTGAATAAATCATCTGTCACTGGAATATTCACATCTGTAATCTCTGCATCATCGGTTGCAAATATATTGTTATCCGCAGAATCAACTACATCAATTACAAGTGTAGTAGTATCAGTGTCACCATCTTCATCCGTTATTGTGTATTCTAGGGGAACTTCTCCTGAAAATGCAGGATCTGGTACATACGTGTAATCTCCGTTTACATCCAATAGCATCGTACCAGCAAGTTGAGGATTTCCATCTTCATCCAACCCGTAAATTGGTAAAGGTGACGTTCCTATTGAAAGGACATCATCTACAATACCATCGCCATCCGTATCTGCAAGTATTCCGGTTACGGTGTATATGGTTCCTTCTGGATCGTAATCATTTCCAAACACATTATTCATCAAGGTTACGCCCTGTTCTGTAGTACCTTGATCAGGATTGGCAATAACAGCAGTATTTGCAGGATCAACCTCGGGCAATACTTCGATATACACCGTAGCTTCTTCGCATGTTTGTGGGATACCATCGTCACAGACTTCATAGACAAAGGACGTTTCTCCTGTAAAACCAGGTGCCGGAGTATAGACATAGGTTCCGTCAGAGTTTAACACAACGGTTCCTTCAGCTGCGGGAACGGTAGTCACCATTGCCACTGCCTGATTATCTCCCTGATCATCGTCATCATTGGTTAATACATTGCTAGCTACTGGTGTATCCATTGGTGTATTGTTGAAGTCGTCTGTTGCTTCCGTCGTATTTTCTGGCAACGTTGTCAGGTAAAGGGTCTGCGTTTCGCAGGCTTGTGGTGTACCGTCATCACATACCTCGTATTCCACAACTTCTGTTCCTATAAAACCTGGTGCAGGCTCGTAGGTATAAGTGCCATCATCTCCAAGGATTAAGGTACCACCGGTTGGCAACGGATTAGCTATTGTGCCGTCTGCTGTAAGCGGATTGCCTGCGCTGTCCGTTGCACCGGTTACGGTTTGTGTGTCTCCTTCCGGATCATTATCATTGTCAAGCACACCTCCTGTTTGTGGGGTGTCTTGTGGTCCTACATTTGCATCGTCATTACCATAGGTCGCATTGCCATTGTCAGGTTCTACGGTGATGGTTAATGTTGCATCATCGCTTAGGCCATCAGGATCTTCAATGGTATAGTCAATCGGCACATCGCCTACAAAAGCAACATCAGCCGTAAAGATGATGTTTCCTGCAGGATCAATACTTGACTGACCTGCTAAAACGCCATTTTCATCATAAACATCTTGTGGTGTTGCTGTTAACGGTACCGGATTTCCTGTAGCATCTAAGCCTGTTGCCCCGGTAACGGTTAACATGTCACCATCCGGATCATTATCATTCCCGAGTAAAGAACTGGTTACGGTTGCGCCTTGTTCAGTCGTGTTGGTATCATCATTGGCTACTGGTGGATCATTGGCGTCCGGATCCGGTGTGCCGATTACGTCGATATCTAAGGTTGCTTCATCAGTAGCACCTGTTGAGTCTTCTATAACATATTCAACAGGAACAGAGCCGTTGTAACCAGCATCTGGTGTAAACGTGTAACTGCCATCAGGATTGATTGCTATTGTTCCTGCAAGCGTTCCGGCTTCATCGTAAATTGGAGTCGGAGTGCCATCAACCGGAATAGGAATTGGCATTCCTGCTGCGTCTAGTCCTGTAGCGCTTGCTACGGTTTGCGGATCGTCTGTTGGATCTGTGTCATTGGTGAGCACGTTGCCGTCTACTGGTGTGTCTTGTGGTGTTTGGTTGATGTCGTTTTCTGCGGTAGTACTACATGCAGCACTCATTTGTGTTGAATCAGTAGATGAGCCAATTGCTTGACCAAGCCCTGCCACTATTGGTACACCTACTGTATCGACGCCACCTGTTAAAGTATCGTTTTGGATATCTGCAAGGGTGAATCCACCGTCACCTTCTAGTGCATCAGGACAACCGTCATTATCAGAATCCAAATCTAAATCATTGGAAATTCCATCTCCGTCGGAGTCGCAAGGCGGTACAATTGAAAGTCTGACGTTATATGCACTTACGGCATTGCTCGTTGTATAAATTCTTACTTGACTAGCAGGACCACTAGAAATCCACCTCATTAAACTAGTACCAGTTGCTCCGGCCCCATTGGTAACAAAATATTGATTTCCGCTGATGTTGTCAGTCCATCCTGGGAGTAAGGTGGCAGCTTCTGTAAAGGTATAGGCAACTCCATCCAAGGCTTCCACGCCATCAGAAGTTCCTGCTACCAAGTTTCCACCATGATTGTGATACATGAATACCTGATGCGTTCCTGTAACAATGAAATCTGCAGTTCCTCCTTGAATATCGGCTTCTACCTTCCACGAATTACCCACTGTCAAACCATTTATTACCTGAATGATAATAGATCCAGCTGGCAAAGAAAACTCGCTACTAATATCAACAGTCACATTTACGTTTGTACTACCAGAGGCAACACCCAGCATACTCGGTGTAATATTCTTGTATGTAGAGTAAGAGGTAGGTTGTGCCGGGGCGGGACATTCAATATCATCTAGAATTCCGTCATTATCATCATCAAGATCGCAGATGTCAGATAGCCCATCAGCATCTGTATCCAGATTGCCTGAAGCAACCGGATCGCATGGATCTGCACAGACTTCCAGATAAGTAGCAAGGCATATCGTATCACTGCAGGTAGCATCTACAACTCCCACCAGGCAAATGGTGTCCACACCATCTATGATACTGCTGGTACTCCAATCAATTATGACAGAGGTATCACCAGGCTGAACGGCTAAGGTTGCTCCATTGTTGGTATACCAAGTATAGGCGGTAAACTCACTTTGAGCGTTAATAAACAGGGTGTCGGGATCGGAGACGCAAACGGTTTCAACTCCTATTCCACATTGACCGTAAGAATGAAGTATCCCAACTATTATAAAATTTATTATTAATATTATTTTTTTCATTTTTTCTTAATTTGGTACAATTAAATGTATTTGGCTTAACTGACTCATATTTAGTCAATTAGTTAGTTAATTGTCTTTTTTACTATAATAGTTTCATTAAATAATTGGCATAGTCTCCACTATCCTGACATACCTTAACAGTAAAGCTCGTAGGAATCTCACCACTAGGCAACAAGCAGGAACAATCAATTGCGTACTGCCAGTTAGCACCCAAAAAGTCAACGCAAGAAGCTTCGTCTGTTGAGATACCCGCTACTGTTGCACCGCTAGCAGTCATACAAGCAGGTAAAACACCGGTAGCATTTAATGCATCTTTAATATCTGTTGCAGTTAGATTTGCACCAGGATTAGCTATTACTTGTGAAACGGCAAAAACCTGTTCCGTTGGTAGTCCTTTGTCGATGACTACTTCGCATACTGTAGGATTATCCGATCCTTTCTGAGTTAAACCATCATTTCCACACCCACCAAGATTTGCAACATTCCAATTAGTAGAAGTAATCAAATTTGCATCTTTTATACCACCCATACAAAAGGGTAAACCGGTAGCAGTTATAGTAGCCGGGGTTGGTTGTGGGAGCATGCAGTCTTCAAATTCTACTAGCCCAATGGGGAAAGTCCCAGACATTGGATTACCACTGATTTGTTGTATTTCAAATGCGTGATTATCAAAACCAAGATGATAAGTTGATCCCGGACCGGCATAACAACTTAATGGCAGATCATCAGTAGGATTTTCCGGATCTCCTCCGGCCTGACACTCCGTTAGGTTGTCTATTCCTCCTCCATCACAATCCATTGTACCTAAAGGATTGTTGGGATCTGTGGTTAGCACATCACAAATGGTAGGTGCTCCAACTCTTTTGATAGCCTGATGAAAGATATTCGGATCACAAGGTTCATTTACTCTTGCCAACTCAGAAAATTCCGACGTATAAGCAAAATCAGTACAGGTCGCATCCGTACACAACGTAGTTGTCAAAGAAATACTATCTCCAGCATTAATGGCTACGGCACCTGCTATGGTTTCTACAAAATTTTCAGCGCCTGAACCTGGATGATTGATATTGAAAAATCCGAGAAAGGTATTTCCCTCTCCGTGTGTACTGGGGTCACCGGAACCAGCTGGAATGCCAAACACTTCAATTCTATAATCTCCTGCAGGAACATCCAAATCGAAATCAACGATTAGGCTGCCTAGTTCTCCGGAGTTGATGACAGGAAAATTAAGTAAATTGTTAGCACCCGCATCAGCATCCCCGGCATCGTTGCTCGTTACCCCGTTAATATTTAAATCAATCCCTAAGTCTGCATTGTCATGAATGATGTTTCCTACGATTGGAATATTGTTGGTACCAAGTTGACGAACGGAAACTCCATCACCTCCAGCTGTCAATACGCCATTATAAGCAATGATATTGGCATTGGCAGCTGTACCGTCACCTACTTTTGAATCATTGAATTGGAAAGCACCCTGATCAATTAAATAAACACCGCTATTGTCATTTCCAAGATTGGCTCCATTCACACCAATACCTACTCGATTTCTTAAAAAGGTGAAGCTATTATTGCTTGCACTGATGCCATAGCGACCGTTTCCTGCAATAACATTATCATTGACAACAGCGGGAAGATAAGAACTAAGATTTATTCCTTCTACAACGTTCCCCATATCAATGTTCCCTGTAATATCTGTTCCAATTTTATTAAACTCTACCAGTAAGTCAGTAGAAACGCCAGATAAAAACATTCCGTGTCCCGTATTGGCAGAGACAATATTATTTCGAATGGTAACCCCTTGACTAGCTCTAGCCTCAATCCCATGTTTACTGACTCCTGTTGGTGGGTGTGCCGCGGTGCCGGTAATATCTAGCCCAAAAATACAATTTTCAATGATGACATTATCTCCACCAACGGTTTGGAATCCCCCACCTTCATTATTGGTAACAACGGATCCTGTAATCGTAAGGCCATCTCCAGTAAAATTGATCCCGAGACCTACATTTCCTTTGGCGATTGTTCCAGTTGGATCCATCCCGACAATACAATCTTCTATGGTCATAGTTGAACTGTTTACCATGTAGATGCCTCTATTTGCGCAACTGTGTACGCAAAGTGCTTTGAGACCAGAATTGGAGTTGTTAGCAAAGTAAAAGCCGCTTCCCCAGGATGGTATGTTTGTTCCATCAATTTCAATTAGCGGAGTGGTTGCGTACCCAGGTTGGGTAGAACCGTCAATCAATACTGGTTTGGTCTGTGTTGGCAAGGGAGACATTGGGACAATCGTGTGCACTCCGGCTCCCGAGATATTAAATTCGATCACGTCAGCAGCTGCGGTTGCATTAGCGTCCGTCATTGCTTGTCTTAGACTACCGAGTCCAGTGTCATTTGTATTGATTACTGTAAATGTTGCTGCTTGAGTGATAAAAGTGCAACAACAAAGAATAAGCAGGAGCAACGTTTGAACAGGGAAATACCCTACAAGTTGTTGGTGCCCAATTTCATTCTTTGTCGGTATAGCATTCTCTTCTTTACAAGAGATCGTGTTAAATTTTTTCCTGATTGATTTTTGATTATTACCAAACTGGGATAGCTTGTTGTTCTTCTTCATTTAAAATCTATTTTAATTTGAATTTCCTTAAAAATGACCTTTTATGAAAACAGCTACTTTTTGTTTTCTCTTCAACTGTGACATCGTATTTTTGGCTATCGCCTTGATTATGATATAAATGTTTGTCACATGCCTGTTATTAGATTTTAGCAGAATACGCAGCGCAGAGTAAACATGGTTGAAAGTATTGAATTGCGCAAGGCTAAATTGTGTAACCTGTTTTCTGTTGATAATCAGATGGTGGCTGAGTGGTTGGAGGTGTTGTTTGAACCCTGATGAAAGGAATGATAATTTCCTTTCATCAGGGAGAGTGCTGGAAGACACGACGCTGCCTAACCTTTGGGTAAATTTTATTTACACAAAGGTTGGGCAGGGGCAGCCCCAAATTGTTATTTTTAGTTCACTTTCAGCTTTCTTATATTCGATTCAAATTTTCTCTTTTGTGGAATTGTTCTCATAGCCATTACTTAGATAATCTATTGATCCGTTTTAACAAATTTAACACTGACAATGGTCTCATCATTCGAATTGGCAAGGTTAACGAAATAGGTACCAACTGCCATTTGTGACATCCTAAAGAGAGGACGTTAACCTTGTTTACAATAAATCAAATTAAGCCCTTCCGGGAAATCCTTACGTCCCTTCAGGACTTTATCGCTAATAGCGCCAACAAAAAGAGGCCGCCAATTGGCGACCTCATCATTATTGTTAATTTGCAAAAAAGTTAATTCCTATTTAGGCCATCTGGAGGAAATCCCATTGTTATTACTCCAGTAAATCTTATCTGCTCCGTTTACATCTCCATTTAAGTTATAGTCCGACTGATTATAATCGTCAAAAATACCATTTGAAGAATTCCAGAGGATATTGTCATTTCCATTGAGATCATAACTAAAGATATCAGATATCTGATCACTGTCACCAGCATACATCGCGAACACGCCTGATTGTACCTCCTTTTGACCGAAGCCAGTTCCAGTAGAAAAGGATTGTGCAATTCTGAAATCCCACGTTAGTGTACCATTTGAAAAATCTATTGGCAACGGTGTTCCAACACCCATGTGATTTCTATGCTCTATTGCTATATAAACCTGTGCAGGGTTTGCATCTCCCAACTTAAGCAAGCAAGGCTGTAAGAACTTTACTGTTCCATCTTTATACAACAATCCAGCAGCTCTAACTATCTCTGTTGTTGGATCAGTTGTCGTTCGTAAGGAAACAAGCACCCAGTCCGTCACTTCAGGATCATATGGCCCACCAAAGTTGTTCTCAAGTGTTGTTCCTAAATAGTTCCAAGGCGCAGAATCGTATGGCTGTCCTGCTGGAGTAGGAGGAACAAGCGGATTCGTAGGCGTCATACCTGGCAACAACCCTCTCGCAAGATTGTTTGATGGATCCAAGTTCAATAGATTTGTCATTTCGCCTGTAGAGACGTTAAATGGCCCTTCTAGGAACACAGAAACCATGATGTCAACACATGGGTTAACAATAATGTAAATAACTGCAGAATCACACTCTATTGGGTTACCATCATCACATACTTCATAATTGAATGAATCAGTTCCTGTAAAAACAGCTCCTGGTGTATATTCAAATGAGCCATCCGCATTAATTATAATTGAATTCGTTGGATCAACTGTACTAACCAATGTATCAGGTGTTACTGTTAAGTTATCATTCTCAGGATCATTATCATTTGCAAGGATATCATCCGTCCAAGTAATATTTGGAACATTCAATAGCACTCCTTGATCCGTTTCGTAGAAATCATCTTGAGCTAGTGGTGGATCATTACAAGGAATAGCAAATAATGTCATTGTATCAGTGTCAGTGCAACCTGCTCGTGTAACTGTAACCACATAGGTCGTTGTATCCAATGGTGTTGCTGTTGGATTGATTGCAAATGGATCATCCAATCCTGTCGTAGGGCTCCAAGAGAAGGAAGCATCACTCGCTCCTGTCGGATTTCCGCCAATTACAATCGGACTTCCCTCACAAGTTGTGATATCTAGCCCTGCATCAACATCAGGTAACGGATTTACTGTGACTGTAACATTATCACATTTCGTACATCCATTGTTAGAAATACAAACAGTATAAATGGCTGTAGTAATTGGAGTAACAATTGGATTTGGTATTGTAGGATCGCTTATTGTAGACGGATCACCATTTGTTGTCCAAGCAACTGTCGCATCATTCAACGTTGCTGGATCAAGTGTTGGAGTTCCTCCAATTTGTACATTATCACCTTCACAGATTGCTTGGTTCATACCTGCTTCTACAAATGGCACTGAATTATTATCAATGACAACGGTTACAGTATCAGTAGTCGTACAGCCTCCTTTTGTAACAAACAGAATATACGTCGTAGTATTCGTTGGTGAAGCAACAGGTGCAGCAGCATATTGAGAGCTTAAACCTGTTGCTGGAGACCACACATATGTTGCACCGGGGATGATCGAAGAGCCAATTTGGATCGATTGCGCATTACAAATGATTTCATCTGGTCCAGCATTGGCTATTGTCCCACCAATGATATTGATGTCTTGCTGATAAGTATCGGCACAGCCATTCCGCTCTACGGTTAACGAAATTGTTTTCAATCCTGTAGCGCCGTATATAACGGTATGACCGCCAGGTCCTGTTGCTGTTGCGGGGGAGGCATCTGTTCCAAAATCCCAAGTGTAGGATGCTCCAGTTCCACCGACAAGGGCAGCTGTGAATAATCCTTGATCATTTATACATAATTCTGCTGGAGCTTGGTTAATACTAGCGACCGGATAATCGAAGACATGAACATCAAACGTTTTTGCTCGCTGACATCCAAAATTTAGAACAGTCAATTCGATTTGCTCAGTTCCTACTGTATTGAATGAAACATTATGTGGTCCAATTCCAAAAGCAGTAGATGGACTAGCATTTGATCCGAAATTCCAAGTATAAATGGCTCCTGCTCCAACATCAGCAGCTTCAAAAACACCCATTTCTTGAACACATAAGGAATCAGTATTGATCTCTAGCGCCACATCAGGACATCTTGTAATTGTAACATCTACAACCGCCGTATCACACAAGTTATCAGAATCACACACCTCATACATAAAGGTATCTGTTCCATAATACCCCATATCAGGTACATAAATCATAAAACAATCAGGCACGACACTGATGTAAGCCGTTCCATCAGAAGGCTGATTAAGAATCGTTACATTACATGGTTCTAAAGGATTACCATCTTCTACATCAGAATCATTACCAACGGCATCAATTGTTACTTGTACATCTTGTTGAGTTGTTTCACTATCATCTATGGCAACAGGAGGATCATTCACTGGAGTCACTACAATCGTAACTAAAGCGGTATCACATTGAACAGGTACAGGGGTTCCGTCATCACAAATACTATATTCATAGGTATCCGTTCCATTCCAATCAGGATCGGGCGTATACACGGCACTACCATCAGGTAATACGGTAACTGATCCGTTATCAGGGCCTCCCAATACAGTAACAGTCGAAGGATCAATATTACCATCAGAATCAAAATCGTTCCCTGGTATTGCTAATGTGATTGGTGTATCTTCTGGTGTTGTTCCTCCATCATTTATTGCTGTTGGCGGATCGTTAACTGGGTCTACAATAATGGTTACTAACGCAGTATCACATTCATTATCAAGATCGCATACTGAGTATTCAAACGTGTCTGTTCCATTCCATTGTCCATTTGGTGTGTATGTTACATCACCAGTTGCAGGGTCAACACTTGTTGTACCATTAGAAGGAGGTGTGATCACCAATACTGAAGTTGGATCAAGGTTATTATCAGGATCTGTATCATTATCTGTTACTGGAACAGTAATCGGGGTATCTTCTAGAGTTGTATCATTGTCATCAACAGCAACAGGAGGATCATTCACATTAAATACATTGATAATCACCTCAGTTGTATCGCACAAGTTTCCAGAATCGCAAATTTCATAAACTAGCGTGTCCAAGCCATCGAAACCCATATCTGGGGTATAAGTCATTTCGCAATTTGGCGGCCCACTTATAGACACTGTTCCATTTGCAGGTTGTTCGAGTACCGTTGCGTTACAAGGATCAAGTGGCGATCCATCTTCAACATCTGTGTCATTTGCCTCAAAAGGAATTACTACAGGCGTTTCCTCCGGTGTAGAGAGCGTATCCTGTGTTGCAATCGGAGGATCATTTACTGGAGTAATTGTTACATCTACTACCGCAGTATCACATAGATTACCTGAGTCACAGATTTCGTAGATAAACGTGTCTGTACCATTGTAATTTGGATCTGGTGTATATACGAGCTCACATCCAGGAGGCGAGCTGATAGAAACTGTACCGTTTGTTGGGTTTGAGATGACCGTTACTGCGCAGGAATCAAGTGGCATACCGTCTTCGACATCTGAGTCATCTGCATGCACTTCAATATTGATCGGCGTGTCTTCAGGTGTCGTTTCACTATCATCCACTGCAACTGGGGGATCGTTTACAGGATTGATTATGATGGTAACATTAGCAGTATCACAAAGATTATCTGAATCACAAATCTCATAAATAAAGCTGTCGTTTCCGTTATAATTAGAATTAGGAATATAAGTCAATAAACAGCCAGGACCTGGTCCGATAGAAATTGTACCATTTGCAGGTTGTGAAATGACTGTTGCATTACAAGGATCGAGTGGTGTTCCATCTTCAACATCAGAGTCATTCATTTCAATTGGAATATTAACTGGTGTATCCTCATCTGTTATTTCTGTATCGTCTACTGCTACTGGTGGATCATTTACGGTTTCAATCGTTACGTCAACTATCGCAGTATCACAGAGATTACCAGAGTCACAGATTTCATACATAAATGTATCGGTGCCGTTGTAATTTGGATCTGGCGTGTAAATGAGTTCACAACTAGGCGGGGAACTTATAGAAACAGTACCGTTTGAAGGGTTTGAGATAACTGTTACTGCACAAGAATCAAGCGGAGTGCCGTCTTCAACATCAGAGTCATCAGAATGCACTTCAATTGAAACAGGCGTGTCTTCTGGTGTCGTTTCACTGTTGTCCGTTGCAACTGGAGGATCATTCACTGGATTAATCATAATTTTCACCTCTGCAGTATCACAAAGGTTATCTGAATCACAGATTTCGTAAATGAAACTATCATTTCCGTTGTAGTTCGGATTTGGTGTATACGTCAGCTCACATCCGGGTCCTGGGCCAATTGAAATGGTACCATTTGCTGGTTGAGTGATAGGAGTCACTGCACAAGGGTCAAGTGTTCCATCTTCCACATCAGAGTCATTCGAATCAACAGGAATAATGATTGGAGTGTCTTCATCTGTTGCCTCCATATCATCTACTGCTACTGGAGGGTCGTTTTCTGGTGTTACTGTTATGAATACAGTTGCAGTATCACATTGAGGTACAGATACAAGTATAGGATCATCGTTCGTTGGCATTGGTGGAGCCTGAGGATTTGGATTTTGATTTCCAAGAACTACTGGGACAGATATTCCATCATCACAAATTACATAATCAAACGGCGTTACGGATCCATTAAAGTTAGTTGTAGGCGTAAACGTAATTTCACCAGTTAAAGTATCTAGCGTTACGGTTCCTTCTGATAATGGAGGAGTTGAAAGCAGCATTACTGAAGTCAAATCCAAGGATCCATCTGAATCAGAATCGTTTGCGGGGAGATCAATGGTGATTGGTACTTCTTCAGGTGTTGTACCAGAATCATCTACTGCAAGAGGAGGCCTATTGTTACAAACCTCGTCATTACATTGTTCGTAGTCACCATAACTTGCTTCTCCTACTTCAAACAGGAATCCTCCCACTTTTTCAGAGATAAACGTAGGAGGAAAATCCAATGGTGCATGCGTATGCCACCAAAGATCAATGCATTCATTTAGGTCTAGGATATCGAACTTGATTCGACCAACCTTTACATAGTCAACATCATTTAACGGATATCCGTCTCCACCAGCTAATTCTACATTGTAAGTCACTACTGTATCTAAAGACCCAAGCAGTGTATGTGTAGAGAAAAAGCTTGAAGATGGTGGATTTGTTGTTTGAGCAAGACCACTAAAGGTTAATTCTTGATCAATCATAGGATTGGCTAAAGCTGCTCTATTAAAAGAAAATCGATAGTTTTGATCTGCAACAAAAAAAGTTTCGCCTGGATCTTCTGTACGAATTTCAATGTCAATATAAAGCTCTTTGTTATCGCAATCTAACTCGTTAAGTTTAAATCGGATATCGTATAAGCTGTTTTGGGAAAAGGCAAAATTTATAAAGAAAATGTTCAATACAAACACTGCTAAGACCTTATGAAAAGTATTCATAGTAAGTACTAGTTTAAAAGGAATGAAATATAGTTGTGTACCGGGTATATAGGTCTGGAATGAAGCACAATATCTAAAATAAAGCACAAAGATACAAATTAACTTTGACAATATATTACACCCTATTTATTCTTTGATGCGATATCCAGTTGGTTCATGAATACCCAACATTTAAATCCTAAAGCATTGAGAGAGAAAGCCTTTTTTAAAAAAATCAGTTCTTTTTCATGATCAAACAAATTCTTATTCAACAATAATTCTTTTTCATAAAAATTAATAGTTTGGGAACTTTATCATATAAAATATTGTTTATTGAATAGGTGGAAGTTAGTTTCCATTCCCGCATTAAAATTTTGGTCAATCTATTACACGCAATGCCCCATATATAATAGGTGCGCACCTAGTGATATAAACACTCAAGAAATACTTATAAATCAAGAACGTTAATAAAAAGACGTTCAATTTGAGTTGAAAACTTAACTTTACTATTTATCCGAAATTTATTTTACTAATTTTACTTTTTGTCAGTAACAAACAATAATTTAAAATGAATCAACAAGCAACCCAGCTAAGGCTAACAATTGATATGGATGTAAATGCCTTATCAGATTTCATTAACCTACAGCTTCCTGATGTCCTGTTTGACAGCAAAGATGCCTCAAATTTCAAGGACTTTAAGGTGTTAGCAACAAAGGGTGGAAAGCTAAAGATAAGAGGAAAAGACTATGCCTATGTTTATCTATTACCGATTCGAATAAAGGTGGAAAAAAACGTAGCTGTTTCCAATGTAAAAGCGGAAGGCGTTATTGTTTTAGGAATGAAAACAAGTTTCACTTTTAAGGAAAACTGGGACTTACAGACGGAGACTATTATTGAAAAATACGAATGGTTAGAAAAACCAAATGCTAGTTTAGGAGGCTTTCTTCCAATTCCAGTTGAATCACTCATCTTAAATAATTTGCAAGAAAACCAAGATGTTATTACGGGGTCTATTGACAAAGAAATTCAAAACAAGGTAAAAGTTGGAGAAATCATTAATAAGAACATCAATCAAATTCCTAACCCAGTACTAGTGCCTTTTGTGGGTAATATCGGTTGGAAACTAGTTCCTGGGGCTACTACGTTTGCTCCAATGCAGTACCTCAACAATGCAATACAATATAAATTCAGCCTTAAGACAGATGCAGAGTTAGCCATCGATGATTCATTTCAAAAGCAACCTGTTGTTATCCCGCCTCCCTCCTTTCAAGAAGATTCAGAGAACAGAAGCCAATTAACACTAAAGGCTTATATTGATCTTTCTTCTCTAAACCAATCACTCAATCAACACCTTGTAGGACAACAACTAGAAGTCGTTGGTAAATCCATTACTATTAGCCAACTAGAGATAAGCAGCGAAAATGGACTCCTAGTGATCGACGGCCAAACAACTGGTGCATTTAAAGGAGATATGAACCTGAAAGCTACGCCTGTTTTTGATAATTCTTCTAAGGAAGTTTACTTGACTAATGTAGATGTTGATCTGAAAGGAAATGACATCATAAGCAAAGGATTGGCTGTTGTTTTAAATACGAAAATTAACGAAATCGTTTCCTCTAAAATGCGCTATTCACTTGGAAAGGAAGTAAAAAAACTGAATGATCATTTGCAGTCAAAAGAGATTCATAATGGAATATTCATTAATGCCAATCTTGCCAACTATGCCTTACACAATTTTAATGTTGGAGCAACAAGAATTGACTTTGAAGTTCATTTAGAAGGCGTTATTAACATGCAAATAAAAGAAATAAACGTACCAAAGGAATTATTAGCATAATTGTTCCTAACAAGTTAAGAATCAAATTATAAATCAAAGAAGATCAGAAGAATACAACTAAACTACAGGTCTGTCAATTCATTTGTGTTCAAGTCACCATCGCTAAATTATTCTACAAATAAGGCATTGTAAAATGCCATTTTGGTAGATGGCATTTTTTTTGATATTTGTTATTCAAAATAACGAATTGTAAATCAAACCTTGTATATTTGGGGGCCCTTATGCTTGCCTCTCTATTAACCCAATAATTAAGTTCATGATCAAACTTCAAGATGCCTTAGTTTTGATAGGCATATTTTCTATCTTAAGTGGCTGCAAAAAAATTGAAAACATTGACGCGAGTGAATGGAACCCAGAAGTTGCGGTGCCGCTTTTCACCACAACGTTTAATGTATCTGACTTGTTAAACGATGCTATAACTGATGCAAGCTTGGTCACGGACGATATGAATGCACTCACCTTTGTGTATCCTAGCACCCCGTTCACATTAGATGAAGATATACTGGAAGGATATGTTCCAAAAATCAACTTCCCTATGAATGATACTGTGTATGGTTTGCCCTATACGAATTCACTAGGAAGCAGTATCGATTCGTTGATTACAAAGAAAGGCTATGTCAGAACCGCCATCTTCAACAATCTGTCTGGTGAAGATGTGAATTTTCGCTTATGGATTGACGAATTCACCATTAATGGCAATAAGTTTGATCAGTCGTTTGTGGTTCCACATAACACATCACTGCCCAACTTTCAAATATTTCCAACGTTTGGGTATAGCCTAGTTCCTGATATGGATACGGTTCATTTCCATTATTCAGCTTCCTCTATTTCTACTGGACTTCCAGTAAATTTAAACGGTTCTATCCTAGTAATTCTTGACTCCATGCTGATCAGCTATGCTGAAGGTTACTTCGGAAAAATAGATTATCCAGTTCCAAGAGACAGCATTGAAATCGAAGTATTCAGAATATTTGAAGAAGGAAATCTCTATTTCGAAGAACCAAAGATATCCATTACCGTAAACAATAGCTTTGGTGTACCCACAAGTGCCTACTTCAATATGCTTGATGCGATCACCTCTGATGGTACAAGAATATCCGTATCCAATACTGTTTTAAGTCAAGGGATGGAGTTTGATTATCCTGATTTATCTGAAGTAGGTCAATTTGTTTCTACAGAGTTTGTTGTTGATAAAAGTAATTCAAACATAGAAGACATCATCGGACAACCGATTCAGTACATTGACTACGAGCTATTTACTTCCGCGAACCCCGATGCTGACCCTACGATTCGTGGATTTGCCACTGACTCAAGTGCTATTTCCGTTGATTTATTAGTCGAATTACCTTTATATGGACGAGCAAATAACTTTACTGTTTTTGATACCATTGATCTCGATCTAGATGCTAGCAATAACGAAGTTTCGTCTGTTGCATTTCGCCTGCATTCCGAAAATGAATTACCAGTAGATATTAAGACCCAAGTCTATTTTACTGATTCTAATTTCAATATTATAGATTCGCTAAACACTGATTTTTCAACTCCTATAATCGCATCGGCACCAATTGATTCTGATGGGAATTCAAATGGAATGACAGAAGAGACTACCGATTTCGAGATCACCGAAGATCGGTACTACAAAATTGCTAATCAAGCCACAAAAGTATTGCTAAAAGCTGCAATCTCTACGACTGACAATGGTTCTAAATTGGTTCGGATTCATGCAGATGACGATTTTACCATGAAGCTAGGTGTTAAAGTAGGACTATAAATCTCAAGACAAACTATCAAGAAGACTTTTTGTATGAATAATCGAATATTAATTTTATTACTTCTAGGTTTCGGCCTTTTTAATTCAGCTATTGGACAACAGGAACTCGGCACCCATTTCATGAATGTCTGGCAATCCAATATTAGCAATCCATCACTGATGAACAAAAATAGAATCACGATTGGACTGCCTTCTGTTTACGCTAACTTCTACAATACTGGCTTTAGCTTTAATGATATCTTTGAGGAAATCCCAGGAACAGATTCCTTGCGACTAAATATGGATAATGCGGTTGACAATCTAAAGGCCGATAATCTGTTAAACTTTCAGACTCAGATAGATTGGTTTAGTGTTGGTTTTAGAACCAATAAATTTCAGATTGGCGGTTCTTTTTCATGGAAATCTAGCTTTTATGCGAATTATCCTAAAGAAATGCTCGATGTATTCTGGAACGGTAATGGACAATACATTGATGAGACCATTAATATCGCTCCTGATTTCCAAGCCTTCTCCTATGCAGAACTAGGAGTAAACGCTGCATTTAACATTACTGATAACATTACAATTGGCGGTCGGCTTAAGTACCTTTCAGGTATTGTAGACATTAGCAATGATCCAGCTTCAAGAGAAGCCACTATATTTACTGATCCTGAGTATTATCAAGTGACATTGGCAACCGACTACGCCTTCAATTCAAGTAGCTACCCAATATTAGATTCTACGATCACAAACGTAAATACAAACACACAGTTCGATTACTTTAAGCTCTTTGGAACAAATACGGGCCTAGCTGGTGATCTTGGTCTAACCATGCGATTTGCTGACAAGATACAAGTGTCGGCAGGTGTTGCAGATGTTGGATTCATCAATTGGTCATCTAACATACGAAATTATAAAACAGAAGGTAGCTATACCTACAACGGCATTGAGTTTAATCCTTTAATTGATAATGACTCCATCTCCTTTGATGCTATTGGCGATACACTAGTCGAAGTTTTTGATGTAGAGGTCAACCAATCAAATGTTGGGTACACCACGAATCTTCCTACTAAGTTTCACCTCAGCGGTCAATACGAACTTCCTGCAAAACTGACACTAGGCGTATTGTTGTACGGAGAGCTTTACCGAGAACAATTCATTCCAGCTATAGCGCTAAGTGCTCGTAAGGAATTTGGTGACATTTTCAGTGTCGGGGGAATTTATGCTTACCGACAGTTTAGCCCATTAAATCTTGGCGTTAATGCAGCGGTCAAACTAGGTCCAGTTCAGCTATATTTAGCCTCTGACAATGTCATTCCTTTGTTTGCTCCCTACAGTGGTAAGAACTTTAATGGGCGAATAGGGCTCAACTTACTCCTTGGTAAAATCAAAAAGGATGAAGACGGTATAATACCCGATGTAATGAACTAATTATTAATTGCATCTATTTTCGAAAATGAGAATTGGAGACTGGTTGCCTAGGAGTCACTCCTATCAAGCTATATCCACCGCTGCTCTATTTGCTTTCTAATAAGATGTCTTCCATTTGAAGCGATAATTCCGTTCTTACATATTGACCAAAATAAGCTTCAAACCCATGGATTTGGCTTAAACGATCATCAATATTTTTTGTATTAAAATATAGAACGCCTTAGAATTTGGCTTGTATTCATTGAATAGGACACCAATAATTAAACAGTAATAATTAATTACCCTCCAATCAATACAGTAGGTGCTCCAGCGGTAATGACACCACCGTGTGCCGTTGAATCGCCCATTCTGGCAGCTGGTTTGCCACCAATCAGCACTGTCATGGATCCTTTTACGATCGTGTCAGGAGGTCCAACACATACACACATATCTCCAACAGTAGATGCAGGTAAATTACAGATGAGTACAGTCGGTACACCAGCTCCGGTAATTGGTCCACCAACATGTGGTACTGAAGGAGATCCTGGAGTTACCATTGGGCATACATGCATATCTGTTAATCTTGCTGCGAAGGACATATGTTATCTTATTTTGTTTCTTGAAGATACAATAATTTATGATTATTCACAAGGCATTCTTTTAGACAAAAGAATAAATAATCAAGTCCATCCAAAATAGATAAAATGTTAAACCGCAACTTTAACGTTTTCAAATACAATAAAATGAGAAAAACCACAGTATACTAAAGACAATTTCTATTTGAATCAACAATAACTTAATCAATTAAAATTTAACAATTGAAAAAAAACATCCTTTTATTATTTGTAATCACCTGTTCTGTATCTTCTCTATTTTCACAAACTCAAAAAGAAAGTCTAGCGGCACAAACCGCCAAAGGCAATAGTACGATTGGGTTTGATTTAGGTCTAGGCAATCCGCTCAGAATGCCAATTTTTCAGCAATCTGCATCCTCTTTGAGTATTGCTCCATCACTAAACTATAGTTATTATCTAGCGAATAGATTATCTGTTGGAGGATCTATAAATACTGGATTCACCAAATATTCTAATCGACTTTCAGCATCAAACAAGGAAATTGGTGCTTCAGTTTTTACACGGTATTATCCTATCAAAACTGTTGGCTTTTTTACTGAACTTGAATTTGAATATAGCTGGAATAAGTTCGATTTAAATAGAGACATAGAAGTAGACAATTTTAGTTCTCAATACTCCAAACAAACTACTGGTCTTGATGTTGGATGGTCTTGGTGGCTTGGAAAAGATAAAAGGATCCTACTTGAAGCCCAAACAAGGCTGCTTGACTTTAACGTAACATCAAGTAATTCCTGGTTTGAAATAGCTCCAAGTTCGACTTCTATTGGTATAAAATATCAGCTTGGAAAAAAGAAAGGCTTTTAATGTTTACCAAGTAGTGTTGAATTAGAATTCAAGCTAAAGAAAACGGAAAGTGTTGAAAGAGTGACATTATTACATGCAGGTAATATCTAATAATAATGTGGTGCTTTCAGCGCTTTTCAATGTAATTTCTAGTATTTTTTGTCCTGTCAATATTAGTTTCTTTCAACCGCTCAACAATTGCTCAACATTTCCTAAATAATGGAATTTTTTCATTTATTGTTGGAAGTTTCAATTTCAGAAGACATCTTTGAGCTTTAATAAAGCAAGATGTTATGAAAAATACAAGCCTAATCATCCTATTGATTTTGAGTATTGTTGCAAGTGGATTGACGCAAACAATTACAACTCAAACCATAAAAGGAATTGTGTTAGATAAAGACTCACAGATGCCTTTAATAGGTGCAACCGTCTCTATCACATCAATTGAACCAGTCATTGGAGCAGCAACAGATATCAATGGCAATTTCGTCATCCCCAATGTCCCTACCGGCCGCCACAATATTGTCTGCGAGTATATCGGATATAAGCCTTCCCAGCTAGAAGGCGTCATCCTCAATTCAGCAAAAGAACTGGATCTTAACATTGAGCTGGTGGAATCCGTAGCTAAAGCAACTGAAACAGACATTGTGATCACCGCTGAAGACAAAACCACCAACTCAAAAAAAGCGCAAAACGAATACAGCACACTCAGCTCAAGATCCTTCTCTGTTGAAGAAACGCAGAAATACCCTGGTAGTATTGCAGATCCCTCACGAATGGCGCTTTCCTTTGCAGGCGTGCAGATGGGACAAGACAACAATAATGACATCATTATCCGTAGCAACTCTGCAGTCGGACTGTCTTGGAGATTAGAAGGAGTTGATATCGCGAATCCCAACCACTTTGCACGTGCAGGCGGATCAGGAGGTGGTGTTTCTGCTTTCTCTGCCAGTGTATTCAGCAATTCAGATTTTATGGCTGGTGCCTTTGCCCCTGAATATGGTGGTGCGCTTAGTGGAGTATTTGACATGAAATTCCGTAAAGGAAATCGAGATAAAAGAGAATATACGGTTCGAGCAGGTCTCCTTGGTTTGGACTTCTCTACAGAAGGCCCAATAGAAAAAGGGCGCAGTAGTTATCTGTTTAACTATCGCTACTCTACCCTTGGTATTCTCAATGCTTTTGGATTGTATGTAGTTGATGCTAGGACTGCCAACAACTTCCAAGACCTTTCCTTCAATATGTATTTTCCATCAAAGGACAATAAAACCATTGTAAATTTCTGGGGAATTGGAGGCTTAAGCAAGGAACAAAAGAACCCAGTAGCAGATACAGCTGATTGGAAAGTGTTTGACCATCAAACCACCTATGTGTTCAACTCCAATATGGGGACTGCAGGTTTGTCTATGTCACGATTGCTAAAACACAATGATTATATAAAAACCGTAATCTCCGCTTCTGCTAACTACCTGACTTGGGATCGCGATTCAGTTGATTTAGCCTTAAACCGTAGTGTGATTCAAGACGAAAAGTACTTGAACGGCAGATATGATTGGACAACATTCTACAAGCGAAAATTTAGCCCTAAGTTCTCCCTAAAAACAGGATTAACCGCTCGAAATCAGTTCTATACACTGGAAAGGGCTTACCTAAATTTTGCCTCCCGCACTTATGTAGAAGATTTGAATACAAAGGGAAGTACGTTTCAAGTTCAATATTATTTACAAGGAATCTACAAGCCTTCCGATAAGCTTTCGATTACTGGTGGATTGCACAATTTATACTTTGCACTTAACAATTCATGGTCGACTGAGCCACGAATTAGCATGAAATATCAGCTATCTGAGAAATCAGCATTTACACTTGGTTATGGCATGCATAGTCAACCATTGCCAGTTGGCACTTACTTCATTTATCGTCTTGATTCACTAGGCAATAGAACCGATAATCAGGACTTGGAGATGATGAAAGCACATCACATAGTTGGGGGTTTTGATCAATCTTTTAAGAACAAATCACACATTAATGTCGAAGTGTATTACCAGCAATTATACAACATCCCAATTATCCCAGGAGGCAGCACGTTTTGGATGTTAAATGAGAAACGTGGCTATGGTAGGGAATACGGTAATGAACCTTTGGTAAGTGAAGGCACAGGTCGAAATATGGGAATAGACATTACTTTTGAGAAATACTTGAGTAGAAACCTCTTCTTCCTCATTACAGGTTCGGTGTTTGATTCCAAGTACACGGTTGATGGTGTTGGCACTTACAATACACGCTACAATGGTGGTTACTCAAGTAGCGTGATGATTGGTAAGGAGTTTACGCTTAAGAAAAACAATGCCCTGTCCTTTAGTTTCCGTAATTTCTACAATGGTGGCTTGCGATATACGCCTGGTGATTCTGATGCTTCCCTTGCCCTTGGTGATCTCGTAGAAGATGAAAGTCGCTCCTACGAAGAGCAGATGAAGGACTATTGGCGGATAGACTTACAACTTGCATACCGTAAGAACAAACCCAATTATGCATGGTCTATCATTCTTGACACTCAAAATGTGCTTGGTTATGAAAATCAGAGAGAACTGAACTATGACTATAAGCTAAATGACTTCATTTTTAAACCACAATCGGGGTTCTTACCTGTGATTAGTTTCCAGATGGATTTTTAAGGTTTATTGTGTTGTAGGGGCGAATTGCAATTCGCCCCTACGGAACTTGTGTCTGTCTATTTCTGTTATTCCACACTTGACTTCTATCAAATGCATTGGAAACCCCATCTAGGTTAGGATCTACTTCAATATAACCCGTTTGATTTCGTTTATTCCAAACCTCACTTCGATCGGCAGAATTGATCACGCCATCTTGATTCACATCACCTTCGAATACGACCTGACTTCCGTTTGTCAATAACTTCAATTCATTGTTAAATGCTCCTGATGTATTAAAATCATAGATGCCAGGGCAAAAACCATCAATATAAATCGGCATTGAAGACATCACATCAATATGCGTTCTATGACGAATGACCACCCAATAATTTCCTAGGCTAATCCCTGTGCTGGTAAAGTCAACAGCTGAACCACCGTCCAAATCAACAATATCACCATCGGCCTGCAGTAATGCAGAACGAGTTGCAACAGCGGTCGAACTATCAGACGCTTCTCTTAATTCAATGAACACCCAGTCAACAATTGCATTTTGGCCAGTGCTATTAAGCACGCTATGGATGGTTGTTTCACCACCTCCACCAATATGAGTATAACCTAACAGGGAGTAAGGCTCTAAAAGTGGAATAAGTCCGTCAGATCGAAGGTCGTCATTCATTAACATAGTTGTCTCGTCGTACGGTCCTTCCAGAAGACAAGCAACTTTTACTTGATAGGAAGCAACGGGGCAACATGCGCCAAAGACTCTTACATGACCAGCATTGAAGCCATTCCCATCATTATAGTTAGCACCTACCGCAAGATTTGTCCCATTTGCGGAGAGTGCTACAGATTGTCCACATCGATCTCCTAGGGATGCACCAATAATATTACTGCCTAGTGGAGTCCAGATTCCATTTATATTTTCAAACACTCTGGCGACTCCATTCTTTGATCCACTTAGATCACTTAATGGTGCCCCAACAATCACTTTACTCCCATCTCCTGACAAGTCAACGGAGAAGCCAAACAGTTCGCCAGCTACACCATTGATAGCATTACCAATTTGTATCCAAGTTCCTCCGATCTCCTCAAAGATCTTTACGTGACCAGCATTGTGACCATTGTTATCATTCATAGATCCACCAACCGCTAGGTATGTGCCATCTGAAGATAGCGCAACCGAATTCCCAAAACCGTCAGTGGAAGCGTCGCCATCAAGGTCGCTTCCTACTTGGATCCAACTACCAGCATTTTCTTCAAAGACTCTTGCGTGACCTGAATTTATTCCGCCATCATCATTTGCGATGGCTCCAATTGCTACTCGATTCCCGTTAGCAGACAAGGAGACTGAATAACCTGAATTGTCTCCTGGAGCTTCTCCCAGAATGTCGGGACCGATTTGTGTCCAAACACCACCGATTTCCTGAAAAACTCTAACCAGTCCATCGTTTATACCATTTCCATCATAAAGGGGTGCGCTGATCGCCACTCGTTTGCCATCAGCGGAGATAGATGTAGCGGTGCCAAATTGCCCCTCATCCTGAAGCGATTTGATATCTGCACCTACTTGTACCCATAGGCCTGAGACTTCTGCAAAGACTTTGACATGCCCTCTATTTGTTCCTAAGCCATCGTTTTTGTGCGCACCAATTGCTACTCTATTCCCATCTTCCGATAAAGAAACGGACTTGCCAAACTCATCACCTGCTGCAACTCCGTCGATATCACTTCCAATTTGGTTCCATGCTCCATTTACAAACTCTAGGATTCTGACATGTCCAGCCTCAGCACCATTATCATCATTTTCTCTTGCACCAATTGCGATTCTTTTTCCATCAAACGAAAGAGCAATAGCCTCCCCAAATTCATCGGTACTAAATTCTCCATTTATATCAGTTCCTAATTGTGTTTGAGCGAAAGATTGAAGTAGGAAAAACATTAAGAAAAGTGTCGTCAACTGTTTCATAGTCCTTTGACTTTATAATATTAATAATTGTTTTAATTTATAATATTAATATTATTTTTCTTCAATCCCTAATTTTGAACTAAAAAAACAACCACCTGACTTCCAGCCAAATACAAGCTAAAATCAAAATACAATATAAGATCAAGTAACGATTATCAACACCATTCAACCTTAATTTTAACAGTAAAATCAATTTGAATTCCCTATCGATTTGAAATCGTAAAAGACCAGACACAATAGAGTATCTTGACTTTTACATAAATTTATTCTATATTTATACCATCCTGCGATAAAATAATATAATTCGATTCCTATGAAAAAGTATCTTATTTTTACTTTCATAGCGCTTGGCGTTATGCTCCTCTCCTCTCTTCATTATTTTAATGGCGGAGATCCTATTCTACCTGCAACCCCCTATTCATATGAGATTGATCTCCTGCCGGATCATTTAGACTCAACTAATTATGGAGTTACTTCAGACACAATCTTGTCGTTTGTGGATGATCGTATTGCCACGTTAGGTAGAGTTTTGTTTTACGATGAGTTGTTATCCGCAACTGAAGATATTTCGTGTGGGACGTGTCATCTTCAACAATTTTCATTTGCTGATAGTCTTACCTTTAGCCATGGAGTAAATTCATCAACTGCAAGAAACTCACTACAATTGAATGATTTAGGCTGGTCCAATCAAACCACCTTTTTCTGGGACATGAAAATTTCTTCACCTACTCCACTGTTAGATACTTTATTGGCAAGTGCGATTAAGTTACCATTAACAGATCCCAATGAAATTGGAGTTTCGGATGTAAATGTTATGATTCAGAAAATGAACTCAACGACTTATTATCCAGGACTATTTTCAGATGCTTTTGGAAGCCCAACGATCACCGAACCATTGATTACAGAGGCGTTAAGCAATTTTATTAGTTCTATGGTTACATTTGATTCTAAGTTTGACCAATCTTCAACGCTAGGGAGCTCAGTAACCTTGACCACACAAGAAGCGAATGGGAAGCTCCTTTTCGAAACAGACTGTCAGATTTGCCATGCGGATGGTTCTAATTTTTTCACTGATGGAGGCCCAACGCATGCACCTCTTCCTGTTTATGATAATGGAATGGAACGAGACAGTAGCGATCTTGGTGCTGGGGAATGGTTACCTGGGTTTGAATATCAATATAAAATCCCTACACTTAGAAATATAGAAGTGACTGGCCCATATATGCACGATGGGAGATTTACCACATTAGAAGAGGTGATCAACCATTACAGTGATAGTGTTATTGTAGCTTCTCAATGGATAATAAGTCCAGGATTTGGGTATACTCAAACCGAAAAAGATGAGTTAGTCGCATTCCTTAAAACATTGACGTCACCTAACTTATTGACGCATGACAAATGGTCCGATCCATTCCCAGGGCTTTCTACAGATTTAGATGACCAGGATGCATCAACCTTGACTGTAAATGTATTTCCGAATCCGTCCTCAGAGGTTGCTACCATCCAGTTTAAAAATGAGCGTCGACAAATGACATACCTCAAAGTCTTTTCAACGAATGGACAATTGATGGCTCACCGCTCAACACACAAATCTGCAATCAGAATCACCGTAACAGATTATCCAGCGGGTACTTATATGGTTAAACTGAGCCAAGAGGACCAAGAGATTACGAAGCAGTTAGTTGTTGTACACTAAGCACCAGAGTTCGGCCCTTAACTTGCTGTTACCAACGGATTTAAGCTCCGTCAGGTAAGATACCTTTGTCATGAATACTAGGATCTATGCTATGGCAGCAGGGAAAATTATACCACTGTTTTTCAGTTCTCATTTAGTGTGATTTGCTATAATACAACTAGCTTCTCCCAGTTAGATTGGCCACCAACGATCAAATTAATGAAGTACGTGCCAGGCAACAGCTCCTTAATATCAATATTTTGTGAGAAAACACCAGAAGACAGGCGACCGATCTGAGAATGCGTTAACTTCTTACCAGACACATCAAACAATTGGATTGTTAAATTGGCAGCTTGCTCTAAGTGACCACTAATTGAAACAAAACCACTACTAGGATTTGGGTAAACAGATATTGAATTCAATAATTCCAGCTCTTCGCTTGCAGTAGAAGAACAGTAACTCACAGCAACCAACAGTTGGTTATTGTATTGATTGTTATAAGTTGACGCTGAAGAAGAACTAGCAGAAGCATCATCTGAGTAAATGATTCGTTGTCCTTGCAAATTTTTATACGTTGCAGAACAACCACTAGAAAATGGATCAGTGCAAACGTTTTGATTTGGAAAGAATATACTACCACCAGCAGCAGCCCAGTGCTCTCCATCTCCAGTGCAAGTGCTGTTTGGACTCATCGCATTGTCATCATAATAATTACCGAATCCAGCCTCAGTAGGAACGATTACATCAGTGATTGTACGGTAAAGAATTGAGACCGTGCCTTGAGCTCCTTGTAACTGCATCCAATCAGTTAACGTAGTTCCTACTTGATCTGGAATACCATCTACTGTTACACCTAAGGTATTTTGATCAGAATAAACCATCCCATTCGCATTGCTATTGAAGTCAAAGGCGTCATATATTGCAGGAATTTCGTGAACTCTCAAGTCTGTTAGAATGTCTTGTCTGCCTTCATAGAACAAGTGCGTTCTTTGTGTAAGCGGGCCGCTGTTTGCTCCCATGTAGGAACGAATGACACGCAACGCACCGTCCTTGTTTGTAATGTAAGCATTTTCCTCTTGTGAAAAGGTGTCTTCACTTCTTTGGCAAAATCCAGGGGCAAAAAACGATTTATGGCGATCTAGTATATCCGTATTTGTGCCACCAGTCAGTTTATATTCATCACTCACCCATTCTGCTGAAAAATGCCACGAATATTTTGCAGAGGTGATTGTAGTGTTCTCAGCATTCCAACCAGTTAAATGTGCTGGAAAGCCAGCTACAGTAGTCACATTGGTAGACATACTCACAGCATCCTGCCCAGCATCTTGCTGTAGCCCTCCGTTTTGTTGAAACAAGTAGATATAGCCGATTCCTCCTAGTGGATCTGTAATTGAGATGATCGTGCAACCAGTCACATTAACACCACCAGGGTAAGTACCGTCACTTAATCCTCCTGCGTCTTTTGCCATAAATACAAGTTCGTCATCATGGTCAAAAAAGATATCTGTATCATTTCCTATATAGGTATTGGGATCGCAGTAAAATAGAATTTTAGGGTTATTCGGAGAAGGCGGTATTGGGGAACCTATTGCAAGTGGGCCGTAGGGAGCAACAATGTCTAGCAGAATCATTTCATCAATTTGAATCGGGATTTGTACCCAACCATTTGTAAACTTAAACCCAACGATGTCTGAAGGTAATCCGCCTGTGCCTCCAAGCTGAGCACCTTTAATAACGATCGGGTCATTGATCCGATTGAGCGTGCTTGTTTGAGCGATTATTACCATTGCGTTACAAAGCAAAAGTAGAATAAGGGAGAAATGTTTCATATAGGATAATTTTCTGTCTTGTAAAATACAAAAAAGAAAATTACTTTCCAGACGTTTGAAATTCGTATAGATTGAATGAACACTTAAAATAGCCGATCAATCATTACAACCATCTATAAAACCGTGAAAATGGCCACCTAGTTTTACTTCAAACCTATGAATTCCTGCTATACTCCAGTCTTTTTTTTGCAGATTAGCTGGAGGAACGGTGTTCTATGCTATACCGATAGAGTCGCAAACAAATAACAATACAATTTCAAGGAGGAGCTACCTCATTACTTGTTATCTTTCAGCTGTTTGTTTTCCTTAGAGAGGGTTTCAATTTTGTCTTGCATTTGTTTCAACTCATTTTCAAGCTGTAGCACTTTTGCATTTGTTTCTGCTTCCTGCTGTTCTATTCGCTCATTTATTTCTATGAGGTGTAGCATCATCTGTTCGATCTTCTCTTGCTGACGCTTCGTAACATCTCCTACAGTAATGATTCCTTCCATGGCTTCTTCAGATTCGAAACCAGAGAGGTGCCCTTTTTCTTTAATGAACGTTGCTTCTTCAGGCAATGATGGTAATTCATAGTTTTCATCGAAAACATAGTCAGGCCAGTTCGCCGTTTCTACTAGGACTTCTTTTGATCTCACATTTCCGTTTACTGCTAGTTTAGTAGTAGGATTATTTGTTCCAATTCCTACATTTCCATTTCTGGCAATCCGCATTCGCTCTAAGTTTCCGTCTGTTCTGAAAATCACACCTCGTCCTGACAAATAACTCCATCCATTGGACCATGGTAAATGGGTATTTCCTTCAACAGATAGGACTTCTAATCCTCTTGATGCAGAATCCACTGCGACGGTTAGCTTTCCTCCGGGACTGTTAGTTCCAACGCCTACTCTTCCGCTTTCTCTAATCACCATTGCCGCACTGCCTGCTAAGGGGCGGAATTGCAAATCATTTGTTGGTGTATTATAGAGCCAAAAGGAATTCGCATTATCTCTTATAAACCGAATATAGTTTCCTCTCCCAGCAATTGTTTGCATGTTTAGAAACGTATGATCATTTGTACTTTGCAGTGTCATCAATTGGCTATTTGTATCTCTTACATGAAGTAAGGCTCCAGGATTGGTGAGCCCAATCCCTACTCTACTATTTTCTTTGATCACCATAGCAGCACTGCCTGCTAATGGACGGAATTGCAAATCGTTTCCTGGCGTATTGTAAAGCCAAAAAGAAGCGGCACCATCCCTATGAAATGTTAAGTAATTTCCCTTTCCAGCAATCGTGCGAAGTTGTAACGTTGCATGATTTGTTGTACTCTGCAACCTTATTGTAGCTGATGGGTCAAGGATATCAAGTGCAAAACTTGGATTTGTTCTTCCGATTCCTACCTGAGCACTCAAGCTAGTGCAGAAAAACAGGGAAACTAATAGTGAAATGATAATATTTTTCATAGTATGTTTATTTATTTCTCTTTCAAGTTTTGATTTGATTTTCTCTAGTACTTAGTCTATAGGAACAGTCGGTAGTGACTTAATTTAAATTGAGTTTAAGATAGAAAATTTTTCCCTCAAAAAAAAGTATTCTTACCCAATCATCTAGATTACAACAAACTAAGTTCAAGGAGAATTAAGAGATAACGGGAACAGGCACTTCCAATTTTGGTCAGATTGTAAAACATGAGAAACACAATGACTGGATGTTCCCATTAGGAATACATAGTTATGACCTTGTTAAAAACCTGTTACTTACAATAGAAATAACAGGTTTTACTACTCTTTTAATGCGTTCTTTATCATCTAGGTACAGCTGAAAATATACCTGAATTGTATTGCCAAAGTATCCTATCTAATCCATTGATATCTCCATCCTGATTGACATCTGCTCCGTTGTAAACATTGAACATTCCGTTGTCCAACGACCACAGGGATTTATCTGCAGCGTTAACATCATAGCTTGGTGAATCCGACTGGTCGACATCTCCAGCAATTAAGGCCCAAACACTATTGTCCACTTGTTTTTGACCTGTTGCTGATCCATTTCCATTATAACTGTCTTGCGTTCTATAATCATGGATAATTCGCCCATTACTCACATTAACTGGAGCAACTGTCATCGCGCCTACGTGGTTTCGGTGTTCCACTAAAACATAATACGAGGCATCAGGTAACTCAGCTGGTTCAATACAGCCATCCACTAATACAACACGGCCATCAGAAAGCAGAATACCTGCCTTGCGCAATACCGTGCTGTTTGATGAGATACCATTCCGAAAAGATAAAAGCACCCAATCTACTGTTCCTTGGGGATAATCATTGATTGACCAACCATTACCTTCTAAACCCGGATAATTCCAAGGAGCAGTATTGTAGGGTTGTCCATTGGGTAACAAGGTTCTATTGTATAACTCAGTAGTCATAGAGTTCGTCGCAAGGTCATAAACACCCTCCAACCATACATCTAACTCTAAGTCCAAGCAATTCGTGATGCATGGACCAGTAGTAGGACCAGGCAATTCAAATAGAATATCATCAAAACAAAAGGTTCCAGTTTGGTTGCCCATGTTAAAATCAACGCTAAGATCAGCTACGGTATTGGGAGCGGTAAAGTTATAGTTGTAGTATGCCCAGCTATTGGTTAATATAAAAGAGGTTCCTCCTTGCCATATATGGCCGTTTGTGTTTCGAAAAGAAACCTCTAAGGGCTTACCGTTTACATTGGCTCTAGCATAAAAAGAAAGGGAATAGGTTGTATTTGCGGTAACAGAAATGGTATTCGGCAACAATTGAATATTCCAAGGGTCAGCTCCTGCAACGGTAATGTCTGCACACACACTTCTTGCTCCGTTATATGGATTTTGAGTATCAAAGTATTGATTTGCTACTGCACCACCATTGGTATTAAAATACCAGCCACTAAAATCGGTATCAAAGTCAGCGTTTACAAGCAAGTTCTTAGTCACTTCAACAGTTGTAGATTTGGAATAGGTTCCACAAGGTAAAAGAATATCCACTGTGATATCTCCGCCAGCATTTGCCCAATTTACCATTATTTCGTTAGTCCCTTGTCCACTCATCAGGTTAGCACATGCTGGCACATTCCAAGCATAGGTTGCTCCTTGAATAACAGGCACTGAATACACTGTTCCAGTGGTATTTGGAAACTGTTTGACAGCTCCGACAATAGTAAAATCCTGCGGTTTTTGATACACTTTAACATAGTCAACCAACATCGTTTGTGGGAAACTTGTTGTATTGTCTGGTGCGCCAGGCCAACCTCCTCCTACAGCGATGTTAAGTATAAAGTGAAACCGACTATCAAATGGCCATTGGTAGGGTGCTGTTTGTGTGTTATTCGCTGAAAACACAAGGGTTCCATCGATAAACCAATCGATTTTATTTTCTTGCCATTCTACTGCAAATTCGTGGAAGGTACTCGTGTAATCACCTCCCTGGGCTGTATGCTGTGTACCTAGAGATCCCTTGTCATTTGGCGAATTTCCGTAGTGGCAAAATGTATAACAATGCTGTGGCTCGTGTCCAAGGAATTCCATGATATCGATTTCTCCACTTGCAGGCCAAGACCCGTATGGGGCATCCGTTGGCATCATCCAGAATGCGGGCCAAATCCCTTGCCCTACTGGGAGCTTAATTCTGGCTTCCATTCGTCCGTATTTCCAGTCGCCGTTGTTGATACTACGTAATCTAGCAGACGAATAACTACCAGGACTGTCTTCTCTTGCGACGATGTTAAGGTTCCCATTTTGCACGAAAGAGTTAGCGGTAGAACTGGTGTAGGATTGAAGTTCGCCATTCCCCCAGCCGCCAGCGCCAGTCTGATGACTCCAATGAGCGGCGAGGGTGCTTCCATCGAAGTTATCTTCCCATACGAGTTGCCAGTCGCAGGCTGTGGGTGGTGTGCCAAGGACAATCTCATCTCTTGTTGCTACGCAAGGATCAGCAAAGACTTGGTTAACAAACTGATTTTCTATGAACGACATTGCGACTAGTCCTCCATTTTCATTCCAGTCGTGCCAAGCATGTGCAAACACAAAATCTGGATATTTGGCCTTCATGTTTGTGAGTAACCTTCTATAATCATAGTTTCCATTTGCACTGGAGATTGGAGGTCCAAACTCATTTATTCCCATGGGGTGTCCTAGAGACTGGAGATCCTGATAATCTCTTGAGGGGAACCAAGTATCTACGTTTTCATCGTAAATATCGATGCCGACGATATCCACATATCCAGCCCCTGGATAATAGTTTGTTACGCGCTGTTCCCAAGTGTTCGCAGTTGAGTACACCCATAGTAGGTTATCGAGCCCTCGAGTTATGGTGAGATAATCATACATGTTTCTCCAAACATTGATATAAGCTTGTTCGTGCCCTGTAAAGTTTTTGTGTCCCCACCAGAACCAATTTCCAGTCATTTCGTGTAGTGGTCTCCAAAGAACGGTTACATTTGCGTCTTCTAGTTGCTGAAGCACATTTGCTAAGTTCTGGAGTTCGCTTTGCCAATTGTTGTATGCGTTATTACCTGGTGTGATCAGGTCATTGAGATTTTCATTATTGTTGGTATCCCATGTGTTTCCTCCTGTCCAAGGATTATCCATATGCCAAGAAAGGGTGATGATTCCACCAGCGTTCGAGTAGTCGATTAGCACTTGATTTGCTTGAGCGTAGTTGACTGAAGGGTCGAGACCGTAGTCAGCTCCAATCATGCCAATGTACTTCCCCGTTTGTTGCTGTAGATTGTTGACTAATGTATTGATATAGTTGGTGACTTCCCCACCGTGCCCTATGTTTTGTCCAAGGAGGATATTGTTTGTTGTCGCTGATTTCAGTGCGTTGAAATACTGAAGGGTTTGCTTGGTTTTAGTGTTGGCATTGGGGTTTGCAGTTTGTGCGATGAGCCAAACAGATGAGAATACAGTCAGGATAATAGAGATTAGTATACGCATTTTAACTAGTTTTTTATCAATGAATTTACGAATAAAAAAAGGATTGCGAATTCTAGTTTCTGGTTGCGTTAGCGTAGCGTTTGTGTTGTATTTCGGTTATGTGAATATATGGAAAATAATGTGAATTGGCAAGTTATAATCAATTGTTAATGACCGAATCATTTCAAAGAATTAGATTTCTAAACATTTCCTCATCTTTAGACAATTCTAATTTATATTTATAAAAACATTATTTAACAAAAAACTCCTTGTATTAAAATTTATTGTTTCATTTTCATCCAATGCAGGTTTTATTATCAGCACTATTTATACAATGCATATCGCTTAGAAAGAACGAATGCGGTGACAATTTGAATAAATTGGTATTAACAAAAGAAGATTGAAATTATAAATAACACTGTTGAATCCAAAAAACAAACCGATGCACCAGATCAAATGTTTATTACTTTTTAAAAAAATGATCATTACATAATAAGTAATCAAGTGTTATAAAGGTTACATAAAGATGATAAACATAAGAGGAATTACAGTAATATGGTTGCTCTTTTTTATTATTGAGATAGCGCTCCTCAGTAAGTCGATCGATTGTGGTGGGGCGAATTGCAATTCGTCCTTACCTAACCATAATTCGACCTTACCTCATAACAATTTGTCCTTCTATCTCTGCAATCCGCTAGAACAACGATACAATTTATCTAGTTCAAACCAAGAGTCACCTCTAATTCTTTATTCCCTGTCACGAAACTTATGAAGTAAAACAATAAGAAAGATTAATTATTTGAAATTTAGGTCTAAAGGCTATTCTATTGACATGCACTTATACAATACAATGTATTTGTGCACTAACTAAAAAAGAGTTATTTGGTTTCATATCTGATGACTCTTTTTTTAATATATTTGCATACTTTAAATTTCATCTAAATCGCAATTGATTGAAAAAAGGATATAATACGCCGCCAAAGGAGATTAGTGAATTACTTGATGCTAATCCGACGCCTTGGGTTGCACTGGCACCGACGTATGACAAACTGCTCTTACTTTACAGACCAAATCTTCCTAGTATTGAAGAACTTGCGCAGAAAGAACTACGCTTAGCAGGGTTGAGAATTAACCCTAAAACCAATGGGACCAGTCGGTCTGGCTATGTTTATAAAATCGAAAAAACAGATGGAGATGAAAGCCAACTAATTGAAGGTATTCCTAAACATTCAAGAATAGGTAATGTCAGCTGGTCACCGAATGGCCAACATATTGCTTTTACAATTACAAAAAGTAATGGTATTGAACTCTGGACAGCAGACCTTTCTTCCATGAAGGCAAATCAGCTCACTCAGGACGTGTTAAACGACGTCATTGGAGCAAGACCCTACAGATGGCTGTCTGACAGTAATACGATCATCTATAAAGCGGTTCTAGAGGACAGAGGATTGCCTCCTGAAGAATCACCAATCCCTGCCGGCCCAGTTATTCAATCAAATACAGGGAGAACTTCAGCACTTAGAACCTACCAAGATTTATTAAAAAACGAGTTTGATGAAGCACAGTTTGACTATTTTTCTTCGACTCAATTACACTCCATTACGCTAACAGGGACAAGTAAGAAGATAGGCAAATCAGGAATTATTTCTAATATTAGCTCCTCTCCAAATGGTGAATTTTTACTTGTAGTACTTATAAATCGTCCTTTTAGCTATTCTGTGCCTTATGAGAAATTCCCACTTTCTATTGAGATTTGGACGAAAGACGGTGAACTTGTAAAAACAGTTGCCCAGATACCTGTATCAGACAATATACCTACCGGATTTGGCGCTGTGCGCAAGGGCCCACGTTCCTTTATTTGGAGAAATGATGTACCTGCAACACTTTACTGGGTAGAAGCCTTGGATGAAGGTGATCCAAAACTAGAAGCTGAATATCGTGATCAGGTATTTTCTTGGAAAGCGCCCTTTGGCGGAAGTCCTCAAAAAAGTATTAAAACGAATCTTCGATATAGTAGTATTACTTGGGGAAATGATAAACTTGCTATTATAACAGAATGGGAATGGAAGGATAGACACGTCATTACTTCGGTGTTCTCGCCTGAGCATCCTGAAAAAATGAATCAAGTACTGTTTGATCGTTCTTGGGAAGACAGTTACAATGATCCTGGGCAATTTGAGACAAAAACCAACCAATTCGGTAGACAAGTTCTACTTACCGCTGATGATGGGAATAGCTTGTTTCTTATGGGAAGTGGTGCATCACCAGAAGGCAAATTCCCGTTTATTGACAAACTAAACTTTGCCACCTCAGAACACCAACGAATCTGGCAATGCGAAGCACCCTATTATGAGATTCCAATTGCTTTGCTAAATCCTGATTCTATGCGGGTGCTAACTCGATTGGAAGCGGCTAAAACAGTTCCAAACTATATTATTCGTAATGTAATGACAGGAGATGTTAAGACTTTAACCGATTTCCCTCATCCGTATAAGCATTTAAAAGACATGGAGCACCAATTGCTTCGCTACAAACGACGCGATGGTGTAGAACTAACTGCCAAGCTGTATTTACCCTTGCATTATAATGTACAAACACAAGGCCCATTGCCTGTATTGATGTGGGCATATCCAAGAGAATATAAAAATGCAGATGCTGCTGGACAATTAACCGATTCTCCTTATCAATTCCCTTCAATTCATACGCACTCCCCACTCTACTTATTGACTCAGGGGTATGCTGTACTCGAAGATTTTGGGATGCCTATTGTGGGTGAAGGGGATGACCAACCAAATGAGACCTTTGTGGATCAGATCACTATGAATGCAAAGGCAGCTATCGACAAATTGGTTGAAATGGGCGTCGCAGATCCAAAACGTATTGCAGTAGGCGGGCATTCGTATGGTGCGTTTATGACAGCGAACCTCTTGTGCCATACAAACTTTTTTGCGGCAGGTATTGCTAGAAGTGGGGCTTACAACAGGACACTGACACCCTTCGGCTTTCAATCAGAAGAACGAACCTTCTGGGAAGCCACGAAAACCTATATGGATATGAGTCCGTTTTCACATGCCAATAAGATTAAAACGCCCTTGCTTCTTATACACGGAGAAGCAGATAACAATTCTGGAACGTATCCGATGCAAAGTGAGCGGCTGTTTAATGCCATTAAGGGACATGGAGGGGAAGTACGACTGGTGATGTTACCCCACGAAAGCCATAGCTATCAATCAGAGGAGTCTGTAAAGCACATGCTTTGGGAAATGGTCACTTGGCTGGACGCTCATTTAATGGTAAAAACTCCAGTGCCGACCTCCTAGTAATTATCTTTAAACTCGACTAATTAACAAGTAGTTTCTTTGTCACGCGCTTACCATCAAATGTAAGTTTTAACAGGTAAGTACCTGGAGCAATGTTACTTAGATCAATGGCGTGCTCGATTTGACTTGCCGCTAAAGCTTGAGACATAATTTCCTTACCTGTAATATCCTGAATTACAGCTAATCCTTCTGTTCGAAATTCAGTGTCTGTGATCAATTGTACTGTATTTCCTCCTTTGATTGGGTTAGGGAACAGTGTAATCTGATGATCGTCTTTTATATAATTTACTGTAACGACTTTAGTATGTGTAAACGACTTATCCAGATCTACCATTCGAAGTCGGTAATACACATAGCCTCCAGGCGGATTTGCATCATTAAACTGATATCGGATTTTCTGATTTGAGGAGCCCGCTGCTTGAACCAAACCAATCACCTCAAAATCGATTTTGTCACGACTTCTTTGTACTTCGAAGAAGTCAGTATTTTGTTCAGATGCTGTAATCCATTCTATATCAACTTTATTATAGTCATTAAGATTTGCTTTTAAGCTAATAAGCTCAACTGGAAGAGCGACAGTGAAATCGTCGTTGGGGTCTAATGGGTCGGTTCCATTGAGGCATTCCTGATAATTACTTAACCCACCGTTGTCACAATCTATATTTCCAGGAAGGTCACTACAATTGGCTGATGAATCAATGCCAGGGCAAGGACCTTCCACCACAAGTCTGTTTTCTGTTGTTATTCCTAGATCCACATTTCCAAATTCGGCCAACCCATACCTATTGTCGAACACCTGCCAATCAACATAATCTGTGTAGGAATAATGATTACAATTGGTAGTCTCTAGCAATAGATCAGTTGCTTGTAGTGCAGATCTGAAAATCGTATCATTTTTAGTTTGCTCAATTCCATAAAAGCTTTCATTTTTTACTAAGCGTTGAACATTCGTATTGTGATAGCGAAATTCCCCCCACTGAGGTGGTGAAGAATAGGCTGCTAATTCTGCAAAATCAAAAGACTGTTTAAGATTATTTTGATAAGAAACACCAGCGTTCCCAGTGACATCTGTAATCCTTCGATCAAATGTGTATACAAGACCTTGTGGAAGGTAGTTTATGGTAGTAATAGAATCTCTAAACAATTTAATATTGGAATTATCTACGACGTTTTCCCAATTTAGTATTTCACCTTGCTGGTAATTAACTATGTCTTCGAGGCTAGGAGGCGTAACACCACCCTTAAAACCTGGTTTTTCAATTCCAATAATTTTAATTGAAGTAAAATCGATATGTGCAGGATGGTGAATAAACAATTGGAAGGGAACAAATTCAATTACCCCAAAACTCTTTGACACGATTAACTTAAAGTTATTCACTCCTACTTGTCCTGGGCTTGATCCATTCGCAGAAAGCGAAAATGTTTTGACCGAATCAACCACACCAAAAACAAGGTCTTCCTCTTTAGATACACAGGTGATATTAATTACATCATAATCGTTAAGTGTATCAGTCGAAACAATATTCCAAAATTGACCAACTTCAGAATCAGCGTAATAAGTAAATTCACCATACAGTGGCTGGGATGAAGGTGCTGGATACTGAGTAAGTCCGGGAGCAACATATAGCTCATCGAAATGCCATCGATATTTTTCTAACATCCCTAAACTATAATAGGTAGAATCAAAAGCACATCCATTTGATCCAGAAAAATCAGTGTATTTATTACTTGTTAGGTGGTAAGGAACCATCGCAGGTTGCACAATAAACCAGTCTAATGCAGCTGCATCCTCATTATAGAAATACATTTTTTGATTTGGAGGAAATAAATCCCAATCAGCTGCTAATAGCGCCTCGGAGCAAAATAATGCGATTAAAAATAATAATGTTGATTTCATTTTCAGTTTTTGTTGTCACACAACCTACTTTAATAATGAAAATTTCATTCTTCAGAGCAGATCATTTGGATTTTCTCAGTAAGATAACTTACCAAGCAGCCTATCTTATTCCTTCCTTGTAAACAATTACCTCAATAGAAGACTTTCAACTCACTTTTACGAATAAAAGACTCCAAAAATAGGTTTATGGTTTAGAAAAGGAATATTCTTGGCTGGAACAGTGTTAACATAACTATAACAATTAGATGGGCGAATTTTAGGATTGGTTGCATGGTATCTAACATGTTAATAACTATTTATTAAGGTAAGATCATCAATGACTATTTCTCTTTTAAAACATATTTAAATCAAGCCGATACCTTCCAACACAAATCACTGACTAACAAACCCATACCGATGTAAAACTCGTGTAATTATACTTTTTACAGTAAGATATTTTGAATCTTGTTTTAAAATATTATCCACAATTATATCCCAATTTAATTTTGTCCTAAAAGAATCTACCACCTCTTTGATTCGAATTTTCTAATTAGTTTTTTTTAATTATTCTTAACATTTAATGTCGTTCCATATAAATCTGCCTATTCTTAGTAAAACATTTTAATTAAATTTGAACTCAATACTTCAAAACGGCGATATGAGATTCCTAATTTGTGTTTTACTCCTTCCACTTTTTTGGCGTTCCTCTTGTGTTACAAATTCTTCTGGTAAAAACTCAATTAGCAATAGATGAAACGTGGAAAGAGAAAACAAAGACCAATTTGCCCCTGTTGTAATATTGGTCGACATCTAAAGGAGATGGAAATTGTAGTTGGATTGTTTCAAGAATACCACGACAAACAATTCCCCAATCTGGAAACAAAAATTAAGGATCAAGATTTTCTCCAGGCTGATTTTGAGTGGGCTTGCGACGTATGCATTACAGCAAGAAAAGCGGTAATCGCTATACCTAGTAAACAGGTAACGAGTGGCTATCCAAATATGGCTTATTCGGATACACTCTATACTTGTGGGACCTGCGAGAATGATTTTTTATTCCATAAGGAAGAAAAGCAATTGTGGTACGAAAAATTACAGTTCTCAACTTCATCCATTCCATACAACTGTACAGCATGTCGCAAAACGATTCGGAAGCAGAAAAACGAGAACAAACAGCTTTCTGCTTTACTACGAAAGCCTGAACCTGAGCTTTCGAAAGTGGAACTTCAGCAAATCATTGCACTTTACAAAGAATGGGATAAGCCAGAGAAAGTTGCCTATTTCAACTCTGTACTGAAAAAAAAATGGTTCTTATCTCGATAAGAAAATGGTCTTATTTACTCACAATAATCAAAAAAGTAATCACGATAAAGTGAGCAGAACCGAGCAGGCGGCACCTCACCAGAAGATTTCAGCATGGCATTGATTTTAAAGGATAGTTGACTCAATTTCACACTAGTTTCTCCTTGCTGAGCTTTATACAGTGCTTCGAATGCCTTAAACTCTTGAGTTAATTGTGATGCCTTTGGCGGGGGAATGGTTTCCGTCTTTTTACTAGCAGGCAATAGATCATGCGTTTCTACAGTGGAGGTAAACAATTGTACAAAACCAAAACAGCTAAATAGAATCAAGCCTAGACCAATCAGCTTATAATCACTATAATATCCAAGCGAACAGCCCACTGCCAACAAGCACAGTAACGCCACAATAATCAACTTTCGATGCCGGTTTAGCAGTCCTTCAGTTCGATTCACCGTTTCTAATGTTGGAGGTGCCTGCTGTATTTGTGATCTCTCAGAAAAGACCATTGGCTCCTTGGATGGTTGCCATTCTGTAACGGCAATCGGAATATGATTGTCTAAAAAGGTAGGCGGTGCCCAACGATTTGCTGTAATCACTAGAAGTCCAAGCAAAATTGGAAGACACATGGCTCTCCAGAACCGAGTTTTCATGATGCGTAACCAGATAAAGACTAGGGGCAATGCGATCCAGATAATCCGAACAATAGAACTTGACGAGTAGAGCGAATTGGAGGTAGGTGACTCCCCAATATCTAGCGCACACTCAAGAATCCACCAGAAACTAGTCACTGTAAGCTGCAGCCATTCAACAATATTCCACATATTGACGGTGGGGAGTTGCTTTGCCCAAGCAATACAATTGACAAACAACAATAGTGCAAAGGGAGTAACAATAAACGCCATGACTGAACCAACAAGGCCTCTTGTGATTAAGATTGCTTTATCTACTCCTTTCACTTCCAGGTAATTATTGAGCTTAGAAAGTGCAAACAAGAGGATTAATAGAAACAGAAGCCAAGGCCAGTGTAATTGAATAAAACCCACTGGATCAGTTAAGAAACTACCTATAAACGCACGCCATGTTCCTCCTTCTTCCATCTTACAAAATTATTAAACTAATTATTAATTCACAATGAAATAGCTAATGTTTAATTGTGAGCAAACTCAATTGTTAATGTTTAATTATTAATTGTGGTTATTATGTTGAAATCTGATTGTCCATCCCTCAAGTATTTGTTTGTTGTTCATTATTGATCATTAAACATTAATCATTGTTTTCCTTGTTCTAATGGTTAATCGATTCCAAAGTTGTTTTCAACCATCCTACATTTATCAACGGACTGGTATTCTCGATTTCTTCTAGGAGTTCAGGCTTTAGTTTACGGAGATTATACTTTACATTCCCTAGTTTTCTGACCAATCGGATAAAATTGGAGTATGTATTTTTCATATTTTCCGGAATATCTTCATTTCTAAGTAAATACAATCGAAAAGACTCCAAATTTGACATTAGCAATTCGACTTCAGACAACTCAAAAGCGGTTTGAATCATCAGTGTTTTGTAGTAAAGATGATAATAGAAATCGATAAACTCGACGTCAGAGAACTGAATCATTCTAAGGTAGTCAAGGGCTTCTAGAAATTGTTTTTTTGCAAATTTCAATGCAGCCATATTGTAAGCATACACGTTTTCTCGTAAGCCTTCAACGACTTTCTCCTTGTACGCTCCCATAAACTGTTGTGCCCATTCAAATTCACTTAGATCGATCGCAATGTTGACGATATTTCTATAATGGTGGTGCGAAATACGGTTATCCTCAGTAAGAATTGGTTTTTTGAGGACGAGCTGATAAACTATAAAACTCTCAGCCAGGAACTCATTTTTACCTGCGTAGGTTTTCCAACGGGCATAATTTAGCAATAGAGTGTACAAAAATCTAAGTTCGAGTATAGGCAGTTCAGATTCAAAGGATTGTAGGTCTGCTTTAAACTGATAATAACATTGGTCGTTGTCAAAATCTTTTAGCATTAAAACAACGCCGTGATATAACCGAATGAACGGAATTTCAAGGAATTTAGGGTCTCGTTCCAGATAACTGAGCAACTCGTCAATTAGCTTTAAATCGTACTTTCCAACAATCCGTTGGCGGTTAAGAGCGATTGCTGAATATTTTAGTTTTTCTGCTAAATAATAAATGTCCAAATTGTCTACAACTTCCTGTAAACTACTGCGTTTAGCTCGATTATCAGTTATCGTTGTGTACCGATAAGATTCTAACTCAACTTGAAACTGATAGTAGTAAAAGCTTGCATCTTTGAACGGATCGGTCTCAATTTTTTTAAGGATTGCGTTTAATCGTTTTTCGAACAAAAAGTATAACCGACGCTGGTGTAATGCATTTAACAAGTTCGTTGACCGTAGCCGAGGGCGAGTTTCAAATGCGGTGTATTCGAAATACGTTTCAATCAGTTTTACAAAATCAGAAACAAGGGCTCTTAATAGGCTGTCACTGTAGGACTTAGACTTACCAAACACCGTAGAAAACAATACAATTTTATCTATCCTAGTATAGTGGGGATGTTTTTTTATCAAGGAATAATAAAGCAGTTTAATCTTTTTATTTTTATTGAAAAAAGGGCTTTCTACCAATTCTCCTAGTCGTCGCAAATCCTTAGCCGATAAACTAGATAATATATTTGTCACCTTACTTTTAAAATAAACAGTTTGGTTTTCAATCATAAATCAACCTATTCATTAATTATTTTTTACTGCAAATCCATATTTAACAATGCAACATAACTTACTGTATTACAAGGAAAATAAAACATTTCTCCTCAATAGTTACGCCTAAATTTACTATATTTTTTACTGCATTTTATAAAAATTGTACTTTTTCTAATAAATAGGATAAGATATCTTGCAACTGTATTTGAAATTCATGGATATTTTAAAAGTTATATCTTATTTAATTGAAACATTATAGTAATACAAACGTAAAAGTAAAATATTCAAATGTGTTGATGAATAAGTAATTAAACCTAAAATTTCCAATTATTTAACTAAACCTAAACTATTAAAATTCTCCATTAAAAGTTCAACACTACAATCTTTCTAAAGAGTAGGTAATGATTAATGTATTTAAGTTGATTCTTTTTTTGGTTCTAAGTATAAATGTAATAACGACTTATGGGCAAAATGGCAAATATGATGTACGGTTAGTTCAAACAGATTTTGAGTATGACCCTTGTCTAAACAAGGGTAAAGTCAACATCGATATTGAGATAAAAGCAACGAACATCGGTAGTCAATTTTATATCGCCGATCAAAATTATCGGTTTAAATATGACGCTTCAGTTCTTTCTAATCCTCAAATTGTTTCGGAGCTAAAACTTTCAGGGCTTTTATATGGTCCAGGATATATTGCCAATTTTGAACCACATCACTTGACAGGCTCCCTAGGAGATGTCGTAAGTTACAATGTTGTAATGAGCGGAGGTTCAGGTTATCCAATAAGTCAAAAAGGGTTCACAAAAGTAGGAACGCTTTCATTTGATTTAATAAATAATACTTCTTCGCAATTAAAATGGTTAAAGGAATTAGATTTTCCACCAACCTTTGTTGCAGAGAAAGTTGGAGGGCAGAACGGAATACTGTATGAGGCAAAAGGTAAACATTTTAATGCCACTTCTGTCGACTCACTATCTGGCAATCCGGTTCCTACAAGAAGGAATCAGAACCTCCATATATGCTCCGGTCAAACGGAAAAGATCTTTGAATATTCGGTAAAAAACGGAACATCCTATGATTTCAGGATACTGCCCCAAAACGCAGGTAGATTTGTGTCCGACAGCACTAATGTGAATCACGTACATGTTGTCTATAACCACTCAGCCTCTACTGGCGTTCGGGTAATTGCAGGAAAATCACACCCTTGTAATTTTGTTCCGCATTTAGAATGGTCAGTTCAATTTGATCAGGATGGTGTCTCTCCAGGAGATGTAAATTTGGACGGTTACATTGACTGGAGCACTGATGCAACTGCACAGCTATACGCAAAAGCTCAGTTTTTTGAGTATAGTCAATCATTCAATCACATTAATAGTTATTATAGACCTAAAGATCGATTTAATATCCTCCAACCCTTTGTTTATGATCATGAATCGTACGATTATACATGTCAATACAGTAAACCTTGGACGGCAGATATCGGTCCCCTAAATTATAACCTTAATGGTCAATTGAACAATCTCAAGCATGCTGATACAAATGGTGACGGTATATTACTTACCAATACTAGCACTGGCGACTATCGGCATACCTTAGTGGATTTGGACAACCTTTGGGGAGGCCCTCTAGATGCGGACATAATTGTTAGAAATCATTTTCTTAAAACGGCACCACATCCAGGATATCAAGCAAGTGGCGCAAAAGATGTATTAGAAATTATTCCTTTAGATTCAACAATTTCAGCAGGACAAGAATTAAGATTACAAGTTAATTTAGGGAAAACAAACTTCCCTGTAAATGATGTACAAAGTATTGGTTTTATTGTTGAATTTACATACGGCTCTTACAAGAATCCTATCCTCAAACTTGGGAATTCAAACTTAGGAAACCCGAATCACTTATATGTGTCAGATTATCCTGTACTTAACCACAAAACAAATCCTTACTGGTATATCGCATTATCAAGGGAAGACCTCTCGGGAGCGTCTTTTAGCGGCCAAGAACTTTGTAGAATTATTTGTGAGGTTACTATTGCCGGGTTGGGAAATCCACAGAATCCAAATAAGCAGGGAGAAGTAGCAATTAACGTTCATGATGTTGTTGTCATTCATTCTTCAGGACAAATGACAACGCTGAATGGCAACTCAGTTACTATTCCAACTTCAACCACTCCAAAAAACAATGTACTTCGAACTGCTATCGATTCAGACTTTCAAATCTATCCTAATCCGGCAACTAACCTATTAAACGTTACTTTTCCAGCGATCAATTCGGAAGAAAACGCCTTAATACGGATCATAAGCCCAATTGGAGTAACGGTAACAGAACAGCGATTGACACAGGATCAAAACGGATTTACTTCTCTTCCTCTAGCAGAGTTTCCAGCAGGAATATACTTTGTAGAATTTATAAAAGGAAGGTTTAGCCAAACTAAACGATTGGTCATCGCTTCAAACTAGATAAGTTTCCTAATAGTTAGAAATAATCTTTGAAATTATTTTCGAAGAATTGTGTTGGTTTAGATTCCCACGCTCATGTGTGGGAATCTTATTTTATCCGAATTACCGAATAATAAAAATATATAACCAGAGGTAAAAAGTTACTTCTGATTACCTTTTCGAAGGATTGTGTTGGTCACACGGTGGTTTCTTGAATAAAGAAACCACTTTTTTTTTTGTAAAAAAATAAAAATCTACAAATAAATTAAGAATTATTGTTCGACAAGATGTTCTATTCCTCTAACAAATCAGGGCGTCGTTCCTTTGTACGTTTAACAGCTTGACTGTAACGCCATTCTTCAATTTTAGCAGCATGCCCAGACAACAAGATATCTGGCACCTTCCATCCATTATATTCCGAAGGGCGTGTATAGACAGGCGGAGCTAGCAAATTGTCTTGAAAAGAATCTGTCAAAGCAGAACTCTCGTCATTGAGCACACCAGGCAATAATCTCCCCAAGGAGTCAACAAGTACGGCCGCCGCTAGCTCACCTCCTGATAAGACGTAGTCGCCAATGGAAATCTCCTTCGTGATATAGTGCTCCCTCAATCGTTCATCAATTCCTTTGTAATGACCGCAAAGGACAATCAGATTCTCGTACAAAGACATCCGATTACATAAAGGCTGATTAAGTAGTTCACCATCTGGTGTCATATAGATCACCTCATCATAGTTTCGTTGAGATTTAAGATCGTCAATGCAGTCTGCAATAGGCTGAATCTTTATAACCATACCTGCACCTCCACCAAACTGATAGTCGTCGACTTGTTTTGATTTTTCCTTAGAATAATCTCTTAGGTTATGGATATGTACTTCAAGCAATCCCTTTTCCTGCGCTCGTTTCATGATCGAATGATCAAATGGGCTTCTTAGCAATTCAGGCAATACGGTGATGATATCAATTCTCATGGTGTTTCGTCATTAGAAGTGTGTAAATCAATTAATCCATCTGGAAGGTTCATAAAGACCTGTCTTTTATCTTCATCAACACTCGTAATATAGGTATCATTTAGAGGAATCAACACCTCATGGTTATCAATTTCGAGTAACGCCATTTCCTGCTGCGGGTATTCTAATACATCGAGAATTGTTCCAATATCTCCTAGGAGCTCGTCTACGATTGTGAATTCTTTTAAATGGCTATACTCTGTAACTTCCAACCCTATGCTAGTTGGATCAAATGGAATATCCTCCCTTCTCACTAGAATTTCCTTAGAGCTCAGCTTTTTGGCAGTTTCAGGGGTGTCTACTTCCTCAAGTTTGATCAATCCAGAATCAACGTTAAATTGTTCCGGGAAGTAAGGAACAGAAGTCCCATTTAGATTAAGAAAAAGGACAGATAGCTTTGGCAACAGCTCAAGATATTGATCTTTTATTGCAACTCTTAACTCTCCGTTCAGCCCTTTAGGCTTCAGTGTGTTTCCGATGATGATTAAATCCATAGTATACAAAAAATAAGAAAGCCCGCTCAGTTAATACCATGCGGGCTTTCAAAAAAGTCTTATTTAGAATTAAGCTTCAGCGTCGTCCGCTTTTGGCTCTTCAGCTTTCGCTTCTTCAGCTGCAGGTGCTTCCGCTTTTGCTTCTTCAGCCGCAGGTGCTTCTGCGTTTGCTTCTTCAGCTGCAGGTGCTTCAACAGCCGCTTCAGGTGCTTCTGCAACAGTCTCTGCTACTTCCTCAGCTACAGCTTCTTCAACCACAGCTGCGACTGGAATTGCTTTCGCTGCACCAGAAACTTTCTTACGCCATTCTAGCTTATCAAGTGCTGATTGCTCAAAACGAGCTGCAATTTTTGAATCTTTAGCTTCAATGAATTTGTTGTATTTTTCCATTGCTTGCTCTTCAGTAAGAGAACCTTTTGCAACACCACGCATTAGGTGTTTACGGTACATTACTCCTTTAAAACGAAGGATAGCTCTTGTGGTATCTGTTGGTTGTGCACCTTTAGTTAACCATTCATAAGCACGATCTCGGTCTACCTCAATTGTTGCTGGGGATGTCATAGGGTTGTAATAACCGATTTTCTCAATGAAACGGCCATCTCTTGGGGAGCGCGCGTCTGCTACTACAATGTGGTAGAAAGGTCTTTTCTTACGGCCGTGTCTGGCCAATCTAATTTTTACTGCCATTTTTTACTAAATTTTATGAGTTAATCACGCCCGATCTCTTTGAATAAACAAACCTTTCGGGCTTTAGCGGCTGCAAAGATAGCAGAAAATCCAATTAATTCAAAGGTATTTTATTAAATTTTAGCATCCTTAAAGAAAATTCTAACTACCAAGGTCTAAGGAAGTGAAAGTTAGAGCAGCGAATTGCATTTTATCGTTACAAGAACAGCCATTCTAGCGTATTATGCCAGAAGAAACGCCATTATTCGTATTCCACAAGATTCGGTCCGCTCCATTTACGTCACCATCCAAATTAAAATCTTCGACTTGGTAGGAATTAAAACCACCATTCTTGATATCCCACAACAGCTTATCTGCACCAGTAATTTCATATCCCGCAGGATTTGACTGATCAGCGTTAGAGGAATGTAGTACCCATTCGCCATTGCTTAATTGCTTCTGGCCAAAACCTGCTCCTAGATAGCCACTAGTCCCGCTAAAATTATAGCTAATGGAATTATTCAAGATTGGAATTGGCTGGGCAGACATCACAGGTAGGTGATTACGATGCTCAACTACAACATACAAAGCGCTTACGCTAGAAGGAATCAACAATTCTACTGGAGCAAAGAGGCTGCCGTTTTCCAATAACAACGCTGCAACTTTTCCCATTTCGCTAGAAGGCTGTTCAGTTGTTCGAAAAGATACTAATACCCAGTCGATTGAGCCTACGGGGTAATCATTGTTCGACCAACCTGCACCCTCAATTCCGAAATAATTCCAAGGAGGAATACTATAGGGTTGTCCACTAGGAAGTAAAGAGAGTTGTTGAAGTCTATTCTCCATATTTCCTAATGTCAAATCAAAAGGACCTTCTAGATAAAATTGTAAGTCAATTTCTACCAACCTGCTTGTATTGCAAGGCGTGCCTGGAGTATTTACCGTGCGCACTTCAAAAGGATTGAGTGTAAATGATACACCTTCTATTTGAGTTGTTTGTAGACTATTTGATTTATTGACTAGCATCACTTTACTACAACTTGCAATCAACTCTATTGATCCATTAGAAGTAACTAGATCAATCAAAGGTACCCCACAGGAGAAGTGATCATGCAAATCTTGTTGTGTTTGATAAAAGGGCGTCGCTACCCCACCACCTACCACACGCGTATCAGAAAAAAGACCTAGAGGATAGTAGTTACCATTTACATCACCTTGTGGGCCCCAAATCAAGGCAGTTTCCGCACCTGATTTAATCGTATGGATCAGGCCTATTGCCATCAAAGCGTTTTTCTCTGCTTGCGAAGCGTTTGCATTTCTAGGCATGGCGTACCACTCTGCCCACCAAACAGGAAGTGTGCTAGCATCATTAGACAAGGTATCTAAGGTTCTAAACCAAGTCGTGAAATCAGCAAACATCTTAGTATGCTCAAATTGATCAACAGGATTGATGTTATCCTTAAAGTTGATATTCCAACCATCAATCGTAAGAAAATCTGCTCCACGCTTATTTACTAGCCAGTATTCGATTACATCAAGATCTCTAAAATCAAACTTACCCCAAGCGCCTCCAACGTCTGAAGCAAAGAAACTAGGCCCACCGTAAGTACTCAAACTGACATATGGGCCGCCAATTTTAATATCTGGGCGCACCAATTTGACCGAATCCCAAACATGATTGTACAGCTCTGTGTAACCTTCATAATCCCAACGGTTTAAGTTATTGTTCCACATTCCTTTCATTTCATTCCAGACTTGTATGTATTTGACATTACTAAACTCGGGTTGTTCCACAATTTCTTTTACCAATTGTGCATAGTCATCATAAAACGCAGGGAATGGCGCTCCCTCAATGTTTGACCAGTCTGTATTGCCTGCTTGACCTCCTTTCATCCAATCTGGTGCGCAACAAGCAGTCAACACAATAATTTCTGCATCTTTTCCTGCGCCATTTGTATTCCCAATTCTACTAGCAATCGTAGAAAAGTCATACACATCTGGATACAGCTCTGGATTGAGTGCACCAAATCCCATAACGTGTTGATTTACGATTGTAGACGAGTTGTCCATTAACGCTTTTCCGTTGGCTATTGGTATTGGATTGCCCCAACTGTCAAGCGAATGTTGTGTAAACGTGACACCTGTTTTAAATGGGGAGGGTGTACCGTTCGCTCCTTGGCAATCAGGACCAAGTGCCATGGTGCCAAAGGTTGTGGGATCATTCCAAGCAATATCTAATACTGTATTGTGCCAAGCGATTTTAGCGTCACGACCACCACCAACATCGTCATCATTAGCATGCACCTCTATGCCTATTGCTTGTCCATTGTTAGGATTTACTCCAATAAATGTCCAGGAAATCCGAATTTCCATTTGGTAACCGTCAGTCGTTATTACTTGCACCATTTCTACTCCAACAGGGTTATTCTGAGGACCAGATGGGTAATAAATTATGGAATCATTCACACCAAAAAATAACTGATGATCGTTAGCATCATACGCAGTAGATTTCTCATTACCACCATCGATGTAAATCTCAATTCCATCATCTTGCCAGAAGGTCTGAGAATCATTTACCAATACATCGTCTGATATCTTAACAAAGAGGTATAAATAATTGTCATCATAAACAGCTTGAAACGCACCTCCTAAATCAGCAGGAGCATTGATACTTCCTTCTAGTAAATTTGTAATCTGACAAGGCGAATCAGTTACCCACTCTATATTCTGACCGTCTAGTGTTATTGGAGTAAGCGTTTTGCAAATTAGATTACTTGCTAAAAGTTCAATTGGCATCCATAGAAATGACAAAAGAATAAAAAGGTTTCCAAATCTCATATTAAACCATTTATTGATAAGTATGCGCTTGAAAAACAATCGCACTGATAGGAGAGCTGGAATTTAATTCAAATTGATCTCTACACCAAACACATTTATAAACATTGCATTTATGACCGTAACAAAGAACAGAAACGACTGCCATTCAACACCATAGGCAAGAACTATTTATACATAGGAAATACAACCATTTTTTATGGAAAGTCTTAAAAACAACTCAGTAGAATTTACTTCGAGTTCAATTACTTTGGTAAGCTTGAAAATACGCCATTGTTGTAAGACCACATTACCTTGTCAGCACCAGTAATATCTCCATCCATATTAAAATCCTCTGGATAATAGATGCCCGACGTGCCATTGACAGCTCGCCACAAAATATTGTCCGCACCTGTAATTTCATAACCAGTTGGCAGACTTTGGTCTACATTTCCAGCATAGAGCATCCAGTTGGTTCCAATTTGTTTTTGACCAAGTCCACTAGTGGTATAACTGTTAGCAGCCCTGAAATCGTGAGAAACGACCCCATTTACAATAGGTATTAACGTTGGGCTCATTACTGGTAAGTGATTACGATGCTCGACGACAACATATAACGAAGTAACCGACACATCTAATACAGCAGATAGATTCGTAGCAGTGGTGCCATCTTCAAGCAACACAACAGCCCCCTTTGCAACTTCATCTGTTGCTAGAGAAGAAGTTCGTAAGCTCACCAACACCCAGTCTATATAATTGGTAGGGAAAGTTGTATTGGTTTCTGTTCCTGCGTAATTCCAAGGTGCTCCAGTATAAGGTTGGGCATTGGGGAGTAGTGCTAAGGCTTGAAGGTCATTGGCCATTTTATTCTGTCCGTCAAACGGCCCTTCTAAAAACAGCTGGGTCTCACATTCTACAGTTTGTGTGGTCGTTGGAGGCGTAACAGTAAGGCAAAGTGTCGGCCGATCTGAGATATCAGCATTTTCGCCAGACTTGAAAGACACATCATTACCAGAAGTGTGTGTCATGATGATTGAAAAATCACCACCAACAGTAACTCCAGTCAAGGGCCAAGTGTAAGTCGAGTTAACAGTATAAGCGCCTTGTGTTAATTCGCCCAATAGTCCAGCAGCAGCGGGTTTGTTTGTATTAGACAAGGTGGTTTCTGTCCAGTTATTGGTCGTTCCTTTTTCCATCATTATTCTACCAGAACCGGCATCGGATCCAACCGTAATTTCCAATGTTGCACCGGTTACGGTTCCTTGGATGCTACTTAAGTCATACATGAGGTAACCGACTCGATTGTTTGCTTCAACTCGTAACTCTGCTGTGTTGAACAGTTGTCCTGTTCCCTGCAAATAGGCATCATGAATTGGCTCAAGACAGATGATTGCTGGCTGTATTGAACCTTCACAGATACAGTTTGAGGTATAGACATCATTGTTTGTCGCTGGATTGTTGTCATTGCAGGGCGTTCCGATCAATGTATCATCAAAGTTAGGACAAACATCATCTGCATCACAAACGGAGTCATTGTCTGTATCCTCAAAAGTCCCTGCGCAATTGCAATTGTTGTCATAGACATCATTAGTTGTACAATCATCTGAATCGTTACAAACCGTTCCTTGCGGAGGACAATTAAAAAGAAATTCAATCCAATTTACATCCATCAAAAAACTATTTGCTGCACCTGTATATTCAAGCGAAAGCACTTGAACACCAGGGTCAAGCGCTGCATTTATTGTAAGTGTTTGAAACGTTTCAAAACCCCCAGTATTTGATACAGTAAAAGAACCGATTTGCGTTCCATTCATTGAAACATTCACAGTACCTCCCGTTGTATTTGAGGCTGCTCTTAACCGAATGGTATGAGCACCTGAGTTTGCAACATCAACGACATAGCCCGTTGTATCACCATCATTTATAAAGCCAACCTTGGTTCCTCCTCCTCCATCATTCGTGTTGACTGTTTGAATTCCAGTTTGCTGATAATAGCTTTCTGCCTCAATCCTACTAGGAATTGGTTGAGCGGGTGTTCCAACACAAGAACAACTTCCATTTTGTTGATCAAAATAGGTGTTTGGGTTGTTATCATTACAGGGAGTTCCAGCAGCTGGACAACTTCCAGCATTTGTCAACCAGTTAATTAGATTTTTAGCGTATTGTGTGTTAGAATCTTTTGTAATGTCTGTTCCTGCTCCATTGGTGTTAAAAAACGTATTTCTATCAAAATGCCCTGCCACTCTTCCATTTCCTACAGTTGCTACAACCAAGGCACAATCATTAGCTGTATTGTTCGTAACTGGGCCTGCATTCATACCATTGTTTCGTCGTACACCACCCTCTGCACGTGCAAGTTTTGTCGTTATAACTCCAGGAACAGTAGACGATACTGTAATTGGTGAAACACCTTCTCCGTCAAAGGAATTCACTCCTTGAAAAATTGGATGATTAGGGACTAGAAATTCGTTTGCTGTTTTGGTGTATTGTCCAGCATCCTGATTCATTGTCCAACCAAATTTATCCAAAAATGGTTGGTCAGACGATGGGGCATCTCCCCAGTTACTACCGAAATTTGCATCACTGATAAACATTGCCGATCCACCATTTGAGATATAGTTGAAAACCGTATTGGCATGAGTAGTATTGTAGGGTGCATTGTTCGAACCAAAAATTATACACACATAATTAGCCAGATCACTCGCCACTAGACTGATTGGTTGATTTGGTGCTTCGATTCGCTGTTCTACAGTATATCCCTCGCCAATCAATATATCCTTGAATTGTCCCCAACCATGATTCCCTCCGAAGGTTTGATAATTATTGATATCCGCTAACTGCTCATCGCTCCCACCTTCTAGGAAACCACCTGTTCCTGGGCCTCCGCGAATGAAGAGAATCTTTCCACTAGGGTTATTTAGCTTTTCAGTTGGAGAATTATCTGAAACGCAATTTGATGACAATTGTGTAATTGTACAAATTAGTAGGGCAAGAATGAGGAAAGTGATTCGATCCATAATGTAAAACGATATATAACAGTAATAACTCAATGATTGACAATCATCTAAATTTAAGCAAATGAATTCATATCAACTAATATTTCCTTAAAAGACAAAAATAATTTTTAGCTTAACTCAATGCAAATCAGGCTATTTTAACTATAATTCTGGATTTGAATTGAATTGGTATCGAATTTGATTATTTTTAGCCGAAATTGTTTATTTACCAACTTTGAATTTAGTTATGAAGTTTCAAGTCGTATCCGTTTTATTGTTCATGCTGATTGCAGGGAGTCTAGTTGCCCAAAAAGGCCACAAGATTGAATTTAAAATTGATGGATTTCAATCAAAACAAGCGTACTTTGCTGTACATTATGATGGGAATCAATACATCAAGGACACCATGGATATTTCGCCGAAAGGCAGCTTTATCAAACAAGGAGAAGACAAGCTTCCAGGTGGCACTTATATGGTCATCTTACCTCCTGACAATAGCTACTTCGAAGTCTTAGTTGGAAGTGATGAAGAACAACACTTTCGCATGGAAACCACTGTCGCTAATGCAATCGGAGACATGAAAGCGATTAATTCTAAGGAAAATCAACTGCTTTATGGCTACCTGCACTTCCTCTCTGCCCAACGAAAGAAAGGAGAACCAATTCAAAAGGAGATAGAAACAGCTTCTGGCACTAAAAAGGAAAAGCTCGAGAAACAATTAGACGAAATTGACAAAGAGGTATTGGATTATCAGTCAACGATCATGAAAAAAAATGAAGGCATGCTTGTCGCCTCCATCGTCAAAGGATCACAAGAACCCAATATACCGCCTGCGCCAAAAGAAGCAACTGAGCAAGAACGAAATCTGCACAATTACACGCACTACAAAGCACAGTTTTGGGATAATATAGATCTCCAAGATGACCGACTCATCCGCTCTCAGTTATTAAGACCTCGACTAGATAGATACTTAGACAAAATGACTATTCAAGATCCTGATTCATTGACACTGGAAATCGATCAGTTAGTCAAGAAAGCAGAAGGCAACGAAGAAATGTACAAATATCTGTTAATTTATGCCGTCAACAAATACGCGCAATCAAAAGTAGTCGGAATGGATGAGGTGTATGTTCACATTGTAGATAGCTACTACGGCAAAGGGAAGGCACCTTGGACAGAAGAAGAACAGTTGAAAAAAATGCTTAAAACTGCAAAAGAACTACGCCCACTGCTCATTGGCAAAAAGGCACCAAATATTCTCATATCTACCATGGCTGGAGAGAAAGTTCAGCTTTACGATATTAAGTCTCCTTACACCATCCTTTATATCTGGGACCCAGACTGTGGGCATTGCAAAAAATCTGCACCAGACATGGTTAAATTCTCTGAAGACTATAAAGCTAAAGGCGTCACTATCTTTAGTATTTGCGCCAAAGACAAAAATAAAGAAAAGTGCTTGGCCTCCATTGAAGAAAAAAACCTAGGCGGATGGCTCAACACTATGGCAACTGACAACAATGAACTCTACTATCGCTTGAATTATGCAGTCAAATCAACACCAGTCACCTACATCCTAGACAAGGACAAAATGATTCTTTCCAAGCGAATTGGAGCAAAACAACTTCCAGAAGTGATGGATCTGATGATTAAGATTGAAGAAGAAAAGGAGAAGGAAGGGAAGGAAGAATAACAAGAGAAGAATGCAGAATCGCTGATTATACAGATTAAATGATTAACACAGATTTTTTTAGCACATTGGAGAAAAGGAAGAACAACTATTTACCAAGAAAATTGTTCGATAATAAAAGATGTTATGAATAAGATACTCTGCGCTCTACTAATTGGTCTACTGTTTATCGGTTCTGGATGCTCACAATCAGGACAAGTGACGACTACTGAACCGCCTGCTGCGACAACCTCTAAACCGGAAACTAAACCAGCAGCACAGGACAGCCCCGTTTTAAAGCTAGTAAAAACCGATGTAGCATGGAAACAACAGCTTTCTGAGGATCAGTATTATATACTAAGACAAAAAGGCACAGAGCGCGCAGGAACAGGCAAATACCTTAACCATAAAGAGGAAGGGCTTTATCACTGTGTTGGCTGTTCGCTACCACTCTTCAAATCAGATGCGAAGTTTAAGTCTGGTACAGGATGGCCAAGTTTCTATGAACCAATTGATGCAAATTATGTGTTGGAGATAAAAGACAATAGCCACGGAATGGTGCGTACTGAAATCGTATGCGCTCGCTGCGACGGTCATCTAGGACACGTGTTTGATGATGGACCACAACCGACAGGATTGCGGTATTGTGTAAATGGAAATATTTTGGAATTTAAGGGAAAACCATAGGAAAGCCGTTAAAACCGAATAACGACCTTTAATACAATCGTCAAAATAAAGAGAATATGTCCTTCGAATTTCGACCTTCCCTGTTCGTAATTCGTTATTCAATTGTTATCACTTCCTACTTCGCCCTGATGATATACTGAAAAGGCAACAACGTATCATTCACATCAAATGTTTGGAAACCTGCGGATTTCAGTTCTTTGATCACTTGTTCTTCCGACATTTTCATTTTGACAGGTGGTCCCATTGGTGTTTCCTTCTTGAAAAAGTCGATGACGACTAGCTCACCATTCGGCTTTAGTCCTTTTTTTACTTTCGAAAAATACTGGCTTCTTTTTTCAATATGGTGGTAGGTGTTTACAATGATAGCCATATCCACCTCTTTTTCCTTCAAATCTGGTGAATCATAAGGCACTTTCTTAGGAATCACTTGTTGATCACTCATTCCTAGTGTCGTCCTCTTATCTTTGATGAAATCAAGAAAACGTTGATCTACATCAGCCGCTAGGACAGTAGCGCCTGCTTTGGCCAGCGGAAAACTGAAGTATCCTGTTCCTGCTCCAATATCGATAATGGTCTTGCCTTTTATTGCTCCTAGATAATTAACCACCTCTCCTGGTTTTTGGTAGGCATCTCGTTCTTCCCCTTCAAAACGTTCAACTAGTTCTTCGAAACTCGTTTGGTGCATGTGCTCATTTGCTTCTCCATGGTGGTGGTGATGATGATCATGATGGTGGGCATCGTCTCCATTATGGTGCTTATGATGCGCATGCGAATGCTTTTTAGATTGATCGCCGCAGGAAGTTAGGAAGAGGATTAGAATTGTAAAAACAGATACAGTCGAAATTTTCATAATAATGTCTAATAAATGATTATTATTTTTTAAATAAAAGTACGAATTCACTTTTAAAAAAGAACTATTTATGTTTGTGAATCCAATATTAATGCAGTTCTTTGCGACAAAGAATCACAACTTATATGCAGATGAGAATATATTTGATTTTATTGATCGGTATTTTGATAATCACTGTTTCCTGTAAAGAAAACAAAACTACTGATTCTGTAAAGAATCAGACTAAAGAAGCGCCTAAGAAACTCCAACTTGGGGCAGAACAATTGGTAAAATATCTCCCAAAACTAAAGGATAAAAAAGTGGCGTTGGTGGTCAATCAGACCTCAACCATCCATGGAAAACATATAGTAGACGTGTTTCTAGGCCAGAATGTTAACCTTGTTAAAATATTTGCTCCGGAACACGGTTTCCGTGGCGCTGCAGACGCTGGAGAAAAAATCAAGGATGGGAAGGACAGGAGAACTGGATTGCCGATTCTCTCTCTTTATGGAAAAAACAAGAAGCCTTCTCCAGAAATGTTGTCAGGAGTGGATATTGTTGTGTTTGATATTCAGGATGTCGGTGTTCGGTTTTACACCTATATTTCTACGATGAGTCTTGTGATGGAAGCCTGTGCAGAGAATAAGATCCCCATGCTAGTATTGGATCGACCCAATCCGAATGGACATATCATTGATGGCCCGGTGCTGGATTCCAAATTCTCATCTTTTGTGGGCATGCATGAAGTGCCTGTGTTACATGGTATGACAGTTGGCGAGTATGCGAAAATGGTGAACGGAGAAGGATGGCTTGAGAACGGAGTTACTTGTGATCTGGAAGTTATACCTTGTGTAAATTACACCCACAAAACAGCTTACACATTACCGGTAAAGCCATCCCCGAATTTGCCTAACCAACGATCGGTTTTACTGTATCCGCATTTGTGTTTGTTTGAAGGAACCCAGATGAGTATTGGGCGAGGTACTGACAAACAATTCCAAGTCATTGGCCACCCAATGCTCAAGGACCAGTCTTACATGTTTACACCAGTTTCGAAGGCTGGTGCGAAGTATCCCAAACATGAAAACAAAATTTGCTACGGGCATGATCTATCGGCTTTACCTGTAAGTATATTGCTAAGGTATGAACAATTCAACTTAACGTATTTAGTGTCTTTTTACAAGCAGTTTAACGATAAAAAATCGTTTTTTAATGAAAACTTATTCTTTGATAAACTAGCCGGTACGGATCAGTTACGGAAACAGATCATTGAAGGAACAAGCATAGGAGAAATACGAGACTCATGGCAGGAAAAATTAACAAGCTATAAGGCGACTCGTTCTAAATATTTACTTTACAAATAGGCTATTTTTATGAAAATCATCTTTATGGGAACACCTGAATTTGCTGTTCCCTCTCTAGACATTTTAGTTCAAAACGGATATGATGTTGTAGCGGTCATCACTGCAACAGACAAGTATGGTGGTCGTGGAAACAAGCAGTTGTTAGAATCTGCAGTCAAGAAATATGCTGTCAAACATAGCATAAAAGTAATACAACCCAAAAATCTAAAAAAAGAGGAATTTCACAACGAATTATGGGCATTACAGGCCGATTTACAAGTTGTCGTTGCTTTTCGGATGTTGCCTGAGGCTGTTTGGTCGATGCCACCTTTAGGCACGATTAACCTGCATGGCTCGTTACTCCCTAAATACCGAGGAGCGGCCCCAATCAACTGGGCTGTGATTAACGGTGATAAGGAAACAGGGGCAACTACTTTCTTCATTCAACAAAAAATAGATACTGGTAATCTGCTATTTCAGGAAACGATTCCTATTCATCCAAATGATACCGCTGGTGATGTGCATGATAGAATGATGGAGATGGGTGCTAGGTTGTTATTAAAAACAGTGAAAGCGATTGAAAACAAGTCCTATTCAACCACCGTACAGGATGAAAGCTTGGTATCTCATGCTCCAAAAATTTTCCATAAAACCTGTAAAATTGACTTTGACCAGCCCGTTCAAAAAGTATATAACTTTATTAGAGGATTGAGTCCCTACCCTACAGCTTGGACAACGCTAAATGAATTAGGATTGAAGATTTTTAAAGCAGAAATAGATTCGGAGCAACCCAAGGAACCGCCTGGCGAGTTTGTAGCAGAGCGGAAACGGTTAAAAATTGCAACACAAGATGGATATATAATAGTCAAAGAACTACAATTGCAAGGAAAAAAGAAGATGGATGCCCCGTCGTTCCTTAACGGATACAAATTTTAACTTCGAGGATGAACTTCCACTATATTAGAAATTGATTTTACTGGACGGCTTTATTAGCTTGAACAACTTTCTTTGCCATATTCATTACTTTGGTGGTCCCTGTTCCTCCTACGTGGCGCTCGATTTCGTTGCCTTCACTATCTAGAAAGATCAAGGTAGGATAAGCAGACACGAAGTATTTATCTTTGATTTTTGGTCCCTCACCTTTCTCTGCATCGATTTTAAGATTGATGAAATTATCATTATAATAATCGTATACAAATTGATGACTGAACACATCCTGGTCTAAGTACTTACAAGGCGCACACCAAGTCGTATAAAAATCTAAAAACACGGGTTTGTTTTCACTTTTCGCTTTTGCCAAGTTAGAATTTAGGCTTCCAGAGCGGAATTTAATGCCATTGGGGGATGCTGGAGGTGTATTGTTGTTTGGCTTCGTTTTTTTAGTACATCCTGCAGCACAAAGTACTATTGCAATAAGCGTAAGAGCGAAAAAATGTTTCATGTTGATAAATCTCCAATTTAGTGATGTTAGCAAAGATAATCGAATTTTATTATTGAATGTACTATTTGCCTGTAATGATAAATGAATAACGAGTGGATAACCCATTTATTGTTTCTTGGACTTTGCCATGTTTCGATTCTTTCTTTTGGCTGTCCGCTTTTCATAACGCAGGTATTTTTTATGAAATATCTTTAATCTTCGATCCAACGTACGAATGGTACTAATGTAATACTTTTCAGAACCATAATTCGTCATAGGAATAAAATCAGGGAAGCCAAAGGGCAAGATAGACCCATCTCCTTTGTACAATCGCAATCCTTCCTTAAGTTCTTCATAATCAAGACCATCATCAAACTGCTTGGAGGTAAACTTAGCAATATAAAAAGAATCATCGCTGGACAATCGGAACTTAACTTGGCTTAACGCTTCATTATATAATTTCAAATCTTGATCATACAAATTGTAAGACTCAAGGTCAGAGTAGTAGAAGTAATATTGGCAGAACTCAAAATTTGTAACCGCCTTTGCCAATTTAATATGATGCCGTTCATGCTTATTTTGTAATCGAGCTGCTCGCTTTTCCAATCCCATCTCATTCAACAAATCAATCTCTTGCTGTGGGAAATCCAGCTGAATTAAAAGAATAGAGGTAGAAAGCTTATTGATTTCTTGGTAGCTTTTAAGATGATTCACAGAGTAACAGCCAGAAAGAACAAGTAATATCAGAAAGATTCGAAACATGTATACTTCGTTATCAAATTTTATTCCATCAAATAAATAAATCGTTAGCGTACTTCAAGAATCCTAAATGGAAGAACTAAATTCTCCTTTTTATCGTAAAAACCTAAGTTCGAATATTAATTCGGCTATAAAACACTGGTTTACAAGTAGTAGCTGTCTAAAATGTACAATAATTGGCCTTGTTTTTAGTTTACAACTATAATCGAACTCATGTTAAAACTAATCTTGACTGCCTCTAATCTGGTCGTAAAGATCGTGAAATTGGTCGTTTTTTCTTTCTTCTTACCTAAAATAGTAATAGATTGTAACAAAAAAAATACTATGCCTTTTTTCAAAGACGATACAGACAAAAAGAAACAAAGTGATAAAGTGATTAGAAACCACATTGCTTGGTCAATGGGTGCAGGCCTTATTCCAATTCCTATTGCTGATATTTTTGCGGTTTCGGCCATTCAGCTAGATATGGTGAAACAGCTTGCGCGAACCTACGACATCGATTTCCGAGAAACCGAGGGAAAGGCACTGATCACCTCCTTAGTTGGCTCAAGTATTGCCCGCCTGATGGCTGGTGGTGCTGCTAAAATCATCCCAGGACTTGGTTCTGTGATTGGTGGTGGCACAATGGCAGTCTTGTCTGGTGCCTCTACTTACGCCCTAGGAGAAGTCTTCAGAGAACATTTCGAAACTGGTGGAACCTTCCTAGACTTTGATGTGGATCGCGTTAGAAAAGCTTACAATGACAAATTCGAAAAAGGCAAAGAAGTCGCTAAAAATGTCAAAAGAGAGGAGCAAACAAAAGAGAAAAGTGCAGAAGATGCCATTATAGAAGACACTAGTACTGGTGACTTCTTCGAAGACGAAATGAGTGAATTAAAAAAAGAACTTAGTAAGACTGAAGCACCTCAGCCGACACCTCCATCTGCCGAAGAAGAGCCAGACTCAATCGATAGCAAGCTGGAACAACTATCCAAACTCGCTAAGATGAGAGATGATGGTTTATTAACTGAAGCAGAATTCAAGCAAATGAAAAAGAAATTGATTGCGGATTTTTAATAATGATTCATTAGTCGTTCTTTTATAGATACGAAACAGCTGTTCGTAGAATTAATAAAACTTAACAATAGATTACAAGCAAATCTCAGTCTTACTGGGTTTTGCTTTTTTATTGAGTCCCTATCTAGATGAATTGCACCTAACAAAACTGTACCGAGTAAACCATGGGCAAAAAATTAGACAAGGTGTCCCATGTTTCTCCGCGATCTCCTGAAATAAATACATTGCCGGTCGTTGTACCAAACACTACCCAATCGCCCCAATTATCTAGGGCATGGCGATAGACAATGTCGAAACAGTTTTCTTGAGGCAACCCTGCTCGATAATCCGTCCATGTCTTGCCACCATCATCTGTTCTGCAAACATACAGCGCACCATCTACTGCAACTCGTATCTCATCACTGTCGCCTGGAATGACCCAAGCTTGATCTGGATGCTCGCCATCTACCGCAATTGCAAATCCGAAATGCGCTAGTTTGTTTTTATCGGAGACATCTTGCCACGTTTTTGCACCGTCTGTCGTTCTAAAAACCCCGCAATGATTCTGTTGCCACATGACATCTGGGTCAGACGGACAAGCAACGAGAATATGAGGGTCGTGCCCATATTCCGCATTGTGATCAGGCAAGTATTCCGCTTTGAGTCCTTTGTTTCTTCCTTCCCAAGTTTGCCCCCCATCTGTTGTTTCAAAAACACCTGCAACACTAAGGCCAATGTAGATGTGATCATTGTCTCTCGGATCAACGATAATGGAGTGGATGCCTGCATAATCCCGTCCTGCACCAAACCAGTGGTCTTTTCTACTAGGATGGTCCCACAGTGAGGAGACGAACTGGAAGCTGTCTCCATTGTCATTACTTTCAAAAAGGCCTCCTGGCTCTGTACCCAGCCATAATTTATTGGGATTGCTCGCTCCGCCATCACTCATTGCCCAAAGGTATCTGAGTGTGGCTGGTGTGCCCTCTTTGATCTCTGTGCCTTCTGGGTACTTAGGCGCCGCAATCTCTTCCCAAGAGGCTCCTAAGTCTGTTGAGCGGTGCAGCTTGCATCCCCAGTGCCCATGGTCGAGACATGCCCACCAAGTGTTGGTGCGTTGATCAGAATAAGCAATAGAGACAGGAATGCCTTTGAAGTGTGTAGCTTTTATTTTCCAACCGTTGGCTGAGAGTACACAAACAACCAACCCTTTGCGGGTTCCGATTAACAGATGTTTGATAGGTGGTTTCACAGTATATTCTTTTTTTGCTAAATTTAGTAAAATTTATAGGGAATGAAGTATAATCAAAGTTCTGACTTTTAATTGATTATCTATGTCCATTCTAAATCTATTAAAATCTGAATTGAAATGTCTACAATATTTGCTGCTTTTCCTCTAGAGGAATCACTAGAACAACGCGTTTATGGATTTATTGAGGAGGTCCGTTTGTCTGAAGACCGGACAGTGTATCGGAGTGAGCTTGCTGAGCTCGTTCGACTGTTGACTGATGCGGGGTTAGAATACTATTTCTGGAAGCCAGTAGAGTTGACAGGATTAGGCAGTGTGACTCAAAAGATGATAAAAGTAGGCATGAATTCTGGCAAGAAAACATTGAACATGATTGCCTCAAAAGTGATCAAGGGATTTACTGGAGAGCAAATTTTAACGGTTACTGAGTTTCTTGAGACGTTGTTGTTGGAAGTGGAGACGGACTGATTAGTTTATAACTAACGGCTACTTAGGATACACTTGAAACTCGAAGCTCCTTTCTGAATACCCAGCAAATATGCCCAATCCTCCTGAGACATTTGAATGGATAGAGATATATTGTTCTTCAAAATCAGGTCCACTTTGTAGTTCTTCTTGGTACTGATCTAAGTTCAAGGCATGTTTATACAAATCTTCTTCTACCCTTCTCACTCGAAGCTCCACAATAGCGGTATCTACTTTTGATAAGTCTTCATTTTCTGGAAGAGTTGATTCGATATAAGCGATTGTACTAATCAAGTTTGTTGAATTTTGGATCTTTTGATCAGAGAGGTAGATGTTTCTAAAGTTATTATATTTTGTTTGGGTGGTGATTCGATTGTCTGATCGTTGATCCCTTGTATAAACTTCCCATGGAGTGCTGGTTTTTATGCTACCATCCTTCAAAAAGATCTTTAATCTTGAATCAATCATGTAATAATCATCGGTACTCAAATCATCTATAATATCAATATCTATTTCAAATACATCTTGATCATAAAGTATAAGACTATCAATAAAATTGGCAAATGCATTGATTGGCTTAGGAATCTTGGCAAGGGTGTATATTGTATCAAAACCTGCAGCAGAAATACTTAAATGGAAATATCCGTCGTAGGATGGATCAGGATAAAAGTTGGTCAACACTATTGGTCTACTATAAATAATTGCAGCCTGTTCTGTAAACTGATGAGAAAACAAATTGACCTCTAAGTCAGTTAATCCAGGCGCATTTTCAAAAATGTTTTTAGAGGAGGTAACGTTCAATTTTATTTGATCATTGTAGGTAAAGGCAGCGTTAACGACAATTTTTTTCTGTGTTTGATTTGGCGTTATTTTGGCTGGTTTTGTACAACCAAAACTTACCCCCAAACCAACCAAAACCAAGAATTGCAAGAAAATTTTCATTAAAAATTAATTTTGTAAGTAGCATATGGAATTGGTGATCTCAATATACTTGTGTGATAAAAATTTTCTCCATCAAAAATAGTCGAATAGGAGTTAAATCTCCCATATAAGTTATAGCAGCCAAGTGTCCAAGTACGAAATGTACGAACTTTTAATTTATGAAAATTGAAGGAGACATCAAGGCGGTGGGTATTAGGATTCCGATACTTGTTTCTTTCCTCTGCAAAATAAATGGTATTTCCATTATAGTCGGTAAACTGTTCAATTGGCAAGGTAACTGGATTTCCTGTATTGAAGATCCAAATTGCTCCCATCTCTACACGCGGACCAAGTTTATGGTTGATGGCAAAAGCAACGTCATGCCGCTTATCAAATCGATAGGGGTACCAATCCCCCTTATTAATGTTCACAAATTGCCGTTGAGTTGAAGAAAGTGTATAGGAAGCCCACCCAGTTGTTCTCCCCTTTGTTCTTGCTAACGTAAATTCAGCTCCCATACTTTTGCCAATACCTACTTCTACAAAATCAAACCAGGAAGTACCATTTTCATAATAGGAAGCATTAGGTTTATACTCTAATAAATTATTTAGCACTTTGTAGTAACCACTAATGCCCACACTGAAAAACAAGGGGAGTTTATGCTTATAACCAAGACTAATTTGGTCAGCTGTTTCAGGTGAATACTTGAAAGAAGGCACCCACAAATCTGTTGGAAACCCTAGCCCAGAATCAGATAAATAATGGTCAAACTGAACCATCCTAGAATAATTAAAATTCAAAATAGATTTTGGGGTAAACTGATATTCAAAAAGGAATCGAGGTTGAATAATAGGTAATGTCTCCTGTGTATGACCTAAGCTATAAAGCGCAACATGAAAACCTGGTCTTATTCTAAAACGGTTCGTGAAATTCCAATCTGCTTCCAAATAAAAATGAGCATTATTAGAATAGTTAGAGGGCACACCACTAGATATAGTCAAATCATTCGTGCTTTTCGTTAGATTTAAAGGATCATAATAGTTTAGTTGATAACTCCCTCCAAACTTAAATTCTTTACCTACACCCAAATTATACTGAAAATCAACATTTACAGAAGCTTGGCTTTTAAAAGAACTAGCATCTATTCGGTAGTAATTAATTGGTCCTATAGAATCTATCTCATTCTCAAAAGTCGATATTGCATCACCCGAATTGTTAAAATAGTTGCTATAGTTAATCGATACATTTGAAAACAATCGTGGGTTAATAATGGAACTCCAATTAAGTGCTGCAGCTTTGTTTCCCCAACTATTAGAAACGTTTCGGATAGTATTAGAAAAAGCGTCCGTCGAATTTCCTACAAAAAGTGCATTCAAATTACTAAAGGAAAATTTATCATTTCCACTATACCAACTGGTATGGAGCCTATTTCGTTCATTCAACTTCCAAGTGAGTTTAAAGTTATTATCTATGAACGAATAATTTCCTATAGAATTAGGCACTAATAAATCCAATAATGGTCGTCTGATAGACCCAGTAAATGAAAGCTTATCCTTAATGATAGGTCCTTCTAATGAGAATGACGAAGCCAATAAGCCAATCCTTACGCCACCATGGAACTGCTTCATATTGCCATCCTTGAGCTTGATATCCATCACAGAAGACAGTCGTCCGTTGTAACGAGAAGGAAACCCACTCTTATAAAACTGTACTTTGTGCACGGCTTCGGGGTTAAACAGCGAGACAAAACCAAAAAGATGATAAGCATTATAGATCGGCGCACCATCCATCAATACCAAATTCTGGTCGCGCCCTCCGCCTCTGACAGAAACCCCGTTATCCCCTTCATTCCCAGACTGAATACCTGGTAGCAGTGTAAATGTCTTCAGTACATCATTCTCCCCTAGCAATGCAGGATAGTTTTTCACCTCTTGTACCGTCAATTCTTCAGCATCAGGCTGCGCAATGAAGCGCTTTATTGGCGGTTCCTTGGTCGTCTCTTCCTTTCTAGGCACCACCACTATTTCAGCGAGTTGATTCCCTGCCATCAATCGTACATTGCGAATAATATTTGAGAATAAAGGAATTGAATCTCTCCGCTCCTTGTACCCTAAGTAGGAATAAACGATTTCGTGTTTCCCAGATGGAAGTGTCAGACTAAAAAACCCATACTGGTTAGAGACGGTCCCTTTTTGTGTGTTGCGTTCATAGATGTTGGCTCCGATAAGAGCTTCATCGCTTTCTAAGTCCTTTAGATAACCACTTATTGTAAACTTTTGATTGGTACTGCGATAAATGCTAATCTGTCGACCGTAAATCGCAAATTCTAGCTGAAACGGGGCAACGAGCGATTGAATCACCTCTTCTAATGGCTGATTTTCAACCGAAAGCGAAACTGGCTCATTGAGTGGAATATGCCTTCTATCATAAACAAAACTGATGTTATGCGTTTCCTTCAACCGCTTAAACACTTCCGTTAATTTTTTATTCTCCACTTGCAAGGTGACCTCTAATCCAGCAATTGAGGATTGAGCTGTAGAACTTGTCGTGAAGATAAATAAACTCAGAAAAAGTAATAAGCTAGTCACCTTGTTAAGGAAACGTTCGGTATTATACCACATAATAACTCTTAAATACTGTTATAGTTAACCGATCAGCGATTAAAGGTAAGAATTTCTAAGACACTTTATTTGACTTTTTTCAGATAAATCTTGTTCTTATGTTGAGGGTCATTAGGGAATTCAAGTAACTCAAAATTACAAGGACCTTTTAACGAATTAAGGATATCCTTTTGATTGTTTTTGTTAAAGCTACCGGTTACATTACAATCAAATTGACCAGAAAGAACAATCTCTTTATCAAACCAACCGTTGAGATCACGAATGGCAAATTTCAAAGGTACATTTTCGAAATTAAACTTACCCGTTCTCCAAGAATGATAATTCGGTCTATTGTTTGGTAGCTTGGTTGTTCCAAGCACATTGGACATCCCAACTTCTCCAGGATTCAGAATAATTGATTGGCTGCTTTCCTTTGATTCGTTGATCAGTTGTACCTTTCCTTCTTCCACCACAACATCCGTAATCCGTTCGTTCGTTCTTACGTTAAAAGCAGTTCCAAGCACCTTGATTTCAGAATCTATACCAATAATTCTAAATGGTTTTTTCGCATCATGTGCAACATCGAAAAACGCTTCACCAGTAAGGTAAACAATTCGGTCTTTACCTGTGAACTGTTTAGGAGCGTTCAGTTTTCCATCTTTATTTAACCATACATTAGTACCATCGGCGAGTACCATGTGACGTGCGTGCCCATTGTAGTCGGAAGAAGCTTCGACATTTTGCAAAACGAAGTAGGAAGCGGCTAGAAGTGCGAGGCCAGCAGCAATCCCAGTGATCCATTTAGTGAAGTTCATTTTTTTGATCTTCGCTTCTGGTTTTTTGGGGCTCGGAGTTACAGGTTGTTTCTTTTTATTTGAATGCTTCGATGTATTTTTAGCTTTTGCTTCAGGCTGTGAAGTAGTGCCCGCTGTTGTTTTTTTAGAGATTTTACTAGAAACTGTTTTCCAGTCAGCTTCTACATCCAATGATTTCATTTCTTCGGATATCACTGCCATATTCCAGATTTCCTTTATTTCAAGGAATTCTTTCTTGTTTTCTTCTGAACTATTCACCCAAGCAGAGAGGTCTGATTCCTCTTGGTTTGTGGCGTAACCTTCAAGAAATCTAACAATGATATCTCTGTCAAAATTGTTCGTATTTGTTTGATCTTTTATCATGCTAAATGCAGTTTCTCTATTAGTAAGACAATATTAATTCCGTTTACACGTACTATTAGATAAAATAATTCCCAAATAATTCTAAAAACCCAACAAAACCAAGTATAACTATCTGAGAATAAAGCATTTCCTTAGAAATATTTTGTCTAAGAAATTTTAGTGCTTTACTAATTTGAGTTTCAACAGTTCGGATGGAGATATTCAATTCTTCAGCAATTTCCTTATTCTTTTTTCCTTCGAATCTATTTAGTCTAAAAATCATTTTACACCGATCTGGAAGCTGGTCAATTAAACTATGTATTTGAAGTTCAAATTCTTTATGTTCTAATTGATTATCACTAATTGCCTCCGTCGAACTATTGAGAATGATATTAGAATGTCGTTGTTTGGTCTGATTGTGCTTATGATGGTTAATACAAGCATTTCTAATGGCCTGAAAAACATAACTTTTTATGGAAGTATTAATATTAATATCATCTCCTTTCTCATACATTTTCACAAAAACGGCTTGAACAATATCCTTTGCCGTATCCATATCCTGAACTTGTTTTCTTGCGAAGAGCACTCCCATTGGGTAGTAGTCTTTAAAGATCTTTTCAAATTCCGTTGTTGTTTTAAACATATTACTATCAACTATTTAACTCCTCATGAACTCTGTTAAAAATAATTTTAAACCATTCGGTATAGGCTTTAGGATGAATTTCCATGTCTTGTTTTACAGCATCCATTGTCATATATTTCCAATCCATTACTTCTTCTGGATTAAGTATGGGTTCTGTATCTGAAAACCCAATCACTACATGGTCTAACTCATGCTCCGTCAATCCCTGATCTAATACTGCTTTATAAACAAAGCTGAAGGTCTGTTTTAGTGTGCACTCGAACCCCATTTCTTCTTGGAGCCTGCGATTGGCAGCCTCCACAATGGTTTCATTTTTTCTAGGATGGCTGCAGCAAGTGTTTGTCCAAAGTCCTCCAGAATGATACTTTTCTATCGCTCTTTGCTGAAGCAGCAGTTCATCTTTACTGTTAAATACAAAAATAGAAAACGCTCGGTGCAATAATCCCTTTTCATGCGCTTCCATCTTTTCCATTAACCCAATGTCCTCATCATGCTCATTTACCAGTACCACTTGTTCCATGAATTAAAAATTTAGTCCAAAAATAGAAGTTATTTAGCAGTTAGAATAAAAAAAAGCCATTTTTGTTCTGATCTGATCTAGATTTATGGTTTTTATCTTTGTATCCAAGTTATATAAGCCTTTCTAGGAAATTTGAATGATTAAAAAATGTCTAGCTTATAGTTCAATCTTTTTCCCACGTTGTATATGGATTTTGAATTAAATTAGAATTATAATACTTGACATCATCGGATACTCCCCTTCCTAACCAAGAAGGAGCTTCAATTTTCTGTTTTTCGCTATTTAACTCAACTTCAGCAATCTCCAGCCCTTTATTTTGACCTTCAAAAATATCAATTTCCCAAGTTAAACCGTTTTCTTTTCTGAGATATTGGGTCTTTTCAATGATTGGCTTTTCGCAGATCTTCATTAATTCCTTTGCTTCTTGAAATGGAATTTCATATTCAAATTCATTGCGTATGATTCCAATATTTTTACTTTTTATTGTCAAAACTCCACGTTCATTGATTATTCGAACTCTTACGGTTCTTTCTTTATTCGAATTCAAATAGCCTTGTTTGATCTTAATTCCTTCTTTTGAATTGATTTTCCATCCATCATTTAATAGTAAATACTTTCTTTCAATTTCTTTTGCCATTTTCAAAACTATTTTACGTTGTAAATTGTCATAATCACTTTTTTATGATTGATCAGCATGATTATTCATTATTTCTAGGGTAGCATTACAATTTAAAACCAATTTTTAAACCTCCCCATGCAGCTGGACCAAGTGTTTTAATCTCCTTCGAAATGTTCGTTCCAGAAAATTCTAGATAAATGAATTTAAATTGAAGAATAAGACCATAATTCAGCTGGCCAACTAGTCTATTTATTCCACTTGACGGTATGGAGTAAATACTTTTATCTCCTATTATGCCTCCTTGTAATGTTGCGTCAAAGCCGATCAACATCAATTGCGGTTGAATATACCCATATAGGAGCACTTTTTCAGGGTTAGATCTTTCATATGGATTGTTTATTATACCGAAAACAGTATTCATTCCAACCTTGGTATTTGTGTACAAGTTCCCAATCTGAGCAGAAGCATTGGCGTTTATTCCGAAGTAATTATGAATGCTTACCAGCTCTTTTTCATAATCAACTCCATAGTTTAATACAAACTGATTTTTTATCTGATTTACCCAGCCATAAGGAATTTTATCTCCTGTCAATTTATGAATTCCTGTTTGTGTTTCTTTTCCCAAAGCTGCTGGACCGATCAAGCCAAAGCTTAAACTAGAAGCGATCCGTTGTTTGGAGGCTTTGCTTTTAGAAAGGCTAAAGCTTTTTAGCATCACAACTGCAGCAAAGGGACGATCTCCCACCTGCACCTCCAATTTTTCGTAATGATCTGGCGTAAATCCTATGCTTTCAAAGACAATTCCTACTTTACGTTCATCATTGTTTAAATAAGGAAAGAGTCGATTAATAGGATTCTTTGATAGAACAGGTAAAACGAGTTCTAAACTATATCCTTGTGTATAATTTTTGTCTTGCGAAACAAAAAGATCATTCTCATAATTGATCCTAAAATACTTTTCACTATCAATCGCTCTATATGAAGCTGTATTATCAACCTTTTGACCATAAACGAATGATAATGTAAAGAAAAAGCACAGTATATATCCAAATCTCATTTAAGTTAAACGTAAATTTTAACTGTTTAGTTTTTGCAATATAGCGCAATTGAAAAATCACTCCTCATCAACTTTATTCAATTGCAACATTGAAATCAATTAGGTAAAAACACCTGAAGAAGGGTGGTTTCTTTTCTATTAATCAAAATAAGTCAACTGCTCAGAGGTCGTATTGTTCGTTGCATTCACTTCTCCTCCACTAAATGGGACAACCGTAGCATTTATCGTGGTAAAACCACTAGTCGACTGCGGATCATAAAACGTTTGTAGTCCTATCGAAGACTTACCGAGTGCGGGAAACCGGCCTGCAGTCCCAACATATCTAAAAATATGGACAAATCCGTTGTTACCCATGTAGTTCCATTCTGCATTATTAACAGGTATCAATGCCACAGAGGTCAGTGTTGGATCCCAAATAAACGTAAGTCTCGGGTCTTGAGGCATCCAAACTTCGACGTCGGTCCCATCTGTAGTAGCATTGTTCAATTCAGAAACTTCTGTCACGATACCAATTGCACTGATCCCATTTGCAACATTGGGAAGAATGGTAATCCTTGGTGTGAGATCGGGTATACAGTTTTCAACCGAAACAGTCTGCTGCTTGGTCACTTTACATCCTCTATCTGAAGTAATCGTCAACGTGACGATTTTGGTTCCATTCGTACTGTAGTTAACCGTATGCGGTCCTTGGGTTTGAGCATTGAGTGGTGTTGCTCCTTGACCAAAGTTCCATTCCCATGATACGATTTGTCCAATTGGGTAGGTAGATAAATCGGTTACTGTGATTTGATCTAACACACAAGCAGTTGTTCCAGCAGTATCAAGGGAAAAGTCAGCAATTGGCCCTTCAAACAATCCTGTTCCCCCAAAGCTAATACTAAAGCCATTTCCTGTAGAGGAAAAGTTGTTTATTGCCACAGCATATACTTGTCCTTGCAATTGATCAAGTGCTTTCGCATAGTTATCATCCACTATAGTTGTTGGATTCGTTGGACTGGTAGGGGCATCGTTGGAGCAGTTCAAATATTCAAAGTGTTGCTGTGAAACGAGATCCAATCCAGTAGGACCAAAACAAGTAGTCCAAGCAGGAAGATTACCGGAAGCCATACATCGTTCCACTGTTTTACCAACACAATTGATTCCTCCGTTTGGATTGAAACCATTAGGGATGTGGTAAACTACAAAGTCTAGATCATCTCCAGGATTAGTAGGTGTTAAATCGAAGGAAACAGTTCCCGTAGTTAAGGCTCTCCAAGTATACCAAACAGAATTGGTTTCCAACGTTTGCGTTGGTAAAGGGTTCGGAAAATGGAAACAGAATGCATCTTGCATTTCCTGATTATCCAGCCCGGCTCCAGTTACATTTTGAACGTTAAAAGAAGATTTATCACAGAGCACGGTTGCTGTAGGGCAATCACCATCTGGTAACTGAGGAGCAGTGTAGTTATTTATACAAACCTGAAATGTATTTCCAATGGTTGTCCGACTGTCTACTTTAAAGTAATAAGTTGCGCCAGGAGTCAATCCTCCTTTATAGGTTTCAACAACATTATCACCTACAAGGTCAACATCGCATTTTATCTCAGAAAGACTAGTACAAGTGCCGCTATACATTACAATCTCAGGATCATTTAACGTACCTCCAGCAGAAGGTCCTATAATTGCTCCGACAATCGTAATGGTCACGTCCGTAAATTGAGCGACAAACGAAAACCAGACATCTCTATTCCCGATTTCGCAGGTTCCGTCGCCATCATCTGTTGCACCTAGAAGCGTATATTGACCAGCGCTAGAACAAAAATTTTGAACAGTAGTAATAGGTGTTGCAGTTACGCAAGTATTATTTGCAGGTTGAGCATACACGAAAATAGAACAAGATAAGAAGAGGAAGAGGAGGAAAAATTTAGCAACTTGCTGTAATAAAAAAGAGTGGTAAACATGTAAAGTTTGTTTCATGGTAAGGTTTTTAATGGTTTGTTAAATTTATCCAATATTTTTGAGTAATTATAAAATATCATAATGTTATTTATCGCACAAAATTCGTGGACAATCATTATTAATTGAAGTTTTGAACACCCCTTACATAAGTAACTGAATTACACCAATATTGAACATAGTATATTCACATAACATCTCTTCAAAAATATGACGCCCCTCGAATAGATAAATATCATACATAAAATAAAACAGGGTTGATTCATCTGTAATTACAATTTCAGTATATTGCAGCTCCAATTAAAGATCATGGCCGAAAACACTATATATCTTGGAGAGTTACCGGATTTTTCATTAAAAAATAATGGCCCGGTTTCAAGTAGAATTGTTGATCTAAACATTCATAGATTTCATGATGCCATTGATTACATTAGCAACCTAAAATACGGCCGAAATTCTTCAAAAATTAACTTAAGATCAGTTATTGATGAAAATAAAGGAACGTGTAGTACAAAACATGCTTTGATCAAAACGATACTTGACGAACATGAAGTGAACTCGATTCACCTTATGCTAGGTATTTATCGTATGAATGAACAAAACACCCCTGGAGTTGGACAAGTATTAAGCAGATATGGACTCGACTACCTGCCTGAAGCACACAACTACCTAAAATACAGATCGGTACATTATGACTATACCTTTCCTGGGACTTCAAATCATAGTGTGTTTAAACAATTGTTGCGTGAAATAGTAATTGAACCTAAACAAATTGCTAAATTTAAAGAAGCATACCATCAGGACTTCCTACGAGATTGGTTGATAACTGAAAAACTAGATTCTAAGTTTAACCTTGCCACAATTTGGGAAATTCGTGAAGCGTGCATTTTGAATTTGAGCAATTAAAACAGAGATATGACAAATCCGCAATGGAGCAATTGGTCAGGACATGTGTCTTGCCGTCCCACTGAAATTTGCCTCCCCGAAACTGAAGATCAGGTGACAGAAATCGTGCAAAAAGCGATCCGAAACAACCAAAAAATTAGAATCGTCGGGCGTGGACACTCCTTTAGTCAATTGGTAGAAACCAACGATATTCTGGTAAGCCTAGACAAGCTTAGTGGACTCATAGAAATCAATGACACAAAAGACGAAGCAACAGTGTGGGCAGGTACTCAAATCAAACAACTCGGTGAACTGCTATTCGAACATGGATTGGCTCAAGAAAACCTAGGAGACATTGATGTTCAGTCCATCGCAGGCGCAACGGCTACCGGCACACACGGCACAGGTGTCACGTTTGGGAACATCGCCACACAAATCACTAAACTGACATTAGTAAATGGCAAGGGCGAATTGGTGCATATCTCTAAAACAGAAAACTCAGAATTGCTAGGAGCGGCTAGGATTTCGCTTGGTACACTTGGCATTATTACTCGCATCTCTATTCGGTGTTGCCCAACTTACAATCTAAAAATCAATCTCTCAAAAGGAACCTGGAATGAAACAGTCGACAACCTGGAACAGCTGAATAAAGATAATCGCAATTTCGAATTTTACTCTTTTCCTTATTCAGAAACAGTCCAACATCGGATCACTAACTTAACTACTGAACCTGCTAAAAAAGACGGTTTAACTCGCTATTTCAATGATATTGTCCTAGAGAATGGCTTCTTTTGGCTGTTGTGTGAAATGACAAAACGAATGCCATCCATCAGTCAACGCATGAGTCGTTTTATAAGCTCTGCGGCTGTCGTTACCACTAAAATCAATCATAGCCACAAGATATTTGCCACGGTTAGAAATGTAAAGTTCAATGAAATGGAATACAACATTCCAATTGAAGCATACAAGGATTGTGCAATTGAAATAAAAGCAAAAATTGAAAAAGAAAAGTACCAAGTACATTTCCCAATAGAACATCGGTTTGTCCAAGGAGATGACATCTGGCTAAGTCCTGCTTACAAGCGAGATTCAGCCTACATTGCAGTACATATGTACAAGGGCATGCCTTACAAAAAGTACTTTGAAGATATGGAAGCGATCTTTCGTAGTTACAATGGTCGCCCGCACTGGGGGAAAATGCATACAAAGCAGTGTGATACGTTTGAGCAGATCTACCCAAAATGGAATGATTTCAAGGCCGTACGAGAACAGATGGACCCAAACCAAGTGTTTCTAGGTGATTATTTGAAAGACCTGTTTGGTTGTTAAGAGGTTAGAAAAATGAATATCGAATTTCGAATAAGGAATCAATCATTTGCCAATGAAAATTGAACCAATTCTAGGCGTTAAAAATGTTCAGAAAAGTTCTGAATGGTATCAGGAAGTCTTTAATCTAACCAGTGGACATGGTGGAGATACGTTTGAAATGCTAAATGACAAGGATGGTCAAACCATTTTATGTCTTCACGTATGGGGAGAACATGAGCATCCAACAATACACAAATCTAACCATTCGAATGGTAACGGGTTGATCCTTTATTTTAAAGTAGATGACCTTAAAATGATCTGGCAAAAAGTCAATGCTACCAATACTAAAATTGAATTCGAACCTACACTGAATGAGAATTCAGGAAAGACAGAATTTGCGATTAGAGATTTGGATGGCTATTATTTATTGGTTTCGAAAAAAAGACGATAGCGTCACAACACGAATCACTCCTTCTTTGGAGTATACCCCATCGTCCACACCACCAAGATCAATATAAAAAAAGCAGCAATGATATAGGTCGGTCCGTCATATGCAGTAGCTCTTACCTTATCTGAATGCCCGTAATGACAATATCCGGCCCAATGGTAAGGATGTGCCCTTCCCGCTTTAATGATCTCCAGCTTTGCCTTTTGAAGTGCTTCTGCCTGTCCTTTCCCTGAAATCAGCCCCGTATAAAATGATTGCAGAAAGGTGTTGGAAGCTCCCATCTCACTTCTCCATAACGGAGAGACAATCCCTTCAATCCCATGCAGCTGCAGATAATCATGGGCAGATACGGAATGCTTGTCCAAGCCATCCCACTCTAAATGAGACAATACCCAAAGGGCACATTTATGCTCCTCTGTAAGTAGACTATCAAGCACAAATACATCATTGGACAAATGAATTCTCGGGGTTGGAAACTGCTCAACATGTGTGGTCAGATGAACTGCTTGCCTGTTCTTTGTCCCTTCAATAAATTGGCTGACAGTTGCTTGTTTATCCAGCAAAGAATCCGCTTTAAACGATTTAAGAAGGTACGTTACCAGTTGCTTGCCCTGCTTGAGTGGTGGTTTACCAGAAGCAGGAAACTGCCAAGGTGCAACGACTAACATTCCTTCATGATTGGTTGATTCGTTCTGCTCGGTCATCCGCAACCCAAGGCTAGAAGAATAGCTGATTTGTTTTTGTCTTACCAGCCATCGCTCTTCTAAGGGTTTCTTGTGTTTGGGTGGAGTCACCAATGCCTCAAATGGCAACTGCCTTAGCCATTGATCAGTGGATAAGAACACCCGTTTTTTCCCATGGGCCATCGGCTTGAACAGGTGGTTGTAGAGAGCTTGCCCAATGGAATCAATGAGGCCAAGATCGCTTGATTTACGCGTCATCAGTTCATGATACTGCTCAGCTTTTTCTTTAATTTCTGGATGGTTTGAAAACGTGAATAGCTTCTTTTTCCAGTTATCGACTTGCATAGCTAAAACGCTACTATCCGTTACCACATAGCTGATAAGCTCTGCTCCATTGTCTGCCAAATAATCTCTAATCGTCTCAAGGTTAACCGGGTCAAATTGAGTACAAAACTTGTGAAAATTAGGAAACTCACTTCTAATTCGTTCTTCAAATTGCTCCTGCTCCACTTTTAGTGCCTCTAGCACCTCGATGTGCTTACCAAGCGCGTAGTACTTCCCACCGACCTTTAATGGCAATACAAGCTGCTCTAAACTATCTCGTTTCCAATCCAGGATTTTTCTCTTTTGCTGAAGACTATCTGGAATGCCAACCCATTTTTCAATTTTCTTGATTGGATATTGTGTCTGAAGTCTGGTAGCCTTCAAGCGTTCATGGAAATACCAAGCTTCATCAGGTCGATCAAGCTGATGAGCTAGTTCTGCTCCAGTTCTGTATACGTTGCTTACGATTTTTGCATCAATAATTGGATCCCTTTTCTTAAGATCTAGCAGAACTAACTGATCAGCCAACTTTATTGTAGTAAATGCTTTACGCAATAAATCACGGTTGGCCTTTTTTTGATGCTCTTGCTTCAGAATATCAGTCAACTCCAAGTAACCAATGACCAATTCATCTTTATTGCTTGCGAAGGTAACTTGATCTGGTTTAGGCAACGGAGAACTAACTCGTACAGGGATGTGATTTTCCAGTGCTTCTTGAAACTGTTTAACGCCTTGCTTAAATTCTCCTTGATTGATTAACTGTCGAGCATTCCGTAATTGCAGGATATGTAAATATTGAATTTGTTTATCTTCGTTTAATGTAGAGACGAGTTGTTCAATTTCAGATAGAGCCGTTGTTCCTAAGAGAGACGTGTCGGTTTGCACCAATTCTTGATAATTTAAGAGGAGCTCAATCCTGTTTTCTGTTAGGTCTTTTCGTTCTTGATTGATTAGGAGCGCCTGTTGAAGTGATTCCAGGGCGTCTATTGGTGCGTTCAATGCTGCTTGCTCGCGGCTTAGGAGCTGGTAGGCGGTGATCAGTTGTTCTTCCTTGTAGGTATTGGTGCAGTCTGCCTCATATTGTTTTACTGACTTACTAAAGATTTCCTGGGCAGCTTGATGTCTATTTTGTGCTGCAAGAATGCTTCCTTTTTCGATGAGCAATCTTCCTGTTCCTGTTGTCGTTCCAAGTCCATTTTCGATTGCTAGATCTAATGTTTGATCAATTAGCAGAATTGCTGAATCCAGTTGATTTCTTTCAAGATAGACACTTATCAGTTGGCTTGTGATAGGAATCGTTTCTCTTTGTTTTAGGTTTGCAAATAAGCGATAAGCAGCATTCAAATGATGGGATGCACTGGAGTAATCTTGGTTTTCCAAGTACAGTTCACCCAATTGCCAATTGCTATAAGCTACGGAAGCGTGGTTGCTGCCTAGGATCTTCTCTTGTATTTTTAGAGCGTTTTGCTCATCATTAATGGCGAGGCTATACTGTTTCCTTTCTATATGAAGCTGGGCGGCTTTCTGGTAGGCGTTGGCAATGATCAGTGTTGTATCTTGCGCTGAACTCAGCAGTGTTTCTATAAATTTGTATGCGTTTTCTGGAGATCTGAATTGCTGAATTTCGCTTTTATACGATTCTGGTTCAGCTTTTTTCTGAGTAGCAAAGAATTGACTGGTTCCTTGGGAGGGGAAGAAGATTATTATTCCAAAAAATAAAACAAACTTTAATAAGCGACTACTGGGATTCAAAATGCACTCGATTGATTCGTGCAAATTTACAGAAAATTGCATATAGAAAGCTAAAAAGCAACCTTATCACCAACTTGCACATTAAACTTCTTGCAATAATCGGCATTTACTTCTAATACATATTTTGCTGGAACATTAGAAGGGACGGGTGCTTTTGAGTAAGGAATAGTGTTTCTTCCAATCGAAACGATTTCCTTTTCGCTATTGATAAAGATAATATCTAAAGGGATGTGTGTGTTTTTCATCCAGAACGACTGTGGTTCTTCTCTTTCCATGAGGAATAACATTCCACGATTTTCATCCATCGACTTTCGGTACATTAGTCCTTGTTGTACATCTTTCGTTTTTTGGACGATTTCGATGTCTAATTCCTTAGTGGGGACACCTTTTTGCTTGGAGATTATAGACAGGGTTCCGTCTTTCTTAAATTGTGGTTCTGGCCGTTCATAGTTAGATGTATAGTCAGATTTGCTGCTAGACCCACTCGTCATGTATGAGCGAATCAGTCCACCAAAAACAAACAACAGCATTGCTCCAATAAGGAGGCTGATCATCAACTTTTGCTTGATCGACGACTTTGGTTTAAATTTAGGGATTTCCTTTTGGCGGTTTGCTGTTTGCTGTTTTTTCTTTTGTTTGGCCATGACCGAAATCTTAACTATTCTAATGACTAAATGCTACAAAATTTCTTTGTGTGTTTTATTTGGGAAGCCAAAGTTAATCGTTTTGATTGTTTTTCATTAAAAGTTTTAAGTTAAGTTTCTTTTAATTAAAAATACAGATTTAACAGGCTGATTTCTACAGTATCTGAATCACCTGAATAGGTATGCAGAATTTTAAAGCTTTGACTGCAAGTCCAACAAGTTCTTTTTCAATGCCTTTAGGTGGCTAATTGTATCCATTTTTCGTTCTACCTGATTTCTGTTTAGTTTGACTTCTTGGCGAGCGCCCTCTAATGTAAATCCTCGTTCCTTTACTAGGTGGTAGATAATCCGAATACTATCGATATCTTTTTGTGTGTAACTGCGATTGCCTTTTCTGTTTTTCTTTGGTTTTAAGAAATCAAATTCGGTTTCCCAAAATCGAATAAGCGAATTGCTGACACTAAACATTTTTGCGACTTCACTAATGGAATGGTATAATTTTCCAGTATTTACTACTTCCTTGGACATATTCAATTCTTAAGCGGATTATATTCAAACATCAAATTAATAAAAAAACCTGTCAACACAATGGAAGGCAGGTTTTTATTTATAAGGTAATGATCTCTTTAATTAGAATTCTTCACCACCAAAATCGAAGTATTGATTTTCGTCGGCAGCTAATTCAGTCATTTCTTTGTATTCTTCAGGTGAAAGACCATCTACACAAAAGTGGATTGGGTCTACCTTTTTTCCTTTTTGGATGACTTCATAATGTAGGTGGGGAGCAGTAGATGTTCCTGTATTTCCAACCGTCCCAATAATCTCACCTTTTGTTATCTTTTGACCTTTTTTAACTTCTATATCTTGCATGTGAGCATAGAGCGTTTTGTAGCCAAACCCATGGTCAATCACCACATGGTTACCATAGCCAGATGCACTTTTTCTTGTCTTCACTACTTCACCGTCTCCTGTAGAATGTATTGGGGTGCCTCTCTTAGCATTAAAGTCAATGCCAAAATGCATTTTCTTAATTTTATGGATGGGGTGTTTTCGCATCCCAAAGCCAGAAAGTAATTTAATATCTGAAGATTCAGTAAGTGGTCTGATACTAGGAATTGCTTTCAATTCTTCTTCCTTCTCCTTTGCTAATTCTGCTAGATTATTTAGTGATTTGGATTGTAAATCTAACTGTCTACCTAATTTATCAATTTTTTGAGTGGTTGCAATTACAATATCATTGTTCGTAATATTATTAAATCGTTCGTAATTGTCACTTCCTCCAACACCACTTTCCCAAGTATAAGAGTCAACTGGTTCAACACCGAGTACCATTCTATAAAGATTATTATCTTTTTCCTTAAGGTAATTTAATTTTTCGTTGTAGGTAATTAAATCGTTGTCTAACTTTCCATATTGAGCAGATACCGCAGCAAGTTCACGATTTAGTCTTTTTTTCTCAGGAGAATCGGTGTATTTGTCCCAAATAAAAACTAAAATTAAGGAACAAAAAAAGACAGCACAAAGAAAAATTGACCCGTGTATCAATCTGGATTTCCAGGTATATTCCTCCTTTTCGTAACTAAGTGTATTGACGTTATAAATGAATTTCTCTTTTCTCATATGATTTCTGTCAAATATTAGGTTTGAAATAACTACTTTTGAGTTTATTTAACGTTTGGATCTTTATACGTAGCGTTTAAACCGTTGCAAAGGTAAGGATCGAACTTTATAATTCAAAAAAAAAATTGTTTAGTTATTCACAACTTCAAAAATAGAACATCATCCTGTAACAGGAACCAATTCTATTTTACGTTCGTTAGAGGAATATGTTTTAATTATTTAATACTTTTATAATTATCAGTAAATAATCATCGGCAGTCAATGAATTCAAAGCAAATACGTCAGCAGTTCTTAGATTTTTTTGAGAATAAAGGGCATAAAATTGTTCCCTCAGCACCTATCGTCATTAAAAATGACCCTACACTTATGTTTACTAATTCTGGAATGAATCAGTTTAAAGATTATTTCCTAGGAGATAAAATCGCAGATGCAAAACGAGTAGCCGATACTCAAAAATGCTTGCGTGCCTCCGGTAAACACAACGATTTAGAAGATGTAGGGATTGACTCCTACCACCAGACTATGTTCGAAATGCTTGGAAACTGGTCTTTTGGTGACTACTTCAAGGAAGAAGCCATCGAATGGGCTTGGGAATTGCTTACAGAAGTCTATAAACTGCCTAAAGATAGAATGTATGCTACAGTCTTCGAAGGTGATGCTAAACAAGGACTTGAACCTGATGAAGAGTCGGTCAACTTTTGGAAAAAATGGATGCCAGAAGAACGAATCCTTTACTGCAGCGGAGACGATAACTTCTGGGAAATGGGTGCTGTAGGTCCTTGTGGACCTTGCTCCGAAATTCATATGGATCTAAGATCTGACGAGGAACGAGCAAAAATAGACGGAAAAGATCTGGTGAACAAGGATCACCCACAAGTCATCGAGATTTGGAACTTGGTTTTCATTCAATACAACCGCAAGGCAGATCAATCTCTTGAGTCACTCCCTAACAAACATGTGGATACAGGAATGGGCTTTGAGCGACTTTGTATGGCTATGCAAGGCAAGATTTCTAATTATGATACCACTGTATTCTCACCGCTTATCAAAAAAGTTGAGGAAATCTCTGGTACGAAGTATGAAGGTTCCTATGAATTGACAGCAAAGAAAGATATCGCTTTCCGAGTTATTGTGGATCACGTTCGTGCAGTAGCATTTGCAATTGCTGATGCTCAACAACCAAGCAACACTGGGGCAGGATACGTGATTCGAAGAATTCTAAGACGTGCGGTTCGCTATTATTTTTCTTTCCTTGATGTGAAAGAACCGCTACTTTATAAGCTGATCCCAATGTTAGCAGATCAGTTTAAAGAGGTTTTCCCTGAATTGAAAGCGCAAGAAGCATTTATCACGAATAACATTCAAAAAGAGGAAGAAGCATTCCTTCGAACATTAGCAAATGGACTTAGCCGATTTGAAGCACTGAACGTCTCAAACAATACATTAGACGGGAAAGGAGTTTTTGAGCTTTATGATACTTATGGCTTTCCAAAAGACTTAACGGAGTTATTAGCACGTGAAAAAGGACTATCAGTTGATAACAAAGGGTTTGAACTCGCACTTCAAGAACAAAAAGAGAGAAGCCAAGCAGATGCTGCACAAGAGGTTGGCGATTGGCACATGGTTTCGAACGACCCAACAGTTAATTTTGTCGGGTATGACCAATTGCAGGCTACTGGGAATGTGGTGAAGTACAGAACAGTTCATATCAAGAAAAAAGATCAGTTTCAAGTGGTATTAGATACCACTCCGTTTTATGCAGAAGGTGGTGGTCAAGTTGGTGACACTGGTAAGCTGAAGTTTGATAATGAAGAAATTTTTGTTGTTGATACAAAACGAGAAAATGATTTAATTATTCATTATGTAAATAAATTGCCTTCTAATATAAATGCAACAGCACACGCTCAAGTCAATGAAAATAGAAGGAAACTGATTATTAACAACCATTCAGCAACTCATTTATTGCACGCGGCACTAAGGGAAGTCCTAGGAACGCATGTTCAGCAAAAAGGATCGTTAGTAGCAGATACACATTTAAGATTTGACTTTTCGCATTTTCAGAAGGTGACGGAAGAAGAACTCGCTCAAATTGAGCAAATCGTCAACCGAAAAATCCGAGAAAATATTCCTTTACAAGAAGCTCGGTCCATCTCCATTGAAGCGGCAAAAGCAAAAGGAGCCATGATGTTGTTTGGTGAGAAATATGGTGAAACCGTGCGTATGATCACCTTCGATCCATCCTTCTCTCAAGAGCTTTGTGGCGGCTGCCATGTACAAAACACTGGTGTCATTGGACTGTTTAAGATTACAACAGAAACTTCCGTCGCTGCTGGTGTACGAAGAATTGAAGCAGTCACTGCAGGCCTTGCAGAAGAATACGTGAACAAGGAAATAGAAACCCTTAATGCCATCAGAGGGCTGTTTAAAAACCCAAAGCATATCGTACAAAATGTCCAAGGATTACAAGATGAAAATAAGGGACTGAAAAAACAGTTGGAAGAAATGCAGAATGCTCAGGCAGGCTCCATGAAAAGCGACTTGATTAAATCCGCCGTCGAAATCAATGGGTTCAACTTCATTGGTGCGAAACTACCCATTAAGGATTCTAAAACGATTAAATCCCTCTCTTATCAAATCAAGGAAGAATTGGGCAATGTCGTTGTGGTGTTTGGCGCAGAAATCAACGGAAAACCGCAATTAGCTGTAACAGTGAGCGAGAAACTGATCGAAGAAAAAAAACTACATGCAGGCAATCTTATTCGAGAAATCGCTAAGGAAATCCAAGGCGGTGGTGGTGGACAAGCGTTCTTCGCAACAGCAGGAGGCAAAAATGCAGCAGGAATAGACAATGCGATTGCAAAAGCCAAGGAAATCCTTCAATAAATGTCAGTTTACGATCAATACGAAACCGTTATTGGACTAGAGATTCATGTTCAATTGAACACGAACAGTAAGGCCTTTTGTACGGATGATGCTTCCTTTACGGATGATCCAAACACGCACATCTCAATTGTTTCTCTTGGACACCCTGGAACCTTGCCACGAGCAAACAAGAAACAGGTAGAATCTGCAGTGAAACTAGGTCTTGCATTGGGATGTACAATCAATAAAAATAGTCGGTTTGATCGAAAAAATTACTTTTATGCTGATTTGCCCAAAGGCTACCAGATCACGCAAGATGCTGAACCGATCTGCCTAGGCGGTCAAGTTACGATTGAGGTAGATGGTAAGGAAAAACAGATTCGTCTCCACCACATCCATATGGAAGAGGATGCTGGCAAGTCAATTCACGATCAAGACCCAGATCATTCTATGATAGATTTGAATCGGGCGGGCGTTCCCTTGCTAGAAATTGTCTCTGAACCCGATTTACGGTCTCCAGAAGAAGTTCAAGCATTGATGAGTACCATCCGTAGACTCGTGCGTTATCTTGGCATCTCGGATGGTAATATGGAAGAAGGATCTGTTCGAGCAGATTGCAATGTGTCTGTAAGAAAGTGGGGCGTTGATGAATATGGTACGCGCTGTGAGATAAAAAACGTGAATTCAATGCGGTTTGCTAAGAAGGCAGTTGCATATGAAGCAAAGCGGCAAGTTGATTTAGTTGAACGTGGTGGGACCGTGATTCAATCTACGCTTGATTTTAATCCAGAAACAGGTGTTACAACCCCACTCCGTACCAAGGAGGATGCACACGATTATCGGTATTTCCCTGATCCTGATTTGCCTTTAATTGTCTTGACGGATGCTGACATTGCGTCTATCCAAGCTCAAATGCCTGAGTTACCGAGTGTTCTGATTCCTAGATTCATTGCAATGGGGTTGACGGAATATGATGCAAAGGTATTAACAGAAGATCGTAAAACAGTTGATTACTTCAAGGAGATTGTCCAACATACCAAACATAGTAAACAAGCGGCTAACTGGCTACTGAATACTGTAAAGTCATGGCTCAATGAGCAAAACAAGACGATTGCAGCGTTCCCAATTGCCCCAAAGCAGCTGGCGGCGGTGATTGAATTGGTGGCTAGTAATACGGTGAGCGCTGCGGCTGCGAGCCAGCAGTTATTTCCTGCAATGGTCAAGGAGCCAGAAACGAATGTCCAGTCTTTAGCGAAGCGGTTGAACTTAATCCAGGAGTCTGATGCCTCAAATCTTGAAGCATTTGTGGACCAAGCGATCGCCAAATTCCCTGATAAGGTGAACGCCTATCAAAAGGGGAAGAAGGGGCTCATCGGGCTGTTTATGGGTGAAGTGATGCGGCTTTCAGATGGGAAGGCGAATCCTAAGGTGGCAAATCAATTGTTGCGTAAGAAGTTGGAAGTATAACCTTTTGGTCTTGAAATTAGTCTTCAATGGATAAATCTAAGAATTAAACCTGCCTGAACATAAAGCTTTCAGGTGGTAAGTCGAATATTAAATGTAGAAAATCAATTGTTGCGAAAGAAGTTGGATAAGGCAATCAGCATTCCTTTACTTTATAGAAAATTTATTTTATCTTATGGTTTTTATTGTTAATATCAACACAAGAAAAATCTTATGGATATCAAGAAAACCAAGACGACAGAAAGCCTGAGTAAATTTGAATCAAAAGAGATAAAGGTAAAAGAGACTGAAGCTTCAGAAAAAAACAAATTGGAATGCGAAGACCAGTGCTTGGAAGAAAAAGACACTCAGGTGTGCGGTAAAACGGATCATCTGTAGCGCCTTCTAATGCATTTATACTATTAAATTCTAGCGTTCAATTCATTATGAAAAACTGATTTTACGTTTTTACGCTCTTATGAATACCACTGACGACATACGGTAGTTCAATTTGAAAGGTGCTACCTTTTCCTTCTGTAGACTTAAGCAGACGAATCTGGCCGTTGTTTTTTTCAAGGATTTTCTGTGTAATGTTTAATCCCATTCCCGATCCTTCATACACGTCACGGGTGTGAAGTCGCTTGCACATGTCGAAGATTTTTTGGTGATATTCCTCAGCAATTCCTATTCCATTGTCTGAAATCTCAAATACATGTTTCCCATCAATTTTGGTGTATTGGATTCCGAGTTTAGCTATTTCATTTTCATTGTACTTAATACCGTTATCGATTAATTGCTCCAAAACCGTTTTCAGAACTTTCGGCTGAATAAAAATCTCAGGAAGCTCAGTTCTAGATGAAATTTGAATGTTTTTGTTAGGATAATACGGTTGAATCGTAGTTTTAATCTGTTGAACTAAGTTGTCTGTGTCTACCAACTGTGGTTTTGAGGTTTGATTGCCCACCGCTCGATAGGTCGAAATCCCGTTAATGATTTGATGCAGTTGCCGGCCGCTTTTTTCGATGAATGTGAGATACTCCGATCGTTTTGCTTGGTCGATTTCACTTGCCTTTGCCATTTGACTAAAGCCAACAATACTTCTCAAAGGTTCCCTTAAATCATGTGCGAGTATTCTGTTAAACTCATCTAACTCAGCATTTCGTTTTGTCAATTCAGTATTGGTTTGTTTTAATTCAGTTGTCCTTTTTCCAACTTCCTTTTTCAAGGTACTATTGTACTTTCTTTTCTGATAAAAAGCAACAAAAAATCCAATCATTCCTAGGAAAAACATAGTGCTTATAAGACCTAAGATATTCCGTTCACTATTTCCTTGCTTTATTTTACTCGCTAACAACTCATTCTCTGCTTTTTGTTGTTCAGTTTCAAATTTAATCTTCAAATAAGCCGTCTTTTCGGTGTTATCAGCGGTTTCTTTTTTCTCTTGTATGGCATTGAGTTGAAGTAGGTGGTCATAAGCGTTTGCAGGTTGTCCCTTTAAGTCAAAAATTTCATGTAGTTGTCTATGGATATTGATCCGTTCACCATATTGAATGCTATCTGTTTCTACAAGCAATTCCTCTAGCAAGCGAATGGCTTTTTGATAGTGTGTGGAATGCCTATAAACTATCGCCTGTAAATTTTTAGCCGTTTTCAGTGTACGATCATCTCCTCCCGCTTTTGCTAGGATATTGATTTCGTTGGCAATTTTTTCTGCTTGTTTGACTTGGTTCTTTTCTAGCGCTATCCTCGCTTTTATATCAAGTAGATATGGGATTAGAAATTCTATTTTGTGTTTTCTAGCATACGCCAATCCTCTAGCAGCAAAAGTGTCGGCTTTCCCCCAATCTTTTAAAGAAAAATAGTTTCCAGCTAATTCAAAATCAGTTAATGCAATGGTTGTTGAAGGTATTTTTGTTGTTTTATCTTTTAACGCAACAACTTCCAAATAACACTTGATCGCTGAATTATAATCTTTCTTATCTCCATATAATTGACCTAAAGAATAAAGCGTTGAGGACATACTGTAGGTATCTCGTTTTATTTTTGCTGATTCGAAATCACTATAAAAAATCTTCTGAGCTTCATCTAAGTCGCCTAATATTAGCAGTGTGTATGCATTAAAGTAGGAAAATCGATTTCTATTTTCTTCAGAAACAGCTTTACTTTGTGCGAAGAATTCATGATCTACAATTATCTGATAAGCAACTAAGGGACGATTATGATTAAGATTGTAATTTATTTTCTTGTTATAATAATTCACTTTAGTATCAATAGAAATCGATTGATTATTCTGTAAAATGCTATCACATTTTGCTAATGTACGTTCTACAACATTATTGCTTCTGTACAAATGTGCATCGATTGTATCGATATACATTTTGAATTCCACCTCGGTCTGCGTCATAACATTCTCTTGCAAAGGATTTTTAGTTCCTGCAAGGGCAAGAATCGATAACGTACAACAACAAATAAGAACAAGCCATCGATTTTGGTTCTTCTTCATTTTACTTGCGAATCATTAAACTAGAATTGTGATTCATTTGTTTACGTGTAATTAAAGAAGTTGTTCCATTCATTTTGAATGTAACACAATCTAGTTAACAATAACCAACGAATCATTTAATTATAGCAAGGATTTGTTACTTTAGTAGTTTAATATTTGGAATAATCCATTCCTAGTTGTTATAACTTAAACCACTAAAAATGTCAGGAGGCAATTGGAAAGAAATGTTCAGAGGAGTAGAAACAGGAGATCTACATCTAGTAGAGTATCACCTAAAATGTGGAGTAGATCCCAACTACCAACATCCTGAATTCATGGCTTCAGCCTTAGTGGAAAGTGTTCGACATAACCATCTAGATATAACGAGACTGTTGTTAAAATTCGGAGCAGAACCTACTGTTAAAGAAGTGTTTGGAGGTGATACACCACTATCGGTCGCCAAATTCAATAAGAATAACGAAGCAATTGAGTTGATAACGGCCCATATTAACACTGTATAAACTAAAAACAATTCCTAATAAACGTTTGTTAAGATTCTTAAGTTACTTTCGCCATCATCAAAAACCGTTGGTATGATAGGGATAAAACTAGTGTATATTGCAAATATTATTGTAGCGGGTTGGATTAGTATTTCAAGTCTTTTCTTTCCTAAGATCGCGCAACAAACTGTATTCACCAATGCATTTGAGTATTCAGAATCTATCCGATTGGTTGGTGCACTTTGGTTTGGAATTTTTATCCTATCTATTATAGGCGTTTTTTATCCGAAAGAGATGAGTCTAATTTTACTCTTTCAACTCTTGTACAAGCTAAGTTGGCTACTTTTCGCTGCTATTCCAGCAATTTACAATTCTACACAATATCCAAGGGGTATGGCTGTATTTTTCTTGATCTGGGTACTTGTTTTACCGCTTGTCATTCCTTGGAAAGAAATGTTTTAACAACTTCTACCTTATCTAAAAACAGATATCAGGAATAGCTCCTAACCATCCTGTAACCATTGACGAAATAAATTAAAAATTGAATTCCTAGGCTAGCGATTTGATCAACTGATCACGGTATTGGATAATATCTGTGCGGTTCGTTTTATTTTTACCATTGATTAACAAGGAAAGCATGTAATCAAAACTCTCAAGACGCTCCTTCTCATCTGCAGGTGGAACATACTCTTGCTCAATAACATTTCCTTCTTCATCTAATTCCTCTTCAGCAGGTATTGAAATGTTAAAGGTGCTAAACTTCTCGAGATGTTCGTAAGTCAAACGGCATACTTTCGTAATGGTTGGATCTTTTGTTTGAATAAAATAAGGTCTTAGTTCCTTAAGATCAGCAACTAACGATTCTATCTTGAACCCATCCTTTTTTAAATCCTTCTGTAACTTAGTGATTATATCTAAAGCTTTCTTTCCTACCATTTTGTATGTTATTTTTAGCGTGCAAAACTAATGAATTATAGTGGGAAATAATACTAGTTAGAGGTGATTTTTTCTAATAACCTGAGTTCGATTATTATTGCAACTATAAATTATTGATTTACAAGTAGTAATTCTCTTGAAAGTAGAACACCTAGACTAGTTTATAGGATTCCTTTACCCATTGCGTTAATTTGATAAAGGTTGCTATAAATAAAAGTTCTCAATAATCTTAATAAAAAAACAATGATATAATTAAATATTATAATTCATTATAAAAACATGACAAATTTTTATAATTTGTTTTAAAATTAATTCGATTAGCATTCTTTTTGAATTTTAAAAAATAATTAACCAATTTGACCATTATGAAAATATTTATTCTTTACACTGGAGGTACCATTGGATGTGTTGGTCCAGTACTCGCCCCTTTACAAAAAGATGATTTTATTAATGCCTTTAAAAAACTGGTAGAGCCAACCATAACTGGGCAAATATCCGATATCACAATTGAATATGACGGCTTTACCCAAACACTAGACAGTACCAATATGCAGCCATCAGATTGGTTACTAATGGCAAACAAGATACTCAACGTATACAATGAGTATGATGCCTTTATCGTGCTGCATGGAACGGATACGATGGCATACACCTCCTCTGCCTTGTCATTTTTGCTACCTGATGTTTCCAAACCTATTATTGTTACAGGCTCTCAGCTTCCATTATTTCATGAAGCATCAAATTCAGACCTTAGTCTTCTTTACAATACGGATGCCTTAAGAAATGTGCTAGGAGCTGTCAAGTTCGGTACATTTGGCATGCCTGAAGTTTGCTTGTACTTTGATGATCACTTATACAGAGGAAACCGTGTTGTCAAAAGTAATGCGAGTGAGTTTACTGCATTTTCATCACCAAATTTCCCTCCAATTGGGGAGTATGGAGTACTTCCTAAGCAACATGACACCTTGTTTCTCCCTCAACCAAAGAACAAAAATATAGAAGATTGGCTAAGCTGTATGCAGTCGAATATGGAGATCATCAAACAAAACATTCAGAATACGTCAATCATCCCTTTTCTAATCTTTCCAGCATTTTACGATAAAGAAAGTGGTGAATCATTTCTTGTCTCTGTCCTTGAAAACATAATGAATAGCAGTCCTCCTGTAAAGGGAATCGTCTTAGAAGCCTACGGAGAAGGAAACGTTCCAAGTTATAAAGAAATGCAGCAACTGTTAACAGACATCCATAATAAAGGTGTTGTCATAGTTGATTGTACTCAAGTGTATCAAGGCGAAGTTAACTATAACGCCTACGCTACAGGAGCTTGGCTAAAAGGCTGTGGGGTCATCTCTGGTTTTGATATGACTTCAATCGCTGCGGCAACAAAGTTGATTATTCTCAAAGCATTATACCCTAATGACACTGTCAGCGATTTGGAAGAAAAAATGGTGATGAACCTATCTGGCGAATTGGTCCCATACTATCGCTTATCTGGCTATCAAAATGAATTCCTCTCACCTGGAGAAAGCCTTTATTCTGTAAATGGTCAATATCAATTCACAAACGAGACGAATGGGACGTTGACACTAGTAGATGTAAGTGATCCTAAAAACCCTATCTGGTCTAAAAATTTGCAACAAGCAGGGCGATTAACCATGCAAGCGGATTGCAACCTTGTGTTTTATAATGAGGATTATGAGGCCATTTATTCATCTAATACCGCCCAGATAGGAACTAATGCCTACTTCCAAGTTGAAGATGACGGTGGTTTATCTGTGTTCGACATGTATACCGACCAACTGATTAAGAAAATTAACTAATTATTGATAATACATTAATGCTTAAGCTGTTTAATTAGTCTTCTTGGTTTGCTTTCAACCATTTTCGTACTCTACTAAGTGCATTCTTATAGGGGGATGAGGTATTGAGTTGTATCATACGTCCTAGAGGATAATGCTTATACATTGGTTTCTGGTAGAGGGTTTCTTCATCTGTTTGGTCGATAATTGTTAGAATCTGCTGTATGGTTTGATTAAGCATAGCCTGTAACTCAACATAACCAAGATGCTGATAATCGGAGTAGAACTTTTGAGCCAGTAAGCCGAGCTCGTTCCACTGATAACCAGTCTCAGGGAAATCGATGGGCTTATTTGCTGTTTCCAATTGGTGCCACTTCAACACAAGTTGCCCCCACCCGATCAAATAAGCAACGAGATCACAAACACTCATTTTTGTTCCCTTAGCATGGCCAATTAGCGCATTGCTCTGAGCAAGTTGCTCAGGAACTGATTGAAAAGCCTGATCAAGCTTTCGGTAGTTTGCCTCGATCGCTGTGATGAGTTCTAGTTTGTTAGAAGGGATGGGCATTTTTTTAATATTTAGTGATCAATGTGTAATTGTTATCGGAAGATTTCAATTTATGCAATTGGTCCATATTAATAATTGATCATTAATCACTACTCAAGTAGGTTGGTGTCATGCGGTGCTTGGTCGTTTGTTCATATGCAAAAGCTATTTCTAGCAGTTTGCCTTCTGTCCAAGCGTGTCCAAAGATAGAAATGCCGACGGGCATACCGTCTAGGTTTCCCATTGGAACCGTGATGCTAGGATATCCAGCAATGGCAGCAGGCGAACTACTAAACACGCCGAACCGATCACCGTTGATCAGATCCGTTTTCCAAGCAGGGCCGCCTGTCGGAGCAACAATGGCATCCAGATTGTGTGCATTCATCACCTTGTCGATTCCCTCTTCCCTACTCATTTTTAGTGCTTTGCTTAATGCTTCTTTGTACGCTTTATCAGTTAAATCACCTTTGTCATTCGCTTTCTTCAACAAGGCATGGTCGAAATAATGCATAGAAGTTTCGTCTGCATAGGTTTGAGCAATCAAATCATCCAAGCTCTTAACGACTGCTTGTTCGCCCAAAGAATTGAAGTATTTGTTCAGCCCATCCTTAAACTCGTACAGCAGCACTTGGAACGAATGGCCTCCAGCTTCAGCATTCAGCACCTCATCTACCTCAATCACTGTTGCGCCCTGCTTCCTCATCGCCTCCACAGCAGCATCCATCACCTTGGTAAGACGGACATGAGTGCCTAAAACAGATTTGTAGTAGCCAATTCGTTTACCCTTTAAACCATCCTTCTTCAAAAATTGGGTATAGTCTTTATGAGCCACCCGATCCTTAGCCAGCGTCTTCGAATCTGAAGGATCAGGAGTCGTTAAAGCGCCAAGGCAAATAGCAGCATCTGTGACAGTTCTCGCCATCGGGCCACCAGTATCTTGTGTAAAGGAAATTGGAATAATCCCAGTTCTGCTCACCAGCCCAACTGTTGGCTTAATGCCCACAATCCCATTGTTATTACAAGGACAGACAATAGAACCGTTGGTCTCTGTGCCGATTGCTATCACACAAAGATTAGCCGCAACCGCTACACCGGAGCCTGCACTTGAACCACAAGGATTCCTTGTCAAATCATATGGATTTTTGGTCTGACCGCCTAGTGCACTCCAGCCACTCGAAGAGTATTCAGAATGGAAGTTTGCCCATTCACTGAGGTTTGCTTTTCCTAGGATGACAGCACCTGCATCTCGCAGTTGTGCTGCAAGCGGACTGTCTTTGAGCGGGAAAGAGTTTTTCATTGGATTGGCTCCTGCAGTGCAGGGCATCTTGTCTTTCGTGTCTATGTTATCTTTTAGGAGGATGGGAATTCCGTGCAGCGGTCCACGTGGCTTCTTGTTCTCTAGTTCCTTGTCTAACTGTTTAGCGATATCGAGTGCCTCTGGATTGATGGTAAGGATGGCATTTAGCTTCGGGCCATTTTCGCTGACTTCTTTGATGCGGTTGAGGTAAAACTGTGTGAGATCCGTGATGCTGTATGTCTTTTTACTGAATGCAGCTTGGATTTGCCTGACCGTTACCTCTGGCGGTATGTCTAATTTATTTTCATCCATAGGTGTTTTGTCGCAGCTGGACAAACTAAGGAAAAATGGTGCCCAAAGCCAGTAGGAAAAATGCGTTTTCATCGTCGAGTGATTTTATCGAACAAGGTATTGAATATTAAGATAAATTGAAATCTAATCTACTCAAAAATATTTCGATAATTCTACATAGGGTAATTTTAACAGAATAATCACGACGGATTAACACAGAACTACTCAGATAAAGCACAGATTAAAAATAATCTGTATTGTACCATTTTAAAACATTAATCAGTTTACAATCAATACTTTCAGCGCATTTAAAAAGCCGTCATTTCCTTCTACGTGAACAAAATAGCTTCCAGCACCAAGTCCATCGGTATTTAGTTCTACCCGATTAAAACCAGGAGCGAGTGCTGCGTGTACACGCTTTAGCTGTCGTCCATCAATTCCAGTCAAGTAAACCGTAACGGTCTCTCTCTGATTCCACTCAATACCAAGCAACAATGGGCCAGTGCCTGGATTTGCAGACATTACCGTCATTCCCTTCCCTTTACTAAAACGAACGGCAATGACGTCGCTATATTCACTGGTACCATCTAGGTCTACTTGTTTTAGACGATAATAGTTGACACCTACCCTAGGGTTTCGGTCAATCATTTGATATTTTAATACAGTGGAGCTGTTACCTGCAGCAGCTACAGAACCGATGACTGTGAAGTCTTCGCTGTTCTGAGAGCGTTCAACTAAGAACTCGTGGCTGTTTTGTTCTGAATGGGTGCTCCAATCTAATACAACGGATCGTCCGGCTACTGTTCCATTAAAACTGACGAGTTCTACGGGCAAGGTATTTGTGTAACCACCAACTCCACCACCAGAGAAACTAGTTACAGTGAACTCTGCATAGGGAACAATGCCTTGATGCATATCCAATACTGGTTGGAGGGTGACAAAATCCTTAGGCTGTGCCTCTAGATGTCCCTTCCCAGGATTTGGATCAACACCAGAAGTGCTGGAAAATTTGAACCAGATCAAATCACTCACGTGATTCAACCCGGCCTGATCCATCAAAATTGTCAATTCTTGCTCCGTATAATAGAACCGTACTGAAACAGGGTTGGTAGGTTGCTGCTGGGGGGCAACATTCCAATACCTTGATAACACATTAAAGCCATCAGGGTGCTGGACGTAGGGAATACCATTTGGTATTACCATTACTGGTTCATTCATATTCACACCTGTTTCTACGTTTCCGGGACTCAAATTGAAGGTAGGATCATTATTCTTAAAAATTGATAATATTATCATTTCAGGAGCTGACGAATGCCAATAATGCGTCCAACCAGTGTCGTCTGTGCATTCTGAATCTGCATGTTGGATCATTGATTTTCTCAAGACTTGATCATAATTACCGCAAGTAGAACTTCCACTTACGCGTACATCATCAAGTCCAACTGCACCAGCCCATTTTCCATCATCATTATAAATAAAGCGAATTTTTAATGCTGCATTTTTATAAGGATCTAAATTCACAACGACTTGAGGCGGAGGACAAGACCAAAATTGATTAAATAAACAATTGTCAGCCCCCTGGTGGGTAAAAACGTTATTCCAACCATTTCCATCCCAAGCTTCTACTTTAAAACTACTATTGTTATAATCATGAGGACTCGGTTTCAATCCACCACTAAAAGAATGAAAATCATAATTGAACTTTAATTGGAGATTCTCATAATTATTCAAATTATAGGTTGGTGATTCTAATACTAGAATTCCAGTAGAATTAATGGATAAATCATCATCAAAATAAGCCATACAAGTGCCATTTATAGTACCTGAGGGATAGTTTGTAGACGGCCTTACACTTCCTCCAAACTTCCAGTTGAATGCCGTATCGATCACATTATTAATCGTCCATCCAATCGGTAGCTGACAATTATCAAACTGTTCAACAAATTGAATGTTACAATCTGAATCAGGGGCATCGATGGAACTAATACCTTCACAATTGGAAGAGCCTGCCAATGCATCATATACCTTGATTGGGACATCTATATCCCCATTTGCGACTAAGTCGTTCACAATTACTATTTGTGGGCTAGTCGTATAATCGAAGTAAAAATAATCACCTTTAATTTCAACAATAAAATTGCCTGTTTTCAAACTTGAATAGATGACTTCCAATTCAATATCAAACAAACCATTATCACAACTAACTACTGCTGCCCCAGTTACCTCTAGCTTTGATTCGTAGGAGGACTTTAGTAAAGCACTTCTTGAGAGACTTTCTTGATTGTTGCATTGAGTGGTCACTTTTAGTAGATAATCCTTACATAAGTCAACTGCAGCATTTAAATCGAAATAGTTTTGGTGCTGAATATGTTGAAAAACAACTGATTCTGAGTCCTTATCTACAATTTCTACTTTAAACTGATTGCCTAGAGATGGTGACCATGATGCATGTAGGTTCTGGCCGATTACAAGGTTACTTACTGGTTGGCATGAACTCGACTGACAGCCTGTTAAGCAAGACAAGCTAGTGACATAAGCGTTGATTGCTGCAACAGATTGCGATGTCCAGGTAGTAGACATAGAAACAACAGGATCCATGATATTACCAGTTGAAACGGTATTATGTTGAGCATTTAAGTTATGGCCTAACTCATGTGCAACGACCATCCGCATTTGATTGGCATTCGTTGAAAAATCTTGGATCACTTGATAATTGAACGGTGAACAGGTTGCACCTACATAGGCATAACCCACTGTAGAACCATCTAGCTCACGGTTGGTCCAAAATTGTCCAATATGGAAATTATTTACAAAGTTTTGCTGATTTCCCCAATTCAAGAAATCCAATAATAAAACGCCAGGATCTGTATTGGAAGTCCAAGGATCACAGGTCTCACAAATTGGAACGAGCTGCTCTGATATCTTAAAGACTAGATTTCCATTAAACGGTAGGTTAAAATTGGATTGTACGTTGTTTAATACACCAATCGTATAAGCAAATAACGTTTCAATATTCTCATTGTATTTCTGAAACATAGAATAGTCGTGCACCATTGCTAAGTGCACTTCCTTGCAAAATCCTTTATTACCTTGATTATTAACTTCCGGGTGATATTTCAACTGATTATGCGCCACATGCTGATCACTTACCGCACATTTGGTGTTACTTAAAGTAACAGCTGAAGCTGGATAGAATACAATCTGACTAGAATTACGATCAAACCGATTCATTGGCTCAATGTAGTAGGTTTCGTTCAATCCTGTAATAAAGCCATAGATAAACTGGTCTGCGGTTGTCAGCTTTACAGTTTTATCTGGATGACCTTTGAGGTGACCTTCGTAAGTCTCTACATCGATAAACACTTGCGTCTTTGTTTGATTGGGACCAATCGCATGAGCCAAATACTCGTTTGAAAGGACTTGAGTTTTGCGAAGAACTAACGCGAATTGTTCTGCCCCAAATTGAAGGGTTACATCAGAAGTCTTTTTACTGATCTGTGACTCCAGACTCCATTTATTAGGAAGCTGATGCACACTAAATTCAGTAAAGGGAAGACCAAGTTGAGCTTGCGGGGGGCTGGATGCTTTAAAGTCTACAATTGCTTGCGCAAACAAACTATAGTGGACTCCCAACAAAAGTAGAGAACAGAAAACAAATCTCGTTAGTATCATGTTTAATTTGACTTTTTGTAAAACGTTGTCCGGTTTTGACAATTGTGGTTATCGGGTCAAATCAAGGATAGATTACGAGAGGAGATTGCCTTTAGCTGTTAAGGTTTGTACTAGGCTGTGACATCACGATGGATCTACAATGCTAGTAGATGCCTTGTAAACAAAGGACATACGAACACATTATGTGATTAGGGAATGTGAATTTTTAAAAAAAGTATGGAAGGAAAAAAGAGTCTGTTGTTTCAGCCCATTGAGCATAAAGAATACAAGAATGACTTAAAAGAACTAGCAAAAGAGTTTCTTCGATTTTCCTAGGATGCAAAGGATTTCTTGCTATTCTTTAAGTGAAAAGGGAAATAAATTTTCGTCGTTATAGAAGGAGTTTACTAGCAGCAGCCCCCACCGTTATAATGCCAGGTACTTTCGCTAATATGTATTTGATCACTGGATTGAGCCAATGCCTCTGCGGTCTTGTCGCAAACAGCCAATGGTTGGTTTTGCATAAGCACATGTCCATTTTTATCATCAAAGTATTCTTCGTCGCCGTAGTAAATTGCTGTCTTTCCAGTAAACATGCAGGGGCCATCTTCTGGCATTGGATCTTTGATAGCAGCAATTTCTATTGATTCAATAAAAATTAGTTCGTCTGTTGGGTAATGGTTTGGTGATAAAATCCGGTAAGATTTTCGTGCACGTATTTCGATCGTACCAAACCCTGCATCAGTCAATACTTTTACATAGTCTTTGATCGGAATACTACCACTTAAACATAAGGCGCGAAGTCTATCATCATTCCGTAATGTATCATTCATTGGTTGCTCGCAAGTAGGATCGCTCATAACCAGCCGACCATGAGGTTTCAACACTCGATACATCTCAGCAACTGCTTTTTTAAGGTCATCTATCTTAAAAATATTAAAGAGACAATTTTGGGCTGCCACATCGATACTTTCATCGGCTACAGGAAGATTGAGTGCATCTCCTTTGATAAGATTTACAAATTCACTTTTGAACCAATCATTTTCTTCTTCAGCAATCTTGAAATTTTGTTTTGACGCTTCTAGCATTTCATCCACCACATCGATACCTGTAACGCCACCTTTCTGCCTAGAAAAATAGGCGAATTGAAGTAGTTCCATACCTCCTCCGACTCCTACATACAGTACTTTGGGATTATTGATCAAGTCTTGTGCAGAAACGGTGCTCCCACAACCATAATTCATTTCTTGCATAATCGTAGGAATCGACAACCCTGGAAACTGCCAGATCGGATTGGTCGTGCAGCAAAGACCTACATCTGGTGTTATTGCTGCTTCTTTGTAAAGATTGTTTGTAGCTTCTAAATAACTCATTCTATGGTCAATTTTATTTGACATAAAAGTAATCATTCTGATGTAAGATTCGGACATTACGATTACAAGGATTCAATAAATGTCCGAGGATTGACTTAATAATTTCCAAGAGAGAAAAACGTTCAACCTGACATTACTTTCCTTAGAGGATTCAAAACAATTCATCCTTTGTAATGGAATGATCAATTAGTCCTAGACTATGCCTCCTTGCTTCCTCTTTTGAAATAAGCGGAAGCAGTTCTACTCAAATTTATAAGATTTCGCGAGTAACAATAACCGAATGCTCGCGGAACCTACTCAATCAATAAGAAACTTATAACGTACCAGTGATAAAGGTGCTACAGAAGATAGCCTTCAGATTCCTTACTGAGATTACTTGTGGCCAGCAATCCACTCTAGTTCGTGTGCTTCCCGTGCGATGGGCACCTCAAGTTTGTTAATCATTCGTTCTAACACCTTAGTAGGCACTACGTGTTTCCGACCTCGATTTTGATGCAGCAGTTGTTGGTAGGGCACTTCTAAGTAGACAATGCGCACCCGCCCACCGTAATCAGTAAACAGTGAAACCCATTTCTGCCGAATATCGGTCGTGAGATTTGTTGCATTAAAAACAAAGGATTGCCGAGCGCGCATAAAGACCTTTGCTTGCTCCTTGCCAAGCTGAATAACTTTCCCATTACCGCGCTTGTCTGTAGGGGAGATCTTATTGGCTCGTCGGATCGCATCAAGTGACAACATGGGTAGGTCTAGGTTTTGCTTAACATAAGTATCCTTGCCCGTTCCAGGCAAAGCACTAAGCATCACCACTTCAAATTTCAAATCGTTAAATGGTTTATAGCTTGGTGCAATATTGTCACGATTTAAGTACAAAAATCGCCCATAGTCGGATTGAAATGGATAATTGGACTCCCAGCATTGATTTTCACGACACAGCTCTTCGAACAAGTCGATTTTTAGTAAAATCTCTTCTTGGTCTAAGCAGATTCGTCCGAGCATATCTGCCCTTGCCAACATTGCCAAAAGCCTAGTATTTAGCATTGTAGATGCATTGATTACTGCTTTCACTGGATCTGGCTTCTCTATTGCCCATATCGGCAATCCATGATGCCGAACCAACTTGCAAATTTCCTCTCTCACTTTAAAAGGAGCGTTTAGCTCGCGGTACAGAAAGCTCCTGGCTGTAAACTCGCCTCGCCTAGCGTGACTGGGTGAGACAATGCGTTCTCTGCCATCAATTACTTCCTTCTTGGTAGTCGACCGTTTTTCAACATCATGCAACAGCGCAGCGGTAAACAGTATCTGCTTGTGCTGTTCATCCAATGCCTGATAATCTTTTAGATTGTGTAATGCCTCTACCACCATTTTAGTATGGACCTGTACATTGCCTTCAGCGTGCCATTCAGGATCTTGAGGCACATCACGCATGTCTTTAAACCAAGTAAAATTTGATTCAATAGCCTGCCAATTGATTGGCTCATTAGGGTTATATGTAGGGAATTTCCAGATCATGGCATTCCTAGGTGTTCATAACCATACCAGTTATATTTGGTATAATCGCTTAGTGAAGCGGCTTTCCAAGTTTTTGTCCAATGGATGTTTGTTTTAACATGTGCTTGACGCACCAGTTTGAACAAGTTATTAAATTCATTAATGGCTACAGGGATCACGCCATCATTTTTCTGATATGCATCAATGTTTCTGATTACAAATCCCTCAGAGCAGGAATGCCCAGTTTCAGGGTCGAATCCTCCTAGTAGACCAGATGTTTGGGTGCTTTCTTCCCAAGTCATGCCAAGGTTTTTTATCAGCCAATCAGCCAATAGTTTATTTTCGTTGGTGACTTCTTTGTACATCGATTTCAGTGTAGTAGTTATCTCAATTTCAGGAACGGTTGGAAAATCAAGCAAAGCAGCATAAAACTTAACTTCTTCCCAAGAGAGCCACCGATCTCCTTCTCGTACTGCAAACACATAGAAGTAGGATTCTAGCTCCTTGTAAGCGATGGAGTGTATTCCGTACATGTTTTCACCAAAAATCTCTAGTTCCTTCAAGTCGTTTTTGATCAACTCCCAGCGTTCGCGCATTGGTTTATCCCAAGGATGTACTGAAGGACTCGTGTGCGATCTGGCAAATACCCCATGTTTATTAAAGCAATTATTCTGTCCATCTAATTTTTCCGTAAGTACCAATTGCTCCATATCAGCGAAGGCTTTCACATATCCATTGGGCATAAGTCGGTCATCGGAGGTGGTTCCTAGGCTGATTTGTCCGTGGAGCGTTCGTCCATATTTCCTTGACTCATTCATCACTTATAAGGTTATGTCCAATCAACTGAGAAAATAGGAAGAAAGTTCCTTAAGAGTAGTCAATTTCTCAAGCCCCTCCGTTTTCTGATCTAAAAAAAAGTACAATCCGATATGCAATTAGTTATTATTTTGATTGGTACGATTCCTAATTGCGATGTTGTAATGGGAATATGGCCAACCTCTTTTCAGGCTTATAATCTTTGGGTTCCCAATTTATTGAACTTACCTGCCAGTATATTCGGAAACAAAGAAATTAAAAGATTAATGGGTTTGGCTATGTATCACTCAAGCTCATCTGCTGGTACATGAATCACCTTCAACGCAACACGCACAATGACAAGAAAGTTCTTGGCGCCTTTCTAAAGTGTTCAATTTGACTGCTGCACCTCCTAGTGTGTTAATACGATGCTTGAACTTCCTGTAGTATTGTCCAAGGCTTCTACCGACCCCTATCTTTTTATTATCTCGTTTGTTTTTAGTGGAAGCTTCAGGACTGTCTTTAGTTTGACAATAATTTCTCCAACTGCACAATTAGACATCAAGGCATCCTGAGAGGATTGACCAAATACAATTGAGGGCGAAAAAATTAAAAGAAATGGAATAAAAAACGGGATATTTTTTTCGTTAGAATGCTCTTGAATAAAAATATCTTGACTCAATAGAGAGAACCGAATTAGTTTAATCATCTGAATAACAATAGATAAACAAAAAAATGCAACAATTTAATTGAACAAATAACCCCATATGAAAGATTTAAGAATTGCCTTGTATCTTGGACTTAACCCATTCTTTCATTCCAGTCATTCTGTTGATTTGCTGCTTATTTTTGTAATCCGCAAAAAGGAGATCAAGTTCTAGAGACATTTTTTTTAATAATTCTCTTTTTTCTTTTTTTGAATGGAAGGGTTTGATTTTTGCAACTCCTTTGAAAAAACAGCGTTCAATGGCAAGATATCGACCTTTCGTTTTTAAAAAATACTCGGCAGAGTTTGCTATATATGGAATAGCTTTCAAATTTCCCATATCAAAATGAATCATAATTCTGAGAATATTTCCACAGACTAGATATAGATGGGAAGGATTCTGTCTTTGTTCATTTAACAACTCCTCAGACCACTGTAATGCTCTCTCAAAATTCTTTCCTATAAAAAAAAGTTTGATAAAATTATAAAGAATACCAGCCTTAAAATTCGGATGAATTAGGTTTTTATAAATCTTATATTTTACGATCAATTCAGGAAAAATCTCTTCAAATTTTTTATATTTTTTCGTTATGTCCAGATAACAGAGTACTGCACTAGTTTTCATTGCAAAGGTCTTTGCCTTCATCGAAAATCTTAAGTTATCGTAGTTGTTTTGTATTAACTCATCAAGTTCCAGGACCATTCGCTCATAGGCATCAATATCTTTCAGATATAGGCGTGAGTGCAAATAATTACTTAGGCTGGCAAGGAATAGGCGATAATCATTTCTATATGGGGATGCAATACTTTTTAGAAACTCGTAGCCCTTCAACGCATAGATACTTCCATTTTCATAATCACTTACACCCATGTAAATCAAGCAATTTACCTCAAAATAAATGTATTTAGCGATATCCGACTTTGCCATGTTCTCTCCTGCCAACAATGGGTGCTCGAGAAATTCTAACAGTCGATTATTTTCCTCTATTCGTTGATCTTGAACTTTATAACCAAGTCCCAGCACAAGAATACTCAATTGCTGATAATCAATTAAATTTTTTGACAATTCGAGATAATAATTTAGTTCTTCTATTTTACTAAGTCTCCCATCAATAACCTTATCCTGTGAGGCATTCATTAAGATCAGAATATCTGTTTGTTTGACCATGCTAAATAGTAGACCGAATTCATGATTTACCAAAGCAATTTCTTTCAATTTTTTGTATTTCTTGATTGCTTTTTTTAAGCTTCCTTTTTCTTTTAAGATTTCGAATTTTATCATTTCGTTCAGAAAATTCACCTTTAGATTTTTACGTTCCACACTTTTTAAGCAATCCAAAATCATATTAAAAAGATAAAACTTGCTGTCCCTTAGATTTCTTTTACTTAATTTAAGTTTATTCATCAAAGCATCTTCGTCATAGATTGATTGGTCTTTGATTTCCTCAAAAAGTTTCAGGTAAACATTCTTCTTATTTTTATTTAAGGCTTTAGTATATACTCTAAATTGTCTCAGTTCCGATTTACTGAGTGATTGGATCAAGTAATAAATATCTTCTTTTTCATTTGGTATTTTCGTATCTGTCAATTTTTACTTTGTTTTGTGTTGAAAATTCGATGATAGCGTCACAATCCTAAATGTAAGCTCCTAAAATACAGGATTATAATTTGAATTAAAAGTAACTTTTAGGATCGAAGTTCATCATATTAATTGTTATGGTTCTCAAAACAATCACTAATTATAACGTAAAAACATATTCCCGTGTTCGAAGAAATCATTTAAATTTATGAATAACTATAATAAACCTACTTGGGTTGTAATTCTTCTGGTAAAACCAAAAACTGCCATAATTTAAAACTAAAAGTGTCTGGTGGGTTTAGATCATTTGAGGGTGGACAACAATACATGATATTCAGATCGATCATCGATACAGCAATAAACCAAGGCATTCATCCCTTCCAAGCTCTGAATAATCCAAACTTACTTGTAAATTGTTTTGAGTAGTTACAAATTATCAAATTTTTGTGTCCAGTTTATAAGAGCCATCTCAAGATTGACTTATCTGTTATAATTTATTTTTTAAAAACTATTTTATGCTCGATAAATGGAGTTGTTTTCCAAACCTTAAGCTCTAAATAACAGAACTTTAAGAAAAAAAGACAATTATCTAATGAAGTATTTTAACTCAATAAATTCCCAAACTTTTACAATTTCTATTTGATTGAATTCCATAAATTTGAAGATAATCTATGGACTTGACGAAGTTCGTTTTTTAACAAAATTCAATACATTATCTAGTATTAATTAAACCTAAGTTGAAATGAAAAATTTATTTTTACTTTTTTCCTTGATATTTTCTTTACTTCTAAACGGCCAGTCAACCTATGTTACGTCATATCATCAAGATGCTGGCAACCCTAATGGGTTGAACACAGACACGGATGGAATAACGACTAACTGGACAAATATACTTTCAGGTCCAACTTCACCACAAAACAATTGGAGTTCGTCAGTAAATATACCGTTTCCCTTTGAATTCTATGGTGTTCCTGTAGATAGTTTTGTAGCAGCGTTTAATGGTGTAGTGACTTTTAATACTACCAATCTAGGGGCAACTCCTGGCCCAGATACAAACCTACCAACTCCTAGTCTTCCAGACAACAGTATTGCTGCATGTTGGGATGAATTTATTCCAGGTGTTTTCAACTTTGACAACGTTTACACAAAAGTGTTTGGAGTTTCCCCAAACCAACAGTTATGGGTTAAATGGTACACTTTTGGCGGAGGAGGATCATCACTTGCTTATTTTGCACTAGTCATAGAAGAAACCACAAATAACATATATGTAGTTGACTTATTTAGTACTTCCCCACCTCTTAGAAGTACTGTTGGCGTGCAATCCAATTCTACTGAGGCTGTACAATATGGAAATGGGCAAGTTCTATCTACATCAAATACTAATGCAATTTCAGACAATGACTATTATCTATTTACTCCTGCTGTATTGCCGGGTAATGATGCAGGAATAAAAGCCTTTACTAACCCTACTATTCCATACGTTTCAGGAAACCAGGCAGTTAATGTTGAACTTGAAAATTTTGGATCTAACAATATAGATTCGGTACAAATATATCTGGAAATCAATGGAGCTCTACAATCACCTGTCAACTGGATAGCAGGCCCATTATCACCTTTAAGTTCAACAATAGTCAACTTGGGAATCCATAATTTTGGAACAGGAATCACTAATTTAAAAGCTTGGACAAAGCTGCCTAATGGAGTGAATGATACAAACATACAGAATGATACGAGTGAAGTATCATTATGTTCAGCAATACAAGGAACATATACTGTAGGAGGATTAGGGGCTGATTTCTCGGATCTCACCTCTGCTGTAAACTCATTAATTTGTGGCATTTCTGGACCAATATTGTTTAATGTGAATCCAGGAATATATAACGAATCAATAGTTATTCCAGAAGTACAAGGAACGTCCTCTATTAATACGATTACGTTTGACGGGGGATCTTCTGCCACTACGTCTATAGAATGGACTTCAGTGACAGGAAGTAGCGCTGTCGTCAATTTAGATGGAACAGATCATGTTACTTTCAAGAATTTCACAATAGTAAATGAAGGCAATATTGGCAGAGGACTATTTTTATGGCATCAGGCCGATCATAATACTGTATCTAACTGTATCTTTCAAATGGATACAACTACAAGTAATACAGAGGGAATTTCTATACTAGCTAGTGCCGATATTAATAGTCGGTTTGCAGAAGGTGACAATTGTAATAATTTAAAGGTAGAACATTCCAATTTTATTGGCGGTCAATTAGGAATACATTTGGAGGGATTAGCGACTACGGGATATTTTGCTATCAACAATAAAATACTTAATAACACTTTTTTGGACCAAGATGAAATCGGAATATATCTTGATAATCAAGATAGTGTTGATATCATTGGTAATACCATAAGAGGACTTAAAGATATTTATTCTGAAGGAATCAATTTATCCGATATAATGAATTTCAGAGTTAATGAAAACAATGTTACAGCCGAGAATCATGGGATATATATATTTTATGGAAATTTTAACTCGCCTAATGCCAAACAAGGTGAAATTGTAAATAACATGACGGGCAGCGAAAATGGTACTGCACTATATTTACAATATGTTCAAAACACGAAAATTGACCACAACACTGCATATGGCAGGTCGGGTATTAATATTGGGATTGGTACTAGTGATCTAGAATTGCAGAACAATATCTTTGGAGGTGATACAGGTTTTGCATTTGAAACTTTAACGCAGAATTCAATTACTACGCTGAATTACAATATTTATTATGTTCCATCGACCAATTCAAATTTTATTGACTTTGGTAGTGTTCTTTTTCCTGATATTCCAGCATGGAACTCGGCTTTTCCTTCATTTAATTCAAACTCAATTGAAGGTGATCCTGTATTTGTATCTAGTATGCCTCCCTTTGATTTACATGTAACAGGATTGATAGCCAATGACCAAGCCTCACCATCTTCAGGAATCCTGTTTGATATTGATGGTGATCCTAGACCAATAGCCCCATCAACCATTTCTGATATTGGTGCCGATGAATATACCCCTAGAGCTTTTGATGTGGCTTCCATAGAAATATCAAGCCCATCAAGAAATAATTGTGGAGACTCAATTATTTATATTAATGCCTTGTTTTACAATGCAGGTACATCCGGAATTACGACAATGGATGTAGAGGTTATTGCTACTGGAACAGTAAACACCAACTTTACTTATAATTTTACTGGATCAATTCTTTCTAATCAATCACAGAATTTAAGTTTAGGAAGCATTTCAGTACCAAACGGAGGAACAGTAGATCTAACAATCATTTCTAACCTGACAGGGGATAATAACACCTTAAATGATACTATAAAAGAGTCTATTTTCTTTGTTTCCCCTAAACCTCCTAGTGCTGCCAATCAGACTATTTGTCCCGGAAACTCAACTACCTTGATTCCGAACTTTGAGCCTGGTGTTGTATATGGCTGGTTTGATACTCCAGGTGGTAATCTCCTATCAGTGGATACATTTTTGACACCACAATTGACTAATAACACAACCTATTATTTAACGGCTGTGTCCAGCACAACGGATACTCTTACCACTAGTTTTGCTGGAGGAAACTCCTGTTTAGGAGGAAACATGTTTAATGTTACGAATACAAGTTCATGGGAAATAACAATAAATTCTTTCGACCTCAACTTTAATAGCCTAGGATTTCCAACGGCAATTTTTCATTTCATTCCAAATGGGACCTATATTGGAAACGAAACCAATAGTGGTGCTTGGACAACCTTAACTACTGAAACAGCTAATTCAATAACCCCTGGTGCTCCAACCAATGTTCCTTTATCTACAGCACTAACTATTCCTGCAGGCGCAACTTATGCAATATATGTTGAGTATAATTCCAATTATACCAATGGTACTTCCACTGTTACTAATGGTTCTCTATCACTTGATATGGGAGTTGGTCTTTGTTCCTCATTCGGAGGGGTAAATCAAGATAGAATGTTTAATGGTTCAATATACTATGATCGTATTGATCTTTCAGGTACCGATGTTTGTAATGACTCAATCACTCCTGTCGATGTTACGATATATGAATTCAGTGTTGATCTTGGATCAGATAGTCTATTTTGTCCTAACACTCCGTTTGTATTGAATGCGGGAACATCAGGTCTAGTTTATTTATGGTCGACTGGTGAAACTACTGAATCTATTTCAAATGTTAGCCCAGGAACTTATTGGATAGAAGTTGATGATCCTTTTTGTGGAAACTCTTCAATCACTGATACTATAGTTATTTCTAATTACCCTTCAATTCAGGCGCAGATTTCTGGTACGGACGAAACAACAATTGGTGCCAATGACGGAACTATAACTGTTGGACCAATAACTGGTGGGATACCTCCGTACTCAATTTTATGGTCAAACAACCAGACTACTTTTTCCATCTCAAATTTGGCACCAAACACCTATACAGCTATAATTACTGATTCGGTTGGATGTGAACTAAATATACTTTATACAATAATGGATGGCGCTCCAAGTTTTGTTAAAGACATTTCGACATTAACCTCCATGGAATTGTATCCAAATCCCTCTAGTGGAGAAACAATGTTGTCTTTTGCATTGATAGAATCAAAGGATGTAACTGTACAGATTATTAATTTACTAGGTCAAATTATTCGTGAAATTCAAATTCCTAATACTACTGGAGAACAGATCGACTTACAAATGGAAAATCATGAAGATGGCGGCTACTTTGTAAGGTTAGGAACCGAAGGAAAGTTTGTTTCCAAAAAACTTATCCTAATAAAAAGATAGTATTTGGAGACAGCTAGATTTCTTCAAGCTTTTTTTAATTCAAAAACTACATTAGTAATTGATGATCAAATAACAACTTATACATTCACAACTATGATTGATTATTTTTTTAAAGTCCAAATAATACATTGAATCACTTAAGTTTTGACATCGACTCAATTAATAATAAGTTCCAAATTCACAACTATAATTCTAGATTGAATTTAGTTATAATTAAGTGTTTTTCTGAATTTTCTGAATAAATATTGAATGGAGCCATTTGAAACAAAGGATGCAAATTAATAATTGGTGCTATATCCTATACTTTTTCAATTTTTATTGTTTTATTTATCCTAATTAGAAAATTCGTCTTACAATACCTTATGGTTTCAACTCTATACAACTATTTAAAAGATAAAGCTCCTCCTTTTTCTGATCTGCAAAAAAAGTATAATCCTTTATTGCAATTAGTTGATATATTGATCGGTACGATTCCCAATTGCGATGTAGTAATGGAAATATGGCCAACCTCTTTTCAGACCTATAATCTTTTGGTTCCCAATTTATTGAACTTACCTGCCAGTTTATTCGGAAACAAAGAAATAAAAAGATTAATGGGTTTGGCGATGTATCACTCCAGCGCATCTGCCGGTTGTAATTACTGCACTGCTCATACCTGTTCATTTGCTTTACGGCGAGGATTGGATGAGTCCGTCATCTTGGGAGAATCAACATCTAAGGAATCAGCTGTTATTAACTTTTCAAGAAAAATGGCTGAAGTTCCTTGTATGGTAACAAAGGATGACTTCTTGAAACTAAAAGATCATTGTAATAGCAAAGAGATTGAAGCCGTCTCCATGGGAATCGTTCTAATGGGCTTTTTGAATAAATATATGGATGTATTAGGCGTAGAATTGGAGCAGGAAGCAATAGATGACGTCGCAGATCTTCTACAGCAAACCACCTGGACCGTAGGTAAACACGCAGATGGCGAAATTGCTGTATCACCTTTTAAAAAGAAATTGGAAAAGGATAATTTTTTAACTTATCTGAAGGTAATCCGACAAGCACCCGGAGCAGTTAGCCTTGAAAGTAAATGGTTGAAAGACACTCCAAAAGGTGAGGAAGCAATGGGCAATTATTTAAAAAAACAAATAGGGCATAATTTTTCAGTGTTGTCAAAACTCAAGCGTCCAAAACTCAAGCGAACTTTTGTAACCATACTTTGTAATAATTTTTCTGATTCAACTACTAAGATTGGTCTTAAAGCAAAAGTCCTTTGTGGGTTGGTTTTTTCAACAATTGTAGGAAATGCTTACCTGAAAAATGAAATGATAGAATTGGCAAAGAATAATTCAATGGAGTTAAGTACCGAGCATCAAAAAAATATTCTAGCTTTTTCTTCAATGCAGAAAGCGGTACCTGCTCATCTGGCTATAGAGGAAAAAGTTGCCTTACATTTTACAAAAAAAGCTTCCACAAGCCCTGCATTCATTGATTCCACTCTTATGCAGGAGATAATGGGAAAATTGGCTCCCGATGCAATTGTAGAACTGATCACATGGCTTTCCATTTTGCAAGCCATACACCGATTAGAAAAACTCCCTACCCTATAGAAACCAGTGTATTACAATTTAAATTTACATGAAGAAAACCATACAAAAATGAACTTGAAGAAAAACAGAGAACATGCCATTGTTATTGGAGCTAGTTTTGCAGGATTAATCGCAACACGAGTATTGAGTGACCACTTTGAAAAAGTTACGTTGCTCGAACGAGATGAGATCAATGATCAGCCAGAAACAAGAAACGGACAGCCGCAAACAAGACATGTTCATGGGTTATTGCCTAGCGGGCTCGATATTTTATGTCATTATTTCAAGGATCTTAAGTCTACTTTGGAGGCAGAGGGTGCCATTTTAAATGATATTGCGCGCTCTCTTCGCTGGCACACATCAGGAGGATACTGGGGGCAATATGACAGTGGACTCACAATTGCATTGGTTGGCCGACCCTTCCTGGAATGGCAAATTCGCAAGCGGGTAAAATCTCTCTCTAATGTCTCCATCCAAGATAAAACCAAAGTAGTCAAACTGAACACCACTAGTGATCAGTCACAAGTGACAGGTGTGGATATCGAACATCCCGGTGGCAGTAATTCTTTATCTGCAAATCTTGTGGTTGATACAACTGGACGTAGTGCTCTAACTCTTCGATGGCTGGAAGAACTTGGCTATAAGAAACCATCAGAGAAAAAGGTAACCGTTGATGTGAACTATACAAGCCGAATCTTTAAGCGAAATGAAGGGCAGTTTAATGAAGGAGATGCCATCTTAATTACTCCGGATCCGCCTAACCATCTCAGACTGGGAGCACTCTTCCCCATGGAAAACAATCGATGGATCGTCTCACTCGCTGGTTGGGGAGGAGATAAGGCACCAACAGATGATGAAGGATTCCGAGCATTTGCTAAATCACTGCCAAGCTCTAAACTCTATGATGTTTTAGTAAATTTAGAACCCCTTGGAGACGCTTATACCTACCGATTCCCTGCGAATTTAAGACGCATGTATGAAGAGTTAAAGTCTTATCCAGACGGCCTGTTAACCCTGGGAGATTCGATTTGTAGCTTCAATCCTGTATACGGTCAGGGAATGACTTCTGCTTCTATGCAGGCACAGGTGTTGGACAAGGAACTGGCTAAGGGAAATCATGTTGCAAAAGTCTGGCAACCCTTCTTCAAGCAAGCAGGAAAACTGATTAATATTCCCTGGGATTTAGCCACAGGGGCAGACTTTGCGTTTTCAAGCACCGAAGGTTCGAAACCAGTTGGAACGGATATGATCAACCGATACATGAATCACCTACAACGCAGCACGCACAACGACAAGAAAGTTCTTGGTGCCTTTCTGAAGGTGCTCAATCTGACTGCCGCACCTCCTAGTGTGTTAAAGCCTAACATTCTAATGCGGGTATTGCTCAACTCCTTGCGTCCTAGCAAAAACTAAAAAAATCTAAAAAAAAATTAAATTCTAATAGCCCCTTAACGAAAAACGCTAGGCGGCTATTTTTTATAGAAAAATTTTTAATCAGAGTTGTCCAGTTTATTGATTCAACTCAACATTATTTAATTGTTATTCATACTTGATTAGATAGAGCTACCTATTTTAAAAGTCTTATTCTACAAATATAGGACTTAGTTTAGTGGTTGAGATAATATGTTTTCTCTAATAATTTGCCAGCGATTATCTTCCCAAACAAAATCTAAAATTACAGTTAATTCGCTTTTTTGTTCCGTAATATTGACTCTTCTTTTTACTACAATATGGCCTTTATCTTGATTAACTTCAGTGTGAATAAATTTTGCCCAAGTGTTATTAGTACGTTCCTCACCTTCCAATTTAGTGTAATTAACTTTTTAAAGGCTTCTTTTCGGAAAACTTTCTTATTGTCATTCTCATCCATCATGATAACAACCATATCGTCATGATAAATTTCATCAAGAGTAGCAACACCAAAATTTTCATCGGGTTCTATTAATCTATTGATTGCTTGCTTTAGTCCTTCTACTGTATTTTGATCTTGATTTTTCATTATGGGAACTTGATTTTTAGGCTCAGTGCAGGAATACATCATGAGGGATAGTAAGAGTATTATAAGCGATGAGCGATTAGCTAATAATTGCATGATATTATTTTTAGTTAGCAGCTATTGTTTGAGTATATTTTCCAAATAACTTTCGGTCATAAATCCAGGAAACGATAGTCAGGACAATAGCAACAATTCCATGATAAATAAATCCGTCACCGACCATAATATGTGCTGCAACCGCGAGGATAGCATCATATAAAAAACCTGCATAAGCGAGCTCTTTTAAAAACAAAGATTTCCTCGTTATTATGGCAATAGGTCCTAATAATTTAAGAACTGCTAATGGATAAATTATCCAAGTTGGGAATCCCAGAGTTATAAAAAATTGATGCGCATAATCGTAGTTAAAAATATACATCAAAGCTCCTGATGCAAATAAAAAGCAAATAATTGCTGTAGTCGTTCTATAAATAATTTTATCTTTTTTCATAATTGTAATTTTAATTTATATTAGATTTTTTGTTCGTATGTTCCAAAATATAGGCGGTCGTATCGCCAGGAAATAAGCGTAAATAAAATAGCCAAGATTGCAGGAGTATATTCTCCATCGTTAACGATTAAATGAGCCACTAATGCTAAAATGGCATCATACAAAAACCCAGCATAAGCTAATTCTTTCAAAAATAAAGACTTCCTTGAGAGTATTGCAATAGCTCCTAAAATTTTGAGAATCGCTAACGGGTAAATAAGCCAAGTTGGAAAACCAAGACTAACAAAAAAATTGTGCGCATGTTCGTAGTTGAAAAAGTACATCATGCCTCCAGCAAAAAACAGGAAGCATACAATTCCTGTGGCTATCCAATAAATAATTTTATGATTTTTCATATTAGTTTTATTTTGCAGTTTGAACTTGATTTTTAATAATACTCAAAACCTGTTCAGGTTCAATTCTTGTCATATAATCCGCTTCGAAATGGACAAAGACAATTTCCATATCTTTATTAATGACATAGATGGCTGGTACAGGTAGTTCGTAATTTTCATTTCCATGGATTTGAGTGAAGTCCATTCCAAAGCTTACATAATCTTTTTTTGTCTTTTCATTCAATTTAAATACGATACCCACTTTCTTCATAAATTGGGCATCAACATCTGTCAAAACAGGAAAGCTAATGTTGTTCTTTTGAACAGTTTGAGCTGCTAATTGCGATATTTCTGCACTAATTGCTACGATATTCACCCCCAACTCCTCAAAGTTTTTTTTCAGCCTCTCGTATGCTCTTAGTTCCATATTACAGTAGGGACACCAGCCTCCTCGATAGAAGTTTAATATCAGAAATTCAGACTCGTGAAGATCTGATAACTGGATGGTATTTCCATCAATAGCTCTAAGGGAAAAATCAGGAATAGTATCGCCCATTTGCAGGGCATTTTCTTTTAATTGATTGGTCTTTATCTCCTTTATACCATCATTGAAGGTTTGTATAATCGACTGGGGCATCCGATTCATAGTCGCATCCCGAAACTCTTTTAATTGATTTGTTAATGTCATTCTATTTCTTTTTGTTGAGCACAAAACTACTGATGAATGACACAACTCTAATTATCTATCTGAATGTATAAATAGTCAATCTCGAACCGATGGTAGAAATCCACTTTCTTTTTGAAATTGATTTGGAGTGAGGCCTGTGAACCTTTTGAAGAAGCGAATAAAATTAGATGGTTCATTAAAACCCATTTTGAAGGCTATTTCTTGAGAAGTGTATTTCTTTTCGGAGATGTTTCTTTTGATTTCCAAGAGTAACCATTTATCAATAAAAGATTTTGCTGTATCCTTACTTATTTCTTTACAAATGTCATTAAGGTACTTATAGGAGACAGATAAATCATTTGCATAATCTTTGGCATTATGGCTTTCTTGATACTTTTTGGTAAGCAATTGTTTGAATGCTATAAAATCTTTAAACCTTTGACTCTCAAATACTTCATGTTGATAGATTGAAAGTCGTTTTATTTGAAAAAGCAAACCAAGGAAAATAGAATTGATAAGTTCTGATTTTAGATTGGTATTTGTTTGCTTATTTACTCTTAGTAATAAGTCAAAAAAAGGAGTCAATAGTTCCATATTTTCTTCAGCCAATAAAATGTTTGGGTTATGGAATAATTGAAGAAAATGAAATAAATTTTGTTCACTTATATTCCGGGTTAAAAAATGTTCTTCGAAAGATATGACAAAACCACTTACTGTTAGGGGTTTCGAAAACGAATGCACTTGTTCTTTGGTTAATGGAAGAATAACGCCGGGGAATAGTTCTTGTTTTTGGAAGTCAACGATATGCTTTCCTTTTCCTTTAGTTATAATGATTAATGCATGAAATTTTATTCTATGTGGATTTGACAAATCATAAGCACTTTTTTCACATCGGTTATACAACTCACTAATTGAAATGAATTCAAAGGGAATAGACTGTTTTACAAAACGGGAAAAGATTATATTTTCTATTTCAATTGGCATATTTTATTTTCTATCTGCTGTTTTATTTTTGTCTAATGTATTATAAAGCACATTGTTGTGACTTCTTCCGTTACATAGTTATACTTTTATTTTAATTAAATTAATTTTAATATTTATATTTTATCTATGTTGGAGTTTCAACAAAGCTCCCTACAAGTAGATCACCATAATAAACATTCCAAATACAATTTCCCATTTTTTCTATCTCTACTTATCGACCACTTGTTGCTCATGATATATAAATCCAGCTATAGCCTTCCCATCTTATTGCTCTTTTCTGTGTTACCTTCTTTACTTTATATTATGAATTCTTGCAAGAAAAAAGAATACAAGCTAATACTAAGAAAATCTGAGTTCTACTTTCGGTAAAATAAAAACTCTGCAAAAAAGTTTAGCCAAAAACAGAAATTCACTAGCCATATTTCTTTACAATAGCGCAGTATCAACAACAAACAACGCGTCAGAAAGAGTGATCCGAAACATTAAGGTCAAACCAAAGGTATCGGGTGGGTTCGGTCTTTCAAAGGGGCCAACAGTTTATGATATTCAGATCAATTATTAATTCTGCTATCAAACAAGGTATTCACCCTTTCAGGTGCTAGGAAATCCAAATTTACTGGTAGACCGCGCTGAGTAGATTCAAATAAATTACTGTAAGACTCAATTCGTACATGAGAAAATCAAAACGACGCTAAAACGTATTGAGGTAATATATTTCAAGCATTGCTAAATGTAAGTAAAAGGTACATTTCATATCAAAATCTGTCGTTAAGTTTTTAATGCAATGTATTAGGAATATTATAGAAAACAACTTGTATTTACTAATACCTAGTACTTGACCAACTAAGAAATGCGGGTTGACTTGGAAGTATTTTTGTTAATGCTTCGTTACAAATACTCGACGTAGCTAATGCTATGCCTGTGTTTTGCGCCTTGTCTTAACAAAAATCTTTCTTAAGTACAACTCCTCATTTCTTAGTTGGTCAAGCACTAGGTAATTTTTTCTTTTCTTAGAATTCCTATTGAACGAATTGGTTTAACCCTATTAATTACTTAGGTACAGAAGAAAAAATACCTGTATTTATATTCCATAAAATGTTGTCGTCCCCATTAACATCACCATCCATATTGCCGTCAGGATTTGAATATAATCCAAAATTGCCGTTTTCTGAAATCCAAAGTAACTTGTCCTGCCCATTCACATCGTAGGAAGGAAAATCTGTAGGATCATAATCGCCACCAATCATCACCCAATCAGGAGCAAGGTTTTTTTGTCCTATCCCAATTCCGCCTGTGTAGGAATCAGAAATTCTAAAATCAAAAACCAAATTGTTATTGCTTAGCGCAACTTTCCCAGGCGACATGGCTCCAATGTGATTTCGATGCTCAATTACCACATAGTAGTCATTATCTGGAATAGTATTGCATTCAGTGAAAAACAGGCTACAGTCATCTAATAATAGTGCAGCTGCTCTATATACTTCTGTAGTTGGATCTATTTCAGTCCTCAACGAGAAAAGAACCCAATCAACTGTATTTGGAGGAAAGTCTCCTAAATTCATTCCCGTTCCTTCTGTTCCTTGATAGTTCCAAGGCGCTGTATTGTATGGTTGCATCGTTGGGACTAAGCCCAAATCAAACAATTCTGTCTTCAGTGTTCTTGTAGTCGGATCATAAGGACCTTCCAATGACACTGAAACATTAATCTGACATAGATCCTCTACTTCAATTGATGCACCAGCCACATCCAGCGAGGCACATATCGTACCTCCTCCTTGGATTAGCAACGCATTCACATCAAATCCGGTCGTAACTC
>CALGAW010000014.1 GCA_937959115.1 uncultured Saprospiraceae bacterium
ATGAATTGATCATAATCTTTGAAAGCAATACTATTGAAAACGTAGTCTTTCCTATCCAGTTAAATGATCTAGATGGTTCTACCATCAACATCAATGAAGCGATTGAATTTGCGCTATTGGACTTGGATTGTTAAAAGTATATATTAAGAAACATACAAAAGGGCTGAATCAAAATTGATTTGGCCCTTTTTTATTGGACAGCAAAGCTAACTCAGTTCAACATAAAGTGCACAAAGGATCAAAGAACACAAAGCCGTATTATTATGATTGGGGAAATCCCGGCAGGGGTGACATATCCAATCACACTTTTCATATCCGAAATTCCTTAAAGATTATCAGGATAATTCACACCATAAAATGCTCTAATTGATACTTTGTATTTTTCCAATTCGGAAAATGCTTTTCTAGTAAATTATAAAATGATTTGCTATGATTCAAATACGACAAATGGCAAAGCTCATGAACAATCACATATTCAATACATTTTTTAGGCGCTTTAATTAACTCTATGTTCAGCGTTACTTGAGATTGACTGTTACAAATTCCCCACCTTTTAGACATCCACTTTAGCGCTAAGCTTGTGGAGCTATCCTTGCTCGGTATCATTTGAGAAACTCTTTTCTTAAAAAGAATATAAAAGTGCATTTCTGCTTTGTCTCGATACCACTTTTTTAAAAGCTTCTCAATAGTCCTCTTGTCTTCTTTATCTTTACACTGTACAGTGATATATCCACTATAGAGCTTAACTGACTCTTCTTCTGACTGCACTAACCTTAGACGATATTGCTTTCCGAGATACAGATGCGTCTCACCACTGACGTATTTTCTAGGCGGTGTCAATGGATGAAAAGAAAGGAAAAAGTCTTGCTGCTTTATAATCCAACTTGCCTTACTGTAAATCTTCTTATTAACTTTAGCTTCTGTGCTATCAAATGGAGCACTCACTTGCACCCTTTTATCTGGATGCACTTTAATACCCAATGTTTTGCGATCTGAAAATTCTAAATCGAATTCAATCAATGAACTTCCATATTGAATTGATTTCTTCATTAACTGTATTTAATTATTGCTACTTTCAAACATTCTTCTATCAACAAATCTATTTTAGACCAATCGGTATCAACATCAAATTTTTGATGCAATTCATAAATATTATCTCCTAGTTGAATGTTTATTGCTCCAACTATATCGTCATTCAAAGTCCAGTCAATAATTTTTTTATTACCATCGAAGACATTGTTTTTTACTACCTTATCAATCATCAAACTGGTCTCAATATGAAATGGTGACTTAAGCAACTTTTCTTCATCAAAAACATCTTTACTGAAATTGTAAAAAGCCAATGCTATTTCATTATTCGCCAATTCCTTGGGTGCATTAGCTGATCTACCATTAAAGAACTGATCTTCCAATTCTTTTGCTTTTTTCAGATATTCCGCTTCAGTAATTCTTTTTTGATAATATTCCAGAATAGTCTCCTTAATCAACTCCGCCAACTTCTTGTAGTAAATAGGATCTTCATTCATCTTGACATTAATGCCTTTAACAGTCCTACTTGCGATATGATCTGCTTGAGCTGCAGTACCAGATATTTTTTCCACTTCCGCTTCACGTTCTTCTTTGTCAAAGATATTAACCATCTCTGTCACCTTGAGAATTTCGCCCTCTGTAGAGATGTGCTTGTTTATCAGCTTTTGGATTTGTGGTTCAAATTCTTTGTAGCTGAGTTCATCATTGTAGCGCCGTTTGACATCCACACGCAGTTTTAAAAAGAATTTAGCATCATTTTTATACGTCTTGATCTTTTCTTCTTCAGTGCTATTCACAAATTGAACGGAAGATAATGCCATTTTCAGTAAGCGGGTAAAGGCACTTAATTTTTCGTAGAATTTGTTTCTTATATCGTCCAATGCCAAATGCTCTTCATAGGCAGAGGCTTCTACGGATTTATCTTTCAAATCTTTAAAAATCTCCCAGACTTCGGAATGTGCTTGAGGAAGCTTTTTTATTTCATCGTTAATATTCGTGAAATTTCCATGAACATCTTCCTCATCAAAAGCATTCAATCCCGAATAGGTACTTAAAGCATTATCGAGACTTTCTAGGTTTCCATAGTAATCAATAATATACCCATAGTCTTTACCTGGATATACTCTATTCACTCTTGCAATGGCTTGCAACAGCGTATGTTCTTTTAGTGATCTACACAAGTATAACACAGTATTATTTGGCGCATCAAAACCCGTTAATAATTTTGCGACTACAATTAATATCTCTGGCTTTTCTCTTTTCTTAAATTGATTAATAATGGATTTTTCGTACTTTTTTAAGTCGCCATATTTATCAAGCATAGCAGAGAAGTACTTATCCTCCATTTCTTTCTGCTCATCTTGCTGATGGAAACCATCTTCTGTGCCTTCTCTTTGATCAGAACGAGAGACGACTACTTCGGAGTTTACCATTCCTATCTCATCCAGGTACTTTTTATACAACAACGCAGTTTTCACCCTAGGTGCTACCAACTGTGCTTTGGGCTTATATTTGTCATTGTGAGTTTGAAAAAAATCGCTGTAGTGCTCACTAATATCCCAAGCCCTAGCATATATGATCTGATCAGCCATATTTAGTTGATCAACCGTATTGAATTTTCTCTTCAATGCCGCCTTGCCATAATCAGTAAGAGGCGCAGAAACTTTGTCAAAGAATCTATTAACAGGATCTTCGTTTAAACTCATTTTATTATGCCTTCCTTCATACAAGAGAGGGACCACGGCACCATCCGCAACAGCATCGAGGACCGTATATGGCAAACCAATATAGCCTCCAAATTTCTGAGCGGTACTTTTCTCTTTTTTCATTAAAGGCGTTCCAGTGAATGCGATAAAACAAGCATTCGGAAAAACTCTTCGCATACTAACATTGAATGACCCATATTGTGTTCTATGGCCTTCATCTATAAGTACAAATATATCAGCTGAATTAATCGGGTTTTTGATTTGTTTGACTGCCGCTTCAAACTTATTAATGATGGTCGTGATAATCGCATCACCAGAATCAGACAGAATACTACTGAGATGCGAACCCGTTTTAGCTTGAATGACTTCTTTCTGGCACTTCTTGAAGGTATCAGAAATCTGTTCATCCAAATCGATTCGGTCTGTGACTAATATAATTTTTGGATTAGAAATATTCTTATCAGACGCTAACATTTGTGCAAGCATCACCATCGTCAAACTCTTACCACTGCCTTGAGTATGCCAGATGACTCCACCTTGTCTTTTACCCGTAATGTCTAAAGTTTGTACTCTATTTATCGTTGTGCCCACGGCAAAGTATTGTTGATATCGAGCCACTTTTTTTATACCATCATCATACAAAGTATAATTCCTAATAATATCTAATAGCCGCTGTGGCTTGCATAATGAATACAAGAGCTCGTCTTGCTTGGTCACCTCCCGCTCCTCTTTTTCTATTTTATCGAAGACTGGTTTCACATATGAAAATCCATATTTTCGTTCTGCAAATAATTTCTTTTTCACACTGCGATCTAAGGTGGTATTCTTTATGCGCTTAAGCAAACTGATGTGATCCGCTTCAGATTTACTATCAGGAAATTGCTCTTTCCATTTAGACCAAAATTCCTTACTCGTTCCTGTTGTTCCGTATTTTCCATCATTTGATGCAACAGAAATGAGTAAAGAGGAATACATATATAAATCTCGAATTCCGGTTTTACTGAAATTTCGAATGTGCTGTTCTATCCCTAATTCTGTAGGTGTCTTTGTTCCTTTTAGAGCAGGCGACTTACATTCAATAATCACCATAGGAATCCCATTGATAAAAAGCAACACATCGGGCCGATAAGTATCTGCTCTTCCAGATCGGGTCACCGAGAATTCTTCTGTAACGTGAAAAATATTATTCTCCCAATTTTCCCAATCTACAAATTGTAAGGTGTGACTCTTTTTATCTCCATCTATGGTTTGCTCAAAGGACTTTCCCAGTGTCAATAGGTCATATAAGGCTGCATTCGCATTTAGGAAGCCATCCTGTATAGGCAGATCTTTGAGCGCCAAAACCGCAGACTTAATGTTAGAATTAGAAAAGTCATATTCTATTCCCTTTCTTTTAATACTATTGATTTCGAACAATTGCGTTTTGAGAATATCCTCAAAAAGAACTGCGGAGCGTTTTCCGCCTCTTAATATTTCTGCTTCCGATGGCGGTACATAGGTATAACCCATATTGACTAACAGCTGTATAGCTGGTATCTGCGAAATGTGATCTTCTAAGAATGATGGTGTTCGACTCATACTACTTTCGATTTATAGACTTCTTTAACTGTTCTACAGAGGAGTTTAATCCACTTAATTGCTCTGGCAACTCATGCACCAATTTGTACTCTGCTACACCTAATGGAACATTAGTCTGTCTCAATGTAAACTCTACTACAATGCTATTGGCTTCCTTACAAAGGATTATACCGACTGATGGCTGATGATGTTCCCCTTTTAGCTTTTCATCAATGGCCGTTAAATAAAATTGCGATTTACCTGCATATTCTGGCTTGAAAGCATCTATTTTCAGTTCAATATTGACATAGCAATTGAGCTTAGTGTGGAAGAAAAGTAGATCTAAGAAGTATTCTTGTCCTCCTACTTCTAATTTGTATTGTCTTCCTAGATATGCAAATCCTGCCCCCAACTCTAATAGGAATTTTCCTATCTGGCTAGTTAAACTATCTTCTATTTCTCTTTCGGATGACTCCTCTCCTAATTGCAAAAAATCAAAAAAATAAGGGTCCTTAAACGTCTCCTTGACCAAGGCGGATTGATCAGCAGGCAGGACTTCGACAAAGTTGTTCGCAAGCTGCCCATGACTCTGATACAGGTCTTGAGCGATCTTGTTGACAAGGACTCTTTTAGACCAGTTGTTAGCCATAATTTGTTCGCAATAAAATAATCTTTCTTCTTTGGTTTCGATTTTGTCAAGCAACAACATATGGTGGCTCCATGGTACCCTTGCAAATGTTTGGGATTCAAAAGCTTTAAATTGTGCAGCCACTGGCTGCATAATTATATCTTCTTGACTATCAACATTTTGAATTTGTGCAGCCACTGGCTGCACAATTGGTTCAATAGCCCATTCCGTCGAAAATCGCATCATATATTGTAAGTTTCGTTTGCTCAAGCCTTTCATGGTAGGAAAACTGGATTTAAGATCCTGCGCCAATTGATCTACTACTTTAGCACCCCAACCTTGTCGTTCATTTTCTACATTCAGCGCCTGTCCAATATTCCAGTAAGTGAATAACAATTCGCTATTGACATACATTGCTACCTGATGTTGAGATTGATGTATACGAGATTTGATAGATTCCAATAAATGGTCATAGCTTTTATCATCAAATATTTCTATCAAATCCTCACTCATACCTTAACCCTTTTTTGCCCCGTCAACAATTGCTGCATCAAGCCTTTTTTCTGAGTTTGTAAACTATCTAAATAATTTTGAGTCTGACTAATCTCTTCATCAGCTTTAGAGAGGACTTGAGCAATGGCGATTTGTTCTTTATAAGAAGGTACTACAACTTTTATTTTAAGAAAATCCTTCTTACTCATTACTCTATTTCTCCCAGCCCCACCAGGAGAAATCATACCTAATAAATATTTAAATCTCTTTTGAAGAAAAAAATATTTAAAAAATTGAGAGTATGAAATTTTTTCTAGAAATGAATACGTTGGAAACCTATGTGAAACAAGACCACCTTCATCTACCTTTGCTGCTACTGCAATAGCATGCTCCCATGCAAAAGTTATATTTACAACCAAATCATTTTCTAAAACTTCGTATAATGTGGTCATCATAATTGACGCAGGATCAAAATTAGGTTTATGAAATATTCCTTTCCCGTGACTTCTCAATCCTAATGCTAAATACGGTTTAGAAGGCTTGTCCTTAGGCCTAAGTTCCTGTTTAACAGAATTCTGAAGTTCAACCTCCTCCCACTCCCCACTAAACCCAGGTAATCGCTTCTTCCCAGTCAACAACTGCTGCATCAGTCCTTTCTTGCGGAGCTCCAGTTTTTGGAGGAGGGCTTGGGTCGTTTCGATGGCTTTGTCCCAAGTAGAGAGGATGTCGGCGATCTTTTTTTGTTCGGGGAGTGGGGGGAGGGGGATTTTAAATTTCTTTACATCAGAAGAATTAATGGCAGGATAGTTTGATCCAACAACTAAGGAATAGAATTGAGCCGATGAGGCTCTGCTAAATAAATTGTGAAACAGAAATCTAGGATCCAAATCTTCTTTGCAAGAAATAACAGCAAACCCTGTCGAGGCAATAGTTGGTCCATTCAATTTAGAAACAAAAGCAAATGATTTTAGATTCGGTCTAACTGTAGCTAAAAGCACATCTTGCTTAAAAACAATTCTTCTTGCTCTTGAAGGAGCGTCTCTGAATTGATATATATCTAAATCAACGTTGACTGAGCCATTATTTACATCCGATAATGAGATATAAGAGAATTCAAAATCGGGATCACAAGAACTTTTCAATGAATCCTTGTCTATATTTGAGAAATCATTTATTCTAACAACACCCCAAGTGGTCGGAATCCAACCCAACTTAGTTTTTTTATAGCCTGCTTTTACTTCTGTTGTTGTCATTGTGTTGTTTCTTTTGTCTGAACATGATTTTTAAGATGTAAAGATGTAAAGATGTTCATGATTTTTATTGAAGGATTGATCTTGTCTGATCTTATAATCTTAGATATCCTGTTCAGACATTCTAATATCCCAATTCTTTTAAATAATCCGCCATCTGATTTTCTACACGCACTAACTCCTTTTTTAGTTCCGCAATCTCTAGTTGTGTCGTTGCAATATCGACAGGCTCTTCTTCTTCAAAAGTATCGACATAGCGAGGAATATTGAGATTGTAATCATTCTCGATGATCTCTTCTTTTTTAGCGACGTAGCTGTATTTGTCTATAGTTTTCCAAGATTTTAAAGTGTCAAATATCTTTTGAATATTATCATCAGAAAGCTTGTTTTGGTTCTTGCCACTTTCGAACTCATTACTGGCATCAATGAAGAGGACTTCATCAGTTGTCTTGGTTTTGTCGAAGATTAAGATGGTCGCTGGGATACCCGTTCCGAAGAAGAGGTTCGCAGGTAAGCCGATGACTACTTTCAGGAGATTTTCATCGATGAGTTGTTTTCTGATTTTGCCTTCGCTGCTGCCTCTGAAGAGCACACCATGTGGCAAGACAACGCCTGCTCGTCCGTGTTCGTTGAGTGTTTCTATCATGTGGGTGATGAAGGCATAGTCGCCCTTGCTCTTAGGCGGCACTCCTCTGTGGAATCTGTTGTATCTGTCAGCACTGGCTTCATCTGCTCCCCACTTATCGAGGGAGAACGGTGGATTGGCTACTACGACGTCAAACTTCATGAGGCTGTCTTCTTCTCGGAGTTGGGGATTGTTGAGGGTGTCTCCCCATTCTATTCTGGCGTTGTCCATTTCGTGCAGGAACATATTCATTCTTGCCAATGCCCAGGTGCTACCGTTTACTTCTTGTCCGTATAGCGAGACGTTTTTGCTGCCTACTTCTTTTGCGGCTTTCAAGAGCAGTGAACCTGATCCGCAGGTGGGATCGCATATGCGTTCTCCGTCCTTGGGTTCTACCAGCTTCGCCAATAAGGTAGATACTTCAGAAGGCGTATAAAATTCTCCTGCTTTCTTGCCGGCATCCGAAGCAAACCTACTGATTAGGAATTCGTAGGCGTCACCGATGATGTCATTGCCTTCCAGGTTTGAAGGTCGTAAATCCAGCACTGCAAAATCTGAGAGTAAGTTTTTGAGTCTTCGATTACGATCTTTTGTTGGGCCGAGGTTAGGTTCAGAGTTGAAATCTATGTTTCTAAACACGCCTTCCAGCTTAGAACGATTGGCCTCTTCGATCTCTTCAAGAGCGATGTTGATGAGTTCACCGAGATTCGGCTCATTTCGTTTCTCGTACAGAAATTCAAAGGTACTTTGATTCGGTACTTTGAAGCGTTCGTGCTTCATGGCTCTTTCTATTCTGGTAGCGTCACCAGCATACTTGGCGGTGTACTCTTCTTTCTTTTCTTTCAGTACATCAGAGATGTATTTGACGAAGAGCATGGTGAGAATGTAGTCCTTGTATTGGGTGGCGTCTATTGTGCCTCTGAACGTGTCACAGGCTTTCCAGACTTGGTTATTGATAATGTCTTGCGTGAGTTTCATATTTTAATTTTTAAAGAGAAGTAACGCTCTATCGTTGCTCAGTTAGCAAATTAAGTAATTCCTTTTTAATAAGGAGTCGTTTATTAAGAATCGCTCGTTCTATGCGTATTTGTTGATTAAGTAAGGTATAGATTTCTACAGCTTTAAGTTGTTCAGCCATAGGAGGAACCGCTATTTTGATTCTCAATAATTCATGCTTTGGTATCGCAGGTATCGTTGCTCCCAGTCCTACATTTTTTAATTTATGTTGGATGCGTGGAGCGTTGATCGCCATGGTGAAGTAGTCTGCGTTGATCACCTCCTGATTTAATTTGATCACATAGAAAAGAGAGGAGGCGACGCATGCACCTACTTCTGCTGAATATTTCCAAGCAAAATTCCGAAATCCCTTTGCTGCAAGAATGACATCATTCTCTTCAAGCAGGACATTCTTATCATCAGCATCTATTTGGATGTAGCTATCATTAAAAAGCGTCAACTCAAAATCCTCATCGAATTGATTTCCTTTTAAGTACTTGACGTTTCCCTCCTTTTCAGTCCTGAAATGCGGTCCGTACTTTATGGATGTTATGATGTCTTTTGCTTGCTTCACGAAATTAGTAGGTATTGTTATAGGAGCAAATATCGGGAAAATATTTTTAATAATCAAGTTAAAATTTTCTAGTAGGCGTATTCTAATTTAGACAGAGAATTAAAAATCTTCTGCTAGGTTTTGATATACAGTCATTTACAGGCTGTTCTTTTGTTAATAACTATTTTCTCAAAAATTGAATAAACGTGGTGGGTGGGTGGTAATAGGTCGCGAGTTAGCAGAAAAGCAAAGCATCTTTCAGACACATTACTTTTTTTGAGGGTTGGCTTTTTTCTGTACTCGCTTGTAGCTAACGAATAATGGTATGCGGTCGGCTCTCTGAGGTACAACTTTCAATCACCACTTCCTAAAAACAATTTGCAGTTCTAAAGCCATAATGTCAACCCTAGTGAGGTTATGCACTTAGACAAAAAAACAGTTTTTTATGAGCAGCGCAAACCAGAATTTGAAAAAGAAGGATATTACCCGGACCTCGCAGGCTCCAAAACAGCACTCAGAAGACACATTGTTTGATTACTGCCCGATGACGAATTTTGTCACGTCATTCGTCTTCCCATCCGAGGCATAAACCATAAAGATACCAGCAGCCACCGGTGGCAAGTCAAGACTGAACAGCTGGCGGCCACCATTCATTGGCATTGAAGGAACCTCCGTAATCAGCTTTCCGAGTGCATCAAATACTTTTAACTCAACTGTTGCAGGTCCAGAGAGATCAAGCACCAGCTCAAGCTCTCCATCAACACCGTGATTTGCCCCTATGATTGCTAGAGCGTCCGAATCGTTTTCAAAATAAGCGATGATTTCATCATCAGTAGAAAAGTTTTGGGTGATAACAGGAGCATCAATTTTCTTGGGAATTTCACTTTGTATCTGCCAATGACTAAAGCGGAAACCTGGCTTTGGCTCAATCGTAATGGTAACCGGAACCCCATCAAAGTATTTCCCATTCCATGGTAATCGTTCGGGGGTAATCGTATTGATTTTTATATTACCAGCGCCTTGCGGGAACGTGTTGATCGACAACTCTACTTCTTTTTCTAGCTCGAAGTAGTCAATCAAATGTTGTCTTACATGTGTAGGACGATTTTCAATATAATCGTACAATACCGGCAAGTAAGTATCTGTCCAACAGGAGTAACCACAAGCATCCCAACGGATGAAATGTTGTCGGATATCTGCATCTAGCAGTTCAATTGTTCGATCAAGCTCTTGGCTAAACACTTCTTTTCTAAAGGTCGTATTCAGTAAGTCTGCATGTCGGTTTAGGAAATAGTTTCGAAAAGTGGTATTCTCTAACAAAGCCTTAAAAATATTAACATGTCGATTGGTGCCAGGATCTGCCATTTTCTCTGCTAATAGATCATAATCGTAGGTGGTCCACCCGTGCCTCCCCATAGCAATGTCCATATCAAACACCAAGTAGCGCCAACGGGCATTTTCCTTTCTTTCCCGCCAATATTTTATATTGTTTCCAAGCCAATCATTATTGTTTAGACCGAGTTGAACAATAAAGGTTTCAGCAATATTTTCTACATCAAAAAAGGTGGTTGCTTTTTGATAATTTGCATCAATACTTAAATCATTTGTAAACACAAATTGATACATACTATCAAAAATAGTGTAATCCCCAACGTTGATCAAGGTGTCTTCTTCTAGGAGATCTAGCCGATCGATATCAACACCATAATTGTGTTCTAAATAGTATTTATCCGACTTCTCCCGGTTATTGATCACGCCGTAGTAACCACCGTTCAAGTACATCACAACTGGCTGGTAAGCCAACACATCTAAATTCAATTCTTCCTTCATAAAATATCGAGCAAGAAAAGCATCTCTGAAATGTGCATTGTTATAATCACCACTCGCATTCCGTAAAACCATTCGCTTATAAGTCGTCCGATCCCGATCCTTAAAGAAAGGATAGGTCACTGTAGATGAGCCATATTTCTTCTTGACTTCTAGCCGTAATGGTTTTTGTCGATTGGTTCTCGCCCCTCTTCCTCCATGTACCTGAGTATCGAATTGATTCGCAAAGGCAAGCGTTTGGTTATCCTCAAAGTATTCTACATAAACAGGAACTTCTTTATCCGACCAATAATTGGCTCCCCAATATGGCCAAGCGCTGCTAGCATTGTTGCCAGTAATTAAGATACCAACATCGATATCGTTAAAATTATAAGGACTAGTAGATAATGAAATCACAGGCAATTCATGCTTTACGCCTACAAAATAGGTAAACGTACTTACCGCGGAAGGCAAATGGTCAGGTAGCACTGCGATGGCTTTTATAACGGTTGTTTTTAAAATAGAGATTGACCCCGTATAGAGCAGGCTGTTCGATGTAGGAATGTCACCATTGTCTGTGTAGTAGATCGTAGCATTTGGAACCGCCTCCAGCTCAATCTTCGTCTGTGCTTCGAAAAACCGCTTATTGCCAGCATATGTTGGTGCCGCAATTCGATCCAGTAAAGGGATATTGGTATTGCTGACTAAAGGAGAAGGCACGGCAATCGTTTGCCAGTTGGACGCACCATCCGGGATTCTACCATACGACTGATTTGAGGCTAGCGCAGGGCAGTATACTTGATCAACCACAAAACTATCTTTTGAACTAAGGACAAGGTCTTCACCCGCACTTGAAAGCTTAAAATTTGTACTTGGAAACTGCAACCAGGTGTCTTCATCATTGGCAAATACAAGGTGATATCCATAGGCAGGAATGGTAACATCAGGGATCCGCCACTTTTGAAATTCATTGATGTTATCACTAATAAACCATCCCTTTATTGAGATTTCAGCATTGCTTGCATTGTACAATTCAATCCAGTCGGAAGTCTTACCAAAATCGTCGGTTACTACTTGACTATTGCTTGTGCACACTTCATTAATAACGATTTGTCCATTCAAGAGAATGACAATAAAAGAAAAGTTGAGTAGGAAGCAGAATTTAATGTACCAGCAGCATTTCATAAGTAAATTTGAGGTATTCGTTGAGTGTTTTCCTTATTAGACAAGGTAAACAATGTAAGTGAAAAACTCAATGGAGAATCTTTATTGTAGGTAAATATGACTTTTATTTTACAAGTATACGGACAGGGGATTCGGCAGATGGTTTCAGTCTACGGATAGAAAGATACTCAAGTACAACAACAGACCCAGTGCAGCCTTTACAGGTTCAATAAGCAAAAGTTCCATCTAAATTTGATGGCAATTTTTCTTTTAAAATTTAGGTATCGTTTCAACCCTTCTACACTTGAAATTCTGAATTTAATTTCTTTAATGAACGATTTCAACAAAAAAGTGGTTGAAGAAAAGTAAGTAAAAAATAGTAATGCATCTGAAAACAATTAAATTTGCAGTCTTAAAACAACACGAATGAAAGTTTCTTACAACTGGCTTAAGCAATATATAGATATCAACCTACCAGTCAACGAGTTAGGTGACATCCTCACCGAAATCGGTCTTGAAGTGGAAGGTGTAGACAAGTTTGAAAGTATTCCTGGCAGCCTTGAAGGCATTGTTGTCGGTCATGTAAAAACAAGAGAAAAGCACCCTGACGCAGACAAACTAGCCGTCACTACTGTAGACATCGGTGGAGAAGCAGACGTGCAAATTGTTTGTGGAGCACCAAATGTAGCGGCTGGACAAAAAGTAGTCGTAGCCACCGTAGGCAGCACACTCTACCCTGTTGATGGCGAGCCATTTAAAATCAAAAAAGCGAAAATTAGAGGAGCTGAATCGTTTGGAATGATCTGCGCAGAAGACGAAATCGGCCTAGGGAAATCGCATGATGGTATAATGGTCCTTGATGCGCAACTCCAACCTGGGACTGCGGCTTCCGAAGTCTTTAATATAGAAACGGATTACGTGTATGAAATTGGCCTGACGCCCAACCGCTCAGATGGGACATCGCACATCGGTACAGCAGAAGACCTCGCCGCAGCACTCAAAATCAACTACGGAGGTGACGGAAAAGTCAGCTGGCCCAAAATGGATGATCTCACGATAAAAGAAAAGAGTGGACAGGTCACTGTGGAAGTGGAAAACACCGCACTTTGTCCTAGATATTCAGGTGTTACAATCTCTGGTATCACTGTAGCAGCATCTCCAGAATGGCTAGTCAACCGCCTAGCATCAATTGGGATCCGAACAACAAATAACGTGGTAGACATTACCAACTTTGTACTCCACGAACTAGGACAGCCACTTCATGCTTTTGACATGGAGCACGTAACAGACAATAAGATCATTGTCAAAACGCTACCAGAAGGAACTGAGTTCACGACTCTTGATGAAGTCACTCGAAAACTAAACGCGGAAGATTTAATGATTTGTGATGGCAACAGCAAGCCGATGTGTATTGGTGGTGTGTTTGGTGGCCTCACTTCTGGTGTATCTGACACTACAACTTCTATTTTCCTAGAGGCAGCGCACTTTAATGCTAAATCGAATAGACGATCAAGCATGCGCCATAACCTGCGCACAGACGCCGCAAAAGTATTTGAGAAGGGAAGCGACCCTAACCGCACAGTTAAGGCACTGAAGCGTGCTGCATGGTTAATTATGGAAATAGCTGGCGGTTATATTGACTCTGACATTGTCGACCTCTACCCAGAAGAAATCAAACGACAAGAAATCAACGTGTCGGTGAGCAACGTTAATCGCTTGATTGGGACGGAGATGACTCCTGATCAGATCAAGGAGATTTTTGATGCATTGCATATTGAAATACTGGAGCCTTATAATGATACAACAGGGTTGTTTAACGTGGCGATCCCAACCAATAAGATGGATGTAACTAGAGAGGTGGATGTGATTGAAGAGATTCTTAGAATCTATGGATTTAACAAGGTAGACTACTCTAATGCAGTGAAAAGCTCCCTTGCGTTTACCAATCCCCCAGAGTCGTACAAAATCAAAAATGTAATTGGTGATTTCCTTATTGGCAATGGTTATAGTGAAATGATGGGCATGTCGATTACCCAATCAAAATACTTTGACAAAGCGAGTGAGCATGCTGATTACGTTTTTGTCAACAATACCTCCAATCAACACTTAGATTTGATGCGTCCAAACATCCTAGTGACAATGTTAGAGGCAGTTGCGCACAATCACAATCGTCAAAATCCAGATGTGAAGTTGTTTGAATTTGGCAATACCTACTCGAAACAAGAAGGCGAATACAAGGAGACAGCTCATTTAGGTTTGGTCTTAACTGGGAGCAACAATGGAGATAGCTGGTTACAAACCAATCAGGAAGTTGGGTTTTACACCGTCAAGTCAATGGCAGAAAGTGTGTTGTCTCGATTGGGGATTAAGGGCTATCAATCAGATGAACTGACAGACCCTGATTTTGTGTACGGGTTGTCTTATTTCCGTGGCCCAAATAAACTGGTCAACTTTGGAAAACTAAGCAAGGCGCGGCTCAAGACCTTTGGGGTAAAGTCTGATGTCTATTTTGCTGATTTCAACTGGGATGTCATCATGAAATCCTTGAAGAAACACAAGATCGTCTTTAAAGATATGCCTAAGTTTCCGTCTTCTAGAAGAGATCTTGCTATGGTATTGGATAAAAAGACCACCTTTGCTCAGATCGAAGGCATCGTTAAAAAACAAGGCAAAAAAATCCTACAATCAGTTAATCTATTTGACGTATACGTGAATGAGGAAAAGGTTGGCAAAGACAAAAAATCCTATTCGATTAGCATGGTGTTTCAAGATCCGCAGAAGACATTGAAAGACAAAGATGTGGATGCTGTTGTGAACAAAGTGATGTATGCGGTGGAGAATCAACTAGGTGGTGTGATTCGTAAGTAGAACTTGGATTTTTAGGATATTTGAACAATTGACCTGAACAATTAATGCTTGCATTCCTAAAAGGCTTATTTTCAATTATTCGAAATTAATTCATTGGTGTTTTAGAAATGATATACTTAAGGAAATCTTGAGGTGGGCAGTCTTTTTTCAATAGATTCAATCTAAGCTTCCAACTGCTTGATAAACCAGTACTTTTCCGGCAATGAGTGAAGTACGCGAATCTCTTCAGTCAATGCATTACAGGCTTCCTTGTCATACTGATTCAGGGTCACTAGCTTACTTAAGCAATTAATAAAATACTGATAGTGGATAGCTTATCCCTTGCTTTCGTCGTATAAACCCTTTAGTATGTTAAAAACGATTCGCTACTTAAGAAAAGGCAAAATAAAATGCGGGTTGAATGGTGTCTGATTTTCTTTTGATTACATATTAATAAATAAAAATGCATTGTTTTTTCATTAATTCTGTAACGCTTGGGCCTTGATATGGTAATATAAAATTGTAACTAAAATTTATTCTAAGCTTAGTCAAATTACTTAAAATTTATAATAATGAAAAATAACATTTTTAAATTATCACTGTTTGCCCTAATCTCAACTTGTTTATTGTTTACTTCTTGTTCAAAGGAGGAATTGTTCTCATCCTTTAAAGGGGATTCAGATGCACAGATTTCCGTGGAAGCAGAGAATACTTTTGAAGCTAATGAATTTATACTTAATATTAATGGTAGAACATTCACTACAAACGCTTATGCTGAATACTGTGTAGATCCGAGCGGTTCTTTTTTAGCCGTTTCAAATAAACAGGTCTTGCTGGATACTACAATGAATTTATCGGACTTTGCAGAAGATGATTTTGTATTCCACCAAAGGATTGAACCAGGCAACACGTATACCCTTGGAGGGGCTGTGTTTGGTTCTGCTACTACAGGCGTGCCGAATTTACTACAAGCTATTTTCTCAACAGATCCAGTAGTGAATATAACTTCTAATAATGGAACTGTTGTAGATGGAACCATGTCTGGAACATTTATGGCATTGGATACAAATTACGTACCATCAATACCATTACCCTATACTGCAAACTTCAGCGCTCAGATTATACAACAATCTGTACTTTGTCCATTTTAAATTGATTGAATTGAATTGGATGAATAAACGTTCATCCAGTTCATTTTTTTATATTGAATCGTAATCAAATGAAAAATAGAAATTCTCAATTGCTACTTTGCTTTTTCGTATTAATGATGTTGGCATTCACTTCTTGTAAAAAAGAAAACTCTGTAACCTTGGAAACAGAAGAAAAGCCAATTGAGACCAAAGTAGAAATGATCGTAAATGGTAGGATGATTACTACCAATGCCTATGCAGAGTACTGTATTAGCTCTAGTGGTGAGTTTTTAGCCGTTTCAAACAAACAAGTTTTACTTGATACCGTAATGAATTTAACGGATTTTGCAGAGGATGATTTTGTTTTTCATTACAAAGTAGATTCTCTTTATACCTATACATTGGGAGGGGCTGTTTTTGGACCTAGCACAACTGGTGTTCCCGGATTATTACAGGTGATATTCGATGTGTCTCCAATCATAACGATTGATTCTAATAATGGGACTATTGTGGATGGATCGATGACCGGAAACTTTCTTGTTTTGGATTCTACATTACTGCCATCCAAGTTTTTGCCTTATTCTGCAAATTTTTCAGCTCTAATTGTGCAACAATCCGTTTTTTGCGACTAAAAGGTTAACAGATTAAATGAAAGCAGATCTTGACATAATCAAAGATTGCCTTAATGGGGATCAACTAGCTTATAAGGCAATTTATCAGCGATATGTCGGCTATTGCTACGGAATCTGCAAGCGTTATGGACTAAAGAACTCAGAGATCAAGGATCAAATTCAAATCACCTTTATCGAAGTGTTTAAATCTTTAGAGCGCTATCAATCCGATAAAGCAGGATTTAAAACCTGGTTGACCAGAATTTGCATCAATCAGATCATCAATCAGAAAAGAAAATACTGGGAGAATGTGTACATGGAAGAACTCTCAGATGTGCATGATCAACTAAAGCAACATATTGTTGAACCACAATATGGGGCAATTGATAAAGAGTACATTTTGCAGGTGCTAAGTAGGATGCCTGAGAAATATAGAGCGGTATTCAACTTGTTTATTATCGATGGATATTCACACAATGAGATTTCCGAACAGCTAAACATCAGTGAATCGTCATCAAGAGTTATTTTAAATAGAGCCAGAAAATGGGCTCAGCAAGCGATTACTTCAACGCTTAAACAATCTTAGAAATGAAGGAACAGAACAATTTTGACCAATATATCAATAAGATTTTCAAGGACGAATGGACCACTCCAGATGAACTTGCCTGGGAGCATATGGATATTCCGATTCCTAAAAAGCGTAACAAGAAACGCTTCCTGCTTATCTTAATTCCGTTTGCACTTCTAGTAAGTTCAGTATTGATTTATTCCTTGTTGAATACGAATAATTCTTCTCTTGTCGTCAACCAAAATCAAACACCTGATCCTTCAACTTCTATTGAACAAAACAAGCTAGTTGACACCAAGCAATCAACCAAATCGGAAGACAAATTACCATCATCAAACACCTCCACTCCTCCTAATTCAATGGAGAAGACACCGAATACAAAAAATGCAATGGGAACACTAAAAGAAAAAACTCCTCCAATTCAAACAATTAGATCAAACTACAATTTTACAGCGACTCTTCCCAACCCGAGCAAGCAAACAACTCAACAAACAACTAGTACATTTAACTCAAATCAGTCCTCCTCTCATTTGCCGACAGAACCAACAATCTCTATTGGAAATCAACAAACAAACCAACAACAATCTAGCAATCAACAGCTACTAATCATTGAAAAGACAATAGACCAATCATCAACAAACAAGCAGCCTACAACTACAGAAAAAACAATTAAAAAGGCTGTAAACAAAACAATTGCCTTCCTACCAAGCAAGCCATTGAATCAGGTACAACAAACCCCTGAATCGTTGACATTCAAGTTTTTAAATAAAAAGAAAAAAACGTCAAAATCAGCTTCAAAAAACATCGCGATTTTTGCACACGCAGGACCTAATACCTTCACAGTAAAAACTCAAATCGATTCCCTTCCCTTTGATCAGTTAGATGCTTCAAACGGGTTGTCTGTCAGTGTTGGCCTTCGTGCTTACATTGGTCCAAAAACCAGTTTGTCTATTGGGTTTCAGTACGATGAATATCACTCGATCTTTCAGCATCGACATGAAGCAGGGACCTATTTGAATGTTAACGGGACCACCCAAATCATTCAATATGATCGTTATTATCACAATAATTATACACGAATGGCTGGAATCAGTTTTGGACTTAATCAACACCTTTCTGTTGCAAAATGGTTGGAACTTTCTGGTGGTATCTATTTGGCTCCTTCCTATCGGATGAGTTCTACTGGAAAAACGGTTTTCAATGATGCAGTGGTTGAGCTTTCCGATTTACCTAAAACGAAGAGATTTAACCTTAGTTATGGTGTAGCAGGCGGCGTTGCCATTCTCGTTCATTCTAATCTTAAACTAACTGGTGGCTATCAACTACAATTAACATCCGGGAAAGGCGTGTTTATTAATCAAACTGCTTTCTCTAAAATTGCACACCGTTATGTGTTGGGAGTGGAGGTGTTGTTCGGGAAGTAATAGATATACGTTTTTAATGGTATCAAGACATGAAATACTCAGGTTGTCGAACAATAAACTTCATTAACGATTTAAACTGATTGACTGTCCATGATGGGTTATAGTTTAGATTCCACGTTCCATCGTCAAAATAATTGGAAGGAATGGTCCATTTAAAAGCTAGAACAGCCCGCTCAATTTGCTCAGGCGCTAGATCAATTAGAACAAAATGATTAACAACTTCTCTTGTAATCACTTCAGGATCACTTGAATTATTGCTAATATCTACAAGGAAATCTCTCCATTTTTGATGAACTGAAGTTCTTGAGTCATTAAAACTATTACTTATGGTATTGCCTAGTTCCGCACCTAATTTTAAAAACGAATACTCATTAATCCACGTTCGATATCCTGGAAATCCATCTACATTTGGTGGTTGAAAGAAATCATGCCCCATTCTACCAAAGCGCCATAAAAATGTTTTGTAGGTAGTTACTGTACTTGATTCAACATAAGGAATAGTGGTGTTTGGATAACCATACGGATCGTTTGGATCATAATGATTGGAATCAAAGAATTGGTTGGTTAAAAAATAATCAGAATTGTATTCTGCGGCAAGCGTGGTGAGCATTCCTAATGCAGAGCCCAAATGACTTTTAATGCGTGCACCCCGTACCTTAGCATGAAAAAAGTGTTGACTTTTCAATAAGGTTCTAATGACTGGCTCAAGCTCCCAATTGACTTTAAATTGGTTTGCAAGATTTTCAATAATCAGATCGCCATTCGAATCTGGATTTTGGTACACAAAAAACTGGTAAATCTTCTTGCATATAAACTGTGCGATCCTGTTTTTTCGAACATCCATTTCCGCTTGATTGTAGGACTCTGGCCCCGTAAAATCACCAAACAGAATATCGTGTACCTTTTCGTATTCATTGTAGGCATCTCGAATCTCCAAAGCGTTTGCATCTCCCTTAAAACAGTTCGGATGATCCGTTAATGGAAGCCATCGATCATAATATTGAGAACAACCAGATGGAGACGGACAATTTGGATCTGGTCCAAGGTTTTGTGAAGATGCTGTGTAATGATTTGAAAGATCAATAGACGGATCAGGTACTGGTGTATAAGTCACCCCAAACACAGTTTTTGTGTTCCAGTCATGAAGATTCGGTTGAAAAATATGGGTGCCAAATTCCTGAGTAGGTGGCAGCCATTGCTCCCCTCTCCATCCAGAAAAGACTTTCGATAAATTAACAATGTCATCAATGGTATAGTCTCCTGGCGACCCGTCAGCAACACCCATGGTAAACAATTCTAGCAGTTCCCGACCATAATTTTCATTAGGAATCCAGTTTGGATCACCCTTATAACTGTTTTTTCCTGCGTCTAGATAATTCAACATAACTTGAGACAAACCGATGTCTTTCGTAAAGTCCTTAAAGTTTCCTAGTGCATGATGAACCAACATATACTTGTACCACATTAAACCAGTTCGATCATTATCAGAATTTTCGTGAACCACAAAGTGATTGCTCCAAAACCAAGACAATTTATACTTAAACCGTTTCGCCCGATCTTTTTCCTGATCTAGGATGGTTTTAGTCCCATTACTAGGAGGGTAAATTGGGTTTAGCGGATGGTTTCCTCCGATCAGTCCGTGTGTCCATTCTCGTTTAAGCGAAATTCCTCGATGATAAGCACTGATGCACTGGGAGATCAAATCACAATCATCATAGACTCTTTTGTCTCCCCAAGGATGAACGTTTAGCCCAGGTGGCGGGATAGTGAATTCACCATTGATTTGCTCTGTTGCTAAGTCGATCAAACGATCGACAACTTGCTCAGGCGTTTTGTCCAGTGCCCACTCAATATCCATTCGATTTGCACCTAGCGTCATTCTGTTAAACAAATGCTGGATATCACGTAGTTTCGCTAAATCAGGATCAGAAGAGTTTTGATTAACACCCCATCCTGAATAAACAGCAAGAGTTCCTGAAATTGGACATTGAGAGTTAGTAGTCGTAGTATTCATGATTGCTTTATTAGTACATGTCTGATTTGCTTTAAGTAATTAAGATTGATAATCGTTAAGACATGAAAAATTCAGGTTGTCTGACAATAAAGCCCATAAGTGATTTATATTGATTAACCGTCCATGAAATATTATAATTTAATGACCAAATTCCATCATCAAAATAGTTGGAAGGAATGGTCCATTTAAAGGCAATCACTGCCCGTTCAATCTGTTCTGGTTTTAAATCAACAATAACAAAATGCTTGACTACTGCAGTAGCGATGACTTCAGGATCACTTGAATTATTGCTAACATCTACTAAGAAATCTCTCCATTTCAGTGGTACAGAGGTTCTAGAATCATTAAAATTATGCTTGATTATTTCACTAATTTCATTCCCTAGTTTAAGTATAGAATACTCATTTATCCAAGCACGGTGTCCAGGATAACCACTTACATTTGGAGGTGTAAAGAAATCATGTCCCAAATCACCAATTCGCCATCTGAAATGGCTATAAGAAGGTATTGTAGCAGGTTCTACTACAGGTTCATATTCCTTTGGGTAGCCAAAAGGATCATTTGGGTCATAGTGATTCGGATCAAAAAACTGATTTGTTACAAAATAATCAGAATTAAACTCAGCGCCCATAGAAGTAAGCACACCTAATACACTTCCTAAATGACTTTTAATATGAGCACCTCGAATCTTTGCTTCAAAAAAGTGCTGACTCTTTAGCAAGGTCCTAACGATTGGTGCAAGCTCCCAATTGGTTTTAAATTGGTTTGCAAGATTTTCAATAATCACCTCTCCATTCGCTCCTACGTTTTTATAGACAAACTGTTGATAAATCTTTTTACAAATAAACTTCGCAATACGGTGTTTACGAACATCCATATCTGCTTGGTTATAAGCCTCTGGCCCAGTAAAGTCACCAAAGAGAATTTCATGTACCTTCTCATATTCTGCATAGGCATCTTTGATCTCCAAATCATTTTTATCTCCTTTAAAACAATGAGGGTGATCCGTAAGCGGTGCCCAGTTATCATAGGTATAGTAGCAAGGACCAGGAATTGTACAACTAGGGTCGGGACCTAAGTTTTGAGACCACGCAGTTTGATGATTCGAAAGGTCAATAGAAGGATCAGGAACTGGGGTGTACGTGACTCCAAAAACGGTCTTCGTATTCCAGTCATGATTATTAGGCTGAAAAATGAATTGACCATACTCTTGCACAGGTGGTGCCCAACCTTCGCTTCTCCAACCAGAAAAGACTTTTGAAATTTCTATAATATCATTGATGGTGTAATCTCCTGGAGAACCATCTGCAACGCCCATGGTAAACAGCTCCATTAACTCTCTCCCATAATTCTCATTAGGAATCCAATTTGGATCGCCAGTGTAACGATTTACACCTGCGTCTAAGTAGCTTAGCATCACCTGGCAAAGTCCAATATCTTTGGTAAATTCTTTAAAATTGCCAAGTGCATTATGCACCAATGTATACTTATACCACATTAAGCCGCACACATCTCCTCCATCCGTTTCTTCATGTACTGCGAAATGATTACTCCAAAACCAAGACATTTTATACTTGAATCGCTTTGCTCGATCTATTTCTTGATCTGCAACTGTTTTCGCACCATTGCTTGGTGCATAGACAGGACTTAGGGGATGGTTCCCGCCGATCATTCCTTGCATCCATTCTCTTTTGATTGCTAAAGATCGTTGATATCCGCCACCACACTGTGCAATCAACTCGCAATCATTGTAAACGCGTTTATCAGCCCAAGGATGGATATCAAGCCCTGGACCAGGGATCGTGAAGACCCCATTTATTTGTTCAGTGGCTAAATCAACAAGGCGATCGACTACCTGTTCTGGTGTTTTGCTTAGGGCCCATTCTATATCCATTCTATTAGCGCCCAGTGTCATTCTGTTAAACAAGTGTTGTATATCCCGTAGTTTGGCTAAATCCGGATCTGGATCATTTTGATTATCTCCCCAACCAGCGTAAACCGCTAGTGTTCCAGTAAGTGGACATTGGAAGTTTGTGGTCGTATTATCCATGAGATACGATTTTTAAGGTTGAATTAGATTGTTTACTTAGGAATGTTTGAGAAAATACCATTATTGGCCTGCCATAGTATTCTGTCGGCACCATTCACATCTCGATCAAGATTAAAGTCAGATCCTCTATACTGATTAAAAATACCAGTTTCATTCCCCCAAATAATCCGATCTGAACCTGTAATCTCATATCCTGAAGGATTAGATTGATCAACGTTTCCAGCATACATCATCCAAGCACCATTCACAGGCTTTTGGCCAGAAGCGCCTCCCAAATAGCTATTGCCCAGTGTAAAATCAAACGTAAGCACATCATTGTTGATCAGTACTTTGGTTGGACTCATAATTGGTAAGTGATTCCGATGTTCGATCACTACATAGGCGTCGTTAAACCGTTGACTGACATCCATTGGATTCAACAGTTGAACCGTTCCGTCCTTTAGCAATAAGCCTGCAGCCTGATCTATTTCATCCGCCACTTGCGTTGTGCTTCTAAGGGATACCAACACCCAGTCAACTGTATTGACAGGATAGTCAGACATGGCCCAACCTGCCCCCTCGCTTCCATTGTAATTCCAAGGAGCGGTGTTGTACGGTTGACCAGAAGGGAGCATATCAAATTGCCAAAGAAGAGAGGTCATCTCGCTTGCCGAAGCATCCCACGGCCCTTCCATATAAGCAGATAGATTGACAGCAACAGGACGCGAATCTGTCACTTCAAGGCAGAAACTACCCTGAAGCGTCGAAAACGCTCCACACAATTGCACATAGTAGGTTTGGCCTGCTGTTAACATTGGAGTTATGAGGACCTGTCCTTCGTCTGAAGAGGCCAATTCAACCGTGTTATTTGAAGTACAATCTCCAGTCCATAACGTAATGACATCAGAAAAGCCAGCATGTGTGTTGATGGAATATTCTGAAGCCACAGCTGGTGTAAAGGTATACCAAACACAGTGACTACTGTTTGGAGAATTCGCTGGAATCGCCCAATCAGATGTTGCGTTTATGTTCGTCCCATTGATGCAAGGCTGATTGACGGTTAAGCTTCCTGCTGATTGACAGTTGTCTTCAGGAGGTGGTAAGCCTTCATTTTGACCGATTACATCTACCTCTATACATACTTTCCCAGCACATTTTCCAAAAATATCCTGTGCTCCAGAAATTCTTATCCACAAGGTATCTCCTCCGTTCAGTTGATCGGTATAAACGGTTTCTCCAACAAAGCCGTATTTGTCATTATTATAACAATCGATTGATTGAAGATTGCTGCATGAATTCCGATAAAGCGTAACAATATCGTTGAAATTGGTATTATCCAAGTAATAATCTTGTTGGGTTTTGATTTTTAACCGTCCAGATTGAGCCATATGGTATTTAAACCAAAGCGATCCAACCGAATCTTGGGTACAGCTGTTTTGAGGTCCGGTAAACTCCGTTCCTTCATTGAATAAATCTTGACAGGCAGCACCCGACTCTACCAAAACAGCTGTTAAGCATTGATCGTTTGAAGATTGTGCTTGCAAGCTATTCACGAAGAAGAAGCAACAACCTAGGAGAATAAAAAGTTTAGTTGATTTCATTGTCTTAGATTTTATTATTGAAGCACAATTTTTCGTTCTTTTACTGTTGTTCCCATTTGAAACTGCAAGATGTATTCTCCAGGAGAAACACCAATTGGATTTTGCGGATCTTGCCAATTCCAATCTGTGGTATAAGCATCCCGTTTTTTCAATCCTTGATCAATCAATTTTACAAATCCTCCATTATTATCCAATACTTTAATAGAGACATCACACTGTTGCCGTACAGCATATTTGATTTGAACGGTATGTGCTAGATCCGGATGCTCGTTGAACCCAAAAAGAATCGTTTCATCAAGCTGTGGTGTCTGGCAAGGGTTAGAAATCAAGTTGTTTACTCGAGTAAAGTGTTCCCTAAACATACAATCCACAATTTCGGGATGCACACAGAGCCATTCTTCAAGTAAAGTGGCATATATATCGCGGAAATCAATCCACTGTGATTGGTCAGATAATTTGATTCGTGTGGTATTGGTAGCTACTGCTTGACTAAGATCCATGCCTTGTCCAAAATAACCACCATTTATACCATTCCCGAACAACATAACAGGAGCTAAATTGCCATGGTCTGTGCTGTTTCCTGCATTTTCTCTCACTGTCCTACCAAATTCTGAATATACGGCTGTTAGCACACGTTGGTTAGATCCATTTGGATCTGAGTCAAGTTCATCCTGGAATGCTTTCATCGCTTCTGCTACTTGTTGAAGTAATGTAAAATGGCGACCTTCCTGATTTCCATGTGTATCAAAACCATCTAATTCAACCATGTAAATCCTAGAGGGCAATCCACCACGAATTAATCTTCCTACTACAGCAAGTTGATCAGCTAGTTCATTATTAGCAGGATATCCATTAAATGCTCCTACACTATTGTACGCTGCTTGAAGCGCATCATTGTACTTAAAGCCGTTATTCGCCATTCTTCTTAAGAAACGGTGCTCAATATCCGCAGGACAACTATTCCCTATTCCTCCTAGAGGATATAACTCTTGATTTGTTATTAAATCATTGAATTCCTGAACATTCGAAAAGGTAAGTGCCATATGACTTCCTTGCGGATTGATAAACGTCAAATCACTCGTTTGTCCAATCAAAATTGCTGGTGGAACCTCAGGAGGTCTTACGTCATAACAAGGCAACTCATAATCTAGAAAACGCCCCATCCACCCTGTTTTATATAAAGGATTGAGTATTTCATTCGTACCACTAGACCAGAGATCTGTAGAAAGAAAATGCGAAAGATTTGGGACGTCATAACCAACATTATGGATAATAGACATTCGATCATCATTCCAAATCGGCATTAGCGGATCCATTTGAGCAGGAAGTGCAAATTCTCCATTCGACATAGTTCCCGTAGTATGGTTAAACCCGTTTAGTATCTGATTAGCGGAGTAGTCTACGCCCATTGTCCGCTTAAGGTTGGGTCTTAGCGACTCATAGTCTTGCCTTCTGATTCCACTGTGTGGAATTATGGTATTGAGCCCATCATTTCCTCCAAACAATCTAACTAATACTAGAATATTGTCATTACTAGGATTATTGATCGTTTCGTTAAGCAGTGGGTTGGTCATAGCCTTTACTGGCAAGTTGCGTAGCAGTAACGATCCTGCAGCAACCATTCCTCCCATTGAAAGAAATTGGCGTCTATTCCAGTTGACGTGGTCCTGTTGATGGGCGTGCTTATTTTTTAAGGTACCATCATGATCATACTTTGTATTCATCTGCTATATTATTTAGGAATCCTTCTAAAAAGTTGGGGCTACTTTATAAAATCTCAAAAAACACAATACAATATTTTATTATGCCATTAAATATAAGACACAGAAATCAAGGCACAACCCTAGCATTCCACCCAATTAAATTTCATTTTTTCATAATATAGCAATATTCATGCTGAATTATTAATATCCCAGAAAGAAATATACTATAGCATTCAAATCGGCATAAGGTTTTTCGAATCAAGGGATTGAGCAAACAATTTCGAACTTTTGTACCAAATAGTTGATCAAAGAGAATAATCATTCAACGTCTTAGGAAATGCTTACCTAGAATTAATTTTCAATCCGATTAAAATAAAACAGAAATATGGGCTATATTTAGAACTTAATAGATTAACTAAAATCAACGTTATAATTGGCTGTTATGCATAAATTTATTCTACTTCTTGTTTCATTCTTTTCAATTCAATTTGTTGTTGCACAATCTACTGCCTCAGATGTTTACGCTATATTTCAAGCGAAATGTGCTACCTGTCATAGTGGTAGCAATCCTGCTGGAAACCTTGATTTACAAGGAACAGGAGCTGACCCTGAACAGGATGTTTACAATAGAATCTATAATGGGCAAGTAGCCAACAGTCATGCTCAATCCAAAGGATACAAGCAGATTTACCCGGGTCGGCCAGATAGAAGCTTCATCTTTAGAAAAGTACATGACGCGCTTGAACCAACAATCGTTTTGGATAATGCAGAACATCAAGGCGGTACTCCGCACGGAGCAAAAGGCTTAACAGATGCCGAAAAAGAATTGATCAGACAATGGACGTTGTTTGCTGCTCCAGACAATGGCCAAGTTGTTGATCCGCAGCTTTTAGTTGACTATTATAATGGAAATGGATTACCTAGTTTTCCTAATGGTAGACCAGCACCACCATTGCCAAGCGAAGGCTTTCAAATTAAAATGGGCCCGTTTTTCCTAGAACCGAGTTTAGGATTGAACGTAGAATATTTCCAAAAATGGGAACTAGAACTAAATAACGATCGTGAAGTACACCGAATTCAAACATTCCTAGGCACTTCATCCCATCATTTTTTACTGTATGACTATAATGATTATCAAAGTTCACTCTCTACAGCACCTGGGTTGCGAACGAACGCGAATCACAGCGATGTGCGCCTGATTAGTGCTATACAGCAACCTGTGGATCTGAGATTGCCTCAAGGGTCGGCCTTCACATTTGACAACGATGCGGTACTAGACCTTAACACACATTATATCAATTACCACAATGTCCCCTACAAGGCGGAAGTCTACTTGAATGTTTATACACAATCCTTTGGAACAGCTGCTCAAGAAATGAAAGCTGAACTGTTTCCTAATCAGCTATTATGTGTTCCAAATGATGGACAAACCCATACTGGCTACCTCCCTTTACTTTTTAACATTGGAGAAGTCCACCTCTGGGGGCTAATGGGGCATACACATCAACTAGGAACTGGCTTTAAGGTTTGGGAAACTGAATTCGGACAAAAGCTGGATCTAATATACGATGGTAGCTGCCCTAATGGTGAGCCAGGCTGCGCTAGTCCTTACTTCGATTATCAGCACATTCCAGTTCGTTACTTCGATCCCTTTCTACCAGTTGAATTTTCCAACACATCAGGTTTGTGGAATGAGGCATACTATGTAAACAATGGTCCTTCTCAAGTTTGTTGGGGGAATACCTCCGATGACGAAATGCAAGTGCTCATTGCCTTCTACCTTGAAGATACGACTGGTGTCACCATGAATCCGACGACTTCCGTTGTTGATTTAGAAACGATGGCACCTGAAATCAACGTTGCTCCAAACCCAATGGAAGACGTTACCACATTTACATTTGAAGCATCAATGCTTCCAGTACAGTTATCGTTGTATGATTTACAAGGTCGATTGATGCGTAACAAAGAAATTGGATCGGACCAATTTGATCTTCAACGAAACAATCTTGAAAAAGGAGTTTATTTTTATCGAGTAGAAGATTCTAAAAATCAAGTTTATTCTGGCAAACTTATCCTGAAATAAAACACTCATTTTCATACAATTAGGAAAACTTCGCTTACTATTTATCACAAGCAAAACTAGATAAATATAAGGTAATCCTGTACAACAAGCCGATCTACCCTTTTTCTTCTAATCCATTGACCATCTAGGCCGAAAATTAGTTTTTTACATTTTTTCCTGTCACAACATTCCATTTTTTATTTTGAGCTGAGTTAGGTATTTCTGCATCTTACAACTGTCAAATGAACGATACGTAAGTATTAATCTAGACAAACAAAAGCAACATTTTTTCTCTAGTAGATTTAAACGTTGTGATTGTAAAAAAGGATGGGAGTTTGTTAAACAATAAATAGATCAGAAATGATAATTTTTAACGAAATGCATTACTCCAACGATAAGTTGAAGTATTGCATCCATTCCCTCCTAATTAACTACGGGTTTTCATAGTGGGTTTATAGTTTGTTTTTTGTTTTTTGTTCGGGCCTCTGTCATATGACAGAGGTTTTTTGTTTATAGCTACAGCTAAGGATTTTATGTTTACTCGAAAGGAATAAATGCTAATTATTAATTGTTAGTTATCTAGACTCGTATATTTGCCGAATCGTAGTTAACAATTGTTCATGATATTTATAGCTGGAATAAGTATTTCTCTTTTTGTATTGGCACTTTTGCTGGTAAAGAAGAATAAAAATAAATCTGACATACTTTTATTGATATGGATGTTGCTATATATTACTCATCTTGGCTATTATTACATTGATTCTATTGGTCAGCGATACGATTATCCGCATTTGTTAGGTTTTTCAATGCCTTTTCCTCTACTACATTGTGTTCTAATGTTCTTTTATGTTTCTCATGTGACTAATCAAGTGCACCCAAAGCGTTCTATTTCTTTATTACATTTCATTCCGGCTCTATCTGCTTATGTATATCTTATTCCTTTTTTCTTACTCTCTACGACAGAGAAAATAGAAATTTTCAAGCTTGAAGGAGGAGAGAATTACGGCCTTTTTGCCCAAATTTTGCAGGTTAGTATCTCCCTGTCAGGAATAATCTATGTTGTTTGGTGTAGCTTTTTATTGATAAAACACAAAAAGAACATCCGATCACAGTTCTCAGATATTGAGGAGATTAGTTTGTCTTGGCTTCAGTTTTTAGTTGTAGGGATGGGCTTAGTTTGGTTTTTAGTGATCGTGACTCAAAATGATAATATTATTGCTCACTCAGTTGCTGTGTTTGTGATATTGATCGGTTTTTTTGGTGTTCAACAAAAAAGCATTTTCAACAATACTCAAGAAGTCCATCAAAAGCCTTTAATCAATGAGGTAGATCAGGAGACAACCGAACCGCTTCCTACAAGAGAAAAGTATCGAAATTCAGGACTCACCAAGGATCTTGCTGAAGAACATTTTCAACGACTAAATGACTTGATGAACGAGGGACAGTTTTATAAAAATGCGAACCTATCACTTGGTGAATTAGCAAGTGAATTAGAACTCCATCCGAACTACTTGTCCCAAATCATCAACAATAACGGTGGACAATCCTTTTATGACTATGTTAATACCTTTCGGGTAAACGAGTTTAAAAAGCTTCTTGCAAAGCCTGAAAACCAAAAATACACCTTAATGACACTTGCCTTCGAGTGTGGTTTCAATTCTAAATCGTCTTTTAATCGGTATTTCAAGAAAATAACTGGGAAGACGCCCTCTCAATACAGTAAACAGTAAAACCCCAATGTTTATAAGGGTTTGTAATGAATTCCAAAGGGTCATCTTACAAATTGACACCTCAATTTGAGTAATTTTAAGTGTCAATTTGAAAGTTGACACGCTTCCCTTTAGCCAATACGGTATGTTTGTCTTATCATTTTTTCACTAAAACATTATACCAATGAAAAGTATTGGCTTGTCTTTATTAGCATGCTTAATTTTTAGTTTATTTTCTTGCGAAAAACGTCCAGATTTAAGTGCACATGGCGTCTTGGTTCCTCTTACTGTTATGGAAGATCTTTCTTTGCCTTCTATCCATGTCAATGGAGTAAAACTCCATTCAGAAGCCTTTGGAGACCCTAGTGATCCAATCATCTTAGTTATTCATGGAGGACCTGGCGCAGATTATCGTAGTAATTTAAACTTCAAACAACTAGCAGACGATGGTTATTATGTCGTTTTTTATGATCAAATGGGTGCAGGGCTGTCTCAACGATTAGATGCAAGTCACTATGTAGGCGTTCAGATTTATATTGATGAATTGGACGGAGTGATCAATCATTACAGACAAAACAGTCAACAGAAAGTGATTTTAGCGGGCCATTCCTGGGGTGCGATGCTAGCAGCTGCTTACCTTAATCAAAATCCAACTAAAATTGATCATGCCATTCTGACAGAACCGGGTGGTTTTAACTGGGATCAAACACTAACATATATAGCAAAAACCAGAAAAATAAAACTGTTTGGGGAAGGGACCAATGACGTCGTTTACCAAGACCAATTTATCACTGGAAGTGATCATAATATTCTTGATTACAAAATGATATTATCTACGGCTGGAGAAAGTGCTACAGGCGATCTTACACCTCCTTCATTTTGGAGATATGGTGCGGTGTCTCAAAGCGCCTCCTTTGATTTTGCCGCGAAAAATACCGATCAAATGGATTTCACTACAAACCTGAAGGCTTTTCTGCCAAAAGTATTATTTGTGTACAGTGAACTAAACACTGCTTATGGTCTAGAGCACGCTCAATTATTATCTTCCGAGTTTTCTAATGTTGAACTTGTAGAAATCAAGGACTGTGGACATGAAGTCCCTCAATATGGATGGCAAAGCCTTTATCCTGCTATCAAAAATTATCTCCAATAAATATAGGACGGTAGAGCCTAAGGTTCAACGTTTGTCTCTTTCTTACAAAATGAAAATTATTAAAATGAAAATTATAACTGTTATCACTCTTACCTTACTATTCAATATAAACCTTGTTTTTTCGCAGAATATCAATTGGAGATCAATCCCAGAAGATCGACAAAGTCTAGTATCGCTTCAAATGGGCTTTGATTTTGGACTAACAACTCAACTAGGTTATGGTCGGAAAATTAACACCTTCAGACCACTTTTCTTGATGGCGGATGTCTCTTTGCCGATGGGGAATAAACCTTTTCAGGACTTCAAATGTCGGGCTGGGGGACAAATGGAAGTCTTCGAAAAACACCAATTCAGCTTGTCTATGCAATATTTAACCATTGTTAGAAGGCTTGAGACTGGTTTAGTCAGACAACTAGGAATTGGGTCTAAAACAGGCTTAACAGTTGGCTATTTCGCTCCGAAATGGCATTTAGCAGCTGAGTTTGGATATGATCAATTTATAGCAACTCACATTAAGCATTCAGACCTACTCTATTCTAACTACGAACAGCTAGAAAACGGATGGTATATGAATACAGGCGGACAATGGTATTACGGTTTGCAAGGAGGAAAAACACTAGGAAACCGTTTAGAACTTACCTATAAGGCAGGCGCTACCAACTCGAAGGGCGATCATGTAAATGCGATGTTGCCTTATTACCTTCAATTGGGTTTGGTGTGGAGATTCTAAGGAATTGAAGGACGTGAGCTTATCAGGGATTACACCATACGTCTTCCCTCCTCCAACTATATCATTGAAGGACAAGGGATAGAAATGGACGTACCGTAATTTTATGGAGGTACTGGAATGGATAGCCCGACCCGCAGCGCAGCGGAGGGATGGCCCCAAAAAATTCTAATTAGCCTATTGCTTGACCACCTTACGAACCGTTGAAGCATTTTCAGTCCCAAAGCGTACAAAGTAGATACCAGCTGCTAGTTTGTCAGTTTCGAATACAGAATTCCCGATGGGGTCTACAGTTGTATGATAGACCGTCTGCCCCAACGTATTGATCAGTTCTAGCCTTAACTTAGTACGTGCGTCTGTGTTCCAGTCAATTTCCAGCTGATGTGCAAACGGACTTGGAGTTACTGAAAAGCGGTTCAACCATTGTGGTTCCTCGTTTGACACTAGAACGCCATACGGTATACTTGTGGCCATGCAGCCATTGGCGTCAGTTGTCACTACCGTATAATCTCCACTTTGTGTATATGTAACGGTTTGGCCAGTCTCTCCTTGAAGAAGCACACCATCAACGTACCATTGATAGGTGCTTGCTACAGAGCTTTCTAAACTTTGCGGCGCAAGAAAACTAATTGAAGGAATGATCGCCGTATTCGTAAATCCAATTGGTAGCATCACCAATAGCTGACAACCATTCGTATCTGTAATTGTAGCGGAATATGTACCTGGCGACAAATTAGAAATACCGTCCGTTGTTTCACCATTCGACCAAACAATTGTATAAGGAACTCCTGCTTGGATGTCCAAGTCAATCAAACCATCATTTCCAGTATCACAATTTGAATCTGCTACGGTAGTATTAGTCAACATAAGTCCTTGGCATGCAGCATCTACGATTTGATAGATATTTCCATCTGACAACCCTGCTACATACAATTCACCCGTATTATCTTCTCCGAAGGACGAATAGTTTTGAGTGGAAAAGGTGCCAATGGGAGTATTGGTCCAAACGCCACCACTTTGTTCTAGAGACCAGAAATTTCCAGTACAAAAGTCAGCGTAAATATATTTACCATAAAGTCCTGGTTCTTCTGTTCCGCGATAAACATATCCACCAGTAACGGAGCAACCTGTGCTAAAATTATTGACATATTCATGTACTGGAAACACGTAATTCCCTAATGGCCCACAGCCATTATTGTTAAAGACTGAATTGCCTTCATAGCAACGCCATCCGTAGTTTTCTCCTCCTTGACTCGATGCTGGTTGAACATCAATCTCTTCATAATTGTCTTGCCCTACGTCCGCGATATACAAATCACCTGTTAGTCGATCGAAGCTGATGCGCCAAGGGTTTCGTAAGCCAATTGCCCAAATTTCATCAAGAACGGCAGCGTTACCTACATAAGGATTATCAGCGGGAATACTGTAAGGAGTACCATTATCAACATCAATGCGTAGCATTTTGCCTAGCAAGTCTTGAGGATTTTGAGAACGATTGCCTGGATCACCACCAGAACCACCATCCCCAAGCGGGATGTATAGATAACCATCTGGTCCAAACTCTAAATCACCAGCATTGTGGTTAGAATAGGGTTGAGGGATGGTCAATAGATTGAATTCTGAATTGGGAAGGGCAACATCTGGATTGGCGGGATCTACTGAAAATCGGGAAATCTTAGTCGCACCGCCACCAGTTGCCGTATAATTGACATAAAAATAGCCATTTGAAGCGTAATTTGGATGAAACACTAAGCCTAGTAATCCTCGTTCATTTGCACCAGAATTTACGCGAGCATCTATATCGAGGAAGACATTGGGTAAGGTTGTTCCATTTTGATCAACTTTATGAATATAACCATCTTGTTCAGTAATATAAAGATAACTATCTCCAGAACTCGAAATATCAACTGGTCGATTAAATCCAGAAGCGAAGTTCGTTAATGCAATATTCTGTGCGTTTAGAAAATTTGCAATAAATAAAGCGACAAAAACAAGGAAAAAAGTTGATCTAGATGGCATAAATCGTAAAATTTTGTTAGTTCTTCTAAAAAACAAGCGTTTTAATCAAAAACAGTTTAATTTACAGGAAATTTATAATAATAACCTAATTAAATACATTTTAGGATGTATTAAGGTTTTAAAAAGTCTCTTATGGCATTTGGAATTCGATATAATTCACCTGTAGTTCTTACTTATGCATTGATTTGTACAGTGGTATTTTTTGCCAATCAGTCAACGTTAGAAGCGCTAAGTCCTTTTGTTTCGCTTGGTCCTAACTTCAATGCAGGTAACCCGTTGCATTATTTTAATCTGGTCAGCTACATTGTTGGACATGCTAGCTTAGAACATTTAATGGGGAATATGACCTTCATCCTGTTACTTGGGCCAATCATTGAAGAAAAGTACGGGAGTGTGAATTTGTTTATCATGATCATTTTGACTGCAATTGTTACGGCATTCCTTAACATCAGTTTGTTCAGTACAGGCTTGTGGGGAGCTAGTGGGATTGTGTTTATGTTCATCATGCTTGTTTCCTTTACTAATGTAAAAGAGGGACAAATACCGTTGACGTTTATCCTAGTGGCGCTTTTGTTTGTGGGCAAGGAAGTCCTTCAAAGTATGGGTTCTGATCAAGTCTCACAATTTGCGCACATTCTTGGTGGTGTAGTTGGTAGTTTCTTCGGATTTACTGGACTGTTTAACAAAAGAACACCAGAACCAATGGTGGCCGAACAACCGATAAACAATGAGATGACAAACCCGAATGATCCATGGAAATAGTCTGTATTTCTGATACGCATGGTAAGCATGCCCAGTTAGAACTTCCGGTTGGAGATATGCTTTTGCATGCAGGAGATGTTTCCTCAAGAGGCTCAGTCTCTGAAGTCAAGCAATTTCTAGATTGGTTTGAAGCACAACCGCATAAATACAAGCTTTTTATTGCTGGTAATCATGATTTCCTAATGGAAGATCACCCAGAAACATTCAAAGAGCTATTGCCAGATTCCTTGATTTATCTTGAAAACGAATCGATTGTCATTGAAGGCATCACATTTTGGGGATCTCCGATTTCACCCCGCTTTTTTGATTGGGCGTTTAACCGAGATCGAGGTCCTGATATCAGGAAATACTGGGACGCGATACCAACTGACGTTGATGTCTTGATTACACACGGCCCACCGTTGGACTATGGTGATCTCACAGCGCGAAATGAGCGTGTTGGGTGTGCAGATTTGAAGGAGCGATTGCTAGAAGTACAGCCTCAATATCACATTTTCGGGCACATCCATGAAGCTTATGGCATGTATCGCTGTGAAGAGTCAACGCTAATTAATGCGAGTGTGCTGAATTTGCAATATCAACTGGTGAATGCCCCTGTTGTGATTGAGGTGGAAGGAAAGAAGGGAAGGAAGAATATCGAATAACGATTTTAGATTTTAGAAGTGAAAAAAATGAAGAGTTAAGAAGAAAAGCACCTTCATTAAAAAATGATCATACATAATTAACATGAAGGTACTGATGGTCTGTTTGGGAAATATTTGTCGTTCGCCATTGGCGGAAGGAATTTTGAAGGCAAAGCTTGAAGCTAGAGCGCTGACAGGTTGGGAGGTTGACTCTGCGGGGACGTCTCATTACCATTCTGGTAATCCTCCAGATGACCGTTCTGTGGCGGTAGGAAAGAAGTATAGCATTGATATTACAGATCAACGGTCTAGGCAATTTCGATCGACTGATTTTGATCGGTTTGACTTGATATTGGTCATGGATTCATCAAATTACAATGATGTAAAGCGGCTAGCAACGAGTGAGCAGGATGCTGGGAAAGTCAAATTAATTATGAATTACTGTGCTCCTGGCCAGAACCAGAACATCCCTGATCCGTATTGGGGAGATGATGGGTTTGAGGAGGTATATTGGATGCTGGACGCGGCTTGTTCGGCTATTATTGCAAATCATTAACATAAACAAACGAGCAGATTAAGATTGAGTATTGAAACAGTAATCAACGAGTTAGAAGGTAAAAACCTGTATTCACAATTTATTTAACAATATTTTTGAATAAATCAATACCTTTGTAACCAATTAACGTCTAACGAGTATAATTCAATTATTATGACAAAGGCAGCAGCTGAAACAACAACGACAAAAGAAGAACCTAAGAAAAAGGGATCAATAAAGCGGAAACTCTTTATGATTCTTGGTGTAATTTTACTTATTGCTTTAGCAGCAGGTTCCTATGCCGTTTTTGGAAGTTATAGCCAAGGCTACCGAGCAGGTACTGTTATGAAATTGAGCAAGAAAGGCTTAGTCTTTAAAACCCTTGAGGGACAACTCAACATGGGAGGAGCAGCGGGTAGCGAAGGAAGTGATATCGCATCATCCGTTTGGGAATTTTCCGTGGCTAGAGGCAACGAACAGGTGGTCTCAGCCATCGAAGATGCTGTAGACAGTGGCTCAAGAGTAAAACTGTATTACAGTGAAAAATTTTACCAGTTTGACTGGAGAGGAGACTCGAAGTATTTCGTTTATAAGGTGGAGAAGGTTGGAACTGGAGATTAACAGGGGAATATCTATTGATAAATCATCTATTTTGCCCCAAAAATTCAAGTAATTCAAAAAAAATGTTAAGTTTGTATCAATAAAACACTAAAACAAAATTGCAATGACCCCATTAAAGAAATTTAGTTCCATTCCCTCTATAAAAAACTCAATCGTTATTGGTGCCTTAGCTTTTTCAAGCGTTAGCCTTATCTTTTCTTCTTGTAGCTCAGAACCTGAGTACACAGAAGAAACGAAGTATGAGCTCACGCAAGGACTAATCACTGAAGTAGAGGAAGTAGAAAAAGAGCTTTTCAAAATTACAAACGAGACCTCAGTTGACAAGGTCGAAGATTCCAGAATTATCGCTGCGTATCTAGATGGTCAAAGAGATACATTCACACTCGAAGAAGCTAAACTCGTTGATGCAGATAACCCAAGACGTAGCAACTCTATGAGAGGCGTGCTCATGGGCGGAATGATGGGATACTACATGGGAAGAAGCCTTTCGAGCCCTATCAACAAAGGTGCATACAAGACCCCAAGCGCTTATCAAAAAGCGACTAAGACTACAAGTACGATCAAGCAAACAGCTAAAAGAACCACAGTGAGACGACCAGTCAACTCCTCGAAAGGGTTTGGTGGTGGTAAATCCACAAGGTCTTTCGGTGGATAAGCGAAGAATCAGACAAATAAAAGAATTTCCACTCAATCTTCTTAAAGACATGGGCTGGGATTGGTTTGCTGGAGATGGAGAATGGCTCTACCTAGCTCCCGAAATGATCGGTATTTCCAGATCAGAGGTCTCTGCTTTCAACAAAGCAAGTGAGGAACTATATCAAATGTTCTTGGACGCCACAGAATTTGTGATTAACAATGATCTTTGGAATGAACTAAACATCCCACCTAACATAGTGGATATGATCCGTTTAACTTGGACAAAATCAAATCATCAACACCTGATTGGTAGATTCGATCTAGCAGGAGGGATTGATGGATTACCAATCAAATTGATTGAATTCAACTCCGATACACCAACAATTCTTGCTGAAACTACCTTCATTCAAAAAGCCACTTTAGAGTTAAATGGCTTTGAAGATTATGGTCAATTCAATAACGTATACAAGGAACTGATTGACTATTTCCAAAAGCTGAAAGTCTTAAATCCAGATAAGCAACCTACGCTCCTAGTCACCACAATGGGTCATGAAGAAGATGTGATCAATGCTGATGTTATCTATGACGCCGCCGAGGAAGCTGGCTTTGATGTAGAATACAGGGACATGGAAGAAATAACCTTCTCTCCAGATGAAGGCATCTTTGCAGAATTGGAGGAAGGAGAGTTTATGCAATTCGACTTCTTGTTCAAAATTGTGCCTTGGGAATACATCGCACTTGAAGAACCAGAACTAATGGATATTCTTACTGAAATTGTAGAGAAAGATATGGCGATGATCCTTAATCCAGCCTACACCCTACTCTTTCAATCAAAAGGGATGTTGAAAATGTTGTGGGATCTCAACCCAGGACATCCTCTATTATTGGAAACAACATCAAAACGTCCTTCAAACCCACTTGGACCATATGTAGAAAAAGTAGTGTATGGCCGTGAAGGGGAAAACATAACCATTTATGACAAGGATGGAGAAGTTATGGATGAGCGTGAAGGTGATTATTATGAATTTCCAGTGATTTATCAAGATTTTGCTAAACTCCCAGTTGACGAAAGTGGAAATTATTATCAACCAGGTATTTTTTATGTAGATCGCCCTTGTGGCCTATCCTTTAGAAGGAGAAGCAGCCTCATCATTGACGAAGATTCTAAGTTTGTATCGCACTTCTATTTGGATTAATAGATTATTTTTTACAATTTGCCCTTATATTATCAATGATTTAATTGGTAAAACAAGCGTATTAAATTAATCTAACCCTTCTTTCAAATGGCAAATAAATTGAATTTCGCCTCCAGAAAAACCCTATTCTCAATTCTACTATTTCTAATTGTCAATTGGTCCTTCGGCCAAGAAACTACAGACCCCTTAGTTAAAAAGTATCCATTAAAAGGGATACACAATTTTAACATTGGAGTTGGCTACCCAAACTTAGTTGGTGCAAAATATGCAGCCGAAAATGTATTCAATTCTGCGATTGATCTTGTGGTATCAGAAGATAAGAAAGGCTACACAACACCTGACTTCACACTGAAGTACGAATATGGAGCATCTGAGCGGTTAGGGCTAGGGCTACACCTAGGCTATTTCAGAGCAAAATCAGCTGTTCAGTCCTTTCAGACCATCCAACAAGACATTAACACACAAACGGGAGGTGTCTTATGCCAACTGATCCCTGAGCTCTGTCCAAACGATCCAGACGATACGGCAGACCCCGTGAGCGGCAAGGCGTACCGAGTCACTAATGCATATTCTGTTGCAGGACGGCTGGTGTACTATGTTCCTATTCGTGCCCTGCTATCAGGAGGGCCCAATGCAGCCGAGATCGTAGAAGACATGTTAACAAGCAAGAAGAATCCACAGATTGGTGGGCTCGACACTTATTTTTCAGTAGTTGCGGGGTACTCCTTCATCAAAAGTAAGCGAGTTGGTGAGCAAGCAGGTAGCCAGCCTTCAGTGCTAGACGACATCGTCAATATCGTTGGAGGTGTTGTGCCAGAAGAGTCAACTGCTAGCTTCAACAACGTTCCCTTAAACTGGGTTTATCAGTTGAGCGGTGGTGTGCGCTATCACCTCAATCCTAAATGGGCCATTTATGGTGAATTGGGCTACGGTACACTCGGATTGGTGAATCTCGGAGCTGTTTATAAGGTTTCGGGGAACTAAGATCTATCTAAGTAGGTGAGTGTCCTTAAACCTGTTAACAACCTGAATGGTTTTTCAAGACCAGTAACATTGATTTCCTTACCCCACAGAATTTAACTTTACGGAGTAACTCAACATTCATTCTTATTGCATTAAAAGATCCCTGTTGTAATGACATTTCTACCTATAAAAAAACCGGATACTGACATTCAGCATCCGGTTTTATAATAATTTTTAGGATCGAAATCAACTAATCAATTAAGTGATCTATAATGTCCATTTCCCTAGCGCTTGACTTGTTGGAAATTTCATCATGATATTTTGCAAATGTTACCGACATCCATGGCCAAACATAGAGCAATCCAAGTCCTAGAGTCAAGATACACAATAACATCCAAGGAATGAATCGAAGCATAAGGATAAAAATGTCCATTTTGTAACCATCCATCATGTGCCAACTTTTCTTTAAGGCATCTACCGCGCTTATTTCTGGCTCATCTGAGATGATATAATAAGCTTGAGACCATCCCATTGCTACGATAAAGCCTGGAATTATAAGGAGAATCATTGCACACAGCACACCTAATCCCATTAATAAATAAGTGACAAAAGCAGTTCCGAAGTGCTTGAATCCTTCAAAAATATTTCCAAGTTCAGGATTTCTGTCTCTTGAAATATTTAGAGTAAAATAGGCTAGACCAAGTGCCATCGGACCACCGATCAATAATGACCCAAGTGGGATAAGACCTGATAGACCAGATACGATTAAATAAACCACAAAGGCTCCTATAATCATTCCTAGATGGGGAGACATTACACTTCTAGCTTCTGTCATTAAAGCTGATTGATTGACTTGAATTAATTGTTTTTCTGCGTATTCCATTTTTATGTTTTATTTTGGTTTCGAAAATGTAAAGATAAGATGAATTAGTAATAATTAACACAATATTCGACAACTATATCCTTTTAATAGATGTACATACTACTTTGGATTGATTTTTGAACCATACTTTTTTTTTTAACAAAACAATTTAAAATAATGAAATACGTTCAAAATTCATTGCTAAATGCCCTGATTCTATCTTTAGTGTTATCAGTTGTGTTTTCAGCTTGTAAAAAAGATCCAGTTTTAGATCCAAGGATTTCAGATCTAAAAGTATGTGATGCAGCTCCTACTGATGAAGTTTTATGCGCAAGTCATAAAGGAACTTTTGCTCCTGAAGACGATGCTTTTTATGCTTCAGCAAAATTCATAGACATATCTAAAGACACAGACGTTACTTTTTCACTTTTGGGAAAAGATTCTGATGGGAATTGGGAAATGATCGCTGACCTCACATTTAAACCTTCTCAGCAAGGAACATTTGAAGACGAAACGTCATTTGACTTAAGTACCAACTTTACTAAAAATGCGACAGCAATGTGGACTGTTACAGATTATAAAGTTGAAACAAAGATTGAGTTAACGGACGGACCAACTGCTAGTAAAGAGTTTGATGTTCAATAGATAAGATACCCATCTCAAAAAAATAAACGGAAAGAGGTTGTTAATTCTAATTAGCAGCCTCTTATTTATTTATAGTAACAAAGAAAAGAAAATTCTTGTATTTCCTGACGTCCCAGGAATTCTGAGCTGATAGGTAAGTTGACAATTGTTTGCCTTAAAGGCTCTACGAGATATAGAGGTTAATCTTGTTAATGTCTTCATTTATATGGTGAACCACTAACTGGCAAGCATTATGAAAGCTTGTCTGAGCATTTGCAATTTTAGTTTCAGCACCATTCAATTCTCCAGTAAGTTTTTCAACCTCTGTTTGATAAGAAGCAATTTCTTCTTGCAACTTTTTAATCTGTGCTTCTCTTTGCTTGATAACGGATTGATATTTTTCTAGTTTCTGTCGTTTATCCCCAATCCCCTTCTGAATTTGATTCTGTGCTGCTTTATCAAAATTCAGCTTTTCTTTTTCAATCACTTTCTTGTAGTACCCAGCGGTATCCAATAATTTTGACTTAGTTAAACCAAGGGTAGATGCAGTTACGTAAGCGGATTGAAACCGTGTTGCTTCATCAGAATGAATCGCTGACAATCCGGTAAGAGATTGTTTGAATTCAAGATAGTCAAATCCATCTAAATTGTGATCTTCAATTGCCTTTACAAGCATGCTGGCACTTCGTTGATCTAATTGGGAACTCTCCCCAAAAATATCCATTATTGACTTTTTCATGAATTCTCTTTTTGATAAATTGCAATGGAGCAAATATAAGGAAATTGTTTAAAATTAGGTTTAAACGGTAGGATTTGTTCGCATTAAAATAAAGGTTCGATTTTCCTAGTTAAAATGCCGAAGGCGATCGGTAAGAAAAAGCCCAAATCTAAAATGATATTAAGATTTTAATGAATCCGGTTTACTATTATTGTCTTCAGTAAACTTAACTGGTAATTCATCTTCCATAAGGTATTGAACTTCATCCAACTGCAACTGAATAGAATCCCGTAAAGACTCAAAAGCAGGAATATACTTCTTAGGCATTGGTTTAGGCGGCGGCAATTTCAATTTCCGGTGATTAACTTGGCGACCGTCTTTCCAGAATCGGAAACAGACATGATACCCTGTAGCTAGTCCAGTCTTACCCACATACCCAATCACATCCCCTTGTTTCACATGTACACCTGACCGTATTCCTTTTGCAAAACCACTCATATGTAAGTACTGGGTGGAATATTTCCTGTCGTGTTTTATCTTTACATACTTCCCATTACCACGAGAAAAAGCGACTTTTGTTACCGTCCCTCCTGCTACTGCATAGATTGGTGTCCCCTTCGGAGCAGCATAGTCCGTGCCTAAATGTGGTCTGACACGCTTCAAGACTGGATGCAGTCTTGCTCTGTTAAAACCAGAAGAGATCCGTGAGTATCGAACAGGTGACTTCAGAAAGACTTTTTTCATTGGTCGGGCATCTCCATCAAAGTAATAACCATGATAGTCTACATCAGCTACTTCAAAGTAATAGCCCTGATAGTCTACATCATTATGAACAAACTCAGCCCCCGTAACACCTGCTACTCCTACAGATTGACCTTCGATAAACTGTTCATCGTAGATTAGTTTGAATTTATCTCCTTTTCTTACTTGATGAAAATCGATTGACCAACCAAAAATATCTTCCATCTTTACGGCCACTTCTATGGGTAGTTTATTCTTCACGATTGTTTCCCACAGCGAGGTATAAATCACACCCGATCCCGTCATTCTCCTTGTTTCAATCGGACGTTCTACCTTATAGACATTCATGGTGTCTCGAAGGTCATAGACGACGTAGAAATAAGGGCTTGGATCGTAAATAAAGTATTGTGCCTTTGCTAGGCTATCAAGAGAAGTTAAAATGGTGTATTTCTTTTTAGTTCTAAGCTTACGAACATCAAAAACTTCCTTTGCTTTTTTTGCTAATCGATCGATTTCCTGATATGAAATTTGATGTGGCAGTAATATATCAGCGAGGAATTGGTTCTTACCAATCTTTTCTTCTATGGTAACAAGCGAGTCAACGACAATACCATACTTTATAGTTGGTTCTGGTACAGGTGGGGCCTCTACTACCTCGTTATCATTCTTCAGCTGGGGCTTTACCAACCAAAAAATAGAAAGGAATAATAATGAGAGTAAAGAAGCAACTATTACAACACGTTTCTTATTTAATGCCACAATTCTTACTTTTTCTTTCGTTTCGTATGCACAAATATAGTGGTAGAAATCTCAAAATCCAAAATAAGAAAGGATTATAACTATATGGTAATAAATAGTTAACATATTGGTTTTTGAATTCCGACATGCCCAAATCCACTTGTAACCTCTTTAACTAAGAGCCTTGAAATTACTTATTATCGATTGAAAGGTGATTTTAATTCCGAATGGTTTGTTTATAACCTCCAAGTTCTACCTCAAATTCTCTGGGTTCAGTGATCTATTTTCTTTCAGTACCAACAAAGGCAAGATCATATGTATCAATTTACCTAGGCACAACCGAAGAAAAACCAGAGTTAATATTCCACAATATCCGATCTGCCCCATTTACATCCCCATTCATATTATGATCTGCGGACTGATAACGACCGTATTGTCCATTAGCAGATTGCCACCCTATCCGATCATTTCCGTTCACATCGTATCCAATATCCGTTGTTTGATTGCCATCTCCCATAAACATTGCCCACCGTTGAGCATCAATCTGCTTTTGCCCAAACAAGGTACCCTTCCAGGAATCAGATGATCGAAAATCGTATTGCAGACGTCCATTCTGCAACACAACTGGTGAAGGAGACAACACGCCCATGTGGTTACGGTGCTCAATTTGGATGTAATAGTCTCCAGCTGGAAGGTTCCAAACGACCTGATCATCCAAAAATATGATATGGCCATCCGCTTGAAGCAACGCAGCGTGAGCAGCCACTTCTGTATTCTTAGAAATACCTGTCCTAAATCCAACAAGTACCCAGTCTACAATCGGCACGTTTCCATAGTCGTTTGCGATAAGTGCATACTCATCTCTTAAGAAATCAGCTCCTTCCATCCCCATGTAATTCCAAGGAGCAATATCGTATGGCTGACCTGCAGGTGTGGATGTCACTCCTCCTTGCTGACCAGGTAGTAACTGGTACTGTGTATTCAGATCTGTTCGCATTTGAGTTAAATAGCTTCTAGGGTTGATTGCATCGGTTAGTGCACCTTCTAGATTAACCCATAGGTCAATCGGAGCACATTTCCCTGTATAAAGCGTTCCGAATGTTGTTGGATTAGACCATCCCATATCATTAGGATCAAACCAAGCTAACCGATCATCACGGGCTAAGCCATCATCGTCATCATCCACCTTAAGGGCAAATCCTATTCGCTTTTCTGTTGGAGAAACCCCCGTCTGTCCGAGTGCTGACCAAGGAATTTGAATTTCTATTTGATAAGATGTCCCATCATCAACTTGACCAAACGTCACGCCAGTAAAGGTAGCAGGTTGTCCATTTTGAAAACTATAATAGTTAGGATCGCCTCGTCTAAATACAAGCTGGATATCACTTCCATCATAAGTAGAATCTCTACTGTAATCAGGATCAAGAAATAACTCAACCGCATCATCATCAAACGGATCAGCTCCTGAATCATTCAACGCTTCATTATCCATTACATCAACCCAAACGTAAAGGTTATCTTCATCATACATCAATGCCCAATCAGCCGATAAATCACTAGGAATAATTGATGGATCTGTCAACGAATAATGATTTGTTCGATTCCACGCTTTTTCTGCAGCACCATCTATTGAAATTGAAGCATTTGTGCAACGTAACGCTCCATCATAAGGTAAAAGAGCAGTTCCTTTACAAGTACATTGATTATCGTATTTATCGTTTAAGGTTGCTGAATCATTATCATCACAAGGCTGACCTTCCTGTGGGCAATTAATCCCACAATTGGGTGGTAATGGATTGTTTTGAATAAAATTTCGATAAGCAACATGTTTAGGAGATTGTGCATCTGGTTGCCCAACATATTCCTTCAACCCCCATGAACCCCATTTTGAAAACCGTCCGTGGCTTGCAAACATTGCAATAGACGACACTCCCTCAGCTTTTAAGTCATTTAAATGAAGTGTGTACATGTCTCCCATTCGGGGATCCTTATTGGCATCAATAAACAAATCTACAATCGTTTGATTGTTCTCTACCCCACCATTCCCGGATAAGTGTTGCCCTCCTTCATATATAGAAATTGCTGGAATTCCTTCATTAGTGATCAATGTATTGTAATTGCTTACCCAGTCTCTCGCAGTTTGCAAGCTTCCTTCGCCTCCAAAATAAGTTCCATTTTCAATTTGATCAAACAACGTATTTAGATCCCAAGTTTCTACTGTTGCTTGATTGGCAGGAGATCCTAACGAGCCGCTAAAATACGGTGCAATCGCCATCTCATCTGGTACACAACCTGCTCCACAGACACCTCTATAAAATGGCAGTACATAGTTATCTACAAACCAACTATTTGCAGCCTGCCAAGCAATTACCTTAACCAGATTAGGCGCTGGGCCACCACTAGCAAACTCTGTTTCAAAAATGGTATGAATCTGAGCAGACCGATGACCAAAATAGGCAGGAGCATCCTCCCAATTATTTCCAGTATTCTGCAGTCCTAGTTGACGTGCTAGATTTGCTGCTTCAGCATGTTGCGAAAAAATTCCATTCCACACTTCATTCGACAACTCAATACGAACATTTAAATTCGGATTGAGTGTATTTTTTATTGTTTGCGCCCAACTTGTAACCAACCCATCATCAGCTTGCAAAGGAATACAAAACCAAGGATCTACGTTCAATAAATTGGCCAATTCTATCATTTTTTCAAGCGCAGTCATTCGTTGCATTAATGCATTTGCTGGAGGATAGTCCTGAATACTAACGACCGGACTGTTATTTGTTTCTCCCCAATCCATAAATCTCAATTGTTGATAATGACTAATTTCTTGGAGGAACTGTGGGCTAAACGTTTGCGTGAGTTGTTCTTCGGACGCCTTTGTAATTCGAAGATCACTAATGTTGTCTGAAGGACTATTGGCAGTAACCTCTACAAATAAGCTCGTACCACCGTTCATGGTAAACTCAATTCTTCCTGGCTGATTGAGTGTAACAGTGGTATTGCTTCCAGCAAGATAAATACCCACGTCAGCAGTTCCTGTATAAGTAAGTACAAAATCTTCATAAATCGGAGTAGATGTATCCCAAATTACACTTAGAATTCCAGATTGTCCAGTTGGAAGATACTTGTCAGGCGTAAGTTGATGATCAGAATACCAATTCCCCCATGTAGGGGATTGATTTGGTGGAAACCATCCAAGAGAATGATGCGCAATATTCACAAAGTACCAATTGGAAGTCCACGGGGCAATTCCACCAAGATTCATTCCGTACCCGTCGGTACATGGTTGAGAAAACAACAATCCACTTGAGCAAACAAAAAGGAGTGGCAGAAGAATATTTTTAATTTTCGCAAGTAAGTTCATCCTAATTTATTTTTATATAATAATATACTAACAATCAAGTCATTTCACAAAATATCACACCATTTTATTGGAACAATCCATCTTGATCTGCACAATTATTTCCACCAATTTTATGGATTAGAAATTGACTTATTCCTTCAATATGCAATAAAATCTGATTGGTCCGACACTTTGGCTCCTTGATTATTTTTCATTGCAAGCATTCGAGAAAGTACGGTAAAATGGACGAGGGTGAGTTCCGAAACCCTAATGTTAGATCAAAATATTTGAACGTTCGAGAACCATATGTGAAAATACACAAATCCTTGAGTTTGCAGTTCGGGTAACATCGGTCTTCTTTGAGCTTATAAATTTATTTCTAATGCATAAAACGAGTGAAATTAGTTAATTTTGTATTTCTAGAAATAAACCAAAAATGAAAAGTAATAGAATACGTTATTTTATCATCGTAACATTCGTTGTCCTCCAGCAACTATTTTCTGTAATTCTTAAGGCTCAACCAGTTGATACTATTCCTTCTACCGATACAATAAGAGTAACATCAGAAGTAAGTCCAACAGCGGACTTTCAAATCAATGCAACTGGTAATGCAGCAACAAGTGCTATAGATTCAATCTTATTCGTAAATCCAGACAGTATTTCAGATGCCTACGGAAATGTTACCAAACTATTGTTTAATCAAAATAAACAACTAGAAACAATTACTGACGCAAGCAATCACAGCACACATTACAGCTACGACAAAAAAAATAGAATCGCAGGTGAGACTTATGCCACTGGTCGCACCAAAAGCTACCGCTACAACTCAAGAGGCCTAGTCAGTGAAGTGATTGATGTATACGGAGACACCACATTTCTCTATTACAACAAAGAAAACCGACTCGTCAAAAGAGATTATCCAGGAGATAAAGATGTAGATATTGAATACAATCCTAAAGGACAAATCAATCGAGTAACGTTTGGAGACAACTTCCTAACGTACGATTATGAGCTAGATGGCAGAGTCTCAAGCATCAACCAAAATGGAGCTATCATCAACTATAGTTACGACGATGAAAATGGGATTAGGAAAATACAATACCCTAGTGGCAGAATCGTCGAAGAAACAAGAGACAACCAAGGAAGGATATCAACAATCCGAGACGGTGAATCTCTAGAAGTAGTGCCAGATCAAGCCAACTCCGCCTATGTAGATTCCCTTCTTAATAGTAACGTTGTCGCTACCTATAAGTATGACGAAGCATCCGATAGAATTACTCAAAAAGTCAACCGCAAAACTGGCATCCGTACACAGATCGCCTACGATGAAGAAAATAGAATCAACGCCATTACCCATGGGAACATTGCAGCTTACAATTCCAGTTATGATGAAAATGGAAATTTGGAGCACCAAGAAAACCTTTCGATCAGAAACCATTCTGAGTACTTCTCCTACGACAGTCTAAACCGCGTCATTGGCTATAAGAGAGGCTCCCCTAGGAACGGTGAAGTCGTCAATCCACTAGCAGAACAACAGTTTAAATATGGCGCTTATAATAATCGAATAGAAGCTGGAACCGACTCGATAACCACCACTTACACGACCAATGAGTTCAACGGATACAAGCAAATTCAAATTGGTGATTCTACCATCAATCTAAAATATGATTATGGTGACAATCTGATCGAAGATGCTAGATACTACTACTTGTTTGATGTAGAAAATCGATTATTGAAAGTCGCTGAAAATAATGGAATTCCATTTAGTAAAATGATTGCTGAATACGAATATGATGCGCTAGGACGCAGGATTCAAGCGACGATTGAAAAGGTGACTACTTATTACATTTATGACGAAGACCGAGTCATAGAAGAACAAGACCAACAAGGCAACACTACTGCTTCTTATATCTATGACTCGGGGAGTGGGGACCTAATTAGCATGAGGCGAGATGGACGAGATTATTATTATCACTACGATACACAAGGCTCCGTCATTGCATTATCAGATAGCGCTGGGCAAATCGTAGAGCGGTATAACTATAAAGCAGATGGCACAATGTCAATTGAGTTTATGCTTGGCGACCTTACTTATTCTATGGTAAACAATCCCTACACTTATGCTGGATTGCGGCTCGATCGTGAGACTTATTTATATCAGAATAATTCTACATTCTTTCACCCAGAAATGGGAAGAACGCTATCTAAAAACAGAGTTGGCTACTATCAAAACCCAGCAGAAATCACACCTCCAGGGCAAAGTAACCTTTTCTTTAAGGATTTGAACCCATCTATTAGGCAACGTAGACGTATCGGCCTCGGCTCTACTGAAGAAAGAGCCTTGTACGATTGGGCAGAGTCAGCTTCTGGCAATAATGCCTACCACTTCAATACTGGGGTCGAACTCATGGAAAGAGTGGAATTAGAATCTACTAAATGCAATTGTCTCGAAGAATTAGTTGTAATCAGCCACGGTTGGGGATGGCCAAGAACAAAAGGATACAATGTGGAAGGCGGAATCTATGGTTCTTACTGGATCAACGGATTCCTAGGAGAAATTCCTCCTAATAGACAAGGAGACGACTTTAAAATCTCAGAACTTGCAAAAGAGATACAAGACCTAGACAGATCTATAAAAATCGGAAAAACAAAATTCTGCGAAAGCTGCCACATTACGCTAACTGGCTGTCGAGTCGGATCAGTTGGTAATTTTGTCTATAGACTTGCTGCAGTAACTGGGTGCACTGTTATTTCTTCGCATGGTGGCTGTAGCGGAAAAGAAGCACCATTATTCACCTCCGGACCGAATAGCTTAAAGGAAAAGCGGACAGGAGACTGGAAAGGGTTCAGCATTACTTATCCAGATGGGAGACAAAGAAAATTACGTACCTCGATGCGATTGTGGTAGTTCTATTAATTTGCCCTAATTTAATTAGTAGACTTAATAGTTCAAATTCAAAACGTTCACTGCTTCAGGACAGTTACTCTTCACAGCCGCCTTGTACTTTGTTTCCCAGTCTTTTACCTTATCAGCAGCAAGCATTTTCTGCGTAGCTTCTTGTTTGTTCAGACATAACAGTGCCTCCTGCAATGCTTTCTGAGATTTAGAAATCAAGCCCTCTCGCTCATCAGGAGACATGCTAGCCAATTTTCCTGAGATTTCTACTGCTGGTTTCGCACAAACACAAAATGCCTTAGCTTGTTTCTCTGGACTTGGCTCCATTTTTCCTCCGTCCTGCTTACAACTGAACAGAGACAGAACAAGAAGTATACAAATAATGCTCAACGCTTTAATAAAATTCATAATAAATAATTAAAATTAGTTTTCTAAGCTCAAAATAATAGAATTTTATTGCTTTTTATTATCAACAACATCAAAATCTATCTAATGACCTAATTTCCATAGGTCTAACTATTTAAGTTCAGCCTGTTATTGGAACAAGGATTTCGATTATGAACTTCCTCTTTGCTATTCGATATTCATTTTTTTAAAGACGCTTTATCATAATGCGGGTTAAAGACAGACAGGCACGAATCCAACAATAAAAAAGCCCGTCATTACAACGAGCTTATTTTTTTATAAAAGAGCAATGAATTTACAAATTACTGCTTCATCACTTTCAATGTTTTTGAAGGTTGATCAGGAACTTCGATTTTCACAAAGTAAACTCCTGTCGTATCAGTCAATTCGAGTTGAGTAGACTCAATATTTGTAAAATCATTTTGATAGATAACCTTCCCAGTAACATTGCTAATCGTAACTGTTACAAACTCAAGCACTTTTCCTAGTTCAAGTGTCAATGATCCTTCGCTCGGATTTGGGAATACTCTAAAGTTTTCTACGACTTGCTCTACCTCTTCTGAGCTTGTTGTTACAACACTGTTTAGATCAAAACATCTAACGTGACCTGTATATTGGGCATTCCCAGAAGGGTTATTGTTTAAGGAAGCTGCTGCTAAAATGGTACCATCAAACGATAAGTCAATCGCATATCCACACCAGTCTCCCGAATTTTCAGAATCTATGTCTGTGCCAGCTTGCATCCAGGTGTTACCTGACATTTGATAAACTTTTACATTACCACCGTCTGGTCCTGTTCCATCATTTCTAATCGCACCGAAAGCAACAACATTCGCATCGCCTGAGAGGGCAACAGAATAGCCTGCCCAGTCCACTAGAGACTCTCCTAGGAGATCTTGTCCTCTTTGTGTCCATACTCCTGAAGACAAATCATATACACGTGCGACACCAGCCTGATAGCCTACTGAGTTAGTGTTATGGGTTCCGCCAATAGCAATACTTCCTCCAGTTGCTGATAACGAAACATCCCAGCCAAAGCGATCACCAGCTGCCCCATCAATATCGTTTCCTTTCTGAACCCAGCTACTGCCTGAATTAAAATAAACTCTTACATGACCCGCCTCAACGCCATTTCCTTGATTCTTGTATGACCCAATTGCTACTGTGTTCCCATCTCCTGACAAGGATACGGTATGCCCAGAGTTATCTAAAGTTGCCTCTCCGTCAATATCTGTTCCTTTCTGTACCCAACTACCGCCAGAATAAGTATAAACTCTTACATGCCCGCAATCTTGTACACCAGGGCCATCATTGTGAGTTGCACCAATTGCTATTGTATTGCCATCACTAGACATGTCTACTGCATGTCCTGCATAATCAAATGCAGCTTCACCATTAATATTTGCACCTAACTTTGTCCATGTAGAACCGTTATAGCTATAAACACTTGCATGACCTGAAGCACCTCCATTCGCATTACTATATTTTGAACCAGCAACGATCCGATTACCATCATCTGAAATACCAACTGATGTGCCGAAATAGTCACCTGAAGAATCACCGTCGATGTCACCACCTCTTTGAACCCAAGTAGTACCGACTTTCTGAAAAACACGAACATGTCCTGAGGAATTACCAGCACCATCATTTTGGTCAGCTCCAACTGCAAGAAATTGCCCATCAGAAGATAAGGAAACTGCTGAGCCAAAATAATCGTCTTGAGCTTCACCGTCTATATCTGCTCCACATTGAATCTGCGCATCAGAAATAATAAATAATAAAGGAATAATTACAAGGGATAGTAAGTAACGCATAGATATGGGTTTGTTTGTTTAAAGATTTTTAATGCATAAATATAACAAAAATTATATTACATTTTAACACCCTAAAGTCATAAAAAAAGCTGTTTGGAATTCCCAAACAGCTTTTAATAGTTTTTATTTTTTCAAATTATCTTGCGATCGTTATATCACCTTTGTACGTTTTAGTCGTTCCATTTTTGAACTCTACTTTTGCATGATAAACAAACACTGCAGAATTCATCAATTTCCCTTTAAATGAACCGTCCCAACCGAAGCTTAAATCATTTGGCGGGAAGTTAGCAACTTCGAAAACTTGCTCACCCCAACGATCATAAATCTTAAAGTAAGACACTTGCTCAACTCCAGGACTTGAGAATACAGTGACCGCATCATTGATATTATCTCCATTTGGAGTAAAGATGTTAGGTATGAAAACTCTATCATCTGTATCGACTACAATAGTGACCTCTTCCTCTGCCGTACATCCGTTTCTATCAACTGCAATTACATCATAGACAGTAGTCTGAATTGGTGTAGAAGTAGGATTAGGACAATCTGTACAATCAAGGTAATCAGTCGGTGTCCAAGTATAGTTGATAGAATCCGTTGAATTAATAGTCGTTTCAATGTCAACCCATTCTCCTAATAAGATTTCAAAATAATCAGGATTTGCTGTCAATACTAGTTCCGTTGGATCAACTAAAGTTGTGGTGTTTGTCCACTGACATCCATTAGAATCCTCAATGACTACATCGTAAGTTCCTGAAGGAACATTTGGAAGTACAGGGTTCATATTGAATGTTGCTCCATTGTCAAATGAGAACAAGTAAGGTGGAACTCCACCAGAAGCCGTCATTGTGATCAAACCAGACGATTCTCCATAACAAATTGGATCTTCTGGAACAACAGTTCCTGAGACAACCACAGGAGAAGTAAAGGTAGTCGTTGTAATAGCGACACAGCCATTTGCATCTACTACTGATAATGTATAAGTAATTCCTGCGCCAAGACCTGAAGCCGTAGCTCCAGTAGCACCAGAAGACCACTGATAGTTGTAGGGTGCAGTACCTCCAGTAGCTGTACCTGTCGCAATTCCTGTTTGTAATCCGAAACACGGTATTGTATTATCATTTACAACCGTTACTCCTAGGACGTCTGGTTCAGAGACAGTGACATTATCAACATAAGAACATCCATTTGCATCCGTTACCGTAACCATATGTGTTCCTGCTGTAAGTGTGATGGCTGTTTGGCCAAATTCACCATTACTCCATAGGTAAATATATGGAGGTGTTCCTCCTGTTGCATTTACTGTTGCAGAACCATTGGCATCACCATTACAAAGTACATTGCTATTTAAAGTTGTTGTACTAGTAAGAAGCGCTGGCTCTGTTAAGTTAACCGTAGCCGTCGTAGTACAACCGTTAGCATCTGTCACAGTAACCGTATGCGTTCCTGCATTAAGTGCAACAGCAGTGCTAGTCAGCTCTCCATTATCCCATAGATACGTGTAAGGGGTTGTTCCACCAGCAGGCACCACATTCGCAGAACCATTTGATAAACCGTTACAAGTAATATTAGTTAATGGATTTGTTGTTGCAGTTAACAATGAAGGCTCTGTGATGGTTACATCTTCAGTTGCCCAGCATCCTTCAGAATCGGTAATCGTAACTGTATGCGTACCGACAGCCAACATGGTTGCAGTTGGACCCGTTTCTCCATTACTCCAGTCATAGGTAAATGGTGGGTTTCCTCCAGTTGCAGAAATTGTGGCCGAACCATCACTTCCTCCAAAACAAAGTACACCAGAAATTCCACTAAACGTACCCGTAATTGGAGCAGGTTCAGTGATTACTGTACTCCCTGTTTCTGTGCAGCCGTTACCATCTGTCACCGTTACGGTGTATGTTCCAGCAGGTATGCCAATTATTGTTTGATTTGTATTACCAGTATTCCATTCAAATGTATATGCCGGAATCGGTGTTCCACCCCCAACATTTACGGAAGCAATTCCATCGTTTCCTGAAGGACAAGTTACATTTTCAATTGGAATCGCTGCTACGGACATCGCACCAGGCTCCTGAATAAGAACTTGCTGTAACTGAATACATCCGTTTGAATCAGTGATCGTTACTGTATGTAGACCAGGAGGCAAGTTGTTTGCAGTTGCTGTACTAGCTCCTGACGGCCATAAGTAGAAGTATGGTGGTGTTCCTCCTGTTGCTGAAACAGTACCAGATCCATTATTGGCTCCATTACAAGTAATTGGAACTGCAGTGAACGATGATGTAATAGCTGTTGGCTGTCCAAAGGTCACGCTTGCCATTGCTGTACATCCATTCGCATCTACTATAGTGACACTGTGTGTACCTGCATACAATGCAGAAGCTGAAGGTGTTGATTGACCGTTAGACCAAGCATAGATGTAAGGTGTTGTTCCGCCTGTTACAGTAGCTAGTGCAACTCCATCACTTCCTTGGTAACAGTTGATCATAGAAGTGATTGATGCATTTACGGATAATAATGGTGGCTCTGTAACATTATCGGATTCAACGATTAAACAACCATTAGCATCTGTAACTGTTACTGAGATTGGTCCAGCTACAAGCGTTTGAGCAGTTGCTACGGTAGAACCATTACTCCATTGATAATTATAGGGTAATGTTCCTCCAGTAACTGCAACAGAAGCAGTTCCGTCATTTCCTTGATAACAAGAAACGTTTGAATCTACTGACAACACACCTGACAATAATGGTGGTTCAGTAATTAGGATGCTTCCTGTAACAACACATCCAGGGAAGTCTGTTACCGTAAATGTATTCACACCAGCAACTAGTAAATTTCCACTAGGAGTTGTTTCACCTGTTGACCAGATATAAACATATGGAGCACTACCACCATTGACGCCGATTACAGCACTACCATCGTTTCCTCCGTTACAGCTTACATTATCCACAAGAGATACATTCACTGTTATTGTAGGTTGAACTAGCGTCACGGTATTCGTAACTAAACAGCCATTGGCATCTGTAATCGTAACCGTGTACGTTCCTGCTGGCACATTACTTATTGTACCACTATTACCTCCATTATTCCATTGATAAACATATGGTGTCGTACCACCAGAGACTGTAATTGTTGCTGTTCCATCAGAATACCCAGGACATAAAATATCCACCGCATTTGTGATTTGTGCAAGTAACGGTGTTGGCTCAGTAACCGTTACACCAACTAATTTATCACATCCATTCGCATCTACAACAGTTATAGTATAGAATCCAGCTGATAATCCATTGATTGTATATCCACCAGCTGTTGCAAGTGTTCCGCTACCTGACATTGGGCCAGACCAGTTATATTGATATGGTAATGTACCTCCTACTATTGTTCCTGAAATAGTTCCATCACTTAATCCGCTACAAGAAATAGTTCCTGTGTTTGCAGCAGTTAAAACAATTAATGATGGTTGAGTAATTACAACAGAAATATTGTCCGTACATCCATTGTCATCGGTAATTGTACCGAAGTATGTTCCTGCAGTTAATCCCGTGATATTTTGAGTTGTTGCTCCATTACTCCAGTTAAATGAGTAAGGTGTTGTACCTCCTGTCACTGTAATTGTTGCACTTCCATCACTTCCACCACTACAAGAAACTGGTGTAATTGTTCCTGGATTCACCGTTAATAAAGGTGGTTCAATTATAGTTACTGATCCAATTTGGACACATCCTTCTAGATCTGTAACTGTAACTCCAAACACGCCACCATTTAGGTAACTTGCTGTAGGTGTTGTTTCTCCATTACCCCATTGGTAATTATATGGTGGCGTTCCGCCTGTAACAGTTGCAGATGCACTACCGTTTCCATTTCCATTACAATCAACGTCTCCATTGTGGGTAACAGTAAGTACTAATAATGGTGGTTCTGATACGGTTGAACTAGAAACGATCGCACAACCTTGAGCATCAGTCATGGTTACAGTATAAGTACCTGCTGGAAGATTGTTAAGTTGAATACTTCCAGGGTTTGCTTGTGTACCAGTACCTGATGTTGGTCCTGACCAATCATATTGGTATGGAGATGTACCTCCACCCATTGTCACACTTATCAAACCATCTGAACCACTGTTACAGGAAACATCATTTACGAGTGTCGTTATAAGAACAATTACAGGAGGTGTACCAATCACAACAGAGTTAGTAATTGAACAACCATTATCATCTGTAACAGTAATCGTATGAGTACCTGCACCTAAATTAGTTGCAGTTGGACCGTTGTGACCTGAATCCCATTGATATACATATGGAGTCGTACCGCCCGATACACCAATTGTAGCAGATCCATCACTTGCACCAAAGCAAGAAGGTATTGAATTAGGAACTGCAACTGAGACTAATGCATCTGGTTCATCTATTATATAAAGTGCAGTTTCAAGGCAGACACCATTTAAAGCTGATATAGAAACATAATACGAACCTGCATTTAGGCCAGAAATATCTTCCGTTGAAGCACCATTAGACCATATATAAGAATAAGGTTGTTGACCACCAGAAACTGATATGTCAATTGATCCAGTTGGATCTCCATTACATAATGGTTCTTCAAGTACAACATTAAATAAGTCTAGTGGCGTAATTGCTCCAATGTTCACATTTAAGACGTCTTCACATCCTTGAGCATCGGTAACAGTAACTGTGTATGCACCTTGGCATAGTCCTGTTGCGTTAGGGTTAGTCGTTCCGTTAGACCATGTATAAACATAAGGCAAAGTTCCTCCAGTTGTTGTAATCGTTGACATACCATTACAAGTACCACAAACTGCAGGTGCATTAGAAATTTCTGTTAAGGATACTTCTGTTGGTTGAATAAGTACGACCTGATCTGTTTCAGAACATCCATTGGCATCTGTTACAGAGATATAATACGTTCCTTGTGTAAGGTTTGAAACTGTGGTAGACCCTGCTGCAGTTAAAACTGCACTTCCTGATATAGGACCGTTCCATTGTACATTATATCCAGCGGTACCACCAGAAACATTGATATCAAATGAACCATCGTTACCTGAATAACAAGATATATCGGTATTATTACTTACAGTTGCTAGTAAAATTGCTGGCTCTGTAATTGTTACACTTGCCAATTCTGTACATCCTCTTGCATCTGTTACAGTAAAGTTATGTACACCTGGGGTTAAAAAACTAGTTCCAAGTGTTACATCTCCATTACTCCATTCAAAAGAATAAGGTGGTGTTCCACCAGATACGGTAGCGGTTGCGGTACCATCATCGTCACCATTACACGTTATATTTTGTCCTACTGTCGCAGAAGCAACTAAATCAGGAGTTGGTAGAATGATCACATCATCTGTCGCTGTACAGCCATTTGCGTCTGTAAGAACAATAACATGAGTTCCTGCACCGAGTGCTGTAGCTCCAGGGGTAGTTTCACCATTCGACCATTGATAAGTATAAGGAGGAGTACCACCTAATGAAATAGTGATTGCACTTCCATCTGAAAGACCAGCACAAGAAGGATTACTTCCGTGCAATGCAATTACAACCAATAATGGCGGTTCAGTAATTTGAATACCAGATGTTGCTGTACAACCATTATTGTCTGTTACCGTAACGCTATGATTACCCGCTGGAAGGTTATTCACGGTTGCAGTTCCACCTCCATTACTCCACTGATATAGGTATGGGGGTGTTCCACCATTTCCAGCAGCAGTTGCACTTCCATCACTTCCTCCATTACAAGAAACATTGCCACCTAAAGTGACAGTTAGTTGAAGTGGTGGGGCATCAGGGATTGTGATTGCTCCAGTTCCGATACACATATTGGCATCCGTTACAGTTACATAGTGAATTCCTGCATCTAGATTTGAAGCTGTAGGATTTGTTTCACCATTATCCCATTCATAAGTATATGGGGAAACGCCTCCACCTCCTGTAGCGGTCGCTGATCCATCTGAATCATCATTACAACTTATACCTTGGTTCAGCGTTGTGTTTACAACGAGTATAGATTGCTGAGTAACTAATTCATTTCCATTGACCGTACAGCCTTTGGAGTCTGTTATGGTGTATTGATAATTCCCTGGACCTAATCCCGTGATTACAGGAGTGGTTTGTCCATCCGCCCAAACGATTGTATAAGGAGGTGTACCTCCAATCGTGTTAATTGTAACACTACCATCCATTGCTCCATAACAATCAATATTTTCAACGGTTGGCAATGGTGCAAGGTTAGGTGGTTCGAGAATCAACAAGAATTGAGTCACATCACATCCGAAAGCATCTGTTACAGTTACAAACTGAAGACCGCCTTGTAGATTAGTTGCAACTGGACCGGTTTCACCACTGCCCCACTGGTAAGTATAGGGTGAATTACCTCCCGTTACTGTTATAACTTCTGCTTGTCCGTCATTGCCAGAAAAACAGGATACATTTTGGTTTACTTGAACTGTAACAGCAAGGGGCGCAGGATCAGAAATAATATATTGACCTGTTCCTGTACATCCGTTAGCATCAACAACAGTCACAGTATAAGTACCCGCTGATAGGCCTGAGATGCATGGGGTAGTCTCATTGTTTGACCACGTATATGAGTATTGAGGAGATCCTCCACTTGGTATAACACAGATTTCACCGTCTGCACTACCCGTACATCTAATTTGTTGTACATTAGATATTATCGACAATAAAGGAGAAGCGTTGATATTTCCTGACTGAACGGCCGTACAGCCATTTGCGTCAGTAATAGTAACGGTATAAGAGCCTGGGGAAAGATTATTAATCACAGGAGTTGTCCCACCATTACTCCAATTATAACTTACAGGATTTACTGCTCCATTAGGTGTTGCAGTCAAAGAACCACTTCCTCCTTGACACGGATTAGTTTGATTAGCGCTTACAGTAACGTTTACCGTATAAATCGGTATTGTGATTGATTCTACTACAGAACATCCAGCAGCATTCGTTGCCGTTACATAATACGTAGTTGTTGAGTTTATCGTTACAGTAGGGTTGTAACAATTGGTACAAGACAATCCAGTAGGTGGTGCCCAGTTGTAAGTCAACGTATCAGATAATAAAATTTGAGTTGATCCTCCTACACAAATACTTGGAGTCACCTGATCAATTACAGGTAAAGGATTTAACAATACTTGTACATTGGTTGTATCTTTTGCACATCCACCTGAATCCAAATCTTCAATAATTACAGAATAGGTTCCAGGCCCTGGTGGTACGTAATTAGGAAATAATCCAACTACAGCTCCACCACCGTTTGCAGCATTATGCCATTCAAATGAATAGTTCCCAGGTTGGGGATTTGCAACAGCAGTCAATATCTCAAAATCTCCCGGGCATATCGTAACAGGATTAGGTGTTATCGTTGCCGTAATCGGAGAAACATTATCCGATACAATAATTGTATAAGTTGCTACAGTAACACCACTGATTGGGCAAGCATCATCTACTTCTGTAACTGTAAAGAAGTTGATCCCTAAATCTGCAGGAGTAGGCGTCCAACAAAATGTTCCAGTTGGAGATGGAGTGTTATTATTTGCTATTGTAAATGTTCCTGTTGGAATACCATTGTTCCAGGACATGAAGACATTATCACCATCAAGATCTCCGCCTGGTATGTCTAGACAGAAGCTTGTACCAGTACAAATGAAATAATCATAACTACCAGTAGTTGTACCGTTTTGTTCAAACGGCCCTGCATCTGGAGGCGTATTATTACATGGGAGCACCACGAACTGCATATCTCGAACGGTCTCTCCTATTTTAATTCCATTTCTAAATTCTTCTACTTTCACACAAATAACTCCAATTTGGACGATGTTAGGTGTAAATGATATTGCTCCTGTCTGAGTATCTAAGTTAACGGTTCCTGAAGCAGTTGATAAAGGGTAATTCCCATCATAAGGTGGGTCAATATAATCTACAGGAGTACCAGCATTGTGTAAGCAATCAACCAAACTAAATACAAGTTGATCTCCATCTGGATCGGTTACCCCATGGTTATAATTAACGGGTTGTCCAACACAGACATAAGGCGTTGGTATATTGTTAAAAACAGGTGAATTATTACATGGAACAAGTGTATTATCTAATACAGTTTCAATGTACATATATTGAGCTCCTGGATTATTCAATGTTGTAATTCCATTATTCCTACAGCAGAGCCGCCATGAGGCCACATAATTTGTACAGGAAACTGGAAGGGAAACAGTTGATTCATAGATTACTTGTTGAACCCCTGGAAGAGAACCTCCATTACAAGCACTATTCTGGATTTGTCCGGGACAAAGAGGAGATACCTCAATTGGTCCACTGACTAAGTTTAACGAAAGACTATAGGTTTGTCCACAACCAGTTATCGTAATTGGTTGCACACTATTCGTAGGAATCCCAAAACAATCACGATATAATTTCAATCTCCACAAGTATACTCCCGGGCTAACACACTCGAAGGTAAGGTCTCCACCCATTGCATGAGTCGCTTTTACTTCATTGTAGCCTGCAGAGACAAAAAGGCAGAAAATGAAAACGATTAAATTTTTTAATATCCTTGGCATTACTAATTCGGTTTTTAGATTCAAGACTTCAAAGGTTTTTTTAGAGTTATCATAATGAAAAATCGGGCGAAATTTTCTTCATATATTCTTTCAATTCAAAGTTTCTACACTTTAAATAATTATGGATATTTTAATTCTTTATTTCTTGTGACGTCATTTCTAGTATTTTTGACATTATTTAACTTTATTTAATCTTTATTTAACAATATTCATACCTAAACTTATTTTACATTCAGTTCATTAAGATGAATTTAACATTTAAACAAAAAAGCTACTTCCTTTTTACTGCAACATTTTTCGGTTTAATCTACGTGTTTATCATTCCTCCTTTCCAATCGCCTGACGAATCAAGTCATTACTTTCGTGCAATACACTTGTCAAACGGACAATTGTTTGGGAAAAAAGAAAATCAACGGTTAGGAGGGAATATAAATGAATCTCACTTTTTACTTAAAAAAGAATTTTACGATTTAAGGTTTAATAAAGGTAAAATTCATGAAAATAAGTTCAAAAAAGCACTTTCATTTAATAAGAACGAATTTGGAAGTCATTTCGTTGACTTTCCAAACACAAGTTATTACTCCCCAACTGTTTACTTACCACAAGTTTTTGGTTGTTTAATAGGAAAAAAAATCAATAACTCATTGATTTTCTTCTATTTAATCAGGTTGGTTACCCTGTTATTTTGGATAATAATAATCTACGTTTCGCTGGAAAAAATTCCATTTCACAAGTGGACGTTTACATTTTTAGCGCTACTTCCTTCCTCAATTTTCCTTCACTCTTCTATAAGTGGGGACACTATAACAAACGCACTGTCCTACTTATTAGTTGCTTTAATATTAAAAAAGGTTGTATCACGTCCGCAACAAAATTACTTTTTTTTTATGTTCATTGTACTTTTATTAACAACAATAATTCTTCTTAATAAAATTATTTACTTCCCATTAGTTGGCTTAGTACTATTAATACCCAGTGATAGCTTCTACGGGAAAGGACAAAAGAATGTTTGGATTTCAAGCTTATTTGCGCTCATTTTTTTGATTTTTATTGGGTGGTTTTCCTTCACAAAGAATCAATTTTTAAGTTTTGATGAATATAATCCACTTTATCGATCAGGACTTCAATTAAATGAAGGGGTTAATCCGACTAGTCAATTTACTTACGTTTTACGTAATCCACTGATTTTCATAAAAACTGTGATTATTTCTTATTGGGAAACCAAGGCTGCCACATTGGCACATTTTGCAGGAAAATTTGGCTGGGAAAAAAACTATTTATCATCTCCAATAATTGGAATTTTGCTTATTCTTTTATTATTAAATGCAATTTTTGAAAAGTCGAAATCGTCCTTTAAAATGACGAATAAAATCCGAGCCTATTTAATCGGTATTGCCACAATTATGACCGCAGGTTTAACGCTTCTCATGTACCTCCATTGGAACCCTGTCGGATCTGATCGAATCACCAACCTTTCTGGACGCTATTTTATCCCAATTCTTCCCTTAGTTTTTCTTGCCTTAATGAATGATCGATATCAACTAACAAACCACAAACTTTTAGTAAACTTCACATGTGTTTTTATCTGGATAGCTTTAAGTTCGGGAGTGTGGTGTGTACTTCAACGGTATTGGATCTAATGACATTCGGGAAGTAATTCCATGTTCAAAAGTAGGAATTTGCTATCGTTTCCAGTTTTTGTTTAATGCTTGGAGCACCATACTACCTATTCCATAGTTGGTCTCTTCCGTGTTTGTAAGCACAACAGTCGCCGTGTGGCTTTCCTTCACAAAACCGATATAAGCCCGAAAGCCATCCGTAACACCACTATGCGCATAAACATTGTAAAACCGCTTCTTAGGCTTAAAGATGTGCCAACCTTGAGCCGTCCACACCCGCTTCACACTAGTTGAAGTGCTTTCCGTTAGCGTGGAACCCAATGTTTTGTATAAATCTAGATGAGTGTCTCCCAAAAAGACGGACAACAGCTTCAATAGATCTGAGGCGGTAGACTTGTAGCCAATAGATCCAGCAAACACTTGAAAATTCCAAGGCGTCGACGGTGTACCCAACAACGAGTGGCCTTGTGCCATTCGGCCTTTCTGGTCTGAAGTCAACTCTATTCGGGTATCTGACATCTCTAATGGCTTTAGCAATTTTTGTTCAACCAATTCAGGAAACGGTGCTCCGCCTACAGACTCCAACACCAAAGCCAACAGCGCAAAACCGACATGACTATACTGATATTCTTCCTTGACTAGTTTAAAGTTAAAGGTGGACAAAAATTCTAGCAAATCGGCCTTACTGTAGTTTGCATACGGATCACTCTTTGAGGATTCATTGGCTCCAAAGTTAAACGGTAACTTAGGAAGACCAGCAGTATGCGAAACCAATTGTCTAAGGGTGATTTTCTTGCCATTTCTTTCTAGCTTCATTCCCTCTAGATATTGGTCGACAGGGCTATCATAAGTCACACTGCCTTCTGCTACCATTACACTTAGCAAACAAGCAGTAAACACTTTAGATATTGAACCGATTTCCCAAACTGTATTCGCATTAGGTAGTTGCCCGTTCCCTTTTTTAGTTTCTTGGTAACTATAGACATAAGTGCTGTCCCTATCAATTACGCCGACGACCATGCCTGGGATTTTCTTCATTTCTACCTCAGTATAGATCAATCGGGTCAACATCTTTTCAAGAGATTTATTTTCCTGAGCATTCACTGAAACCCCTAGAGCAAGAATTAAGATTATTGTGCCAATTGTCTTTATCATATATGGATAGAATTATACGTTTTCTATAACAAATTAAGTACCACAATAATAATTATCAATCAACCATGAATAATTAACAATTGCTTAAGTAATTTTTTTTCCACTTAGTGCCTTAGTGATATTGTGATCAAGCGCTCGATGAGCAAGGGGTTTTGTGAATTCATTAAGGTCATCCATTGCCTTATTAATCAAATCCTTATCTTCTTCTTCTACTGTTTTCCGTAATTCCGAAACCAGCTTTTTCGTTGTGGCGATTTCATTTTCCGAAAGGATAGATTCATTCTGTTGAAGAAACTTATCAGCGTTAAGCAAGACATTGTTTGCTTCATTCCTAGCTTCAATTATTGCACGAATGGACATATCATCCTTGGCATTATGAATAGATTCAAGCAGCATTTTTCCCATTTCCTCTTCTGAAATACCGTAGGAAGAATGCATCTTTATTGTCTGTGCTACCCCAGAACGTAATTCACTTGCCTTGACTTGCAAAATCCCATCTGCATCAAGTATAAACTGAATCTCTATTTTTGGAATGCCTGCGGGCATTGGTGGAATGCCTGACAATACAAATTCCCCTAGTTTTCGGTTGTTTGAGACGAGATCCCGCTCTCCTTGATACACAGCAACCTTCAAATTTTTCTGACCATCTAGGGATGTCGTATACTGTCTTCCTGCCCGAGAGGGCACTTTTGAATTTCGCGCAATGATGGTATCCATTAAACCACCAATCGTCTCAATGCCAAGGGACAAGGGGGTCACATCAATCAACAGGATGTCTTTGTTGTTTCCAGCTAGAATGTCTGCCTGAATCGCTGCACCTAAAGCAACTACCTCATCTGGATTCAGTGAACAATTGACTGACTTTCCAAAAAAACGAGTTGCGGCATCCCTCACTAGAGGAATGCGAGTAGATCCACCAACCATAATAACATCATCAATATCAGACACTTGTAACGCAGCATCAAGCAACGCTTGTTTACTTGCCTGAATGGTTTGATCAATGAGCGGTTGGATTAATTCGTTAAACTGATCCAAGCTAATATCAAATGCTTGTTGACCAATTGTTCCTGAGAAGGTCGACTGAACGGATAACGTTTTCTTAGCTTGCTCCGCAAGTAACCGTAGTTGCTGGCTAAAAGACTTATCTTCAAGTGCTTGACTATCTATTGAATACGATTCAATCCAATAATCTAATAAAACACGATCAAAGTCATCTCCACCTAGAAAGGTATTCCCATTGGTTGCGAGCACTTCGAAGATTCCATTTTGGATTTCAAGGATAGAAATATCAAATGTTCCTCCACCTAAATCATAGACAGCTACTTTTTTAGATTCATCTGGCTGTAAACCGATGCCATAGGCTAAGCTTGCTGCAGTGGGCTCATTGACAATTCGCAAAACGTCTAGCCCTGCTAATTTTCCGGCATCTCTTGTTGCTTGTCGCTGTGCATCATTAAAGTAGGCGGGCACTGTAATAACCGCTTTCCTGACAGTTGCACTCAACTCATTTTCAACGCGTTGTTTTAAGCTGATTAGTATTTTTGCTGACAACTCTACTGGATTGTAGAATCGGTCATTCATTCTAATTTTTACAAGATCATCGGTATCCTCATTGATGATTTTATAACCAAAGTATCGACTGTATTGCTCAATATCCTTAAAGGCTTTCCCAAGCAATCGCTTTACTGAATAAATAGTATGCTGAGGATCAGAGATTAAAAAAGGTTTTGCTTCATTTCCGACGGTAGCCTCCCCTTTTTTATCAAAATGAACAATCGAAGCCACTAAGGCATTTTTTCCTGTTTTATCCTTTACGGTGTATGGTTTACCGTCCTTCATGAAGGCAACAAGGCTATTGGTAGTCCCTAGGTCGATTCCCACGATGACTGGACTATCTTTTTCAATGGTCCCCTTCGATAGGTTTATTGGAATTTTTGCCATTTTCTACGTTGATCTGAATTTAATAACACCCACAAAAGTAATAAGTTTAGCAAGATTCTTCACCCTAAGTTGGAATATGTCCTGAAGATTATTTTTCTACCAACAATTATTTTTAACTTGCAGCCTTTGAAATAATGTTTAATGTTTAATTATTATTATAGTTTAATTAAATGCAATCAACGAATAACATCATGCTTGTCTGGCCAGCTAGTTTTGGATTTAATGAGGAAACTGCTCGCAACAATGCTTTTCAGAAGATAACCGCTCTTCAAAACGACTCGCTTGCAAAGGCTAGAATTGAATTCAATCAATTTAATACATTATTGAAACAAAACGGAGTCAATACATTCGTAATCAACGATAACCCTAAACCCAAAAAACCAGATGCCATTTTCCCTAATAACTGGGTCACTTTTCATCCGAATGGACGAGTTATCTTGTATCCCATGTATGCCGAAAACCGGCGACTAGAGCGAAGGCGAAAAATCCTTGATGAGATTCAACAATCATTTGACCTGACCGAGGTGATTGATATAAGTCATCATGAAACGTCAGACAACTTCCTTGAGGGAACTGGCAGTATGATATTTGATCACATCAACAAGAAGGTTTATGCCTGCCTTTCTGCTAGAACTTCCTTGTCAATCTTGAAAGAGGTAGCCGCGTTACTTGGTTACGAACCAGTTCATTTCCATGCAGTTGACAAGAACGGTCTAGCAATTTACCACACCAATGTTATGATGGCAATAGGAACTGGCTTTGTCGTTATCTGTTTAGAATGTATTATAGATGGATCTGAACGAAAAATGCTGTTAAATCACTTTGAGGATTCAGCCTTACACGTGATTGAAATAACGATGGATCAAATGAACACTTTTGCAGGAAACATGCTCGAAGTTAAAGGCAAAGACGAGCAACTTATCATCTGTTCTCAACAAGCGCTAGGGAGTTTAACGTTTCAACAAAAGCAATCACTAAGCAATTATGGACGAATTTTAGCAGCAGATGTGCCCACTATCGAGTCAATTGGTGGTGGTAGTGTACGTTGTATGATGGCCGAAATTTTTCTTCCTATCAAGATATGATTGCAAATCAATTATAACATTTAAATATTTGTTAATCAAGGAAAGAATGCCCAAGCAGAGTTGATAACTTGTAATTTATTTACTATATTTGAACGAATACATGTAATAACTAAATCACCCCCACAGATGTCTATTAAAACCAGAGATAAGGGAAACAACGACAAAAGCGTTGCTAATAGTCAGTTTGACGATAATCAAAGTGCTTCATCCCTTGTGCCACCTGCTCAACTTTTTACGGCTTCAAATAAGGAAGGAGACGTTGCTCAAAAAAGTAAGAAAAATTCAAGTTCTGGCAAAAAAGCTGCGTTACCTCAAGATGTTCAAGAAAAAATGGAAACCTCAATGGGACATGACTTCTCGAATGTCAACATCCATGAGAACTCTTCAAAGGCATTTGATTTGGGCGCAAATGCTTATGCTCAAGGCAACGATGTTCATTTTGCTCCTGGGCAATTTGATCCCCAATCAGAAAAAGGACAGCAGCTCATCGGTCATGAGTTAGCACATGTCGTTCAACAGCGAGAAGGAAAAGTAGAGGAGACTAAAAAAATGGGGAAAGGAATGTCTGTTAATGATGATCCTGCCTTAGAAAGCGAAGCTGACAAAATGGGAGCGAAAGCCGCAAAAGGTACCGCTGGAGCTGGTGGCGATCTTTCTGGAAATAAAGAAGTCGGTTCACCAGTTGTTCAAGGATTTTTTGAACAAGAACGCTCTGGAGAAACTTGGAGTCAGTCTGATGATATGTCAGTAGCTGTTAAACAAGGATATCCTAATCATGAGCTATACGCAAAGAAAGGAAAAGTTGCAGAATCAAATAAGAAATTGAAAGCTGTTGGTTCTGGACTTGAATTACAAGAAACGGGAACAACAGACACCTTCACTAATGATAGTAAAGAAACTGCAGAACTTTCTAAAGTAGAAGTTAAAAATAACACCAATGCAACAGAAGGTGACAACATGGAGTTGTGGGCTGATTGTGGCAAGAGTAATGGAGTAGTGGTAGGAAGTGATAAAAGAGAAGCTGTTTATAATAATCCAAAAGGAATAGAATCAAGTGCCGATGGAAGTCCATCAGGTATGAAGTTGAAAATCATGAAGGAATGGTTACATGATAAATATTCATCTGCTACTGGTCCTGAGCAAAAAGCAATGGGTGCGGTAATCTCTGAAGCTAAGAGTTATGAAGCCATGCTACCAGCTATTGTCAAAGAATATCATGCGGCTTCTAAAGAGTCAGATAAGAAAATGATTGCCAAAAGATATTTCGCTTATATGAATAAGATATCTGAAGTATATTGGCAATATTATAACAGTTTAGATGAGACTGAACGAGATAAAATTGACCAACAAATTGGAATAAATAAATTTGCAAATCCTGAAGTTGGACAAGGTTATACAACATCAAGTGGTGGAAAAGACATTCCTGGAACTTCTACTTGGAACTTCCACTGGGGTGGCGTTGTTATGGAAAGTGATGACAAAAGTGATAAGATCGTCCTTGAAAACTATGCAGTTGGTGATCCTAGTGTGGAGAATGAAGATTGGGAGTTTGCAATGTATGGTACCAAGAAGAAAGGGCAATCATTCCATGAAGTCCATAAGGATACAAATCAACATGGTGAATCGCCAACGACTATGAAAATTCAAAAGAAATAGCGATGTTTGTTAAAATCCTGCTAGCAATTTTAGGGCTTGGGATTATCACCATTTTTGGATGTAATTTTATGAAAAAAGATAACGTATCTAAAAACGACTCTAACGAGTTGTCAAAGGATTTACCTACCGACTTACCTCTGATTACTGCATTTGCGGAAATTGACGAACTTGAAAAACAGGATGTATATCTTCAAGGCACTTACAAGCTAAAAGATATGCGGATGCGTAAGACAGGCTCTGAAGGAGTGTTTAAAGGTCACGCTGAAATCGTGTTTGAAGATGGTTATTCTGTTATTTTAATGCCTCCTGATGATGAATCTGCCATTCGACCTCAAGCAGAACAAACCCGCTGTAATGGCAAAACCGTATATGCTAAGGGAACGCTTTACCCCTACATTCCTTGGGGTGATTCGAACCTAAAATCTCCTTGCTTAGTTGATATAGAATTTATTAAATTGGTCGAGTAATCTTCTCTTTTTCACCTTGCTTAAAGGGAAATATCTTGGTGACAATAAAATTTAATACCTAGGAAATCGAATTTCTTTCAAACTGAAAACTTCCTGCTGATTGGTGTCATTATTCAAAACAACTAGCTGCCCAATTTCATTTATTGTTTGTATAGTTCCATTAAAACTAGATTCATTTTGTCTTTTAAAAACGGAAGGAATAGCCTTTAGATATAGGCAATCCAAGTAGTCAGTAATCAGTTGATCGGTATTCCCATTTTGTAATTGAAGATATCTGATTTCTATTGCTTTTAGCAACTCAGGGACTAATTCCTCGATATTGTAGGTTTCGCCTGTAGCCGCTGATAGTGAAACGGGATTTGGAAGGAGTGGATTGAATTCTGTTTGATTTATATTGAGCCCGATACCGATTACTGACGATCTGATGACTGAAGAACGAAGTGTATTTTGGATCAAAACACCACCCAATTTTTTATTATCTAGATAAATATCATTTGGCCACTTCACACTTACCTGACTGTGTGGCAGTTTAGCTTTAAGAAAATCTACGATTCCAATAGCAACACATATATTTAAATTAAACTGTTGATTAACAGGCAAAAATGTAGGATATACGATGACACTCAATGTAATGTTTTGTTGAGAATCACTTTCCCAAGTAGTGCCATATTGTCCACGCCCAGCAGTCTGATTATTTGTAAAAACGACTGTTCCGTTACTTGGTTTACTTTTTGCTAGTAGCTTTATAGCATAATTATTTGTAGATTTAACTGAAGTAAGCTGGATGACAACCTTTCCAATAAAAAGTGTGTTATATATTTGAAAACGCATAATTTTTTAAGATTACAAATTAAATTGGAACTATTCTGCCCTCTTTCTTCGTTTAAACTAAATCAAAGAACCATTTAAACCTTATTGTTAACAAAAATACGCTTATAATTTGAATTCAGGAAAAGGAGTAAAAGCAGACGATGAAGTTTCTTTCGAAGAATTGAATGAAATTTTAATTAGAAGCATTCAAGATGTAAAAGGACACGATATTGTACAACTCGACCTCAGAGGAATTGAAGAAGCCAGTACCGATTGTTATATCGTTTGCCATGGTGAATCAACCACTCAAGTAAATGCCATTGCATCTAGAATTATAAAAAATATAGAACTAGAAACAGGTATGAAACCAGTCCATAAAGAAGGAATGGGGAATGCGACTTGGATTTTAGTCGATTATTTTGATACGATCGTCCATATTTTTTATAAAGAGACAAGAGAATTTTATCAAATTGAGGAATTATGGAGTGATGCCAAATTCTTAAAATTTGATTAAAGGAACAAATATTTTAAAAATGATTGATTATTATAAATAACTTGCAACTTGTTGATGCAAAAAACGTTTAATTTAAAACGAATAGTCATACTTAAGATTCCACAATAAAATTATTAAATGGAAAATAATAAACAAGACGGAGGAGGAAAAATGCCCAAATTCAATTACTATTGGATCTACGGTATACTCATTCTTCTATTTCTTGGTATCCAGCTAATTGGAGTTGCCCCTACCGGTAAAGAAATCAGCATGAAGCAATTTAAAACAGTGCTTCAGAAAGGTGATATTGAAAAATTGGTAGTGGTCAATGAAAAGTTCGCAGAGATCACCATTAAAACTCAAGCCTTAGAAAATAATCCAGAATATAGCGAAGTTGCAAAATCCCCACTCAACTGGGGCAACCCTGGACCACATTACAGATTATCGGTTTCTGAGGAAATCTTTATGAAAAACGTGTCTGCATGGCAGGAAGGTGTAACGGAGGAAAAACTAATCTATCCCGAATCAAAAGTTCGGAAAAATGTGCTAGCAGACTTGATCTATTGGCTACTCCCGTTCTTCATCATAATAGCACTTTGGTTCTTCATCATGAAACGAATGAGTGGCGGCGGCTCTGGTCCTGGCGGTCAGATCTTCAACATAGGAAAGTCCAAAGCAACATTGTTTGATCGTGATTCAAAAGTCAATGTAACATTCAAGGATGTCGCTGGACTGGATGAAGCAAAAGAAGAAGTAATGGAAGTGGTGGATTTTCTGACACATCCTAAAAAATATACGTCACTCGGTGGAAAAATACCGAAAGGCGTTTTATTGGTTGGCCCTCCTGGAACTGGAAAAACACTGCTAGCAAAAGCAGTAGCTGGTGAAGCAGCTGTTCCGTTTTTCTCCATCTCAGGTTCCGACTTCGTAGAAATGTTTGTCGGTGTTGGAGCTTCTCGTGTCCGAGACTTGTTTAAACAAGCAAGAGAAAAAGCGCCTTGTATCATCTTTATTGATGAGATAGATGCGATCGGTAGAGCAAGAGGTAGAAACTCAATGCAAGGCAATGACGAACGCGAAAACACGTTGAACCAATTGCTTGTTGAGATGGATGGATTTAGCACAGAGAAAGGAGTGATCCTAATGGCAGCAACCAACCGTCCTGATGTCTTGGATAATGCTCTTTTGCGCCCAGGACGTTTTGACCGACAAATTGGAATCGACAAACCAGACATTAGAGGACGAATTGAAATATTTAAAGTACATCTCAAACCACTTAAAACTGGTCCAGACATTAATGCAGAAGTATTAGCAGAACAGACACCTGGCTTTGCTGGAGCTGAAATCGCTAACGTTTGTAATGAATCTGCACTAGTAGCAGCAAGACGCAATAAGAAGTTTATCGAAATGGAAGACTTCAACTATGCCCTTGATCGAGTGATCGGTGGTCTTGAAAAGAAAAATAAACTAATCTCTCCAAAAGAGAAAAAAGTAATTGCTTATCATGAAGCAGGACACGCTATTTGTGGCTGGTTCTTAGAACACGCTTCTCCCCTAGTTAAAGTAACGATTGTCCCTAGAGGAGTCGGCACACTTGGGTATGCTCAATATTTACCAAAAGAGCGATACATTGAAACTACAGAGGAAATGCATGATCGTATGTGCATGACCCTAGGAGGACGTGCCGCAGAAGAGGTTGTTTTCAACAAAATTTCGACAGGAGCGCAAAACGATTTGGATCGAGTAACGAAATTGTCTTATGCCATGATTGCCATTTATGGTATGAATGAAAATGTAGGAAATGTTTCTTATTATGACATGCAAAACCAAAATCAATTTGCTAAACCTTATTCTGATGAGACAGCAACAATGATTGATACGGAGGTGCGTAAGCTTATTGACCAACAATACGAACGAGCTAAATCATTTCTGAAAGAACATAGAAATGAATTGGAAATTCTAGCCAATGAGTTGCTTGATAAGGAAGTACTCTTAAAATCGGATTTAGAACGATTAATCGGGAAACGTCCATTCTTAGAGGATGACCCAATGACTTCTCCTTCTGAAAATGGAGTTGATCATAGCTAAACAAATATTACTTCAATATACAAAGCCGCTCAGTTCGAGTGGCTTTTTTTGTTTGGGTAATTACTTAACCACAGAATAATGTGGATTTACTGTTTAAAAAAGATTTAACAACAATCACAATAGTTGCTCAACAATTCCCGTTCCTTAATAAATTTCCTTTTATTTCTAGTTTTATCAATAAAGTCTGATTAATTTAGAATTTAGTTTAGTTCTTTTAAATAACTTTAAGAATGGCACAGCCAATCATTAGCGAACCAATATTGTTCTTCAGAGCAGCAATTGAGTTTATCCAAGAAAATTGGGAAGACAAAAGTATAAAGTGTACCCAAAAAGTAATCGCTGCAAAGCTAGGTGTAACAGGAAGTTACCTTAGCAAAGCAAAAGAGAATGAGAGCTATGCTCAAAATTTACGTCGAAAACTACTGAACGTAATTAAGGAGTTTGGAGGATCTTATGCTCCAGACCAATTAGCATTCATTGATAAAAATGGCCAATTGTTTCATTTGAATGTTGATCCCGGCAATACCTTCCCCATAAAACTACAATTCGGCATAGATAAAGAAACGTTTACTGAAGCAGTAATAGAAACCAAAACTATAAAAATACTCACAACATGGTCTGGAGAAACCTATGCAAACCTAGTGGACATTGTTGAACAAGATCCAACCTTGTGGTTATCATTTGATAAAATTCAGATTCTAATGTTGCATCCTAATAGTGAGGCGACCTTAATGAGAAGTAAGGCCATGGGCTTTCATGCAGAGCGAGGATTCAACCGTATAAAGGACGATCTACAAGAGATGATGAACGCACCACCTGAGGTGAAGAAACGACTAGAAATACGTTTATACGACCAAATACCAACACTTAAGCTCATGCTCTTAGACAATCTAATTGTAATGGGCTATTACCTCTTCAGAGAATTAAGTGGCGTTGGCTATAACTTTATGTTCAAACCAAAGCTTGATAAGACCCTAACAAAGGACTTAGAACGACACTTTAAGAAAATATGGGAGGATGCACTCCCTTTTGACCTCAACCAATCAGAATCTATTCTAATCAAATGGGCACAACCAAAATTTAAAAGTCATAATGCTTCTATTTATAGGAAGTTTGTCGGAACATACTGTTTGTATTATCCTGAACAATATTCATTAATAGAACGCTATAAAAACCATAAGGTAGCAGCAACCATAGGCTGCAATATCGTAAAGATCCTAGAATCTGAAACTGGACAATTTACTTGCATTATGAAGCCAGCTGGATATTCAGATGAAGAATACTACGAAGGGGAATTAGTGAACAAGGAGTTTGACAATCCAGATTATCTATTATTGAAGCTTAGAAACAATACCAAGAACAGGATGCTAAACCTTACCTTTTCTATTAAGAACGGGAAAAAAAGAAGTCTAAACTTTGGGGCCTTTTCTGTTATTTACAATGCATCTGGCAGAATTGGTTGCGGAAAAGTGTTATTAGTTCCTGTGGAAGAAGATTTCAATGCCTTAAAGGCTGAATCCATTGCGCCTGATGTCCTAATAAGCAATACAGACAACCCACATTACAAGCGTTTAGGACCTTCAGCCATCCGCTACCTGATTCAAAAGGATAAAAGCCTGCTCAATCCTCATGGGATGATAGAAGACCTAACAAATAAGGCAATTCCAGCTGGTGTATTTAAAGTATACTTCAGCAGTACGGGGAATACTGGCTACAATCATCAACGAATCAAAACAGGAATTTTAGAAATTGATGCAACAGGACTCGTGCGCTATAAAAATAGAATTCGAGGATTCGAAGGTGTAGGCTGGGCCACTAAAAATGGCAACAACCTATTTGTGGAAATCATCAATTCAAATCCATCTGTACAACGAACCGCCTTGTTTATCTTTCAAACTGGTATTAATACCGCGCTAGAGAAGGTGAATTCTGTCTATTGTGGTATCTGCGCAGGGACAACTTGGGTAGACGAGTTACCTGCAGGCTCCAGAATTGTTATGGCAAGCTGCCCAGGAAAGAACTTTGATGCCCTTAAGCCAGAATCCTTCCCAATTAACAGTTCGTCCTATAACAAGCTCTCAGAAGGCCTTAGAAAGCTACTTACAGGCAGTACATCAAACGTCCTAGGCTTTTTCAATCAATTGGGTGCAATCTACAATACGGATTCCTTGGAGGCATATACAGATAAGTCTCCGACCTACCATCAACTGTTTTACAAAAGTGCATGCTTTGACTTACTGCAGGGTGATGAGCCTGGGTGTGTGCAAAACTTAAGACTCGCTGCTGATCACGGTTTTTCTGATTTTGACCAACTTTCTCAGTACATGAAGAAACACAAAATAAAGAATGAAGCCATTGAGATGGAACTGAAACGTTTGAAGGCGTTGTACGGCGGGAAATAAGGATGAATGCAGAATATCGAACGTCGAATAATGAAATTAAATAATGAATGTTGTTTCTCCTAGGCTTTTAGCTAGCTAGCTATTCTGGCCTAGTTGGCTGGTATTTCCCTTGCTCGACAGAAGATATAATACCAATACTGGAACGAGTGCATGGGGCAAGCGATAAAGCATTTCCCAGAACCAATAGCCGAAGGTGTGTTCGAGATTGGACCAATAAAAGTTGGCAGCAACTCGTGCAATGGCAGTAGCCGATCCCCAAAGCACAGCATAAAACAAGGCAGGTTTCGCAAATCTTGGAACAAAGATCAGAATACTAATGACAAAATCTAGGATGCCAGCCAAATTTAGGAACCGAACCGCATTGGCTTCATTCACATGAAGAATATTTATGGTCATATCGACAAACAAACCAGGACGTGGATAGAAACCAATTGCATACAACCCATGACAAGTAAAGGTAAGCGCTATTGCTATTTTTAACAACCGTATCAATCGGTCTCTTGTTATGGAATCTCTTAGGAGGAAAATCAAGAAAACTGGAGATAGAAACTGACAACTATATTCAAAGAACTGTCCAATACTAAAAAACTTTTCCTTACAATATAATGCAGCAAGAATGATAAGTGAGATTGCACCCAACCAAAGTATAAATTGAAGTGATACGGCGACTATAGATCTTGGTTTATGCCTAAGCTTATAACTCCCAACTGAAGCAAAAGCGCAAATCAAATAGAACCAACCGAATCCAACAATGAGATTTTGAATAAATTGATCTACAACTGGACTTGTCACATATTCATTCCAAGTAAACGCAGTATTTGACTCAATAAAGGATTGTAATAGATTTTCATCCCAAAAAATAGTTCTGAAAGGAGCATCCCACATGACATGCATCCAACTCCTTCCCAAAAACAATCCAACACAGCTTATACAAGCAATCAAAATTGGAAACTTATCATTCTTCATTTAATACGTTTCTAAGTGAGATTGTCGATTCATTAAAATACAATACAACTGTCTATTTTTTACACCCTAATGGAATTCCGACTAAACAAATGGAGATCAAACACTTAAAAAAACCAATCATTATAAATTACAGACTAGTTCTAAATAAAAAGAAGCCATCCCAAAATTATTGGAAATGACTTCTCATCCTACCCATCTTAATTCTTTACACTGAGTGTATATTTCTTAGATAAAAATCTTTCTATGTTGATATCGTAAAGATAAGTTAATATTCTTCTAAAATCCAATCTTTTTTTCAAAAAAAAACGAATTAATATTAAATACATAAGGTCTAATCGTTATAAAAATCATTTCAAACTAATTGTAAACAACTGAAATTCAAATAAATACACGAGTTGTTAAGGCTATGTTAATAAATGTTAATTTCGATGCAAAAAATTTAACATTTCGCGTTTCAAGCAATGCTTTTTATCTTTGTATTAGATAATTATAGGACTTGTTAATGAATCATTCTTAATTCTTTTATTCGAATTTGATGTAACTTTATCTTTATGAAAAAAGCATTATTGACCTTGTCATTTTTACTACTCGTGATCTTTTCTTCAATGTCTCAGGAATTATCAACATTGGAAGGGAAGGTAGTAGACGAAAATAACTTACCATTGATTGGTGCAACTGTATTGCTTAAAATAAACAACAAAGGAACAATTACTGACTTAGATGGTCGCTATTTGATTCAAGGTATTCCTGCAGGCTCCTACCAAATAGAAATCAGCTACACAGGCTTCACTACTCAGGAAATCGACATCGTCCTAAACAAGACAGAGACCAAAACACTAGACGTTACGCTAAGAGAGGATGCCCTTCAACTTGATGCCGTAGTCATTACTGGAACATTTGATAAGCGAACTATGCTTGAATCTAGTGTTGCCATTACTAGTCTTGACTCCAAAGTAATTGAACAACGAAATCCAAGGAGTACAGCGGAACTGATTGGAGCAGTTCCAGGAACATTCGTAGACAATTCTAATGGGGAAGTAGGAGGAAAAATCTATGCAAGAGGTCTTGCTACAGGCATTAGAACACAGCCTGGCTACCAATATGTTTCCTTACAGGAAGATGGGTTGCCAGTCCTTAGTACCCAGTTTCAGTTTTCTATTGTCGATATGTACCACAGACCAGACATTACAGTAAACAAATTTGAAGCAATTCGTGGTGGAAGCGCATCCATATCAACTGCTAACGCCCCAGGAGGAATCTTTAATTTTATCTCTGAAGAAGGAAAAGAAAAATCTAGTGCCCGATTAAAAATACAAGCTGGATTGCAAGGACCGTTAAACTCCTTGTTTAGGGCAGACTTTAATGCTGGTGGACCGATTTCTAAGAAATGGTTTTACAATTTCGGTGGCTTTTATCGTTTTGACGAAGGAGCAAGAGAGCTTCCCTACAATGCAAATGTTGGAGGTCAGTTAAAAGCAAACGTTGTAAATCGTCATGAAAAAGGGAATATCAAATTCTATGGAAAATTCCTCAATGACAAAGTCAGTAGCTACGAGTATATTCCAATTAATAATTTCTCTGAGATAACACCAGTAGCTGATTTCGACTTAAATACAAGCACGATCTATCCTGATATTGATGTAAATGATCTACCAGACGGCGAATATTATCTTGCTGATAGTACAAAAACAAGACAATTTGATCCTTCGAAAGGAATAATTACCCAAAATTACGCCCTAGGTTCAAGCCTTTCACAAACACTTGGAAAAGGCTGGATGCTGAAGAATAACTTTAAATTTAGCTATGCTAACCAAGACTACTCCCAGTATGCAGGTAATATTATTTTTGAACCTGAGGGCGGGCTTGCTTCCTTTTTCCAGCTACCTTCCTTCCTTTTTAGTGACTTCACCTACAAGGACTTTTACACCGGAGAAATCTTATACAACGATACAATAAAGAAAATTGATAAGATTTGGGCTGCAGCAGGATTCTCAATCGAAAATAGAATTCTAGATGTCATGAATCAATTGAGTGTCTCCAAAGAGTTTGAACGAAACACACTGAGCTTTGGAGGTTATGTCTCCCATGCAGATGTGGATGTCAAATGGACTGGAGATGCCATAGCAAGTACCCTAGAAACAAACCCACGACCATTTTTAATTACACATCCTAACTACGACGATCCAAGTCGGGAATTTCAATTTTCTGATCCGCAGACGGGTCTCATTGCTCAAGGGGCTTCTTCTTACAACCGTGTTCAAGGCAGCTCGACTAATCTGTCTGTTTTTGCTACTGATCTCTTTAAGTTCACTGACAAACTAAATTTGGATATCGGTGGGCGTTTTGAAACGGTTTTACACAATGGTCAGAATGAACAATATGTGCTGGCTACAGACACCTTTGGCTATGAACCTGTATTCCAAATACCAGGTATTGGTTTGCCTTTGCCTGTTGGCGTCGATCGCGACTATTCTACTTTTTATGACTCAGGAACTAGGCTTGGGACTGGTCAATATACTGACTATCAGTTCAACTATATGTTTGGATCAGGTTCTCTTGGAATCAATTATAAATTTAATGAAGGTCTTGCAGTTTATGGACGAGGTACGATTAGCAATAAAGCACCTGAGTTAGGCTATTACATCAGTAATTTTGTTAATCAGCCGATCAATAAAGGATTTGTTGAAAAAATCTATATGGGTGAAGCGGGAGTTAAGTTGAGAGGAAAAAAAGGATCCCTATTCCTTACAGGATTCCTAAGTAGAATGAATGATGTAAGTTTCCAGTTATTAGTACCTGGCGATGGTGGAATTGTTGTTTTCACGCCAAGTACATTTAATAAAATTCAAACATTAGGCACGGAGTTAGAAGTCGTTCTCTATCCAGTTAAAGGGTTAAATTTCAGAGCGATGGTTACGGCTCAGAATCCTAAATTTGTAGAATTTTATTATTACAATCTTAATGGAACGGCCAATCAAAACTTCATAGATCCAGCTACAGGAGAAATGCAAGATTCTACTAAACTAAGTGATGATTTTATTGAGGCATTTCATGGTAATAATCTTGTAAATGTTCCAAGGTTAATTGTTGACGGCACAGTTAGCTATCAGTACGACCGTTTCAAGGTCTATCTCAATAGTCGATATACAGGAAAACGTCCTGCCAACAGAAGAAACACATTGGAAATGCCAGGATTTGTTCTTTTTAACGGAGGTGTTGAAATGGATCTGACTAAGCATATTTCTGCAACATTTAGGGTAAGTAATATCTTTAACTCTGCAGGCTTGATGGACTTTGATGGGATTGGTCTAATTGGCAAAACCAAGGAAGATTTGACGGAGCAAGTGATAATGGATAACAATGACGCTGATGCGCCAAACCCATATTTTATTAGGCCTGTATTGCCAAGAAGTATGACACTTTCACTAGAATATGATTTTTAGTACGTAAAATACCGATTCAATTCTAATTTTATTTATTAAAATGATACATGTTATAATGAATTAATTATCAAAGGAAACGAAACGCTTCTCTCGCACGTTTGGTTAATATCGAGTTAACAATACCCTACTAAAGTAAATTTGACATAATATTTCGATATTTTGTGCTTATTTTTGACACGAAATAACTCAACTAAATCTGTTTACACAGATTAAAACTAACTGTATCTCAATGAAGACATTAACTTCCATCATTGCCCTCTTTTTGTTATTCTCTACATCAGCCATAGAAGCTCAAACGCTTACCGAACATCAACGGTGTGGCACTGAGCAGGCCTATCAACAGCTTCAACAAAAGCACCCAAACCAAGTAATGTCTCGCTTGCAGTTTGAAGACTGGATGGAAAAAGAAATTCAAAATAGAAAAATCAGTAAGAAAGGAAATGTGCTCTATACCATCCCTATCATTTTTCATATTGTTCATGATGGAACAGCAGTAGGTACAGGAATAAATATCGCAAAACAGTATGTTGATGCTCAAATTGAGCAGCTAAACAATGATTTTCGAAAAATCGTTGGTACTTCAGGAAGTAACACCCATCCTGCCGGAGCGGATACAGAAGTTGAGTTTTGCGCTGCTGAACTAGACCCTAATGGCGTTCAGTTAGCAGAACCTGGAATTAACAGAATAAATGGCCCAGTAGCGGGTTATGGGAATCCACCATACGTCAATAATGATTGGGAAAACACGATAAAACCAGCCACGCAATGGGATCCAATGAATTATTACAATGTTTGGGTTTCTGATCTGGCTTCAGGGCTACTAGGTTACGCTCAATTTCCTGACGGTTCAGGCTTACCAGGAATGCCTGGAGGTGGTGCCGCAAATACTGATGGATGCGTAATTTTGTATTCTAGTGTAGGAAGCTCAACACTCCCATATCCTGGTGGTGGCGCTTACGATGCAGGAAGAACATTAACCCACGAAACAGGACATTGGCTTGGACTTAGACACGTATGGGGAGACGGCCCTTGTGGAACAGATGACTTTTGTGCCGACACTCCTGAATCGGATGCTTCTAACTTCGGATGTGCAACAGGTCACATGTCGTGTGGTAGTGCCGATATGGTTGAAAATTATATGGACTATTCGGATGATAACTGTATGAACATTTTCACGATTGATCAAAAAGCAAGAATTCAAACAGTAATGTCTCTAAGTCCTAGAAGAATGACACTAGCCAACTCAGGTGCATGTAATCCAAACTGCCAAGCACAAGTAACAACTAGCGTTATGGACTCTAACTGTGGTGGTGCTACTGGTTCCATTACTGCAAATATTACAAATGGAACACCTCCATACACCTTCCAATGGGATGCTGCTGCAGGCGGACAAACAAGCTCAACCGCAATCAATCTGCCGCCTGGCACTTACTCTTGTACGATCACTGATGCCATTGGTTGTCTTAAGTTTGTAACAGAAACAGTGTTAAATTTTGGACCTGTAGTAACTGTAAATCTTAATGCTGCAGCTTCATGTTATACTTCAAGTGATGGTGGATTAGTGGTTATCGCTACAAGTGGTGCAACTCCTTACACGTATATTTGGAGCAATGGTAATACGACAACAAGTCCATTTTTTCTTCCTAGAGGTGACTATATTGTAACCGTGACAGATGGCAATGGTTGTATTGTCACAGCAATGGGTACAGTGATCTCCCCTTCAGAAATACTTCCAAACAGTAGTTCAACACCTGAAAATTGTGCGGCAAAAGATGGTACTGCAACTGTTTCACCCTCAGGAGGATCTGGGACTGGATATACGTTCCAATGGGGCTTACTAGCTGGTAGTCAAACAACACAAACAGCTGTTGGCTTAACAATTGGTACTTATAGTGTAACGATAACGGACAGTGATGGCTGTGAGGCGATTACCACTGTACAAGTCGGTGGAGGAAACGGTCCGTTAGTCACCATTGCTTCCACCCAAGCGAGTTGTAACATGAGTAATGGGACAGCAACAGCCAACCCTACAGGAAATGGCCCTTTTACCTATCAATGGGGGGCAGGAGCAGCAAATCAAACAACACAAACAGCAATTAATCTTGCAGCTGGAACCTACACCGTTGTTGTCTCAGATGCCAACAACTGTAGTACCCAAGTAAATATAACCGTTACAGAAAACTGTACAGGAGGATGCAACATTTCGTTATTAATGAATAACATTAACCCTGAATCCTGCAACGGAGCTTGCGATGGTTCTGGTACAGTAGGCGTTACTGGAGGTACACCACCCTTCTCATTTTTGTGGCCTGATGGGCAAACGACTCAAACAGGTATAAACCTGTGTGCTGGCTCTTATATCCCAACCGTAACAGATGCAGCTGGATGCTTAGCAACAGTTACATTAACGATCAATGCACCAATTCCAGTAACAGTAGTGATTACAGGTACTCAAACTACTTGTGCAGGAAACGATGGTACAGGTTCTGCAATGCCTGCAGGTGGTTCGATGCCGTACACTTATCAATGGGGATCAACAGCGAATAACCAAACCACTCCTACAGCAATAAACCTCCCGATCGGCACTCATATATTAACCGTAACAGATACCAATGGGTGTTCTCAAACAGGGAGTGTATCAATAACAGACGGATGTGCTTGTAATCTAATGGCAACAGTCTCCTCAACTTCTACTACTTGTGCTGGAAGTGATGGTACGGCAACGGTAACACCTGCAGGTGGAACCACACCCTACACCTATCTCTGGGGAGCAACTGCTGGCAATCAAACAGCGCAGACAGCAATTAACTTACCAATAGGAGCGCATCAAGTTACGATTACAGACGCTGGTAGCTGCACACAAACGGCTGTCGCATTTATCACAAATGGTTGTAACTGTAGTTTAACGACGATGACAACAACGACAGCTACAACATGCGCCGGAAACGACGGAACAGCAACAGTAACACCAGCTGGTGGTGCACTGCCTTACTTTTACCTCTGGAGTCCATCAGCAGCAGGACAAATGACAGCAACTGCAATTAACCTGGCTCCTGGAACACATTCGGTTACGGTAGCCGATGTATCTGGCTGTATACAAATTGAAACAGTTAATGTTATGGATGGATGTGCATGTAACCTTACTGTTACGACATCTACTACATCAACCACTTGTGCTGGTAACGACGGCACAGCTACGGTGACTCCTGCCGGAGGAGTCAACCCTGTCACTTACATTTGGGGTGCAACAGCAGCAAACCAAACAACGCCTACTGCTATTAACTTACCAGTTGGTATGCATATGGTAACAGTAACAGATGCGAACAACTGTACTCAAGTCATAAGTGCTACTGTTTCAGATGGTTGCAATTGTAGTCTAACAGTCACCACGTTTACCACCCCAACATCATGTGCTGGAAACGATGGTAGTGCTAGTATAAACCCTGCAGGAGGAACAGCCCCTTTCATCATACAATGGGATGCTGCTACAGGTAATCAGTCTACTCCAACAGCTATAAATCTAACGCCAGGCACGTACACCGTCACCGTTACTGATGCGAATGGTTGTGCGACCCTCGCTACTGCTCAAGTAAACAATACATGTAATTGTGTTGTCACTGCAGTAATCGGAACAACAAATGCCACTTGCGGAACGGCAACCGGAAGCGCTACAGTCAACACAGCTGGAGGACAACCCCCGTTTACCTTTATATGGTCAACTGGAGGGGTAACACAAACAATAAACAATGTTGTTCCTGGATTGGTCACCGTTACCGTGACGGATGCAGTAGGATGTACACAAACGACAAATGCAACAATTGGAGATGTTGGAACCCTGAATGCAGCAGCGATCGCTACAAATCTTACTTGTAATGGAGATATGTCTGGAGCGGCAACCGTTACGAATCCAGGTGCCTTTACTTATCTTTGGAACACAGGAGCCATGACTGCTTCTATTAATGGCCTCTCAGCAGGTGTTTACACTGTTACTGTTTCCCAAGGTTCTTGTACGGATGTAGCAACAGTTACCGTCAATGAACCAGCCGTTTTAACGGGTACAGTGCAAGCAAATAATAATCAATGTACTGTAAACGGAGCTTCGGCAAGTGCGATCATGAATGGAGGTACAATCCCTTACTCATACTTATGGAATACTGGTGATGTAACGCCAACGATAGGTGGATTGCCATCTGGTAATTACTCTTGTACTACTACTGATGCAAACGGTTGTTCTACGGTCATTTCTGGCAACGTAACCTCTGTAGACAATGGTCCTGTACTCGATCCTACTTTTACCAACGTTACCTGCAGTGGATCTAATGATGGAGTTGTTTCAATTACAGTAAATAACGGTACGCCACCGTTCACATTTGACTGGGGGAATGGACTGAATGTTCCTGCTATTTCTGGCTTAGCTCCTGGAAGCTACACGGTTGAAGTAACCGATTCTAACAGCTGTATTGCCTTCACAACTGTTCAAATCACAGAACCTGATTCAATCAATCTTGCGGGCTTCACAACACCTGCAAGCAGTAGTAATGATGATGGTACCGCAGGCGTAAATGTAATTGGTGGAGTCCCTCCTTTCTCTTATCAGTGGAATGATGGGCAAACTACTCAAATTGCAACAGGACTTGCTGAGGGAATCTATACTGTTATCGTAGTTGATGCAAACGGCTGTATCCTTCAAGGAACGGTAGAGGTACAAATGTACTCCAGTACAATAGATCTCGATAATCTTTCTACATTTGAATTGTATCCTAACCCTTCAAACGGAATCTTTAGTATAAATATTGAATTCTTAACAAACGAGGATGCAAGCTTACAGATGTTTAATGCGATTGGTCAACAACTACTACTAAAAGAATTGTCTGGTAGATCATTTAATCTACCTATTGATATGGCTGAACACGCTGCAGGTGTCTATTTTGCAAAGCTCCAAACAGAAAAAGGTGAAGCTGTGATTCGGTTTATTATTATGGAATAAAATGCGCATTTAGCGATATAGAAAAAGGATGGTGCTTGAACGTACCATCCTTTTTTTGATCACTCTGTCCTGTCCTGAAATAGCGTTACACTAAAAGTAATATTTTACCTAAAGACTTAAAAACTAATTAATTATACAAAGCAGCATCTAAAGTAAAGTATTTTGCTTGCTTAATACGGATTTGTTGCCCAAACAGTAACTTCAGGGATAAATCCTTTGTTGTCCATTTCTATAACTGCGACAATGGTGTGTGCGATGTCATTTCCATCTAACTTATTGCTAACTGTTTCTCGTTCCTCTCTATCTGGGTTATTGAATGCTGTTGTTACTTCACTAGGATTGACTAGGCATACACGGATATTATCACGTCTAAGTTCAGCTTGCCATGTCTGGGTCATTGAGCGTACTGCAAACTTAGAAGCGGAGTAGACTGTTCCTCTTGCAAAACCTTTTAGGCTGGCTGTAGATCCGACATTGATGATGGTGCCGCCTTTTTGTTTGATCATTCCTGGTACAATTTCCTGAGTCATCAAGGCAAGTCCAAATACATTCGTCTCAAACACCTTTTGAAACTGTTGCGCTGTAATCTTTCCCATTTCAGGGAATTCACCAACACCTGCGTTATTGACTAGCACATCTACTTCTCCTCCTAGGAGCTCAATCGCCTCTTTCGCCTTTTGCGGAATGCTTTCTAGATTGGAAATGTCGAACTTTAATGGGATGGCTCCGATCTCTTTTGCTGTTTGGTTCAAGCGTTCGAGGTTCCTACCTGTGATTAAAACACTAGCCCCCCTTTCGATTATTAGCTTAGCAGTTGCTTTACCGATTCCAAGAGAACCTCCAGTGACGATTACTTTTTTATTTGTTAAGTCCATTGTTTTAGTTTAATGATGATTTTATTGTGTAAGTGACCAATATAAGCTTTTAGCTTAAATAAAATAGATTCCAATTTGTTCATAAAAAGCCGTTTCTCTACTTATACTGAAGATGGGCGAACCATTTTTAAAATCACAAAGGTTTCTGGTGTTGCTGAATTGATTAATCCTGTGATTTACAACATCCGAATTGTCATTGATTACTGCTCCAATTATCATAAATGTGGGCGAAATATAGACAATACAGTTACACAGATTAAAAATTAAACAATTTAATCTATCTTACGTTAAATTAGTAGTAATAAACGAATCACAAAAACTTGAATCAAATGGAATTACCTAAAATCGCTGGAAAAGCTCCTTTACCTGTAGAACTAGAAGCTGGAAAAAAATATGCCTGGTGTTCTTGTGGTCTATCTGCAAATCAACCGTTATGTGATGGCTCACACAAGGGAACCGATTATACACCTAATGTTTTTACAGCAGAAGAATCGAAAACAGCTTATCTATGCACTTGTAAGCAAACCGCTAATCCAGGTTTTTGTGATGGCGCGCACAAGAAGTTAGATTAATCCTTTCTTTACAAGAAGAGCCGGCTAAGGGATAGCAGCGGTATGAGCCGATGGTAAACGCTAGGACTACAAGGAGTGGGGCTGGCTGAGGATACGAAGACAAACAACGACTATCTAATGTCTGACTGACAACTCTTAACTTGCTCTAAACCAACTGTTAGCCAGTAAACTATAACTTGAATAATTTTCAATATTATGATCTAACTCAATAATAAAACTGAACGTTTCTCACTCTTTTTTGGCGTTAAATCATTGGATTTGAATGTTTTATGTTCGTTTTTGCCTTGATGCAAAAAGAACCAAAAAAATCAAGAATTATAAACTCGCTCCGCTCAAACACTATAATTCGACCAGCCCGCTCGGTTGCTTCATAAGATTTTATCAATTTAGCCTGTACTATTGTTGAATAGTTTATCTTTTTTTGAAAAAGAGGAGTTTTAGGTCAGGCACTATGTATGTAGACCAGTGGTTTGCTGAGGGGAATAATAGCGAATAGCCCGACCCGTAATGAAACGCCGTGTAATGAAGGGATAGCCCCAAATAATCATTCAACTTAGATCCGGCCTACTTCTGCGCCTTGAAAATCAAGATAATTGTCACCACCGAAAAGATAATGTTTGGCACCCAAACGCCGATTTCAGCGGGAAGGCCAGCATTGATACTGAATGTGGTGGAAAATTTAGATAGGAAAATAAACGTGCCACCAAGTCCAGCACCGAGTGCTAGATGCAATCCCATTCCACCTCGTACCTTTCGAGAGGCAATCGCCATACCGATAATAGTTAGAATAATGATGGAAAACGGGTCTGCGCTTCTTCGATATCGCTCTACCTCAAACTTTTGGACATTGCCAATACCACGCTTGCGCTCACTGTCAATGTATTCTATAAGTTCATTGGTCGTCATGGATTCTTTCAAATTGTCTCGCCTTGCTAAGTCACCTGGCACGACTGCGAGTACAGTATCTAGTTCTGAACCTTGGATGAGGGTTTCCTTGATGGGACCAATATTCCGAATGCGGTAGTTCTTGAGGCTCCAGCTCTGTTTCTCGGTGTTCCATGAAGCACGTTGGGCGTTTAGCTTTGAGACGAGCTTACCATCTATCATTTTTTCAAGGGTCATATCAATACCCGTGCTGTCTTTGATTTGAAACCGTCTGAAATAAAGTTTATCCGTTTCATTGAGAAAGATGTGGATATGTTTCGATTTGTTTTCGTAGTTGTGCTTCCAGATATAGGTGTTTTCGAAGTCGATTCTAGATTTGTTTCCTTCAGGAATGATGTAGTGATTTCCCATGTAATGCAAGCCTGCAATCAGCCCAGCAGCAGCTAGATATGGAACCATCATTCGAAAGAAACTAGCTCCAGCATTATAAACAGAAATGATCTCTGAGTTGTAGGCCATTCTAGACGTAAAAAAGATAACTGCGATCAAGGAGAATAACGGCCAAAGAAGCCCATTGATATAAGGGATGTAGTTCAAATAATAATCCCCCAATAGTCCGGATATAGGAATATCCTCCTCCATGTAATCATCAATTTTCTCACTAAAATCAATGACAATAGCAATAAGCGAAAAGATCAACGCTAGGAAGAAAAAGGTGGATAAAAATTTTCGAATTATATATCTGTCTATTGTTTTTAACATTACAATCTTCTAGTCAATTCTTGTACCATTTTTGACTTCCATTCATTAAAATCGCCTGCAAGGATGTGTTTTCTAGATTCCTTAACTAACCATAAATAAAACGTAAGATTGTGAATGCTTGCAATCTGAGCGCCTAGCAATTCCCCAACATGCACCAAATGCCTTAGATAAGCCTTGTTGTAAAACCGTGTCAAGGAGCAAGGACCATCTGCATCTATCGGGCTAAAATCGTCTTTCCACTTGCTGTTTTTAATGTTGATGACACCGTTTGCAGTATACAACAGACCGTGTCGTGCATTACGCGTAGGCAGCACACAATCGAACATGTCAATGCCTAATGCAATGCACTCAAGGAGATTGACTGGTGTTCCTACTCCCATCAAATAACGTGGTTTTTCTTCTGGTAGTATGTCGCATACAATTTCTGTCATTTCGTATAAATCTTCATGTGGTTCTCCTACAGACAAGCCTCCAATCGCATTGCCTGGAAGATCAAAGCTGGCGATTGCTTCTGCAGACTGTTTCCTCAAGTCTTTGTAGGTACTACCTTGTACGATCGGAAAGAGGGTTTGTTCGTAGCCATACAACCCTTCTGTGCTGTTAAAGCGGTTGACACAACGCTTGAGCCACCGATGTGTCATCTTCATAGAAGCCTTAGCGTAGGAGTAGTCGCATGGATAAGGTGTACACTCATCAAAAGCCATAATGATATCTGCGCCGATTTGCCGCTGGATGTCCATGACGTTTTCTGGTGCAAAGAAGTGTCTACTTCCGTCTACATGTGACTGAAAGGTGACGCCTTCCTCCTTGATTTTTCGCCGCCCACTTAAGGAATACACCTGATAACCACCAGAATCGGTCAATAGGGGTTTGTCCCAGCCATTAAATTTATGGAGTCCCCCACCCTTTTCAATGATGTCGACACCTGGTCTCAAATAGAGATGATAGGTGTTCCCTAGAATAATATCAGCTTGGATATCTTCTTTCAATTCTTTGAGGTGTACACCTTTCACTGTTCCTAGTGTACCCACAGGCATAAATATTGGTGTTTCTATGACGCCATGCGCGGTGGTGAGTGTTCCAGCTCTTGCCTTAGATTGCTTGTCTTTTCCTTCTACAGTAAATTTCATAGTACGATGTTGTTCTCTTTAGCAACGATCAAATAATTACTTCTTGATTTTTCAATCGCTACTTTACGAGATGCCAAATTATTACTTATGTTTGTGTAAAAAAAATTATTATACAAATACTCCTCTACATATTTTTCTTTTGTTGTGTAGTTCAGTTGATTTACTGGGGTGTTATTTTTATGCGATTTGGTCTAACAAGCACGTTCCAATTACAAAAGGGCTTATTTTCTAAGCCATTGTCCATCCTAATTTGTGCAAAGAATGAATCTGCCAATCTTCTCGAGCATCTCCCTATTGTTTGTACTCAAGATTATACAGAATACGAGGTTATTGTGGTAAATGACCGATCTACGGATGATTCTTCTATTGTGTTGAAGCAATTTCAAACCAAATTCCCTCATTTAAAAGTCGTTACGATTACAGAGGTTTCAGAAGACTTGAAGGGTAAGAAGAATGCACTCGCAAAGGGAATTCAAGCTGCCAGTCATCCTTACTTATTGATGACAGATGCTGACTGTAAACCCAACTCTGATCAGTGGGCGCTTTTGATGGCGCAAGGCTTTAGGTATGACAAGTCAATTGCCTTGGGTTATGGGCCATATGCTAAGGCTCCAGGGTTTTTAAACCAATTTATCCGGTTTGAGACGGTGTTAACTGCGATCCAGTATTTCTCTTGGGCATTGTGGGGTTTGCCTTATATGGGTGTCGGACGTAACCTAGCTTATAAAAAGGAATTGCACCATCAATCTGATGGATTTAAGCGGCACGGTGATCTTGCTTCTGGAGATGATGATCTGTTTGTTGGTCAGGTAGCAACTAGGGCCAATGTTTCAATCCGAATTCAGCCAGCCTCTTTTACTTATTCACGAGCTGCGGAGAGTTGGAGGGCGTTGTATGCACAAAAAACACGTCACTATTCTACGAGTACTCGGTATAAGCCTTTAGTGATTGCAGTGCTAGGGCTTTACTCATTGACACATTTCGGAATTTATTTGCTAGGCGGGGTCTTGCTAATTACTGGTATTGGCAGTGTGGGATTGCTATGCTTGTTTTTAGGGCGATTGGTTGTGCAATGGATTGTCTTGTATTTCTGTTGTACGAAGCTGAAGGAGCGTGATCTCTTGTCACTGGTTCCTGTGTTCGATTTTATTTTTGTGGTGTATTATCTAATCTTCACCCCCTCGTTATTCTTAAAGCCTAAGAAGGCTGTATGGCGGGTATCTGATGGCTGACGAGCTTTGGTGAATTGCAATTCGCTGTTACTGATGTGCACTTACTGGGAGTGGTAGTTGCGCAAATGCAATTGTTAACGATCAAAAATTTCGCCCTTACAAAGAAGCCTATTATTAACACTTCTGTGGATAACAAGAATGAGGTTTGATATATTTATCGTAACTTTAAGTAGTTTTTTATAAAACTGTTATTGACTATATTTTATAGTTTCCAAACTCTCTAATAAATTCGATGAAACAGCTTATTTATATTGCTCTGTTGGTGGCTCCATTGTGCCTTTTCGCTCAATTTTCTGAAAATTTTTCAGATGGTGACTTTACCAACAATCCTACTTGGACTGGTGATGACTCGGAATATCTTGTTACCACTGGCGAATTGCAGCTTTTCCATACAGATGGAACTGGATCTGGTGTGTCAGGTCAAACGTACCTATCTACTCCTGTTCTAATCGCTGATAGTACCAATTGGGAATTCTTAGTACGGCAAGACTTTGCTCCCTCTGCTTCTAATTACTCAAAAGTTTATTTAAGTGCCGATGCAAGTGATCTTCTTGGCTCAATAAATGGTTATTTTGTTCGAATGGGCGGTGTTTCTGGAGCTGTTGATGCCCTAGAGCTGTGGAGACAAGACGGAACTGTAGAAACCCTGCTTGTTGCAGGAACTGCAGGAAGCCTTAGTGGTGTCAATACAACCCGAGTGCGCGTAGAACGCAACAATAATGGCGACTGGACGTTGAAAGCAGACTATGCAGGTGGAACCACTTTCGTAACTGAAGGAACCACCACAGACAACACTTACAACACTGGGAGTTTCTTAGGAGTTTGGTGCACGAACACTGCAACCCGATACGACAAAATATTTTTTGATGATTTTTCTGTTGATCCAATATTTATGGATGTAACTCCTCCGATTTTACTTTCTGCTACGGCCGCAAGTAGTACTCAAATTGATTTGGTATTTGATGAAGCGTTGGATTTGACTACAGCACAGACAACTGCCAACTATACAATTGATAATGGAATTGGAATTCCGACGAACGCGGTATTGACTACTCCAACAACTGTATCTCTTACCGTTGCTAGTCTTAATAGCGGAACTACCTATACCCTTTCAACTACTGGAGTAGCTGATGTAAACGGAAATGCAATACCTGTCGGCACACCTGAGACCGCTAGTTTTCCTTTTATTCTTACGATTGCTCCTAGTCCTGGCGACATCCTGATTAATGAAATATATGTCGACAATAATCCAGCACCTGCTAGTATTCCTAATTTTGATTATGTTGAATTGTACAATCGTTCTAACAACTATATAGACTTAAGCGGAAGCACATTTTCAGATGCTACTACAGTTGAGGTTCTGCCAATGCACGTCATTGCACCTGGAGAATATCTTATTCTTTGTGAACTGGCAAATGTTCCTGATTTTACTCCATTGGGAAGTGTTTTGGGTATCAACCTTCCTTCACTTAATGTAACAGGAGATAGTTTGACCTTGGCGGATGCTGGTGGAATTATAATTGATTTGATTGAATACGATGACGATATGTACCAAGATCCTGTAAAGGATGATGGTGGTTGGTCCTTAGAGCTGATTAATCCTTCAGTGCCTTGTCTTGGCTATGCCAATTGGATTGCTAGCAATGATCTAGCAGGTGGTACTCCTGGAACGCAGAATTCAGTCTACAATGCGGTTGCAGATATGACGGGTCCTGTTTTAACAGATGCTCAAGCCCTTAATGCCAATACGTTGGTTCTCACATTTGACGAATCTCTTGATGCTGTAAATGCAGGAAATGCCGGAAACTACACGATTAGTCCAACAATTGCAGTAAATAGTGCAAGCCCACTCACACCAACAACCGTTTCCTTGGATGTTGCAACATTGGCCTCACAAACAACCTATACAGTCACGGTAGCCAATGGTGTTACTGATTGTTCTGGAAATGCAATGGGCACACCTAACACTGCAAACTTCAACTATTATACGGTTCAGGCAGCTGGACCAAATGACATCCTGATTACAGAGCTATTTGCTGACCCAAATCCTGTCATAGGTTTACCAGAATTCGAATACGTTGAATTATACAATAATAGCGCTAAGGTGATTGATTTAGGAGATCTAATACTAGATGGAGAAGGCATGCCAACTCAATTATTATTGCCAGGAGAATATGTTATTGTTTGTGATGATAATTCGACAGGTTTTAGTGCCTTTGGCGACACAATTGCTTTAAACACTTTTCCCGCACTAACAAATGGAGGAGACTCTGTTATACTTTCTACCGTTTCGACTTCTACGGTTGTCAATCGAGTAGATTATGATGATAGTTGGTATCAGGATGCTGTTAAGGATGATGGAGGTTGGTCATTAGAGCTTATCAACTTTGAATTGGCTTGTAAAGGAGCGGGCAACTGGATTGCTTCAAACCATCCTTCAGGAGGAACGCCAGGTATACAGAACTCAGTGTATCAAAATCAACCAGATAACACACCAATCGATTTAGTATCCGCGACACCAATAAGTAACAATGAAATTCGGCTTGAGTTTAATGATGTATTAGACGAGCTGCTTGCAGTTGATCTTAATAATTATGGAGGGATACCAAACCTCCTGCAAGCGATATTAGAACCAGGAGGGCAATCAGTCTTACTAGTCACTTCAGTTCCGTTGATTGATCAAACTACGTACAATGTTACTGTTTCCAATTTAACGGATTGTGTTGGAAATGGGATTGGAATCGACAATACATCTTTTACCTTCTTACAAACCGTTCCTGCCAACCGCTACGATCTATTAATCAATGAGTTTATGGCAGATATTAGTCCCGACCCACTCGGGTTGCCTGATATTGAATACATTGAATTGTACAACAGAACACAAGGAAAAACCTTTAACCTCAAGGACATGGACCTAGAAGGAAAACTGTTGCCAGCTTATATTTTGGAGCCTGGACAATATGTTGTTGTGCACAAACCTGATACTGTATTTCCTGCGGGGATTCCAACGATTGCAGTCCCATCATTTCCTTCAATTACTGATGCAGGAGAAGATTTGGTTTTAAAAGATAATAACGGGAATATCCTTGATGCAATTGAATTTGACCTTTCGTGGTATGACGATCAAGATAAAAACGATGGAGGCTGGGCACTGGAACGGACGAATCCAAACCGCCCTTGTGAACAAGGAACAAACTGGCATGTGACCACCGATTTAAATGGAGGAACACCAGGAGCACAAAACTCAAAATGGGAGACAGATTTAGACGTGACGTTCCCTGACTTAATCAACGTATATCCATTAAGTAATACCTTGTTAGAATTAACCTTCTCAGAAGCGTTAGATCCTGCGACTGCAGTCGACCCTGCTAATTATATTGTGGATAACGGGATCGGCATGGCTGATTCTGCTATTTTGCAACCCATCTTGTTTAACACTGTGCTGGTTTATTTACCGACTCCCATTGTTACAGGAACAACGTATTCCATTACTGTAGATCCGTTAGATTGTTCTGGCAATGAGATGGGCATGTTCAACAATCAAACATTTGCCCTGTTTGAGCTAACAAATGCTGGCGACTTGATCATTAATGAAGTCTTGTATAATCCCTTAACTGGCGGAAAGGATTTTGTAGAAGTGTATAATAATTCAGACAAGGTATTGTCCTTAAAAGAATTGTTTGTTGCAAGTAGAAGTGATAGTGGAAATGTTGCCAACCAAGAATTGATTGATATCAAACGCTTAATTTTCCCAGGAGAGTTTTTCGCCTTTACGGAAGACAGAAGGATAACTTTAGGGAATTATGAAACCCCCAATCCGAATAATGTGGTAACTGTTGCGGACTTGCCAACGTTTACAGATATTGAAGGTGATGTAATATTGTTTACCAATGGGCAGATAATTGATGAATTCCACTATTCAAGAGATTACCAAAATGCCTTATTAGATAACCCTAACGGGGTTTCCTTGGAGCGGATAGACTATGATGTTGCCACACAAGAACCAAGCAATTGGCACTCTGCAGCAAGTCATGTGGGATTTGCGACACCAGCGTACCAGAATTCACAATATTTGGATAGAGATCAGTCCTCTAATGTTGAGATATCCCTTGATTCAGAAACACTTTCTCCTGACGGAGATGGATATCAAGATTTTCTATTGATCAATTATAATCTGTCAACTCCCGGTTATCTGGCGTCTGTAAAGATTTTTGATGCTAAAGGTAGGATTGTTAAGCAGATTGCAAATAATGAGCTTCTGGGGACTTCAGGATCCTTGAAGTGGGATGGTGACACTTATAATCAGGAAAAGGCACGTCTAGGAATTTATGTGATTGTCGGTGAACTGTTTAATCCGAATGGGCAAGTATCTCGTTTTAAGGAGGTCTGTGTGGTTGCGGGGAAACTTTAGGCTTATCAACTAGATCTTTCTTTAATGGATACGGTATTTTCCTTTTTGCTATTATGAGCTAGAGGGCGCAATTCGTTTACTAAGCTTGTTTGGCTCTTTATTAAGCTTATAAATATTAGCGGTTCCCTTTTCAACTAAGCATTCTTTTGGAATTTTTATTTTAAAGGTAGTTCCTTTACCTAATGTGGATTCAGCTTGAATACTTCCATTCCAAAAATCAACAATTTTCTTACAAAGTGAGAGTCCTAAACCTGACCCCTCGAATTCTTCTCTTGTGTGTAATCTTCTGAAGGCGGCAAATATCTTATCAAGGAATTCTTTTTCAATGCCGATGCCGTTATCTTTTATAGAAATGACCACAAAGCTCTCTAATTGTTGACAGCTGATTTCAATGATAGGGGCTACATTTGTCTTTTTGAATTTCAATGCGTTTCCTAGAAGGTTTTGAAACAAGAGGATGCTATAGCTCTGGTTCCCTAATACGGTTGGCAGATCTTCGTATTGTATGATTGCATTCGTTTCTTTGATCTTTTCTATTAAATTCTGTTGCGCAATCATTAGTGATTCATTGAGGTTGATCTCTTTTTGAACCGTTGACTTATCATCTGTTTCAATGAAGGTCATTAAATCATCAAGTAGTTGTCCCATTCTGGTTACACCAGATTTTATGAATTCATTGTATTCGATAGAATCTTCCATTTTATCTTCGGATACATTACGAAATAGAAGTCTTGAAAAAGAAGAAATTGCTCGAAGTGGTTCCTTAAGATCATGTGCCACTGTATGATTAAATGAAGTAATTTCTTCATTCTTCTGAATCAATGATTCAATTGTTTGTTTTCTTTTTCCTTCAAACTCGTTCATTGATTTAAAGTAACTTTCTGCAATATTATAGAGTCCAATTAAGCAAAGAAAAACAATAAACATGTTTACTGAATCCCCATACTCATAGGGTGGAGCAATTGGACAGATATTGTAATAGTAGAAAATGCCTAACAAGACAAGCATAAACAAGGCGAAGAAGAATACAATTTTCCTAAAAAAAACCGTTTTTACATTAAGTAAAGAAATAAGAATCGATGTTAGATAAAGAAAATGGAATCCATAAGAGACACCATAATAACCTAACAAGTAACCAACCAGAAGTACAGCAAAAATAGAAATGCCTAACCCAAACACCTTAGGCTCTAGAGCTCGATTCCAGAAGTAGACTAGGAAAAGGGGGACACAATTAAAAAAGTAGACATACGCAGCAACTTTAAGTCCTATGACTAGAAACACGATTCCTGTAATAGAAGAGCATACTATTGAAAATAGTATTGAGGAATTCAAGATCTTCAAATCCTTTGCACCTGTTGAATCTAATCCCTGAGTTCCCTTTGATATTATTTTATCAAAACTATCCTTTAGTACATTCAATTGCATTTTGTTTTTTCAGAGGTTAACTAAAAGCGAGGAGTTCAAAGATTAACGTAAATTACTGAGATTAGTTACCTCTGTTATCGAATTGATTTACAACTAATTTTATCATATTGATTGTATATCAATGAATATTAAACCTAATTTTTTACTCCTCCGTTGATTTTTTCTTTTGATTCGAAGATCTACTTTAATATATTTGCACAAAAAACAACAATGGGAGAAGATATACTAGCGAATTTATTTACACTTGTAATGCTTATATTACTTCAGGCAGTGCTTGGTTTCGACAACTTATTGTACATCTCATTGGAATCTAAACGAGCTCCTGAAGACAAGCAAAAATATGTACGAAAGGTAGGAATTGGCCTTGCAATTATACTTCGAATCATACTTTTGTTTGTACTTGTTTCAGTGATTGACAAATTCAAGGAACCAATATTTCAATTCGATACGAACCTCTTTGAAGGAAGTTTCAATGTACACAGTCTTATTGTTTTGTTGGGTGGTGCATTTATTATCTATACTTCAATGAAAGAAATCTGGCATATGATGGCGATTGAAGATGCCGATGCACATGCTGAAAAAAACAGTGCTTCTGTTGGGTCTGTAATTACAATGATTATCATAATGAATCTAGTATTTTCTTTTGACTCTATCCTTAGTGCGATTGCTCTAACTGATGTCTTTTGGGTTATGGCAGTAGCAATCGTTGTGAGTGGCATCCTTATGATTTGGATGGCGGAAAAAGTGTCTACTTTCCTGAAAAAAAACAGGATGTACGAAGTACTTGGTTTATTTGTACTGTTCGTTGTAGGAATTATGCTTGTAACAGAAGGAGGTCACCTTGCGCATCTTAAGCTGTTTGGAAACGAAGTTATGCCAATGACAAAGACTACGTTCTACTTTGTACTTGTCATATTGTTGGTTACTGATATTGTACAAGGTCGTTACCAGAAGAAAATAAACATGGAAATACAAAAAAGAGATGAAAGCGCTTAAATAATTGTTAATGCGCAATCGTTCGTGATTAGCGAACGTGTTTTTTCATTATTTTTAGGACTGAAGGATAGGAATCGTATTTATTGTTAAATAAAGATGGTTTTAAGAACTATCAATTGAATTGTCAAATTTTAGAAGATATGAAAGTTGCTGTTGTCGGTGCTACAGGTTTGGTTGGTCAAGTCATGCTCGATATTTTGAAGGAAAGACAATTTCCAGTTTCTGAATTTATTGCTGTTGCTTCCTCTCGGTCTGTAGGCAAACCGATTGAGTTTAATGGGAATACCTATTCAATTCATAGTATGCAAGATGCTATTGATGCGAAGCCAGATATTGCTATTTTCTCTGCAGGCGGTGGTGTTTCTAAAGAATGGGCACCTAAATTTGCTGAAGTAGGCACAACGGTAATCGACAATTCATCTGCATGGAGGATGGACACTTCTAAAAAACTCTGTGTACCAGAAATCAATGCCAATCAACTAACAACAGAAGATAAGATTATCGCAAATCCGAATTGTTCAACGATTCAGATGGTTGTAGCACTTGCGCCACTTCACCAAAAGTATAACATTAAGCGATTGGTCATCTCTACTTATCAAGCCGTGACTGGCACAGGGGTAAAAGCGGTGGAACAAATGGAAGCTGAGCGCAATGGGACGGAAGCCATAATGGCGTATCCACACCCGATAGATCTAAATTGCATCCCGCACGGTGGTAGCTTTACTGATAGCGGGTATACGACAGAAGAGATTAAACTTGTAGAAGAAACTAGAAAAATAATGAGTGCGCCTGATATTAGAATCACTGCAACAGTTGTACGTATTCCTGTTTATGGTGGACATTCTGAAAGCGTAAATATTGAATTTGAACACGATTTTAATATTGAAGAAGTCAAACAATTGCTAGAGGCCGCTCCTGGTGTAACTGTTCAGGATAATCCAGCTGATAATCAATATCCTATGCCGTTGTTTAGTAAAAACAAAGACGATGTTTTCGTAGGACGAATACGTCGTGACCTCTCCAACCCAAACTCACTTAATCTTTGGATCGTTTCCGATAACTTAAGAAAAGGCGCTGCTACAAATGCAATTCAAATTGCTGAATATCTTTCTGAGAATAAACTGCTGAAATAAATTTTTACAATTAATTGCATTTTTGTTTTTTCAATATTGACAATCTTAAGATTTACTCATTTGCATCCTCCCGCATAAAACCCTAATGCCAGACACATAATCTATTGATTTACAATTATTTAAAATAGCTTGATTTATAAAAAAAATATAACTCAATTTATAGACTTTCTTATTGATTTTTTGTAGGTTTACTTCATAATTTCCTACAAGCATCTCCACTAACTAACCTAGGGTGACAGTTTGACTGTTTATTAGTCTAACTATTAATATATTCTCTCATACTGTATTATTGACATTAAATACTGGTCTATGAAAACGAAACTCGTACTTTGGGCTACCAACGAAAAGGAAGAAAAGTCTCTGTTAGCTTATCAATTAAGAGCTGAAGACAACATAGTTGATCTTTGGACTTTCTCAGGAGAAAACGCATCAAATGATGTACATCGAGCCTTGATGTATGAGTGGAGAGAGGGCAAAGAAATGGCATTTCCTTCTGAAGGATATGTGCACCACGAAATGGAATTAACCGTTGCAAATAGTATGCTTCCTGCTGGTTTTAAAACTGAAAAAGAAGAATTAGTCACAAGAGCTCAGACCGAATGGCATTTCGTCGTGTTATCTGCAAAATTAAACAGTTCCTATCTATCTGAATTAGAAGATTTAGAGGAAAAAGTCAAAGGAACAGCATCCTTCCAACCTGGTCTTTGGGAAGAACTTGTTGGTTTCTGGGATAAAGTTCAATCTCAAGTTAGAGAAAGAAATCTTTCTAGAGATCATGCCAATACCTTAAGAGATAAAACAAATGATTTGTTTTCAATGCTTAAGGAATTAAGAAAAAAATTGGATGTTGAGTTTAAAGGCCAAGCTAAAACGGTCTTTGATAAATTCATTGGAATTATTGATCATTTAGATAAAAAAATAGAATCAGGCGGCAACATGGCTTCTCTATTCAATGAATTGAAAGATATTCAAACTGAATGTCGAAACGCCAAGTTAACTAGAGACCTGAGATCTAAACTTTGGGATCGAATCGACGCCTCTTTCAAGGTGGTAAAGGAAAAAAGATTCGGACCAGAAGGCGCTTCAGGTAATTCCCCCCTTGAACGAATAGAGCGACGGTATCAAGGTCTAATGAAGGCCATCAAACGAATGGAACACTCTATCCAACGAGATGAGAAAGACCTCAATTTCCAACGCTCTAAAGTAGATAGTTCAGATGCTGGACAACTCGAAACACAGCTCCGAGAAGCCAAAATGAAAGTCATCAGTGTGCAAGTAGATTCCAAAAAGGCAAAGCTCGCTGATATGCACAAAACACGTGATCAGCTTGAAAAACAAATAGAAAAAGAAAAGGCAAAAGCAGCAAAAGCGAAACCAGTCGAAAAAAAGCAGGAACCAGCCAACAAAGATGAGCAACCGAAAGATGCGGGTACAGCATCAGAAAAAATAACGGACACAACTGAACCAGCAAAAACGAAAAAGAAAACTGCTACTCCAAAAGAAGATAAGGCATCTTCTGAGACAAAGCCAGTTCCAAAAACCAAAGCAGCAGAGAAAATAGAAAAGCCAGCAGATGAAGTAACGGAGAAAACAGCAAAGCCGAAAGCAAAAGCAAAGAAGGAGGAAACAGCGAAAAGTGAGCCATCTGCTGAAGCAAAACCTGAGGCGCCAAAAGCGACTAAGAAGAAAACGGCAAAGCCGAAGGCTGCAGCAAAGAAAGAAGCAAAGGCTGAAACTAAAGAGGTAACAGAAAGCACTGCTTCAACAGCGAAGGCAGAGAAGCCTGAAGATACCTTACCAGAATCCGAAGAGGTGAAAACATAACGAAATCACACAGCGAGTTTATCCTCCCCTTTAATCTGTAATTCTTGAGCCACCAAAGGATTTTTATCAAGGTAAGCCTTTAATTGATTGTTGGCTAAGAAGGTAAATCGTTTACCGAATTTACCCGGTGTTTTTAGTACAACCCGAGTTGGTCTCCAAAGTAAAAAACGCTTGACTTCAATGTAATCAATGTTATGAAATGGATAACGGTAATGCTTGATGTAATTCGTAGCATATAGAAAGTTATTGTCAAATTCTACACGCTTTAATCGCATAAGGAAGAAATACAACAACCCAATTCCGATCAATAAAAAGGAAAGCACAATTGTACCAAACAATGTAGCCCCAAAAGTCATCGACATGTTATTGGCTTGTCCGGCTTCTGATAACAGTAAAAAACCACCAATTGTACAAAAAAATGAGATCCAGATCGTAGGAACAAACACCTTAAAAAACAAGGTCAATTGAGATGATACGTTGTGCATTCTTTGATTTAAGACTTATAATTCAAACTGAAGCGCAAATATAGGAAGGAACAAACCAAATAATGAACAGGAGGCTTATTATTTCACTATCATTGAAAAAGAAAAAGTCAACTTCATTTAAGTTGGTAACATTATTAATGCCTCATTGCTTATCTTTGCACTAAAATAACATTAACAAGAAAATTACTGAAATGAGATTGATTAATATTTTAACAAAGGGATTCCTTTTATTCGCTTTAGCTTCCTTCTTTAGTTCGTGTAGTTATATGCAAGTGAAGTATACCTTCAAAAAAGACGGCTCTGGGAAAATGGAAATGGGCGCTGAGATGGGGCAAGCAATGAAAATGATGCAAATGATGGGTGCCGGTGGTGAAGAAGAAAACGGTAGCTCTGGTGATCCGATGAATGACCTATTCAAGAACATGGATAGCAATATGGATACCATTATTAGCTTTAAAGACATCATGCCGGATTCGATAAAAGGAACACCAGAAGGCGACCAAATGGAAAGCTGGAACATTCGTATGACAGCAGATCCTAACTCTGAAGAGATGTATATGGGCATGGAAACAGATTTCGAAAAGGTTGGAGATGTCGAAGAAAAGATAAAAGCCATGAGAGGAATGAACTCTGGTGGAATGGATATGAGCAGCAGCTCTCCTATTCCAGATGATTATTTCTCAAATAAAATGTACTTTTCAGGTAAAACACTTAAGATTCCAGCCTATAAAATGCCTGAAGATGATCAAAGTATTAAAGAGTTAATGGAAGAAGAAGAGGAGGCAGATCCAATGATGGACCAAATGATGGGGAATATGAACGTCAGATTGGTGTATGAAGTACCTGGAAAGGTCAAGAAAGTAAAATACAAAGGTCCTTGGAAATTAGTTGATGATTATACCGTAATGGTGGAATATACGATGGAAGAATTCGATGCGATCAAAGTCTTCCCTCCTATGATCATTAAATGGAAATAACTTAAACTACTTCTACTGCAACTGCATCTTTGCTCCTTTTTAGCAGATGTAGTTGCAATTGAAGTTATCAGTAGATACTAGAACCTGCATGAATACCAAACGCAGTCAGCTTATTCTTCCCAAGCACATACAAAAGGGTATTGATCATTATCAAGGCCGTCCTTGTACGATTGTCCAAAAACATCTCGATAATTTGGGATGGAAATACACAGCTTACCGCTTTAAGGATGAGAGAATCCTCATTGTCTTTACTAGTGAAATGTATGCTTTGTTGTATAATAATCAGGACGATCTCTATGCAGATATGAGTGAGTGATTAACTCAAAGGCATTTAAAATAATCAAACGGCTCCAAGCAGCTCTTACACTTATAAAGCGCTTTGCAGGCAGTAGATCCAAATTGACTGACCAAAGCAGTATCCAAAGATTCGCACTGAGGACATGGTACCTCCCGCTCATCACTAAACAGGGCTCCCTTGTCAGCACTTCCTGCTACAGGTGGCGCAATCCCGTATGCCTTGAGTTTCTGCTTTCCTTCTTCAGACAACCAATCAGTGGTCCATGGTGGACTCAGAACCATTTTTACTGATGGCTGATAACCGTTTTCTTGCAAGATGGCCTTGATCTCAATCTCTATCACATTCATTGCTGGACAACCAGAATAAGTAGGCGTGATCACCACTTCAACTTCCTTTCCTTCTACAGAAATACCTCGTACCACTCCAAGATCCAAGATCGTCAACACAGGAACCTCTGGATCAGTAACTTGACCCAATAATTCCCAAATAGCACTATGTGATTTTGTTCTTTGCATAAATTAATCATTAAACATTAATAATAATTAATCATTGAAACCCTACCATTTAGCACCTGGATAAGCGCGTTGTAAGAATTGTAATTCTGCTAGTATAAAGCCAAGATGCTCACTATGTTTTCCTTGTTTGCCACCTTTCTGCATCCAATTACCTTCTGGCAATGATAAAGTAGCTTGATCTAGAATATCGGTTACTTTTTGATCAAAATAAGGCTTGATTTCTTCTAATTTCACGCCTACTCCATTCTCTACCATTTCCAAATCAAGCGCATCTGCTTGAAATGCTTCTCCGGTGAACATCCAAAGATCATCCACTGCCTGTTGCATCTTAGCATGGCTTTCCTCCGTTCCATCACCTAGTCGAATCATCCATTCAGAACTAAATCTCAAGTGATAAGTAATCTCTTTCAACGATTTTTCAGCGATTGCAGCCAGTTGACTATTTGTACTTTTAGTCAATGCCTGAGTAAAGTAGTAGTTAAAGACATCAAAGAAAAACTGTCGAGTGATCGTTTCACCAAAATGACCATTTGGTTGCTCAGTAAGAAGTACATTCTGAAAGTCATACACATCTCTCAAATAAGCGAAGTCGTCTTCAGTTGCACCACCTCCTTTTATTTCAGCAGCCAATTGAAAGTAGTTTCTAGCCTGTCCTACGAGATCAAGTGCAATATTTGTCAACGCAATATCCTGTTCTAGAATCGGTCCATGTCCACACCATTCGGATAGTCGGTGACCTAGAATCAGATTATTATCAGCAATACGTAGAGTGTAATTTAGTAATGATTTATTCAAAGTAACAGGTTTTTACATGTGTTTCACCTCGTCAGGCAAGTCATAAAACGTTGCATGGCGGAACAATTTATCTTCTGCAGGATCATAAAACGATTCACTTTCTGCAGGATCACTAGCATTTATTTTAGCAGAAGGAACCACCCATACATTTGTAATCTTCAAGGAGTCTCCATAAATTTGAATGGCTTCGGCAATTACTTTTGAGGCAGTATTCATTGAGATACTTCCTACATGCTTATGGCTCAAGCCTTGTTTAGTTCTGAAAAAGACTTCCCACTGCTCTGCTTCCTTCTGTTCTTCTGATTTTCGGGTAATTTGTGGGTGCTCATACACGCGTTCCGCCAGGATAGTTTCTCCATCAAAGTTCCAAGCAAAAATCTGATCAGATGGAATCACCCAGATACTGACACCTTCGTTCCTACGTGTATACACATCTCGTGCATTTGTCATTGCCATATCAAGATCTGCGGCGTGCAAGCTACCAGCGTGCACATGTGCTAGCTTACTTCTGATAAACACTTCAAATAGAGGCCATTTTACATTACTCATTGACTAGGCAGTTTTAGCGCGGTTTGCATTTCGTTGGCGTCGTTTCTCAGCATAAGCGGTTGCCGCTTCTCTCACCCATTTGCCTTGATCGTGTGCTTTATTTCGAGTTTTTAATCGTTGCTTATTGCATGGACCATTTCCTTTTACCACATTCCAAAACTCTTCCCAATCAATTTTCCCATAGTCATGTTGCTTTGTTTCTTCGTTCCACTTTAGGTCAGCATCTGGAATAGTAATTCCGAGAATCTTCGCCTGTGGAACGGACATATCCACAAACCGTTGTCGTAATTCATCATTTGAAAAACGCTTGATTTTCCATTTCATTGATTGTGCAGAATGCTTAGATTCTGAATCATTTGGTCCAAACATCATCAAAGAAGGCCACCACCATCGATTTAAGGCGTCTTGAGCGAGTTCTTTTTGTTCTGGGCTCCCATTACATAGTGCCATCATTATTTCGAAGCCCTGACGCTGGTGAAAGCTTTCTTCTTTGCAAACTCTGACCATTGCTCTAGCATATGGTCCGTAGGAGCAACTACAAAGCGGGACTTGATTCATAATTGCTGCACCGTCGACTAACCAACCAATCGCCCCTATATCTGCCCAGGTTAATGTTGGATAATTAAAAATGCTTGAATACTTTGCTTTTCCTGAATGGAGATCGTCAATTAATGATGCTCGGTCTGCTCCAAGTGTTTCAGCCGCTCCATATAAGTACAATCCGTGCCCTGCTTCATCTTGCACTTTAGCTAGCAAGCCCATCTTTCTTCGCAAAGAAGGAGCGCGAGAAATCCAATTACCTTCTGGCAACATTCCAACAATCTCAGAGTGTGCATGCTGTGAGATTTGTCTGATAAGCGTTTTCCTGTATCCTTCTGGCATCCAGTCCTTCGGCTCAATCTGAATATTGTTATCAATTTTTTCTTGAAATCGATCTTCTAATGAAATATTTTTGGAATCACTCATATCAAATGGCGGTTTATACAAATTTAAACAAAATTGACATATCAAGCATACCAATTAAAACGAAATCACAGAATAATTGTTCAGAAAAGGATCTGATTAGATCATAGTATTTGAGGGATAACGGGTTTTCATTGTATCTTAAGAGCGCTAAAACTCGTGAGGGAACAGCAATTCTTATTGAATTATTAATAAACCATTACAAAGGTTTAATCGCAGTCAAAATCATTCTCTTCCAATCGTGTCCAGTTTTCTGGTGGGACTTCAAACTGTCCAAATTTAAGGATCTTAGCATCTGTATGATTCATTCTAAGATCTCCCATGGTAGTTCGTTCCCAAGAGAACGGTAGATCTGTATCCAGGCTTGCACCAAGAAAGGTACCTGACATGCCTTTATTAATGATTGGCCACCAAAGGCTTTCAGTATCCCGGTCCCATAATATAAAGCCATCCCGTCCATCACGAACGCCATTTTGGTAATAGGTATATCCTGAGACACCAAAGGTGAGTGTCTGTTTACAGTATTCTCTAGGGAAGACACCTATAAAATCAGCAAGAATGCAGTAACTCACTAAAACAGGAATACCGTCTATCACATCATTGACAACTTCGTGTTTCACCATCAGCTCAATAGGATAAGCGAATTTGCCTTCTGTGGCGTGTATAAGGATGATCTCAGAGCTATCGTGCATTGGTGTGGTAAGGTTACTTAGCGCTGTATATTGAGGATCTCTTAAGGAGTTAAACAGTTCTCTTCCTAGTCCGTATTTCAAATTAGACAACCGTATTGAGTTGTTTGTGATGTTAAAATGGTCCTCTTCATCTTGTCCTCCATATAGCCATAAATTCCCATCTCCATGATCAATTATTTTATCGCTCAATGGGATGTATGGAGCTGTTACTTCATCTTCGGGAATATCTTTTTTACTACAGGAGACCAGTGTCACTATGAACAGAAAAAAAAACACATTGATTTTCATACCTGACTATTTTTACTTAAAGATATCTCATTTTTTGGACTATCGATGTCTGATTGGCGACACATAAAAAAAGGCTACCGAAATTCGATAGCCTTTAATATAATTAGTGATTAAATTCTAATTAGTTAACGTCCCAAAATACTTTTGAGAATAAGTCATCACCACCAATTGCAGAACCAGCTGCTTTTACACTAGTTTCATTGAGTGTATACTCAGAGAAAGGGTAAGTGTAACGTGTAGGAGGAAGTGTGTTTGCACCCGCTGCTACATTCATAACAGGAGCATCGTATAGTCTATAAGTAGACCATGCTTCAAATCCTTGGTCGTAAAGTGCTAACCATTTCTGCATAGCAATCTTTTCTTTCCAAGAACCAGGTGCTGTTGTGTAGTCAACATTTGGTTGTAACAAGTAAGCTGCTGCTGCAGCTGCCATGACAGATGCATCTTGACCGCCTGCAACACCCCAGTTTAAAATAGAAGTAGTTACACCAGCGTTATAGTGACTTTGTGCAGAAGCACCTCCACCCCATCTTTCAGCAGCGTCAGCAAGTAAAAACTCAACTTCAACATAGCTTAAAGCAGTACCGATACGAGTTTTTCCTTCTTGAATTGCTCCAGGCTTAGAGTTTGGAGGATATGCATTTGAAGCACCATATACACCACCAACAACTTGACCGATTGAATCAAGATCTTTGAAGTAGAAAGCTCTTCTTGGATCATTTAATCCATTCATGTAATCAGCAATTGTGTTTGAAGCAACATAGTCAGAACGTCCACTTTGAATTAACGTTACCCATAATGGGTGTGTATTAGGAGTTCCATCTAAGTATTGAATTTTAAAATCATCTGCTGATGAAGTAAATACACCATCAGTAGTAGCTTCTGTAACCAGTGCTGCTGCTTTAGTATCGTCACTATCTGCAATACGAATTGCCATTCTCAATTTCAATGAATTTGCAAACTTTCTCCAGAGACTTACGTCTCCACCATAGATTACATCTCCTAATTCTAACGTGTTTCCAGTAAGACTTGGAATAGCTGAATCCAATTTTTCAAGTAGATCATAATAAATTTCTTTATCATCATCATACGCTGGAGTTGGATTTTCAAAATCAAGTGCTTCAGAATAAGGAACATCACCAAAGATGTCTACTAATAAAGAGTAGGCATAAACCTCCATTACTGTAATTACTGCTTCGTTAGCAGCCTTTTCAGCATCAGAAATTAACGGAATATTCTTTACACTAGCTCTTGCAGAATCAAGATCCATTAAAACTGTTGAATAAAGTCTAGCATATGTAAATCCATTTACATCTCTATTTATTAGATCGTAGTTAGATTCGTCTGGATAAGTAGTTTGTGACCACATTTGAGACCACAATCTAAAATTGTTACGATTAACGTTTTGATCAACAACAAAATCCATAAGAGCCACTTGTGCATTTGTTAAGAGTGCAGCAGTCGGCACAACCGTAGGGTTTTGCGTATCGATATTTAGATCTGTTAGTTCATCTGAACAGGAAAAACCTATTGTCACAACTAACAGCAAAAATATTAGCTTTTTCATTTCTAATTTTTTACAATTTAATTTTGATTAATTTATTCTATTAAAACTTCACTCTTAGGTTCAGACCAAGCTCTCTAGCTGTTGGATAAACACCAGATTGGTTACCTCTTAGGTTACCTGCACTAGTTGAAGATTCTGGATCTGAGTAAGGTGTATTTTTATGAATAATCCATAAGTTTCTGCCAATTACAGAAATATCAATTCCATCAATTTTGTTGTTTGCAAACAATTTAGAAGGAAGGCTATAAGAAAGTGTTGCTTCTCTTAACTTAACGAAAGATGCATCATAAACATGATATGCATTAGGAGCATTCGCATAACCTAAAGCGGTAAATACGTCAGCAGTATATGCATATTCAGTATTTACAGTTCCATCAGAAATAGGAATATCATCATCATCAACACCTGTTTGTAGAACACCACCGATTGGAAGTCCACCACCATTTTGTGGTAAATCTCTAACTGGGTTTCCTTTATCGTTGTTTCCTGCTGTGAAATCATAAATTCCTGTAGCAAAACCGTACCAAGTATCAAGTGAGAAGAAATCTCCACCTTTCTGAGCATCAATTAAGAAACTCAAACCTATTCCTTTGTAGTTAATACTATTATTGATACCACCTCTCCAGTCAGGATTAATGTTACCAATAACTTCAGGATCAGATGATTTTACGAATTTCATACCATGTGCCTCAAATACACCAGTAGGTCCTGAAGACATGTAAGGAGTAACTAATGGCTCTCCATTTGTATGATAAACATAGTTAGTTCCTTGAATTGTACCATATGGCTCACCTACAGTAGCATTGTAAGTTACACCACCTTGGACACCACCAATTTCGTAGTTTGTAATAATATCTTCACCAGTAACTTCGTCAACTAGTAATTCAATTACTTTATTTTGGTTTTTAGCCCAAGTAACACCTATATCCCAAGTAAAGTTAGTTGTTTTTACAGGAGTAAGGTTAGCAGCAACTTCAACACCAACGTTCTGAATATTACCCGCGTTAACAACTAAAGCAGAATAACCTGTAGAAGTCGTAACTGGAGCATCAAGAATTTGGTTGAAAGAATTTGACTTATAAGCTGTAACATCGAATCCTAATCTATTTTTAAGGAATTTCATTTCCAATCCACCTTCTATACTCTTTGTTCTTTCAGGCTTTAGAAATTGATTTTTCTTAGTAGGATTTACAGAAGCAGTTGGTCCACCAAATGGTGATGTGATATCATAAGTATCAAAAATCTGAAAAGGATCGGCATCATTACCTACCTCAGCATAATTTGCTCTTAGTTTACCAAAGCTTAGAATATCAGATCCACCTAAAAACTCAGAGAATACAAAGCTTAAAGATGCAGAAGGATAAAAGTATGAATTTTCTCCTTGAGGAAGCGTAGAAGAAACATCATATCTACCTGTAAGATCCAAGTATACAGCATTGTACAATCCAATATTTGCAGCGGCATAGTATCCATTGACGCCAACTGGAGCAAGGTAAGGACTAGACGTTGGTAGATCATTACTGTTTTCAAGTGTATAAACACCTGGGAAAGTAAGTCCACCATTTGTTGTTTCTCTTAAAGACTTAACTTTTGATCTTCTAATGTTTACTCCAAGTAAACCTGTAACACTAATGTCTTCACTAGCACCGAAGTACTTATTAGCTCTTAACATTGCATCGTAGTTCAACTCGTAGAAGTTTCTGTTATACACAGAATACTCAGAAACATCAACAGATCCTTCAGCAATTCTTTCTTCTTGAATCTCTGAATACTGGTCAATAGATACTTTACCAGTAGCCGATAACCAATCAGTCAATTCATAATCCATTTTAATATTTCCAATGATTCTATCTCTATTATCTGTTGAATAGTTATTCGCTAGATTCCAGTAGTAGTTATCAAAGTAGTGAGGTCGAGTTCCAGCACCAGGATTACCATTTGCATAAGCATTCCAAGAAAGGTTATCTCCAGTCAATTCGTATGCATCCTTTTGCTCTTTAATATCAGCAAAAGTATGGTACCACTGACGGAAGGATTGGTTTACGTTTCTGTTGTCGTAACCAGTTCCATATCTTCCTTTTCCATTTGTATTAATATACTGAACTGCAGCTCCAACTCTTAATTTGTCGGTAACTTTTTGATCTCCAGCAAAAGAAATTGTATTCTTTTTAATTTTACTACCAGGAACGATTCCGCTTTGATCGAAGTTAGTATATGACAATCTAAAAGAAGATTGATCATTTCCACCATCAACAGCAATGCTGTTATTGAATGTTAACCCAGTTTCATAAAATGTTGTAGGATCATTTTCAGCAGCTACGAAAGCTCTAGTTTTTCCATAGTTTGGATGATTTGGATACCAAGATGACCAATCCAAAACTTGTAAGTTTGGATCGTATTCTGCTCCAAAAGAAGCATCTTCATATACAGGTGCGTGATATTCATCAACACCGTCACCATCAAAATCATAAAAATCAATTCCTGGAACATCAGAACTATACCATCCTCTTTTGTCAGAGTAACCAGGTCCATACTGCTTTTGATAAACAGGCATTGTTGATTTGTCTACATTTGCAGCTGTAAATCCAGAGGAAAATGTAACCCCTAATTTGTCATCAGAGCTACCTTTCTTTGTTGTTACCAAAATAACACCGTTTGCAGCTCTTGAACCGTAAAGAGCAGTTGCCGCAGCACCTCTCAATACAGAAACTGATTCAATGTCTTCTGGGTTTAAATCCATGGCAGTATTACCATAATCATAACCACCACGACCAGTCTTCTGGTTAGTAGTGTTTGTGATTGCGTTGCTTACAGGTGTACCATCAACAACAAACAGAGCTTGGTTGTTACCATTCAATGAGGTGTAACCACGAATGATTACGTTGGAGGATCCACCTAATTGACCACTTCTTTGAATGTTAACTCCTGCAGTTTTTCCTGATAGAGAGTTCACGAAGTTAGCATCTTTCACTTTTGTTAACTCAGAACCGTCAACTTCTTGTGCAGCATATCCAAGAGATTTTTGATCTCTCTTAATACCTAAGGCAGTAACGATTGCCCCTTCAAGGACAACACCTTCAGATAATACGGCACTTAGGACGTTTGAGTCTCCAAGAACCAAGTCTTGAGATGTGTAACCAGTGTAGCTAATTACGACAGTTGTAGCACCTTCTGGCACTTTCAATTCATACTTTCCGTCAAGATCGGTAGTTGTACCGATTGTCGTTCCTTTAACGATTACATTTGCATATGGTAGTGGCCCGTTTTCATCAGTAACGGTCCCAGATATAACTCTCTGCCCGAAAGCATAGGAGCACATGAAAAATACCAACGCAAATAGTAGCGTAAGTTGTTTCATAAGGAAATTTAATTTTAGTTAAGAAATATAATAATTTGAGTCAAGAAAAATCTTAATTTTACTTTCAACACGCTAAAGTACATCTAATTTTTTAAAATCTTTAATGTTAAGTGTTAAAAGAAGAAAATAAATATGACACACTTCATTGGGCTTCAGCTGGCAGGTATAATTATTTTACAATTATATAGTGCTGAGTGTGTTTGTTTTGCGCACAGTTAATAAATTTGTTTCTAAATCATCGAGAAAGAATAACCTTGGAAAACCATGTCACAAATCGTGGAATTAGAAGTGTGACTTTATTACTTTTCATACGTAAATATACAATAATTATTTAGTTTATACAAGCGCCCTTCTATATTGCGCAATTGTGTTATTTAGCCCTAGGTAGAGGGCATCACAAACAAGTGCATGCCCGATTGAAACTTCAAGTACAGCTTCCACCTCCTGAACAAAGTAGTTTAAATTGTCAAGATTTAAATCATGCCCAGCATTTATTCCAAGTCCAAGCTGATTTGTGATTTTTGCTGCTTCTTTATAGCTAAGCACTGCTTGTTGTTTGTCTTGTGAATACATTTTTGCGTATGGCCCTGTATAAAATTCTATCCGATCTGCGCCTACCTCCTTTGCCCCTTCCAGCATCTCTCCTTCTGGATTAATAAAAAGCGAAACTCTTACTCCAGCCGCCTTAAGTGATCCAATCACCTCTTTTAAAAAGGTCTTGTGCTTAATGGTGTCCCATCCGTTATCTGAAGTTAACGCATCAGGGGCATCTGGAACAAGGGTACACTGATCTGGCTTAGTGGCCAACACCATTTTCAAAAACTCAGGTGTCGGGTTACCTTCAATGTTGAATTCTGTTTGAACCACCTCTTTTAACAACGGGATATCCCGATAGCGCACATGCCGCTCATCTGGTCTTGGATGAACAGTAATTCCTTGCGCCCCAAATCGCTCACAGTCTTTCGCCACCTGCACTAGGTCAGGCAAATTTGAGCCCCTTGCATTTCTTATCAGGGCAATCTTGTTGATGTTTACACTTAATCTAGTCATGATTCGTTAGAATAAGGACGTCTGTCCATCTGGATCACTTGAATTGTCTGGTCTTTTCGGATCGTCTTTGTCCTTCAGATCGTCTTTTCCTTTTGCAGGGTCTTTTTCTTTTGAATTATCCTTGACCTCTGGAGTCTCTATTTCGGTTTTCTTTGAAACGGTTGGTATATCAAATTCAACTTCAGATCCAACTGTTAAGGAATCTGTTTCAGCTGGTGTTGTTTTTTCTTCTGCAGATGAGGTTTTCTCTTCTATAATCGTATCTATTTCGATTTCACTTTCTGGATCAGGTTCCGGTTCTGGAATTTCAACATGCAGTGCTTTTATCGAAATTGGTTTAAACTCTCCAAGCTTGTTTCCTAGTGACTTCCATCCTTTTACATCAATGAAATCTAACATGTCAACCTTATGCTCCTTCATCCCTTCTTTCGTTTTGACTTTATAAGAAACAATTGGATGCTCTGCTAATGTTACATAATAAAGTGAACTCCTAGAATTTTCACCGATAAAGCTAAACTTCTGATTCAGGCTCAATGTTTCTACTTGAAACCGCTTAATATAGGTTGCTTTCTTTTCCACCTCATAATAGATAGCTGACACTACCTTATCTGGATGAAAGATACCAATATGCAATAAGCTACCTGTATCATATCTTTTAGTTAACTCAAAATCTGTTAACTCATAGCATCCATTACTATAGATCGCTAAAATCTTATTTCCGGTATCGAAGGCTCCTAGGTACTTACCTCTATCTTTTGTATTCAATCTACCGCTGACTTCATCCATCCAAATCTTTTGAGCACCAAGTGTTGATTTACCTTCTGCAAGTAAGTTTACTTTGCGGACTGGATATTTTGTAAGGGTATTCCCTTGGGATCCACGTCCTTTTATATCTATATCTGAAAAATTAAACTCGAATTGCTTTTTCCTAGCCTTGGCACTTTGAGACAGCAAAATAGTTAACGTTTCTGCTTCGCCATTAGCATTGGCGGTAAAGTATAGCACTTTTGTCCTTGGTGTTCCTTTTGTTAGATCATATTGTTTATCTCTTGTTATCGATTTAACATGAAACCGTTTTACGTAGGATTTACCTGATTTCCCATCTAGGTATACCATGTTGTAGGTGGTTCGTTCGTCTCCTTTCTTCCAAACGTTTGCATGAATAATATCCTTGCCTATAAAGGTTTTATCTGCGATTTTCGTTACTGCAAATTTACCGTTCTTAAGAAAAACAATTATACTATCAATGTCTGAACATTCGCAGATGAATTCGTCTTTTTTTAAGCCATGTCCAACAAATCCCTCCTCTCTATTGATGTATAGCTTACAGTTATTAGCCACAACTTGTGTGGCTTTTATGGTATCAAATTCTGTAATGATTGTTTTGCGCTCTTTTCCTTTACCATATTTCTGAAGCAACCGCTCAAAATAAGCAATGGTGTAATCTGTTAAGTTCGCTAAGTGATTGCGGGTTTCATCGATTTCTTTTTCAAGGCTAATGACCAATTCATCAGCTTTGAACTTATTAAACTTAGAAATCCGCTTGATCTTGATTTCTGTCAATCGAACGATGTCTTCCTCTGTTATATCTCTATGTAAGGTGTATTGAGGTTTTTTGTTACTACATTTTACATTCGGTGTTTCGACATATTTTTTTAGTTCCTCAGCAATGATTTCCAGCACTGACTCCCAAGTTTCCGCTTCCTCAATTTCACGATAAACGCGATTTTCAATAAAAATACGTTCAAGGCTCGAGAAATGCCATCGTTCTAATAGTTCAGAAAGCTGGATTTCAAGCTCTCTTTTTAACAAGTCCCTTGTATTCTCCGTACAGATTCTTAGTATCTCATCTACCGTTGTAAATTCTGGTTTATCATCTACAATAACACAAGCATTTGGCGACACAGAGCTTTCGCAATTTGTGAAGGCGTAAAGTGCGTCCATTGTTACCTCTGGTGAAATACCAGGAGCTAACTCCACCAAGACTTCAACATCTTTCGCCGTGTTATCAATTACCTTTTTAATTTTAATTTTCCCTTTATCATTTGCCTTAATGATACTTTCGATAAGGGAGGTCGTTGTTGTATTTGGTATTTCTGTAATGGCTAAGGTCTTCTTATCTCTGATTTCGATTTTTGCTCGCAATCTGATTTTTCCACCTCGTTGTCCTTTATTATAATTAGAAACATCTACCATTCCTCCTTCTGGGAAGTCAGGGTAGATGGAAAAACTTTTATCTTGCAAAATTTTAATTGATGCCTTGATAAGCTCAATGAAGTTATGCGGCATTATCTTAGTAGACAAACCAACAGCAATCCCTTCTGCTCCTTGTGCAAGCAATAGAGGGAATTTCATAGGCAGAGCAATTGGCTCTTTCTTCCGCCCATCGTAGGAAACCTGCCATTCAGTTGTTTTATGATTGAAGGCGACTTCCAACGCAAACTTGGTTAATCGAGCCTCAATATAACGAGGAGCGGCGGCTCTGTCTCCTGTCCTTCTGTCTCCCCAGTTCCCTTGGCAATCGATCAGTAGATCTTTTTGACCTAATTGAACAAGCGCATCACCAATAGAAGCATCACCGTGCGGGTGAAACTGCATCGTTTGCCCAATGATATTCGCTACTTTATGGAATCGACCATCGTCCATTGCCTTAACAGCATGGAGTATCCGGCGTTGAACCGGCTTTAGTCCATCATCAACGTAAGGGACTGCTCGTTCAAGGATTACATAGGATGCATAATCCAAGAAGTAGTCTTCGTACATCCCTTTAAGGGATATTACCTTATCTGTATTTGCTGATCCGTTTTGATCTGATTCGGGATTCGTATTTTCCTCCAATGCCTATATTTTTTAAGGTCACAAATATAGCAATCTACCAAGATATTTTCAAAATAATTAACAAATAGTTTACAAAATGGTAGTTTTTTGATGACTCTTTTTATTATTCTGTCTAATTATTAATGGTTAATTCATTTATAATGCTCCTTCGTTGAAACGAAAAAATTAACAATTAACCATTAATCTTTCTCCTCAAGGTATGCCTTTAGGCCAAGAAAGATAGATTTGGCCATTTCGTCTTGACCGTGTTCAGAAAGTAAGTATAACTCTTCTTCTGGATTGGAAACAAACCCCATTTCAACTAAGGTGCTTGGCATATTTGTGGTTTTCAAAACGATAAATTGATCTTGTTTTACCTGTCGCACAGGGCGTTTTGTATGTCCACCTATTTGTTGAAGGATATGCCCAGCAAGCTTAATACTTTCTTGAAGGTAGGCTTGTTGATAGGCTTGAAATTTAATATTTCCGGCTGGTGTTTCTGGGTCTAATGCAAACAATTCACTTTGTCCCTTATCCAAGTAAATCATTTTGTTTTCTCGACGTGCCAGTTCAGAACTTTCTTCTGTTCCTCCGTATACATAGGTTTCCGCCCCTTTGATTTTTGTTTGTTTTCGAACTGCATTGCAATGAATGCTTAGAAAGAGATCGCCAAAACTATCATTCGCGATTTTAGTTCGGTCGGACAAGGAGACAAAAATGTCGGATTCTCTAGTATAAATGATGTGAATATCTGGTAAATAGGCCTTAATGTAAGCTCCAAGTTTTAACGTAACCTGTAGTGAAATGTCTTTTTCAATAGCGTGTTTGCCCATACAGCCTAAATCTTCACCACCATGACCAGCGTCAAGAATGATGGTTTTTATTTTTTCTGTTTTAGAATTATGCAGCTTAAACGAGGTAATTCCCGTTATAAGAAGCAGGATACACAAGCCGAAGGTGGTGTAACTTTGAACGTTAAATGAAATGTTATACTTTGACAAATTTTTGTTAAATATGCTGTTTTGTTGAATACACTCAAATTTGGTCATAACTTTGCTATGAATCTAATGAAAGAATAACAAAATAATAACTTCGTCTAAGAATTAGCTAATTTTATTCTTAATACTAAAGTTCACTAAAATTATGCCGTTGTGCATTAACAGAATGATTATATTTGATTGTGATTGAAAATTTTATACCAAAGCGCCTGCTTCTTATTCTTACCTTTTGCCTTTGCATCATTGGAACAAATGATTCATTCGGACAAGTAGGTAAAGCTACAATTGGTAAAAAGAATCCAAATCCTAAACAGGACACAATAACTCCACTCTCTAATACTGCAACCATAATTCCAAAAGACTCTACGACCCTTAATGATAGCACAGGGACTGTAGTCGAAACAAGTGTAAAGCTTTCGAAGGATTCATTAGAAACAGCCGTAACCTATGAGGCTACAGACTCCATGATTTATGACATCGAGAACCAATATATCTATCTTTATGGAGATGCAAAGGTGGTGTACGATGGAATGACACTGACTGCCGATTATATTGAGTTTGATTGGGAGAATAGCATAGCTACTGCTGAAGGACAAATGGACAGTTTAGGTAATTTGGTAGTCAAGCCCGTGTTCAAAGACAATGATAATGAGTTTACAGCAAATAAGATGCGGTATAACTTTAAAACGCACAAGGGAAAAGTCTACGATGTAAGAACCAAGGAAGGCGATGGTTATCTTCTATCTCAAGGGGTTAAGTTTGACCTAAGAAGCAACAAAAGCTCTACTGAAAACGACGTGGTCTATGCAGAAAGAACACTATACACAACTTGCAGTCATGATCATCCACACTTCGGTATTCGGAGTAAAAAAGCAAAGATTATTCCTAGGAAACTGATCGTTGTAGGTCCTTCGAATTTAGAAATTTCTGATGTGCCAACACCATTGTGGCTTCCGTTCGGTTTTTTCCCAATACAAAAGGGCAGACGATCTGGTTTGGTGTTTCCTAGAGATTACGAATTTGATCCGAATCTTGGTTTTGGGCTTCGAAATGTGGGGTATTATTTTGCTGGCTCAGATCACATGGACTTAACCGTACTTGGTGACATATATACTCGTGGAAGTTGGGGGTTAAACGCAGCAACCAACTACAACAAAAGGTATAAGTATTCTGGGAATTTGAAATTGGGTTATTTCAACCGTCGGATAGGATATAAAGACACCCCTCAATTTAGTAAAACAGGAGATTATCTTTTACAATGGAGTCATAATCAGGATTCAAGAGCACACCCATCTGTAACGTTTGGCGGTAGTGCCTCAATTGCAACAAGCTCCTTTTTCAGAAATAATGAAAATGATTCACGTAGCGTCTTGCAAAGTAATTTACGCTCCAATGTAAACCTAACAAAGCGTTGGGGATCTAGATACACTTTGCAAACTAGTTTCCAACATTCTCAAAACCTAAATACCAAAAGACTGGATATTCAATTTCCTGTTATTGACTTTAGAGTTGCTCGCGTTTTTCCATTCAAACGCAACAACCGGGAAATTAAGAAAAAACAACAATGGTATGAGAAAATCAATTTCACATATACTGGCCGCGCAGAAAACCTGATTACTACAGACACCACACTGTTCACTAAGGAAGTGTTGGAAAATATGAGATACGGCATGAAACACATTATTCCCGTAAGTGCCGACTTCACATTAGCAAAGTACTTTAAGCTCAGGCCTTCCATCCAATACAACGATTTCTGGTACTTAAATACAATTGAAAAAGACTTCATCAACGAGAATACGGTGGATCTGCTAGGAGATACGCTTTATGGACGAATAGACACGATAAACAACTTCGGATTTAAGTCTAGGAAACAAGTTTCAGCTAGTCTTACCTTAAATACGACTCTTTTCGGAATGATGAATCTCAAATTGAAACGACTCAAAGCAATTCGTCATGTAATGACCCCAAGTATAAGTGCCAATTTCACTCCTGATTATGGCAAAGCGCCGTTTAATTATTATAAACAGGTCAGAAATGATACTCGAGATGCAACTTCAATGGAAGACTACACCATTTATGATGGTAGTCTCTATCCTGTGAGTATCACAGGTCAACAAGCAGCTCTTAATTGGTCAATTCTAAATAATTTTGAAGCAAAATTTAGATCAAGAAAAGATTCTATTCAAAAGGATAAAAAAATACCCCTCCTTAATAGCCTACTGATTAGCAGTGGCTACAATTTTGCAGCTGATAGTTTGGAATTCAAGCCAGTAAGCATTTCTGCAAACACAAAATTATTTAAGAAGATTCAATTAAACTATAGAAGCACGTACAATCCTTACAAACATGTAGCTGGAAGGCCAGTTAATAAATACTACTGGACAACGGATAAGAAGCTGCTCAACTTGAGAACCGCAGAATTTACAGCAGGTACAGATATCAATCCAAGTGAATTTAGAAACCTATTTGTCAATGATTTTCTTGGAACCAAACCAGCAGAAGATCGTAATACAGAAGTTGATCAACTCAGTCGAGGCAGTGGATTTATTGGTTCACTTCGCCTCACTTATAAACTTAACTTCAGTAAAGTATATGAGGATGAAAAGGAAACTATCAAAATCACTACAAACAGTCTCTATTTAAGTCAAACTGTTCTAAACGTATCAAAAAACTGGAGGATAAACATCGGTGGTATTGGGTATGATTTCGCAGACAAGGAGATTCGCTATCCTGATTTTGGTTTTTATCGTGATTTACATTGTTGGGAGATGGGCGTAAACACACAGCCGCAACGCGGAACATTTTCCTTTTACATTCGAGTTAAGCCTGGTTCACTTGACTTTCTTAATGTGCCCTATAAGCGTAATGTTTCTAGCCCAATTGTTTTTTAAGGTTGTAAGTATTTTAAATTAAAGTTTCGTTAAATTCGAGAAATATTAATTCGCCCAACGCTATATTTTCCGTATATTACACTGTTGATGTTTTATTTTAACAAACAATTACACCTACCTGTCTGCTATGAAATCAATTCTCACGACCATTCTTGTTTGTGCAGCTACTCTTCTATTTGCACAATTTAAAGATCAGGGAACCACACTAAAACCACAGTTCAATCCTGAGCAGGAACACATTCACGGCATAGAAGCTAATTCCTCCCAATATTCAGATTATTTTAAAGAAGCTTATCAAGCCTTTCCAAATCTTCCGAACGGAATTCTTGAAGCAGTAGCATACACGAACACAAGTATTTGGCACGTTCCTGAAAATGTTCAACCAAGTTGTTCTGGTCTTCCTCCCAGTCATGGTGTTATGGGTCTGATGGCGAATGGCAAGGGTGTGTTTAGAGAAAACCTTCAACTAATTTCTGGGTTAACGGGGTATTCAGAGTCCTCAATCAAGCGTGATCCCAGAGTGAATATTCTCGCATATGCTAAAGCATTAAGTCTAAAACTAAGCAAAATACCTGCTACTGCAAACCCCCTAAATCAATGGGGAACTGCCTTAATCGAATTAAGCGAATTGCCCCTTGATCAAAAAGCACAAAACTATCCCATTTCCAGTTTTCAGTATAGTGTGTTCAACTTTATAAACGATCCCGTTAATCAAGCAAACTTTGGATTTCAGCAACCTCAATTAGACTTGAAAGGGTATTTTGGATTAGATAACTTCAAGGTTTTGTCCTCCAAATTGGTCAATTTAAATTCAGGAACTATTACTGCAGGAAATACAACATGGAGCACACCTCACAAAGGTATGATGTGCATTGAAGTACCAGGAGCAATTTGGAGCGCAGCACATTCTTCCAACTATGGGAATGGCCGTTCTAGTTCAATTCAAAACTTTGTGATTCACAAAATACAAGGCTCTTATGCTGGAGCTATCTCATGGTTTAAAAACCCAATATCTAACGTATCTACGCCTTATGTAGTGAGAAACGATGGTCAGATTACCCAAATGGTTTGTGAGGCGAATACTGGCTACCATGTTGGTTCCCACAACTCTTATACCATTGGAATCGAGCACGATGGTTATGTCGAAAACAATGACAATACGACGGCTTTGTACCAAGCAGCTGCGCTCATTGTTAAAGATGGCGCTGCTGAATACGGAATAAGCCTTCTAAGAGCATGGGGATATCAAGGCTGTACTGGTGGAGCAAATACTTGTAGTCTAGGTGGCTGTACAAAAATACGAGGGCACCAAAGCTACAGTGGCCAAACGCATAGCGATCCAGGAATTTACTGGGATTGGCGTTATTTTTACAAAATATTGAATGATAATACTCCGATCACAACGCTTACTTCTGCTTCAGGAACCATAACTGACAGTGGAGGAGCAGGCAATTATGGAGACGATGTTCGAACAATTCAAACCATTGCTCCTACGAATGCTTCTAACGTTACCCTTACTGTAAACTCGTTTAATACTGAACAAGGTTGGGATTATCTTTTGATCTATGATGGGCCTTCAGTTTTCTCTCCATTGGTTGGTCAATATTCTGGGACAACAATTCCAAGTACGTTTACTGCGACTGGAAGTGCCATAACAGTTGAGTTCCGTTCTGACTGTGCAACTACAGCACCTGGATACTCAATTGGTTGGGGCTCAGTGGGAGCCGACAACACTCCACCAACAACTACCGTATCTGTTCAAGGAAACTGGCAGACGAATGATTTTGCTGCCGCATTTACTGACAATGACAATTCTGGAGGTTCAGGAGTCGCCTATCGGTTTATGCATGTCTTACAATACGATGGAAATGAGTGGAGAGCCAACCCAAACCGAGGAAACCTTAAAGACAACTTTGATGGCGCACTGCATTCAGACTGGACGAGCTATGCTGGTGCTTGGGCAGAAAGTGGTGGTTTTCTCAATCAATCAGATGAATCTAATGGCAATACAATATTAACCGCTCCCACCAATCAAAACCTTTACAATCAGTACTTATATACCTGGAGAGCGTCAATTGGCGGTACAGGAGCCAACAGGAGAGCTGGATTGCACTTTATGTGTAGTGACGCGGATGCTCCTAATAGAGGCAATTCTTATTTCGTCTACTTTAGAGCAGATGGGGACAGACTTCAAATTTACTCTGTGGACAATGATGTATTTACGTTACAACAGGACATTCCATTAACGGTTAATATAAACCAATACTATACTCATAGCGTAGTTTACGATGAAACTACTGGGAAAATAGTAGTTTACAGAGATGGGTCAAAAGTTGGTGAGTGGACAGATCCTACTCCAATTACAACAGGAGGTTTTGTATCTTTTAGAACAGGAAATTGTACCTACTCGATCGATAACTTTAATGTTTATTACCGAAGAACAGGTAGTAAAACAATTAAAGTAGGAGCAGCGACGAATGATGATATTCAATATCAAAATGCAAATCCGACTTCTCCATCAGGAAAAATAAAATCATTAGCTATTGACGGAGCAGGTAATTTCTCCCCCATTGCCGAAAACTTTGTGAATGTGGACTGGACACCTCCTACCCTTGCTACAGTAAAAGACGGAACAGGCAATGACATTGACGTCACCTCAAGTGTTACCACACTCTCCGGAAACTGGCCTGGGTCAAAAGACGATCATTCTGGAATTGATTTTTATGAATATGCAATTGGAAATACTGTAGGTGGAACAAACGTTGTTTCTTGGACAAATAATGGGGCAGCATCAAGCTTTACAGCTAACAACTTAAACCTCACCTCTGGAATTACCTATTATGTTTCCATCCGAGCAACGAATGAGGCAGGTCTGATTTCTACTGTTGGTTCTTCAGATGGCGTAATGGTAGAAAGAGATGTAATGGTAAGCCCACAGGTAATACTCTCTGGGGCCTATAACAGCAATACTGGAATCATGAAAGATGACTTGAGGTCTAACGGCCTAATACCACTTTCACAACCATACAATACGGCACCCTTCAATTATAACGGAGGAGAGACAGTTACTCAAAACGTACTTAATTTTACTGGTGCAAGTGCTATTGTTGATTGGGTATTGGTTGAGTTAAGAGACAAAAATGACCCTACATCCATATTGAAAACAAGAGCAGCTTTAGTTCAAGCAGATGGAGATGTTGTAGATACCGATGGTACATCGCCAATACAATTTTCTGGCCTTTCAAATGAGGACTATTTTATTTGTATAAAACATAGAAATCATCTAGCCATTTTGACAAATACAACCTATAATTTAAACTCAAACACAACGACTTTCGTAGATTTTAGAACAATTACAACGTACGGAACAAATGCACAGAAGTCCCTCGGGGTATTTAATGGGATGTGGGCAGGAGATGCCGATTCAGATCTAAGCATTTCTGCAAGTGATAGAAGCTTGATCTGGAACAACCGAAATTTAACTGGATATCATAATTCAGATGCAAACTTGAATGGAATTATAAATGCATCTGATAGAAGTTTAGTCTGGAACAATAGAAACCAAACGACACAATTACCTTAAATCAAATTATTTTAGCAAAACTGCCCTTTAATGAAATCTTTAATTAACATTATTACAATTACAATTGTATCTTTCCTCTTTCTGTCTATTTCCAGTGAGGCTCAAGTCAGTTCGAACATGACTTTATCCTCTATTTGGGATGGGAATAATACACAAACCAGTGGAGTATACTACAACGATATCTGGGGATATGTTGACTTACAAGGAAATGAATACGCTATTGTTGGATCTCCTCAAGAAGTTCACTTCATTGATGTAACAACACCAACTACTCCAGTTGTTGTGCATGAACATACAGGTGGCTCAACTACGCTTTGGAGAGATTTTAAGACATACAAACAGTATTGCTATGCTGTTGCTGATCAAGGAAATGAAGGCTTATTAGTTTTCGATATGAGTCCGCTCCCTAACAATCCTCCAGTATTAGTCAATCAAATCACTGGAGATTTTGTTCGAGCACACAACATTTACATTGATGTACCAAATGGATTGGCATATATTGCGGGTTCGAATACGGTAAATGGTGGATTGATTGTTTATGACTTAGAAGCAAACCAATCTAATCCTCCTGTCGTTTTTTCATCAACACTCCCAGGTGGTTATATTCATGATGTTTTTGTACAAGACAATATTGCTTATGCTTCTCATGGTAATAATGGATTTTACATGCATGATTTTTCCAACCCATCTTCTCCTGTTTTTATAGATTCAAGAGTAACTGGAGGCTACAATCATAGTAGTTGGATTACTGATGATGGGAATTACATCATTTACGCAGAAGAGGTTCCAGCCGGTCGGCCAATGGGTGTATTAGACATTTCAGATGTCCAAAACAATGGAATCGGTCTAGTCACAACATTCCGTGATCCATTGCTAGCGCCTGCAGAGCTAGATGTGACACCTCACAACCCTTTTATTGTAGGAGATTATGTAGTTATTTCTTACTACGAAGACGGTGTTCAAATTTTTGACATATCTAATCCAGCCAATCCTACTAAAGCTGGATGGTATGATACAAACCCTACGAATACCTCCTACAACGGAACCAATAGTAACTGGGGTGTTTATCCGTATTTCCCATCTGGGACGGTCATTGCAACCGACACAGAAAATGGATTGTTTGTATTACAGACATCATTAAATCTGCCAACGTTATGTTTTGATGGGATTCAGAACGGAACGGAGTTAGGTGTAGACTGTGGTGGCTATTGTACGCCTTGTCTACCTCCACCTCCTGCACCAGTTGCCGACTTTAATGGTTCACCAACAATTAGTTGTGATGGTGTTGTAGATTTCACAGATTTGTCTACTGAATCACCAACTTCTTGGGCATGGGACTTTGGTGATGGAGCAACAAGTACACAACAAAACCCTACACACACCTATACCGCACTAGGTACATACACAGTAACACTAACCGCAACCAATGCAATTGGTTCAGATACTGAGACAAAAGTTGATTACATCACCATCGGATCAGGTGACTTGCCATTTGTTATTAATGGTACCTTTTGCCCTCCAGGCACTGCAATGCTTTCAGCAACAGGAACTGGCAACTTGAATTGGTATGACACACTAGGAAATTTTCTGTTTACTGGCAATAATTTTACAACCCCAACCTTAACTGCTACAACAACCTTTTTTGTTGAAAATGAAGATGTAGGAACAACGCAGAATGTTGGCCCTACAGACAATTCTATTGGAGGTGGAGGCTACCACGGTGCTTCTGCACAATATCTATTATTCTCAACTGCTAAAGAAATTGTACTTAAATCCGTTTGGGTGGATGCTGATGGTGGAGGAAATCGTACCATAGAGTTGTTAGATGATAATGGTGCATTGGTCAACTCATTAACCGTAAATATCCCAGATGGTCAAGGAAGAGTAGCGATCAACTGGACAATACCTGCTGGAGATTTTCAACTTGGTGGGAATAATATGAATTTATTTAGGAATAATGCAGGCGTAAATTTCCCCTATTCATTGAATAATGTTATTGATATTACCGCCTCAACAGCTGGACCTGGTTTCTATTATTATTTCTATGATTGGGAAGTAGAAACGATTGGTTGTACTAGTCAGAAAGTTCCCGTAGTAGCAAACGCCTTATCTGCACCTAATGCATCATTTACTACAGGAGTCATCTTTAATACTGTAATCTTTACTGATGCTTCAACAGGTGGTACTTCCTTCTTATGGGATTTTGGTGATGGAACAACGGATTCTTCCAATCCAAATCCAACCCATATATATGGACAAGGAACATTTACAGCGACACTAACCATAACGAATTCCTGTGGTTCAGATACAAGCACTGAAACATTTACATTTAATACACCACCTCCATCAACTCCAACTGCAAATTTTGAGGCAGACCCATTGACTAGTTGCTCTGGGGATATTGACTTTACCGACTTAAGTACAGGCGCAGCTACTGCTTGGGCATGGGATTTTGGAGATGGTAACTCATCCACTACACAAAACCCATCACATACCTATGCCAACGCTGGCACCTATGATGTAACTTTAATCGCATCAAACACAAATGGAGCGGATACGTTAACGAAGACTAGCTACATTACAATTACGGCGGGCTCTAGTGCACCACCAGTTGTTACAAATGACTTTTTCTGCCCACCTGGATCAGCTACGCTAACGGCTACAGGTACTGGCAACTTGAATTGGTATGATACCACTGGCACCTTAGTCTTTACAGGACCTTCGTTTACCACACCAACCTTAACCACTACGACAACTTATTTTGTTGAGAATGAAAATTTGGCAACAACTTACAACGTAGGACCAACCGACAACAGTATTGGCGGAGGTGGATATTTCGACTTTGCTCAAAGCCTTGTGTTTGACGTTTTTCAGGATTTTGTTTTGAAATCTGTTTGGGTAGATGCAGGAAGTAACGGGAATCGAGATGTTGAGATACGAGATGCTACAAGTGGTGCGTTACTTAGTACGACAACGGTGTTTATTCCTGCTGGACAAAGCAGGGTAAATTTGAATATTTTCCTTTCTCCTGGTTCTTATACCATTGGAGGAGACAACATGGATTTGTTTAGAAACAACAATGGTCCATACGCTTATCCATTTACAGTACCGAATGTGGTTGAAATCACTGGATCTACTGCAAACAATCCAGTTAACTTTTATTACTTCTTCTATGACTGGGAGGTTGAGACCTTAGCGTGTACTAGTTCACAGGTACCAGTAACTGCATCTGCGAACACTGGACCGATGGCTGATTTCTCCTATTCAGTTGCTGGGAACACAGCAAGCTTCACGGATCTCTCTACCTTTGCTTCCTTTTGGAGTTGGGATTTCGGAGATGGCGCTACCTCAAATGCACAAAACCCACAACATACTTTTGGTAATGGGACGTTTGTTGTAACCCTTGATGTTACAAACAGTTGTGGCACTGACACCCATATAGACACGTTGTTCTTTGCGGGACCGGATAATACACCACCAACAACTGCTGTAACCGTTCCAACCCCTTGGGTAACTGGAGACTTTCAAGCGAATTACGATGATATGGACAACTTAGGAGGTTCAGGTCTTGCAGAGCTGTTCTACAAAGTAAAACGGCAAGAAAGTGGCGAATGGAGAGCAAACGAAGACAACGGCTTCCTCTACGACGGTTTCGACCAATTGCACCCAGAGTGGAACATAATCGGGGGCACGTGGGCAGTAACCAACGGTGAATTACAACAGACAAATATTAACAATCAGAATGCAAGGATAGGAACTAGTCTGAATCAAAATGATGAAGATGGTTACTTATACCATTGGCAAGGAAACTTATATGGTGGTAGTCCTACACAACGTGCAGGTTTACACTTTATGGGATCAGGAAATCCAAATGGTTCAGGAACCTCCTACAGTGCTTATCTTTATTCTGATGCGGATGAAATTCGAATCTATAAAACAACTGGAAACGGTTATCAATTGGTACATACTTCACCATATCCTGTAGACATTAATATATTCTATGATATAAAGGTAGTTTACATGAAAACTACGGGAAGAATTACATTCTACTTAAATGATGTATTATCAGCAGAATGGACAGATCCAACACCGATAACTACTGGAGATTTTGTATTCTTTAGATCCAGGACGACAAACTATGCTGTAGATGATTTCCAAGTGTTTAAACACAGAGCACTTGACTCAACGTTGGTGACTACTGATGGTCTTAGTGAAGATATAGATCAGTCTAATGTAGATCCGAATACCCCTGCTGGTGAGGTTTGCTCTATCGTAATTGATAATGTTGATTTGTTATCTGACATCGAAACGGCCTTAGTCAACCTTGATTTATCACCACCAACTCAAGTTGCCACTGTAAACGATGGGCCAGGGTCTGACATTGACACAACGACGGCTAATGTATATGATGGAAACTGGACGGTCTCTACTGATCCCAATTCAGATATTGCAAAATACTGGTATTCAATTGGCACTGCCCCTGGACTTGATGATGTGGTGGCATTAACAGATAACGGATTAGCGACGACTTTCTCTTTGCCTGGTTCACAGTTTATGGATAATGTGGTTTACTATATTACTGTATATGCTGAAAATGGAGCGGGACTATTGTCTATTTCAACTGCATCCGATGGTCTTGTATTCTTAAGAAACGTTGCCATCCAACCTAAGGTTATGTTAGCTGGTCCTTATGATCAGTCAACTGGATTAATGAAGGATGTTCTAAGAGCATTTGGTTTAATTCCTTTCAATCATCCTTTTAGTGGTGCTCCTTGGAACTATGCAGGCACTGAGGCGACCAACGCTTCCGTACTTAGCATCTCAGGACAAAATGCCATCATTGATTGGGTGTTAGTCGAATTAAGAGATGGCGCAGACTCTAGTAGTGTTTTGTCTTCGAGAGCGGCTCTTTTACAAGCAGACGGGGACATTGTTGACGTAGATGGTATTTCTTCTGTTTTATTCAGTGGAGTTAGTGGCGGTGATTACTTCATTGCTGTTCGACACCGTAACCACCTTGGAATTATGACTGCAAGTGCTGTTACGTTACAGAATGGAGGTGCAAACATTGCAGACTTTATTGCTGCGCTACCAACTTATGGCCTTAGTGCACAACAACAAGTAAATGGAATTAGTGCTATGTGGCCAGGAGATGCAACTAGTGACGGATTAATATCTGCTTCTGATAGAAGCTTGATCTGGAATGATAGAAATACTACTGGATACAGATTTACAGATATTAACTTAGATAGAACGGTAGATGCAATTGATCGTTCTATTGGTTGGAATAACAGAAATAAAACTGAACAGCTACCATAATCAATCATAATTCTTATTGATTTTGAACTCTTTATGTCGTTAAATTGATACTATTTCCTTAGAAATCTTGAAAAAATAGTGTTATTTTAACGACATATTTTGTTACGTCCCTAAACCAACGTTCTTACTAATCTTAAACCTTCATTATGAAAAGGCTAATCTTATTATGTATTCTAGGGATAAGTTTTGTATTAGGTCTTAATGCACAACAACACTCTAAAAGTATCCATCAAGAACAATCTGAATATTACCAATCTCTTGGTATAGATGCAAACGATTATTACAAGATAAATAAAACACAATCGATTAACCATACTAATAAGAATTGCAGTTTAGACAAAGTAGTCTACGGTTGGCATCCATACTGGATGAATGGAAAGGAGGTAAACTATGATTGGAATCTACTTTCTCATTTTGTCTATTTTTCATACGAAGTCAATGCCTCGAATGGAAATCCAGTGAACACGCATGGTTGGGCGACTGCTCCTTCAGTAACAACCGCTTTAAACAATGGCAAGAAAGTACACCTCTGTGTCACCTTATTCAGCAATCACACCACCTTTTTCAATAGTGCAACTGCAGAACAAAACCTAATCAACAATTTGATCAACCTCCTACAGACGCGTGGAGGACATGGTATCAACATTGACTTTGAAGGCGTAAATAAGGCACATAGAAATGACATGACCAATTTCATTGCCAACTTGAATACTCAGATGAAAGCCGCTATTCCAAATTCTGAATTGACTATTGCATTGTACGCAGTAGATTGGGGTAACTTATTTAATATCGCTACGCTAAAAAATCACATTGACTATTTTGTCATAATGGGTTATGACTATTATTGGAAAGGAATTGCCAATGCAGGACCAAATGACCCGCTACACTATTTTGAACCGTCGCAAACTGCATATGATTACAATTTATCTAGGAGTACAACCTACTATCTAGCACAAGGACTTCCAACATCGCAGCTAGTCCTTGGTCTACCCTACTATGGTCGCGAGTGGAGGACCACCAATTTCAATTACCATGCAGCTACTACAGCTCAAGGAAGTCCAGTACTATATTCTGACTTAAGAAACAACAATAACGGGTACTACAGTAGCTCCAATCATAGCTTCACCAATACAGGTAGAGCAGACAGATATACCTTTTACAAAAGTGGGTCACCTTATCAATGCTTTATCAACCGAGATCAAGCAATGAGAGAACGGTTAGATTTTATAAATAAAAGAGGCTTAGCAGGTATGGGGATTTGGGCACTTGGCTATGATAATGGATATTCTACTTACTGGAATGCCATACAAGACTACATGACGGACTGCTATGAAGATCCTTGCACAGGCTCTATCAACGACATGGGAGGGCTTTACAGGAACTATTACGACAATGAGGACTATACTTATACCATTGCGCCACCAGGCGCTTCAAACGTCTCTCTTACCTTTTCCTCGTTTGATCTTGAAGCAAATGAAGACTTCTTATACTTATATGACGGCACTAGTACTGGAGCGCCACTAATTGGAACCTATTCTGGAACGACCAATCCTGGCACTGTCACAGCGACTAGTGGTGCAATGACGATTCGATTTACTTCAGACCCTGGTGTTCAGCGACCAGGGTATGTCGCTACTTATTCTTGCGATCAAGATAATGTGCCTCCTTCCACTACCATTACGACACCTTCAAATTGGGTTACAGATGACTTTACAGCTTCTTTTGCTGACATCGACAATTCTGGTGGTTCTGGTATTAAATATCGATTTGATCAAATTTGCCATACCAATGGTACTGAATTTAGAGCGAATTCGGCTAGAGGTTACTTTAAAGATCTGTTTGATAACACCCTTCATTCCGACTGGATCAGTACATCTGGCAACTGGTCTACGACAAATGGGAAACTCAATCAAACTGATGAGTCAATTGGCAATACGATTCTTAGTGTAGCTGTCAATCAGAATAATCAAAATCAATACTTCTATACTTGGGATGCGATCATTGGTGGCACTGGAACCAATAGAAGAGCCGGTTTACACTTTATGTGTGATGATCCTAGCTTGCCTAATCGTGGAAATTCTTACTTTATTTACTTTAGAGCAGACAATAATAAGTTGCAAATTTATTCAGTAGATAATGATACCTATACGCTTCAACAAGATCTTGTTCTTACTGTAAATGCCAATCAAAACTATACTTACAGTATACTCTACGATAAGGGAACAGGAAAGATGAGCATTTACCGTGATGGAACAATTGTAGGAGAATGGACAGATACGACACCGCTTACCGCTGGAGCCTATGTCTCATTTAGAAGTGGTAACTGTACGTATTCAATCGACAATTTCGATGTTTTTTCTTCTAGAGTCGCTACACAAAAAACGGTTAAGGTAGGTACTGCTGCAAATGATGATTTACAATATCAAAACAACAACCCCACAAGTCCTGCTGGAAAAATCAAAACGCTATTACTAGATAATGCAGGAAACTTTTCGGCTTTGGCGCAGAAGGTGATAAATGTAGATTGGACACCGCCAACACTTGGGTCTGTAAATGATGGCACGGCAACAGATATTGACATTACAGCAAGCACAACAACCTTATCAGCCAATTGGCCAGCCACCTCAGACAGCCATTCAGGAATAAGCCGATACGAATACGCAATAGGCACAACCCCAGGAGGAACAACTGTACTAAGCTGGACCAGTGCAGGCCAAAACACAACTATGTCAAATGGTAATCTCTCCCTGATTTCAGGTACGACCTACTATATTTCTGTACGAGCAATAAATGGTGCAGGGTTGGCTTCAACCGTTTCAACATCAGATGGGATAACAGTGATCAGAGATGTGATGTTAAGCCCGAAAGTACTGCTTTCTGGATGCTTTGAACAGTCCTCAGGATTAATGAGAGATGACTTGAGAGCTGGCAATCATATTCCAACTGCACATCCGTATTCAGGTTCTCCTTGGAACCATACAGGTAATGAAACAGTATCTGCTGCGACTCTAGGGGTGACTGGTACCAATGCAATTGTAGACTGGGTGCTGATCGAGTTGAGAGACGCAACTGACCCAGCCGTTTTACTTGAAAGACAAGCTGCTGTTCTACAAGCTGACGGTGATGTAGTGGACGTCGATGGAATATCTCCTTTGACTTTTATAGGAGTTGGCCCTGGTGACTATTATGTGGCCGTGCATCATCGGAATCATATGCCAGCAGTGACGAGTACCAGTATTTCATTGAATGGGACAACGGCTGCCGTGGTAGATTTCCGAAGTGTTACTACTTATGGCATTGATGCTCAGATACTACTAGGAGGTCATTATGCCTTATGGACTGGTGATGCTAATGCTGATTATTCAATTTCTGCGGCGGATCGCAGTGCTTGCTGGAATGCACGGAACTCTTTTGGGTATAGAGCAGAGGATGTCAATTTGGACCAAGTGACCAATGCAGCAGATCGGAGCATCATTTGGAACAACCGGAATCGGGTTGCTCAACTCCCCTAGTAACACACTACTTGTTATGGTTCTAAATCATAATACAGTCAACTACTGGTGTTTTTCATTAAAATTGTTTTTTCTAGATAAGGTGTTGTCTTGAATGAATGCCCAGAAAACGGTTGAGTAACCGTAAAGCAATCCTCTCCTATCACCAAGAAATAGAACGGCAATGCGAGCCAGATAGAAACGGTATGAGCCGAAGACAAACACAAGTAGTGCAAGGAGCAGTGAAGGCTCGTAGAGACTAGCTGCGACTATGCAATACAGTGCTTTGCTGAGGTGAATAATAGTGGATAGCTGGTATTGAGCCTTGTGGGATAGACGCCATAAAAAAACCGAAGACAGAAAACTGAGAAGTATCTAAACTTCTATAGTCTTATGTCTCCAGTCTCCTAGAATTTTATGATTTTTATCTATTCGTTTACCTGTCTTTTGTAGTAGGCAAGTCCAAATGGATTTGTTCCTATGGTAAGAGAAGTTTGTGCTGTGACACCACCATTTTCTAATCCATAGATTGAGATGGTGTTGGCCATTGCTCCAGAATGCGTTACAAATAGTTTGTTGTTTCCTTCGTTTACAACAAGATTATGAGGCGTAGCATCAGAGCTTGCAGTTGGTGAGCCAACCGTTGCATCATTTGAAGGATCGATGGAATATAACTGATTGTCTGCGATATTGGCAACATAAACATACTCTTCATCATTTGCAGCGAAAACACCATGGGAATTTGGTATTGCAACAGTAGTTGATTCAGAAAGATCTGTTCCATTTAACACAAAAACAGTCCCTGACTGACATGGAACATACAGCTTATTTCTTGAGCTAATATGGAAGAGATGTGGATCTTTTCCGACACCTGCTGCCCCCATTAATTGGAACGTGGACGTGGAGTAAGCAAACACACTATCAACAATGTTTGGGTCGCCACTGAAAGCGGAAACGTAAGCCATTGTTCCTGCCTTGTTAACGAAAACATCATGCGGCTTAATCGGAATGTTAACCAATGCTTTTACAGTGTTATCGGATAGATCGATCACGGATGTCGTGAAATCTATATCATTGTTTACCCAAAGCTGATTGCCATTTCCACCTGCCCACATATGGAACACACCATTTCCAACTGTAATGCTATTGGTAACGGTTCTTGTAGATGGGTCAATTACTAATACTTTATTGTTTGCTCTATCTCCAACATATATCAGGTCTCTATTCGGAACATAAACAGCATACATTGGTTCTGAACCTGGAATGTCTAATGTTGTAAGCACCGTATTGTCTAATGCATCGATAAAGCTAACATTTTCACTGGCTCTATTCGCCACAACGATGACTTCTTCGTATACAGGATCTGGATCTGGCTCATCTTTTTTACATCCAACTATCGAAGTAGCAAGAATTAGAATAAAGAGAAAAGAATAATTAAATTTTTTCATTGGGTATAAGTTTATAGATTTAAAATTTTGTCAAAAATACAAGGAACCTCACATTACATTTGTCATTCATGCGACAAAACAAATTATAAAAAAGTTGACCCAAAACTATATTTTGCGTCTCAACGAAAGTAGTCTATTATCAATAGGTTACGTTTCCGATAATTCTAGACACTACTAGACTATAACAATAAAAAATTGCTAAGTTCAATTCTATATATTCACTTACCCACCCTAGGCAATATCATTTATTTGAATTGTTATCGCTACTTCAGTATTAGAAGACTGATTGCAACAGTTCTATTTTTGCTGGTTATGCTTTTACTAGGAACACTTCTTTTTGTATTCCGATTAATAGATGAATTATTATTTTTCAATTATCGGAAAATCGATATTAAGGAACCCGTTTTCATCATCAGCAACCCTAGGAGCGGAACGACATTTTTGCACCGTTTGATGACCTTGGATGGAGGTCGGTACAACTATACACTGCTATACCATACAGTGTTTACTTCTGTGTCATTGATCAAATTGATTCAATTGACCGGATGGTTAGATGACAAGATTGGAGGACCACTTAAGTGGTTAGTTGATCGTTTTGAGTCAGTGCTATTTAGCGGTTGGAAAGACATTCACCCAACTGGTTTCGGCAAGTCTGAAGAGGATGAAGGGATGTATATATTGCCATTACTGTCTTCAGCTGTCTGCTTGGTTTGTCCTTATATGGATGAGTTGAGTTACCTGACCATTCCAGACAGATTGCCTGAGCATCATCGCAATCGGCTCAAAGCCTACTACGAAAGTTCCATGAAGCGATTTGCTTATGCGACTGGGCATCAAAAGACAATTTTATCAAAAAATGTGAATTCAATTGGGCGGATGAAGACGGTATTGGAGGTCTTTCCTGATGCGAAGGTGATTTACTTGATTCGCGATCCTAAGAAGGCGGTTCCTTCATTTATAAGCATGTTTTCTGCGACATGGAAGTTACACAGCCCTGAAATTAAAGAACAGGATGCTCCTTATCGCGCGCTTGGCAATGTTGCAATTGACTTTTACACTTATTTTGATGAGATAAAAAACGGTTTGGAAGAAGAGCGTTTAGCTGTCATCCGATACAAAGACTTAATAGCGGATCCTATTCAAACGATTCAGCGGATTTACCGTCAATTTGATTTCCCATATTCAGCGGCCTTCTCACAGCGTTTAATCACTGAAACCCAGCGCCAGCGGAGCTACAAAAGTAAGCACAATTACTCACTCAAACAATATGGAATGTCTGAAATGAAGTTAAAGGAGCGTCTAGCACAAATCTATCTGATCTACGACTTTGTTTAATTAATAGTTATTTCTCCAGTTCTTCAACTTTTGCTTTTAAGGCTTTGATTTCTTCGTTAAGCTGAATCATGTGAAGCATCATTTCTTCAATTTTGACCTGTTGTTTGTTGGTTACATCTTCAACGTTGATCATTCCTTCCATTGCTGCTTCAGAATCGAAGCCTGAAAGATGGCCGTTTTGCTCAATAAAAGTCGCTTCTGTTTCGAGTGAATTCAATTTATATTCTGGTAGAAAGACGTGATCACTCCAGCCAGATTCTACTAGAACTTCTTTTGCTCTAATGCCACCATTTACATCCAATTTAAAATCAGGAGTACCGGTACCAATTCCTACATTTCCGTTTCCTGTTGGGTGTAGCACGATGTTTCCGTTACCAGCTCTCATAGTGATATCTCTGCTTCCATACGTAAAGATGGATAGATTATCTCCCTCTCCATAACTAGGACTTGAAACATTATACATTATTCCTGCCCAATATTCGTCTGGCGTACCAATTCGGAGAAACTTATAGATGGTATCATTACCGAATGATGGATATAAGTATTGAATTGCAGAAGTTCCTCTTACATCTAACTCAAAATTTGGTGTTGCAGTACCAATTCCTACCTTCCCATTTCTTCTAGGTTGCAATAATACATCTCCATTTCCTGTTGGGTGTAAAATAATATCGCCATTCCCTGCTCTTAGGGCAAGGTCTCTATTCCCGTAGGTAAAGAAAGCCATGTTATCTCCTGGACCATAGGTAGCACTTGATACATTGTACATTAATCCTCCCCAATAATTCCCCCCTTCTCCAATTCTTAAGAATTTATATAGTGTGTCATTCCCGAAGGATGGATATAAATATTGAACTGATGTCGTCCCTCTAACATCCAGCTCGTGCAATGGATTGGTTGTTCCAATACCAATGTGTTGACCGAACATATAATTTGCGAATAAAAAAGAAGGGATTAGAACAATTAGAATGTACTTTTTCATATTAGTCTTGTATAAATTATTAATGTTCTTACAATATAATGAAAATTCGGTTATCCTCCAATGAATTTGACTAAGTTAATTAATTGATATACTTTTATCGTACCAAAAACAGACCTCCTAAGGATTCTTTAATGTTCAAAATTATTCTTATAGGTAAACGTCTACTACACTTATACATATCAATTAATCACTGAACTAATACCTAGCATATTTACAAGTTAAAAATTATTCATTTCAACCAAATTGATAAAAAACCTATGAACACAACCTTTAATTTCGAGTTATTAAACCAAATTATTCTTAAAGATGGACCAGATAAAGAACAATATAATGACTTGGTTGAATGGCTCAACCAGCTATCACAATCATCAAGAGAAGATAGTTCCCAAATAGAAGTACTTAACCAAGTAAAATTGATTTTTAATGACCTTTTTATGACTAAAGAGTCATTGCTTGGGCATGTCTCAATCTGGCCACATGGTTACGCAGGAGACTATGAAATCATTGACCGGATCTACAAAAACGATGTTTCTTCCCAAGCCAAATTTGAAAAATGGGATAAGTGGTTTCACGATGCTGCTGCTACCCAAGCAGTAAGAAACCGTAAAACATATTTCAAGCAACTTCTTGCTGAGAAAACAGCAAATGGAAATCCCATAAAAGTATTGAACCTCGCAAGTGGTCCATGCCGAGATTTGCTTGAATTTTTTAATGAAAACCCAGGTGCAAATGTTCAGTTTGACTGTATTGAGATCGACCCGAATGCTGTTACTTTTGCCAGTCAACTGCTAGGAGTGCACAAAGAGCACGTAACCTTTCACCTTGCCAATATTATTAAGTATGATACGCTTGAACAGTATGATCTGATTTGGAGTGCTGGCCTATTCGATTACTTAGATGATCAAACATTTATTCAAGTCATAAAACGATACCAACACAACCTAAATCTAGGAGGAGAAATCGTAATCGGAAATTTCTATGTGCATAATCCTTCACGCAATATCATGGAAGTATTTAACTGGAGACTCCGACATAGAACCTACGACGAACTCCTTGGGCTAGCCGAAAAAGCAGGTTACAATCCAGGAAGAATGAGAGTAGAAAGCGAACCGCTCGGCGTAAATCTGTTCATGCGACTATTTTGACTAGGATTATAAGGTTTTTTGGATTTTTTAGAATGAACATTGTTGTTTCATTTCATTCAACATAATTTCAATTAATCACTAACTGAAGTTTCAACTTCCAAACTTCAGATATTAATATTGACTTGTTCATTATTAATCTAATTACTTTTATTAAGAACAGATTTATCTTCAATCAAAAACGGATATTTGACATCTTTTAAACTGTATTCTTTGAGATGAATGGTGGCTGGACCATACTCAGGCTTTTTCTGGTATGCAGTGAAGCCTTTCGAGCTGGAAGTAATAGACACATCATTGAGCGTCAAAACAGATAAGTCTTTCGATGCAAAAGCGATATTGGACTTTTCAACCTCTATTTGGGAAGCCTCTATGGTTGCATGTTCACCAGCACTGATTGCTTTGTCACCAACTTCACGCATGGTGCAGTTGGTGATACTGATTTTGCTAGTAGAAAAGTCAAGCGCATCGTTACCGATTCGCTCAAATCCGCAATGAGAAACGGTTCCCTTACAGAAATCAGCATCAAAAGCATCCCCAAAAACATCCCTGAAAAGACTATTAGACAACTCAAAATCAGAGCGCACAATGTTTAATGCATCTTCGCATTGGTTGCTGAGAAAACGGGTAGCCAAAATCGTAACTGGAGATTCGTAAAACGTTAAACCGCCCGTCAAATTCCAACCATTGTAAGACACTGTGTTTTGATTCTGAAAGACAGCATGCCGAACCGTTGACCGTTGACCAGCTTGCATCACAACAAATGCCCCAGATGCTTTATCCAAACTTTCTATTATAATGGGCGATTCCTCATCACCTCGCAGATCAACTGCAGAAAAAGAAATCAGAAATCCTCCACCCTTAAACTTCAAATGGGCACCAGGTTCAAACACCACCTTTTTATCTTTTGGCAAAACAAGTGGATAGTCAATCACATATTCTTTTGCTTCAAACAAGATCAAATCTCCTGCTAGTGTATACGGCTGATCAGAAGAAGCAAGACGCTCGAGTAGCGCCTGTCGAGGGGGTTGCGTTCCAGGAGCGCTCCAAGCAGCTATGGATGAATAGTACAAGGCTTCAGTCCCAGGCATCCGATACGTAATCGTGGTCGCCTTACTAGACACTGTAATCGTTGAATAGTCTGGCAATGTGCCTTCAGGAGAAGGATAAACCCAAATACTAGAAGCCAATGACTGATTCTTAGTAGATTTAGACTGGCCAATCGCGATAATTTCAAGGGGAAGGCTATGGGTATTGATTAGCTGAAGGACCAAACTGTCTTTACCTTTCGGCTGACTAAATGCTTGAATACTATTCTCAAATGGGAACAGGCGTTCTTGAATTTTATTGCTACGCGCCATGAGGTGATCACGATTGTAACTATATTTAGGATACGCCGTTTTTAAGAACTGCTCTCGTGCCGTTATCGGTTCATCCAATTCTGCCCTGAATTTATTGATAAACGCACGACTAGAATATTCGTTAAGATAAGTCAAATACAAGGAAACAAACGCGGGATCATAAAATATCCGATCGACGGGTTCCGTATGTATTGCATTCTTCTGGTACACCAACTCTCCATGCAACTGTGCCTCTGGATTCTTTTGAGCTGTGGACCCAAACCCATCAAACCCAATCGGCTCTAGTAGATTTGTAACTGGATTGAAGTAAAACCGTTGATTGTGCCAAGTCAGTGCATGGGTTGCTTGTAAAATATCTGTGATCGCCATATATTTTGCTAGACGATGAATATCAAAAACTTCTGCTACGGTTGCAGTCCCATACTGATATTGTTTCAACAAATTTTGAGCAATTTCAAATGCTGATTTTAGATTGGGATTGGCTAAGGTTTTTTTCTCTTTAAACGGTTTGATTTGTGCTTTCCAGAAGGCTCTGTTCTTGTTTTCTGCCCCTGCCATTACCCTAGATGTTCTAAGGCTTCTACTCATGCCTTCCCAGAAACGATCTTCTGTAAATTTAAGAATTGGCCCTTCCCTTCTCAATTGGTTTTCTACTAGATTTTTAGTGAAGTGCTCCTCATACGCATACACCATTGGTTTTTCTTCATTATAATGAAAATGAACGAAGTCATATCTAGGAGACAGGACATCAGCCATTCCTAGAAACTGGTGGTACACCCATTCCCTTAGCATGCCTCTCGTCTCAGGGCTTTGCAAGGAAAACACTTGCATGCCTTGCCAATTGTCCGTACTTTTTAGCTGTACACGGAAGGATGATTTACCTTTAAAAATATGATCAAGCCAGTCACCTTTTAGTCTGACTTTACCCCTGTTAATTCCATTGTTGGTCGTAACATCTGCTTTCACAAAATCGTCTTCTGTTTTGACCAGAATCCCTTCTGCAAAGGAACGCTTCTTGATTGAATTCAATTTTTCCTCTTCAGGTTTTTCAATTTTCACATGATAATCAAGTGGCGTAAAATTACTAAACACTAATTTTGAGGAGTCTAATTTTGTAATTTTTAAATCATCAAACAGCACGATACCATCTCCTTTCTCCATACGGGTATAGATCAATAGAAAGTCGATTTCCTTATTGGTTGGAACACGAAAGACTTGCTCCATTCGAAACCACCAAGTACCTTCTGTCTCCACATCTTTGTGCGTTTCTTGAAAGAAGTCACTTTTATTTTTTGCCCGTATTCCTAAGATTGATTTCGCTGGTTTTTTCGTATATTTCCAAACTTCCACCTTGTAGAGATCTCCTGGTTTGAGGTTTTCAAGCCGATAAGAGAAGCCCAACAGCTGATTCGAGTCTACTCTGGAGGCGTATTTCCCTGTTCTAGCGTATTCTGATGACTGTGTTTCTCCGCCTCCTATCTCGTGGCCATCTTCTATGAATACCGTTCCATTTTTTGTTTCAGCGCTGCAGTAAAGCACTGTGCTGGTTAGCGTGTCGGGTGTGTTTTGAGGAGTGTCTACCGCTAGGCGCAAACCTAGGAGACCGATTAATGAAAGGACAAGCAGGGCTGGGAACGTCCAGTCTGCTTTCTTTCTATTTGCTTTTTGTCCTTTAATAATCATTCGACAAAGATAAGTTCTTCATGATTATTGACTAGTAATTCATCAGTATTAATTTTAATTTAACCCTGAGCCGTAAACCTATTGCCGTATAGTTGAGGTTATTCTTTTTTCTCTTAATTTTCAACAACCAAGGAAGTAAGTTGAGTCTTGTGGTTAAAGGATCGAATTTTATGGTCGAATAATCTATTTTTAGGGATTATTACATTTAGAACAGATTTGTTCAGAGATAAACAGAATTTAGTTTGTTCCTTTTGACTGGACTCTTTCATTTAACAGTTATTGATTTTAAGCGATTATTTTTCACTTTAGGAACACTAAATCAAGATTTAATATTTAGCAGATGAAAAATCGACAACCTACCTTTATTCTAGCAAAAACATAGTTCGACACCATTAGATTTAAACTTGAACGGACTAGCGACTTAACTACTAACAGCTAGTAATCAACTATTTACACACAATCGCTCTATATTTCAAGAATTCTGATAAAAGGAAAGAACTTTTCAATATAAAACCTTTAAGCTTTATTTAACATCATAACCATACATGTCTGGCTGAATTTTTGTAATTTATGATAGATAAATATCCGTTTTATAGAATCTTATTCTAAAAATGCACGTTTAATCAAAATATTAATAATTTGCAAAACATTAAACTAAAGTTAAAAAAGTCCAAAATCAAATAACCAATTCTAATTAACGTTTTTAAACTAAATACTGTAAAGGAATGAAACTTTATAATGATAACTCTTAAATAATTAAAGGTCTTTACTCAATCGCTTTCCTGCAACTTTAGCGACTTTGTAAGACCGCATCAACTAAACACGAAAGGCATGAAGTATTCAATTTTTTTCTTAATCGTCACACTACTAAGCTCACCAATTGCCTTATTAAGCCAAGAAGTCATTATCATTAATGACATGAAAGAAACCCTGAAGTACTCTTCAGTAGGTTATGAGTTCAATCAGTACGAATATGAGTACACATTTATAGACTTACCCCTCGTACCAACTGGATTGTTTCTATATCCCAATGGAGATCAATTAAAACTTTCTGAATATCTTGAATTTGAAAACTTTGAAGTTCGCAAGTATAAAATTGCAGCTGAAGAAGCGATTCGGAATAAGAGATTTGTCAAGGCAAGAAAGCTATTCCTTAAGATGTTAAATCAAATGCCAGAACACGCTCAAGTGATGGTTTACATTGGACATACTTATGAGAAGGAGAAAGATAGCGAAACGGCAGAATACTGGTACAAGAAGGCAATTGACACGAACCCAATCAATATAGTCGCTTATCGAGCGCTAGCAGAAATCCAAGTTGGAAAGGGTGAGTTCGATCTAGCACTGGAATCGATTTTAACAGCATTAGTGTTGAACAGAAATGACCCTGATCTTATTCAAGTAGCCAACAGGATTGCACGTTTTCAAGGCAAGCAATTTTCAAATTGGGATTTTTCTCCGCAATATCAATTGGTTCGAGGAGAAGGTGGTTCAATTAAGGTAGAATACAATGGTTCTCCTTGGAAGTACTATGGATTGAGCAAAGCGTTCTGGGCTTATGAACCTGGATATAAAGAAGTCAGACTGGCTGGAGGATTTGACGAACTTGACATCCTAGAAGAACAAGACTGCATGGAACGTGCCTTGTATGCTTACGAAAACCTTCTAGGCGATGACGCACTGAAGCAATCCACATTCCCTGAGATTCATCATTACAATAACGCAAAACAAAAGGGTTATTCGATGGAGTACATGCTTTTTGAAGTCGTTATGCAAGAAAATCCTTATCTCGCCTGTACGCTTCGGAATATCGAAATCAAGCAAATTGTTGATTACATCAAGAATAATAGATTGGTTGACACCGAAGTAAAGTATAAAAAAATATAAGCAACTTGATTCTTAATGTCCCGTCCTAAAATAGTGTCACGGGTTTTATAAAATAAAAATTAAACGACGAGTAGAGGATCATTTTCTTCTACTCGTTTTGTTTTATAAGTTTTAATAACAATTTCAGATTGATCATGCATAAATTCTGGTGTATTCATTTTACAGGATAGATGAGGTCTTTCTTTGTTATAAATATTAATACTTTCTCTAATTAAACAGTTCATTACTTCGATATCACTTACCTTTCTTCCTAGTATAAACTCTTGTTTAAGTATCCCATTTATCCTTTCTGCAGTAGCGTTTTGATATGGATCGTATTGTTCTGTCATACTACACTTAACTTTAGCTTTGTTAAGGAGTTCTTGGTATTCATTGCTACAATATTGCAAGCCTCTATCAGAGTGATGAATGAGCTCATTTTCTTTATACTTTCGACTTCTAATCGCCTTAGACAATGCTCTTGCAGAACCAGCAACAGACAAACTATTTGATACATCATAACCTACAATTTTCTTTGAATAAGAATCAGTAACTAAAGCTAAATATTGTGGTTTATCTCTTGTTCCTATATAGGTAATGTCACTAACCCAGACTTGTTCTGGCCTATTGACTTTTAGATGCTCTACTAGATTCTTGTGTTTCCTAAAACGATGATGAGAGTTTGTTGTGATGTGATATTGACGTTTTGGTTTGATTAATAAATAATTAGCTCTCAGTATGTCAAATAGTTTATCTCTTCCAACGCCTAGTTTTTTAAGCTCCGGGTGTAATATGTGATATAATTTTTTGCCTCCAAGTCTTGGCATTCTGCTACGTACTTTTTTAACGAGTTCAACTACTTGAGCTGCTCGTTTCTGACTTTTGATCAATCTGCTTTTCGATCTATAATATACCTGGCGATCATACCCGAACAAACTACAGGCGAATGTAATACTCATTTCTTGTTCTTTTTGGAATCTTTCGACTGTTCGGGTGAGTAATTTTTTCTGATTGGAATTTTATATTCTTTCTCAGCTATATCTATCATCATGTCAAAAATGATTGTTTTCTTATCTGCTTGATCAACCTGCTTTTCTAGATATTTCTTTTGTTTTTCTAGTAGCTTAACCTTCGCTTCTAGTTCCATGATTCGTTGCTCGTTTGTCTTTGGCATATTTGATGGCGTTTGATTCTCCCAATCAAAGGTACCATAATTTCGTAACCAACGAATAACTGTCGCATTTGACTGTATACCGTATTTTCGTTTTGCTCCTCTTACAGATAACTGTCCTTGCTCCACTTCCTCTACAACACTCAACTTAAACGAAAGGCTGTAATCCTTTTGAGTCCGCTTTACATAATTAGTTTTTAAGTCTTTAGACATAACATTACTTTTTGTGTAACGCTATTTCAGGACGGGACATAATGATTAAAAAATAGGAGCCTGCCATCTTGGTGGGCTTTTTTTGTATGCAAATTGGGCGGTTTTAACGTTTAATGACCATGGAGTTACACCAGCAGTTTTAAGGCTTAAGAATGTCATGTTTTAGTCACGTTTGGTATGTCTTATACGACTCCTACAAAACACGTCGTTATAAGGGTGGTAAATCTTAAATTATGCAAACAACGGCAAACAGATATGCTTTTGTTGCGATTTTCACTGCGTTTCTTTTGTGGGCAATAATGCTTACCAGTCTATACAGTTTTTGGTCAGGAATCATGATTAAAAATTATTGGGAAGTGGCTGAAGAGAAAAAGGAAATTCAGATTGATATTGCGCAATCAAAAGCCTATTACAAGAATTACCTGCTTACCAAAAACCAAATACAGTTAATCAGAGAAGGGTTGAACGCTTCTCAGGAGGGCAAACATAAGGAAGCCGTGACGAAACTGTATTACGCGAAAACAATTTTTCCTAGTGATTTAGAAGCGCGATTCTACTTAATGTATGGACTCATGAATGCCTGTGAAAAGAACGGTAGATATTGCGGGAATGCACAACGGGAAATACAGCGGACGTATGACTTTATTGAAGCGCGAGCGCTAGGACAGAAACAGCGAAAACGCTTGAACAGCTATGCGGCATGGTGGAAAAGATTGAACGTACGGCACTAGATGACAGATCTTTCTTCATTACCTGACCATTCTTTAATCAACATTCTGGATTTTTTAAAAAAGAAATCATTTGTTTACCGAAAGGAAATTTATGGGATAGTAGGTATGAAATATTTATTACTAAACTTAAATTCAATTTTTATGAACAAGTTATTTCTTGTGTTTATTCCAGCAATAGTTCTAATACTATGTTCTAACCAATTAAAAAACGAAACCGCTTCAGGAGCGCTAAAGCTGAACCAGTTTGTTGATTCTGGAGAATACCCATTCAATTTACTTAACCAAGAGGAGTTGGCAAAATTCAGCAAGGCGTTAGTCGTTGAAAATGGAGAAATCATAAGTGGTAGCCTAGAAGCAGTGGCAACTACCCTTTCTGAAAGCCAAATTAAAGATCTATTCAAAACACTTTACAGCGAAAATGGTATTCTAGCGGAAGAGTCCTCAAAAAATCCAACAAACATTCAAGGATTTGATTGGGTTTATTGGGTTAATCACGTAAAAGTGGGAAAATCCTGCTGGCATAAAAGGAATTCATGGTGCAGAGTTAACATCATTCCTCCGCAATACTAAACAATTATTAGCCTTTTTGATAAGGAATAAACTAAAGCTTCACACCTAGCAAAAGGAGCACCACTATACGATTAACAGGTTAACTGATCTTCAGTTAATCTGTTTTATTTTAAAAATAAGTTGCATAACTGAAAAATACGTTGTATCTTTATTGTACAAGAATATTAACGGTATGAAATCACTTACTACAGTTGAAGAACAGATTATGCAGATTATATGGAAGCTGGACCGATGTATCGTTCGCGATATCATCAATGAGCTGGAAGAACCCAGACCACCGCACAGCACCATCTCATCAGTTGTGAGAATCCTTGAAAAGAAAGGATTTGTTGATCACAAAGCATATGGGAGAACGTATGAATATTTCTCCATCATCTCGAAAGAAGCTTATTCGAAGAAGAGTTTGAAGGGATTGGCGAAGAATTATTTTGAAGGTAGTATGAATAATCTTGTGTCTTTTTTAGTAAAAGAACAAGAAATGGATGTGAAAGAATTGACAGAATTGATTGAACAAATGAACGATACTAAAGAGGATGAGCTATGATTAATTATCTTATAGAAGTAACCCTTTGCTTGGCAGTATTTTATGGCCTTTACACCTTCCTCTTGAAGAGAGAAACGTTCTTTCAACTCAACCGATATTACTTGTTAGGTACCTTGCTTGGCGGATTATTGATCCCGTTGCTAGAAATTGCTCCGAGCAATTCATTTGCGCAACAATTTCAACAGGTCATATTGTTACCAGAAGCAACGATCACTTCCCAATTTGCTAGCCCAACAGTTGAACCGACTATCGGAGCAACAGTTGACCAGACAACTAGCTTCGGGTGGAGCGATTTCATCCTTGTAATATATGTCTTAGCCCTGTTCGGTATGACCCTTAGATTACTGGCTGGACTTTACCAAATATATCAACTAAAACGCCAGGGAACAGAAATCCCCAAACATAATTATACCCGTATTGAAACGACAAAGTCTCATGCACCGTTTTCCTTTTTTCACTATTTGTTTATGAATGAGGATACTAGCTTGAGCAATACAGAACGTAATCAGATCATATCCCACGAATTGGCTCATATCAAGGGGCGACATTCCATGGATGTGATACTGGTGGAACTACTATCGGTTTTCCTTTGGTTTCATCCGTTAATATTCTTGTACAAACGGTCAATCAAAGAGAACCATGAATACCTGGCAGACCAAGCTGTGATACAGTTTGCAAACAAGCAGCAATATAGTCGACTATTGGTTGAACAGGCAATACCTGGTTTACGATTGGCAAATAATTTTAATCATTCACTTTTAAAAAAAAGAATTAAAATGATGTCACTAATTAAATCGAACAACGTTAATTTACTTAAATATTTAGTTTGTATTCCAATGCTTGGTATGGTGTTGTTTCTCTTCTCCTGTAAAAAGGATCTACAGGCACAGCTTCAGCAAACAGAAGTACAACAAACTGATAATGTAAAGACTGGAGTTTTAGCAGATCCGGAAGCTAAGGCAATACTAGACAACCTCTCAGAAGCTTCAAAAGCAGGTGATACTGATGAGGCATCAAACAAATGGGTCCAATTTCAGCAACATCTGGCAAAAAATGCTAAGAAAAATGAAAATGGGTATTATACCAATGTAGAAGAAAATCCTATTTTTCCCGGTTGTGAAGCCAAAAGTATGAATTATGTGGACAAAAGTAAATGTGCAAGTAAGCTGCAACTTGAGTTCATTTATCAGAATATTTCTTATCCTGAGGAAGCTAAGGAAAGCGGTATCGAAGGAATGGTTTTAATCTCCTTCGTGGTAGATAAGCAAGGCAATACATTTGGACATAAAATCAGCAAAGGTATTGGTGGAGGTTGCGACAAAGAAGCACTTCGCGTTGCCAAACAAATGCCTAACTGGATTCCTGGAAAACATAAAGGTGAAGCGGTAGACGTGGAAATCACAATGCCGATTCGCTTTAAGTTGAATTCTTAGAAATTACTAGTAATTAGTCAATATGCCTCAAGTGCTATGCGCTTGGGGCATTTTTGTGTTTACTCAACTCAGATCATTTGAATTAAAACCTACAAAACTTGCTTAAATATTCCGCCCATACAGCACGCTGCATTCCTTTATAAAATCAGAGATGTACCTGTTAAAAAATGGTTAGGAAAAGGATTAAAGAAATCTGACATCTCCAAAACTTACCAAGGTCTTGGAGACCTAACAGGTTATGAAAAAGGTGTCAGTTTTGAAAACGTTCTAACGTATGTCGTTTGATATATTCACTACCTGAAAATTATTATCGTTGAAGTAATGTCCGCTATTGCATGATCTGAAAAAGCCAACCACCTAATCAACACTACCTGCATTATTCAAAATTCAACCTTAGCAATCTACTTACAACAAACTAAGAATCATAGAAGTAGCAAGTAACTCGTAAGGGCGAATTGCAATTCGTAACACGCTTTAAAACTTCAATCATCTACAAAAAAATAGAGCGATGAACATTTTCATCACTCTAATCAGTAAAACAACTAGTATAAAACTAATTAACAAACGCCTTTTTCTTTAGTGGGCTAACGGTTTTTTTGTTTTGTGCTTAGACCTCTCGGTAAAATTGGTAGCTGATCTGTTCGTTAAACCAGCTACCGGTATTGAACTTTTGTTAGTCATTAAAATGGTTAATAGTGGATTGAGCGTAGTTTCTTATTTTGCCATCTTGACAAATCTTCTAGCTTTCGTTCTCCAGTTCTCGCTTTTAATCTGAACGAAGTAAGTGCCAGCTGCTAGCTTGTCTGAGCTAAAGTCAAGTGTATTCGGACCTTCTTCTATATTTATCGTTTCAACGGAAACGTTTCTTCCAAGTGCATCTGTTATAAGTATCTGAGCATTTTCAACTGCAATCTCTGTGTGGAATTTGATGTAAACTGGTCCAGTTGCTACAGGATTCGGGTAAACTTCTGCCATTGTGAAAGATTCGTCTGCCGCATAACATGAAGACGTTACAAGTATTGTTTCGAAAGTAGTCTCTGTGCCGTCAAAATCAACTTGCTTAAGTCTGTAATAATTGCTAGATGAGATTCTGTTATCTGTGTAGCTGTAATCGATTGACTCGTAACTGGTACCTGCTCCATTTACTGTAGCAATTACTTCAAATGTTTTGCCATCATAACTTCTTTCGATTTGGAAGTGTTTATTGTTTTCTTCAGTAGCAGTTGTCCAATCAAGAACGACTTTGCAATCTCCTTCAGTAGCGTCAAAGCTTGCTAATTCGATTGGAAGCGCGCGACATATTGGGTCAGGGCAAGTAGAGTTGTTTAAGTATAACATTTCATCAACTTCAAACAAGTTTCCACCAAACTTTTCACCAATGAATGTAGGAGGAAACATTGCTGGACTGTGATCATGCCATATTAAATCAAGACATTCTGTATAATCAATAATATCAAATGAAATTCGACCAATTGTTAACCAGGTTGTGCTTACCGCAACACCAGTTCCTCCTGCTAAAACAACATTGTAAGAGGCAACTGTGTCAATTGATCCGTTTAAGTTATGTGGATCATATAAACTCGTTCCGATAAAGCCTTCTAAAGATGCTGAATCAATTGCCATAGAACCGACAGCGACTGCCTCTCTATTATATGAGAATCTGTAATTTTGATCTGCGATATTAAATTCACCTCCTGCGTTATTTGCTCTTACATCAATATTCACGTAGATTTTATCATTATCACAATCCACTTCATGCATATCGAATCTAACATCATATTCACCATCTTGAGCAACAGCGAATATAGTTAAGAAAGTAAAGAAGAAAGTAAGTAAAGCGTAAGTAAAATTTTTCATGACTAGTTATTATTTTTTAAAAGTGTTTGTTGGTTACAGTTGCAAGATGAAGGAAATAATCATGTCACGCAAGTAGGAAACGATCAAGTCAATATTTTTTATAAGGTTTTGTGACTTGACAATCAATTAATTAAATAATATTATATACAAAACCAACCTACTGTTTTTTTGAAATTGAATGCAATAGTCTTAACGTACAAAACGTGACCTTTTTTTATAGAAAAACTCAGAACATACTGCTTAAAACAAGACTAAACAGGCATAAACTGTTACTATTCAATTTGATTTAAAAAAGGCTAATTTTATTAAAAAAAAGCCATTTTATGTCACATATTTACCAAAATTAGAATAACACCAATTTTAATTTGACTTAAAATGGATCAACTTTAGTGAAATCAATTAGATGTATAAAAAATGAATAAAACAGGATAGTATGCTGAAACGTGACGTCAAAATAGCCCCAAAAAAGGCTAAAAAAATTTTAATTTTTATTTGTGGTATGAAAACAAACCTTAATGCGTATAGGTGTTTTACTTACAAATGATGATTTAAAGTTCTTTTTTCTCTCCAAATTGGACTTCAATAGCCTCAAAATTCTGTGTTGTCCAACAAAATATTTCATACATTTACTGAATGGAACCATACATCTCCATTACTAAAAAATGGATTCAGGCATTCGTAATCGATCTAAAGCTTTGCCCTTTTGCAGCAAAACCGTTTAAACAAGACCGTATTCACTATAGAGTTACACTAGCAAGAAGTATCGACCTTTTACTTGAAGACTTTGTGAAAGAATTAAAGCAGCTCGTGCAAACGCCTCCAGAAAGTCTAGAAACGACCTTACTCATCCACCCCTTCATGGGTTTATCCCTTTCTGCTTACCTAGATATCGTTGAAATCGCCAATCAAACCATAGAAATCTGTGAATTAGAAGGTATTGTTCAAGTGGCCGGCTTTCATCCAGAATACCAGTTTGAAGATTCAAAATCCGAAGATGCTTCCAACTTCACCAACAGATCCCCCTATCCCATGCTTCACCTGCTCCGAGAAGATTCTGTGAGCCAAGCAGTTGACACCTATCCTGATGTTGAGCAAATCCCTAACAACAACATCATTACGTTACTCACCTTAGGAGAAGAAGAAGTAAAGGAACGTTGGAGAGACTTGTTTGAATAACATGTGAAGAGGAAAAATTTTTAATTTCTAGGAAGAACTAGAAGCTTTAATTGAATAATAATAATTCTATACAATTTTACAAAAACCACAAGAACTTAACTGATCAATCCAAAGATCTAGCTACACCTTTAATCAACTAACAATCAAACTCCTACCGACACAAAACCACAATTCATTCGTAATAATTAATCATTAATCATTAAAATAATTACTTTTGTAAATATGATATTCTCACAGGAAATGAAAGAAATTAACAGAGGATCTGAAATCATTCAAACCCTTCTAAAATATGGGTTTGAAGATTTTGCGAATAACTCACCTGTGAAAATCCTCATCCCTAAAGGAAAACGAATCGGCTGGCAAAAAGATGAAAAACTGCTCGTCAAACACTCCCGATGGGAGCTCATTCGAATGCTTCTAGAAGAACTAGGACCAACATTTGTAAAACTCGGCCAAGTCCTTAGCAACCGAAATGACATTCTCCCAGATGAGCTAATCAACGAATTCGAAAAACTACAATCCAATGTTTCTGCATTCGAGTACACCACCGTCAAAGAAATTGTAGAAGCAGAACTAGGACAAACCATAGAACAACAGTTCCAACATTTCAATAAAAAACCGCTTGCTAGCGCCTCCATCGGACAAGTACACAAGGCCGTTCTTAAAGAAGGAGGAGACCTTGTAGTCGTAAAAGTACAACGTCCAGGTATCCGTAAAACGATTGAAACTGATCTTGCAATCCTAAAACGAATTGTCAATCAAGGAGAGGACTATCTCGAAAAGAAATACGGCATCACCAATGCCATTGAATTCGTTCATGAGTTTGAACGAACCATGCAAAAGGAGCTAAGATATACGGCAGAAGCGCGTAACATCAAGCAGTTCAGAGAATACTACAAAGAGGACGAAAACTTTTACATACCAAAAGTCTACAAGGAACACAGCACTGACAAAATCATCACCCTTGAATATTGCAGTGGCTGCAAGATTACAGATGTAAAAACCCTCGAAGAATGGGGCATCGACCCACATGAGATCGCAGAAATTGGAATGAACATCTACATGAAACAGATCTTCGAACACGGTTACTTCCATGCAGACCCACACCCTGGTAATATCATCGTCAAACAAGATGGAACGGTATGCCTCATCGACTTCGGAATGGTCGGCAGGCTTATGAAACGAGACAAAAACGCCTTCGCCTGGTCACTCATTAGCATGGCTAGGCAAGATGCCCGCTCCATGGCACGCCACTTCAGAAAACTGTCGACACAAGACAACATCACCAATGAAAAGGCATTTGAAGCAGACCTAAACGAAATCATTGAAGACTACGGTATGCTTGATGTTTCCGAAACCAATATCGCGGAACTCGGAATGCGTTTGCAGAAGGTAATCCACAAGTATCAAATGCGTGTTCCGCCTAGTCTTTTTTTGCTTCTACGTGCATTAGCTATGCTAGAAGGAATTGGAAAAACGATACACCCAAATTTCAACACATACGACTACGTAAAACCTTACGGAAAAAAGCTTTTAAAAGAAGTGTTCTCTACAGAAAATATGATGGAAGAAATGGGATATCGCGTCAGCCAATTCGATTACTTTGTGCGTAATTTCCCCTATGATGTCAAAGAAATCCTTGGAAGCCTAAGACGAGGCAAACTCAATGTAGACATCAATCATCAAGGATACATTCCCGTTCTTGACAAATTCAATAACGCTGCCAATCGAATGATTTTAGCGATGTTAATCGTTGGACTCATGCTTAGTTCCTCTATTATAATGATGGCTGATTTGCCCGATTCTGCCAAGACTTCCTATGGCATTCCTACCCTAAGTTCCATTGGTTTCCTCCTAGCAGGTGCCCTGTCGCTTTTCCTTTTCTTTAAAATGTTTAGGAGTAAAAAATAGACTCCATGACGACAGACCTTACCAAAAAAGAATCAACTGAAGTTGCAAAACAGAAAACAGTGCTTGTTGCTGCGCTTAACTGGGGTTTAGGTCATGCGACGCGCTGTATGCCCATTATCAATTGCTTGATGGAGAAGGGCGCAACAGTCATCCTTGCTTCTGATGGACACTCTTTTGAGTTACTTCGTCGTGAATATAGAGATCTAACTGTACTAGAAATGCCTGGATATCTGATCACCTACCAGTCCGCGAGCATGATCAAAAACATTGCTCCTCAGATCACAACAATTCTTAGTACGATAGGCAAGGAAAAAAAATGGCTACAGCAGGTGATTCATGACTATGAGATTGATGCCGTTATATCAGACAATCGATATGGCCTGTTTAATCCATCAGTGCCTTGTATTTTCTTGACCCATCAGATCAACATTATTCTTCCAGATGCAATCTCGAGTCTGGTCAATTTCCAAAACAGGCGCTACATCAAGAAGTTCACAGAATGTTGGATTCCCGATTTTGAAGGGACACCCAATCTAAGTGGTAAGCTATCCCATAAAATCAAAATTAAAAACCCTAAATATATTGGTCCAGTGTCTCGCCTAGAGCCTGTTGAGGTGGAGAAGCGTTATCGAGCAGCCATTATCCTGTCTGGCCCTGAGCCGCAGCGTACAATGCTTGAGGACATCATCTTAGCTCAAATAAGCGATGATCTTGGCAACTTCATTCTGATCCGTGGAGTTCCACTGATGCCAGGTACGATTACGCACCCTAATGTGGAGACGCGTAACTTTGCTACTGCAAGCGAATTGTCTGAAATCATTGGCGCTAGTGAAGTGGTTATCTCACGTTCTGGCTATAGTACAGTGATGGATCTGGTCAAGCTTGGAGCACATGCCATTTTTATTCCTACGCCAGGACAGACAGAACAGGAGTTTCTTGGTACTGAGTTTCATGCTGCTGGGCAGTTTTACTGTTGTTCTCAAGACGAATTTGATTTGGAAGTGGCACTGAAAGCTGTTAAAGGGTTTACTGGTTTTCAGTTGGAAGGTCAGCCTGATTTGCTAGATGAGGCCGTGCAGGGCTTGCTGGATCAGTTATAAAAATCGGATACTGCAATTCATCTAATATTACAATGGACTTAATATTAATTGTCATGAAACTCCTTTCTATAATCCAGACCGCTTCTTTAGATAAAACAAACCTGATCGTGTAAACCTTATTACCGTTGATTCTCAGCCAGTTTTTGTTAATTGTTTATTAATATTCCAATATGGTGTAAATTTATTTGATATTCCTTAATATAATCCCTAAATTACCTATTGATTTACCATTCGCACAATCATGCAAGACAAGAAGAAATCCGACAAAGAAAACATGAAGGTCAATTTCCTTTCCGTTGCTGAACAAGAAGAAAAGCAAGAGGAATTTGGTACACAAAGTCTTGCCCCACCTGAACTTTCTATCGGAAGTTCAATGTCCCAAGAAAAGGAGGAGGAAGAACACATTCAAGAAAAACAGATAGCAGGGAATCGATTTGGAGATGGTGATGAGATTGGAGATGGAGGAGAATCGGGAGGATCTTCTATTGGAGCTGGTGGAGCTGCTTCTGGTGGCATAGGCGCTGGTGCCTTTCAACTAAAACGAGATAACGCTTCTGACGTTGTGCAACAGAAAAGCATACAAAATCAAGAAAAACCAACAGAGAGTTACCAGTTAAAATCAGCAGGTGAAAGACATACAGATACGACAGCTCCTCCCTCTGAACCATATCAACTTAAATCAAATTCCTCTTCGTCTAACAAACTCCCTGATGATGTAAGAGGTAAGATGGAGAATGCCTTCCAATATGATTTTTCAAATGTAGATATTCAGAAAAATTCTTCTGAGGCTAAGCGAATGGGAGCTCTTGCCTTTGCAAAAGGTAATGAAGTCCACTTTGCCCCTGGCCAGTTTGAACCATACACTCCAAAAGGACAAGAGTTAATTGGTCATGAATTAACACATATAGTACAACAAAGTGAAAACAGGGTAAAACCAACCGTTCAAGCAAAAGGTGTCGCCATAAACGATGACAAAGGATTAGAGAGAGAAGCAGACGAAATGGGCAAAAAAGTTGCTCAACAATCTACTGGGAATAACAGCAACGCATCAAAAGGAAACCTGTCGAATAATTTAAATGAAACCGTTCAAAGAAAAGAGGTCGTTCAAATGAACATGCCTGTTGAACAAAGTGGTGGCGCAGAAGGCAATGAGCAAGAAGTCCCCGATTCCCCTGACAATAGTGCTTTAGGTGGCGTTGAGACTACAATCCAGGAGCCACCAAGAGAAGTAATCCCAGAAAAGGGCGACGAGGAAATACAAGGTACAGAAGAATTAAAAGAAACCCCTCAGGAAGAAAACCCTGAATTACCTGGCTCTCCTGACGATCAGCCCAATGATGGACAGAACGAGAAGAAACCAGCACTCGATAAAAAATCAGCCAAACCCAAGGTGGAAGGTGCAGGTAATGGTCAACAACTCCTTGGCAATTCAGTTAAAAATGCAGAGAAACTAGGTGATTCTGATATTACCTTTAAAGAGATAACGCTAGAATCGCTAAAAGGTGAAACGCCCGTTCAACTGAAAACAGAAACTGAAGAAAGTATACTTGCCGAAATCAACGAAAAGAAAAGACAGTCAGAAGAAATTGCGAATCAATTCTTTAGTGAAGCGCCTGCAACAGCTACTGGTCTCTCGTCTATCTCCGGAATTATAAATTCCAGAATTCAGGGTGCTGTAGCCAGTGCAAGAGAACTAATCTCATCCGCTGTCACGAATCAAGTTGAAAAAATAAAAGCGAAAGCAGCCGCTGTAAAAGAAAATGCCAAAGCAAAAGCTGAAGCAGCTAAATCAAATATTGAGTCCACCTACGATGAACTCATCGAACAAATAAAAACAGATACTGAGCAGAAGAGAACAGAGCTAGAAGAAGCCGTAGAGGAAATTACTCAAGCACTTAGTGAGGCAAAAGTAGCAGAGACGGAAGTCATCAATGGCATTTACCAAGAGGGTGATATTGCATATAGAGAAGCAGGTGTTACCGTCGGTGATGAGGCTGTTGCAATAGGTGCAGATAGAGCTGCAAACTATCGAAGTCAAAAAATAAACCGAAGAGATAGCTGGAAAGACGGACACCTCACCGATAGAAGATGTGAAGCTAGAGCGAAAGCTGCTGAACAGGTTGCAGATTCCTATAAAACAGGGCTTATAGACGAAGCAAACAAACAAGCAGATGAAGCCCAAAAAGGATTACCGAAGGACTTAGAAGTACTTGCAACTGTTGAAAGTGAATCGCTAGAAATACTAAAAGCCAGTTTAGAAACGGCTGTGGAAAGCCTAACCACTCAAGAAACTGCGGCAATTGATGCTGCTAATGAAGCAAAAACCAACCTTATTGATGCTTTAGAAGAGGCAACACAAAACACTATCCAAGCTGTAGAAGAATTAGAAGCTGACCAAGTTTCAAATGTCCAACAAACAGGTGAAGAACAAGCCGCTAGTTTCGCAAATGCTGGTCAGAAAACAATCGGTAGCCTTTGCACTAAACTTGCTCAATCTGTTGATGGCCTAACGAAAGGTCTAGCTGACTTACAAACTCAACTAGCTGGAGCCGAAACGCCAGATCCAGAAGCCTTAAAAGAGGCACTCGATCAATCGAGAGCAGAGCTTGAAAGCAACGCAGAACAAATAAAAAGCCAATTTGAAAGTTCCATTTCCAGTGCTGTATCAGGCTTACTTGATGGTGCAGGAAAAACAGTAGAAGCCATAAATAAAGTAGGACAACAAACGGTTGAAACATTAACTGAAATAGAAGGAAAATTCGAAGAAACAGTCCAAGCCATTGAAGACAAGGCTGAATCTGTAGCTAACGAAATGCTTGAAGGCCATACAACAGTTCTTGAAGAAATTGGAGAATCCGCAATCACCAACTTTGAGGCAATCCTCACTGCTGCTGAAGAGCAGTATATCATGGTGAGTGATAATGTGCAAAAAGCGTTTGACGAAGCCGTTCCTGCGTTCGCAGATGCATTGAGAGGCTGCTTCCCTGACATGGAGGCACTAATAAACGAAAAAGCGGAAGAAGCTGCTTCTAAAGAGCAACCTGCTTGGAAGAGTGTTCTTAAATGGGTTTTGATTATTGTAATCATTATTGTGGTTGCACTCGTTCTAGGGCCTTTTGTTATTGGTGCCGTCGGTGCAGCGGCTGGAGCACTCGGTGCTAGTGCCGCTGTTGCTGGGGCGCTAGGTGCTATTATCGGAGGAGCGATTGTAGGGGCAATTTCTAGTGCGGCAATTCAAATAGTTAATAATTGGGCGGCTGGAGAGAGTCTATTAAATGGAGTTGGTAAGGCGGCCTTAATCGGAGCAATCGGTGGAGCATTAGGTGGCGCCGCAGGATTAGCTATTCAAAAAGTCTCGAGTGTTGTTGTTCAATTTGGACTTGGAGCCTTAGCGGACATCGCTGTTGATACAGCCATTAACTTAGCACTCGGAGAATTTACTTGGGAAGGCCTGCTAACCTCAGCTGTAATGGCGATTTTCACTAGTGCTGGAGGTACCCTATTAACAAAGACTGACTTCGGTGCACGAATAGAAGCAAGCTCTCAAGCGGCTGGCGAATCCTTTGGAACAGGTGCTGTAAATAGATTTAGACCTAATACTGCTTCACCAACAGCAGGAACAACAAATACAAACTCTGGAAATAACACCACCAACCAGAACGGAAACAATACGACAAATCAAAATGGCAGTAATCCGACAAATCAAAACGGAAACAATACCACGAACCAAAACGGCAGTAATCCGACCAATCAAAATGGTAATAATACTACAAACCAGAATGGTACCAGTACAAGAATTAGTGAAGCGGATGTAGACAATACGTTTAAACAATATCAAGAGGAAAACCCTTATGGGTCATTTAATAGAGACCGAGTTCGCCAGGAACTTGAAGCGGGAAGAGTCTTTAATCCTGAAACAGGGCGTTTTAGAAAACCACCTGAAGGCAGTACAACAACAAACCAAGCTGAAACCAATACTACGAATCAGACCAGAACCAAACCAAACCAAAATGAATCTACTACGATCAGAAATGTTAGTGATTCGGAAGTAGACAATACATTTAGACAATATCAAGAAGAAAATCCTCATGGGTCCTTTACCAGAGACCGCGTTCGTCAGGAACTTGAAGCAGGAAGAGTCTTTAATCCCGAAACAGGACGTTTTAGAAAACCAGATGGTAATTCTTCTCCATCAAATAAGGAATTAGAGCAAGGAAAGGACCTACATAGTGAATCATACTTCAATGATAAAACGGATGTTGAAACCCAACACAATCTTCAAGGTCAAGCTGGTGCTTCCGACTGTGCAGTCACCTCTTTTGATACACTACTCAAAGATTTCGGTATTGATTCACATTCAACCTTAGAACTGGCTCAAGCAATGGACTATGATCCATTTTCAGGCACTAGTATTTCTAAAATCCCTGATGCCCTAGAAAGCCTTGGCATTACTGACATTAAAGCCACTTACCATAAAGAGGGAATGACAATTAGTGAGTTATCCGTCACACTTGCTGATGGAGGCACTGCTATTGTAAGTGTAAATGATGGACAAGGTGCTCATGCAGTCATTATAGACAGTATTAAGGATGGTCAAGTTACCGTTAGAGATCCTCTACCAATTGGAACCGGTGCTTCTTACACCATTCCTCTTGCTACGTTCGAAAGTTCATTCACGAGATTTAACTCACAATCTGATAGAGGATTGGTTGGAAAAGTAGTTACTTTTGAATAAAATCTCTATGGAAAAATTTGATGTATATATACTGAAACCGATAGATGATAATCCTAACATATTGTCGGATTATAATTTAAATGAAAATTGGTGGAAGGCCAAGGGTTTTATCAATCTCTCACTTGAAGTTAAAACCGCACAATCAATTAAAGCAAACCTGTTATCGAAAGGCATAGTAGCATCCATTTCTCCTATCAAATACAGGGAAAACAAACACATTAGTTTTGAAACTTCAAAACAAAAAGTTCTAGAAAAGTATAATACCGTTGTAACAAATGGGAAGAAACTTGGGAAGTTAAAATCCGGACCTGAATCTCCAATTTGGTATTCTTTTTTTGCTGACGATTACGCGTTGCAAGAAGAAGGATATGTCCCTGGTTATTGGGGATGTTATATTGATAAAATCACAGGTGAAGAAATGGATAAAAAAACAATAATTGGTTATCAATTCCTTTAAATTTTGAAACTGAATTGAGCTATTGTTCTTAGAAGAAGATATTTACAGACATGATGAAATTGTGGATTTCAAATGAACATGATACTTATTTCTTAATTCCTAAAAGCATTGAGCTTAAACAGGGGAATTATAAAATTCAGAATATTCTTTCAAAAGAAATATCCGTCAATAAACAACAGATTGATAAATTTCTTACAACTAAAAATAGTGCGCTCAATCACCTAAAAAACGAACTGCCAAAAATTGTTGATACCGTATTAAAACAAACTTCTAAAAATTTAGACACGCAAGACCATAAGATAGCAGCTCTTCTGAAACCTTTTCTAACAAATGACCTTGATGTTAGCAACACCTCAGAAATAGAAAATGCAATCGGTGCTTGGATTGATACCAACAAATCTAAGGAAGAAAGCGTTGAGTCTATCTTATCCATTTTTACTGAATTATTACCGAAGGAAAGAGCCGAGGAGACGGAATACATTCAAGCAGTTCAACAAGCTATTAGGGAGGAAGACCCTTCAGGCATTGCCACCTTTCTGAATCATTTTCTGGAAACCCTAAACAATACACCTGATGGCATTCATGAACAATTGTTTTCAAGATTTAATTTTGATAAAAAAGTAGCAAAAAAACTAAAATCCCTTCCTGTTCATCACATTAAAAATTTCAATCGAAAACTAGCTAAATATGTTTCCGAGCTAGCAAAAGCATTACAAAAACCGCTGGAAGAAATTGATCTCGACCATGCTGTCGAAACATTCGAATCGTCAATCTATACGGCACTGAGAGTAGAAAACCCGCACAAGCAAAGAGCGCGAAAACGCAAAGAAGAATACAATCAATTCGCTAAAAAAAGCATACAAGATACTCTAAAGAAAAGTAAGTATACTTCGTTTGAAGAAATTCGAAAAAAGCACAACCCTCCAAAATCCTAGACCGATTCTTCACTGTTTTTTATAGAAAGAGTGAATTGCAATTCGCCCTTACTCAAATCGATCACTAAAATCCTTCTTCATAGCCATCATCTCATCACGTAACTGTGCAGCCAGCATAAACTCTTGAGACTTCGCGGCTTTTTGCATCTTGCGTTCTACTTGCTCAATCGCTTTACCCATTTGCTCCCGACTCATATACTGAATGACTGGATCTGCCGCCAGACTACTCATCTCTGGTTCAACATATGCCTTGTTCGGAGCATCGCCTTTAATTTCCAAGATCGAACTCTGGTTCATGATTTCCTCCTTAGACTTCAACACCGTTTTCGGTACAATACCGTGCAACTCATTATAGGCCATTTGCTTAGCGCGTCGTCGTTCGGTTTCATCTATCGTATGCTGCATCGCTCTACTTATCTTATCCGCATACATGATCACCAAGCCATTCGCATTACGTGCTGCCCTACCCGATGTCTGAGTCAACGAGCGGTCATTCCTCAAAAATCCTTCCTTATCAGCATCTAATATCGCCACAAGGGAAACCTCTGGTAAATCCAACCCTTCCCTCAATAAATTCACCCCGATTAAAACATCAAATTTTCCAAGGCGCAAATCACGTAATATCTCAACCCGTTCAAGCGTATCTACTTCAGAGTGAATGTAGCGACACCGTACCCCGTTGTCCGCCATGAAACGTGCGAGTTCTTCCGCCATCCGTTTGGTCAGTGTCGTGACGAGTGTGCGCTCATTTATCTCTACGCGCTTCCGTATTTCTTCAAGCAAATCATCTATCTGATTCATACTAGGACGAACCTCGATTGGTGGATCTAGCAAGCCTGTTGGGCGCACAACCTGTTCTACAATAACCCCTTCAGAACGCTCAAGCTCATAGTCAGAAGGTGTTGCACTCACATAGACAGTTTGCATCGTTAGCTGTTCAAACTCATCAAAGTTAAGTGGGCGATTGTCCATAGCAGACGGAAGCCTAAATCCGAAGTTGACAAGGTTTAATTTCCGTGCTCTATCTCCACCGAACATGCCGCGTACCTGAGGAAGTGTTACATGGCTTTCATCTACAAAGAGGATAAAGTCTTCAGGAAAATAATCTAGCAAGCAAAACGGCCGTGTGCCTGGTCGTCTTCCATCAAAATATCTAGAATAATTTTCAATCCCTTGGCAGTAGCCGAGTTCTCTCATCATCTCAATATCAAAAGTGATTCGTTCTCGGATACGTTTTGCTTCTAAAAATCGCATTTCTCGTTCAAAATATTTCTCCTGTTCAGTCAGTTCATCTTGTATTTCATGAATGATTTCCGTCATTTTATCCTTAGGAGCGATGTAAAGATTTGCAGGGAAAACAGCAAGATAATCAAGGCTTTCAATCTTCTTCCCTGAAGATGTTTCAAAACTCATCATTTCTTCAATTTCATCACCAAAAAAAATGATCCTAAAAGAATAATCTACATAGGGTAAATTAATGTCTACGGTATCTCCTTTTACACGAAACGTTGATCTGGTAAACTCGCGTTCTGTTCTTGAATACAGTGAATCAACTAACTTATACAACAAACTATTTCTACTAATTTTTTCTCCCTTTTTTAATCGAATAATTCCAGAGGTAACATCCACGGGATTTCCCATACCGTAAATACAAGAAACCGAAGCCACTACAATGATATCGCGCCTTCCAGACAACAAGGAGGATGATGCTCGAAGCCGTAGTTTATCAATTTCTGCGTTGATCGACAAGTCTTTCTCAATGTAAGTATCAGATGAAGTGATATACGCTTCTGGCTGGTAATAATCATAATAACTCACAAAATATTCAACAGCATTATCAGGAAAAAACTGCTTAAACTCTCCATACAATTGTGCTGTCAATGTTTTGTTATGCGTCAATACTAAAACTGGGCGCTGAGACTCCGCAATCACATTGGCCATGGTAAAAGTTTTCCCAGAACCAGTCACTCCTAACAAAGTCTGGGCTTGGATGTTGTCTTTTAAGCCTTCACAAAGCTCAGAAATTGCCTGTGGTTGATCACCAGTTGGCTGAAATGGAGAAACTAATTTAAACGCCATATAGTCACATTTTTTTTGTTTGAAATAGTATTGCCTAGACCAAGAGTAATCTTACCATAAATCAAGGGAATCCATCCTAAAAGTTTAAAAACAATATCAAATAATCAATCTACGTTATATTTCCGATAATATTTGAATAATTATTTTTAAAAATGCAAAATAATAAGTATCTTTTTAGCTCCAAAATATATTATGGATAAAGAGCAATTTAACCAGCAACACAATAGGGAAAAGTCCAACGCTTCGCAATTGACTAAAGAAGACGCTGAGAAGGGAGGTTCCAATGTAAACCTACCCCCCCAATTGAATATACAAGCTTCTCAAAACGAGGCCAAAGAAGAACCTAAAGAAGAAAAAGCGGAGGAGCAGAAAGAAACGAAAAAAGGTTCTGAGGAAAAAGAACGCTTCTCTATGTCAAAAGAGACAGCTGGCGATGATGGTCCAGGTGATAATAATGACTCCAATGGAAGTGATGGAGGAGACGGCAATGCAAACTCCTCAAGATACCAACCCAATAACAACAACAATAAAAATAATAAAAACAACGAGCCTAAAGCGGATAACGCAGAACGATTCCAAGTCAAAGAAACAGCAAAACAACAAAAAGAAAATATAGAAAAACCGCTCAACGATGTTGGTGGAGGAGGTAGTGGAAGTGGTGCTGATGGAAGTGGAGAAGGAGGAGCCGAGGCTCCTGGTGGAGGCTCCGGAGCAGGAAACGCCCCGAATGGATTACCGAATGAAGTAAACAACAAAATGCAAACAGCCTTTGGAGCTGATTTTTCAAATGTGAACATTCATAAAGACTCTGATAAATCAAAAGAAATTGGAGCCTTTGCCTACACACAAGGCAATGATGTACATTTTGCACCTGGCAAATTCCAACCATTCACACCACAAGGCCAAGAGCTAATTGGTCATGAGCTAGCGCATGTTGTCCAGCAAAGTGAAGGCAAGGTAGAAGCCAATAAAAAAGCTGGTAACCTTCCTGTAAATGATAATCCTGCCCTTGAGAAAGAAGCAGACGTAAAAGGTAAAAAAGCAGCACAAGCTAAACCTGACGGGAAAAAAGGAAAAGAAACCAAAGGCGATAAAGCGCCCAAAGGCAAAACAAAACCAGAAAAGAAGAAAAAACCAACTCCGAAAAAAGCAGTAGCTCAAACTAAACTTCCTCCAGGAAGAGGAGCATTGCCACCAATGTCGTCAGTTCCTGTTTCAAAAATCCCTGCAAAGGGTGTTGTGCCAACATCTGGCGACCCAATTGCTCCTGATCCAGAATCATTACTCCCTGAATTTGTTCTAATTGGTGACATCCTCAACATTGAGTACGATATACTTGAACAAAATGGATCTATCTCTTTAGACCTTGACTTACAAGAAATTGCGACAATCGTAAAAGCTGAAGTCACCATTACAGAAGGAGCATTTGAATCCGGCAAATTATTTGTCGAAAGTGATCACGTTCCTGGCGTTCAGTTTGAATTGCTGGTAAATGCAGATGGAACTGTCGATCCTATTCTCACAATAGACAGTCAAACCCTTTTTCACGGGATGGAGATGTTAGTGACTGCAACAATCACAAACGAAGGAATAGATGGCATTGCTACGCTAGTTCTTCCACCCACAAAGAGAATTACTGATACACTGACCGTAGTCGAAGGTTCCGCTACCTTAGATCTTAATGTCGGTGGGAATTTCAGTGGAAACATTATTGTAGAAACAAATGACGGTTTTGCTAGAGGTGAAGCTTCAGTCACTTACGATTTTGAAAATGAAAGCTGGGCCGGTAGTGCAACCGTTGAAACGCAACGTGACGAATCCATCGAGTTACCGCCTAGTGCAACACTTGTAATTCCTTCTGGAGCATCCCTTTCTTTAACATTTGGTCCTGATGGAACAACGGTGTCTGGAGGAATGACAGGTGAGTTAACTGTTGGTCTTCAAACAACAGATGGAATCGAGCTCTCAAACCTCAATAACCTTAGTATTGAACTAGGCCTTGATAATACTGGTCTTACGATTACCTCAGCAAACTTCAATAGTGAAACGACTGCTTTTGGAATGAAGGCCACAGTGAACGCCTCCTATCTTGAAGATGACGGGTTCTCTGGTACAATTTCTTTAGAACTACTTGAACCTAAAAACATTGCACCACAGCTTTCCGCTTCCGCAGGTCAATTAGTCTACAACTTTACTCCAGAAAATGACACGTTCTCAGGTGAGTTAACCGTCACTACACATGACGGGTTTGTGAAGGGCGAAGCTCAAGTAAATTATGATCAAGTAACTGACGTCTGGACTGGCGGAGTTACCATGACACTTGAAGAAACATTAGACCTTGGCTTTGGACTCGAAGCGGCATCCGGTACAGTACAATATGATTTCACACCCGATACGCAGACACTTGATGGCAACTTCTTAGTTCGTTCAAAGAATGGATTTGCCGAGGGTACTGGACAAGTCAATCTAGACTTAAACACTGGAATATGGTCAGGCACTGTTGATATTGCTTCAGTCGAGGAACGAAAAATCGCGATTGGACAGGATACAGGCATAGAATTAACGCTTCCAGCGGATATGCAATTAACGGTTAGTTTCGGACCTGATGGCACACAAATCTTAGGAGCTGCAGATCTCGAATTAACTATTGATCTTAATGTTGACAGTATTAATCTGACTGGATTAGCAGCATTCGGAGTTGAGCTTGGCTTTAACGAAACAGGCATTACAGTTCTTTCACTAGAAATTAATTCTGATGCCACAGTAGGCGGTCTGGATGCACAGGTCACTGCAACAATTAATCAAGATGGCATCACAGGTACAATCTTAGTTGATGTAGTGGATGAAATTGCATTAGGCGAAGGATTAGAAATTGTATCTGGAAACCTACTTTACGATTTTGGACCTGAACCAGATTCATTTGATGGAGAAATCACAATACAAACGACAGATGGCTGGGCTCAAGGAAAAGCAGATGTTACGCTTGATCCAATCACCTCTGAATGGTCTGGAAGTGCAGTTCTTACTTCACTAGAAGATAAATCCTTCCCACTTGGTACTAGCGGTACAACAATCGTATTACCAACTGGTATTGAGTTAGAAATAAGCTTCGGTCCAGATGGTACTGTGTTCGAAGGAGAAATTGAGGCAAATGTATTTGTTGATCTTCAAACAGATGAAGGTTTTGATCTAACAGATCTCACCATATTTACAATTGTTCTAGGATTCGACAACACTGGCATCACAGTAATGAGCTGTCAGATTGAATCGGATTTTGAACTATACGGGTTCACCGGTTTTGTTTCTATGTTATTCGATGACATGGGTATCATAGGTTCTGCTAGAATAACCTTGGCTGAAGCTAAACCACTTGGAGACTCTTTAACTGCAACTTCTGGTGAAATTCTCTACAACTTTGGTCCTGATCCAGATGAATTTAGAGGCGTAATGGTCGTCGAAACAAATGACGGATTCTTACGTGGCGAAGCAGATGTATACCTTGATCCTGCAACTTCTGAATGGGCAGGAAGCGTAACATTAACATCAGAAACAGATAAAGTAATTCCTGTTGGAGGAGAAACGAATATCATTCTTCCACCAGATATGGAAATTACTGCTAGCTTCGGTCCTGATGGAACTGTAATTGACGGTTTTGTTAGTGCAACACTAGAGGTTGGTATCAACTCCTCACCAGGAGGAATAGACATAACAGGAATCTCTATCACAGAGATTGAATTAGGTATAGATAACGAAGGACTTACGCTCGAACTATTAAGAATTTACACTTCTGTTGATTTACTTGGCATGAATGCTGAAATCAATGCGATTGTTTTAGATGGTGAAATTTCTGGTACTATTTCAATTCTTGTTACTGAGCATATTCCACTTGGCGATAAACTCACTGCAGTAAGTGGTAGTCTCGAATACGTATTTGGCCCTGAACCAGATGCCTTAAGTGGTGATCTTACCGTTCAGACAAATGACCAGATAGCTCAAGGAATTGCTAAAGTTGAACTCGATCCTGTAACATCTGAGTGGTCAGGTTCTGCTGAGTTATCATTACTAAACGACAAAGTAATTCCTCTTGGAAGTGGCGCGCAGATCGTTCTGCCAAAGGATATGTTTATTGAGGTAACATTTGGTCCAGATGGAACAACGGTTGATGGCGATCTTCAAGCAGATTTAATTATTGATCTTAATGTTGAAGAAGGGCTGGATTTAGAAGGACTACTAGTTGCAAGCGTCGAGTTTTCACTAGACGAGACAGGCTTAACCTTTGTTTCACTCGATCTTGACACCATTGTTGATGTCTTCGGAATGGAAGGCTTGATTGATGCAACACTCACACCTGATGGCATTACTGGAATCATCACAATAACACTTACTGAAGAAAAAACACTACCAGGCAACTTGATTGCAACTGGAGGAATGATTCAATACGACTTTACGGTAGGAGGCACGCTCTCAGGAGAAATAGAAGTTAAATCAAAAGAAGATTTCGCCACTGGAACTGCCCTAGCCTATTTCGATCTTGTTACGAAAGAATGGTCTGGAGTTGCAGAACTCTTAACGACGCATGATAAAGTCATCGAAATTACCGAAGGAGTAGAAATAACGATTCCGGCTGGAATGGAAATCACCATTGGATTCAGTCCAGAAGGCTCAACCATTGATGGAAGTGCAACAATACTCCTAGATGTCGACCTTGTTTTCGACAATATGGATCTGTCTGGAACTGCAGAAGTAAAAGTAAGTCTATCCGATGAAGGCTTAAAAGTAGACTCCTTCCATCTATTAACCACAACCACCATTCTTGATTTTGAAGCTGAAGTAGATTTCCTCGTTGAAAATGGTGAAGTCTCAGGTATGTTTACGATTGAGTTAACAGAAGAAAAACTGATCGGTGGATACATCTTAGTCACTGCAGGAATCCTACAATTTGGAATTGGAACAGGAAATGATAACCAACATAATGGTGAAGTATCTGTTATAACGACAGATGGATTTGCAGAAGGTGTTGCCAGAGTTTCTGTAGACAAAGACACCAAAGAATGGTCTGGAGATGCGACACTGTTCTCTAAAAACGATAAACACTTCACAATTTCTGAAGGTGTGACACTTACACTTCCTGCAGGCATTAGTGTTGAAGTTGAATTTGGTCCTGAAGGTGTTGAAATTGAAGCTACCGCAAGTGTAGAAGTGACAGTAAGCACAGACGAAGGGTTACAAGCTGCAGGTGTTGCAGGTATTGATTTATCTTACTCTGAAGAGAATGGCCTAGCACTCTCCCCTAATACAATTATGTTGGCTGTGACTGGTGGACTTACAACACCAGACATGACTGCTATCATGAAGGAAGGTACACTGTCTACTGATGTAGATGCGGGCGCCATGCTTACGATACATTTTGACGGCGAATCCATATCTAGCGTAGATCTTGAAGCAACAGGATCCTTCTCAGATGAAGAACGTCGCCTAGGAAGAATTTCCTTCTCTGGCACAATGAATATGCGACCATTATCTCTGAATGGAATGCTCCATGCAGTTTCGCAAGCAGACCTACAACTGATAAGTGGACAGAAATTCTCTACCGTACTTGCACCAGGAAGCCAATTCTTTGTTTCTATAGATGAACAAGGCATTTCTAATATAGATGCAAGCCTTTCGGTTGAATGGAGAACCGCAGATGATGAAGCACTGGCAAGACTGACCTTAATCGGAATGTTGCCAAGAGACGAAGGCTTAAGCATGGAAGGTGCGCTTGAGTTGCTCAAAGAAATCGTTATAAAAGAACCAACTGAAAATAGTCTCGGATTCTCTATCCTCAAAGGGTCTAAAGTTGGTGTAACACTAGAAGAAGCAAAAGTTACTGCCCTTAGTGGAGCAATCAATATGCACGTTTCTGATATCGATGGTCCTTTATTAGAAGGAGAATTCGAAGGAGATGTTGCCATTTCCGATCCAGATCAAAACCTTTCAATACAATCGGGTTCTGGAAGCGTGACACTCATGCGAGATTATGTCATGGAGTTTGATAGCGGTGATGTAACCATCCTTGAACCATCTGGCGTTGAAGCGACATTTGCTGAAGGAGAACTTCAGACCATTGGTGGACTAGTAGCCGCATCTTACAGTGATGGAGAATCAATCTACGAGATTTCTGCAGAAATGGAATATGACGTTGTCAATAAATCCATCCTTTCTTTAGATGCAGATATTTCTACTGATAAAGTATTTACCTTATTCGATGGTCAAATGGAGATCAGCGAATTAAGTGGTGGATTAAGCATTCGAAATGATCAGTTAGTCCAAATAGGCGGCCACGCAAAGCTAGAAGCAGAACTCGGAGATATTCACTTAGCTGGAGAAGCTGATCTTGCTTGGATCCGAGATGAAGATGGAGAATCTGCATTTATTGGAAGCGGCTATCTTGAATTCTCTTGGTTCAAAGGAGAAGACGATCCACATCAATTCATCATGGGTAGAGTTGATGCTTCTATCGACAGAGATGAGTTTGACCTATATGGCCAAGTTGAAGTTGGAATCATGGAAGGCCTAACGGGAGCCGCTAGCATCCAAATGGATGAAGAAATGGACCCTGTGCTGTCTGCCAGCCTAACCTACCAAGCTACCGTTATGGAAGCTGACGAACTGTGGGCTGACGAGTTTGGATTCGAAATCTACGTACCAGTCTTAGGAATTGTATCTATTGAAGCTGGAATTTTATTCGGTGCTTCAATTGAGACCTTGCCATTGATCTTGTTTGGAACTGCAGGAATTAGCGACTGGCGACCTAAATCCGGTGAAATGCCTGATTTCGAAGCAGAACTTGCAGCAACTTGGGGCATCAACGTCTCCGCAAAAATAATGGCCTACGTCGGTGTCTTAGTCGGAATACCTGCTATTCTGAACGCCTCTGCCGGAATTAGAGCAGGACTAGGAATTGACATACCAATTATGCTGAATCCTTATGTCAGTTTATATGGTAACAAAGATGGTGTCGGAGGTGAATTAGGAATCAACCTTTCCATCGCTCCAGTCCTTCAATTATTAATTGAAGCTTACGTAAGATATGAAGTACTAGGAATCTGGGATGGCGAGAAAATCTGGGAATTATACCAGCAACAACTTGGCGATCTTGGAGAAATCAACTGGGAAGGAAGCTTCACTTTTGGAGACGAAGCAGCAATACCATCAGGTGGCGGCGGACAAGCACCACCACAAATGGAAGCTCCAGTCGGCTCAACGATCCCAGCTGCAGAAGATACTGGCAAGGACTCAGATCTTGGCTACGGGAAAAATGAAGGACCTAGTGAAGATGAAGAAGGTGGCCTAGGAGGCTTGATGGACGGTTTTGAAGGTCCATCAGAAGAAAAAGGAGAAGAGACTGAAACCGACGGAATGGGTAGCGAGCTCGCCAGAATCGGAAGATACGCAGATGGTTTGAGTGCTGTTGCCGAGATGATCGGTATTATAAAAGATGGTATCAGCGCATTCATTAAAGGAAGTATAGTAGGATTCTTGTTATGGTGGATCTTTAAGAAACCAAACAAACAAAGAATTGATGAACTTAAAAATCAAATTAAAGGATTTAAAGTAGAACTAGTAGATGAAGGATTCATTAAACCTGGTTCTATGATCAATGACATTCTAAATGTCCTTGATGGCTCATACAGTATCTTCGCTGCAATTTTTGATAATAATGCTCCTTACAAAGAATTAGTAAAGAGAGATTACCACATGCAAGCCACTATCGATGAAAGAGCAGAAATCTGCAGAGAACTTCTAGATGGTCCAACTGCAAATGGTGCAGAACAAGCGTTATACGAGGTTGCAAGATATACGAAACAAGCGGATGGAAAAACAGCAGTAAGAGAATTGATTAATAAGAGTTATGGTCTGAATAAATGGAACAAGGATTTCCATGGCAAAGAACAACGATGGTTAAACGATCTGCTTGATGATGTTTATGGAAATGATTACAATTATAATTCCAGTGCAACCTTTACAGCAGAACCAGGAGCGTATATCGTAAAAGAAGGAAGAGGATGGAATGAATTGGCTACAACCGCCTATGGCGATGCCTCATATGCAATTTATTTACAAGCATATCCGCAAAACTCAAATGCTAATTCTCCTTATGCACATCTTCCTGAAGTACATGAATTAAAAACAATAGCGCTTTCTACAATCGGTTCAAGATTCACAATACCTGCTGAAATTGCCTATACACACCAGCATGAGACATACGACTGGATTGCAGCTAATGTTTATGGTAATGCAGACTATGCAGGAAAGCTTCAAGCACTGAATCCTTTTGTAGAACAAGTTACGCTTGATCTTCCATTTATTGGTTCCGTAACGGTGATGCCGAAAGGCAAATCAATTACATTACCTTCTATAGAAGAATTAGGCAATCCTTGGATTGAAGTTTCGCCTGTTCCAATTGGAAATTCTACCTATACATTATGGGTTGAATCAGCCACTACTAATTCAATCCCAGTAATGTATGCTGGATTCCCACAGGAAAGAGTAATTGATATAGCCAATATTGCCAAGCAAACAGAAGAAGGTAAATCTGCAGGAGATGCCTTGTTCAACCTAGCAAGTTTCACTACTGAAACCACTCAATTAGATGCAGATAATGCAGTGTCTAGTGCGGGAGGACTCTTAGACTATCTAATCGTTTCTGATTTGTTTGCATTCGAAACAGCAGGAAACGACAACGGTACCAATGATGACGGAAGCGTCCCAATCGGCAGTGCTCAACCAGGAGATATTGTAAATCCAAATGGAATGCCACTTTCGGCTGTAGCCGACGAGGTGTATGCTCATGGTGAAAGAGCCGCATGGATTACAGCATTTGGCCCTAATGAGGGGTATAGTGATGGAGGTGACTCAGGAGATGGCAACCCAGTAGAACAACAACATGAAGTAGCCCAAGCTGAAGGATTGGCAAATACAGCCAGAACCAATGACTCTTCTAAAGGAATTGGCGAAAATGTAAGTACACGCTCTACTGCAAAGCAAACCTACTTTGGTGGCGTTGCAGGAGATGCTCAGCAAACCAGTAAAGCTCCAGATACAGGAGGCAGTAATCCAACATCGGTACCAGCAGGAATGGTTCTATTACCCACACCAGCAGAAATGGATCAGATGGATGCATTACCTGCGAGCGAAAGAGGTGTTGCTCCAAAGTCAACTATAGAAGCGAAAAATAGTGACTCTTGGGCCGGTCTTGCCTCATTAGCTTATAACGATTGGTCTAAAGGACTTGATCTAGCAGATTATGCAGATAACAAAGGCGTCACTCTTCAAGATGGAAATGAAATTAAATTGCCAACAGCCTCAGAATTAACAGCAGGCACAAATGGTCCTCCAAAAGGTGATGAAGCCACAACCTCACACGCTCCTGTCTCAGCTGACGGGCCAGAAGAGACAACAGACGAAGAGACAACTGAAACAAGAGTACTAGAGCCAGGCAATAAGGTGAAAGTCATAGAAGGTGACACTTGGAGTAACTTCGCTAAAGAAGCTTACGGTGACTTCACTGTTTTTGTTAAACTAGTCAATCACCCTGACAATGCCGATGTTAAAACCTTACCAAAAGGTGGTATCGTTACATTGCCAACAATAGAAAACCTAGAAGGCATTCCAGAATTTGGACTAGGCCTTTCGCTTAACGGTTTCCCACTCTTAACTGAAATGGTAAAAGTGCCTACTGAAGATGGATTGCACCATGTATGGGTAGAAGATAGAGGCGATAAGGGTACTGAAGAAAATCAAGCAGATACAGAAGGACCAGTTGAAGGTGTTTGGATGATGGCTTCTGATCCGTTCGAATTAGAGCCAGAGGTAACTGAAATGGTTCAGGATACAGTAAATGATCCAATATTCCACCCGCATGCATTAAGCATTCAAAGTATGATCCTTGGTGAGCAGACGACTGAAGCGATCGATAATACTAGAGTGGATATCCAAGTAATGGTTGACGCTCATCACCTTGCTTCCGAAAATGAAGCTGAAGGAGGAACGACAGCTACCAACGAACCATTTGAAGAAAAATATGATCGAGCAGAATTAGAAAGAAACTCTAATAGTTGGGCAGATAGTCGTTGGAAAGTGAAAGGAAACCTTTCAAAGTATGGAAAACAATTCCATGACATCATTGAAAAGCACATTAAGGCAATTTTCAAAGAAGACTTAACGCTTGATGAGGTAGTTGCCAAAATAGAAGCACTTGAAAAATATGAAAATAAAACAAAAGAAGTTGAAGAGTTAAGTGCAAAATTGTTTGCCGCTAATCAACATGCTGTTGTTGAAGTATTAGACGTAGAAAACAATCCATTATACCAGAAACGAATGGTTAATGGAAAGATGAATACCTACTGCAATGTATATGCGCATGATGTCGTAGCTGCACTTGGAGGATATTTACCAAGAGTTTGGTGGAAAGAGGATGCAGAAGAGAAGATAAAGGCTGGAGAAACTGTAGAAGCCGTCTACGGCGAAACAGTTGAAGAAATGCGAGCCAATGACTTAGTTAAATGGATGGCTGAATTTGGTGGAGACTTTGGATGGAGAAAGGAAACCGATATGTCGAATGCCCAGAAGGAAGCAAATAGCGGTAAGATCGCAATCATTCTAGCTGCTAGAAAAGGGAAAGGCTCTGGTCACGTTTCTGTAATACTGTCTGAAACAGATCAGCATAAAGCGGATGGAGATGCACCATTGACCTCTCAAGCAGGAAGTAGTAATCACGCAAACAAAGCAGATAAAACAAAATGGTGGGAAAACGCTTCCCATAAAGACGGAGCAGCTTGGATATTCGAAGGAAAGATTGATAGTCCAATTCTTACGCCTGATCAGGTCGGTGGCAATATGGGCAACCAAACCACTGTAACTGCAACGACAACAACAGGCACGGGCTCATCGAATGACGACAATAATAATAATGATGACAACATCGAAATAAAACCACCCTATTCTATTACCAAATCAGTTGGTAAGAACGGTGTCAATAAAAAGAATGATGTCAAAGTTGTTCAAACACTACTCCAATTACATTCTTGTTATCAAGGAGAGATCCATGGTAATTGTGATGACTATACCATTCAGGTAATTGAAGATTTCCAATTGGATACTTTCGGATGGGCTGATGGAAAGATTAGTGTAGGACAGGATACGTGGAATGCATTGGTCAATGTTTCTAATCAAAATGAAAATGAGACAGAAACGGAGACTGGTACAGGCACACCTGCTACAGCTGATGGCAATGTAAGTGAGGAGATTACAGATGAAGTCGTTGATCACATCAAACTTAGAGAAGGGTACCGTCACGATGTTTACAAGGATACACTCGGTCATTTAACTGCAGGATACGGACATTTACTGTCAAAGGCTGAACGCCTCCAATATCCTGAAGGGAGTATAGTACCTTTCGCAGTGATTGAACAATGGTTTGAACAAGATAGTGGTGATGCTTATGCAAATGCCTTACAGAAAGCGATTTCAATTGATTTCGAAGCGCAAACATTAGTCAATGCACTAACTGCTGTTAATTTCCAACTTGGAATTTATTGGAATACTAAACATAAAAAGACATGGGCTAACCTAGAAAGTCACTCTTGGGTGAATGCAGCTCATGAAGCAGCAGATAGTAAATGGTTTGAACAAACACCAGTAAGAGTGTTTGACTTCCAACGAGCACTACTTACACTTGCTGGATTGCCTACGGATTATGACTCTATGATTGCATTCAATGAAGATATGATTGCTCAGCGGAATGTAGATGTTCCTGGGCAGGACAATGTGATGGCGTTTAATCCTTTAGAAGTTACAACAACGACCGAAGGCGATAATGAAAATGAGGGAGAAAATGAAACTGCAAACAACTCAACAGATACAGAAACTGGAGAGGACACCTACAGTTCAACCATTGAAGAATTAAAAGGATCTGTTGGACAAGGTGGAAACAATGATACTTATGATGTAATGCTTGTTCAAGAGTTATTACACAAAGCAGGATACGATTCTGGCCCAATTGACGGATTGATCGGTTCTATAACAATTGGAGCGATTAAGAATTTCCAAAAAGTAAATTTTGATGGATCATCAAATGGCTTAATTGAACCAAACGGCCCAACTTGGAGCCAACTGATCATAATCGCTTCTGGTGAAGACACTCAAGAAGGTGTACCACCAGGTGGCACAAGAGTCGATAAAAACGGGATCGTCTTTGGTGAAACCGCAAACATGCGTTCTGAACCAGATACGACAACGGACAACGTTATGCATGAGCTTGGATACAACGACCATGTTTATGTGCTAAAAGAGTTTTCTGAAGGTTGGTATTTTGTTGATTCCGATTGCGGAATGGGTTATGTTGCGAAGCATCTGATCAAGACCAATCTACCAGATCCCGAGTCAAGTCTTTACAAAATCGCGTCCTACCCTACTTGTTATTCTGACATTTACAGTCATTACAAAGATCTAGGATATACGCCAACGACTGGTTTTGACGATCGTCACATCATGATGGCAGTTTACCTAGCGAATCAGGGCAATGCCGGGATTTCGATAGACATGGAGAAGTTTGAAGAAAGTCAAAGCAGTGTAGTCAATTGGTTTGATAACCAGGACGACAATCGTGCAGTCTATCAATCTATTGTATTACAAAAAGGATTTAACATCTGGTTGCCTAGTATGACCTATGTCAACCTAATGGTTAAGTCTGGAGATATTGCTACTCGGCCAGACTGGGTAGACTCAGGCATTGAAGTTGGCAAAGGGATAACAGGATTTACCGATGGATTATTAACGGGCTTCTTTGGAGGCATTTGGAACACCATCACTGGATTGTTTGACATCGGTAAGGAGTTGATTGCCTTAATTGGAAAAGTTGCGACTGGAGCCATTATGGAGGACTTGGAATCCATGTTTGAGTTTATCAAAGGGCTCGACGCTTCAAAAGGTCAGGAAATCTTAGATTCAATTATCCAAGGAGCTAAAGATGGGTTTGACAATTTTGAGCACAACTGGAACAATCCAAATCATTACAATAAGTGGGAATTTAGAGGGAAAATTGTTGGGAATATTGTTCTGGAAGTTGTGTTGGCGATCTTTACAGGAGGTCTTGGAAACGCAGCAAAATGGTTAGCAAAACTTGAGAAGATTTCAAAACCATTATTCAATATACTTAAACGAATCGGTAGAAAAATTGAAGATGTCATTCCTGACAAAATCAAACATAAAGAAGGAGATACTGACCTAGGTGATACAGCGTTTGAAAAACAACAAGCGATCATGATGGCCAAGACGATCACTGAAGCGCACGATACTAAGAACAGCTCAATCCCTGTACTAAAAGCAAGTCTGAAGGTTGTAGAACAAAAATACAAGAAACACATTACCCGATTTGATATTGATCCTAAAGCTGGTAAGCCAGGACACTATACTGTAAAAATGGTAGGTAGTGAGCACAATATCGACAATGACTATACACCAGGAAACAGTGTAGTTCCTAGAGATTGGGATAAATTCGAAACGAAAGACAATGATGAATTTATTGCAAAACTCAAAGAATTTAGAGGAGATGATGTATTAGATAGAGATAAAAACTTTGCAGGTGGTGAAGGACAGTTGTTCTTTTCTCCCTCTAGCTCAACTAAGGCATTAAAAAGATGGTTTGCTAAGAGAACCAAGGATATGCCGAAATCAGTTAAGCTTCTAGAAGATGCTAAAAGTACGGTGAAAGGCAATGCCATTTTAGATAAAGACATGGAAGTGGTGAGTGTTTTCGAAAAAGGCACTGACTGGATAAAAAGAGATTTTGATCCAACTTCCATTAAACTAAAAAGCGCACTGTCTGATCCTAAAGTAGCAGAAGCGCGAGGCAGATTAATGCAAGAATTAGCAGGAAAAACGGATGAAATTTCTGTGAACTTGCATAAAAAACTTTCTAAGAACCCTCCTTCAGCCAACCTTCATTGGTCACCGAGTAAAGGGAAAATCTTAGTTATTGACATGATGTAATAGATATGAGGACATTCAAAGAGATTCAGAAAGAATTAGCACTAAAAAAATTCCTTTATAGTGAAAATGGTACGCTTTATTTTCCTGCAGATGTATCCGTTCGCATACTGGTAAGGCATTTTGATAAGACCATTACAAAAGAAATGATTCCTCTTTATGTGGAGATCACCAAAGCACTAGATCGATTTGCTCAAGAAAACAAGGCATTAAGTTCTTTAATTATTGTGCAGCAACCTTTTGAAATTGGAGAGGATTTTATTGCTAGGACGCATCATGTATATTATGTTTCAGTTGATAGCTACTATGACGAAGATGAGGATTGTGAAGTCCCACCACAGTTTGAAACTCTTAAAACGCTGATTTCAGAATTAAAACAGGCCGAGTTAAGTGACGCTGATTCAATATTACTTCGAATCCTAGAGAAAAGCTTTATTATTCCTACTACCAAGACCTATTTTGACCATAAACAAGATAAATTCATAAATGTTGATCCTAAAATGGACATCAACGACCTAACAGAATGGCAGACAGCTATTGAGGAGAACTGTTAATTATATAGTTTGAAAGATACTCGTTACTAGCCTAACTTTGTGCACGCATAAATAGGAAAAACAGACCGACTGACGTTACAATCGGACTGCTTTTAACCATTTACTTCTAATCTTAAAAATCTTTGATTCCCTGTTAATTACTTAGGTTTTACTAGAAGCTCAATTGCTCCAACACCTAGTATTTACTTAGTTTTCAATCTCTATCTTTTTTAATTGTTCGAGTTAAACCTAGACACCTTTCCATCTAAGTTTCCACCTCTACGGTAAACTGCTCTGAAATTCCCTGTTTGTAATCGCCACGTATTATTGCCAGCGAGAACGGTACCAGGAAGCTTATCTAATTCAAGGTTATTCAATACGTCTTCGTCAAAATCTCGAAGGATATCAATTCGTACGTAGTCATCTCTATTATCCCAAAACGCTGCTCTAGGATTTGATCTGTCGTGCAATGCAATTGTTTGACCTGCTCGCATGTTAATAAAACGTAATGACCGAACTTCGTCATTCGTGCAGGGGCTATTTGATGCTGTAAAGTTGATGCGGTTATTTCCAGCACTAACATCAACTCCACAAACAATATCTTGCTCAACATCATCCCCTTCATACATGACGACCCATGAATCATTGGGATACATACGATTTATAATGTTTCTATCTCCATTACTGTAAAAATTTCTTTGTTGAAAGATTAATCCTCCGCCTATTCTTGTCATCGTTGGTAGAGTATTCCTACTATTGAAGAGACTGCCGTACATCATAATCGAATTGAAATCGAATGGACCATCATCAAAGCCATTTAAGCCTCTATTATCATATCGTATGTACTGCAGATTGGCACCAGGTAACATATTTGCAGGGGTAATGACGACAAAGCCGTCTCGATCGGCTCGATTATGCTCATGAAAAAGACCTAAAGCATGTCCAATTTCATGCATAACATTACCACGAGTGCAGTCATTTTCAAGTCTTATTTCTTGACGACCGCCAATCATACCAAGTGAAGAAGAACAATTATTCTCGGCTGCTACTTGAACAAACTCAATATAATTGTCTTCGTCTTCTCTAGGAACAAACCGAACGTTTGTGTTTGCTTCTAAACGAGCAATTGCCTGAGTAACTCTTGCTCGATTAGGTAAGTTTGCATTAATTACAAATGGAACCATGTTGAAGTCCCAACGTTGAGCCAGATCCGCAAGGCCAGCGCCTCGACTTGCATTAAGAATGTCAACTTGCTTTTGGGTAAATCGTATATCTCCCATCCAGAACTCCCCATCAATGACTTCATAAGAGATTCCACTCTGAGTTTCAACTAAACGGCCCCTGCTATTGCTAGGCGGACCCTCTGCTAAGTGAATACACTCGTCATTATGTATTTCAGAAGGATTAGAAATTAGAGCTTGATCTTTAGAACAAGAGATAAATAATCCCAAAATCGACACGTAAAAAAGGCTAATAAAAAGATGAAATCGTTTCATAACTAATGTTTTATCAAAAAATTGTTTAATGAATAATCTTCAAATAAATTGCAGAACCAGATGATCAAGTTTAAAATAAAGCAGACCGGTTGGCTTTCCAATCGGGCTGCTTTTTAAACCATCTACTTCTAATTCTTTATGTTTTTTTAAGGCGTTATAATTTGTCTTTTTTTAGCAAAAATAGGTTGAGTTCGTTCTATGTTTAAGGAGTTGGTCACAACTAATTTCGACTTTGAGCAATAGTTATTATCCGTTCGTTTAAGTCAAATTCTATAGTTGATTACGGAAGTAAAACTACAGACTATTCATTTCCCGAAATAGGTATACTTTTTTAATATCGTTCTATACTTTTACAACAATTTTTACAAATAAACCATCGAAATTATTCACAAACCATTATTTACCAATTATTTAATTAATTTCAATTGTTATTTTATTTAATATTTAGTTACAAAAAAAGCCGAACTGAAATTAATCAGTCCGGCTTGTTTCCTCTTATTTTTAGTTTACCACTTCTTATTGTTTAGTTTAGGGTCAACTGTTTTAGGGGTATTATCATCATATTTTACATCTAGATTCTGAGGTTTATCAAAAGAGATAATTGTAAACTCAGTACGTCTATTTCTCTGATGCTCGTATTCATCACACCAGATATCGTTTTTACACTTATTCCGCACTCTTGTCTCTCCATAACCTTTTGCTTCTAGTCTATTGCTACGAATTCCTCGCGACAATAAATAGTCTACAGCAGACTGCGCACGGCGTTGAGACAAATCCTCGTTATAACTATCAGAAGCTCGAGCATCCGTATGAGAACCGATCGATATTTTCATACTTGGGTACTTAGTCAAAAGCCCAATCAACTCTTCCAAATCAGGTTTTGCGTCTTCACGGATATAGTCTTGATCAAAATCATAAAAGATATTCCTCAATTCGATCACTGACCCAGGAGCCAATTTATCAGGATCCATATCAGCCAATGCATTTCCGTTCTTATCAATTGCTGGTGTCAACCAAAGCGTTTCATTCAATGGCTCACCGCAACGAATTTTGAAGGTAGATCTTGGCTTCTTATCACCAATAAAATTCTCCTTGTCTCCAGTCAACACATAATCACAGTCACACTCGTAGCAGAAATCAAACTGCCCAGTTTCATCTGTAAGCACTTCTACTTTTTCACCGTTACAACGGTTGATAAACGTAACAGTTGCCTTATTAACAGGATTCTTGTATTCCTTGTTTTTCACAACTCCAGTAAACTTATTACAATTCTCTTCAGGTGGCGCTGGAGGCAATTTCTCCATCGGAATAGCAATACACTTATCTACATCACCTAGTGCTCTAATATTGTAAGATGACAGCTCCATTTCTGAAAACTTGTAGCCATCCTTGCTAGCAGTTACATAATATGCATCGTCGCCAAATGCCATGTAATCGATTAGACCTTCGCCATCAGAATCATATCCGTTTTCAGCAAATCTTGCTAACTGTTGACTTGCCGCACTTTTCAACTTTATTGTGTATTCATCTTTGACCTCCTCACTTGGCAATAACTTAAGTAGCAATTCCCCAGTTTGTTTGTTCATGATCTTACCATCTATCGATTCATCCACCGTCAGCTTGGCTTCAGAAATTGGTTGATCAGTCGCCTTGTCAAACACACAGATTGGAATTCCTTCAGGAGCTCTCAAGCCATTTGGAACGATAAAACTGTAAATATCATCTTCTCCGTAACCACCTTCTCTTCTAGACGTTAGAAATCCAGAAGTTCCAGTTATGTCAAGGATAAGACCGAAATCATCCACAGAGGAGTTAAACGGTTTTCCTACGTTCTGAACCAAATCCCAAGCTTCTTCTTCATCTTCTCCATTATCTGTTCTTACTGTCGAAAAGATATCAAGACCGCCAAGTCCAGCATGTCCATTGGAAGCAAAGTACAATGTTCCATCATCATGAATAAACGGAAACAACTCATTTCCTGCAGTATTCACGTTTTCTCCCATGTTCTTCGGAGCAGTCCAAATACCCGCCTTATTCTCAGACACGTAAATATCAAGTCCGCCGAAACCATCTGGTGCCTCTGAAGCAAAATACAATCTTGATCCATCTGCTGACAAGGTAGGATGACAAACAGAATACTCTTCTGAATTAAATGGTAATTCTTTAATATTACCCCAAGAATTTCCAACTAAATCAGCTGAATATACCTTAAGTCTAATGATATCCTTTTTGTCTTTTCCCTTCTTTCCTTTGTAGAAGTTATTTCTAGTAAAATACATCCGTTGACCATTATTTGTAAACGTCACAGGACCTTCGTGAAACTGTGTATTTACCTCTCCTTCAAAAGCCATTGGCTCTCCAAATGAATCGCCATCTTTATCAGCAAAGTAAAGGTTCATAAACTCAGTATTAAACCAACGATCTACATGGTTCGGATCGTTACCTTCTGTACGGTTTGAAACAAACACAATACCTTTTTGGTAATAACTCGGACTAAAATCAAGGCGTCCACCGTTCAACTCCTTTACGTTTTTCAGCTTGATACGCTGATTTACTTTAAAGTTTGCTACTCGGTCGCACGCTTCAGCTAACACCTCGCCTCGCGCATCATTGTCGAGGGAGTAGTTATACCGTTCGCTATTGTACTCGTTTGGTGTACCCGCAGAGCTAAGCTTATTGTGATAAGAAAGAAATGCATCTTTTGCTTCGCTATACTTCTTATTACTTTGTAGAGCTTGCGCATAATACAAGTAATAGATTGGCGATTCATCAGATTCTAATACTTTCTCATAAGCTGATTCAGCATTTTTTGTGTCGCCAGTCAAGCGATAGCTGTTTGCAAGTTTTTTGTAGTGATTTAGCTTAAAACTAGCTACCTTATTCTTGGCTGCATCGTCAGAAATATTCTCCACATATGCAGTGTAACCCAATTTCCCATAAACCTCTTCAGTCTTAGACTTCTTGGTTTTTTTCTTACCATCTACAGGATCTGTATTCAACCGTTCAGTTTTCGGCTGTTCAGCTTTTAAGCGTTCAGTTTTTGGTTGTTCAACGCTTAGCTTTTCAGCAATCGGTTGTTCAACGTTTGGCTTTCCGAAATTCGATGGTTTCACCTTCGACTGCTTCACTTTTGGCTGTTCTGCAATCGACTGTTTACCTTTTAGCCTTGCAGCTTTCAGCTGTTTTGCTTCTAGCTTTGCAGCCTTCTGTCTTTCAGCTTTCAGTTGTTTTGCTTCCAGTTTTGTAGCTTTCAGATCTTTCGCCTTCTGCTCTGTTTTCGTTTTTGCTATTGTCTTTTGGTTGCTCTTATCGGCAACTGTTTGTCCAACTGGCTCATTATTGACTAGGATTTGAGCGTTTGTCCATAGACAGCTCAAGCCAAATAACAATATAAAAATTAATTTCGTTTTCATTATGAGAAATTTATGGTTAGAAAAATCTAGGATTAACAAATGCTTCGTCCTTTGGTACTATGCAATATTCAAGCATAACTTCAAAACTACCACTGTGATATTGTTGAAGCTCTGTAAGCGTATAGTCATAAGCAAAACCGACCTTCAAGCAAGGGCTGAAATGAAACTGTAAAATTCCATCAACTGAGTCTTGAAAACGGTAAGAAACACCAGCAAGTAGTTTATTAAAGAATAAAAAGCTTGCATTTACATCAAAGTCAAAAGGACTATGCTGCACATGTTTCAGCAACAATGATGGTTGAAACTGTACCGTTTCGTTCAATTTTAATACTAGCCCACCCATCAAGAAAAAATGCCTATCCTTATTGGAGACTTCCTCTCCAGCCTGTGGGGAAGTAAATTCAATATCATGCTTTATCAGTGTCGGAGCAGAAAGACCGAGATAGTAAGTTGGTGTATGATAGTAAATTCCAGCTCCAAAATTAGGATACAGCTTCGTTGAATTTGCTCCTCCGATTGTGTAATCACCTACTTGATCTGGCTGACTCAAGTCCCATCTCGCCTTCATATAATTGACACTTCCTTGTGCACCTATATTTAGCTTTCCTTTTCCAAGTTTCATCTGATAATCATACATCATGTTGACAAACCAATCATTGAATATTCCGATCTCGTCATGTACGACTGAAACTCCTAGTCCAATGTTTTTCTTATCAAATCGTCCATGCATATTAAATGCTTGGGTTATTGGAGCGCCATCCATTCCTACCCATTGGTTTCTGTAAAGAGCAGACGCACAAAACACATGTTTAGCGCCCGCATACGCTGGGTTGATCGCCAGCTTGTTAAACATAAATTGCGTGTATTGTGCATCTTGTTGTCCATAGATAACAACGGCTAAACAATTAAACGCCAAGAAAATTATTAACTTTTTCATATTAAATTATTTGCTTCTATTAGTTAATCTTATTAATTGGAGAGCAGACAGTTTGCCTGCTCTCCATTTTTTTTATTTATCTATGAACTGTTACAAACCCTTGCATTACATTACTAGGATCGTCAACAGGATCAAGTTCTAAAATATAGTAGTAGGTACCTTCTGGTAAATCTTCGTCATTGTATGTTCCAGCCCAATCATTGTTGTAAGGACCTTCATTGTAAACTAGATCACCCCATCTGTTGTATACTCTAATTCTATTGTTTGGATAATTCACTAGACAATGGATTGTTAATGCATCGTTCACACCATCACCATTCGGTGTAATGATATTCGGTACAAAACATTCGTCGATCCGATCTTGTCCAACCGTGATATATACTTTAGAGTAGCTGCACACATTCGGACAACTTGGATTGCAAATTTTGTAAGTAAAGCTATCCAATCCTACATAGTTAGGTGCAACATAATCGAACGTACCATCAGAATTTAATGTTGCATTACCTTGAGCCGCAGCCTCTACTAATTCAATATTCCAACCTGCTATCCAACTAGCATCATTCACAACCATTACTCCTCCTTGTATTTCTGCGTTGTAGTCAATCGCATAGTAATCATTGCTAGATATCGGTAAAGGTTCTTTAACCAACGTTACCGTGTCTACACTGTATCCACTACATACGCCATTTGAAAGCGTCCAAACAAACTGATAAGTTCCGACTTGTGACAACTCAAACACCATAGTTTCAGCCTCAGAAGGTGTAACAATAACCGCTTGTGGCCCCGCAATTTGCGTCCACATTCCGTAAGCAAAAATTGGTTTACCAGCATTCAGCATCGATACATCAGAATCACTACAAATTGTGATATCCGTTCCAGCATATGCGTTGTCAGGTGTCGTTCCATCTGAAACCATTACACTAACTGGTAAGGAAGGAGCAGAACTACAGCTTCCCATACTAGCAATTACATAGTAATCATCAATATCAGCTAACGTCGCATTGGTAATGATAAATGGATTTCCAAATCCAACGGATTGTCCGGTAGTAGAACTAAACCACTCGTAAGTAAGTGTACTCGATCCTGTAGCGTATAGCTCGATATCTGTACTAATACATACTGGTGTATTCGCACTCGCAACTGGCGAAACAACCGTAGACACCACTTCTAAATACAGTGGAGTTGCCGGTGGAGACGTACATCCGTTAATCGTAATCGTATACCAGTAACTTCCAGTCTGTACAACTACAGATGAAGGTATAATCGGATTTTGAACAGTACTTATATATCCGTTTGGCCCGTACCAAGTATACAATGCATTCGGTATGTAAGGCGCTTGGAAGTAAACCGGAGCTCCTTCACATACAGGACTATTACTAGTAGGTGTAACTGGTACTCCCAACTGCATTGCTACCTCTACTGTTAATGTATCAGAGGAGTAGTTTTGACAAGTTGCATTGCTCAACGTCCATACAAACTCGTATGTGCTACCGTAGTTTAACCCATACACTTGAGATGTCTCAGAAGTAGGTGTCACGATGGTCGATGGTGGTCCAGATATTTGTGTCCAGACACCTCCGCCTTGCGTAGGAGCAAATGCATCAAGCGTAGTCGTCGTCACTTGACATAATAGTTGATCAAGTCCAGCGAACGCGTTATCCGCAGGCACCTGATTGACTACAATTGCAGTCGGTGGTGAGGCTAACGAGTTACATCCATTTTCAGACACTACAACATGGTAATCACCAGCATCTGCAACAGTCAACCCTGGCATTGCCAATGGATTTCCTGTCCCAACTACTTGCCCAGTTGTTGTGTTGTACCAAGTATAAGTAGCAGTTGGCGAACCAGTTGCAGATAAGTCAATACTACCACCTTCACATGTTGGCCCGTTGTTACTTACTACAGCTACTCCTGGGAGTGCATTCACAAGCACAGCAATCGTATCTGAATAAGGTGAACTACATCCATTCACACTAACCTCTACATAGTAATCACCAGCATCTGTGTTCGCAGCATTATTGATGATTGGATTCTGTGCATTACTTGTGAAGCCGCCAGGTCCATGCCATGTGTAGACTGCACCCTGTATATAGTCGGATGTCAAGAAGATATCATCTCCATTACAGATCGGACTGTTACTTGCTACATTTGTAGGAGCAGCAACACCCGGAGTAATCTGTACTGGTGACATAATTGAACCTAATGAGGTACAACCATCAACAATCACTTCCAAACTATACATACCAGCATCTGCCACTGTTGTATTCTGTACTAACAACTGAGGGACTGCAGTAGAAACACTTCCTGTCGGTGTATTCCATACGTAAGTCACATTCAATCCAGTATACGGTGTGGTATTCAACTCAAGCATCGACCCTTCACAGAGTGGCCCGTTATTCGTAATTGTAGGTGTCAATGGTAAAGGAGTCACATCTAAGTAAAGAGAAGCCGCAGGTGTTTCACAACCATTGACATCTCTAATTGTTAGTGTATACGTTCCTTCATCCATCATACTTACAGGATTCATAACAACTGCTGGATCTGTCAAGTTGGTTAGGATAAATCCATTAGGACCTGTCCAAGTGCACATTCCACCAGGAATTTGATCTGCATCTAGTATTACCATATCACCTTCACAATAAATACCACCACCGGTCAGATTTGTGACAGCTGGCAATGCATTTACTACTGCATTTGTAGCAGGTGAAATCATCGAAGTACATCCATTTACAGTAACATAAACGAAGTAGGATCCTGAATCATTCACATCTGCATCCAAAATTATTGGATTTGGCATCGTTGACGTGTAACCATTCGGCCCCGTCCACAAGTAGGTGGCACCTGGCACAGATGGTGCAAACAACTGTAAATCATCACCATCACACAGCGGTCCGTTGTTGTACGGGGTCACTGCATTTGGTACTGAATTTATCGCTACCATTTCTTGAGTAGACGCTGGGGATTCACATCCATTGGCATCTACACAAATCACAGCCCACATTCCTGTAGCATAAGCTGAGTCAACAGCTGGGATGGTTGTTGTATTCGTCGTCGTATTCAGTAATGGATTAGTTAGTGTTCCTGCACTAGAACCACCTGGACCAATCCATAAATAACTATCACATTGACCACTTGTACTCAATACCAGGTCATCCCCTGCGCATATTGGACCATTCGTCACAATCGTTGGTGTTGCAGGTGTCGGATGCACAGTAACTGTAGTTGTAGATGCTGGAGAGGCACAACCATACATGTAAACTACTAGTGTATAATCTCCAGCATCTGCTAAAGTTGCAGGTGTTATCACTGAAGGATTCGCCATTGTAGAGCTAAATCCGTTTGGTCCTGACCACAGATAACTGGTTGCTAAGGTAGTTGTACCAAGCTGAATTACACCGCCTTCACAAGCGTCTATTGTAGCAGCAACAACCGGAGCAACTGGCGCGGCAGTCACCGTAATTGTTACCGGAGCAGAAAGAAGCGAATTACATCCTTCAACCGTTACCATTACTTGATAATCACCACTAATTGGAGTCGAGTAAGTAGTCGAAGGTACTGAAGTTGTAACTTGACCTCCATTCGGATCTGTCCAAGTATATAATACAGATACTCCTGAGTATGGTGTCGTACTTAAGACTAAGACATCACTCGCACAAACACTTGTACTCGTTGCAGTAATTGCAGGTGTAAGCGGCTTAGGATTAATTACTACTTCAGTTGTCGCAACAAACGTACAACCAAGGTTTGATGTAATCGTTACCTCATAACTACCGGCATCCGATACGTCTGGACTTGGAACTATAGGATTCTCATTTGTAGATGTAAATCCGTTTGGTCCTGACCAGCTGTAAGTAAATGGTCCTCCAACTGTTCCTGGATTAGCCATTAGCTCAAGTTGATCATATTCACAAAGCGGTCCATTATTCGTAGGAACTGCAGTTGGCAATGGCCATAATTCTAAGTAATACGGTGTAGACAGATCAGACGTACAGCTATCAACTGTGACTTGAACTGTGTAATTACCTATGTGCGTTGCATCCGTAGGATCAATCACAACCGTATGTGTACTCGCTAATGGTCCATTTGGTCCAACCCAATCATACGTGATTGTATTGCCCGCATAGTTTTGTATCGTCAAGATAACTTTCTCGCCTTCGCATACTGGTGCGTTACTAGTAATCACTGGCAAATCAGGCTTCACAGTAATATCTACTATTGTAGAATTAACTGCTTCACAACCCTTACTATCAATGATTGTCACTATATACGTACCTGTTAAGTTATTATTCGCATTGGGCAGTATAGGATTCTGATCAATTGAAGCGAATCCGTTTGGCCCTGTCCAAGAGAACGTGTAAGGTGGATTTCCTCCTGACGGTACTGAATATAATTCAATATCATCTAAAGGATCAACACACTCTGTTCCATTGTTTGAAGCGACAACAGTTGGGTTCTCATGAACCACTATCGTAGTAACTACAGTATCCGAAGGACAACCATTCACATTGACCACCAACCAATAATAGTAAGGTGATCCAACTGCTGTCAATCCATTAATCACAGGATTTTGATCGAAGGAAACAAGATTACCAACGGTAGTTGCAGTTCCATCAAACCAATAATAATTTGCATTACTAATAGCTGACGAAGTTAACAACCCTTGCTCTCCTTCACAGATCTCTGACCCTAAGGCTACAGGATTTGTTGGTATTGGATTAATATTAATATTAACACCAGGAGACTCAGGTGATTTACAACCATTAGCGTCAATACAGATCACCATCCATATACCCGCATCGTAAGCGGAATCAGCAGGTGGTATTGTCGTTGTTCCAACAGTTGTATTCAGCAACGGATTATTCAGTGTTGGTATACTATTACCATCAGGTCCAATCCATTGATAACTATCACATACTGAACTTGTACTTAGCACAAGGTCATCTCCTTCACAAATATCACCACTTGCAACAAGTGTTGGAGCTTGTGGATCATTCACTACTACAAGTATAGAATCCATAGCAACACAACCATTCACCCAAGTCTGAAGGACGTAATAGCCGCCATTCTGAAGCGTAATAGGATAAATCTCTAGAGGATACTGAGTGGTATCACTCCATCCATTAGGACCAGACCACAAGTAAGAATCCGCTATAGAATCAGTATACAGTTTGATTTCACCATCAAGACAAACGGTATCCGTTCCTTGAATAGTTGCGCCAACAGGAGGACAACCAACTGGTATCGTTTCAATATCATGATCATCCTCATCTCCGTTGGTACCGTCCATATCGTTATCTGATACAGGGCCATCGTTACCATTATCTCCGTCCGCATTACTATCTACATCTGGTATAATCATACCATCACCATCTTCTGCCTGCGTAATTTCTGCTGCGTTCGTAAAGGAACCAGATGCAGGGAAGAAATCAACAGTCATGGTGATTGATAGCGTATCGCACATATTTGGTAATAAAGGTCCAGGAATCGTTTTAAATGCATCTCCTGCAGAATTCAACGACCAAGTATTATCATTCAATGACATTCCAGTAGGCGTGTAATCCACTACTAGAATATTATATGCATTTAATGTACCTTGATTACAAACAACGATATCAAAATCAACATCATCACCGACGGTAATCGGAAGCGTCTGCCCTGGTGAGAGTAGTTTCGCTAATGCTAAGTCAAATACCTGAGTAAGTGGTACTGTCACGTCGTCCTCATCATCTTCACCTGAAGGTCCGTCGTTGCCTTCGTCACCATCTGGTGTTGAGTCAATATCAACTGGAGGATCATTGGTAGGATCATTATCATCATCAAATTCACTGATCTCAGCATTGTTCGTAATCGAGTTACCCATAAAGGTCGCATCAATTGTAAACGTGATACTAACTGTTGTATCAGCACCAGGTGCCAATGGTCCAGGAATCAATGTGACTAACTCTGCTACACCAGGCGTATTTTCTACCCAGTTAGGATCTGCAAGTGTTAAACCAGCTGGTGTGTAATCCACTAATCCTACATTGTAAACGTCTGCAGTTCCTGCATTAGACACTGTTAATTCAAATGTTATACTGTCTCCTGGCGCTACAGGTATTGTTTGAGTAGGTGATAATGACTTATCTAATTCCAAATCATGATAAATAACTGGAATATCTGCAATATCGTGATCATCCTCATCGCCATTTGTACCATCTGTATCGTCATCTGTAATCGGACCATCATTGCTGTCATCACCATCAGGTGTACTATCAATGTCAGGCGGGTGATTACCATCAGCATCTTCTGCATCAGCAATCTCTGCTGAGTTTAGATAAGATCCAGAAGGTGGATAACTATCTACTACTAAAGTAATGGATGCATCAGCACAAGTATTTGGCTGAATTGGCCCTGCCATTGTATAGAAAGCATTTCCATTAATATCTAGTGACCATAAGGAGTCAGCTAAGCTCATTCCTGTTGGTAGATAATCAATTACATCCACATTATAAGCATCAAGCGTTCCTTGATTACATACTTCTATGACGTAAGTAACACTATCTCCCATAGTCACTGGTACTGGCTGCGCTGGATCTAATTTCTTAGTCAACGCTAGGTCAAATACCTGGTTAAGTGGTATCGTTGCATCATCTTCATCGTCTTCACCTGCTCCACCGTCATTACCTTCATCACCATCTGGTGTTGAGTCAATATCGACAGGCGGATCATTCAATGGATCATTATCATCATCAAACTCACTAATCTCTGCATTGTTTGTAATCGAAGTTCCCATGAAGCTAGCATCGATTTCAAATGTAATGTCCATTGTAACAGAATCTCCTGGAGCTAATGCCCCTGGGATCAAGGCAACCAATTCAGCAATACCTGGCGTATTTTCTACCCAGTTAGCATCAGCTAAATTAAATCCTGTTGGGATATAATCAACTAATCCAATATTGTATTCATCAACATTACCTTTATTATATACCGTCAAGGTAAAGGTTACTGAGTCTCCTGGTGAAACAGGGAACGTTTGCGTTGAAGCAATTGCTTTGTCCAATTCTAAATCGTGTAGAATAACATTGAACACTTCGATATCATGGTCATCTTCATCACCATTCGTACCATCCGTTGCATTATCTGTTACTGGTCCATCATTATTATTGTTTACATCTGGATTACTATCCACATCTTGCGGATGATTACCATTTTCGTCTGCTGCATCTACGATTTCAACCGAGTTGACAAAAGTACCTCCCGGAGGGAATACACTAACTAGTGTAGTAAGTGGAACAGAGAAACATGAATCTGCTCTAATTGGTCCTGGAATTTGTATAAAGGAATTTCCATTAGGAGCAAGTACCCAATCTGGATCATTTAGAATCAATCCAGCAGGTAAATAATCAATTACAAGTACATTATAAGCATCCAACGTACCTTGGTTGCAAACCTCTATATCAAACGTTACATCGTCTCCAATATTAATTGGATATTGCTGAGTAGAACTCATCTTCTTCGTCAATGCCAAATCAAATGTTTGTTCAATCATAAACGTTTCGTCATCTTCATCATCTTCTCCTGCTGGTCCATCATTCCCTTCCTCACCATCAGGGGTAGAATCTACATCTGTTGGTGGATCGTTTGTTGGATCCGTATCATCATCAAACTCACTGATTTCAGCATTGTTGGTGATGGAAGTTCCCTGAAAGGAAGCATCAATCTCAAATGTTATTGAAACAGTTGTATCAGCTCCCGGAGCTAATGGCCCAGGAATCAACGTGACTAATTCAGCAACAAATGGTGTATTCACTGTCCAGTTAGCATCCGCCAGAATCAATCCTGTTGGGATGTAGTCAACCAGACCAATACTATACTCGGGTACTGTTCCAGCATTAGTAACAGTCAATTCGAATGTAATACTATCACCTGGCGCAACAGGGAACGTCTGCGTTGAAGCAATCGCTTTATCCAATTCCAGATCGTGGAATATCACAGGAATATCAGCTATGTCATGATCATCTTCATCATTATTCGTTCCGTCGGTATCATCATCTGTTACCGGACCATCGTTACTATCATCGTCATCTGGAGTACTATCTGTATCCGGAGGATGGTTGCCATCTGCGTCTTCTGCATCTGCAATCTCTGCAGAGTTTTGATACGATCCTGTTGAAGGATAGCTATCAATCACAAGTGTAATGGATATATCTTCACAAGAATCAGGAAGAATTGGTCCTACTAATGTATAGAAAGCATCTCCAGCCGTATTAAGCGACCAGTTAGCATCTGCCAGACTCATACCTGAAGGCAAGTAATCGACCACATCTACATTATAACCAGCAAGTGTTCCTTGGTTACAGACTTCTATTACATACGTTACACTATCTCCCACTTCCACTGGAACTGGTTGTAACGGATCTAATTTTTTAGTCAATGCCAAATCAAATGTTTGACCAATTGGAATGGTCTCATCGTCTTCATCATCTTCACCAGCAGCACCATCATTACCTTCATCGTCGTCTGGTGTTGAGTCACTATCCTTTGGTGGATCATTCGTAGGATCCATGTCATCATCAAATTCACTGATCTCAGCGTTGTTGGTGATGGAAGTTCCCATAAAGGAAGCATCAATTTCAAACGTAATATCCATTGTTACAGAATCTCCTGGAGCCAATGGTCCTGGAATCAGTGTTACTAATTCTGCGACTCCTGGTGTGTTTTCCACCCAGTTGGCATCAGCAAGATTAAATCCAACCGGGATGTAATCAACTAACCCAATACTGAATTCATCCACATTTCCTTGATTATACACAGTAAGTGTAAAGGTAACGGAATCACCTGGTGCAACAGGGAATGTCTGAGTAGAGGCAATTGCCTTATCTAATTCTAAATCATGATTAATAATTTGAATTTCTTCACCATCATGATCATCTTCATCTCCATTAGAACCATCTGTAGAGTTGTCATCCACTGGTCCGTCATTACCATCATCACTATCCGGAGTACTATCTACATCTGGTGGGTGATTACCATTCGCGTCCTCAGCATCTGCAATTTCAGAAAAATTCTGCAACGAACCGCTAGCTGGGAATACGTCAACAGTCAATGCGATAGAGACCGTCGAGCAACTATCCGGCATAATCGGTCCAGCAATTGACTGGAATGCGTTTCCATTCACATCCAATACCCAAGCAGGATCAACTAAGGACATACCTGTAGGAATGTAATCTACGACTAGCACATTGTACCCTGCCATTGTTCCTTGATTACAGACTTCGATATCGAATACTACTGTATCTCCAACTGCGATCGGCATTGGTTGAAGTGGTGATAGTACCTTTGTTAATGCTAGGTCAAATACCTGATTAATCTCAAAGGTTTCATCATCTTCATCATCTTCGCCATCAGGTCCATCATTTCCTTCATTATCATCTGGTGTTGAATCTGTATCTACTGGAGGATCATTGTTTGGATCCATATCATCATCAAACTCACTGATCTCAGAGTTATTGGTGATGGAAGTTCCCGTAAAGGAGGCATCAATTTCAAATGTAATTGTTACCACAGTATCAGCACCTGGCGCTAATGGTCCTGGAAGTAAGGCGACTAGTTCTGCAACACCAGGCGTATTTTCTACCCAATTTGCATCTGCAAGATTTAACCCAGCAGGTATATAATCTACCAAACCAATGTTAAATTCATCTACTGTTCCAGCGTTCGATACGGTTAATGTAAATGTAACGCTATCTCCAGGAGACACTGGGAACATCTGAGTTGGAGCAATTGCTTTATCTAACTCAAGATCGTGGAATATAACAGGAAGATCTTCAATATCATGATCATCTTCATCATCATTAGTACCATCCGTATCATCATCTGTAACTGGACCATCATTGGTATTATCATTGTCAGGATCACTATCTACATCTTCAGGATGATTTCCATCCGCATCTTCAGCATCGGAAATCTCAGAAGCATTTTGATAGGAGCCAGAAGGCGGATAACTATCAATCACCAATGTAATGGACACATCCTCACAAGAGTCTGGTTGAATTGGTCCAACCATAGTGTAATATGCATTACCAGCAGCATCTAATGACCAGTTCGCATCTGCCAAGCCCATACCTGTAGGGATATAATCTACTACATCTACGTTGTAGCCAGCAAGCGTTCCCTGGTTACATACTTCTATGATATAGGTTGCACTATCTCCAATTGCTACTGGAACTGGTTGCGTTGGATCGAGCTTTTTAGTCAATGCCAAATCAAATATCTGGTCAACTGGGAAGGTTGAATCATCTTCATCATCTTCACCGTTTGGTCCATCGTTCCCTTCATCAGCATCCGGAGTTGAATCATAATCTACCGGAGGATCATTTGTTGGATCAGTATCGTCATCAAATTCACTAATCTCCGCGTTGTTAGTCACCGAAGTTCCCATGAAAGCAGGATCAAGTACATACATAACATTAACAGTTACAGTAGAATCCGGATCAAGTGGACCTGGAACCAATGTATTTAATTCAGCAACTCCCGTTGTCGTTTCTGTCCAATTTGGATCGATCAGGATCAGATCAGCGGGGAAATAATCCACTAAACCAATACTATATTCAGGAACATTTCCTGCATTTGTAATCGTTAAAGCGAATGTTACTGTATCTCCAGGACTAATTGGGTAGACCTGAGTTGAAGCGATTGATTTCTCCAATTCTAAATCATGTAGTACGATAGGAATGATGGCAATATCATGGTCGTCTTCATCACCATTGGTATTGTCAGTAGAGTCATCTTGTACTGGTCCATCATTGTTTGGATCGCTGTCTGGTGTACTATCCACATCTGGTGGATTGTTGCCATCAGCGTCCTCTGCACTGGTGATCTCAGAAGCATTCTGGAACGAACCAGAAGCTGGATAACTATCTACAGTAGCAGCCAATGTCATTTGTTCACAAGAATCAGTCATAATCGGTCCTACAAACTGATAGAATGGATTTCCGTTTATGTCAACTGCCCAATTCGGATCAGCCAACGTCATGCCTGTCGGCAGATAATCGACCACCAATACATTGTGAGCATCCAGTGTTCCCTGATTACAGACTTCAATTACGAAAGTAACTGTATCTCCAATACTTATTGGAACTGGCTGTGTAGGGGACAACATCTTAGTTAATGCCAAATCAAACGTTTGTTCAATTGGGATCGTCTCATCATCTTCATCATCTTCACCTCCTGGTCCATCGTTATTCTCATCTCCATCAGGTGTAGAATCAGTATCTACAGGAGGATCATTTGTAGGATCAGTATCGTCATCAAACTCGCTGATTTCAGCATTATTCGTGATACTAGTTCCTTGGAATGAAGCATCTATTTCAAAAGTAATGTCTACTTGTACCATTAATCCTGGAGCAAGTGGTCCTGGGATTAATGTTGCCAAATCAGCAACTCCAGGAGTCGTTTCTGTCCAGTCTGGATCAGCTAAATTGAATCCAGTTGGGATATAATCTACTAGGCCGATACTATATTCTGGTACAGTTCCATTATTGGTAACAGTAAGCGTAAAGGTCACACTATCTCCAGGAGAAACTGGGAATGTTTGACTTGAAGCAATTGCTTTGTCTAATTCAAGATCGTGTACGATTACTCCAATGCTCGCAATATCGTGATCATCTTCATCACTATTGGAGTTGTCCGTTGTATTATCGTCAACCGGTCCATCATTTCCAGGATCATCGTCAGTTTCACTGTCAATGTCTTCAGGATGATTACCAAATGGATCTTCTGCATCCGCAATCTCGGAATAGTTATCATAACTACCTGAAGGCGGATAAGCGTCTATTTTTAATCGAATGATCGTCGTATCGCATGTTCCTGCGACTACAGGACCTGCAACGGTGTAATAAGCGTTGCCGTTGGCAGCCAATGACCAATTAGGATCAGCGAGTGACATTCCTGTAGGAATATAATCTACTAAATCGACATTATGTGCATCAATAGTACCTTGATTACATACAATGATATCATAGGAAACCGTGTCTCCGATTGTGACCGGATTGATTTGTGTGGCAGAAAGTGCTTTTGTGAGCGCTAGATCGAATATATCGGCAGAAATTTCAGCGACATCATGATCATCTTCGTCCCCATTGTCATTGTCTACCTCATTGTCTGAGACAGGTCCATCATTGGTTGGATCACCATCTGCTTCTGAGTCTGCATCTGGATAGCCTGCACCATCTGCATCATCAGCAGCGGAAATTTCCGCAAAATTCTGTAAAGTTCCAGCACTGTCGATTTGTAAGGTAATCGTTATCTTAGTACTATCCCCTGCAACCAAAGGTCCTTGAATTAGATAAGTTGCCTGATTGTTTCCGATATTTGCCCAATCGGTATCCGCGAGGGAAAGACCTGTAGGTATGTAATCTGTAACCGTAATATCGATTGCATCAATAGTCCCCTGATTGTAAACAGTAACCACAAAATCGACTGTCGTATTTGGATAGAATGGTCCAGTTTGTCCAGCTGCTAATTCTTTTTTCAAGGCTAAATCAAAGCTACATGTAGGAATATCTATGCTAAAGGTATCTGAACTAATGTTACAGAAACCATCATTAGCAATGACAAAATAATCTCCTACACCATTTGGTAAAATGTATTCATTGTTTGGCCCAGACTGAACAATTACATTTACACCATTAAGACTATAGTAAAAGTCATAATTTGCCATTCCAGCTGGCATTGCTGTAATAACAGCAGGATCATATTCTAAGTAACAATCATCATATCCATCGTACTCTATGGTAGGAGGGACTACCTCGATCACGTTTACTGGGAATGTTGCTACAGCATCACATCCTGAATTTGGATTATTAACAGTAACCGTGTAAACAATATCGGCAGTAGGGAAACATATCATTGGATTGTGCACATTCGGATCATCCAGATAGGTTGAAGGTGACCATGTAACATCGACGTTTCCAATCCAATCAAACGGTAACCCAAGATCAAGTTGTGTGCATTCCGAATTACAAACATTTGCTTGTGAATATGGTCCAATTTCAAACTCTTCCAACTGAATAATCTCAATTTGCCATGATCCGCTACAATCTCCTACAGTACTTGTAACTTCAAGAATTGCAGGCATAGCTGGAGTTCCAAATGGGAATGGGAAATTTCCAATTGTAATTTGTCCGCCCGAAGGAACCACAGGATTTGAAGAAGTTGGTTGAATCATTTCAAAGTTATAACCAGAGCATATATCAAGCACTAAGTCATCTCCTGGACAAAGAGTGAGAGGACTTTGCAATCCATCAAGGAAGTCTGGCTTTGGAGCAAGCTCAAACGGGAATATGGTAGAGTTACATTCACAGGCAACATCAAAAGTAGATCTTACAAGAATCGGACAAGACATTGCTTCATCTAAAACTGCTACCCCAGTGACAACATCCATTCCCCCATTTGCAGGAACGTTAATTGTTGTGTTATTAGAGTACAAGAGTACATCATAACTGTCGATCATTCCATTTAAATCCACGTCTCTAAAGAACTCATATTCTAATGTACCAATATAATCTGTACTGGAGATACCTTCCAATACTAATTCATAATTAAACGTAGCTTCTGTTGGATCTTCATCACATTCTACAACCATACTCATTTCTGCAATTTCTACAGGAGGAGCAATCTTGATTATATTAAATTGATTAATTGTATTATTCACAAATACATCACAAGTGCTTCCGTCTGCAACGCAAGTTTGATTTTCTACTCTAGATTTTACGAGTGCCTGGTAAATGAATTCAGCACAGCCAGAAGCTGCATCAGGTGTCAGCTCAACAGTAGATGAGAAAAACTGCTGAGGTCCGAGCCCATCAGGAATATCAAAACAGATTTCCATGGATCCATTTGGCAGAGCCGTTTCCACTACATTAGATGGCGTAAATGAAGAAGGAGAATTGAACACAAAACTTCCTGGAGTATAAAGTAACTCTGGTGGGAACGTAAAACATGCATTAGACATGAGACTTACGCCACCAGTTTGTGACAAATTCAATCCTGTAATACTTACAGGAACAGGACCTCCACACGTATACGTTAATGGATCTGTTACCATTAAAAACTGTGCGTTATCTTCAGGAATTGCTCCTGCAATTGTAATACCTGGATGGTTTGCCCAACCTGCTTCTATTGTGGTTTCACAAGGGCTTGCTGCCTCTGTGTTTAGATAGAGCGGTGATCTGGAAACATATTCATCACAAAGCGTTTCTACTACGAATCGGATAGCGATATTGTTTGAATCCAATGACGTTAATATCCCTGGTAGACCATTTGAATTTACATATGGAATCGCATTATCATCTAATGTAAGAATAGGTCCGTAAGGTCCATATCCATTGTTGATTGGATTAGGCATAGGCCCCCATATTCCTGAGGAGTTAGGATAAGAATATTCAAAAGTACCTGGTACATAAGTTAATCCTGGAGGAAGCGTTACATTAAATAGTAAATCTACTAATGTTGTAACCTTAGTATTTTTAATTAGAATTTCAACCGGTACCTGAGAACATAAATCATTAATTCCTCCTAGAGGAGCAGTAAATGTATTTTGCAATCCTACTTCTCCAACTACATATTCATAGCAACAGGTAGCAGCTGTGCAAGCATCTCCGCCATCAGCAAGTAATTGAGACGCCAATTCTAAATCAAGACAACTTGAACTAGTCGTTATACAGATTTCAGTATCCGCACCTTCTACTGGACAGAACAACAATTCAGTCCAAATCTCAAAGTCTATACAGTCTCCTGGATTCAGATCTGGGAGTGGAATCAAGTATGTATTGTGCGTAGCAGTAGCACCTGATAAGGTATAAGTAAAAGGACCACTAGCATTAAATACTGAATCCAATGAAATCGAGTTTGGCACTGAGATCGTTGTCAATGCATTCATGTGAGGGATTGCCCCCGGTCCTGCGCAAACCTGATAGGTATTTATTTCGGGAGCATCCTTGTTGTCTGCTACTAAATTAGTACCTGCTGTACAACTAAGTGCTGGTAATACTTTACTACTATCCGTAAAGTTTAAGGTGTAGTTGGTATCCAATACGGTATGGTAGTCACGACTAGTAAACAATACTGCTCCTGTGCTTGAACCATCTCCCGGACATCCAATTACTGGATACGGGATTTGATCATTAAAGAAACTATAAAGTCCTGTAGTAAAACCATTAGAATAGTTGCAATAATATCCACCCGATACAAATTCACAACCATAATTGTATTGGTATCGTGCTTCGAAACTTGCCGGCTTGTTTATTGCTCCTGGACAGATTCTTGCTAAATCATATCGGATAACAAATGAATCCAAATGTTCATTAACGAGTCCAAGTCCTAGGTCAGGAATTTCGTATTCCTGGAAACTTCCATATCCGGTAACTCCTGCGTTAGATGCACAGTAGTTTTGAACCCCATCAAAGGCACAGGTAGTATTGGCATCAAAAGTAGGGTCTGAAATCGGCACAATAGTACCATCTGGTAATTCTATTGTTGGATTTCCGGCATAAACTAAAGGCGAGATTAAAGGAACTTCTATATTGTCAAAGTCATAATAAGGACGATATTCGTTGACATACCAGTCGTTTGGTACATTGTCCGATAACTTAAAGACATGTTCCACACTAGCTGTACAATCATCCAATTCATAACTCGTAACAGACTCTAATGGAGGAGGACAAAACACCTCTAATGGTGGCCAGGTACCGCAAGAACCAGATAACAAAGTATTGGTCCCAGCAAGTTTTTGATAGGTATTCATTGAAGGAATAAACTGTAGATTTGTTTGTGCAGGTTTAGCTGCGATATCAGCATTTTCCAACCTGTAAGGATTTTTTTGTAATGGGACTTCCATAATAACATGGAATTTTGTTCCATTTTCTAATCCTCCCATTTGATTATCGAATAAATCTCTAATACAATCACTTCCTGCTTCGCCTCTTCGCTCTCTGTCAAAAATAAAAATCTGGACATAGTTGCCATCAAATACATCGTAAGTAGAGTTGTAGGTAAAATCACCTGTAACAGGATGTTCAATAGTATGACCAAACCCATAGGGATCAAGACCATTTTCAGAGGATCTAATATAAGCGCTATTTCCAGTGACACAATCCATACTTGAGAAATCGATTACTGTCCGAACTCCAGGAGTAGATGGCTTCTCAAAGGAAAACTCAACTATATTTGCATGGGTAAAATCAGGTAACAAATGCAAACCTGGCATAAAACCCCACCCTGCTGCCGTATAGCCATATACTTGAAACAAAAGATAATCGGCTGGTTCTACAAAGTCCTTATTTAGCACTTCCCATGTCGTATGATAATAAACGGAATCACAAGGTAAAAACTTTGCTTTATCCCCTGGGTCAGCAGTAGTAGGATCTAAAGGAATAGTCATCGCACGATCTGCGAAACCATATTGAGTGCGTCGGGCATCAACTACATCTCTTTGAATATTACAAGTACAATTGCAATTTCTTCTAGAGGCTAATAAGGTAGAATGGCATGCTCGAACAATCGTACATGCATCTGGAGTACAATCAAAGCACTCTTCAACAACTCTTGCATTACCCGTAAAAAAGTTTTTGGGATAACATAAACAAGAATCTAACTCAAATGTCATACTATAACAAAGGTCTCTACCAAGATCATTACTCCCAGCATCAATTCTAAATACTTTTTGACCGTATAATGTATCTGGATAAAACCAGCTAATATCACTTGCTGGAACTGCGGCACCATCAAATGTAACAGATGCTGTGTTAATCTGAGCATCTAAAATTATTTGAGGAGGCCCAGCCATTTCAAATTCAAAATAGGAGTTACCATTCATACACTCTCCTACTCCGTCAGCACCAAACTGATAACAAAATTCAACATCGATTGTATTCGTTCCTGTGGATCCTATACCGAAATCGTATCCGTCAATTGGAGCATTCGCAGAACCAATGTTTGTTTCGTTCATTGTAATGATATCCGAACCATAGGAAAATACCGGAGCTGGAGAAATTGAAGGTAGTGCCTGAAACGGTGTTCCACAATGTCTTAAACCTTTTACACTAGCCTGATTAAACTCACAATCAATTGACGCACATCCATTGATTTGTTGAGGGTCCTGACACTTAATTGCAGCTTCGATCTCCATTGTTAAGGTTTCTCCTCCGGGAAGATCATCAAAAAAGCCATCGCCATCTACATCATCTAATCCTCCAGGGCCATCAGGGTCAATGGTAAACAAGGTTGTATTAACGACATAATCAAAATTTTGATAATAATACCAAGATGGGTCAATGGATACGCCGTTAATTCTTACATCAGCAGTTTCAAATGCATCCGCTTCACAGAGTTGTAATCCAACTTCCAAATCATTAAAAACCCCTTTTACAGGATCTGTCTGTGCACTGGTGACGGTAACTTCAAATATGGCATTGTCTCCACAAATAGCTGGAAGTTGTAATGTGGTTACATTTATTATTGGATTTGCACCATAATTTGGTGCGAATTGAAGTGTACCAAACATGATGGAAGGAGGAGCACATTGTGGTGATTCTCCACATCCAAATGAAGCACTATAGGTAAGATCGTAAACGCCTCCACTTGTAGCACATCCTAATTGTTCTTGGAAACAAATTCGAATATCTACAAACTCATCTTCTCCTAAAAATCCTCCAGGAAGAAATGTAGAACCTACATTAGACTCCAACGTTTGAGTAACGGGATTATAATTGTAGGGTACTTGTGCACCACCGATACTAAAATCGGTTAAAGCAAAATCCGGGGCCAACGGCAATCCGGCAATCATAAAATCAAAATTTGTGACTGTTGCGCCTATACCATTTTGAGAAACCCGGACTGTTGTACACTTTTCATTATCATCTGTTAGTGTAACAGTGGCTGGCGAGATACTTGTTATGTTTATTACAGGAGCTTTTATGTATGGCCCATAATCAAAATCACCTTCATCTAATATTGAACAAGATAGAAGCCCTAAAACAGGGTCATCAAATATGTAATCAAAAGAGACATCAAACTCCATTGGCGAGTTTGTTGGTAAGTTAAGATACTCACAGGTTGGTATCACTCCAAATGAAACAATCTGGACCGAATCCGCTCCAAAATAGGACATAATGAAAACTGGATTAGACGGATCTGACCAGTTTCCCATATTAACAGGATAACTTGGATCTAAATAGTCATAAAACCCAGCAAACTCCATCCCATAAGGAAGATGAAGCGTAATCTGTGAATTGAATAAATCCTGCCCTGAAGAATTCAAAAAGTAATACGTGATCGTATCTGGTACACCACAAATACTTACATCATCCAAAACTGGATAACCGGGTACCGGTTGCATGTCATCTATAAAAATTGTCGGACACTGTGCCTGAGCGTTTGAGCTTAGATATAAAAACCCAATAAAGATTAATAGATAGTTAAATTTACTAGTTATTTTAGCAAAATACTGTTCGATACCGGATATAGGAGTCCTACACCCAGAATTTTCATAATTCCGGTTCATAAAAACGGTTATTTAATTGTTAAATGCCTTTTGTTACTGGATAAATTTTGGAAATATTTATCGGACTTAGAGAAGATTACTAGTTATTACGAGAAAGGTTTAGAAAGGTTTAGATTTTTACTGATATTATTTAGAACATTTTAACAAATTACAAAGGGCCATAATAACATCATTTTATTATAACCCTTTGTAAAATAGACTTAATTCTACCTATGTACAGTAATAAACCCAGACAACACGTTATCAGGATCACTATTAGGATCGAGTTGTAATACATAGTAATATGTACCTTCTGGTAAATCCTCGTTATTGTAGGTCCCTTCCCACCCATTATCATATGGCATGGCATTGTAAACAAGGTCTCCCCATCTATTGTAAATTCGAATCGTGTTGTTTGGATGATTTGCCAAGCAATGGATGACTAAGGCATCATTGATACCATCGCCGTTCGGTGTAATAATATTTGGAACAAAACACTCATTCTCTTGACCTCTTCCTACTTCAATGTAAACCTTAGACACACTGCATAATTCCAAGCAATTTGTATTGCATATTTTATACTCAAAACTATCAAGGCCTACAAAATTTACGGCATCATATTCAAAGGTACCATCACTACTAAAGGATACTATTCCATGTATTGGATTATTGATTAATAACACATCCATTCCACCCGACATTGAGTCATTCACCGTCACGTCAACACTATCCAATACAGTATTATAGGGTACTGTATAATAGTCATCTTCCGTACTCGAAAAGATCTCTGACTCCACATCTATGAACACAGAATCCGATGCTGGACTCGTGCACCCATTAACAGTGATCTCATACCAGTAATACCCTTCATTCAAATCACCAGCACTCACAATCTCGGGATTTGGTACATTCGACACATATCCGTTCGGTCCATACCACGTATAAGTCACTCCGAAAACCTCATCTAACTGCAACTGGATAGCACTACCTGCACATACTGGACTATTCCCAAATGGAGGAGTCGGTACCGCCATACTCGCAGCAACAGCAACCTCAATCGTATCTGATGAGTAGTTTTGACAAATGCCATTACTCAACGACCAAACATATACGTATATGTTACCATTCGACAATCCGTTAATCACTGTACTTGCATTACTTGGGGAAATAATTATACTTGATGGCCCACCTATCTGTGTCCAGAAACCAGTTCCTTGTGAAGGTACAAATGCGTCCAGCGTAGTTATTGTCGTTTGACATAATGATTGATCCACTCCAGCAAATGCCTGATCCGTTGGAACCGCATTCACCACAACCGACGTCACTCCTGATGCCAGCGAAGTACATCCATTCTCTGTAATTACAGCAAAGTAATCTCCCGCATCATTCATAGTGATATTAGTCAACACATATGGGTTTCCAGTGCCCACCAAGTTACCAGTATTCGAGTCATACCATTCATAGACTCCAGTAGCAGATCCATTCGCTGTCAGCGTAATCGTACTACCTTCACAAGCAGGACCATCATTGCTAACAATAGGAGCTGTTGGTAAGCCATTCACTACTACAGTTATGGTATCTGAGTAAGGCGACAAGCACCCGTTCATAGACATTTGTACGAAGTAGTCTCCCGCATTAATCGCACCAGCGCTTGAGACAATCGGACTTTGTAAGGTGCTTGTAAATCCTCCAGGTCCATACCATTGGTAACTGGCTCCTGATACAAAGTCTACAGACAATTGAATCGCATCGCCTTCACAAACCGGGCTGTTACTCGTAACGTTCGACGGCTTCGCAACGGATGGAGTAATTACAACCTGTGTATTAGAGGAGAAAAGTGAACTACAACCATCTACCACAACCATCACACTATAAAATCCTGCATCTGCCATAGTAGTACCCGATATCCATAATTGTGGAACAGTTGTCATCATCATGCCTGTCGGCGTTGTCCATACATAAGACACATTGTTCCCTGAATAGGGCTGTGTTGTTAACTCAAGATCCATCCCTTCACACAGCGGTCCGTTATTAGCAATTGCAGGAGTGATTGGTCTTGGATTCACACCCACATACAAGGAAGCCGCTGCACTGCTACATCCGTTCAAGTCTGTAATTATTAGCGTGTATGTTCCTTGGTGTGACAGGGTCACGGGGTTAATCATTACCTGTGGGTCTGTTAGGTTTGACAAGGAGAATCCATTTGGTCCTACCCAATTACACATCCCTCCAGGTATCTGATCCGCATCTAGCATGACCATATCACCTTCACAGTACAATCCGCCACCAGATAAATTAGTTATGATCGGATTAGAATTAACCGTTACTGTTGTTGCACTAGAGATCATTGATGTACACCCATTTACTGTAACATAAACGAAGTACGCTCCATTCACAGCTGGTGTTGGACTAACCAATATCGGATTTTGCATCGTTGATGTATATCCACCAGGCCCTATCCAGCTATAACTTGCTCCAGCAATTGTAGGAGCAAACAACTGAACATCTAATCCTTCACACACAGGACTATTGTTTGTCGGTTGCACAGCATTCGGCACAGGATTAATCACTACTGGCATTTGTGCAGCTAAAGCAGATTCACAGCCATTTGCATCCACACAAATCACTGCCCACATACCTGCATTATAGGAAGAATCTATTGCTGGAATTGTCGTAGTATTCGTTGTCGTATTTAACAGTGGATTAGATAGTGTTCCTGCACTACTTCCTCCTGGACCAATCCATAAGTAATTGGTACACTGCGCACTAGTCGTCAATACCAACGGACTACCTTCACAAATTGGACTGTTGGTCACAATCACTGGAGTAGCTGGTATTGGGTTAACAGTAATGTTAACGCTTCCTGCTGGTGACATACATCCATTATTGGAAACAACCAATTGATACATGCCTGCATGCACACTGCTTGCATTAAGTATAGAAGGCGGCACTTGAAGTGTAGAGCTATACCCATTCGGTCCAGTCCACTGATAACTGTCTGCTATTGCTGATGTAAAGAAGGTTATTTCTTCACCAGCACAAACAGTCCCTGTAGCCAAAATCATTGGTGCTGCCGGTGTTGCCGTCAGCGTGATACTCACTGGAGCAGAGGACTGCGAATTGCAACCTCCCACAGTAACGAACACCTCATAATTACCAGCGGTTGGTGTGTTATACGTTTGTGTAGGGACTGTAGTAGTTGTGACACCTCCATTGGGATCTGTCCATGTATAAGTCACATTATTCCCTGTATAAGGAGTTGTTGTTAATACCAATGCTTCGTTCTGACAAAGATCAAGATCATTTGCTAAGACGACTGGAGTTAATGGTTGTGGAGTAATGACTACTTGTGTAGAGGCACTAGACGAACAACCATATCCATTTGTAATTGTCACAGTATAACTACCTGCGTTCAAACCGTTCGCTGTGAGTATAACTGGATTTTCTTGTATTGAACTAAATCCACTCGGTCCTGACCATTCATAAGTATACACCCCAGGAATACTAGCGTTTGCGAACAACTCTAAGGTTGTTAAAGCGCATATTGGTCCATTATTAGAAGGTGCGACAGTCGGTATTGACCAAAGGTCTAAGTAATATATAGCCGATGTATCGGAATAACAACTATCTACCATTACCTGAACACTGTAATTACCTACGTCAGCAGCAGATGATGGATCAATAATAATTGCGTTTGTACTTGGATATGGTCCATTTGGCCCTTGCCATGCATAGCTTACCGTATTTCCGGAATAATTCGGAATACTCAAGATCACTTTTTCTCCTAAACACGCAGCACCTGAACTTGTAATCACTGGCATTGTAGGTTTTACTGTTACATCTATAATTGTACTACCAGTTCCTGAACATCCATTAAGATCTGAAACAACTACGGTGTAAGTTCCAGACATGCTATTCGACGCATTTGGTAAAATCGGATTCTGATCAGTAGATGTAAATCCGTTTGGTCCAGTCCAATCAAAAACAAATGGTCCATTACCTCCAGATACAGAAGCATACAATTCAACATCAACCAATGGATCAATACATTCTGTACCATTATTAGTGGCAATTACAGTTGGATGTTCAAAGATATCTACCATAGTAAGCACCGTATCAGAAGCACAACCATTCTCGGATATTGACAACCAATAATAGTAAGGGGATCCAACCGAAGTAAGTCCTGACAAGATAGGGTTTTGATCATTTGATATTAATGTTCCAACTGTCGTTGAATTACCATCGTACCAATTATAAGTTGCTCCTGTAACCGTTGCCGTAGTCAGCTGAGCGTCCACTCCTTCACAAACAGCAGCTCCATTCGCTATTGGCGCTGCAGGGTCTTGGTTAATAATGACTTCTACAGGTGCCGATGCTGGTGAGTTACAACCAGTTGCATCACCACAAATCAAGAACCATTGTCCTGCACTATAATCTATATCTAATGGCGGTATCGTCGTCGTATTGGTAGTTGTTGTCAATAGCGGATTAGAAGGGTTGTTGCTAGGACTAATCCAGAAGTAAGTTGCACATACTGCATTTGTTGACAATACAATCGATTCATCATCACATATTGGACTATTCGCAGTTAATACTGGTAGAGCTGGTGCTGGATTCACTACAACAATCGTAGTGTCCGGTATGGAAGGACAACCATTATTGGAAACCACTAACACATATGCTCCTGAATGATAACTTGCAGCTGATGCAATTACTGGAGGATATTGTTGTGTTGAAGTGTATCCTCCCGGACCTGTCCATAAGTAATCTGTTCCAATTGATCCTGTTGATAATTGAATCGCCTCACCTTCGCAAACTACAATTGAATCAATCACACTCGCTGTAGGTGAAGAAATAATCGTAATAAACAAAGGAGCAGATGGTAATGAACTACAACCATCAATCGTTACTACTAGCTGATAAGTTCCTGGTAGCGGTGTAGTATAGGTATTCGTAGGAACATTAGTTGTTGTAACGGCACCACTTGGATCAGCCCACTCATATGTTACAACTGAACCGTTGTAAGCCGTTGTTGTTAAAACTAATGGATCACTACTACATAAATCTAAATCATTAGCTGAAACCATTGGCGTAGCTGGCTTAGGACTTATCACAACTTGTGTCGTTCCGACTGCTTTACATCCATCCACACTTGTAATTGTAACAAAGTAAGTACCAGCATTCAATCCACTAGGACTACTAATCATTGGATTTTCTTGAGTAGAACCAAACCCTCCCGGACCACTCCAGTTATAGGTAAACGGCGCAGTTCCTCCTGAAGGATTCGCTGTCAATTGGAGCATCTCATATTCACACAACGGTCCATTATTCGTTGGTGTCACCGTTGGATTTTCAAAGATCTCAACTTCTACCATCATTGTATCTGAGGCACAACCATTGACTGATATCGATAACCAGTAATAGTAAGGTGATCCTGCTGATGTCAGTCCTTGCAATACAGGGTTTTGGTCATTCGATATTAAGGCTCCAACTGTGGTTGAAGTTCCATCATACCAATTGTAAACCGCACCTGGCACTGCTGCCGTCATCAATTGTGCGTCTTCACCTTCACATACATCTTTTGCTGTAGCGATCGGTGGGGCTGGATCAGGATTAATCACCACTGGCATTCCTGTCGAAGGTGCGGACTCACAGCCATCTGCACTTACACAAATTACGGCCCATGTTCCTGCTAAATAGGCAGAATCTGATGGTGGTATTACTGTTGTATTCGTTGTTGTATTCAACAACGGATTCATTAAGGTACCTGCGCTGTTGCCGCCTGGCCC
>CALGAW010000015.1 GCA_937959115.1 uncultured Saprospiraceae bacterium
CCAGTAGGAGTCACGGTAGCAGCACCATCGCTTAAGCCATTGCAGCTTACATTGTTGTCTAGAGCAATAGTAGCAGATAGTAAAGTTGGTTCAGTAATGGCAATGCTAGCAGTCGTTGTACAGTTGTTATTATCAGTTACAGTTACGATATGTGTTCCTGCAGCTAAAGCTGTTGCTGGTGCAGAAGTTTCACCCGAATCCCAATTGTAGGAATATGGAGCTGTTCCGCCAGTAGGAGTCACGGTAGCAGCACCATCGCTTAAGCCATTGCAGCTTACATTGTTGTCTAATGCAACAGAAACATTTAGACTCGAAGGTTCTGTAATGGCAATACTAGCAGTTACAGTACAGTTGTTATTATCAGTTACAGTTACGATATGTGTTCCGGCAGCTAAAGCTGTTGCTGCTGCAGAAGTTTCACCCGAATCCCAATTGTAGGAATATGGAGCTGTTCCGCCAGTAGGAGTCACGGTAGCAGCACCATCGCTTAAGCCATTGCAGCTTACATTATTGTCTAATGCAATAGTAGCAGCGAGTACAGGTGGTTCAGTAATCGCAATGCTAGCAGTTACAGTACAGTTGTTATTATCAGTTGCAGTTACGATATGTGTTCCTGCAGCTAAAGCTGTTGCTGCTGCAGAAGTTTCACCATTGTCCCAATTGTAGGAATATGGAGCTGTTCCACCAGTAGGAGTCACTGTAGCAGCACCATCGCTTAAGCCATTGCAACTTACGTTGTTGTCAAGAGCGGTTGTAGCAGTGAGTATGGTTGGTTCTGTAATGGCAATACTAGCAGTTACAGTACAGTTGTTATTATCAGTAACGGTTACGATATGTGTTCCCGCATCTAAAGCTGTTGCTGGTGCAGAAGTTTCACCCGTATCCCAATTATAGGAATATGGAGCTGTGCCACCAGTAGGAGTCACGGTAGCAGCACCATCACTTAAGCCATTGCAACTTACGTTGTTGTCTAATGCAACAGAAACATTTAGACTCGAAGGTTCAGTAATGGCAATGCTAGCAGTCGTTGAACAGTTATTATCGTCAGTTACGGTTACGATATGCGTTCCCGCAGCTAAAGCTGTTGCTGCTGCAGAAGTTTCACCATTGTCCCAATTGTAGGAATATGGAGCTGTTCCGCCAGTAGGAGTCACGGTGGCAGCACCATCGCTTAAGCCATTGCAGCTTACATTGTTGTCTAGAGCAATAGTAGCAGAGAGTACAGTTGGTTCTGTAATGGCAATGCTAGCAGTCGTTGTACAGTTATTATTGTCAGTAACGGTTACGATATGTGTTCCCGCATTTAAAGCTGTTGCTGCTGCAGAAGTTTCACCCGAATCCCATTGGTAAGTATATGGTGTTGTTCCCCCAGTTGCAGTTACCGTTGCGCCACCATCACTTAAGCCAGTACAGCTGACACTATTGTCTACAACGGTAGTGGCAGCAAGTATTGTTGGTTCAGTAATTGTAATTGAGAATGTTTCAACACAGGTATTAACATCTGTAACAGTCAATATATAAGTTCCTGCTGTTAAATTGGTTATGGTTTGTGTTGTTTCTCCAGTGTTCCAGTTATATTGGTAAGGAGCTATGCCTCCAGATCCATTAAGGGTAATTGAACCATCTGATCCACCATTACAAATTACATTAGAATTTACATCAGGGGTAAAATTAAATGGAATTAATGGAACAACATCTAAGGGAATGGAACCATATCCTGTTTGTGCTGTAATAGAATTACAAAATCCAGCACCACAAGAAATACTGTTTAATTCAGTAAAATTGTTAATGACAATAGAATCACCTGGAGAGAATACGCCAGTATTTGTGATCACATCAAATGAAAAATCCATGAGATCTCCAGAATTCATTCCAGTTGGAATGACTGATACCAATACTTGTTGGCCATTAATCATAGTCGTATAATAAGTTGGACAAAACACCCCTGGAGATGGTGTGCAAGAATAAGAAGTAAGATCGATTGTTGTTCCTGCAGGAAGATATAAGAAAGAGGTGTCAGCTCCAGTAGTGGTTCCTCCAGCGATAAAAATTTGTACATCAACACTTGAAGAAGCACTACAGACTGAATCTATACTATTCGTACTTATCGAAACATTTGCATCATAAAGATTTACTGCTTGTGAAATTTCAAGATTTTCTGAATAAAGTAATGAAGCATCACCGATTGCAGGAGCTCCACAAGGTTGCAAACCGCCAACCTGAAAGCCTAGATTTGATCCAGAAACAAAGTTACAATCCGTCATTACCTCAATCGAGACTAAAACTGTCCGGTCTTCAGGAATTGTAGAAGTAAATGTACCATTTATACCTCCATTCGCAGCGATTTGAGTTTGATCATTCAAATCATAGAATAAAGTGTCGAGATTTGTCGTTGGTGTAAGTGTTTCAATGTTGCCAGAACCAGCTGGATATTCAATGTTAAATGAGTTTATAGTAATTCCGGAAGCGTTGGATAAGATAATGTTAAAATAAGGATCTATGATATCTGCTAATTGGCCACTATTAATCTCAAGCTCATAAGTAAGTAAGGAACACAGACCAATTATATTAGGTTGGTTGGTTATACTCAATTGAATTTGGGAGGGTTGAGGATTAAATGTTAATGTTTCTGTACGATAACAACCTTGATCGTCATCAGCAAGGGTAGTTGGATATGCAATACAATCCCAATTATGATTGACATCAATAGTTTGTGAACCACAATCAGTAACTTTTGCAGTAATTCTAATCGTTTTACATTCTGTTCTATTTAATGCTCCAAGTTTAACATAATTCCCATCTGGAGAATTGGTAAAAGGGATGTTGACTGCTCCTCCCCCAGTAATATCGGTTACCATTGTAATTTGGACATTGGGATTATCTTCTATGTTGAACCAATTTAAAGGAACATCTTCAGCCGTCATTGTGTTACAAATGTCTACATCCCATTCTGCTAATTGTTGAACACCATTAACTGTTGGGTTTTGAGCCTGGATAGAAAATGTAGGTCCATTATAAGTAATGATGTTTGCAGTATTGGTTCTGACAACTGGAAGGTGCACATCAGGGTTAGGGTGGTAGAAGTATTCTGTTGCATGCCATTCATACGGTAGGGTGCTAGTAGTAGATTGACAAGCGCCGATTAATCCGATTCTAACTCTACCCCAGTTTGTTGATATTTTATCAATGTCTGTCCAATTAGGTGGTGGATACACCCATAAATCATTACCTATTAAATTGTAGGAAGTAATATTTGTACTCGTTTGATTTGCATTTGACATATCCACTCTTCCAGTAAATTCAATCGTTGGAGGAATGGTGATTTTGAACGAGTCCATGCGATATCCTGGACGATATTCATTAGGAAAGTTATCTCCACTCGCAGCATTTTGGCAAAACAGGAATTGAATGATTTCTTCAGAACAGACATTTACCGTGTTAATCAATCTTCCTGCTCTAGTTGTAATTTTCTCAAACCATGCTCTATCACCATAGGTACTACAACTAACTTTAGTTCCTTTGTCATCAAAGCTGAAATGTGTACCTGTAAAGCTTGTCATTTCATATTGGACTACTGGTGTAAAATCATCTGCAACTTCAAAATAGGCAATCACTTTTACGCTATCTTCAGAATAAACTCCTGGGGTAGAAAGATCACCTCCAAACAAATAGTTTGGTCCAACTAATTCATTGTATTGACTTAGATCGAAAATAAGGCTGTAAAAATTTGCTCCAATTGTTGTTGGTGTAGGTAGATTTGTAATAGGGAAAGTATATACATTACCTGAGGAAACGTCTCCGATTTCAATTTCAGCTGATATTAGTTTGATTTGATCGATTCCACTTGCATTATTTTCATATTGAATCTCATAGAATAAATCAGTAAGAGCAGTATCAAGAATTACACTATTACTGGTCACCTGCATTGTATCAAATGGGTAATAGTATTTGCGTTCAAAAGATCCAGAATTATCTAAGGTTACAAGTCCACTCATTGCGGTTGATGTCCAGCCAGGGGTTGTCCTGACGGCTTCGAATGACGTAGTTGCTGGCCCAACACATGGTCCGGGACAATGAGTAGAAAGACTAAGAGACATACAATGGACATCTGTTTGCCAACAATTGTCACCATTGCTATCTTGACATTCATAATTTGAAGTTACTGTCATCACTGCAGGATTTGTAACGCCTGCTGCGGAACAATCGAGTTGGAGCTGGAATGGGAAGGTAGTTTCAGTATAGCGATCGACGGTATAAATAACTTGGTTGCCAACTTGAACAATACTTGGGTTTAGTCCAGCGTGAGCAGGGTTTGGTGTTGGTGATGGGCCTATTGAAAACCCAGGAGGAAGATCTATTGTAACTGTCCAATTAGAAAAGTTACTAGTCATTGCATTTTGGCCATTACATAAAGGAGATCTAGAACCATAAGCTCCAAATCGCGGTTTGAATTCCATTAAAAACACATCTCCATCATTAATGTCAATTGGCCCATTAAAGGTAGATGGGATGTGATAATTACGGATGATATTAGAATAATTTAAGTCAATTCTGTCTGGAGGAACTACATCTCCACATTGAGTCTCACAACTTACATCAAAGTAAAGGTGCTCCCAACCGATATAATCTGCTCTTGTGTTAGCGCAGGAAAACGATCGTTGTTCTAACCAATATTGAAAACAAACTTCGATGGTGTCTCCTACCTGTAAGTCATCGTAAAAACCATCTCCGTCAATATCACTAAGCCCTCCGGGGCCATCAGGGTCAGAGGTGTAGAAGTCAGGAGGTAAGAATGAGGCAGGTCCTCTAGCTGGTATGGTTGGATGAAAGAGTGCGGAGTCCGCTACAGAAAAACCGTTTAGTTTGAAGTTACCCCAATTCCTGGTTTTAAACCACTCTTCCCCCCAAGTCGTTGTGTTAAATGGGGTTGAAATAGGCGTTGCATTTGAGCCACAACCAAATATAATGGCAAGATCAGTTGCAACAGAACCTCCAGGAGGACTTGTTTCAATTCCATTATTCGTTATACGAATGATATAGTCAATTGTATCACACAAATCTGGTCTTGGGATTGAAACTCCAGTTAATTCGATGTCTGGTATCCCATTCGATATATTCACAACTCCTTGTTGCTGAACGGCCTCTTGGCAGATACTTCCATCACATCCCCAATTTGCATTGTGGTAGCTGGAGTTATTATCACAGCCACTAACGAGGAAGGATTCTTGCAAAATAATCTCTTCACCATTATCAAAACAGGCATCTCCATTGCCGACTACTGTAAATGGAGCAACAGATAAATCGATGGTATAAAACAAGGTGTCTGCAGTTCCCATTGTATTTGGGACCGTGCTTGTCGGTATTAGCGCTGTCCCGTTGTAAGAGAGAGCATAGTTTGTGAGTTCGGTCTCTACAACTACAAAATACTCAAAGGTAGAAAGGCAACCAAGCCCACCTTGTCGAATTAGGACATCTCTTGTTTCTAGGGCGCCTACTACAGAAAGATAAGGGGTGATTGGCAAAATACTTAGGATCCCATAGTTTACAGAATAGGCGTTGACTGCTGGGTCTGTGTCTGAATCAGTCTTTGGAACTCCATTATCATCATAGCTAATATAGATATTGTCCTTAAATATACCAGAGGTTATATCATAGTCAACAGCATCACAATTCGCAATTCTGCCAACTGTGAATACCACTTGATCTCCAGCGTTCCAGGTTGATCCATTTGAGATCCCAAAGATCGGATTTGAAACATCGGTGACATTTATTTCTGTAATCGTAAAACCAGCAGGAGCGGTGACGATCGCAACACTTCCTACGGTATAACGAACGCCTGGAGGTAGGGTGAGGCTGATTTCAAAGTTGTCTTGACCAATGTCCTTGGCAAGAACAGTAAATTCAGCATTATAATTTCCTTGACAAACTTCTATCAGTCCAGGTGTGCAGTCAACTTGATAGTCGTTATTGTTGATTTGAGCACTAATATGAAATACATTCAACAGCAACAACAAGCTTACTAGTAATTTGATCGGTATTGTAAAACGCATAAAATAAAGGATATGAGATGCTTTACTAACTTTTTATAGTTAAATATGATTTATAGTCCATTAAGCTTAAATAGGTTGATTGGTTAGGTTTTAAACCTTGGTTTTCGAAAGTACGTTTCATTTTTTACGATAGAAAAGGTCAAAAGTTTTGATTTTAGTCGTTGTTTTTAACACTTGATTTGTATTGTTCACAATAAAATAAACAGTTGATAATAAGTCATATACTCTTTATTTAGAACGTTTGAAGTAACTTCTTTATGTAACCAAGATTTTGAAATTTGATAATCACGAGAAATAGATGTTTTATTTAGTTAAGTGTACGAAATTGGCACTTATCTGTTTTATTGCCTTGACTATAATTGATCAGTGTTGAAGGGCATCAAAGGATAAATTTATTGCTACGGCCTAGAAAAAAGAACATGGACAAATCTAGGAGTCTACTACTAAAAAAAACTAGAATTAATCCTGATATATGGCAATCTATCGAATGAAACCTATTATTTGTCTAATTAACTTAATAGTCATTTTAAAATTTAGCTTCTTTGTACTTGTTAACAATCCCCAATATAAATTAGGATTTAATCATTAAAAGAATTAACAGTAATAACATAAGATGAAACAGTTTTTTAAATTTTTATTTGCCTCCTGTCTAGGAACCTTCTTTGCGCTCGGTCTGCTAACCTTTGTCGGCATTGGGTCCATTGCCAACATGTCTAAAAAGAGTGAAACCGTAGTACTGAAACCCAATTCTGTACTAAAGCTATCTCTTGGAAAAGCTATTCCTGAAAGAACGAACAATGTTGCCTCAAACTCAATGAGCTTTGACCTTAACGAGGAAAAAGTACTTGGATTAAATGATATCTTAAATACATTGAAAACAGCTAAGGAAGACGATAATATCAAGGGGATTTATATGGAAATCAAACAGCCTCTAGCTGGCATGGCCACCATGAGTAGACTCCGCCAAGGCATTGAAGACTTTAAAGAATCTGGTAAATTCGTTGTTGCTTACGACAATTACTATTCACAAGGGAATTACTATCTAGCATCTGTAGCTGATAAAATATACATGAATCCTGTAGGCGGAGTAACGTTTAATGGATTTGCAGCTCAAATCCCATTCTTTAAAGATATGTTAGATCGTCTAGGAATAGATATGCAGGTTCTGTACGCTGGGAAATTCAAAAGTGCCACTGAGCCACTCAGACGTAACGAAATGAGTAAAGAAAACAAAAAACAGACACGAGAATACCTCGGTGAATATTTCAATAACTTCCTAGCAGATATTGGAAAATCACGTAACCTCTCCGTGTCAACACTCAAGCAGTATGCTGATCAAATGACAGTGAAAGATGCGAAAGACGCAGTTAACTATAAACTGATTGACGGACTTATGTATAAAGATCAAGTCCTTGATGAACTGAATGAGCGGTTAGGCAATGACAAAGGCGATAAGATCAATGCAATTTCACTTAGTAAATACCATAAAAAAGCCGTTAAGAAAGGTAAGCTTACAGGTGATAAAATCGCAGTCGTGTATGCTGAAGGTAACATAGTAGACGGTCAAGGAGAAACAGGGAACATTGGAGGAGAACGCTACGCTAAGATGATCCGGAAAATCAGAAAAGACAAGAAAGTGAAGGCGATCGTATTACGTGTCAATTCAGGTGGTGGTAGTAGCTTGGCTTCTGAAAACATCTGGAGAGAACTGGTCTTGGCGAAGGAGCAAGACATTAAACTTGTCGTTTCTATGGGAGATTTCGCAGCATCTGGTGGCTATTATATTGCTTGCGAAGGCGCGAAAATCTTTGCTGAACCAAACACAATAACGGGTTCAATCGGTGTGTTCGGTGTTTTACCTAATGTAGAGGATTTTCTAGACAAGCAGTTAGGAGTGACCTTTGATACTGTTAAAACTTCGAAGTTTGCTACTACTGGCTCTCCCATGTTTGAACTGAATAAAATGGAAGAGGCAATTTTTCAGCAAGGCATTGATTCTGTTTACATTAAATTTAAGCAGCGTGTTGCTGATGGTAGAGGCGTGAGTATGGATAAAGTGGAGAGCATGGCTCAAGGACGTGTATGGACTGGTACACAAGCAAAACGCTTAGGTTTAATAGATGAATTAGGTGGACTAGAAGATGCGATGGCATATGCTGCAGAAATAAGCGAATTGGAAAGCTATCGAACTGTCGAATATCCAAAGACGAAAACAAAAATGGAAGAAATTCTTGAGAAACTTACAGGCAAAAAGCCGCTTGATGTGATGATGAAGCAAGAACTTGGAGACTACTATGAGTACTACGATCAAGCAAAACAAATGAGAGAAATGACTGGTATCCAAATGCGTATGCCTTACCAAGTAAAAATTCAATAAAAGATAGTTTTAGGGTTCATAAGGAAAGCTCAAATGCCGAAAGGGATTTGAGCTTTTTCTTTCTAAGATTCGTTATTTTTAAGGTTATTCTAGGAGAGAAGTGAGTGATATAAGTTCTTGATAGTTAGTTGTTAGTGGCAGAGTAGTTTGTGTTTTGTTCATAAAGTGGATTATTTTAATGTAAATTAAACGCTGTATTTTGTACTTAATTAAGTTAACTTTAAAGGAACCAAGTTTTAATACATTGTGAAAATACCGATTTCCTGTACTGCTTTGCTAGTTCTTTTCTTTACTCTTTCCCTTAGTGCTTCTAAGGATTCTTTGATCTTAGTCGAACTTTATACCGCGAATAATGGATCTCCATTTGTGTGGGGATGGGATCTAAATCAGCCAATGAATACTTGGAACGGTGTACAATTGAATAGTAGTGGAGCGGTAGAAAGCCTTGTGCTGAATAACAAGCAGCTTACTGTAATCCCTAATAACGTTGAAGGTCTAACTGGATTGAAAACGTTGGATGTTAGGCAAAATCAAATCACTTTGTTTCCAGTCACGTTGACCAACCTAGATAGCCTTATTTATCTCGATCTATCGAATAATGAACTCTATTGGTTGCCTTCGGAAATAAGTCAATTAACCAATCTTAATCATTTATCACTTCATCACAATAATTTGACAGTTCTTCCAGAATCAATTGGGTTACTTTCAAAACTAAAGATACTGAAACTCAATCATAATGAACTATCCAAATTGCCAGATTCCATTGGGAACTTATCTGTTCTAAAAACGTTGTTCCTTCAGAATAATCAATTGACAAACCTACCATCAAGCCTGCTAAATTTGAATTTGCTGTTTGACTTAAATGTGGGATCAAATCGTCTAAATTTTTCTGTTATTGAACAATTGGCAGCTAATGGTATTAACTTTTTCCTCTATGCACCTCAGGATACAATACCTACCTATCGGCTTGATTCGACCTATTTTGTCATTGTAGGAGGGACGATTGGGAATAACACATATACCTGGTTTAGAAACGACACCAGTCTTACTCCCACTGTAGGAGACAGTGCCATTGTTCCATTGATGCCAGGGAACTATCATTGTCAAATCACGAACTCCTCAGCCCCAGGATTATCTCTCGTGAGTCAAAAATACTACCACAAATCAGGTAACATTGTAATGCCAGGAGATGCAGATGAGAACGGTATCGTAAATGCCTTAGATGTGTTGTATATCGGCACTGCTTATGGAAATACTGGCCCCTTTCGATCAATGATATCTATTGCATGGAACGAGGAGCCATCAACAAATTGGAGCTCCAGTACTTATGGCGTCAATAGCAAACACCAGGATTGTAATGGAGACGGAACTGTAAACGATGCAGACTTTGGGGCAGTAACTGTCAATTTTGATTCAACTGGAACCACCCTTCAGATGCCTAATGCACCATCATTTCCATTTCAAAATAGTGGCAATACCAATCAGTTTAACCCTACTTCAGAAGCAGGATCTTCACCTTACTCTTTGAATACAAAGTTGGCAGCAGACAGTACTATCCTTATCAACACGCAAACCTTTAGGCAGATTACCCTTGATTTATATATAGAACATGATAGTCTATCTGAAGTAGATCATGCAAATGGAATTGCACTCACTTACCAGCATCTTCAAGCTACCCCTGGAGTGAAAATTTATACAGATGCTACCAATTCCTCACTTGGCAATACTTCTGATCTGAGAATTGTAGAAGATATTGATACGCTTAATAACAAACTTGATATAGGCATTTTTAATGTAGTAGATACGAGTACGTTGAATGGCCCTATTTTACAAATTATAATAGAAGAACTGTTAGCCGGTAAAAATCCTCCAAGTGGTTCTGTCTTTGCTGATATTTGTAACGTTTACCTTTCCGCATCCGATACCATTCTTCCTGTAAGAGGACAAACTATATTTTTATCGTCCTCGGTGTCTAGTAAAAATAAAAACCCATCAAATATAACTGCAATGGCAGCGGTTTCTCACTCCGATTGTGAGGAGTTGGGAGACATTTCAATATGGACCTTTCCAATTGATCAATATGTCTATGATTGGAGCAATGGAGACTCGACTCAGATAAGTGAAAATGTTGCTCCTGGATTTCTAGATGTATCGGTGAGTAATTCAGCAGATACTGCATATTTAAACCTAGAGGTCCTGCAACCAGAAGACTGTTCTGGCCAATTTGAAACAACTACAAAATTATATTTAGAGGGTGCGCTAGACACTGTACAGTGGTTGCTCTCTGATGAACTTAGAAGGAAGGAGCTCCTGCCACTAGCTTCACCTTATCCGATTTCTGGAGAATATCCAGAGGAGCTCTTATTCCTAGAAGGCAAACAAGCAATTGTGGATTGGGTACTCCTTGAGATACGGGCAACCGACAATTTGTCTGAGTACTTGGATCGCAAGGCAGCACTTATTCGAAGAAGTGGGGAGATTGTGTCAACGGATGGCACTTCACCCGTGTCGTTTTTGCCGTTTGGGCGAGATTCAGTTTATCTGGTGATCAATCATCGCAACCATTTGCCAGTGATACACGGTCCAGTGTTGACTAGTTTGCCGTTGGCGGTTGATTTTACAGTGATGAACCCAGGGCCGATTGGTGTAGGCGTTAGTCAAAAGCAGATTGCAGGGCGATGGGCAATGCTGTCGGGAGATGTGGGAGACGACCGATCTATTGATGGTCTTGACCGATACTCCTGGTTTACTGAAAACGGTCTTTACAATAGTTATTTAAAAGCGGATCTCAATTTTGACGGTCAGGTTACTGGCGCAGATAAGCTATTTTGGCTTGGAAACAATGGTTCATTTTCTGATGTCCGATAGGTGCACAATGAGCATTAAATAACTCAATCCTTTTTTATGTAAATCAAAACTATTCTCCTTGTTCCTGTTCATTTATCAATTTCCAAACATTGAGCATTAATAATTAAGTTATTAACTCGAATTTGATCCGCACAATTTGGGCGTTTCATTTTTATCTAATGCTAGTTCTTCTTGATTAATATTATGATGAAGAAAAATAGGGGTACTTTTGAAAGACATGAGGCTGGACTGGTACTTTACTTTCAAAAGTTAATTAATCATTAAATAAATCTATAACCATAATTAGGTACAGTATTTGACCATTTTATTCTATGAGAGATACCTGTCTTCTTCTACTTGTCTTACTAGTAACTTTTGATTGTTACTCACAAAATGTTTTGACAAGTCATCATCATTTTAATGAGGTTGCTGTGTTTGTGGAAAAGGCAAATATAAGAGCGTCAAACTCTATTTCATCTGAGATAATAAGCACAGCAAGTCAAGGCGATATTTTGATCAATCATCACCTTTGGAAAGCCGATTCATTAGAAGGTGTTCAAGGAAATTGGATCAAGGTTACCCACAATAAAAAGACTGGATTCATATGGAATCACTTGACAGCCAATAGTGTGTTTAAGAGCCAACAATATTTAGATGATGTTTTTTTCGTAAGATCTAAAGAGAACCACATACTAGAGGTGAAGATTTTTAATGATAAACAATTCAAACACCTGTTTAGGTTTGAATTAAATTTCAATGAAAAAGAACTTACATTTTTAGGCGCAAAATCTCTTGGACAAACCTTCAATAGTAGTGGTAAGGATATTATTGTTGTTTGCTATGCTCATATTGGTCGCCCAGAAATGAAGTATTTTAGTTGGGATGGTTTAAATCTAGAAGAATTTAACGGTGAGTTCAACGATGAGTCATTTGTTAGTTACAAGAGAGATTCCTCAGCTGTCATTGTTGGTGATTTTGTGAAATTTAGAGCAGCGCCCAACTTGCAATCCAAAACGATTAAAGTGTTAAGCCTAGGGGCAGTTGTAAATGAGTTAAAAGAATTTCATAAGGACACCGTAAATGGAAAACCAGGTTTATGGTCAAGGGTTACTTATGGGAAAAAGAATGGTTATGTCTGGCGGGAATACCTTTCGGATTATTTCTTTTATTCTTACAAAGAAGATGATCTAATGTTTGCGTTACTACCCCATAAAATTCTAGCAATTAAGAACAAAAAGATAGTAGCAACGCATTCAAAAGATCTTTTTTCTCCTGATGGTGCTCACCCAAATGGAAACATGGGATTGGATGGAATTCAAGACATTATTTCTTTATGTTACATGGCAGAAAGTTGCGGAGAAACAAGTGGGGACGATTATATTGGTTGGGATGGAAAACAGTTTTATGATTTTATCGATGGAACTGGTGTTGGTGATGGTGGTTTGTCCAATGGTTCAGACCTAACTTTTCCCAGTTATTTGAATGGAAAAAAAGGAGTCGTTAGCCAAAATAGATATGATGGCGAAACGATTGATGTTCCTGGTGAAGAAGGCTATCAATTTGTTGCTGATATGAACCTGGATTTTGATTATTTTTTCAATGGAGATTCCTTAGAAATAATTCCCTCTACCTACACTAAAATTGCTGAGTATTTAGAGCAGGAAATTCCTGATTATGGAATCAATTCATTTAAAGAAGGAGATCTTAATCAAGATGGATATATGGATGTAGTTCTATATGCTACGAGCACAAAAATGGATTATGGTGAACAAAACAAGAATAAATCTTTGGTAGCCATTTTGATGAACGATACTAGAGGAGATTATCGATTGAAAACGTTCTCAAAAACACTCATTGAACATACTGAGAATAGACCGCTTACAGAAATAGAGATTCTGAAAGATGGATTTCAAATCAACATTTATTATTCTGGATATTACAATGAGGACTATAACAATGATCAATATAAAATGGTTTATAAATATGAAAATGGCGAATTCTTCCTAAGAAAAGCAACGCATAGCTATAAACCAGAAGGCGAGGATTATTGGGAACAAGAAGATTATTCTTACATTAAAAATAACATCTTGTTTAAGAATTCATATACGCCTGAAGAAGATTAGAAGCAATACAATATAAAATTATCATTTAGCGCAATTCCTTGTGTTTATTCTGAAGGATTATTATCTTATTGTTGTCAAAGTAAGTAACAATCATAAAAAATGTAGTTTAACTATGCAGTATACAAAAGTTGCTTTTCTCGTCGTTGGAGTCTTGATTTTCCTTTCCTTTATGAAAGTTGAGAATAACGGAATTATTGATTTGTCTGCTTTGGATAACTATGCAAACCAACCCATCCCCAACTACATAAACAAAGACAACACCCCTGGGAATAATCCGATCACAGATGCCGCCGCAACCCTTGGAAGAGTATTGTTTTATGATAAAAAGTTGTCGGTAGATAATACCATCTCTTGTGCATCCTGCCATCAACAGGCATTCGCATTCAGTGACCCTGACATCGCAAGTACAGGGGTAAACGGAACCACTAATAGACACTCCATGAGACTCATCAATGCCAGATTTGGAGTCGAGCAACAATTCTTCTGGGATGAACGAGCTAACAATCTTGAGGAACAAACCACTCAACCAATCCAAGACCATGCAGAAATGGGCTTTAGTGGAACAAATGGCGACCCAGACATAGATTCATTGATAAGCAAGATGGAAGATGAATCATACTATCAAGATTTATTCACGTTCGTATATGGAGATAATCAAGTTACTGAACTCAGAATCCAACGTGCACTTGCACAATTCATTAGAAGTATTCAGTCATTTGATTCAAAATATGATGCAGGAAGGGCTGTTGTAAATAATCAGAATGCACCCTTTCCAAATTTCACACAGCAAGAAAATAACGGAAAAAATCTGTTTATGACACCACCTCAATTCAATAATCAAGGCGCACGTGTCGGAGGAGGAATTGGCTGTCAGGCTTGCCACGGGGCTCCTGAATTTGATATTGTCCCCAATTCAAGAAACAATGGATTTGTAGGCGTCATAGGTGGACAAGGGCAAGACCTTAATAATGAACGGTCTCCTAGCTTAAGAGATATCTTCAATACAGCTGGGACTCTAAACTCGCCTTTAATGCACCAAGGTGTAACGTTTAATCAGGTGGTCAGTCACTACAATCTAATGCCAAACGTAAATAATCCGAACTTAGATAATAGATTGCGCCCTGGTGGTAACCCGCAACGTCTTAACATGACGAATGCTGAGCGCAGTGCGCTCGAAGCGTTTATTAAAACCCTTTCAGGAACAAATGTATACACAGATCCTAAGTGGTCAGACCCGTTTGATCCAAATGGAGGCTTGGTCATTACTGGCACACCGCCACCGCCTGTTGCTTTTGTCCTTGCTGATGTAAGAGCAATGCTTGAAGGACCATTCACTGGGACCAATCTAATGGATGATGCACTAAGAGCCCAAAATCTAATTCCTATTACTGAGCCGTATACAGCGCTTGGACATACTCCAGTAAACCATCCTGGTGGGGAGTCAATCGTTGACTTGACCGTCTTAAATGTTACCGGACCTCGTGCAATTGTAGACTGGGTATTTGTTCAACTGTTAGATAAAAATGATCCCACAATTGTTCTAGCTACTCGGTCTGGCTTAGTTAGACGTGATGGGCGCATTGTTGACATGGATGGAAATGCCCCACTTCAGTTTGATAATGTTGGTCCGAATGACTATTATGTTGCAGTAGCCCACAGAAATCACTTAAGAGTGCACACCACAAACACTATGAATTTAAATGCAACGACTGCTGCTGTTGTCGGCTTTGTCAATCCACAAAACCCAATAGCACCCGCAGGAGCAATGACACTAATCAACAACCGCTTAGCATTGTGGGCAGGCGATGCATCAAATGATAACGTCATTAATTCAATTGATCGCAGCCAGATTTGGAATGCTCGAAATATAGTTGGTTATTCTCAAGAAGATGTAGAGTTAAATGGTAGCTGTCAAGCAGGTGATCGAAGTATCAGTTGGAACAACAGAAACAGGATAGGTATGTAATTTCTGCGTCAAAATAGTGGGAAAGGATTAGGCAAGTATTCGTTGATATAGTCCTTTTGTTCTTCTTTTTATAAAGGAATAAAATACATACCCAATAGCATGATTATTGATTGTGTCCCGTAAAGTTCTAATATTGGACATTATTGAAAATCAATCAGGTCTAGGTGTGATAATAATTATTCATTCATATTTAATCATTAATAATTATTCAATTATTACCTTTACAAAATGCGACCAGATTTTAAAAAGATAGATCCGTTATCTCCTTCAAAGAACCAAGGAGAATCAGATAGCCAATCCTACGAAACACCAGAACAAATCCTTGTAAAATCGAATTACAATAAAAAGGATCTTGATGGTTTGACGCACTTAGACTTTGCAGCAGGTCTCCCACCATATCTAAATGGCCCATACAGCAGTATGTATACCGTCCGGCCTTGGACGATTCGGCAATATGCGGGGTTTTCAACAGCTGAAGAAAGCAACGCATTCTATAGAAGGAATCTAGCAGCCGGTCAAAAAGGACTCTCAGTTGCGTTTGACCTAGCCACACATCGAGGCTACGACTCTGACCACCCACGCGTAGAAGGAGATGTTGGGAAGGCAGGTGTTGCAATTGATAATGTGGAAGACATGAAGATACTGTTTGATCGTATTCCACTAGACAAAATGTCTGTTTCGATGACGATGAATGGAGCCGTCATTCCTATAATGGCGTTTTACATCGTTGCTGCAGAGGAACAAGGTGTTAGCAAAGAGCAGCTAAGTGGAACCATTCAAAATGATATACTCAAGGAATTTATGGTGCGAAACACTTATATCTATCCTCCAGGGCCATCTATACAGATTATAGCAGATATTTTTGAATATACTTCTGAACACATGCCTCGCTTCAATTCTATTAGTGTAAGTGGATACCACATGCACGAAGCGGGCGCACCAGCTGATATTGAAATGGCATACACATTAGCTGATGGGCTTGAGTACATTCGTGCAGGATTAAAAGCAGGACTGAAAATTGATGACTTCGCACCTAGGATCTCTTTTTTCTGGGGCATTGGGATGAATCATTTTATGGAAATTGCAAAAATGCGTGCTGCTCGGATGCTTTGGGCGAAAATCGTAAAACAGTTTGATCCTAAGAACCCTAAATCGATGGCACTTCGAACCCATTGTCAGACATCTGGCTGGAGTCTTACTGAGCAAGATCCCTACAATAATATAGGAAGGACGTGCATAGAAGGGATGTCTGCAGTATTCGGAGGGACACAGTCTCTACATACGAATGCGCTAGATGAAGCCATTGCGTTGCCAACAGATTTCTCAGCAAAAATTGCGCGCGATACCCAAAAATATCTCCAACAAGAAACTGACATCACAAAAGCGGTAGATCCTTGGGCAGGTTCCTATTATGTAGAACGATTGACACATGAACTGGCGACACGTGCCTGGGCATTAATTGAGGAAGTAGAAGAACTCGGTGGTATGGCGAAAGCGATTGAAACGGGTATCCCCAAAATGAAAATAGAAGAAGCTGCTGCCCGCAAACAAGCTAGAATTGATAGCGGGAAAGATCAGATCATTGGAGTGAACGTCTTCCGTACACCTCCTGATGAAGATGAGTTTTTAGACATTCTCGAAGTCGATAATACTGCCGTACGGACCTCACAAGTTGAACGCCTAAATTCAATCAAGAAGAATCGAAACAAAGAATTAGTCAGCGCTGCATTAGAAGCGCTTGAAGCAGCTGCGAAATCTGGCAATGGCAATCTGTTAGAGCTTGCAGTTGAAGCTGCAAGACATCGTGCTACACTAGGCGAGATCTCTACGGCGCTTGAAACTGTTTTTGGCAGATATCAAGCAGTCACGCGTTCCATTTCTGGGGTTTACTCAAAAGAAATAGCTATGGACACAAATTTTAAGCAAGCACGGAATCTGGCCAACCAATTTGCAGAGTTGGCAGGCCGTAGGCCAAGAATCATGGTGGCTAAACTCGGACAGGATGGTCACGATCGAGGAGCTAAAGTCATCGCTACCAGTTTTGCAGATCTGGGTTTTGATGTTGATATCGGGCCATTGTTTCAAACACCTAAAGAGGCTGCACTACAAGCAATCGAAAATGATGTGCACATACTCGGAATCTCATCTCTGGCAGCTGGGCACAAAACGTTAGTTCCTCAGGTGATTGCAGAATTGACAAAACTAAAAAGAGAAGATATAATGGTGGTTGTCGGTGGCGTGATTCCAGTTCAAGATTATGAGTTTTTATATGAAAAGGGAGTGGTCGGTGTTTTCGGTCCTGGTACTGTTATCGCCGTAGCAGCCGCAAAAATTTTGGATGTTTTGCTTCAGATTTTAAAAAAGTAGTATATTTTTAATAATGAAAATAAATGATTCGTTATAGCAATGTTTAATATGTAAAGACCATTCTAGTAGTTTTTAAGATAAAACAACGTGTTGAACTAGGGCTAAATTGAAAAATAAAAAAAATGGGAATATAGATCTTTCTTCAATCGAAGTAGGGTGTAAAATTTGTTTTTAATATTAATTATTTCTATTTTTATCATAGACGAATTAGAATCAAATCCCAAAATAAAACCCGTTTATAAACCCAAATGCTTATGAATTGATAAACCCGAATACAAATCCTACCAGTTTTTTTATTCAAATAGTTATATAAATAATTCCTCGAAAACAGTTGTATTAAAATTAATTCACTGTTTATTGACATGTATAGTAAGTTCGAAACTAGGCCTAATTTTATGATTTTAGACTGTATTTAGGTCGACTAGTATTTTTAGTTCTAAGTTTATTCTTCACTTATATAAATTTCGACTTAGGGGAGTATAATAGTCGTTCCTACACAAGATTAATTGGAATTATTAAATATTACTAAAATTTTATTAGGACTCTGTAATCTACATGTAATCTTTGTCAAATAAATTATTTTAATTAATAATTTGTAATGTAAGCAGTTCATTGTTATATATTTAAAGTGTGGTATTTTTTTTATAATAAAATTATAACTACATTTACGTTAGCAAGTAAGTTTTATAACCCAAACTCAAATCCAAATGAATTTAACACCTACTGCACATGCGCCCCCCTATCTGTATTTATCATATTTCATTCCGGTGAAGCTACATACGTAGTGCGTAGTACCTTATTCTTAGTATAAATTCTTACTAAGGATAATCTTGTTATATACCTAAATCGAAACATAAACCAAATCAAATCCCTTGTCATGAGAAGAACTCATTTTAGCACTCACTATTTTAGTAAGCAGTTATCAAAAAGTGCCTTCATTTTTAATAAATTAATATTAAAATGTTGTTTTGCAGCAATATTGATGATTGGCTTTTTTGCAAACGCAAATGCCCAATGTCCAACAATTTTTATGGACGATTTAAGGGGCGTCCCTGGTTATCCAGAAGTTAATGAAGTAACTGTATGCGGTGTTCCCGATACAATTTCAATGTACATTAATAACACTTCAGGTCAAGTACTTTCTTTTTCTGAATTAACATTAAACGTCCCCCTTGGCTATGAATATGCAGGGGATTTTGGATTTTTTGATCCCAGCTATCCAGTAGCTCAAGGAAATGTTTCAGATCCAAACAACCCAGAATTCACCTTGGCAATGCTTGGAGCAGATAGCGTACAAATAGTATGGTTTACCATAACTGCTACATGTGATATCTATACCCTTCCACCGGATACAGAATTCTTCTTCGGTGCAACGTTTGATTTCTTCATAGGAGCAACCCCATGCACCGAAACTTGGACTGGGTTAAATGATTATGGATTGTATACTAGGAGACCATCACTTAATATTTTAAGTGTTAGTCCCGTTGCAGCTAGTATTACAACTGCTGATGAAAGATGTAGTAATATCACAATTAAACAAACAGGTATTGATGCCTCCATCACTGAATTTGATTTTGAAATTGATGGTGTGGAATTGGCACCAGATTTTGACATGACCATAAACATTGGTGGAGTTAATGTCCCATATACCTATAATCCTGGTACGATGGAAGTAGATGCAGTCATTGATGATACTTACTTTTCAGCAGGAACCCTTGACGAGGATGAAACTGTTGTTGTGCAAGTATGTTACATTCAATTGTTGGATTGTGATACAAGGAGAGACATCATTGATGTTACTTATAAAGCGTCATTTGGTTGTGGAGATTCAGATGAGCCATGTACGGATCCATCTATTGCAGAAGGTAATTATCGATATGCGCCAAACTTCCAAAATGCACCTCAAATTACCAGTACAACAATTCAAACGCCACAAATTTGCGGAGACAATGCTATTTTTGAACTTACCTTTGTTTCTAATCAAACTGATTCGCTAAAAGGATTAATTAGAGATTTTGAAGGTGGTATTCAAGTTTGTGCAGGAGATGCATTCGAAGCGGTAAGTGCAATGATTGTTGGAGGAGCTGCATTTCCGGCAACTGATCTTTATTTCGATGGAACTTACTTTATGGCAAGTTCATTAAACTTTACTACTGATCCGGATGGTCCGGGAGGATTGTCCGATGCAGATGGCGATGGTTTCTTTGATGATATTGTCGGAGGAGATCAAGTAACAATTCGATTTGAAGCAGCAATCAAATGTCAAGATGGTGGCCTTTCTGGCTGTGCATCTATTGATTGTGAAGCAAATAGCGCAAAAGTTAAAGGACTAAGAAACTGTGATGCTCCATTTAATTTGAATAGGGCGATTACACCAACAGTATTCTCTTATGGCTCAACCTCAACTACTGTAAATCCAGATACAATCGGAAATGGAATAGTTACGTTTGACTTTGGTGTAAGTTCTGCCTCAAAAACAGTCGATGTTGAGTTTTGTTATGAATTTGGTAGCAACGGTGTTACGGGTTGTGGTAATAGTGATATTTATTTCGAACTCGACCTTACCGGAGCACCTGCACTTGTCTCAGACATGGAGCTCGAAATGAGTACGGTCATGTACGATGGAACACCTGTTCCTGCAACAGATGTATCGGTTACATACGACACATTAGTTCCCGACAATAAAGTAATAAGAATAAATGCAGGAGACGCAATGCCCACCGGGCAAGTCTGTTATAGCTTTGATATCACTATAGATTCTTGTATCTGCTACTCAAGAAGATATGTAGGAGCTACGTTCAATGTTGTGGAAGTTTGTAATGATTGTACTCCTGACGCATGTACCATCGTAAGAGCTTGCGAACAATCTACCTTCTCTGCAGTAAGAAACTGTATGTGTGAGTGTTTTATTCAAAGTCATTTTGAAGAAGTAAGACGAACGGATTACGGATATACAGACGCAACAATGACAACACCTGTTGATACATCAACCATTTCAACATTAGATAAGAAAAGATTTTTACCTTGTGATTCTGTATATGTCCATGCAGTTCATGAAATACTAGATGGAGAAAAGTTGTCAGAAGGTCACAGACTATATATATACAACTTTGCATGGTCTGTATTCGGAAGATACCATAGTCCAGGATTAGAATTGTTACCGCATTATTCAAATTCCAGAGTTGCAGAATTTTCATTTGAAAAAGCATCTAACCCAGGTGTAAGAGTCCCAGTTGATTTGACAGGAGGATGTAATTCAGGTAATCAATCCTACTATCAATATCGTGGAGGTCAGAGTACTGTTGTTCCAGGTGCCACTCATATTTGGCCCAATAATGATACATATGATGCTCGTGATAACGAAGGAGTGTATTTTCTTATAATGAATAGAGAAACAGAATTTGCTAATGGTTCTCCTACTGCTGCAACAGGTGAATGTTTGACTGAGCTTGAAACCCAAATGGCAGGTTTCGAAGATGGAGACAAATTTCACGTAAGATACGCAGTACCATTACAGAAGAACCCTTACCGGATGGAAAATGCAGATATTGCTGCAAAACCAAAAGGTAATTTAAACATGTATTCTTATGGTGCCGTATATCAATATGTTTCAGGAACATTTACAAACCAAAGTGCTGGTTGTCAAACCCCTATGCCAATCGAATTGTATTGTCCTGATACCCTAAAGGCTGTAACAGATATAAATGCCACAAGCTGTGATGCAACGGTAACACATACCATAGAAATGGCGTCAAATGCCGATGCTGATTGGTACCCAAATGAGTATAGACCAATCTATCATTTCGACTCAATTTCCCTACCACTAACTACACCATTTGCTTACGGCTCAAACCTAATGGCAACTTATGCTGGAAACCCTGTTGCTTTAACAGATCCAACTTTTGACGATGCATCTACGTGTGTTTATGATCCAGTTTCTGCTAGCAATTGTTGTACGCCTAGTGGAGCAAGTAGTACTATGTTACTAGACCCAACGGAATTTCCTGAGTTCGGTATAGGATTAGGAGGTGCCACTCCTGAGAAACTTGTGATAACTTACGATCTTAAAAAAATATGCCCAGGATCTGTTCCAGAACCCACAGATTATGATATAGGACTCGTATATTCTCTACCTTGCAGCTTTCAGTCTGAGGGATATCATTGTAATTACCATTCACGTCCTGCTGTTACTCCACTTGTAAGTTTCTTTGGTGATCCTTCTCAAACATGGCCAATCCCTGAATGTAATGGAGGTGGACCAGGAACAACTGGCTACAATACACCTAAGTTTGATGAAAAAGATTATCACTTAGATACCCTATATGGAAAATCATTGAACTATATGGAGATGGCATCTAGTCTTGGTCCATTAGCCTGCACAATTCAAAAGGACTTTGTAGGAGATGCTTCTGGCGCTTCTGAATTCAATACATATGAGGTATGTGCAAGTGGAGCAGGAACACACATGAACGTAGTGACTTCAATTAACGTTCCGCTTACCGTTGATCTAATCAATGTAACTGATGGTAATGGAAACCCTGTGACCTGGTCTCAAACCGGAACCAGTGCTACAGCAAACACATACTATGTGCAAACACCTGACTTAAGTGCGGGAGATTGCTTCGAAATTATTATTGAAACAGAATTGTTGTTCTGTCCAACAGAAGATTTGTTAACTGAAGTTTGTATTAGCTCTGCATCAGGTTGCTTATCACCTGAATTGACTTCACAGTTGTTAGCTGGAGGTGGAGATGCCTGTACATCTGCAACATGTTGTTATGAGTATACTGCTGGAGAAGCAGAAATACAAAATACATGGGAAACTGCAGCTCCAAAATATGCAGATCTTTGTGATACAGTGCATTTAGAAATACTAATAAAGAACGTAAAAGATGCAATTCTCACGAATTTAGAAACACAAATTGTACTTCCTGCTGGGTTAACTTATATCCCAGGTTCATTTGAGTATGTATATCCTGGAATTTCAGGCGCACCTGGAGTAGGAATGTCAGATCCAACGGGGGGAGGGACGAGTCCATATGGACCTGCATCTTCAATATTTGATGTGTCAGTACCTCCAATACTACAAAATGGCTTCCCTGGAATACTAGCACCAGCTGGCGATAATTTATTAATCTATCGTTTTGTAGCAGAAACCAACTGTGATGAATATGTATCTAATACACCATTCTACGTAAAAACAGATGCAGACGACCCATGCGAACAACGAATTAATTCAGGCTGGATACCTCATCCAGGAATTATTGTAAACGGTGCAGATCCTGCAGATTTTGCCCAGTTTGTGATCAACATGGATCCGATTGATTATGTTTGCGGAGGTCCAGTACCAGTTAGCTTCTCTGCAGTGAATCTATCAACGACTGGAGGCGTTTCAAACAATACTACGACTTGTATGACTTTCCCTCCTAGCTTACTGTATACACCTGGTAGTTTTGTGTTTACTTCACCAGGAGCCTTTACACCAACGAATGTAACAGAAACGGCACAGGCAGATGGAAGTGTTGAAGTATGTTTTGATGTCCCAGATGGATTGAATCCTCAACAGTCCTTTGCAGGAACTGTAGAGCTTGAAGTTGATCCTAGTGTCGAATGTGGAGAGGTACTTGTCGAAGCATTGATTATGTCAGAATTGGATAGTATTATTTGTGTTACCACAGGCATGGCATGTCCAGTCTTTGTGAATAATTCTATTAATCAATATTTAGTCTTAGAAATTAATCCACCAATTCAAATGTCGGAGGTAGAGTTGATCGTTGCATGTGATGAAGATCCATTAAATGCAACCTTAGACTATATGATAACGGTTGAAGCAGATAGTACACCTTACAGTGGACCTGTAACGTTTGAATTTGTCTATGATATCGATCAAAATGGAATGATTGACAGTTATGATCAAACCATCTATACAGGATCTTCCATGGTTAATGTTGGAGCAGGGATGTCAGAAGAAATAACTGGTTCGATCGGATCTGTTGCAGAAGAATTTACATGCCCATTACTAGTGAAAATGACAATTGATCCAAATTGTGCTTGTGATTCACAAGTATTTGAATATACTGGACCTCCAAAGCCAGACTTCTTAGCAGGCTTAACTGATCCATTGATCATTTGCCCCGGAGAAGTAGTAAGTCTTATAACCTGCAGTAACTATAGCTTCGAATATCTAATGCCAGCAAGTTTAGGAACTGTAACCCCTGACTCAAGGGGAGAACTTTTGCTTGGCGGCTACCCCAGCTCACCTGTGCAGCTTGCAGTTACTGGTGGTACTGGTGGATGTGACACAACTTGGGTTATTGAAATCATTCAGTTAGATGATTTTACATTGGCAGACGGTTCAGCAATTGTGTGTAATTTAGAATGTACTACATTAGATGCTGGTATCCCTGAAGAATGGTTAGGAGCAGTAAGTGTTAGCTGGTCTCCTGGTACTTATCTTGATGATTCCACATCTGCTACTCCAATGATTTGTAATCCAGATGCAAGTATAGTTTATACGGTTACTGTTACTAACCCTGCAGATTGTGATGCATTTCCAACAACTATACCTACTCAAACTTTTGGTGCAGGTAATTGTTGTACAACAACAGCAACCTTCTCAGTGAATGTTTTAACTCCACCAATTCCAGATATCATTTGTGATGCTAAATATGGAGAGTGCTACTTCCCTGAAGACCCACCAACTATTACAGTTTTACCAGCAGGTTCTTCAAACTACGATTTCTATTATTCAAGTACATCTGGAGGACCAGCAGTATTAGTTCAATCAGGGACAAGCAACGTCCATATTGCAGCGAATATTACAGGTTACTACACAGCAATAGTTCTTAACGGTATATGTTCTACGCCTGTAGACACAGTATTCAAGATGGCTCTTCCAGATTGTTGTGAGTTAGCAATGACAGATCCGAATGCATTCTGTTGTATTATAACAGATTCAACAATGATGGATTCTCCTTTAGCAACCTGGGATTGCGATATGGGAGGAGTAGACAACATTACAGAATGCTTGTCAGGAGGAAATCCAGGAGACTCCGACGACGACTGCCAGATAGCAGCAGAGGAAGGCATGGACATCTGTGCAGAACTTGACCCTGATGGAGACGGAGTTTTCGATGAAACCCACCCATGGGCTACCCAGGACTGTGACGGAGGAGGAGTAAGCAACATAGATGAATGTATAGCAGGAACAGATCCAAGCGATCCAAGTGACGATCCAACTTGCCCCTGTCATGATGCAGAAGCGGGAACAATTGATATCTGTGCTATTCTAGCAGTTGATCCAACAAATCCAATTGGGACATTAGACTGCGACGAAGGCGGAGTAGATAACTTAACAGAATGTGAAGAAGGAGGAGATCCTTTAGATCCAGCTGATGATTGTGATATGGCTGAGATTGCAGAAGTAGATATCTGTGCTTTGATAGCAGCAGATCCAATGCACCCAATGGCAAGTCTTGACTGTGATGGCGGAGGCGTCTTAAATATAGACGAGTGTAACGCAGGAGAAGATCCTTTTGATCCAATGGATGACTGTGATGCGGCGATAGCAGAAAATGTCAATATCTGCGTAATCGTACTAGCTGATCCAATGGGACCATTAGCACTCGCAGATTGTGATGACGGTGGTGTAAATAACTACCAGGAATGTATAAACGGTGGAGATCCAAGCGACCCAGCTGACGATTGCGAAAGTGCAGGAGCAGCAGGTGTTTCTATCTGTGCAGTTCTAGATCCTGATGGAGATGGAACCTTTGACCCAACGCACCCATGGGCGACTATGGATTGTGATGGTGGCGGAGTTGATAATATTACAGAATGTATTACTGGAGACGATCCAAGTAATCCAAGTGATGATCCACAATGCGCTTGTGATGAGGCAGAAGCGGGAACACTTGATATCTGCGCATTACTAGCACTCGATCCAGATAACCCAATCGGCACATTAGATTGTGACGAAGGTGGCGTAGATAATGCAACAGAATGTGCGAACGGAGGAAATCCAATTGATCCTGCAGATGATTGCGACATGTGGCAGCATACAGGAATTGATCTATGTATTCTATTGGCCGGTGATCCAATGCATCCACTAGCAAGTGTAGACTGTGATGGCGGCGGCGTAAGCAACATAGAAGAATGTGATAGTGGAGAAGATCCATTCGATCCAGCAGACGACTGTGAATCCGCAATAAATAATGAATTAGATATCTGTGCAATTGTATTGAATGATCCAATGGGAATGCTTGCCACACAAGATTGTGATGAAGGTGGAGTAAACAACATTGACGAATGCCAAAACGGTGGTGACCCCGCCGATCCAGCAGATGACTGTGAAGCAGCCTCAGAAATGGGCGTAGATATTTGTGCAATACTAGCAGCAGATCCAATGAATCCGTGGGGTACATTAGACTGTGACGGTGGTGGAGTTAGCAATGCAGATGAATGTATAGCGGGCACCGACCCGAACGATCCAGCCGACGATCCAACTTGTGCCTGTCACGATGCAGAACAAGGAACGATTGATATCTGTGCAATCTTAGTAGCGGACCCAATGAACTCGATTGGAACGTTAGATTGTGATGAAGGTGGTATCGATAATGCAACAGAATGCGCAGAAGGTGGTGATCCATTAGACCCTGAAGATGATTGCTTAGTCGCAGAAGTTGGTGACGTTGATATCTGTGCAATAATCGCAGCAGACCCAATGAGCCCAATGGCAGATTTGGATTGTGATGGCGGCGGAGTCAGCAATGCAGATGAATGTAACGCAGGAGAAGATCCATTCGATCCAGCGGACGACTGTGACGCAGCAATAGCAGAAGGCGTAGATATTTGTGTAATCGTACTAGCGGATCCAACAGGCCCACTAGCACTTGCAGATTGTGATGAAGGTGGCGTAAACAACATCGAAGAATGTCAAAACGGAGGAGATCCAGCGGACCCAGCGGATGACTGTGATGTAGCAGCCGATACTGGAGTAGATATCTGTGCACTAATAGCTGCAGATCCAATGCACCCATGGGGTACATTAGACTGTGATGGCGGCGGAGTCAGCAATGCAGATGAGTGTATAGCAGGCACCGATCCAAACGATCCAGCAGATGATCCAACATGTGGATGTCACGATGCAGAAATGGGCACCATTGATATTTGTGGAATACTAGCAGCAGATCCAACGAACCCAATCGGCACACTAGACTGTGACGAAGGAGGAGTAGATAATGCGACAGAATGTGCAGAAGGAGGCGACCCACTAGATCCCGCAGATGATTGCGATCTATGGCAGGCAACAGGAATCGACCTTTGTGTCTTACTAGCAGGCGATCCAACACACCCATTAGCAAGTGTTGACTGTGATGGAGGTGGCGTATCGAATATCGATGAATGTGCAAGTGGAGAAGATCCATTTGATCCAGCAGACGACTGTCAGGCAGCAATCGACGGTGGAGTGGATATCTGTGCGATTGTCTTAAACGATCCAACAGGCCCACTAGCACTGGCAGATTGTGATGAAGGTGGCGTAAACAATATTGAAGAATGTCAAAACGGAGGAGATCCAGCCGATCCAGCGGATGACTGTGATGTAGCCTCAACACTGGACATTGATATTTGTGCGCTAATAGCAGCAGATCCAATGCACCCTTGGGGAACATTAGACTGTGATGGTGGAGGCGTAAGCAATGCCGATGAGTGCATCGCCGGCACTGATCCAAATGATCCTGCAGATGACCCAACTTGTGGCTGTCATGATGCAGAAGCAGGCACCATTGATATTTGTGCAATACTTGCAGCAGATCCAACGAACCCAATCGGAACAGAAGACTGTGACGAGGGAGGAGTAGATAATGCAACGGAATGCGCAGAAGGAAATGATCCATTAGATCCAGCAGATGATTGTGATTTAGTAAACGATGGTACGGTAGATGTATGTGCAATTCTAGTAGTCGACCCTATGAATCCATTAGGTTCAGAAGACTGTGATGGTGGTGGAGTCGATAATGCAACGGAATGTGCAGAAGGAAACGATCCAAGCGATCCACTAGATGATTGTGAAGTAGCTATAGCTGCGGGTGTCGATATTTGTGCAATTGTACTGAACGATCCTACTGGTCCATTAGCAATGGCTGACTGCGATGAAGGTGGCGTGAATAATATTGAAGAGTGTATGAATGGAGGCGATCCAGCAGATTCAGCGGATGACTGTGATGTGGCTTCAACGCTTAATATTGATATTTGTGCAATTCTAGCAGCAGATCCAACACACCCTTGGGGTACATTAGACTGCGATGGTGGAGGAGTAAGTAACGCTGATGAGTGTATCGCTGGAACGGATCCTAATGATCCAGCCGATGATCCAACATGTGCGTGCCATGATGCAGAAGCAGGAACAATCGATATTTGTGCAATCTTAGCAGCAGATCCACTGAATCCATTAGGTACATTAGACTGTGATGACGGTGGCGTAGATAATGCAACAGAATGTGCGAATGGAGACGATCCATTAGATCCTGCAGATGACTGTGATTTAGTCAATGATGGAACAGTTGATGTATGTATGATCCTAACTGCAGATCCAATGAACCCATTAGGTTCAGCAGATTGCGATGGCGGAGGTGTAAGTAACGCAGATGAGTGTGCCAATGGAGGTGATCCAAGTGATCCAGGCGATGATTGTGATATTGCAATAGCAGGTGGACTTGATATTTGTCTCTTAATCGGTTCAGATCCAATGCATCCACTAGCGACGCTCGATTGTGATAATGGAGGAGCAAATAATTACGATGAATGTACAAATGGAGGTGATCCAAGTGATCCAGCTGATGACTGTGATGTTGCAGCAAATACTGGAGCAGATATTTGTGCAGCACTAGATCCTGATGGAGACGGCACATTCGATACTACGCACCCATGGGCTACATTAGACTGTGATGGCGGTGGAATTGATAACATCACTGAATGTATGAATGGAGATGATCCATCAAACCCAAGTGATGATATGTACTGCCCATGTGACGCAGCAGCGGCAGGAGACATTGATATTTGTGCAGTAATCGCTGCGAATCCAAACAGTCCAATTGGAACACTAGACTGTGATGAAGGGGGAGCTGATAATGCCACAGAATGTGCTAACGGAGGCGATCCAAACGATCCAGCCGATGACTGTGATGTTGTAGCAGACGCTGGATTAGATATCTGCGTAATTGTCCTACTAGATCCAACAAGTCCACTAGCAACAGTAGACTGTGACGGAGGGGGAGTCTCAAACTATGATGAATGTATCACAGGAGAAGATCCTACAGATCCAGCCGATGATTGTCAGGCTGCAGAAGATGGCGGACTTGATCTATGTGCACTAATCGGAGCAGATCCAACACATCCAATGGCAACGCAAGATTGTGATGGAGGTGGTGTGAATAACTACGATGAATGTGCAAATGGTGGTGATCCAATGGATCCAGGAGATGATTGTGATGTTGCTTCTACACTTGATATTGATATCTGTGCGATGATAGCAGCAGATCCAACACATCCATGGGCTACATTAGACTGTGATGGCGGAGGTGTGAGCAACGCAGATGAGTGTATTGCAGGAACTGATCCAAACGATCCAGCTGATGATCCTACTTGTGGCTGCCATGATGCAGAAGCAGGAAATATAGATATCTGTGCAATCCTAGCAGCAGATCCAATGAATACAATCGGAACATTAGATTGTGATGAAGGAGGAGTTGATAATGCAACTGAATGTGCTAATGGAAACGATCCATTAGATCCTGCCGACGAGTGTGATTTGGTCAATGACGGAACTGTAGATGTATGTATGATTTTATCAGCTGATCCAATGAACCCATTAGGTTCTGAAGATTGTGATAATGGTGGAGTGACGAATGCAGATGAATGCAGTAATGGAGGCAATCCAAGTAGTCCTGCAGACGATTGTGATGTAGCGATAAACGGAGGATTAGATATCTGTGTACTAATTGGAGCAGATCCTATGCATCCACTAAGTCAACTAGATTGTGATAACGGAGGAGCCAATAACTATGACGAGTGTATGAACGGAGGCGACCCAAGTGATCCAGCGGATGACTGTGAGGTGGCAGCTGATACTGGAATAGATATCTGTGCAATTCTAGCTAGCAATCCAGCACATCCATGGGGTACATTAGACTGCGATGGCGGTGGAGTGAGCAATGCGGATGAGTGCGCAGCTGGAGACGATCCAAGTGATCCTGGAGATGACAACAACTGCAGAGATCTTTGCTTAGAGGCTGAGACAGATGGTACCGATATTTGCGTATTATTGGCAAGTAATCCAACACATCCATTATCTACGTTAGATTGTGATAATGGCGGTATGGATAATGAGACAGAATGTGCGAATGGAGGTGATCCAAACGACCCAGCAGACGATTGTGATGTTGCAGATCAAGGAGGAGTCAACATCTGTGTATTGATTTTGGTTGATCCAACCCACCCAATGGCATCACAGGATTGTGATGGAGGCGGCGTGTTGAATATTGATGAGTGTAACACAGGAGAAGATCCATTTGATCCAGCTGACGATTGTCAAGCAGCGATTGATGGTGGTTTAGACATCTGCGCAATCATTGGTTGGAACTCAACGCATCCATTAGCAACAGCTGATTGTGATGGAGGTGGAGTAGATAACTATACGGAATGTCAGAATGGTCATGATCCAGCTGATCCTGCAGATGACTGTGAAGCAGCTGTAGACGGAGAAGTTGATATCTGTGCTATACTAACTGCAAATCCAACACACCCAATGTCAACTATGGACTGTGATAACGGAGGAATAGACAATGAAACAGAGTGTGCTAGTGGAGAAGATCCATTAGATCCTGCGGATGATTGTCAAACAACGATAGACGAGCAAATTGATATTTGTGCACTAATCAATGGCGATCCTAATCACCCACTAGCAACAGCGGATTGTGACAATGGAGGAGCAATGAACATCAAAGAATGCTACCACGGTCAGGATCCAAGTAATCCTACAGATGACTGTGCAACCATCCTTGATGCTGAGGTTGATATCTGTGCAATTATTCTAGTTGATCCATCGCACCCATTATCTACTCAAGATTGTGATAATGGTGGCATCATCAACATTATTGAATGTAATAATGGAGATGATCCAACAGATCCTAGTGATGACTTCTATTGTAATGCACCTGACCCATGTGATGAGTTAGACGGAAGTCAAGATATCTGTGTTATTCTTGCCGATGACCCAAGTCACCCACTAGCGACAGCGGATTGTGATAAAGGTGGTGTAGACAACCAGACAGAGTGTGACAATGGTGGTGATCCATCAAATCCAGCTGACGAGTGTGCGATAGCAATCGCAGGTGGAGTTGATCTATGTGCAATAATAGGAGGCGATCCAACACATCCAATGGCGACGCTAGACTGTGATGAAGGTGGTGTACCAAACATTGAAGAATGTTACACAGGAGAAGACCCATTAGATCCAGCTGATGATTGTCAAGCAGCGATTGACGGTGATATCGATGTATGTGATATCTTAATTAATCCTGATGGCACTTATCACCCAATGGCAACAATGGATTGTGATAATGGTGGCGTACCGAATATCAATGAATGTCTATACGGTTATGATCCAGAAGATGCCTCAGATGAATGTGAAGCAGCTTTGGGTTGTGGATTAGACATTTGTGTATTGATTGGAGGTGATCCAAATCACCCATTAGCTGATCTAGATTGCGATGGTGGTGGAATAGATAACCATACAGAATGTCAGAACGGTGGTGATCCTGGAGATCCAAGTGATGATTGTTTCATTGCATTAGAAGCAGAAGTAGATATCTGTGTACTCATGTGTGGTGATCCAACGCATCCAATGGCGACACAAGACTGTGATGGTGGTGGAATGCCAAATCACGTTGAGTGCACCGCAGGAACAGATCCAATCAATCCAGAAGATGACTGTATAGCTGCAATTGAAACAGGCGTTGACGTCTGTACAATGATTGCGCTAGATCCAACTAGTCCTTATGCAGGTTATGATTGTGATAATGGAGGTATTGACAATGGAACAGAGTGTGCAAACGGAGGTGACCCTGCAGATCCGACAGATGACTGTCTTGCTGCGATAGCAACAGGAGAAGATGTCTGTGCGATTATCAATGGTGACCCAGCGCATCCAATGGCAAGCCTAGATTGTGATGATGGTGGTATTGACAATTATACAGAATGCTCTAATGGCACGGATCCAGCAGACCCAAGTGATGATTGTTCAGCGGCGAAAGCAGCTGGTATCAACATCTGTATCTTGATTAACTACGATCCAGCTCACCCACTAGCACAGTTAGACTGTGATAATGGAGGTGTGACGAACATCATTGAATGTATGCATGGAGAAGATCCATGTGATCCATTAGATGATTGTGGAGCGGCAGTAGAAGAAGGTATGGATATCTGTGCAATGTTAGCTGCTGATCCTTCACACCCCTGGGCATCATTAGATTGTGACCGTGGAGGTGTAGATAATGCAACTGAGTGTGCAAATGCGGGCGACCCGACTGATCCGATTGATGATCAAAACTGTACACCTGATCTTTGTACTCAAGCAGCAGATGGTACGATTGATATCTGTGCATTACTTGCAGCAGATGCATCACATCCAGTTGGCACATTAGATTGTGATGGCGGTGGTGTAATGAACGCTGTAGAGTGCAGCGCAGGAGCTGATCCATTAGAATCAAGTGATGATTGCTCTGCAGCAGAAACTGCGCAATTAGATGTCTGTGCAATGATTCTTGCAGATCCAACTCATCCGTTAGCAGCAGCTGACTGTGATGGAGGTGGTGTTGCAAATGCAATTGAATGTGGAACTGGCTCAGATCTATTTGATGCAACAGATGATTGCCAATCTGCAATTGATTCAGGTGTGAATATCTGTCAGTTGATTAACTTCGATGCAACACATCCTTTAGCAAGCCTTGACTGTGATGCTGGAGGAGTGGACAATATTACAGAATGTAACTCAGGAGGTGATCCTAGTGATCCAAGTGACGATACATCTGATATTTGTTTAGAAGCGATGGACGGTAATTCAGATATCTGTGCAATGTTGACCGCTGATCCGACGCATCCAATTGGAGCAGGAGATTGTGATAATGGAGGTGTAACGAACTTGGAAGAGTGCCAGAACAATAATGATCCAACTGATGGATTAGATGATTGTCCTGACTTGACACCAATTACTACAATCTTACCAGGTAACATTGCTGGTGTAAGTGGCGTAGGAGTTGCAGTTGAAATCACAGAATTGAACGGAATCGATACAGATGGATCACCGATCCTGGTAAGAATGCCATCAGATCCACGATTAACATTTGTTTGGAACCCAACATTGACAAGCGTAGCACTGACAGCAGTTAACAACGCGAACTGGACATACTTGGGCAACAATGGAGTTGTGCATACATTCCAGTACAATGGACCTAGCCAAGTGATCTTGGGTAGACAAACAGAAGCATTTGGCTTCCAGTCTACTTATGATCCACAGGCGACAGATGGACAAACCACCGTTACTGCGTCGATCGTACCGTTTGGAGGAGGTGAATGTAACATCCTTAACGATACAGACTCTGAACGACTGGTATACTTTGAATAAGATGCTAGTTAATTTAATGGATTAACTAATTAATAGGTAAGCTGTCTCCGTTCTGGAGGCAGCTTTTTTTATGGTTGGGGTAGCACGACATTTTGCTGCGCTAGGTGAAGACGAATAGACGAACTTCTAGCGGTAACTGAAGCTTATGGCAATGGATGAACACCTTAAGCTACAAATAATGGTAGTTCTGATTGAGCTTCAACTTTGTTAATCAACAAAATGATTTCTTACGATAAGTTTACCGATTTATCATTCGGACTTAATTACAACAGAAGAAAATTATTCCTAGGAGCAATAGCAGAAGTATCAAGCTAAGAATAATTATTGCCCACAGCAGAGGTTTGTAGTTTGTGGATTGATGAACAGGTAGGTCTCTTATTGTAATAATAGCAGGATGTTTTGCTGCAGTTAATTCACTTGTTACTGTATCACTCATGAATACCTCTAGAAATGCAAAAACTTGATTCCTAGTAGGCGGATTATTTTTTGCACGAATTCTAAAAATAAGTTTACCTTCTGTAAAACTAACATCAAGATCACCGTTTCGAACATTTTCACTTCTACTACCGGGAAGCGTGACCCCTTCCCATTCGAAAGATAGATGGCTCGGATAAATGTTCACTGTTGGAGCTCCAAAAGAATGTTCCATTAGACGCAGTGTGTTCAAATCAAAGAACTGTGTGTCCAAGTAGCACTTTAGTTTTATAACACTGGCATCACCAGATCCTTCATTGCTATATCGAACGGTATATTCCCATTCTTGAAGTGATTCTTCGCCACGTGTAATGACCTCAGGAGATACTGTGATGTAATTAGGATCGTGGAATCTTCCTAGTGCGGTAGATTCGGTCGTTTGGTCTTTTAGGACTAAGGATCCTACACTTTCTCTATTCCAAACTGATTTAGTATTGTTTGTTGGAGTGGTAGATTGACCAATCTCATAATGAGCAGCAGTGATTTCTAAGGTTTGTTTTTCACCAGACAAAGCTGCCTCTAATTCTGGATGTCCTACTAAAGAGATGAAGATGTTATTCGTGCTATCAATTTGTGGAACAGGAATTCTGAAGGCAATGAAATTCGAATATTTATCTACTAACGTCGCGTCTTCCATAATCACTTCAGTAGTCAGTCTACTTACTAGTCCATGATCTAAATATTCAGCGTTTCCATGTGAACGGAACAACTCATCCGCCACTGCTGGAGTATTCCACTGGGAGTAGGTCTTCTCCGTTTCATTGTAGAACAGCAATAGGTATTGCTTAGTTGCTCTACTCGGAATGTTAAGCTTCCCAAAATGCAATACATATGTATTTACTTCACCAAATTTGGGCATGAAAGCACTTGTAATTGCAGGTCCTTCATAATCATCAGGTAGTGGCTGGTGTCTTTGTTCAAAGGTGTTGGCAGCACATTCATCAACGAGACTGGGCACGTTGATAGGAATCGTAGGAACTAGTGGATCGCCATCATCTGAATAGATTGCTTTTGCTAGTGTTTTAATTTCGTGATCTCCTACTTTGATATAATTATGCGAAAAATCGAATGTGTCTGACGCACCATCGCTTTTTGAATTTGTGGTGAAGGAGAGAAAATTGCCATCACCTGTTTCAATGAAAACGATGTATACTCTGGGTTTATCTGTATCTAATGGATTCAACCCCTTTAGCTGAAAATTTACGCAAGAGGCTGTTTGAGTTGTAGATAATAGTTGCATTGTTTTAGGATTATACGTTTAATAATGGAATTCAAAAAATCTATGTTTTACTTCTCTTAATTCCGTTTTCAACCACATATGTTACATTGAAGGTAGTGAAAAACATATAGATTAAAAACTGTATGTTTAATTAGCTGAGCTAAAAGTCCAATTCCTAAGAACCATAAAATTAAATATTAAGCTACTTACAGGAAGTGTTGTAGGAATGAAATGTAAGAGCAAATTGCAATTCGCTCTTAAAGCAACGCCATATAGACAGCATCCCAAATAAAAAGGAATAGTATGCTAAGTGGAAAGTGCTCTGTAAAGCACTTCTAATTTATCTAGTGCTGCTTGTTTATTGTGCTTTTCAGGAACAAAGTGATGGGCTTGCTCTGTCAATTGTTTACAAAGAATAGGGTCGTTTAGTAAACGGACAATTGCCTCGGAATGGCTATTTATGTCGTTCATCTCGACTAGCAATCCAGTTTTTTCGTGAATGCACCATTCAGGGATGCCAGCGACGTTGGTGGAAATGACTGGAATACCACAAGCGAACGCCTCTAAACCAATAAGGCCAAACATTTCACGATAAGCAGAGGGCACGACGATCAATTGCGAAGAATAGAGATGTTCCTTGATAATAGGTTGTGATTGGAAGGGGATCACCTCGATTTGAGCAGAAACAGGACTTTTTGAAATTGCAGCTTTCAGATTATCCTCTTCATTTCCCTCACCGATAAAGAGCAGGCGGTGATCAGGAAACTGTTTTGCGATTTGTTCCCATGCACTAAGTAAAACGAAAATACCTTTTACGACTTCGAATCGACCAATATAAAGAACAACAGGTCTTCTAGTAAACTGTTGATTGGTTTGCCATTTGTCAAGCTCAATGTAATGATGTATGTAGGTAGAGTTTTGAATGCCATGCGCCTGTAAAACCTCTTGGAATTTGTAGGAAGGCGCGATGAAATGAGTTGTCTTCTTTTTAACAGTATTCAACCGAGCTTTCTTAATTGTAGTTGCGAGTATTCCTTCATCTGTTTTAGGGATTAACCGATAATCGTGGATCGTTTGCACAATAGGAATGCCTTTTTTCTTTGCTACTGTAAGGATAGTCGAGGTGAAGTATGCATTATTGTTGACATGGATCAGTTTTGGCTTAAAGCGTTCTATCGTAAGCTCAATGGCTTTGCCAACATCAGATTTGTAGAACAACCCATCCTTTAGTTTGTGGAAGCGTGGAAATCGACTCGTGTTGAATGAGGAATATTCATTGACATCAATCGTCAAGCGTTCGAACTGGAAACCTCTAGGAGACATTTCCTTGATGATACTATTGACATAGGTCTCTGTGCCACCCCTTATACCCGTTTTGTCATTGTAAATTAGTATTCTCATTCTGTATGCAAAGAACGGATATTTAATGTTTAATGTTTAATTATTAATGAATAATTCCTTGGTGCAGATGTACCAATTTAATATTCGAAAAATTAAACATTAAACATCTATGCACTTAGTTTAGTTTGGGGATGCCCGAGAATATTCCGTTGTTGTAGGACCAGATGATTCTATCGTCTCCAGAAACGTCATTGTCCATGTTGTAGTCTGCTGGATGGTAGATGTTGAAGGTACCATTCAATGGTTGCCAGTAGGATTTATCAACTGCATTGATATCATAGCCTGTGGTTTCATCTTGGTTTCCATTCCCAGCGAATAACACCCATTTATTGCCAATTTGTTTTTGGCCAAATCCAGCACCTTTAAAGCCTTCAGCTAAGGAGAAATTATGCGAAAGGTTACCGTTATTGATTGAGATTGGCTGCGCGGTGATTACAGGGAGGTGGTTTCGGTGTTCGATCATTACAAATACCGAGTTTAGACTAGAAAGTAACGATATATCAAAAGGAGCGATTGTCCCATTCATGTTGAGCCTTGCAGCTTTACGGACCACACTTCCTCCATTGATACTTTCGCGAAAGGAAATTAATACCCAGTCTACCATGTTTTGTGGTGTTGGGTTAGGACTTGTCTCAGTGCCAAAGTAATTCCAATCTGGATGGTTATATGGTTGCTGATTCGGCAGGACTCCTGCTTGATTAAGTGTCGTTTGCATGTTCCCAGTTCCCGCGTCATAAGCACCTTCCAAATAAGCTGATAGATTGCATGTGACGAGTCTTGATGTTTCCTGAATATGATAAATAGTTCCATCTGAAAGTCCAGCGACAAATAGCTCACCTGCAGAGGATTCCCCAAATGCAACAAAATTCTGTGAACCGAAATTACCCAAGGAGAAATTTGAATAGCCGCCTTGACCATTCGGTTCAAGATACCAGAAATTCCCAGTACAGAAGTCACTGTAAATATATTTGCCAAAGAGGTTAGGGTAGTCCTGACCTCGGTAAACATAACCACCATTAATTGAACAGCCAATATTAAATTGGTTGGCATATTCATGCACCGGGAAGGTGAATTGGTTTTGGTTTCCACATCCTCCTAGGTTAAAGGAGGCATTACCTTCGTAGCAGCGCCAGCCATAGTTTTCGCCACCTGTACTATTTGCAGGTTGTACATTGATTTCTTCCCAATCGTCCTGTCCTACATCGGCAATCCATAGATCCTGTGTCAAACGATCAAATGAGATCCGCCATGGGTTTCTCAGTCCTACAGACCATATTTCTGGTTGGTAGGTGGGATTTCCAACAAACGGATTGTCTGGAGGAATACCGTATGGGCTACCTGAATCCACATCAACTCGTAGCATTTTTCCTAGGAGGCGACTGGTATTTTGAGAGATATTTTGTGGATCACCTCCTGAGCCTCCATCTCCTAGGGGAATGTACAAGTAGCCGTCAGGACCGAATGCTAGATCACCAGCGTTGTGGTTGGAGTATGGTTGATCAATATCCATAAGTATTACCTCACTATTCGGGTCTGCGATGTTCGGATCATTGCTTGAAACATTGAATCTGGAAATCCTAGTATCTCCTTGAGAATCATTGTAGTTAACATAGAAATAACCGTTGTTTGCATAATCTGGATGAAATGCAAGACCAAGTAAACCGCGCTCATTGGCAGAAGAGTTGACTCTTGCGTCTATGTCGATGAACGGTGTTGACAAAACTGTGTTTTGCGCAGTGATAATCTTGATGACTCCATCCTTTTCTACTACAAAAAGTCTACTGTCTTGCGGTTTTATATCAACGGGTTTGTTGAACCCATTCGCATAGGGCACTAGGCTAATTGAAGGCTGGGCGACACAAATTACTGCGATTGCTGAAAGTGTAACAAAGATGATTGCACGTAGGAGATTGTTCATTGTTAGTTATTTTTGAAACCTAAAAATTCTTGCCCTTAAGTTATTGATTTTTAGTGAGACATAAAAGAAAGAAATTGAACATCTTTAAAAAGAATTGTTGAGTAAGCTGTGCTTATTGCAGTAGATCTAATGAAATCAATTGATACTTAGCAAAATTTAAAGACTTGCAAGTTTTGGAAGGTTAAATCAAGGAAAGCTATGTCAAACAACACTTCAATCAAAATTTTTAGTATTATTGATACATCAATCTCACTTGTCTTTTTCAAAAAAAAGAAACGGCATTTTCACTATGAATAAATTTGATCGAATTATCTCTATTCTAATTTTATTACAATCAAAAAAGATCAATACTGCTGCTACGATTGCAGAGCGGTTTGAAACAAGTTTACGTACCGTGTATCGAGATATTAATACATTGAAAAATGCCGGGATTCCTATTATTGGTGACCCTGGAATCGGTTATTCCATTATGGAAGGTTATCGCTTGCCACCAGTTATGTTTAATGAGGGAGAAGCGTTGTCGATGTTGACTGCTGAAAAGTTTATGGCGAATATTGCTGATCATGAAACTCAGCAGCATTATCAGTCCGCAATGACTAAAATAAAGGCCGTTCTTCGAAGTTCAGAAAAACAAGCGCTTGACATTCTGGATGACTCTATTGCTATTACACCGTACAAAACCGAAGAACATAAACCTTACTTGCAAGATTTGTTTAAGAGCATTGCGGCTCGTCTCCTACTCCAGATTACTTATAAGAAAACGGATGGAAAAATGTCAGAACGTACACTGGAACCAATCGGTTGTTATCACCGATCCAATAAATGGTATTTGGTGGCATATTGCCAACAACAAAAGGATTATCGTACCTTCAAAATGAATCGGATTCAAAAAGTAATTTTATTGGATAAGACGTTTAACAGAACTCATATCAACCTTCAACATTATCTAGAAGAACAGGCAAAAGCTTGGAAGGAACAGCAAAAGGCTCAAGTTGTAGAAGTATTGTTTGATACTTCAATTGTTGAGTTTGCTAATCGACGAAAATATTATTTTGGTCTTATTGAAGAAGTGCAACAAGAGCGTGGTGTTCGGATGAAATTTTGGAGCTATTCAATTGAGATTTTTGCGCGGTGGTTGATGCCGTTTACAGATAAAGCAGTAGTATTGAAACCAAACGTTCTTCAAGACAGAATACAAGAGTTGAGCAAAGAACTCTATCAGCACTATCATTCCTAGCTCGGGTTAGCTGAAAATAAAATTAACTCATTCAAAACATACTGACAGACTGTTGTCATTAGCTCCCATTACATTTGTGTTGTACTTAATTAATCATCAAAAATTATAGAAATGACAACACAGGAAATTGCCAACAGATTAGTAGAATTGTGCCGGGAAGGCAAAAATGAACAGGCGACAAGAGAACTTTGTTCACCTAACATAATAAGCATTGAGCCAGAAGGCGTTCCCAACAGAATTCAATCTGGTTTAGAGGTCATTGTTCAGAAGGGCAAAGATTTTGAAGCAAGGTTAGAACGTATGAATTCTAATGTAATTACGGATCCGCTCGTGGCAGACAATTTTTTCTCATGTGCTATGCTCATGAATGTCAACCTGAAAGGTGTGCCCCATCCAGTAGACCTGAATGAAATTTGTGTTTACACTGTTGCGGAGGGCAAAATAGTAAGAGAAGAATTCTTCTATTCGCCCCAACCTCAGCCACAAGAAGCATAAAACTATTTACAGACGCTGTATTTTGAATATGGCGTCTATTTTTTCTTCTTGCTTAGTTTCTTTTTTAGTGTTTGATTTTCAGACTTAAGGGTTGAGATTTCTGATTCCATTTTTTTCATCCCATCTTCCATAACCTCTATCCCATCTTCCATAGCTTTCATTCCTTTTCTCATTTCGATAAGGTGTAGCATCATTTGTTCTATTTTCTCTTGCTGGCGCTTCGTTACATCTCCTACGGTAATGGTTCCATTCATTTCTTCTTCTGATTCAAAGCCAAAGAGGTGTCCATTTTCTTGAATGAAATTCTCTTCTTCGTCTAGTGAAGGGAGTTCATAACTTTCATCAAACACATAATCTGGCCAATTGGCTGTTTCTACTAGTATCTCTTTTGATCTTACATTCCCATTTACGGCAAGTTTGCTATTCGGGCTATTTGTTCCAATCCCAACATTTCCACTAGCTCTGATGATCATTTTATTCTCATCATTAATTCGGAAGACAGTATAATCGTCTTTTGATTGCAGGTATCCCCAATTTCCATCTCCGTCAGTAAGTCCAAAATATTGTCCATCTCCAGCACCAAGGACCTTTCCATAATTATCGAACTCCCCATCTCTAAAGATTAATTGTGTAACTGTTGAATGATTTCCATCAAAGTAATAAGCACTTGAGTTGTCACCATAAATTCGTTGTTTGGCACCAAGATAAAGTGTTCTACCATCTAACCGTGCATTCCCTGCAGTGTGGATCTGTTGGGTGGGTGCAGTGATCCCAAATCCAGTATAGCCATTAGGCATAATCCGCACACGTTCTGCATTGGAGGAAGTTGTTCTGAAAATTATTCCTTCTCCAGCGAGGTACGACCAACCATTCGTCCAAGGGATGTGGGTATTCCCAAATGCAGAGTGCACTTCTAGTCCACGGGCGGCAGAATCCACAGTTACTGTAAGTTTACCAGCAGGAGAATTCGTACCAATTCCAACATGCCCGTTTGCTCTGATGATCATTTTATTCTCATCATTAATTCGGAAGACAGAATAATCGTCTTTTGATTGCAGGTATCCCCAATTTCCATCTCCATCAGTAAGTCCAAAATATTGTCCAGCACCAGCACCAAGAACTTTTCCATAACTCCTATACGTCGAGTCTCTTAAGATTAATTGAGTAACCGTTGGGTGGTTTCCGTCAAGGTAATAAGCACTTGAATTATCGCCATAGATGCGTTGACCAGCTCCAAGCTTTATTGTACGACCCTCTACGCGTAAATTTCCTTGAATGTGAAGTTTTTCGGCAGGTGTATCTGTTCCAATACCGACATTTTGTGCAAATAAAGTACTAGAAATTAACAGAATGATAAAAAGGAAACTGAAATGCTGCATAATGGTAGTTTTATTGTGATAAATAGAAATGTGCTTTTGAATACTCCAGTGAAAATAAGAAAAAAAATTGTTTCTTGATGTTTTATTGCCAATTATAATCCAGTATAATACAAGGATTTCTAGGAATGATACTCCACTTGATTTAAATGGTGAATAGCTTGGTCAAAATCCTAAGTGCTGTAGTACAAATCTGCTAGGTTAAAGTGTATGGCGTTTTGCTAGAATTTTTGAGCAAGATCCTTGGTTTGCGTTTCAATGAAATCCTTCACCCAGTCATATTAATTAAGCAATAAGCCAAGTGTTAATGACATTTTAATATCCCCAATGGAGAACGGTTTTTTCTTTTACCTCGCCTTCTGCTAGGATGTTTCAGAGTTGTAAGGCAGGTCCAATTGATTATCCCTACCGTGCAAATTTTGTAAGTACCTCCTTAGTAACAGAAGCCTTTCGTTCTTCTAAGCTTGCTTTTTTAGCCATGGAGGCATTTGTAGTGTATTCTCCTTCTCCAAATTGAAGAACTACCTGCTGTTTCCCTGATTTTACATAGAGGTCTTTCCATCCATTCGTCTTGTTTTTACTGATACCTACTGGGAAATCCATGACGGTAACCTTACCTCTAAATTCGCCTTTGTCGCTTAACAAAAAGAGGGTGCAACCACCGGAACCACAATAGTCTGGGTTAATCATCGAAAACAAGGTTTCTTTCTTTCCATCATCATTAAGATCCACCATCACTGCATCGTATCGCTTATCATTATCACTTATCTTGTCGAAAGTGCCAGGATAAAGTTTCTTTTTTATATAATCCAGGGCATAGTTTTTATCCTTCTTGCTTGTTTTCGGAATTTCCTTTATCTTATTAGTACTAACTGTTTGTTGATTTGTTGGTGAAGTGTTACAACTGAAATAAAAGAAACATAAACAGATAATCAATAAGGATTTAGAATACTTGGAAATTGTAATCATTGTCAGATTTTTTGATAATTCAATTACTATTGGAATGTAGTTTTTCGAGGACTGTTCTCGTAAATTTATGTATATATGTTTGGATTCAAAACAAATATTGATAAATATGTTGCAGATTTAGTCAGGATTTTGTAATTTAAAGGAACCAAACCTTACACAAAACTAATCATTATGAAAGTTCACGATACGAAGAAAAAAAGTTCGGATTCTTCTGGAGACTCATCTGGAAGTGGATTTTTGGCTTCTATGTTCCCACCATCATTGTCCTTTGGAGCAGCTTGTGGAGGAGATGATTCTACTCCATTTATTTCTGATTCTGTTGGCCAAGGAGGAACGAATAATAGAGAAGATGTCAAAACGGTTCAGGCGTTACTAAATTCTGCAGGAGCCAGTCTAGATGAAGATGGATTTATCGGGCCTTTAACGATTGGTGCAATTTCAAATTATCAAAGAGATTGGTTGGGATGGCCAAATCCTGATGGTCGAATTGACGTAGGTGGTAAAACTTGGACTGCACTGTCAAATGTTTCCTCCAATACCGAAGTTTGTTGGGAAGAAACAACTGAAACACCAACAACTGAAACACCAACAACTGCAACACCAGAAACAACAACAACTCCAGAATCTTCTCCTAACGATATTTTATCTGAAATGGATACTACTGGAGCTGGTGCAAGAACAACCAAACAAGATGGTGCGCATCACAATGATGTAGGAGTAGACGCCTCCAACAGGATGGCGAATACAGATGAAGATAGAATTTTACAACACGCTGATCTTTTTGTTGAAGTTGGTGAACGACATGGATTCCCTCCTGCACTTCTTGCAGCAATTGCTAGTCGTGAAACTAGAGGCAGAAATTTGCTATTTGGAGACCACGGAAATGGTGTAGGGTTGATGCAAGTAGATGTTAGATTTCATGAAGAACGAGCAAATAGAATTAGAAATGCTGGCTCAGAAGCCGAGCAAATCCGAGTAGGTGTAGAAATTGGTGCCGAGATTTTAGGCGAAATGCTTGCTAGGATCAAGGATAAACACCCAGATTGGACGGAAGTTTGGCAATTAAGAGGAGCAGTAACAGCTTATAATGCTGGATCTGGAACCGTGCAAACACAAGGAGGCATTGATATCGGAACAACTGGTGACGATTATTCCGCTGATGTTTGGCAAAGAGCAAAATATTTTTCAAGTTTAGAAGGGCTAGGAGGCTTACCCTCTGAATCTCAATCATCAACAACGGTTGAGTCCGAGGATAAAACAACTACTGCTGAACCTGAAGTGGAGGCTGAAACTCCTACCAATACAAACGGAGAGCCTGGTACTGCCAATTTCAGCATTAATGAATTCAATAGTAAAGATGGTACTCCAGTACCTGTAGAATTATATCCTAAAATTCAAAAAGTAATGGATAACCTTGAGGTATTACGGGCTAGACTTGGTAACGCCTCCGTGACAATTAATTCTGGTTACCGCTCTCCTCAACACAACGAAAATGAAGGTGGAGTACCAAACAGTAGACACGTAAAAGGAGAAGCTGCAGATGTAGCAGTCCAAGGAGTAGACCCCGACACGGTTCAAGAAACATTCTACGAATTAATCGATGAAGGAAAAGTCGATGAAGGAGGAGTAGGTCGTTACAACACCTTTACACATTATGATATCAGAGGCTTCAAAGGTCGATGGGATAAGCGTTCGTAACTATATTCTATTCTAGACTTTAATTTCGATTCATTTCCTATTGTTTATAAATCATAAACCTTAGTTGCTACTCTCCATACAGTTGGACTAAGATCTTTCATCCTTTTGAAGTAAAAGATACGTCAATCAATTACTTTTGACCCTACAAAATCATAAGGCTATGAAAGTGTATTTAATTCCAGGGCTCGGATTTGATGAGCGAATATTTCGGAATTTAAATATAGAAAAACACGAGTCGATCTATTTAAATTGGATTGATCCTACCAAGAATGAATCTATTCAGTCATACGCAAAAAGACTAGCAGAGAAGATCGATAGCAAAGAATCGGATGTCGTCCTTATTGGGCATTCGTTTGGAGGAGTTCTTTGTCAAGAAATTTCAGTATTCACGTCTGTTCAAAAGTGCATATTAATTTCAAGTATTAAACATAGAAATGAAAATCCGTTTGTTTTTAAGATTATGAGTGCTAGTAGATTATATAAACTATTCTCGAAAAACCTTACCGCTAAGACGATCAAGTATTGGGGAAGTAGATATGATTATAAGACAGAAGAAGAGAAAGAACTAGTAGTCGATATGGTAAACAAGCAATCTGATAATTACTTACAATGGGCGCTTCAACAATTATCTGTTTGGAGAGCACCCGAACATTCCTTAGGTGATAAATTAATTCAGATACATGGAAATTTAGATAATACACTTCCATTTGGTCTAATCAATAACCCCAACTATATTATAAAAAACGGCGGGCATTTTATGGTTTATAAAAAACCAAACTTCGTAAGTGAGATCATCAACAAAGAAATAAACACAATAAAATAAATTGTTAATTATCTCCTAAGCTTCACCTTCTATACCTATTGTAGTAAGGCCAAATACCACTTTCCCAAAAGTCCGGTCCTTGATTCCAATAACCACAAAAACCTTCAAACTACTCCACAATTAAAGTGTTAAAAAAATGTTAATGCCCACCAAAGTGCTTTTCATTAGAATCTAGAAGGATAAACACCCAAAGCACATGATGTGATGCTGGGTTCAATAATCACAGACAAGGAAATGTTTGATCGCACCCATTGAGCATTCCTCTTAAACTAAATTTAATGAGAACGATAATTCTATTTATTGCTAGCCTTTTGATCACTTCGTCTTCCCTTGCTCAATACAACAAATCGGCAGGTGAAAACCGGATAATGAAACCAGTCACAACCTTATCAGGGGGTGACGTCAAGGATTCAAAAGGGAATACCGTATACGAAGAGGTGACAGCTGACAAATATGGAAATGCGAATGGAAATGAATACGATCTAGCAATAGACGGCGCATTTGAAGGACAGACAGCCGCCGTACTTCATTTTTACACAGGTGGTGGGTTTGACTTTGATCTACCCAAAAAAGCCCTAAAAGAAAAAGGATTCTCTACCTATCGATGGGTTAATGTACCACCTTCTCCCCAAGAACTGAAAAAGAGCCTAAAAGATGCCAGTCAATTATGGATTATTTCCACTTCTAGTCAAATGCTAAACGAGGATCATCTTGAAGTAATAAAAGACTATTTTGATAGTGGAAAAGGCATTTACATCTGGGGAGACAATGCACCTTATTACTCCGACGCGAACTATATAGCTGAGGCATTATTTGGCACCACAATGAATAGTTCTGTACAAGGAGAACAAATGGTAGGAGTTGACTATGAAAGTGAAAAAATAGGCCTTGCACCGAACCACTTAGTAACAACTGGCTTACAAAACCTTTATGAAGGACATACCATCGCCACAATCAAAGAAACAACAGACCTCCAACCCTTAATCTATGGCTCAGCAGGCAATCTAGTGACTGCAGTGTATGAAAAAGATGGTAAACGTGCCATCATAGACGGAGGCTTTACAAGGCTGTACATTAAATGGGATACAGCAGGCACCGCACGTTATGTCAAAAATGCTGCCGCTTGGCTGGCCAACGCCGAACGCTTTGGTGATGAGGTAATTGCTGAGTAGGATTAGAAGCATTGGATCCATACCCTAATTAGGAGAAGGAAAAGGCGAATTGCCTTCATCTGATGCCGTAACCGTTTATACACCTGCCGCCAATCCAACAGCTGGATTCGTTACCTGACCATTGACTAATTATAAGCAGATGGCGGTGTTCCTTATGTTGTTTAAAGGCATTCTATCAAAAAATTCATAATTCATATTAAATAAACTATCTTCACGCAAACAGCAATGTATCGTGCATTAACCATTAATACTTAAAAAAAGATGTTTGATGAATTTAGTCCAGTGTCAACAGCAGACTGGCTCGCCAAAATAGAAAAAGAGTTGAAAGGCAAATCAGCCGACACCCTCACTTGGGTCCCAGAAGATGGCATTTCCCTAAAACCATTCTACAGAAAACAAGACCTCAGTAAAATAGCTACACAGCCCCCAAAACCGAACAACCAATGGCTGATCCAAGAAGACATTGAAATGGGCATGGGCGTCACATTCGCTAAGCAAACCAACCAACAGCTCACAGAAGCATTGATAGCTGGTGTCACTGCCCCAAATTTCCTCTTAGATGAAGTCATGAGTGATAAAGACTTCTCTCAACTGCTAAAAGGTGTCCACCCACAAATGATTTACCTCAACTTTAGTGGACTGCTCACTGAAAGCCATCCCTTTGAAATCGCCAAGCTCACTTATAATGAGTTCAAACAGAAAAAAAACTCCATTAGCAAAAGTAAAGGAGCGTTCGACGTTGATCCGATTGGGTTTTACATCGAAGAAGGAGCGTTTTACGAAGATGAAGAGTTAGACTTTCAGCGATTGGCCAAAGCAACAAAATTTATTGCAGAGCGCTTGCCTAACTTCACCACCATCACCGTAAAAAGCCACCTTATACATCAACAAGACAGCACACTCGCACGCGAACTGGCAATCAGCATTGCCATTGCAGCTGAATATGTTGTCCGATTAAAAGAAAGAGGCATTGAGCCAGAAATGACGAACAAACACTTGAAATTCTCCCTGTCTGTCGGTAGCAGTTACTTTATGGAAATGGGCAAGATCAGAGCGCTAAAAATCCTGTGGCCAAAGGTGATGGAAGGGTTTGGAGTTCAGAATGCACCAATGCCATTCATCCATGCACAAACAGCCTTTAGAACATTAGTGGAAGACGAAAATGCCAATCGGATTAAAGTCACCACGCAAGCCATGTGTGCAGCCATTGCGGGAGTAGACAGCCTAACTGTGTTACCAGCGGATGCCCTAGAAGGGGAGTCATTTGAATTCTCTAGACGAATAGCTCGCAACGTGCAACACCTTATGAGCGCTGAAAGTTACCTAGGGCGCGTATATGATCCAGCCGCAGGTAGCTACTATATTGAACAAGTTACAAATCAATTGGTAAAAAATGCTTGGGAAAAATTCTTGAAAATTGAAGACGCAGGTGGTATCTTTGGAATCATTCAATAAGTTTTCATGAAAGGTTGTTTAAAGAGTTTGTTCTACATGTTGCTGCTTGCAGGTCTTGCAGTAGGAGCCGTGCTTTTCTTTATCTACCAGGATGAAATGAAAACCGAGACAGAGAATAGTAAAACGGCAGCCACCCAAGCAAAAAAGAAAGAAAAAGAAATCCGGAAAAAGGTTAAAAAATTAGACCAAGATCTTGACAAAGATGGCTTGACCAAAATGGAAGAAGATAAGCTTGGAACTTCCGATTTTAGCGTCGATACAGATAAAGATGGGGTTCCTGACAAATATGATATCGTACCTACAAAAAGAGGAAGGAATGTTGTAAAATTCATTGAATGGAATTATAAAACACCTTGGAAATGGGAGGTAGCCATTCCAATTGATGTTCTTAGCTATTACGAAAAAGTGAAACGACCAATATGGGTAGGTCAATACAGCTATTTTTCTAAGTTCATTGATGCGAATGATATCGGTATTCAAAAATTATCAAGTGGTTTAAAAGACGCTATTGAAAAACAAAATGAATCGTCGAAACCTTGGACATACTATGAACAGATCATGTTTGTCGTTAAAATGGTGCAAAATCTGCGTTATACCGATGATAAATTAACAGGGTTTGATGATTATGCAAAATACCCCATGCAAACAATTAGTGATGGAACTGGCGATTGTGAAGACTTAGCCATCCTCGCAGCAGCACTTTTGCACAAAATGGAATTTGATGTTAAACTTGTCCATTTAGATAAGAAAAATAGTGAAATTGCTCATCTTGGAATCGCCGTTTGGGGAGAAAACGCTAAAGGCACTAGTTGGACACGCAACGAAAAAAAATATTTCTACATCGAAACCACAGACAACGCGTTTGGATTTGGCGAAATGCCAGATGAATGGCTTAGCAATAACGTGAACGTTTCAATAATTGATATTAATTAACTGACCGATATGCCAAAACCAAACAAGCCAGATCAGTCAAAACGGTCATTTACAAGCCAAGAAGCCATCAACAAAATGATTGCTAACCGAAAGGCACTGCCAAGCGTGGAGGAATTAGTAGCTGGGATCAGAAATCAAAACCGTGTCCTACTCAGCAAAGCCATTACACTAATTGAAAGTACACGGACAGATCATCAACAGCTTGCTCAACAGGTCATAGAACAATGTCTGCCCTACACTACTGGATCTTCCATCCGCATTGGAATTACAGGAACACCAGGTGTAGGCAAAAGCACCTTTATTGAAGCGTTTGGAGGATTATTACTTGATCAAGGAAGGCGTGTAGCAGTATTGGCAGTAGACCCAACAAGCCAAGTCAGTCAAGGTAGTATCCTAGGAGATAAAACACGAATGGCAGGTTTATCAACAGATCCACGTGCCTTTATTCGTCCTTCTTCAGCAGGTGATTCGCTTGGAGGTGTCGCACGAAAAACAAGAGAGACCATTGTATTGCTTGAAGCTGCAGGCTATGATACAATACTTATAGAAACCGTTGGGGTAGGGCAGTCCGAAGTTGCGGTGTACTCCATGGTCGATTTTTTCCTATTGCTCTTATTGCCGGGTGCTGGGGATGAGTTGCAAGGCATCAAACGTGGCATCGTTGAGATGGCTGACTTGCTCGTTGTAAACAAAGCGGATGGTGATAATACTACCTTAGCAAAGCAATCGAGACAGGCCTACAAAAATGCGGTTCACCTATTCCCTCCAAAGGAAAGCAATTGGACACCTAAAGTCACACAATGTTCCGCTTTAAATAAGGAAGGTTTGTCTGAGATCTGGGAAACGGTGGAGGCCCACCACAACCAATTAACAGAAAGTGGCTACTGGGGTCAATGCCGCCAAGAACAATCTGCCTATTGGCTGCGTGAAACGGTTCAACGATTACTAGGCGAGCAATTCTACGGAGATCCTGCAATACAAAAACGCCTTAAAACACTAGAAGCTGAAGTGCTAGCAGGAAACAAAATGCCCTTCACAGCTGCCACAGAACTTGTAAGTCTATTTGTTCGGTAAATCATTGTACAATCTGAATAAGGAACTAGATAAAAACTAATGACGCGCACCAACCTGAAAGATGTTCAAAATCTAATTAGGTTTCAATTTGGTAGAGGATATCGAAGGCTCACTACCGGCATAAGCCAATTTCCAATGTATTGTTAAGGTTACCTACAAATTTTATAAATCCTAATTCAACGTCTGCAGTTTCCTGAAAAACTATTATATTCACGTTTATTCCTATAATTGCGTAAAAATTATCAATTATCAATTATAAACTATCAATTAAAACATTTCTATTTAGTTGTCTAATGTTGTGCGCTGGTTGGCTCGTTGGTCAAACGACTGACAACCCATTTGAGTTGAATGATCCAACCAAAAAAGCAAAAGCAAAAGAGCGTGCAGAGGAAACGAAAGAACAGGACATTGATTACTCCAACCCTTTTGAGGTAAAACATGGAGCGCAGGAATCAGGTGGTGTGTCGTTCCAGCTTCCAACTATTGATGATTTGCCCGAAGTAGAAGAAACTGGCCCTGTGTCTCACCTATTTCTCGGATTTATTTTTTTATTGGTAATGGTGGCGATCGCATTTATCAATACGGCCTACTCTAATGAGTTGAAGAATGTATTCAAGGCATTTTCCAATGAGAATATTCTAAAGTTGCAGTTTAGGCAGAACAATTCTACTGTCAAATTATCCTCTACAATTCTCTATTTTATTTATGTAGTTACCATTGGCATCTTTCTGTTTTATGTTGGAAATTATTTTGATCTAATGCCAAAAGGGAAATGGATGTTGCTCTTATGTATTGTCTTAGGAGGCCTACTAACTGCTGGGCGATTTTTAGTGCTAAGTTTGATTGGAAATGTGTTTCCATTTCACAAAGAAATAAGATTATATGCTTATACAATTACGATTTTTGACTTTGTAATTGGTCTACTTCTAGTTCCAATCGTTTTATTTTTTGTTTTTTCTCCTGAAAGTATAAATCACTATTTCATGTATACTGGCCTGTTGTTCATGGCAATAATTTATCTATATCGATCTTTCAGAGGGTTTCAAATTGCGAACAAATATTTAATTCTTAATAAATTTCATTTTTTTCTTTACCTTTGCACCGTCGAAATAGCGCCTTTTGTGATTTTAATTAAGTTAATTACAAGCTGGGGCACAATGATATAACACTAAAAATTGACTAAACTTGAGCGAGTTAACAAACGGAAAACTGAAAAGAGTTGAAAGTATCTTGATTTCTCAGCCCAAACCGCAAAGATCCTCTTATTTCGATTTAGCCGAGAAATACAACATTAAGATCGACTTTCGTCAATTTATTCATGTAGAACCAGTTTCTTTTAAAGAATTCAGGAAATACAGAATATCTCCTACTGATTTCAGTGCAATTATTTTTACAAGCCGTAATTCAATAGAACATTTCTTCCGTATTTGCGAAGAGATGAGAATTAAAATGCCGCAGGAAACTAAATATTTCTGTCTTTCAGAAGCAATTGCGCTATATCTCCAAAAATTTATTGTTTATAGAAAGCGTAAAGTTTTCTTTGGAAAAAGAACAATTTTAGATCTTAAAGATAGTTTCCTAAAGCACAAAAAGAATGAAAAATTTCTTTTACCGTGTTCAAACCTAGGAGCAACTGTAGTCGTTAACTTTCTAACTGAAAACGAAATTGATTTCCAAGAAGTAATGTTGTACAAAACTGTTGCTAGTGATTTATCTGATCTCACAAATATCACTTATGATATGCTTGTGTTTTTCAGTCCTTTAGGAATCCACTCTTTGTATGAGAATTTCCCAAAGTTTAAACAAAACGAAACTAGAATCGCAGCCTACGGTAAGTCAACTAGTCGTGCAGTAACAGAAAAGAAGCTTGAAATCAACGTTAAAGCGCCACTTCCTGATGTCCCTTCAATGACAGCTGCAATCGAAAATTACCTCATAAAGTCGAACGGAAAGCCAAATTCTTAATAAACAATTCGCAACGAAAAGCAGATTTAATACCATTAATCTTGATCGTTAACATAAGTTATTGTAAATTAGGCTGTCAATTCCAGCTAAATAGCGATAAAATATTAAGTCCACGAGCCAGGAATCTTGATTCTTATTGAACAAGGTTAATTGGTTCGATCCTTTAAAGCAAGAACCATTAGACGATCTAATAATTATTGTCTCTTGTAAATACAATCAGGAGTTATTATTTACCGTTAGTAAAGTTGATTTGTTAGTTTTATCCCAAAGAAAGAAAATAATTCTGAAAGTCATTATTTTTTGATTTCTGTTTTATTTCAATCTAATCTGCTTAATTCACTGTCTGATATCGCGATATATTGGAAGGAGGAATGAACAGAAAAAAAACTTTAACATCAATTTAACACGGCATAGACAGAGATTACTTTTTATTTTTTTAATTTTAGAAATACTTATTTGGATAAAATGATATATCCACCTAAATTGTTGTTGATACTGTTGATCTTTTTTGGTATCAAAGACGCTCAATCACAGCAACAGACGCAGTATAGCCTCTACATGTACAATAAGTACAAGTTTAATGTAGCTTATGGAGGCTTTGATGATTATCTGAGTATAACGGGTGTGTTCAGAAAACAATGGGTAGGGCTAGAAGGAAGTCCAATGACACAAAACTTATCTGCTCACTTACCTTGGAATTATCTAAATAGCGGAATTGGTATAAATATTGAAAATGATCAACTTGGGGCAGAACAAAATCTTGCGATAAATTTGTCCTACAATTATATAAGCCAGCTTTCAAAGGAAAGCAAGTTGTCCATAGGAATAGGAGGCAGTTTACTACAAAAAACAATTGATGGTACATTGCTAAGAGCTCCAGACGGGAACTACGAAGGCCCAACATTGACACACAACGATGATTATATACCTAGTAATAAGGTTTCTGCCTTTGCACCAGATCTAAGCCTCGCAGTGTACTATTCAATGAAGCGGTTTGAAGTTGGAGTTTCCGCAAATAATTTACTGGAATCGAAGTTGAGCTATGAATTGGACGCAATAACGGAATTGAAATACTTTAGAAACTATACTCTTCTGATGAATTATAACATTGGAATTGGTCCGAAATTTGAAATCGAACCAAGTATATTCCTAAAATCTGATATTGTTCAAACGCAATCTGATGTTTCAGTTGTGTTAACATATAATAACAGTTTCTTTGGAGGAATGTCACTTAGAGGATACAATAATTCAACTTTGGATGCAGTTATATTTTTAGCTGGAATGAAATACAAAGAGAATATTACTGTCGCATATTCTTATGATCTTTCATTATCAACGTTGAAAACTGTAAATAGGGGATCTCATGAAATTGTTGTAAATTACAACCTTAATAAAGATTTAGGGAGTGAAATACCAGCAAAGGTCATTTACAATCCTCGACATTTTTAAAGTATTAAGTTTAATAGAATAAAGAACAAGAATAAAATAGTAAAAGTCTGAAATTAGGTTGTAAACATTTTTTGAAGCCAATTATTTTTTAATTGTGATTACAAACCATATATTTACAGTTCTTTTACAATAGAAATACTGTATTTACATAATTATCTTTAGTTAAATTCGGGTGCGAATATGAAAAATTTTCCCAACTTACTATTAGCATTGGTTGTCTTAGCAACCATGTCTGCGTGCAAATCCGGGGGTAATGGTCAATTAACAGGAGTGTTGAATCGACCAGCTTGGAAAGGAATTAATCCTTACGGAATGGTATACGTACCATCTGGAACACTGCACATTGGTCCTAGTGATCAAGATGTTAACCACACAATGGTTCAACGTCCAAAATCCATCTCTATTAAGGGATTCTACATGGATGATACTGAAATTACGAACAACGAGTATCGTCAATTTGTTTACTGGGTAAGAGATTCTATTGCTCACACTTACATGGATCACTTCAAAGAAAATGAAGATGGTTCTTCCCAAATTGACTGGGAAAACGAACTTGACTACAAGTCAGAAGAGCTAGAAGAAATGTACTATTCTGAAGACGAGCGATTCGCTGGTAAAAAAGAAATGGACAACCAACAACTAGTCTTCGAATATCAGTGGTATGATTGGCAAGCAGCTGCTCATGATCACTATCAGTCGAACAGAACCAAGTTCATCAAGAAAAATCAAACAAAAATTTATCCTGATACACTTGTATGGATTCGAGATTTCTCCTACTCATACAATGAGCCGATGACTAGAAATTACTTCTGGCATCCAGCCTTCGATGATTATCCAGTTGTCGGTGTTGACTTCAGACATGCAAACTCATTTTGCTACTGGAGAACAAACTTCTGGAATTCTTATCGTGCTCAAGAAGGTGAATTTAATACAGAAGACTTCAGACTTCCTACAGAACATGAGTGGGAATATGCTGCAAGAGGTGGCCACGACCATGCACCATTCCCTTGGGGTGGCTACTACGTCAGAAACGCTAAAGGTTGTATCTTAGCTAACTTCAAACCTGGAAGAGGAAACTATCCTGAAGATGGTGGCTTATACACTGTAAAAGCAGATGCTTACTTCCCGAATGATTACGGTCTATACTGCATGGCTGGAAACGTTTCTGAATGGACTTCATCCGCTTTCTACGAAAATGCATACTCTTTCCAACACGATTTAAATCCTGACATCAGATTTGATGCAAAGGATGATGACCCTAAGACCTGGAAAAGAAAGGTTATTAGAGGTGGATCTTGGAAAGATATCGCATTCTACATCCAAACGGGTACACGTCACTGGGAGTATCAAGACTCTGCTAAGTCCTATGTAGGATTTAGATCAGTCCTTACTTTCCTTGGAAGATCACTAAACGATTTCAAATAGTCTGTGACAAGATACTACTGCAACGAAATTTACTAAAAATCGAATATAATGGTGCTGTGTAAAAACAGCACCACCTATATACTTATGTTAATTCGGTAACCCTTTTAACTAATTTTAAATTAAAAAAAATGAGTTTCTTAAAGTCTAAAGGTTTTAAATACCTTAAAAATCTTATTATTGGAGTCGGTGCTGCAGCAATTATGTTAGGAGCCCTGTTCAAAATCGAAAGCTGGCCTTTTGCATCAGAAATGTTAATTCTGGGTCTATGTACTGAGGCATTCATCTTCTTGTTCTTAGGTCTAATCGGACCAGAAAATGACTACTACTGGGAAAAACTATACCCTGGTATTGATAAGTATGGTGGAACAATCGACGGCTTCGCTCCAAGCGGCGGTGCTAATGTTGATGTTAATACTGAGAAAATGGAAGGACAACTTGACGGCATGCTCGGTGAGTTAAGAACAATGTCTGGAAGTCTTTCATCTTTAAAAGCACTTCAAGAAGTTGATTTTTCAGGTACTAAAGATCAAATTAAGAAAATGGGAGACTTCTATCAAAATCTTAATGATGCTATGGCAAACATTAACGATTCTATAGAAGATACTAAAATATACAAAGAGCAATTAGGCGCTTTGAACAAAAACTTAGGCTCATTGAATTCAGTATACGGAAATATTCTGTCTGCTATGAATCCAGGCGCTTAATCATTAATTTTTGCACATTCTCTTAGAAAAGAGAATATTCCTTATTTAAAATTTTAAATACTTATGTCTATACCTAAGGAACCGCGGCAGTTAATGATTACGCTTATGTACTTGGTGCTAACAGCACTACTTGCATTAAATGTGTCTGCGGAAATAATTAAAGCATTTTTTAAATTAGGTGATGGTTTGAATAGAACAAACGGCATCATCGCTACTGCCAACGATAAGGTAGTAGAATCAATGGCAGCTTCTATTAAAAAGAAGCCAACCTATAAACCATTACTCAAGCCAGCTCAAGAAGTTCAGGAAATAACTAAAGAATTTGTTGACTATATATCTGATGTTGAAACTCGACTAACTGAAAAAGCAGGTGGAGTCTATACTGAAGACGACAACGCTGATGCCTGGAAAATGGGACGTCCAAAAGGTTACAAAAACAAAGAAATTCCAAACTTGTTTTTTGTTGATGGATACGAAGGCGGTCTTGAAGAAACTACGCTTCCTGAAGGACCAGTAATCCGTCAGAAAGTTGCAGAAACTCAAGATAAACTAATCGCATTAGTTGAAAGTGTTTCTAAAAACAGAAACCTAGGTATCAAGCCTGACGAAATCAAATCCTTAAAGGAGAAGATGACATTGTCTATTGATACTACTGGATTGGATGGAAAGTCTTGGGAAGCTTCTACTTTTGGCTATATGCCAGTAGCTGCATGTTATCCAATTCTAGCTAAATTTGCAAACGATGCACGTACCTCTGAAGCAGCTATTGTTAACTATTTAGCTGGTAAGATTGGTGCAACAACTGTAAAGTTTGATAAATTTCAAGCGGTTGCTTCTGCTGAGAAAGGTTACGTTATTAAAGGCGAAACTTACAAAGCAGATATCTTCCTTAGTGCTGCGTCTAGCCAGTCAAAACCTTCTATATCTGTAGATGGCTCAAGCCTTCCAGTTAAAGATGGTGTTGCAAAATATACGGCTACACCTGGTTCTATTGGAGAAAAATCCTACAAAGTTAACATCTCACTTAAAAATCCATTTACTGGAAAAGTTGACAACTTCAGCAAATCATTCAAATATGAAGTAGGAGAACGTTCAGCGAACGTTTCAGCTGAAAAAATGAATGTATTTTATGTTGGTGTTGATAACCCCGTAGCAGCAGCTGCAGGTGGTATCAGTAGCCGTGATTTGAAAGTTAGCTGTTCAGGTGGTGGATGTCAAATGACTAACACTGGGAAATTTAAGTACAATGTTAGAGTATCTCAGCCAGGTCAAACTGCAACTGTAACATTATCAGGTGGTGGATTAAAATCTACTCCTTACAAATTCCGTGTTAAACGTATTCCTGACCCGAAACCATGTATTGGTACTTGTACCAAAAGTGCAATGGGAACAGGTGAGTTTAAAGGTCAAGAAGGTATCTATGCTAAATTAGAAAACTTCGACTTTGAAGCTAGATGTACGATTGATGGGTTTGAATTTGCAAGAGTTCCTAAAAGAGCAGATCCAATTATTGCATTGAATAGAGGTGGCCGTTTTAGCGGACAAGCTCAAACAATGAAAAATGCTGCTAAGCCTGGTGATCTTTACTACATTACTAAAATTAAAGCTAGATGTCCTGGAGATAAAGCAGGTCGTCAGTTACCTGATATCTTGATTAAGATTAGATAAAATAAATTAGCTCATGAAAGCATACATTAGAATTTTCGGACTATTACTTTTCAGCGGACTACTGCTGAATACACCTATGGTCGCTCAGCCGATTTTAGATGAAAGAACAGAAGTCACTGAATCCGGCGATGGTGTCGAAGAGGATACGCCAAGAGATGATATCTACGATAGAGAAATCATCAAAGAACGTAAACTCTTACGATATGATCACATCAGAGAAGCTGACGTATTCTGGGAGAAAAGAATCTGGAGAATAATTGATGTTCGTGAAAAAATGAACAAACATTTCACTTGGCCAGAACTTCCTTTCATTAACGTTATCCTTGATGCTGCAATGGAAGATCAGATTCAACTGTACAGTACGATTGATGACAAGTTCAAAACTGAACTAGAAGTCGATGAAGTTAGTTCAATGGGTACATCTGTTGATACTATCATTACCTTTGATCCTGATACTTATGAGGAAAAGATCAAAGTTGTACGTAATGATCTTAACTGGGAAGACATCAAACGCTTCAGATTGAAAGAAGTATGGTTCTTCGATGAAGAAACATCAATGATGTTAGTTCGAATTCTGGGGGTAGCTCCACTTAAGGAAGAGTACGATGACAATGGAAACTTCAAATTTGAATATCCAATGTTCTGGGCTTACTATCCTGACTGTAGAGAACTATTCGCTCGAAACGAAGCCTTCAATCCTATGAATGACGCTCAACGAATGAGTTGGGAAGATATTCTAGAAATGAGATACTTCTCAAGTTATATTATGAAGGAGTCTAATGTTTACGATAGACGTATCCAGGATTATAAATCTGGAATCGATATTTTGTTTGAAGCTGAAAAGGTACATAAAGGTATCCAGAACTTCGAGCATGATCTATGGACTTTCTAATGCTAAAAGACTTATTTTGATATAGAGGCTACTCATTGCGAGTAGTCTCTTTTTGTTTATAGAGTAGCCTTTAGCCTCGATTTTGTGTCATTTGTCTTTACTCACACGTCTTCCGTCTTTTTTTTACCAGTTATCAATTTAATAATTACTATTTTCAAAAAAAATATTCAAATAAACTTGGAGATACGTCTTTACTATCTTCTTGCACGATTTATGGATGCTAAATTGAAAGAAATGAAAAAAGCAATTTTATTATTAAGCACAGTGTTGTTAATCGTCTCATGTGGTGATTTATTCGTAAAAGATGATCAAGGGAAGGAATCAGGTGATTGTTCTATGAACGTATCTGCTGACAAAATGAATATACTCTATGTTGGAGTTGATAACCCAATATCAGTTGCTGGAAATAGCAGTGAATTCAAGGTTAGCTGTTCTGGTGGTGGCTGTATCATTACAAATACCGGTAAATTAAAGTACAATGTAAGGGTTTCTCAACCAGGTCAAATCGTTACTATAAATCTATCTAGTGGATCAGAATCGACGTATAAAAAATTTCGTGTAAAACAGATGCCTGATCCAAAACCATGTATTGGTAGTTGTAATAAAAATGCAATGGGACCGCTTGAATTTAAAGGCCAAGAAGGGATTTATGCTAAATTAGAAAACTTCGATATTGATGCCAAATGTAAAATAGATGGATTTGAATTTACAAGAATTCCTAAAGCATCGGATCCAATTGTTGCATTGAACAGAGGTGGTCGATTTAGCGAAGAATCTATAAAAATGAGGAATGCTGCTAAACCTGGTGATATTTACCTTTTCTATAAAATTAAATCGAGATGTCCAGGGGATAGAGTTGGTCGTCAGCTACCAGCTATCATTATTATGATTAGATAATAGCTCGTTGACATTTATTGCAAAAGGATTTTTAAAGTTTGAGGTCCTTGTAGATAACTCTTTTGTTTAGATTTGGTCTTCAATCTTCCGTCTTTTTACCAGTTATTTTTTCTATTTTTGCTCTCAAATTAACAACATGAGTTTACCAATTTGGATTTTAATTTTTGTGGGGGCATTAGTCGTTTTGCTCAAAGCCTCTGATTGGTTTATAGCAGCTGCTGAAAAGATTGGTCTTTCACTCGGAATCCCCGCTTTTATTGTTGGTGTAACCATCGTGGCTGCAGGAACTTCGCTTCCTGAGCTCGTCACTTCGATCTATTCCGTGCTAGAAAACAGCTCTGAGATTGTAGTAGGAAACGTTGTCGGCTCCAATATTACTAACATCCTATTAGTACTTGGTTTAACCGCCATCGTTGGTAAAAAAATCATCATAGATTTTGATATCATGAACATTGATATGCCCTTGTTTGTGGGATCTGCCTTTTTGCTTTATTTTTGTATTTATGACAATCATTTCTCAAAACTAGAAGCGCTGATCTGTTTAATTGGTCTTTTTATCTTCCTTGCTTATACGTTCGGTGCAGACAAAGAAGAAAAGGATGAGGATGCAGAAGACGTAACACTAGATTGGAAGGTTTTTGTTACACTGCTCTTAGGAGCCATCGGGATTAAGTTTGGAGCTGAGTGGACAGTGAAATCCATTATTGAGATATCCAACCAATTAAACATAGCTAAAGAGGCCATAGCGCTAAGCGCAGTGGCTTTTGGGACATCACTCCCAGAAATTATAGTATCTGTTAAAGCTGCTAGAAAAGGAAAACCGGAAATTGCAATTGGGAATGTGCTTGGTTCCAATATCTTTAACACCTTTGCAGTAATGGGAATTCCTGGTCTACTTGGGGTATTAGCTATTCCTGAAAATGTAACTCAATTCAGCTTGCCGCTTATGATGGCAGCTTCTTTTTTATTTTTGATTATGATGATCACCAAAAAGATCTCAAATTGGGAAGGTTACATCTTAATTCTTTTTTACGTGATATTTATTGGAGAGCTATTCTTATAATGGTGATTCTATACCGAGCAACCGACACAGACAACAAAGGACTTGTACAGTAGGTTAGCGTTAGCAGAAATGTCTTTCTATTTTATTTTAGTATATAAGGCTACAATCTCCTAAGGAATGAATCACTCAAACTCAATCAACAAAGTGTTTTTCTCGACTGCATCCCCTTGACTTACAGCTATTCGCTTAATGACTCCATCACCAGGGGATTTGATCACATTCTCCATCTTCATTGCTTCTAATATCACTAGGGCTTCCCCTTTAGAAACAGACTGGCCTTGCTCAATTTCTATGTTTAATACTAAACCAGGCATTGGGGCCATCACTTGATTAACTTTTTGTCCTGATGAATAATTCAACCCCATTTCTTTAATCAGCAAATCAAATTGGTCAGCTACCTTTAGTTCATATTGGGTATTGTTAACCATTAAGATCAATTGTTTGGTCTTATAATCTACATCAACAACTTGAGCAATAAAAGATTGTTCCTTGTGGATAATATGAAAACTCCCATTTCTGAATTCGATTGCATCAAAGTTAGAAATTCTATTCTCTTTAAGATTAAACTTAAAGCGGCCATTGTTTACATCAATATCATACATGTGTTTCCATTTTAGTTAGCATATAAACCTCAAAAATTGTAAATAATATATAAATGGTGAAGAAAGGTAATAAAAACAAGTTAGACTTTGGGACAAAAATATTGATATAAGTAAGAATGAATATCAAGGATGTGAAGATTCTTATCCAATGAAAGGATAGTAAAATCGATGTATAAGCACCAGTATCGGGTGTTTTTTTAGCATTATTTGCAAATAAATACATCATAATGGTTAAGATGAAATACACCAAAAATGTACAAAGACTAAACGAGGTAAATATAGAAAGGGATGATCCTAAATGAGAAATTAGTATTAAAACAAGACTGATGATTGAGAATATTCCAAATTTTACAACAAATTCCTTACTGTGCATTTAAATACAACTTTATATTCATATCAGACCGAAGTCAGAATGACTAAAAATAAACAATTAAATGAATAAAGTTTGATATATGGAAGGTGAAGTAGTTTAATCTATCGAACTGCGTGTTTCTTTGTGTTGTTATCTGTTCGATTAGTGTTTTTTGCTGTTGCAATTCCCTTAATTTTATCAGCAGTTCCCATTTTACAGTTTCCATTAAATACCGCTCCAGCTGCAATGATAATTTTACTTGTAACGATTTCAGCTTTTACTTTAGCTGTTTTTTCAAGTTTCAACGTTTCTTGCACGTGGATTTCTCCTTCAAGAACGCCTTCGATGATTGCATTTTGGCAAGTGATTTCTCCAAATATTCTACCAGTGGGGCCAATTATAACTTTAGCTTTACATTTTAAGCTTCCATTAATAAATCCATCGACTCTAATATCGCCTTCTGATTGAACTTGACCTTCTATCACAGTTCCGGAAACTAAGCTATTCAGGCTTCCTGAAGCTGGAGTACTCGTCACTGTCTTGGTCTGGTTTTCTTTCGTATTTCCGAACATAGCTGTTTCTGTTGATAACTAAAAATTAATGTATGAGGTTGGATTTACCGGCTGACCATTGTGCCATAATTCAAAATGGAGGTGTGGCCCGTCAGAGAGTTCACCAGTATTACCTATTATTGCAATAGTTTCACCAGCTTTAACAAATGTACCAACTTTTTTTAATAATTGCGAATTATGCTTATAAAAAGATACTAGATCCGCATTATGCTGTATTCCAATAACATTTCCAGTGTTTAACGTCCAATCAGCAAGTATTACGTGACCACTAAGTACTGTTTTAACTGGCGTGTTTTTAGGCGCTGTAATATCCGTTCCATAATGTTTTTGTCCAGGATTAAACCCTTGCGAAATATAGCCTTTAAGCGGAGGACTAAAGTGAATTCTCGAAAGATCTAGATTTTGATGAAACACCTCATCACTATATTTTATATCCTCAGTTGAAGCCACTTGAAAATCGTTGTTTACGGCAGTTTTATCTTGAGATGCAGAGTCTTGCAAACTAAGCTGATCCAGCTCGTTTGTAGCTGAATTCATGGCGCGGTTGTTGTTATTATTATATATCGAATCATTCTTTTTTAATTCTCCAGTAAAAACCTTTTGCATGTTTGCAATGTATAGGTTGTTGTTCGCTAGGGCTGCTTGAAGAGAGTCAACGTGTTGCTGGTTTGCTTCTAATTGATTTCTGAGCTTTATGTCGCCAAAACCAAACAATATATTTCGCATCGGAGTCAAGGCCATGCTTGCCCATATAATCAACGCTATACCAAACAAACTCCCAAAGATTGTAAGAAACAATTTTGACCGAGAATATCTGTATGATTTGATCTCTTTAAAGGAGTCATCATTCATTATAATGATTCGGAAATTTTCAGTCCGATTCGATTTAGATGCATTTTCATCTAACATTATTGAATTTTTATGGAAAAATAAAATAATTTTGCAACGGTTCCAGTTATAACATCGTACTTATATTATATTAGGGACGCAAATTATTAATTTAAATTAATAAAATTGAAAAATATACATTTACTACTGCTTCTAATTTTAGCTTCTTTGTTTGTTGGTTGTACTGCCACAAAAAAGAAATCAGAAGAAGATGTGAGAGGATTAAAAAAATCCATGCACGATCTGAATGCCAGATTTAATGGTTATCATAATGCAAAAGTAATACTTACCGAGAGCTTTGCCAACTTATCTAGACAACATCAGGATAACTATAATCAAATTTTAACGCTTTATAGAGAATCTGCAGTTGAAGATGCTTCAGCAGTATCGGGGCAACTAGATGAAGCGATTAAAAAATCTTCCATTGTAATTTCTCTTCATAGAGTCAGTAAATGGACAGATAATGCTTATATGGTTATTGGGCAATCTCAGTATTTGAAGCAAGAGTACGATAAAGCCGCTGAAACCTTTATGTATGTTATTTCTGAATGGGACCCACAAAACATTTATGATAAGGAATATAAGCGACTAAAGCGGAAAAAGAAAAAGAAGAAAAAGGTAAAACGTCTTAAGGGGGAAGCCTTACTAGAAGAACTTGCCAAAAAGAAATATCACAGAACAGAGCGGAAAGATGCAATGATCTGGCTTGCTCGTGCAAAAGTAGATCAAGGATATCATGAAGACGCTCAAATTCTAATTGATAAACTGCTAAAAGACGAATCCCTTAAAAAAAGACAACGTGTTCAGTTATCTTCAATAGATGCTTATAACGCACTCAAGCAAGGAGAATATGCTAAATCAGTTGAACCACTGAAACAAGCAATCGCTATCACTAAGCGCAAAAAACAGAAAAATAGATATGTCTACATCTTAGCTCAGATCTACCAATTGCAAGGCATGGAAAAGGAAGCAGCTATCGCCTACAAGCAAGTCCTTAAAATGAGACCGGAATACCCGATGGAGTTCCGTACTAGACTGAATATGATCGTAAATGAATGGGCAAGCGGAAAGTCAAGCTCCAAACCAGCGCTCAATTCACTGAATAGAATGACCAAGGATATTAAGAACGAAGAATACCAGGATCAGATCTATTTTGCAATGGCTAATATTGCGCTAAAAGACAAACAAACGGATGAAGCGATTAGCTTTTTAAAGCAATCATTGAAGTTTAACACGAATAATAAGCCACAAAAAGCAGAATCATATCTAAAACTTGCAGAGATTTATTTTGATCAAGAAGAATTTGTAAGTTCTAAGAATTATTATGATTCTACTAAGCAAGTACTTGCAACAAATGATTCAAGATATGAAGTCGTAAATGAATATGCGACAAATCTTACGGACATCGCAGCTGCTATTGAAACAATAGAAAAGAACGATAGCCTACTGCGAATCAAAGACATGAGTGCTGATGATCGAATTGCGCTTGCAAAGAAGATTAAGAAAGAACAGTCTTTAGCCAAAGAATCTAAAGAAAGTAGCAAATCCGAAGGGTTTACCAGAACATCCACTGCACCAGGTGCACCAAAGCAATCAACATTCTTCGCTTACAACGAAAATCTACTCAAAAAAGGAAAAAGAGACTTCGAAAGAGCTTGGGGAACAAGAAAGCTTGAGGATAATTGGAGACGATCTATTAAGGCATCAGGTACAGAGGAGACCGTCGATAATTCCGTTGAAGAAACAGCCGCTGAGGTCATTGTGACGACAGAGGAAGTAAATGAAATATTTAAAGACGTGCCTGAGTCAGAAGAAGACCTAGAAAAACTGCACAGTGAAAACATCGAATCATTGTATGCACTCGGTGAACTATACAGAGAACGCTTGAAAAATAACAAGAAATCAATCGAATCTTACGAGGAACTGTTGTCAAGGTATCCGAATAATAAGTATGATGTAGAAGCGATGTATTCCCTTTATCTGTTGTATTCTGAAGAAGGAAATTCTGCACTCGCAAACTCATATAAAGATAAAGTGCTTAAAGGATATCCAAATTCTAGACATGCCAAAATGATCCTCAACCCAGATGCTGCATCAGAAATTGAGGTAGCAGACAAAGAGGTCTCTGAGTATTATAATCAATCCTTTGCTCTATACAAAAGTGGAGGGTTTCAGGACGCCATTACTAAAATAAACGCTGCGGATAAAGTGCTTGGTGATGCAAATAACATAAGGCCAAAATTCGCGCTGTTGTTGGCATTGTGCACAGGGTCAGTGCAGGGCAAGGAAGACTATGTCAATGCTCTAAACCTTGTCGTAAAAGACTATCCTGATACAGACGAGGCACGGAAAGCAAATGAGTTTTTAGCAATCTTGGGTGGCGCTTCTGGTACGCTAGCAACAGCACCAGGAGAGGCAAAGAAACCTTATGAGGGAAGAGACAAGTCTAGCTTGTTTAAAGATAGCGAGAAGGATCAGCACTATGTCATTGTAGTGCTAAGTAGTGACAAAATTAAAATAGAAAAGGTAAAAGCTGCAATTTCTGATTACAATAAAAAGTATAATAGCTTGGAAAGCTTTAAAATTTCAACATTGACACTTGAAATTGATCCATATATCATGATCATCCGACGGTTTCACAATGGAGAAGGAGCCTTTAAGTATGCGAATATGGCGAATTCTAAACAAGGAGAATTTTTGAAAAACTTGGATCCTGAAGCGGAGATTTACCCATTATCTCAAACAAACTACAAAACTGTTTTGAGAATGAGAGAGATCATGCCTTACCTAAAATATTGCAAACGAACCTATACTTACTCTTCAGAGTAAAGTGCTGACATTTAAATAGGGTTTAAAATACTTCACAAAATCTCTTTGCATATTTTGTAAATTATTGGAATTCCATTACCTTTGTCATCCAAAATTAAAATGAGTTAAAAGAGAAATATGCTTATAATAAACGTAAAAGACAGCGATTCTATTGATAAAGCGCTGAAAAAGTACAAAAGAAAATTCAATCAAACAGGTACGTTAAAAGAACTACGTCGTAGAAAAGCCTTCACTAAGCCTTCTGTTAAAAGAAGACACGAAAGACTGAAAGCTGCTTACCGTTTAGAAAAATACGGATAGAAATAATATCTCCTCCTACGCTTGATCTTTAACATCAAATTACTTATTTTGACAGTAAATTGTTGTTAGCACAAAAGCGTATGACCCGTATCTCATTCCTGAATTACCTTCAATTCGAAAGAAGGTATTCTCCTCATACTATATTAGCGTATGAAACTGATCTTAAACAGTTTTCCGTTTACTTGGAAGCTGTTTATGGCGTTGAAGACAGCATCAAAACAGAGTTCTTCCATGTTCGGTCATGGATTGTAGAACTAATGAGCCAAAACGTTTCCGCCAGATCCATCAATCGGAAATTATCCACATTAAAATCATACTTCAAGTACCTGCAATTGAGAGAACTCATTGATGTGAGTCCTATGCAGAAAGTGATTGCCCCAAAACCAGGGAAAAAGCTTCCCGTTTTTCTCAATAGTAAGCAAACAGACTTCTTAGCAGATCAAATTGAATTTGAAGACAGCTTTGAGGGCAAACGTGATCAGCTGATCCTAGAAGTTTTTTATGCTACTGGGATGCGTCGAGCGGAACTGATCAATCTCAAATTATCTGATATCGATTTTAAAGCCAATCGACTTACGGTATTAGGAAAAGGAAACAAAGAACGAATTATTCCATTTGGAGAACCATTGAAAAGAACAATATTTTCTTATATTGAGCAAAGGAAATCAAGTTTTCCCAACAACACGACAAATAACTTGTTGTTAACCAATAAGGGAGAACCCGTTTATCCCAAATTAGTGTACAATACCGTAAAGAAATATTTATCACAGGTTACAACGCTTGAAAAAAGAAGTCCTCACGTATTGAGGCATACCTTTGCTACTCACTTGATGGATAAAGGAGCAGATTTGAATGCAGTGAAAGAATTATTAGGCCATTCCAGCCTGGCTGCTACTCAGGTATATACACACAATTCTATTGAAAAACTTAAGAGCGCTTATAAACAAGCGCATCCTAAAGCGAAATAAATTTTACTTAACATTTTAAATATTATGCTTATGAAAGTCCACACACAGTCAGTTCACTTTGATGCAGATGCGAAGTTGCTGGATTTCATTGACAAGAAAGTAGGAAAACTTCAAACCTATTTCGACCGTATTATCCGAGCAGATGTCTCTTTGAAACTGGAGAAGACAGGACAAGTTCAAGACAAGGTCGCAGAAGTAAAGCTTCATGTCCCTGGTTCTGTACTAATTGCGAAGGAAACCTCTAAAACATTCGAAGCGTCTATAGATCACTCTGTAGCAGCATTGAAGCGACAATTAATCAAACAAAAAGAAAAAAGATCTAACTAAGAGACTAGTACTTTTTAAAAAAGTACCTAAAATCAAAAGAGGCTGTCTGGTAATATTACTAGACAGCCTCTTTTGATTTAAACCCCTTATCTACTACATTGGTAAGGCAGTGTGGAACGTAACTCTAACCTCATTTGCAAGGTCTGTATTATCTTCACCAATTTTGAAAATAGAACGATCTACAATTGCTTCACCAGATACAACTAAAGGGTTTTTATTGACAATTTGAAATTGCGCATCTACAACTTGCTCAAAACCTCTCATTGATAACATTAGTTCTGCATGTCCTTCGCTTTCGCCATGGACATGAACATTTCTAAATTCTATTGTAGCTGTTGTGTACTTAGCAACATCAAAATAATCCCAAGCCTTTAAATGCTCCGTAAGTTTCTCACTTTTCTCCCAAATAGAAGTTAGGTCAACCAGAATTTTACCTTGCATGGATTCAATGTTGTTTTCGTCCATAGCAAAATCTACAAATTCCCATTTCTTAAAGGTTCCCTCGGCACTGTATCTGTCATTTGCAGCAAAAAACTGAATTTCTCCTGGTGCTACCATTGGACGCTTAGGCGTTTCCGGCTTAGCTGGAGGAGGAGGTGGCGTTACTGGAGTTGCTGTTTTAGAAGGCGCTGCTGAAGTGGAAGACGTAGCAGAACCAACATTGGTTTTACTGCTACAGCCGAAGTAAAACATCGATCCAACCAAAAGCAGAATGGTAAAATATTTCATTATACGTGTTGTTAAGTTATTAATTAAATTCAATCGTGTTCAAATATACAGACTTTCAAGATAAGTTTACTAGTAAACAGCTAGGAACAGCGTATTGTTCAGTTCTTTTTTTGCGGATAGTAAACAAAGTTTAACACAACAATCAACGTACCTAAACGATTATTTTTTATTAAATTGAAGTTCATCAGATCACCTGACGGATTGAGCAGTCAACTAAACAAAAGATTATGAGCAAGGAAATGAGACTACGAGCATTTATGGAGGAAGTATGGAATAAACAAAACAAAGAAGCTGTAGCCGATTATGTGTGTAAAGCGTATCAAATCTATCTGGATACTGGCGATAACTGGGAAGGACAAACCTTGGATCATCAAGCCTTCAAAGAAAGATTAGATTTTTCGTTTAACTCTTTTCCTGACATGAATTTTGAAATTAATTCTGCAATTGAAGAAGAAAATCATGTCGCCATCACTTGGGTATTAACTGGAACTAACCTAGGTAAAATTGGTGAATTTCCACCGACCAACAAGAAAATTAAGGTCAATGGGATGACGATTTATTTTTTTAAAGACAATTTAATTTCCGGTCACTCCCAAGTATTTGATCGAAGAACAGTAATGAGGCAGCTTGGCTTTGTTTAGGCGATAGGTATTGTATGTAGCGGGCTCAACCTAAAGTTGCTTCAAAACTTCAATCGCATTCTGTTTATAACGACCTGGTTTTTTTGCTAGATCTTCTAGGAGCTGCTTAGCTTTTGTTGGCTTATTATTTTTAAGATTTGCCATTGCCAGATACCAAGAAGCCTGCATTCTAAAATTGTTTTGTTGATTGGCAACGGGAGTCAATAGAGTGATTGCTTTTTTATGATTATTCAATTCGAGGTGACAGATCCCTGAATAGAATGAGATTGCAGGAGTTGAGTCATTTGTGTTTAACTTATCGAATACTCCCAACGCTTTGTCATATTGTTTGAGCTCATAAAATTGTAAGCCATCTTCAAACGTACTTGTGGTCTGTTTTTCAGTCGATCTCGTTTTTGAATAGGTTTCGTAGGGTGCATAATATTCGGCGAACAATTGGTCAGGAGTGGATTTATTCATGCTATTGAAACCAATAGCTAACAAACTGAGAACAGCTATAATCATTGCAGCATAAGGCAAATATCGTTTAATCTTTAAGATCTTTGGTTCTTTCTTTTTGAAATATTGATTTTCCACTGTTTGGACAGTATCGAATAGCTTATTCTTTTGTTGATCACCAAGAACAACTTCTATATTTTTCTGAAATTCAAATTCCTTTCGAAAAGTGTCATCGTTTTTGAGACGTTCCTCAAATTTTATTCTATCCCGATCATTTAGTCGTTCGGTTAGGTAATCTTCAATTAATTGTAAGATGGTAGCATCCATTATCAATGTTTTAGCTGGTTGAATTTGGGATCTTTTCGAATTAGTTGGATCAATTTTTCTTTACACTTGTATTTTTTCTTTCTTGCGAAATTTTCCTCCTTGAAATTTAATAGCCGAGTAATATCCGCCATTGATTTTTTTTGAAAAAAGAGACTCAACAATTTTTTACAATTATCTCCAAGCAAGTCAAACTTGTTTTTGTATAATTTGTATTTTTTATGTTGTTCCAATTCAAATTCAAAGGAATCTTCAGTTGTTAATACCAAGTCGTCCTCAAATGTCACCACTTTTGTACGTTTTTTTAATCTTAGTTGCTTCAGCCAGCAATTTTTGCATATCGCAAACAAGTAGGTGCCAAACTTCACATTGAGCTGAAAGTCAGGGCTTTTTTGTTTTTCATAAAGAACGATTAAGCCATCTTGAAAAATATCTTTCGCTTCCTCAATCGTACCACTATTACTCAAGATATATTTTTCGATAGCGGGATAAAAGTTACTATAGATCCTTAAAATTCCTTCTTCGCTTCCAGTCATTAAATGAATTAGAAATTCATCAACCTCCGTATGCTTTTCCATAATCCAAAATTACAAAGTTTAACAAAGAAAGGGAATCCAATTATGGAAAACATTTTGATAAATCATTTTTTTGTAAAAAAGTGGGGACATTTTAATGGAAATGGTATTAAACGGAGAAAGATCATTGTTTCACCCAAAATTGTACTATGCGAAATCTATGTTACTACACCTCAATTGTCCTTTTGCTGTTGCTTCCAGCACAAAGTTTTAGTCAAACTACATGTGGACAAAACATCCTACACGAAAAATTACTTCAAACCAATCCGGAATACAAACAAAAACATCTAGAGACGGAAGCTCAGCTTTATAAAGCGATGAGTAGAGTGTTGTCTTATAGTAGTAAGAACCCGCCTACTAATGAGGTGTTGCCTGTTGTGGTACATGTCATTCATGATAATGGACCAGAAAATATTAGCCCCGCTCTAATAAATGATGGTATTCAACACTTAAATGATGCATTCAGTAATCTGGGGGCATATACTAGTAATACAGGGACTAATGTTGGAATCCAATTTTGTCTTGCAAGACGGGATCCCGATGGAAATGCTACAACAGGCATCAACAGAGTTTTGTTTCCACAGTATGTGAATATTGATATGAATGACAATTCTGGACCAATTATGAAAGCATCAACTCAATGGGATCCTTTGGAATATATCAATATTTGGGTGGTTCGAGATATCGTTAATGGTTCTGTTGCTGGTTATGCAACATTACCTTCCGCACATGGACTTGTATTAGATGGAATTGTGCTAGAGTATAATTTTTTCGGTGGAACTCCAGAAAATTCAGTGACACTTATTCATGAAATGGGACATTACCTTGGTCTATTCCACACATTTGAAGGCGGCTGTTTTAATGACAATTGCTTAGAAGACGGTGATCGTATTTGCGATACTCCTCCAGATAATACCAATAGCCCTGCAGACCTTTGTCCTGGTACTGTTCAGGATTTATCCTGCAATGGAGACGGTCAAAATGACCTAGACGACAATTTTATGGATTATAAGACTCCTGTATGCCAAATAAATTTTACTCCTCAACAAGGAGTTAGAATGTGTCAGGTGATAAGTAATACGTTATTGTCTCCAATAGATCCAGCATTAGGCCCTAGACATTCGTTATTGGAGTCAATCGCCTGTCTCGACCCTTGCACAAGTCCATTTAGTGTGGCGTTAAATCTTCCCACTGAAATAGTAGTTGGTGATAATTTCCAATTTACTACAACACCTTTCAATCCCTCATGGGAATTAGAATGGGAAATCAACGGTCAAACCCACACCGGAATCCCATCAATCATATTTGAAAATGCTGATGTCGGACTTGTAAATATCAGTTTAACGGTGACTAGTCTTACTGATCCAAACTGTATTGAGTTTTTAAACACCTCAGTAAATGTTGTCTGTGATTTTGATGCAGAAGTAACGGTATCTCCTGCGAGTATAGGAATTAATCAAACAGTTACCCTATCTGTTGTAAATGACCCAAGCTTGAGCTATGAATGGTTTAATGGTGCGGTTTCCCAAGTTGGCAGTAGCGTTGATTTTACTTTCACAGAGGAGGGACTTTATCCAATCGTCTTAGAAGTTACTGGGAATTCAGGTGCATCTGGTCTACCTTGTACTTTTTCTATAACAGAATTTGTTCAAGTAGGAACTTGTAATACAAGCTCAGGTTTTAAATGGTATTTTGGACGTAAAGCAGGTCTTGACTTTGATAATATTGTAGGTGGAGTACCTACACAGTTATTAGATGGGATGTTGACTGCAAATGAAGGATGTGCTTCTATTGCGGATGAAGATGGAGATTTGCTTTTCTATACTAATGGACTTAATGTAAGAAATGCTAATCATGCAATTATGACAAATGGACAAAATATTAACAACACTGGTGTTCTATCTTCAACACAAGGTGCGCTAATCCTTCCTGACCCCGGAAATATTACAGATGGAAGAAATAGATTTTATATTTTAACAACTATGGCAGTTGATGGGGCAACTCATATTGCAAGTTATGCAATCGTTGACATGGATACTGAAGCGTTAATAGATTTGGATCCTCCAAATCTGGAATACACACTTCCAATACCCTTGTCTGCAACGGGAGATCTAACTTCAGAACGACTTGCGGCCGTTAAACAATGTAACAATCTTGACTATTGGATAGTGATGCATGGTAGAAGTAATGCAAACTACTATGTGGTAAGTCTTGATGATGGCGGACTTACTTTTAATAATACGTTTGAAAACGTAGGTTATCCGCAAAATGTGCCCGTAACTCTTCAGAATGCGCCAGCTGAAAACGGATACTTAAAGTTTTCTCCTGATGGTACAAGACTGGCTTGTGCTTCTCGAGGCTACAACGGCAACCAAGGAAGTCAAGATCCAAGAGTAGAGCTGTTTGACTTTGATATTGTCGATGGAACAATATCCAACCCTATTGTTTTTGAAAATGGAAATACCAGTAGTATTTATAAAGGAGCTTATGGTATTGAGTTCTCACCAAGTAGTGACCTGCTCTATCTAACCTGTGATCCTGACAATGGGAATTTTGATGCTTCTGCACTCTTTCAATTTGATTTAACACAAATCCAAAACTTTAGTACACAACAACAAATTGCAAATGCTAGGGTGTTGATTGCAGAATCGGAACCTGGTGAAAGATTCAGAGCCCTTCAATTGGGACCAGATGGTAATATTTATATGACCAACAATCGAGGCTTCGCAGGAGAAATAAACAGGATTGAGGAGCCTAATAGTTTAGGCGCAGCCTGCAATTATGTGGATAATGTTATTGATTTTCCAAATAGCGCGAATCATGTAAGGCATGGATTGCCCAATTTTGCACCAGATCAGGTTTTAAACGAAGTAATTATTGATGGTGATCAGGTGGTTTGTAGTTCAAACTCTGGTGTTTATTCGTTTAATTTACCACCTTGCCATGCTATCGCTACATGGTCAATAGTCTCAGGGCCAGCAGCTATTGTCGGCACAAACGATGAAGTCTCTGTTGAATTAGCGTTTACAGGAGTAGGAACTGTTCAATTGCAACTAGATGTTGCTTTCGGTTGTAGTTTTCAAACATTAGTCTATGATATAGTAGTGAATAATCTTGCACCCTTAAGTTTACCGCCAGTTGTAAGTATTTGTGGAGCTTCTTGCGCTACACTGGATGCAGGGGCTGGTTACACATCGTACCTTTGGTCAAATGGGTCTACCAACCAAACAATTTGTGTGGATGTACCTGGAACCTATAGCGTATCAACGGAATGTGGTTTTGCGAGTACGGAAGTTATTCAACAATCAGGGATTATAGTCACCGCTACCAGCAACTCTGTCATCTGTAATGTGGGGGGACAAACAGGATCAATAACGACAACAGTAGCAGGTGGTGTCGCCCCTTACACCTATCTTTGGAATAATGGCGCTGGTACAAATGCAAATCCAGTAAATTTGGGGGCTGGGACTTATGTTGTTAATGTTACTGATGCAAATGGATGTTCAACTTCTACTAGTGTTGTGATCCGAGAACTCGAGGCTCTTGGTGGCAGCGTTGTTCTTAAATCTAAAATTTCCTGTAACGGTGGGAACAATGGCAGTGCCACTGCAAACGGAACGGGAGGCATGCCTCCTTATTTTTATCAATGGGATAATGGAGAAACAACTGCTACGGCTATTCAATTGGATGCTGGACCTCATGATGTAATAATAACAGATTTTAACGGATGTACAGCAACCCTAAGCATTGTAATCCTTGAACCAAGTGCATTAGTTGTAGCTACTAATGTTGTCACTCCGATTTCCTTCTACAACGCCTTAGGAAGTGCCTCAGCTGCTCCGAATGGTGGCTCAGCTCCTTATTCATATAGCTGGGATAATGGAGAAATAGCACAAACCGCTATTAACCTTACAGCGGGCATCCATACGGTAGTTGTAACGGATGCAAATAGCTGCACTGCGACCGCACAAGTGGATATCCCAGAGCAAGTTGCAGTATTACCCGTGATATACCTAGAAGGGCCATACAGCATCGCAACAGGAAAAATGAACAATAATCTAAGACAGCAAAATTTAGTCCCCGTTGACCAACCATATGGAGCGGCACCATGGAACTATCCTGGCTTAGAACAGCTTATTCCAAATCATTTTTGGGACGCCACTTTAGTTGACTGGGTGTTAGTAGAATTGAGAGATCCTAACAATCCTGCAGACATTGTGGACACTCAAGTAGGGATAATGAATGAAAACGGTATTATTGTCTCTGCAACCAGTACTAACGAACCCATACTCATTTTCGATGCTCCACCTGGGTCCTATCACTTAGTCATCAAACATAGAAATCATCTACCTGTGATGACGCTTAACCCTAGGACTTATGGAATATGGCCTGCTTGGTTGGATATGTTTAACCCATCTGTTGTGCAAACAATCGGTATGCATGAAATCGACCCAGGAAGAGGAAGATGGGGGCTTATTGAAGGTGACGTAACAAGAGATTATCAGATTACGGCAGCTGATATGTCACAAGTATGGAATGATAAAAATCAATCAGGTTACTTAGATTCCGATAGTAATATGGATGGAACCTGTAATGCGCTTGATAGAGCTAATATTTGGAATAATATAAACACTGTTTCACCAGTACCCTAAAATCTTTTACATACCTTTAAGTATGTAACGATTTTATGAACCCTGTAACCCTTTAATCGTGAAACTTGTATCTATTATGTTGCTTCTATTTCTTTTCATTAGCACTACTGCTAAAGACAAGGAACCAGTATTAGCACTAGAGTTTAAATATGCAGATTGCTTCAAAAGAGGCAAATTAGATAGTGCGCTCTACTTTATTAAGTTAGAGCGCACTCTTATGCCAAAACCAGAAGATTTGTACGCGCTCCAATTGGTAGAAGCGGAAATTTACATGATAAAATCCAAGTACGAAAAATCGTTTTCCATTTTGGAAGAACTGGAAAAGCAAATCGTTCAAGAAAAAGGATCACAGCATTCACAATTAATTACGCTTCTGCACCTAAAGGCTAGACACTATGATAATTATCAAGATAGACCAAACCAAAAGGAATCTGCCGAACGTGCCTTTAAAATTGCAACAGCCATTTATCCAGAAACCCACCTTGAGGTTGGAAAGTGTTTCAACGAATTGGGATATTATTATACTAGAATACTAAATCTCGAGAAGGGGATTGAGTTCATCGATAAAAGCAAGGCAATTTTCTTAAAAACTGTTGGTTCTGATGACCTTAGATTGGTCAAGGTATACAATACCTATATCATGTACCACAATGCCTTAACAGACTATAGAAACCTTGAAAAGTATATTGACCTAAAGCACCAAATTTTAAGTAAAAACCTCCCTCCCGATCACGATCAAATGATGGAGAGCTTTGCTGATATTGGTACAATGAAGTATTATAATGGTGAACACAATGAGGCATTAATGTACTTGCAAAAAGCAATTCAAATTCTTAACAAGAACCACAAGAACTACGTTTATCCGCATATTGATATCTATAACAATATTTCAAGTATCTGGCTTCAATTAAAAGAGTTTGACAAAGCACTCGAATGTTCTAAAATATCATTAGCAGCAAGAAGATCCATATTTGGAAATGAATCACTAACTCAATGGCATACCCTCAACTATTTAGGTCGAATCTATAGCAAAATGGGGGATCATCCAAAGGCTATTGAAACCTATAAAAAAGCAATTTTTTACACCACAAACAAGTTGCAGGATCACAGAACACCTATAAATCTTGCTGATTCGTACTTTGAAATCGATCAACCACAGAACGGAATTAAGTACCTTGAATTAGCAGAAGGAATTCTAGAATCGAAAAGTAAACCGATGTTCTATCAATTTTGCCGAATCAATCAGTATTATGCAAAATATTACAGGAAAATCAATAATAAAAGTAAAGCTCTTGATGCAATCAATTTGGCAATCAATCAATCAGTAGGACTTGAAAGCAAAGCCGAATTGGATCAAATCCCAGAATATTATCAGTTTAAAAATAAGTTTGGATTATTAAATTCCTTAATGATAAAAGGAAACATTTTAGAAGAAAACAAGGAGGATACCCTTTCTCTGAAAGCGGCACTAAATACTTATGCGCTTGCTCTAAATGCAGTAGATACAATGAAAAGCAAGCTTTCTTCAGGTGCTTCAAGGAATCGACTCTCTGAAGAAGCTGCACCTATATTTGATAAAGCAATTGCAACAACCTTCGCACTTTGGGAAATCACCCAAAATGAGCAATATATAGATAAGGCTTTTCTATTGATAGAGCGAAGTAAAGCACTTGATTTACTTAAGAATATAATTAACGGATTAGAAAAAGATAAATCTAGTGAAAACTATACCTTATTTGAAAAGGAACAATCGTTAAAGACAAAATATAGTTACTATTATGGAAAGTTTAGGAAACTGCCTGTTGGTGCTAGTGATAGCCTGAAAAATGCTTATCAAAATAAAATATTTAACCTCAACAAACAACGAGATTCTCTACATCAATCAATCATTGACAAAACTGGTTATTCCTTTATTAAGAAAAATACAATCAACCCAATTTCGTTGAGAAAGGCACAACAGAGGATCTCGGAAAAGACGGTACTCTTTTCTTATTTTTATGGTGAAGAATCGATCTATTCTATTGGAATTACGAAGAATAAATTACAATTCGAAAAGATAGTTCGGACAGATAGCCTTGTCAATACCATTGAAGGCTATAATAAGGAACTTCAGGAATTTGACTATACAGGATATAGTGAATACAAAGTAAAGGAGTACAGCCTCAATTCTCTTGTTATCTATAAGGCATTGTTGGAGCCGATATTAAAGGATAAAAAGGACATTAAAAATTTGATCATCATTCCTGATGGGAAACTGTCTATGATTAATTTTAGTGCTTTAACCTATGAATTGGCTGCTGAAGAGAAAAGCAATTTTTTAACACTCCCTTACTTGATCCGAAAATACAACATTCAATACCATTATTCTTCAAGCCTTCACTTCATCGGTAGTTCATTTGAAAATGATAGGGCAAAAGTGAACTGTCTTGCAATGGCTCCCTTTAAGCAAGGGAAAAGAAATTTAGTGGCTTCTGAGAAAGAGCTAACCGAAATATCCAACCATTTTAATGGGAATTTTCTCTCTGGTAATCAGGCGACCAAAGCTGCTTTTCTAGACCTGCATAAGGCACATCAAATTCTTCATTTAGCTACCCACGCCCTCGCAGACACAAAAAATCCAAATCTTTCAAGATTAACATTCCATTCAGAAGACAAACCGAAACCAGAAAAACATTTCCTATATAATTATGAGATTCAAAATTTGCCAATTGAGGCTTCTTTGGTCGTACTAAGCGCTTGTGAGACAGGAATTGGCAAATACCAGCATGGGGAAGGGGTGATGAGCCTCGCAAGAAGCTTTCTGTACGCGGGTGCCGCAAGTGTTTTGATGAGTCAGTGGAAAATTGAAGACCACGCTTCGTCTAAAATTATGCAATATTTCTATGAAAACATTGCGCAACGCAAATCTAAGAACGAAGCACTGCGAAACGCCAAACTAGCATATTTAGACAATGCCGATCACCTAACTGCTCATCCAGCATTTTGGGCAGGCATTGCATTCATTGGCAACAATAGCCCAATAGACAACGGTACCAACAATTCACTTGTGCTTCTTTTGTTGACTCTAGCTGTTTGTGGGATTGCTTATCTGGTTTATCGCAGGAAATTTGTTGTTTAGAATAAGCCTTTTTTATATCGAAAGCTAAATTTATTTGAGATTGATGCTTTTTGTTAGTATTGATTGAAATATTGAAAATGCTCAGATTACAGAAGAATATTCTAGTGAAGATGGAACGGTAAATGTACTTAGTGCTTCTGTTGATGAGGGGCAATTTTCTTCAATACGCACTAAAATGCACAAAGGTCAGTAGAGTATTGGGGGTAGGAGTCGGATATAGCTTCAACTTTAAGAAAGCAAAAAAAAAAGAGAGAAGTACTAATCCAATCGGTATAGGTGGAATTAAGTAATTTTTACCTTAAATGAATCAGTATTTTGTTACCACCTCTATAATAGGTCGTCGAAACGTTTTTTACCTAGAAGACGAAGAAAAGTTCAATTCTATACCTTCGAATTTGCAGAAGAACTTTTTCTAATAACTATTTATTTTATGTAAGAAAATGTCAAATTGGTTAGGTGTGCCAAGATCATTTTTTTATATTTAGTTGATTCTGAATAATGTATATAGGAATCGATAGTGTATTCAAGAAGACGTTCGAGAATTGCCTACCAATACTTTACTATTGAAAATAGTTAATTACCTACAAATGAAAAAATCCATTATTATACCCTTTATTGTTTTCTGTTTTGGATTACAAGCCCAAGATTGGGAGCTAATCCCGCTAGTTAGTCAGGATATTCTGAATAACGGTGTCACCATGGGCGGAGAAGGTTGTCAATGGCCACTTGCCATTTCAATGAGTAAGGATGCGTCCTTAATGTTGTTTGGTACGGATGTCGGTGGTATCTACAAAAGCCTAGACGAAGGAAATCTCTGGCAACCAGCCAATACTGGGTTCAATGCAAGAGGAGCGTGCAATTTTGCTATTGATCCATTCAATTCATCAAGAGCCTTGGCGATTGGGGGCAATTCAGTAGCAGTGCAACCTTACCACGGAATCTTCTTGACAACAGACGCTGCAGAAACTTGGAGCCATGCGCTTCCTGCCAACAATAGCGGATTTAGAGACACTCGAGATCAAGTAGCCTTTGATCCAGCTTCCTACAATAATACATTAGGCTACTGCACAGATGCCTATTGGATAACACAATCAGGTACCTCAAATCCAGGATCTGGGATTTACAAGAGCACAGATGGAGGCCAAAACTGGTCTCTTTTTAAAACACAATATGTTGGTGGAATTCTCAAAATATCCGCAAACGGAACCATCTACATTGGTACAACTCAAGGATTATATCGAAGTAAGAATAAAGGAGCTTCGTTTGTACAGGTGCATTCTGGTGCGATTACAGGCATCGACGTCTATGATAACGAACCCCTTCGAGTTTATTTCTGCGGAGCTGGAAAAGTGTATACTTCTACCAACGAAGGAACAGCAATAACAACGATCAACCCCAGTGGACTTGCCGCTTCTGATGTAAAACAGCTCACCGTATCTCCTGTAAATCGGAATAACATGGTGCTTCAAACAGGCAATAATTTCCAAGGAAACGCCCCCGCACGCCGCTATACTAGCTCAGACGGAGGCTACAACTGGACAGAAGCCACCATCGATCTTTCGAATAACTTTATGCCTTATAATCTCAGAAATCAGGATTTTGCTTGGCATCCAACTAATCCAAATGAGATCTGGGCTTTAGGAGGAGATATAATAGTCAAATCAACCGACGCAGGAAATAGTTGGGGCTGGGCTGCTCCTGGATATTCTGCCATGTTGATCGGAGGTGCCTTTGCATTCAATGTCAACAATCCCAATCTCGTATTCCTAGCATCACAGGATTACAATGGGGCAGCAACCATAGATGGAGGAGCAACATGGAAATACATGAACGTATCAGGAAACTCCTGGGGTGGTCATATTTATGCGGGATATGCACTCAATCAACAAGTCTATTTTGGTGGAATGGCCACCTGCTGGAACTGTCCAAGGAAAATCGCAATTACTAGGGATGCTGGAACAACGTTTACCCGAACCAATATCACGGTTAGCGGCAAAGAATTTTCTTATGGTTCTCCAACCAATGCACAAATAGCATTCTGTTATAATCATCGAACAACAGATGGTGGATTCAATTGGAGTCCAATGAGTAATTGCCAAGGTGTGGTAACACACAACTTTGCCAATACCAACGAGCTGATCGGAATCAACGGAAACTCGATTGTCGTATCCTCAAATAATGGTCAGAGTTGGTCGACGGTCTATACCCATTCAGGCGGTTTAGATGATGTGGGACATGATTCTGAGAATGATGTCTTTTATTTTGTTTCAAATAATTCCCTCTTTTCTTATAATAGGTCTACGAACAATTTTACCAATCTGACTAACAGTACGCCTGTTGACCAATATGGGAACCGCAGGTTTAAAACGGTTGCGGTAGATCCAATCGAACCCAATATTGTCTATGCTGGTAGTAAGAGAGATGTATACAAGTCAGAAAATTCAGTCATCCGCTCACAGGATAATGGTCAAACTTGGGAAATTATAAATCACAACGACTTGTCAGGGCAGTCTTTTCAAGGGCCAGCCGGTGGACAAGAAGCAAAAACGATCCGAGTAAATCCACAAACTAGGGAAGCGTGGGTATCAACGGGGACCTATGGACTTTGGAAAATAGATGCTCCAGGGGGAATTGTTGTCACAGACCCTTGCATCCCTTATCCTAATGGAACGCCACATGCCATTCCTGGAACCATTCATCCAACTAATTATGATCTCGGTGGTCAAGGAGTCTCTTACTATGATACTAGCGCTGGTAACAATGGCAACGGCCCAAGGCAAGATGGAGATGTTGATACCGGAAATGGATCGTCTATAGGACATGTTGGCTGGACAGCTACTGGGGAATGGCTTCAGTATACAGTGGACATCACAACAACTGGCATTTACAATATTTTATATGAGGTGGCATCCGTGCCTGGTGGTGGTCAGTTATCGCTTTTTCTAGATAGTGTCAACATTACGGGAACAGTTGATGTTGGCCCTACTGGTAGCTGGTCGATCTTTGACACTATTCAAACGAACAATATTCCTTTAACTGCTGGTAAATACAAATTGCGATTTAACTTTGTGCAGGCAGGATTTGATTTGGGAGATATCACTTTTTCATTGGCAAGCACGACAACATGCGATCTAAAGCTTATTCTAGAAGGAGCTTATGATCCGGTTACCAACCAAATGACTACTGAGTTATTACAAAGAGAGCTCTTACCCGCAGGACAACCTTATAACAATGATCCTTGGAACTACCCTGGCACAGAAGGTGCGGGCTGGCAAACAGCAGATTATCCAACCAATACAGTAGACTGGGTCTTGATTTCTTTTAAAGAAAACCTTTTGCTCCCTGCCATTGCTCAGCGAGCAGTCCCTTTATTGGCTGATGCCACGATTCCATCTTTTGAAGCGGATTTTGGTTCATCGGTAGATTCTGTGTACGTTATGGTCGAACATCGAAACCACCTACCCATTTTAACCCCTACGAAAATTCCTATTTCAGGTACTAATCTGACGTACGATTTTACATTAAATGACAGCTATAAAACTTCTTCCAGTGTCGGTCAAAAAATGATTGGTAATAGCTGGATGATGTATGCGTCCAATGGAGAACAAATAGGACAACAAAGAAACGATATCAATGGCTTGGAAAGAATCTTATGGGTATCCGACAACGGAAAATTCGGCTTATACCTATATGCTGATTTTAATCTAGATGGAGATGTCAACGGAGAAGACAATACGATTTATAGTCGAAACAATGGGTTTTTCTCTGGAGTTCCTTAGTCGGTGATTAACAACCATTCTCTTCCTTACTTGGAAGTTAGTAGTTAACATTGTTTCAAACAAGAAATTGAATCGTTTCTAATGGATGTTTAATATCCTTAGACATGCTTTTACATGTGAGTTTGTTAAACCAATTAAGGATTTGGTCAAAACTAATCTTGTTTTCAAATTGTACGATGCGTCATTCAACGATGTATCGTCATCAATGATTACAAAATCACTAACATTGTTTCTAGTAGAGTACCATCGAGTAATTTCTTCCAATCTATTTAACTCTTTATCATTTTCTGGTAATCGATGAAGTCCTTTAATATGGACGCCTCTGGCCTTAAAAATACGTTTCCACTGATCAATGGAAAATCTACCTTTATGAGATGTTGTTAATAATTTTTATTGAGCTTGATTATCTTTTCCAACCATCCAAGCACCAACCCACAAAAAAAGGGTGCCCAAAAGACACCCTTTTCTATTTTCTTGTAGTAGAAACCTACTGAGTAAGTTTGAAGCTGATCATCACACCACCACTAGTATTAGTCATTGGGAATGACTCACTAGTTGCAGGAATGGTTCTCCTTCTGTCGAAGAATAATCTGACATTTAGCTTTTTGCTTACCGCATAATCAATCGTTGGTGACCAGCTAATGGATTTTAGTCCACGTGTTGGTAGTGAAGCCTCCTGATCTAACAAATGATTGATGGTAATGTCATCTCTAAACGACAGATCAAACCTAAACGTTAAGTCGTTCTCCAGTTTATCCGTTTTCTCCTTGCCTATTTTGATGGTGAAGGGGAGTTTTAAGCCTTTCACACGATAACCCAATCCAATAGTGAACTCTTCCGTTTTAGATTCGATTAGCTGGTAATCAACTAGGTTCATCTGTAGGTTACGAGATTTCTTCCAATCAAACTTTGCAGTCAAATCGTTTTTAAACTTCATGTCTATTCCAATCAATGGAGAGAATTGCTCACTAATCACTAAATCAGGAACGCGGTACTTTGAGTAGAAACTACCCGTGTTCTCATTGTAATTTTCATAAAGCACATTGTTGTCCCGTTGTTCGTCTGTAGCAAATAAGTTGTTCGTCTCAAACGTATTCATGCTTAGTTTCGAGGTATAACCATGAGATAGACTGAAGGAAGCAAATATGTCCTTAAACACTTCCATCTTACTCAAGCCATTATAAGTAAACCGCCAGTTAGGACGTGGTATAATGTTTTGAATCTTCAATGGATAAGTGCTTGCATCTTTATCCGTGTATGCAGCAACAAATGCTGGAATCAATACATCTTGCTGGTAGCGACCATAGCCATCTGCATAAAGTGAATCGACTGAATGCTGACCTACTGACTTTGGATTTAGCGCTCCAAGACGTTCTGAGATCACCAATCGGTTTTCTTCAAATTGCTTGAAAGTTGCTGAAATGTAGTCAGCATCTAGTTTTTCAAACATGGTGTTCATCGTGTAAAACGATAAATTGACGGATCCGTTTTCAAACTCATTTCTATGTTTAAATCCTTCGCCCGTTTCAAATACTTTGAAGTATTCTGTATTGTTGGTACTCGTAGATCTATTCATAGAAACATCTACTCTGAAGTCTTTAAAGGGTTCGAGTGTAATCTTACCATCCAGATTCAATGAATTGTTTTGACTAACCTGCTGATTTAGTAGTAAACTGTTGGTGATAAAACCGTCAGCAGCTGCTCTGTTCAACCATCCTCTATCGGGTTGAGAGAGACCAAGAACATATTCCCAGCCTGGCTCATTCCAATTGTTAAGTCCAAACATAGTGGTTTGAGCTTTCCAACCTGGTACCACAGAACTAATGTTTTCAGAGTAGGAGAACCGTGCTTTGCGAACGGTCATCAATGGGCGAATCAATATTCTTTCGGCCATTGTCGGTTGTCGTTTCTTTCGTTTTTCCTGCAACTTAGCTCTTGCAGCAAGACGCTTCTCTTTTTCTTTTGCCTTTTTAGCCAATTCTTTTGCTTTCTGCTTCGCTTTATCTGGATCTTTGATCTCTTTTACCTTAGTTTCTTTCTTTTTCTTCTTCTCTTCTTTATCGGTTCCCAGTTGTTTTGGCGTGTTTGGCTTTCCACCACCAAGTTTCTCTTTACCCGCTTTTGTACCTTTATCTTTACCTCCTTTGCCTTTTGGCTTTGGTTTGGTATTGATTTTCTTCAGATAACCCGACTTATTATACAGTTTTGCAAAGTCTAAATCTGCGTTTACCTGACGACTTTGATTGTTCTGTATAATGTTTGCCAAGTACTTTTGTTCTGGCAAACTTTCTCGAATGAATTCTCTGTTTTTAGCAGCAGCGCTCCAAGTATAACCACCAGTATAATTGGCTCTCAATGTCGTCCAATCTAATAAGGGGATTAATTTGGTTGGAACAGTATAACTTGCATTTACACTTTGCTGATAGTTTTTCGTTCTACCGTAATCCCAGAAGTTATCCCACATGAACTCTTTTGCAGCAGGTTCTTCTGTCGCTGGATTATTAAAGTCTAACTCATCGATTGTTGCATTGTTTGTTGCATTAAACCCAGCGTTTAAGCCTTTCGTAAAATTCCATTGCAACCCGTATGTTCTGTCCCAAGTAAATCGGCGATCAAAGAACGTGCTATTTAAAGCATCAGAGTAGCGGTACTTGATTTCACCTTTATGCCTGTTTAATTCATTTCTGAAACTCACAGTATTTGGTAATGGATTAAAATTGAAATCTTTGATTAGTCCTAGCCATTTACTTTTACTCTTGATCAATTTTTTGAATGGTTCAACATATTTTACTTGTCGTGAAAAGTTATAATCCAACGCTGCACGGTGTTTTTCTACTTCATCATTCTCAATAATTGGATCTCGCTTCGTAGTATTTGTCCAAGCATACGTTGCACTCAAGTTTTCAACATCCCAAGGCATTGGTTTACGTTTACTATTGGTACGTTCCTTTCGAACGTTGGTAAGGTTAATACTTTTTACTTCGACAACGTCTTGTGCGGTTTCTCGAATTGCAGCCCGCTGATTTGCAGGAGCAGCATCCAATACTTCTTTTAACTTAATATCTTTTTGTAATGGATCGAATTCTGGATTTTTAACATTTCTAGAATATTGAGCATAGAATGGAATCCGTACACCAGCATCCTTAGGTAAAAACTTCCCTAGTTCAAGGTTTGTTGCTGCATCATACTGAATAGACTCTTCCAAGGACCGCTCAGCGACTTTCTCCTCTAACTGGCCCCAACCGATACCGGTATAGCTTCCAGAGGCGGAGACGCTACCAAAATCTGCTAGCTTCACGTCTAATCTAGCAAGTCCAGCCATTCCCCCACGTTCGTCAAGACCACTAACTCTTAGCTCATTGACCCAAACTTCAGTACAAAGGTTTGGCCCACCATCTTTAACATTACGTACACCGATCATTATACCTCTCATTTGTCCAAGATCAGGATTACCCATGATTTTGACATTATTTTGAAGTTTTTCAGGATCCTGTGCTTCATATTCCTGAGCGAGTGACCAGTTTGCAGCATTTCTAGCAATTTTTGTCTGTCTCAATAGCTCGATTGGGAAGTTAAATTCGTTTTCTTGTGGCCAGATTTTATCGAGAACGGCTTGTTCATCGTCTCCAGGACTAATGGTTTCACTCATTTTGAGCGGGATCTCGTATTCATAGTAGTTGCTATTAAAATCACTTCCTAGCCTTATGAATACCGACATGTCTCCTGGATCAGCTTGTTGGTTTGGACCATCTTCAGCATGTACGTACATTTTTAGACGGGAATACCGTCTCATATCGAGGTTTAAAATTTTGAAGACACCTCTTGCATCTCCATCTCCTAATTCACAAACATCAATAGAGAGTGATTGCTCATTTTGCAATGCATTTTGATAAGCACCAAGTGACTGTTCTCTTTGAACTCCGGGAGGCAAGACATAAGGGAACGGGTCTCTAGAACTATTTTCTTCAAAGTTTACTGAGTTTGTAGCAAACGTAACATTTGGATCAGGGACGCCTCCGATTACAAGTGGTCTTTTGTACCTTCTCCATTGACTTCTTGCCATTTCAAATTCCGCCATTCTTAGAATGGTTTTTTCTTCCCAACCTTTCATGTACATTCTCATAAACCGGATGGATCTAAAGTCCTGAATTCCACCAAACGAATCTGTATATTCTTCTAATGGAATATTAAACTGAACCCATTGTTGTACTGTTGTTCCATCATTAGAAAGTACATCTACTGAACTTTGAATCCAAGGATTTGCTTCACTCATTCCTCCATTACCATCTGGCAATATTCTAACTTTATATTCAAAGAACGCTTCTGTTTCACTAAGTGTATTATCTCTGTTGATGTCCTCCTGATCTGGTAACGCAGTATAATGCGTATTGGTGTTTGAGTTCGGATCACCAATTGAATTTCCTTGTGGGTGATTGAACTTACTATAACGCTCAATGATTCCTGCACTGTTTGCTTCCCCAACTGGTCCGTAGCTAGCATCTTTAACATTTACATAGTCGTCATTTGCTGGATCATTTGTAATAGTGCTGATTACACCTGGATTAACAGCAGCTGTTGCAAGTTCGTCTAGATAAGGTTTGAAAAAGGACCGTTCCCCGTCATTGTCAAAACCATCTAATCCTACATCTTGTATTGCTTGAACCGCTGGATCATTATCAAATGCATTTACAACATTTATTCCCCTCGGTATTCTTGACCAAGCAGTGGTATCTGTATTATCAATTCCACCCGGTCTTGGTAAACCATGTTCAAAAAATCTTCTTGAATCTTTTAACACATCTTCCGATACACTTCCTAAGTGGAATACCAATTCACCACCGAACTGCCCACCATTTCCTTCCATGAAAGGATTCAATACCCAAAACTGGATAAATTCGTAGTTCGCTTCTTCAAAATCATTGGTTTCAAAGCTTCGCTGAATTCCAGCCCAGCGACTACTTGGGTCTTCAAGTTTCCCATTTGCATTAATACCAGCTGAGGTCGCAGTTGGAGCGACATCGAAATTGTACGGACCTCTCTCTTCTGGATCATAGATCATATCGAAAGGGCGGATATCTATATTGGCAATACCGTTATCTGGTGTTGCATTCGGGAATAAATCATTTTCAGTTACCTGATCATCATAGACTGTTGCTCCCCCATTAGATCCTCTTGGACGCAAGGAAGGCTCAATTCGATACCAGCTCAATGATGCCCTGTTTTTTCCATAATCAAGATCATTGATTAAATCAGCTTCTGGGAAGTCAGTTGTCATAGGAACACTCGCAAGTGTCCAGTTTGGAGCGACAGGTGCTAGTGGGAAATTATTGACACTTCCCTCAAAGTCATCTAGATAAACCGTTCCACCAGTATCTTCATAACTATCTACATTATTGAGCGCTCTTGCGTGCCCAGGCTTGAGCCATGCACCTTCTGCTGTAAATGAAACTTGAGAAGGCTCTTTAGTATTAATCAATGGAATTTTATCCACCATTCTGGTTACCCAAGGCGCATCTTTTGTATAGTTTACATCAAGGCCATAAACACTATTAGAAATTGGATCATCACCAATGTTCACTTTTTGTGTAAATGGGCGTTCAGATACATGCATAAAGGTTCCTCCAACGCTTATGTCTTTAGAAATCGCATATTCAAGTCGAGTACCCCATAATGTTTTGGTCTGAAATCCGAATAAGGTATTGTCTTCATAAGAGACATTCACAGGAGAACCATTGTTTAGATAAGCCTCATTGAGGATTTTGATTCTACCAATATTATAGTCAATTGTATAATCAACACCTTCTACTAGTTCTTTACCACCTGCAGTTACTTTTACAGAGCCTTCTGGGATGTTAAATGCGCCAAGAGAAATCTCAGACGATACGCTTGATTTGTAGGTTCCTCGAAGCAAAAATCTATTTAGCTCAGCAAATTCACGTGCTCTTGTTACTGTTTGATCATATAGCTCATGGTATACATAGTCTGCTGCCGCTGGATCACCGTTGAATCGATCTTCAAGTGATTGTCCAAATGGCTCTAGGACAGGGAAGGTAATTCTACCATTTCTAGGATTGATGGTTAAACCGCTTACAAAGTCAAAGTTACCATCAGGAATTCTATCATTATAACTATTTAAATTATCTAGATTTAATACAGAAATAAGTGGGACGTTATTGATTTCTACTGGTCCAGCTGAGATAAATCGTTTTTCAGCACCATCCTTTGGATCATCATATAATACGTCCAATTCAAAGTCTTGACTGTTGACTTGGAATGCGCCAATGGAATAGACGTTTTTCATCATTAGATCCCAGATTGGCAAGTCTACTCTTGGTGTCGTACTTTTCAACATCTTTACATACAAAACACTTAAAGAATCTGACCCTGGAGGTAAATCAGTTGCGAATTCACCTACTCTGTAGACTGTTCCGTTGTGAGTGTATTCATAAGCAACACCTAGGATAGCATCTTGTTGCAAGGAACTGTTGACGGAGATGTAGCCTAATTGCGGGTGCATTGTGTATTCAGACTGGCGCAAAAGACGTGCACCAACTTTTTCAAAATCTTCTGCTTGTTTAAGACCGAACTTTGAGCTTGTCAATTCAGAAACCGCATTGTCTAAGTTTCTTACTTTTGGCGTTGCCAACATTTTGGAATAGAGTCTGTTCGCCTCATTACACGGAAGCGAGAACGTCTGATAGTTCCCATTGCATTCAGGGTCTCTAATTTCTGAGCAAACTGGATCGATTGGCAATGGGTAAGATTGAAAGAACTGGGAATTTGGATTGACACGGGTCTCTCCAAGATCCGCAACTGCCACAATATTTCTTACATCTTTTGACTCGTTTCTATCATTGGTTACCCAAACCTCAATTCTAGTAATTTTGAAGAGGGATTGGACATTTGGCATATCAAGCAAAGCATCTTCGTAGGATTCTCTGTTGTAATGACTTAGGAAGAAGTGTCTGTTTTCGTCATACATATCGGCTGTAACCTCAAACTCCTGAATTTGAGCACCGTCTTCAATTTTTACCTGTTGTCTTCTTGATTTTTTCTGTGAAGCGACTGCTGATACACTTAATCGGCCAAACTGAAGGTCGGTTCTAATACCAAAAAGGCTACTACTACCTTGTATCAGCGAGCTTTTGAGTGGCATACTTACGTTTCCTGCTTCTATTTTTCGAATGATATCATCTTCAAATCCATTGTATTCTAGTTTAATTTGATCATCAAAGTCGAACGTGGCAAGTGTGTTATAGTTAGTGGAGAGCTGCATTTTGTCCCCAATCTTACCGATAACATCCATTTTAATGGCCATATCGAAGGCAAATCCACCGTTTCTTCGTTGTACTTCGGTAAGGAGTGGGTTGTCTACTTCTTGATAATCTCCTCCAAACGTAAGGTCAATACTACCGTTAGGACGAATATCTACTGTGGTGCCACCAAATAATCTGTCAATGAGTGCACTTTTAATCTCGGCAGCGTAGCGATCGATTGGATCTTTGTCTACGCCAAGTACACCATCATTTTTTCGTTCTTTAAAGAAATCGTTTTCCTGTTCTTTAGAGCTCCATTCAAGGTACTCTGAAAGGGTAAGATAAGTTGGAGGGCGATAATCTAAGTCTCCAATTTTTTCTTGTACAATGTAATATCCAGATTCAGGATCGTAGGTGACAATTTTTTCAATTGCTGGTGGATCTTTAAGATCAAAAGGATTTTTCTCCTCTTCTTCGACAAAAGTACCTTCCCGATCTTCAATCGGTGGTAGGGTATCTTGAATGTATTCGAACTTTTCAACTTCTTGAATGACAGTATCATCAATGTTGAATCCGTTGTAGCCCAATACCGCAGCTGGTATTGATAAGATCAATAGTAAAGAAAATAGTAACGTACCTCTACTTTTCATAACTGAGAGTTTCTAAAGCACTAAATGTATCCAACTAAATGGATATCATTATGTTATAATAAATAAAATAGTAAAGGTTAAATCGATAAAGTAATTTTACGTTAATAAAAAATAACCAATGACACTTATAACGAACAATTCCCTCAAAGGGTTACACCCTTTTGTTAAGAAGAAAGTTGTTTTAATGCCAATTTGATCAATGATTCGGCACTATTTACCCCTGGATTTTGGCTTAAAACCTTATTCAAAGTTTTTTGAACAACGGATTTTGAAAACCCTAAAGCTTCCAATGCAAATAACGCTTCATTTCGGAAAGTATTGTCTGCCATTGCAGATGTTAACACTTTTCCGTCTGAACCTTTCATCATTTTATCCTTCAATTCGACTACCAAACGCTTTGCCGTTTTTGGACCTATTCCCTTTATACTATTTAAAGTATTATGGTCTTCACCGACAATGGCAGCGCGAGCTTCCTGAGGTGATATAGAAGATAACAAAATTCGAGCCGTATTTGGCCCAATCCCAGAAACCGAAATTAATTGGGTGAAAATTGTTCGTTCTTCATGGTCAAAAAAACCGTAAAGTGTATGGCTGTCCTCCTTTACTATTAAATGTGTTAGAATTTTAACTGTTTCCAGTTTTTCAATTCTTGTGTAAGTATATATACTAATGTTTATGTGATAACCAATACCTCCAGCCTCAACAATAATGTGCGTCGGAGACTTAAAAGTAATCTCCCCTTTAACATGTGCTATCATTCAAATATTATTTTCATACAAACGTGCACAAAGGTAGTAATATTAATTATGAAATATTAATGATGAAATTATTAATTTCGAATGATATGACAATGATGGAGGTTCTCCTAGTCTCTTGATTATCAAATTAATTGAAATAAACCAATTTTTCTGAGTCTACATTGTTAATAATGTTACATTCACCTCCACTAAAAGGAACAATTGTCGCTGTGATTGTTGTGTATCCAGAGGTGGCTTGTGGATCATAAAAGGCTCGGAAACCAAAGGCTGAAGTTGTGCCTGCATTCAGAACAAGATTTGGTCCATTATAGGTCCAACCGTGATAAAAACCATTGTCACCAAGATAATTCCAATCTGAATTTTGAACTGGAATTAGTGCTGCTGAAGTTAGTCCAATATCCCAGACAAATGCCAGTCTTGGGTCAGAGGGGATTCTAACTGAGATGGGGAATCCATCTGTATCTACATTGTTTAACTCAGTAACTTTTACCGCTAAGCTAACGACAGAGACTCCAGAAATATTTCCAGGGAGAATAAACATCGTTGGTGATAAGTCTTGACATGGTGGAGGCGCTGGATCTGGAAGGCAATGGCAACTAGCGATGTCAGCAAAAGAACTATTTGGGAAGAATATGTCTGCACCTAGTGTTACAGAAGTACCATTAATGTTCACAGGAACTATTCTGCTTCCAACACTTTGGGCCAAATATAGCTGATCACCTATAAAAAAAGCTCCGTACGCTCCTGATGTGCTCAATGTAAAATTATAACTAGTGACTAGACCGTTTTTATTATAAACTTTAAGTTTTGTCGTATTCGCAAAACTAGGACCAGTAAATACCCATGCCTGACCAAGTGTGTCTACAGCAATATCGTATACCGTTAGTTGTTCTGAATTAAATTGAGCAACTACCGAAAAATTGGTGCCGTCGTAATGATGGAGAGAGTTTGTATATCCCATGTAATACTGATCATTTCTAAAGCCACCGTTGTTCAATGCATCAAATGGCGTTGGAATCGTTATCCAGTTGTTTCCAAGTGTATCATAATAGATTAGCTCATGATTTGGGTAATTAGCGCAATAGAAGGTTCGTGCCTCATCTGGCCCACAATAGGCTAATCCACCTCTCTTTGCACCAGTTAGTATAATCGATCCCCCTGTAACAGCATTATTGTTCAATGACCATTGTTGGATTTCCCCTGTATTGTTTACTGTGAAAAAATCCGACGAACAATCGCAATTGAACGTAGAGGATTTAATGTTTTTTGAAGGCATTACTGCCTGTTCAGGTTTTTGAGATTGCTCAAGAGTTCCATTTAAAACGTTGAAACATTGCTTAGTTTCTACGCTCAAGTTTTCGCAATCAATTGTTTGAGCATTTAATAAGGAGTAGAATGAAATTGTAAGTAATAGAGCGATACAGTTTTTCATTATATGCAATTTAAATAGTTCGACAATTGGTGGTAAACTATCGAGGTAATCGTTTGCTTACCCATTGCAATATATGGGTATTAATTAACATAAGTATAGTTTTTCAGGATGAAACTATAAACATCCTTATTCAAAGTATACTAGTTTTTCTGCATCTACATTGTTTGAAGGACTACATTCCCCTCCTGCAAAGGGGAATACCGTAACAGAAAGTGTGGTTTCACCTTGTGTGCTTTGTGGATCGTACATGGCATTAAAGCCAAACGCTCGAGTACTATAGGCCGCTATAGGCTCGTTGCACTGGAATTCGTGGAAAACACCGTTGTTGCCTAGGTAAGTCCAATCGCTGTTTTGTACTGGGCGGAAGGCAACTGAAGTTAATCCTGGCTCCCAAATAAATGAGATCCTTGGGTCGGTCGGCATCCGTACTTTTATGGGAGTAACATTGTCTGTCGGTGTGCCTTGGACCTCACTTATTTCTATTGCAGCTGCAATGGATGATATGCCTGTAATATTGCTTGGTATCAAGGTCAAAACAGGGCTGAGATCCGGGCAACCCAATAGTTCAATGCAGTGATTAGAGGTAACTGATATATTGCCTACAGTAGCCGTAGCAGAATTGACAACAGCAGGGTCGGTCGTGAGGTCAATGGCATCAATATACCAACCATCAGGAACATTGTTCGGTGTGCCCACTGCAAAGCCATCATAGTAAAAATTGAATCGGATAATGGCTTCTACACAAGAGAAACTAGATAGATCTACTGTAGTAGTAACACAACTGCTCGCCAATCCAGCAAAGGCCTGTATGCTTGGGGTGTTCTTGATGTAATTGTTATAGCCACCAGAAGTCATATAGTCTCCCAGATCAATCCATGAGGTACCACTATTGGTAGATAGTTCGACGGTTCCACCATCCCAATTTATTTCAGTATCATAAAAATGATCAAAGGTTAAGGTGGTGTTTGGCCCATTGATGATTATAGGTTTTAATACTAGATATTGATTTCTTGTAACACCAGAACCTCCTTCTAACTCTTCAGCATACCAGCCTGTTGAGCCGCAAGGGTTTCCTGGCTGTAATTGCCATTGACTCGGCGAATTGGTTGGCCGAGAGGACGTCGTCCAGTTACTAGCACCGGATTCCATGTCATCAGAGATAGAAGGGTTGGGTGGTGAGCCGGCTCCAATGCCTACTTTTGCTTGATAAGTAAGTACCGTAGGCACCCCTTGGTTGACAGGGACATTCCAAGTAATGGTTCCATTGTTGTGCGTTCCTCCATTACTTGCAGATCCGGGGACATACGTCAGGCCTTGTGGTAGAACATCGTCGATATTTACACTAGAAGAGCTATTACAGTTGTTGGTAAGATTCAGTGTGTAAGTAATGGTTTCATTCGGTAAAGCTTGTGATTTATCTGCTGTTTTATTGATTCCGAGACCAGTACCCGATCCAGGAGGCAAATCGTAGGCTTCAGTACCATCTGATCGGCTACTTGTAGAGCCTTCATCTGCACTATAGCCCAATCCTCTTTTGGCAAATGCATTCCAGATGAGGCATTGGTTCGCACTATTGTAAAGGGCTTGATCTGCTAAGAGAATTGCGTCCCTTCCGCTAACGAACCCAGGATTGCACTGCTGTAGTTTTAGTCCTTCTGAAACCAACGCAATTGAAATGTTGTTTCCGCCTGTACCAGAGTATACATCAGGATCAAAGCCGTAAATGTCGATCAAGTCCCAGGTCATATCCCAAAGCATTGTTGCCCAAACATTTCCTACGCCATGAGGCACACTGACTGTTTTAATATCGTTGTACGTTGCATCATTTACAGACAGATCGGTGTTGTAAGTAAAGGGACGAATGCCATTTGGATTGTTATAAAACCATGAACCGTAAGGCCTAGAGTCTGATCTTGTATCTGTTGACTCAATGGTAAGTGTGATGGCTAAATAGTCGCACCAGCCTTCTCCCATTTGTTCTTGATTACTGATACAGCTAGTGGTAGACGGCCCCCCTGCTAATCGACGAGACCAGCCATGCCCGTATTCATGCATTATGGTGGTATTATTGTAGGCACCATCTCTTACCCCACTGCATACATATAGCGTCATGGAGCCAGTATTGCCATCTGGTGAAGAACCGAAAGAACCATTACAATTATTGCTTGATTGGACTCTGATATTTACATGGTCAGTGCCAATTCCTCCTTTTCCATAGTTATTGACCTGAAAGTTGCCACTCGCCTCATCAAAACCATAGTGATATAGAATGTCATGTGTTAAATTGCCCCAGTAAAAAGCGTTTGTAATTCCAGCATCTTCATAGTTGTTCGGGTCTTGCGAGAGATCTAATGGGAAATCAAATGAAAGTGTAGATCCACCGTTTGGACTATATCCCGAGTTATTGCCATTGTCATAGGCATTGACGTTGTTTCCTCTGGTGATGTTGTGTTCAGCGCCATTTGAGCCATTTGTGTCGTGCCAGCCATAGGGAGAGGCTAGCGCATCATCAGGGTCATTTACGAGAGTGCGCGATCCATCCGTCGGGTCAGATATAGGTAGGGCATACACTCTGTAACTACCTGCCATGTTCAATGAGTTGTCCTCACAGATTTCATACGTTACTTGCTGTTTTGAATGCTTACCAGAACATTTATGTTTTGAAGAATCATGGTTACAAAAAAGAACATGGTTTTCCTGATCTAGCAATTTTCCTGTTGTAGCATCAATGCGCATACTCCACCAGTCCGCACTGTTTACAGGTTTGATGAATAATTCCCAAGCGAGGAGTAGGTACCCATTTTCTGTTTGTACGTAAATTAGTTTAGCCGGTATGTTTTCTTTTGAGAGGCTGCCTTTACTTATTGTTTGCTGTTGATTAGGTTGTTTGCTGAGTTGGAGGGTGTTTAGTGTGCCTGGAGTTATGCTGAGTGCTGTAGCAGCTGCTTGAGTTGCTTGTAGCGCATTTATTGCGGGTGTTGAAGTGTTGACTTTGCTAGCTACTTGATTGACAAGCTGATTATTGAACTTTAGAATGGAACCGTCAGGTAAAAGGTGAATGCTAGAAATGGCCATATGAATCTGAATGCCTTTGTGGTACTGATGGACATAGGAATGTTGAACATTGGATAGGGCGCTGATATGCTGATCACGTATGACTAGTTCCTTGAGGTCAATTGCGGTTAAGCTGTTGTCTTTTTGGCTAAGTGCTGTTGTTTTGAAGAGGGAGAGCACTTGATCTTTATCCTGTGGTGTCTTTGTATTTGCTAGGAGGGGCGCAATAATGAAAAGGGAGAAAATGAGTAGATTTTTCATAGTATAGTAATTGGCTGGACGAATTAGATGTCAATTTTCTATTCTATTAAAAGTACTAAATTTGAGGTTTTTATAAAAAGAGAAGATGTTATTTTGTTGTTAAATATTGTATCCTACTGAGAATTGTAGATGTTATTGTTGTTCAATTAGAATTTTCCGTTTTTATCAATGTTTAGTGTTGTCTTATCTACTTTTACAAGCTTGTTTGGGTTGTTCTTGTGACCGTATTTGTATTCGGTGTTTTCTAGGTTTATTTTATTGTAATGTATGGCACATGTCAATGTATTGCTAGAAGAAGCTAAGCCACAAATCGTTTTGGAGCTGATCGGTTGGCCTTTAAGTGTATAAGTAGTTGAAAATGCTTGGTAATAGCCGAATTCATCGTCGAACAGATAAACAAGGAGGATGTAATTATCAGACGTCACCTTTCCGATGATCTTAAAATCTTTGCGGATGTCGATCCCTTCTTCTGTTTGGCTATCCTCTGGCGAAACAACGCATTCATACACATTGCCCTTGAAACAGATAAACTGTTCAGCATCATTAAGGGAGATGGAGGTTGCTTTGGGCACCAAGGCCTTGAGTTGTTGCTCATTAAGAGTGTATGGTAGGGTTAAGTCCGGAAATTTTGAGACAAATGTATTGAATTTTAACTGTTGGTCTGATACCATTGGAGTCGTGTTTATAACTTCTGTATTGGCGAAGCTGTTGTTGCTTGAAGGAGTATTACAAGCAGTCGAAACAAGAATAGTGAGTAGTAGGATGAGTTGTATGGAGCTCATAAGTGTTTTGTTTTAATTGGCGCACCGTTGTCATTAGTTGTCATTAATAGCTGCAAAATAAAATAAAAAGTGCCACCTGCAAAATTGCAAACGGCACTTTTCAGTATTTGGATTTGATTAATGGTTATGGTTTGTCAATAATTAATCGTTTTGTAGAGAGTACTTTACCCGCATCATTTTGAACACTCATCAAATAACTGCCTCTCGGATAATCAGAAGTGTCGAAGAAGATTGTCGCATCTTCCATCAAACTATGTTGTTCTGAATGCAGCTGTTGGCCAAGCAAACTGAATACGTTAATGGTATAGTCACCTGCTTTCAGTCCACTAAACTCTATATTCAATTCATTAACCGCTGGGTTAGGATAAATTTTAACGGCTCCAGGAATAAAGGTTACATTTTTATTGTTTACTTCATTGGCTGGTCGCAACCAGCGGGCTGTTCTTGTTGTATAAAGATAAGAGTTACCCCATTCCATGTCGATTTCAACAATGTTTTGTGACGTATTCGCATCTTTATAAATAAACGTCCAAAGTGTATCGTGCCCTGCATCAGGAGAATAATTTGATACATCTGTCCACCCCAAAAATCCAGCTTTCGCAAATATTTCTGTATAACGATATTCTATTCTACTAATTCTTATTACATCATATGAGCCAGTTGGTGTGATCAGCGTTCCAAAGGCATCAACAGTATCCACTATCGTTGCTTGGTAAAGAATAGTTGCAGAATCAACAGTTATTGGGAATTGCCCATTAGGAATAATGCTGCCATCTATTTCAACATAAAACTCACCATAATCAGAAAACACATCTCCATAAGTCATTGGTGTATTGTGGATGATTACTGGATCTGTAAAGCCTGCAGTGATCTCTGCACCCAATAAATTGAAAGGGTCGCCATGAAAGCCATGCACCTCAATGTCAGATGTTCCTTTTACGCAATAACCTTCTCCACCAAAAAATGGCAAAATAATGTTGGTGTTAGGAAATGAATCAGGAACATCTCCATCGACTGCATCTTTTACGTACTCCAGATATTCAAATTCATTCTCCAAGTGGGAGTTTGTTCCAACGCCTGTATTAAAATCCCAAGTTACTGCTGTACTAGAAGGTGGTGTCATACCCGTTAAAACTGTTAAACTGTCAACAGCAAAAGCCCAAGGATCACCTGGAGAGGGAAGGGTAGCGTTGGTGACCGTTATCTGACTAAATCCTTGTAAATGAAGGGTGAAAATGGCCAGAGCAAGTATAAGTATTCGTTGTATCATATTGTAGTCATTTCGTAATTCGTAATAAGTGTAAAACGCAACAAAATTGGGAAACGCTGCACTCAAATAATTGTTCGCATTAATCTTGCCAACTTTGTCTCATATGTTATTTTTAAAATTCTTGTAGTTTTGCCAACTTACTGTAAGAACCGCCCTTTGAAACTAATTCCTCATGGTTCCCGCTTTCAACAATGCGACCATCCTGCAAAACAATTATGGTATCCGCATACCGAATCGTAGATAACCTGTGCGCTATTACAAAGGAGGTGCGCCCTTCCATTACGTTTATCAGTGCATCCTGAACCAGTTTTTCTGAGGCGGCATCAAGGGAACTAGTTGCTTCATCCAATATCAAAATGGGAGGATTTTTAAGTAATGCCCTAGCGATGGTAATTCGTTGCTTTTGGCCACCACTTAGCTTGTCTCCTCTGTCACCAATATTAGTTTGGTAGCCATTTGGTAATTCAGTTATGAAATCATGAGCGTTTGCTACTTTTGCAGCCTCTATGACATGTTGTTCTGTTGCATTCTCAATGCCAAAGGCAATGTTGTTGAATACGGTATCATTGAAGAGTATCGGGTCTTGAGATACAATTCCCATTTGTTCTCTTAACTGATTGATATCATAGGATTTAATATTAACACCATCAATTAAAATCGCTCCTTGGCTTACCTCATAAAATCGCATCAGCAAATCAGCAATCGTTGACTTTCCTCCACCAGATGGTCCCACAATGGCAAGTGTTTGCCCACGTTTAATCGTTAAGTTAATATTTGATAAAACAGGTTGATCCGTATAAGCAAACGATACAGAATCAAACATAATTTCATCCTTGAATGATTCAATTGCAATTGGATTTTCTTGATTTTTTATTGCTATCGGAGCTCCTAGGATTTCACCTACCCGCTCTGAGGCCGCAATTCCTTTTTGAACATTGTAGTATGCCGTTGAAAAAGACTTCGCTGGGTTTATGATTTGATAGAAAATACCAAGGTAAACCATAAATGCCGCGGCTTCCAATTGTCCCTCAAACACCTCCTGCGCTCCATACCATAGCAGCACCACAAAAACAGACACGCCTAGAAACTCTGATAACGGGGAAGAGAGGTCCTTTCGCCATAGTAACTGGGTCATAGTATCTCGATAGGCGTTGTTTTCTTTGCCAAAGACTTTAGCAACTTGGTTCTGAGCTGTAAATCCTTTTATGATACGTAATCCGCCAAGTGTCTCTTCTAGTGTAGACAACAGTCCTCCAAGTAATTCTTGAGCGATAGCTGACTTCCGTTTCAGTGTTTTTCCGACTCCACCAATCAATACGGCTGTGATGATTAACAAAATAAACACAAAAAAGGTCAGTTTGGCACTCATCAGTAAAAGGATAGCCAGTGACACTATAATCATGATCGGTTCTCGGAAAATTGCTTCGATGGCATTGAGTACGCTCCATTCTATTTCCTGGACATCAGCAGTCATGCGTGCCATAATATCGCCTTTTCGCTTCTCAGAAAAGTAGGAAAGTGGTAGCTGTACCATCTTTTGAAAGAGTTGTTGCCGAATGTCACGAACCACACCAGTGCGCACAGAGGCCATCATCATTATTGCTAGGTAGCGAAATAGGTTTTTGAGAAAAAACACCACCACAATACTGATACAAATCATGGTCAACGCTTTTGCTTGTCCATGCTCCGTAATAAAACTGACAAACTGATATTGCAGAAATCCCGCAATCGCTTCTTTGTTCCAAGCAAAAGAAACTGGGTCTACTTGTTGTGGTATAGAGCTGAATAATACTTTTAGGAAGGGCCATAATAATCCGATAGATAGCGTAGAGAATACTACATACAATAGATTGAACACTATATTTAGAATAGCGTTTATTCTGTAATTTCGAACATATTTAAGTAGGCGCCAGAAGCTGCTCAAAGTGATTTCTGTTTAGTGGTTGCTCAAAATTAAGTTTTTTTATGCAATTGAAGCACCTTTTGGTTCCTTAACCTGATATGACTCTTGTTTTCTGGTTTGGTCGAGCAAACTCAAATCGGTTTAACTGTTGACAGGTATAGTAAGTATCTAAGCCGCCAATCCCAATACCGTGAAGCATTTCTAGGTTGATATGGCCATCTTCTAAAACGCTTGATTTTGGTAAAATTAACTGCTCGATTTTTCCTACAATTAGAATTGTTCCATTGGCTTTGATTTCCTGTTCTTCAACATAGGATAATCCAATTTTTATGTGGCTTTCCTCTACAAACGGTGCTTTAAAATCATTAAGCCAGTATTCCGTAAGATCACAAGCCTCAAATTCAGAGATTTCTGCAGGGTATTTTGCTGATGTCTGATGGGCTTGCTGGTGAATAGAAGCTGTAATCTGATTGATTGTAAAACAGCCAGTTTCCTTGATGTTATTATAGGTTTGGCGTTCGACAGTTAGCGGGCGAAGTAGAAACCCTAGATAAGGTGGGTTGGCGCCAACATGAATGACGGAATTAAAAACGGCAACATTTGTTATTCTATTTTTACTTGCAGAACCAATTAGATTGGCACTTTTGATTCCCGAGATTTTATTAATCAAATTAATACGATAATATTTCTCTAGATTTAGAAGTGCATTATGATCAAATACTAGTTTATCTTCCATAGTTCTAATTTACTCTATCTTCAATATTTTTTGGATAATATTAAAATGATCATCTTCATATTGAATATAATAAACACCACTTGACAAATAATCGATCTCTAACTGATGTTGATAAGCGTTGTTCCATTCAATCGGTAGTTTCAGAATTGATTTTCCTACAACGTCAACAATAGAAATGGTCCCTTTGTTCGAATATCCAGCTAGCTCTAAGCTAAACAACAGCTGATTGGAAAACGGATTAGGAGTAGCGAGCATAGTCAATTCTTCATCAGTTTGAAAGTTCTCGACAGGAGTAGTATCGCAGCCATCAGGAATTCCATCACCATCTGAATCAACAGTATCATCGTATCCTGGGCAAATATCACAGCCATCAGGAACGCTATCGATATCTGAATCAACAGTATCATCGTACCCTGGGCAACTATCACAGCCATCAGGAACACCATCGATATCTGAATCAACAGTATCATCGTATCCTAGGCAACTATCGCATCCGTCAGGAACTCCATCACTATCTGTGTCAACAGTATCATCGTATCCTGGACAAACATCTTGGGCATCACAAACGGTATCATTGTCCGAATCCTGAAAGGTACCCGAACAATTGCAGAAGGCATCAAAAATATCATTGACAGTACAAGAGTCATTATCATCACAAGTTCCTCCTAAGCAAGCTGTGATGTCCACTGTAATCTTATCTAGTGCCATGTCTGAAGTGTAACTACCATAGGTGGACCCTGAAATCCTATAAGAAAGTGTTCCTCCAACATAGTTTGTAAGGTCTACAGTTGCTTGGTTCCAAGCATTTCCTTGGTCACCAGATTGTGACCATACTTGTGTCCAGATATTTCCAGTATCTACAGTCACCTCTATGGTCATCAACCCCATTGTTGTTCCCCACATGTGATACCAAAAGTCAATAGAGGCAGTTCCTGCTTGGCTTAAATCATAACACCCACTTTCAAATGCGGAGCGTTTACTAGGGAAATTTGGCAAGGAAGATTCTGTATAGAAGTAGTTGGCTCCTTCGTAGGCTGCAGTAGGACCAGTACTCCCAGAAGCGGTCGGCCCAGTGTTAATCTCCCAATCGAAATCGTCACCTGGATATTGACAAATTAGTTTTACATCCGGTTCAAAATCTTCTGTATGTGGATAGGTCGTTATTAGGGATGCACAATTATCACAAGATACATTATCACAGCCATCTGGTATGTTATCTCCATCAAAATCCTCATCATCAGGGAACCCAGGACAAGCATCTTCTGCATCACATACGCCATCATTGTCGCTGTCTTGGAACGTTCCTTGGCAAATACAATTAGTGGTAAACACATCTCCTGTTGTACAGTTGTTGTTGTCATCGCAACTAGCACCCGGAGTACAGTTGGCTGGACCGGCACGGACTACAATTTTATCTAGGGCAAAGTCTGAGGTGTAATAAGATCCTACCGTGGCGACAAATCGATACGACATGATACCACCCGCGAGATTACTGACATCGATCAATTCAAACTGCCATAGGTCGCCCTGATCTCCCGTTTTTGACCAGACGCTTGTCCACGTAGCACCAGTGTCAGAAGATACTTCAAGATTGACTGTTCCCATATCAACACCGTACATGTGATACCAAAAATCGAGTGTGGCAACTCCTGCGCTTGTCAAGTCGTAACAACCACTTTGAAAACTGGCTGTTTTATAGGGATAGTTTGGATTCGATGATTCAATATAAAAATAATTGTTTCCCTCATATGCAGCAGTAGGCCCCGTATTGGTAGAGGGCGTTGTTCCACTTCGAATTGTCCAATTAAAATCATCTCCAGAAAACTGACAAATTTCTTTCACATCTGGCTCAAAGTCTTCAATATGCGGGAAGGAGTTGATTAATTGAGTACAAGAATTACAAGCAGTTTGGCTATCGCAAAAATCAGGTATTCCATCACCATCTAGATCTTGATTGTCATTACCACCAGGACAAATATCATTAAAATCGCAGACCCCATCACCATCAGAATCTTCAAAGGTTCCTTCACAGAAGCAGATGTTATTTAATACATCATTTGTTGTGCAAGGATCATTGTCGTTACAAGGAGTTCCAACGGTACAGTTTGGCGTGGTAACATTAATGTCATCAAATGCAAATCCGTCAGTAGGGACGGAATAGTTGTCATACTGCTGAAATTTCACAATAAATGAATCTGTAAGAGACAATCCATTGGCCAACGCCAATTGAGAAAGATTCATGAGAACTAGGGTATAATTAGTAGGGTCATCAGTAAAATCGAATACCTTTACATAGTTGGCTCCCGCATCATCAGAAAGAAACAAACCATCTTCAGGATCGTTTTCATCTCCAAACTCTTTGTAGTAAAAGGAGAGGTTAACAGCGGTCTCTCCTGCCAACTTAAGCCCTAAGGTGGCCTCGTTTTGAGAGTAGGTGCCAATGTTATCCGTATCCATGGTCATGTGATAACCACCATTGTGTGGTGTGTTTTGGCTGGAAACAAGGATTCTACCTCCAATATCTGAAGAAGTAGAACACCAGAAGGTGTCAAGCTGACCTAGCTCAAAACCTGTTGTATAAGGAATCGAAGTATAGTTTTGAACACAAGGAAGACCAGGCTGTGTGATGGTGTAGTTGACAATGTAAGAGCTATCACAAGAAAGCTCAATAATACCAGTTCTCAATGTAAACCCAGGGTTAGGCAACGCATCAAAGCTAATTATTGGATTTCCAACGCCCGAAGTAGAGTCAAGTGTAATCCAAGGAACAAGAGAAGTCGCCGTCCAAAGACTGTCAGCCACTAGACTGAAGGTTGAATCTGTAGCGCCCAACGGACTAATGAATTTACTATTCGGTCCATCAATGGCGAGGATACATCCAGTTCCTCCGCAACTTGTAGGAAGGTTGTAGGCTTCTATTCCATCAGAAACACTTGCAGAAGATCCTTGACTTGCATTCACTCCTAAGCCTCTTTTGGCAAAAGCGCCCCAGATGAGGCATTGATTTGCACCAGCATATAGCGCTTGGTCTGCAGCAAGAATTGCATTTCTACCATCTACAAAACCAGGGTTACAAGATTGTAGTTTCAAGCCTTCTGAAACAAGGGCAAGAGATATATTGTTTCCACCAGTTCCATTATAAATGTCAGTGTCAAAGCCATGTTGGTCAATTAAATCCCATGTCATATCCCATAGCATGGTTGCCCAAACGTTTCCTACACCATGCGGTACGCTCACATTTGCAATATCGTTGTAAGTTGCATTGTTTATAGCCATGTCTGTATTATAAGTAAAAGGACGGATGCCATTTGGATTATCATAAAACCAAGAGCCATAAGGCCTCGAATCTGTTCTGGTATCAGTTGCCTCTATAGTAAGCATTAAGGCAAGGTAATCACTCCATCCTTCTCCCATCTGTTCTTGATTACTGATACAGCTAGTGGTGGATGGACCTCCCGCAAGCCGTCTTGACCAACCATGTGCATACTCATGTGTAATGGTGGTGTTATTGTAAGCACCATCACGAATTCCTTGGCAGAGAAATAAGGTCATTGTTCCTGGAGCGCCATCTGGAGAAGAGCCGAATGTCCCATTGCAATTATTGCTTGTTTGCACTCGAATGTTCACGATGTCACCATCTACACCACCTCTTCCATAATTGTTTACTTGGAAGTTACCAGAAGCTTCATCAAACCCATATTGATAAAGAATATCATGGGTTTTGTTTCCCCAATAAAAGGCATTTGTCATCGCCGCATCTTCGTACAAGTTAGGATCAAGGGTGATGTCCAGTGGATAGTCAAATGTCAAGGCTGTGCCACCATCTGGACTATAGCCAGCATTGTCTCCATCATCATAGGCATGGATGTTGTTTCCTTGTGTTGTTGTGAATTCCGCTCCTGCTATACCATCGGTGTCATGCCATCCGAACGGAGAGGCAAGAGAATCATCTGGATTCGATACTAAAGTTCTGACGCCATCTGTTGGGTCCGAGAGCGGCAAATCAAATACACGGTAGCTTCCAGCAAAAGATGTTGGATGGTCTTCACAGTGTTCAAACGCTATTTTATTTGTGGTCGGATGTGCTGAACATACATGATCTGTATTGCCATGTTTACAGTGAAGAATCATGTTTTGTTTCTCCAGTAACTCACCCGTTGAAGCATCAATTTTCATGTTCCACCAGTCATTGCTATTGATCGGTTTTATGGATAGATCCCAAGCCAATTCAATCTCCCCCTCTACCTTTTGGAAGAAGACCAGTTTTGCAGGAATCTCTTCAGAAGAAAGCATGTATTTACTGATCGTTTGTTGCTGGTTTGCTTGGTTGCTAGTTTTTAAGGTGTATAATTCACCGATTTCTGAGTGATTGAGCGCTTTTGCTGCTTGTTGGATAGCTTCTATTGCAGTAATTGATGGTACTACTGTTTTTATCTTTGACTGGAGTTGTGTTGCGAATTGATTATTTAGTTGAATAATTTTACCATTAGGCATTAGGTGAATACTTGAAATGGCCTGATAGATTTCAATTCCTTGATAATACTGATAAATATATGAATGATGCACGCCTGACAAGGAGCTAACATGCTGATCTTTGATTTCAATTTCAACGAGATCTGTTGCTTGTAATTCTTGGCTCTTTTGCTGATTTAATAGGCTATTGCGCATTAGATCTAATATGTCCTGCTCATTTTTTAAAGCTTGACTGAAAAGGAACAAGGGTAGGAGAGTAATCAAAGCTAAAATCTTAACACTTTTCATAGTTTGATTTTTAGAAACAATGAGCAGGCAATTGGAGAAGGATTGAAACTTGGATTTCATTAATGAGTAAAAATACTAAATCTATCATTATCTAATAACTTTAATTTGATGATAAAGAAGATAACCTGATTTAATGTTATATGAACGACAAAATTTTCTAGTAATACTTGGTAGTACTCTGGTCGCTTAATTATTTCTCATGATGACTCCATTAAAAATTAACCCTTAAATCACCCATTGTTTACAATAGGTAATTCAATGAAGAACGAGGTTCCTATGTCTACTTCCGTCTCAAAGTAAATCTTACCAGCAGCTGATTCTACGATGTTTCGTGTAATGGCAAGTCCTAGGCCGGTTCCACTGGATTTGGTGGTAAAGTTGGGTACGAATACATTTTTCTGTTTATCCTCAGGAATCCCTACTCCATTGTCTCTGACCTCTATGATAGCCATGGTGTCCTTTTTCTTTAAAGAGACAGTAATTATGCCCAGTCGAGTTTCAGGAATTGCTTGGATAGCGTTTTTAATCAGGTTGTTGAGCGCACGGACCATTTGGTTACGGTCAGCAAAAACGATGAATTCATCTAGTGGCATCTCAAGAGAAATATCCATGTTGTCCCGTTCACTAAACAAGTCATAGACAGAGCTAATCAATGAATTGATTAAGAATTTCTCGTTGGTTGCCTTTGGCATCTTGGCAAAATTAGAGAAGGAAGAAGCGATATTGGATAAGCTGTCAATCTGTTCGACAAGTGTTTTAGACACTCTGCTGACCATATCCTGAATATCGTCAAGATCAGACTCTTTGGAAGCGCGTTGCAAGTGCTGGATACTTAGTTTCATAGGTGTCAGCGGATTTTTAATCTCATGTGCCACCTGCTTTGCCATTTCCCGCCAAGCAGTTTCTCTGTTGGATTGTGCTAGTAGATTGGCACTTTCCTCAAGCTCATTAATCATTTTATTGTATTCGTCTACCAAGGCGCCAATTTCGTCATCATTACTCCATTCCAATTGAGTGTTTTTGCGACCTAGTTTTACCTGTTTTAGCTTTTCACCGATGGTGACAATTGGGCTGGTTACTGAATTACCAATAAGGATGGCCACGAGGCCAGAAAAGATAAGTAGCAAGACGTAAACATTGAGCAGTGTGCCCATAAACTCAGACACATCTTCTCGAAGGTTTTCAAGTTGTGAATAGTAGGGAAGACCTACGTATCCTGTGATTGTCCCATTTGTTGCTTTCAAGGGGACATAAGCTGTTTTAAAGGTGAGTTTGCCGATGGCCTCTTCTTGTGTGTGCTGGTCTACGCGCACCTTGTCTAAATTGTAGAAGGCGACTGGATCAATCTTATCAGAGATTAACCCAATATCAACAATGGCCAACTGAGAAGAAGCTTCTAAATCTCCCTGCAAATCATATAAATTGATATCCATTCTGTGGATTTCCGAAAGGTCTGAAATGTCGGGTCTATAGTAGGGATTATCTTCGTTTTTATCCATTGCGACCTTGATTGATGCAAGGACACCGCGCACTTTTCTTCCCAATCTTTGATCGTGGTACTTTGTAAATTCTCCTCTAAAGTAAATGACTGTTACAACTCCAATAATGACAAAAGAGAGAATGATCATAGAGATGACTGATACGTTAATCCTATTCCTAAGTGTTGGACGTAGTCTAAGAATTGACCTAAACTTGCCAGAAGAAATATTCTTAATGAAAAAATCAAAAAGCACGATTAGAATCATCACTAACAGCTGCAAGCAAAACATGTAGGAGAATAGAGAGACTGGACGGATAAATTCTTCATTCTCCTTGGTGACTACGATTGTTTTTTCATTATTTACGGCATAAACAAGATGCACGTAATTGTCATCTGTAATGCTTTTGAAACCGCTTTCTACATTAAATGGCTCTAGGAAAGGGTAGAAATTGCCATTGCTTTTTAACCGTTGTCCCTTGCGGTAAATCGCAAAATTGTAACGCTCCATTTTCTGTGAAGACTTCATCTGTTTATCCAGCAATAAGGCAGGGTAAAGCCTCGATCCTTTAATGTCTTTTGCTAGTAGATTAATTACGATTCTACCGTAGGGTTTGTTAATCCTCTTTATCGGAATATCTGCTATATAATTTAACTTCCCATTTGCATCGAGCCAATAGTGCAGATACTCAAAGCCCGTCTTTTTTCCTGTGCTGATAAGCTTTTCAAAACTTGCGTACTCTATTCCTTCTCCTTTGATTCTCGCACCTGTAGCGTTGTAGACGTGGACAGATGAATTGTATTTGTTAAACAGGTAGGTTCGAACATACTTTTTTTGGATCCGCTCAACAATCTCATTTTTTGGAATCCACGGAGAAACGAAGAAGTTTTGTATAAACTTATCATTAATTAAGTTTGTATGAATTTGTTGAAACTTAAACTCAGTATATCTGTCATTTTCTTCTGCTAGTTTCAATGCATACAATCTTCTCGTATTAAATTCTTTTTCAAAGTTGTAATTATAAAGTAAAACAGTAGAAAACACTGAAAAGATAATCAACCACGTTAATAACCAGAAGTAAGTCATGGATTTTGCTCGAACAAATAATTCAAACAATAAAATGAATCCCATTGAAAAAATAACAAGAATAAGAGACGAAGTGCTCAGTAAATCCAAGTAATTGATAATGGTGGTTATCGAAAGTAATGCACCAATAAAAAGAATTTTCTCATTTAAGTTGATGGACATCTTGGAAAGAATATTCATTAACTTTTGTGAAAAAATAAATAAACTTCCAGTCAATAGAGTCAAGCTAAATAAACCACAAAAACTGTAGATGTTTAGGCTAAAAATATTATTAAATTCAAGTGTGATTTCAGAGTTTCTTGCAAGACTAATAAATATCCGGCTAATCACAAACACTGCACCTGTAATTACACAGTAAATGAATAGACCAATTAAATACTGATTTCGTTTGGCAATTTTACTAAAACCTCGCGGTCTGAATTGAAAATTAAAAAAGGCTATTATCCACAATGTCAATAAGATGTCAATAAGTAGGTCGCCAATAGAAGGGAACAAATTTGAAGCGTAATGCCTAGGGTGAAAAATATCTATATCTCGAAATGTGTCAAGCCAATCAAAGTAGTAACTTAATCCACGAACAAAGGCAATACCAAGCAATAATACAGTAAACCCTGACCAAAAGCCTTTCTTTTTGACAGTGCGATGTGCTACCTCATTGACAAACAAGGCTAATAGGATGAAGCCTAAGAGATACAACAAAAATGTATTCCCCTGGTTTTTCTTAGTTAATTGTCGCTTAGATCGAATCTTAAATAGTGGTTTCTCCTCTCTGTTTCGTACAGTGACACCAGTTGCCTCATCTAACACAATATAGTCAGGAATAGTATTATCCAAAACGATCCGATCCTGAAGGTATTCATTGTTTACAGGAAACTTGTTGTAGATTGGAATTAGGCCTAAAATTGTTAAAGATCGCTTTGTTCTATTATTGAAATAAGTTTCCTTAATCAATTCATAATCTCCATTCTTCTGCCCGACGATTTTATTGACTCTTCCATCTGTAGGCGTGATATCGGTAAGGTATGGAAGTACTTTGTTGTTCGACCAAAAGCGAAGGGAATCATTTTCATAGATACAAATCGTGTAGAGTTTTTTATTTAGCGAACTAAGATAGTCGCTTGACAATTCACCATTTGCTGCTGATTCAATGAGTTTAGCATCACCAAAAAAGGAATTAACTTCTTGTTCAAGTGTGTGCAATTTTGTTTCTATCTGGTTGGCATACCGATAAAGACTATGGGCTTCACCCGCGACATTATCATACACTTTTGCAAGAATAATAACGATGATCGCAAGCCACAAAAACAAATATGGTACTGCAACAAACTTCCTCAACATGTAACTTTTTTAATCAATTCCTTCAAATTTTGACCCAAAATAGCAAATCTAATGAATATCGATTTTCATCACCTACAATAAGTAGTCAGCTTTTAACACTGCTAATTTTTTCATAACAGTATCCAATTCAATTGATTCTTCTTCATTAGTACACAATTCTAGTAAGAGTTGATCTTGTTTTCTTCCTAGTGCCTTTGCTACTGAATACGGTATTTGTTCGCAAAACGTCACTAAGGAATATTTTGAATGATAATCATCATAATTTTTCTCTAGCTGCATTTCAAGTTGTCGTTTTTTAACAAATCCTGGATGGATGACATGGTCTTGCATCTCATGAAAATTGTCTAAAGCAAGTGCAGCAATGGCATCCGCATCTGGTTTTCTTTTCTGGGAAAATGCTTCGATTACGGTACTCCAGTCTCCGTTGTGTTTGTCATATAACTCATCGAAGACGACGACATCTTCAAAACTAGCATTCATCCCCTGGCCATAAAAAGGAACGATAGCATGGGCGGCATCTCCCATCAGTACAATCCTCCCACCTACCTGCCATGGCGCACAGGAAATAGTCCCAAGTCGACCGACAGGATTCTTAAAGAAGTCATTCAGATAGTCAGGACAATAGGGAATCAGTTCCGCGAAATATTGCTCAAAAAATGCAGTTACTCGTTCCTCACTATCGAGAAACGCAAAGCTGTCAGGCCCTTCATTTGGAAAAAATGCGGTAACCGTAAAACTGCCATCTGGATTCGGAAGCGCAATTACCATAAACTTGCCACGTGGCCAAATGTGAAGGGCGTGTTGATCCAATAAAAAACCCCCATCAGGGCCAGGCGGAATTGTGAGTTCCTTGTAACCATGTGATAAAAAAGATTGAGAAACGGCAAGCTGATGGGTGACTTCTAGACTTTTTCTTACCGCAGATCCCGCTCCGTCTGTGCCAATTACAACATCAGGCGTTAAGACTTTGGTAAACGCCCCGTCTCCTAGTACGACTTGCACACAATCATCGGATAGCTCGATCGTTTTGCAAGGGGTTTCGAAGTAAATCTTAATGTTTTCGTAGGTTTCGGCTTTATCTAGCAAGGTCATATTCAACCCACCTCGAGGGACAGAATTAATGTGATGTTGTTCACGACCGCTGTAATGAGAAAACCGTTGCATGCCATCAGTAGTGTGAATCATTCGTCCCTTCATCGGTATGCAGGTTTTTAGTACCTCTTCCTTGATTCCAACAAGATCCAGTGCTCTCAGTCCCCTGTTTGACAGGGCTAGATTAATTGATCTACCGGCAGCGATAGACGCTTTTCTCATGTCTGGGCGCTTTTCTATTAATGTGACTTGACATCCCTTCTGGGCAAGTCGAATGGCTAGTAACGTTCCACATAGACCAGCACCACAAATCACAACAGTATTTTTTTTCATATCCTTAATATTCGAAATCAGCTTAAAATTGCATCAATTATTCCGATTATATTAACCTTTTAAGATGAAAAATGTTTTTTTCCCTTAAAAAGGTAGAATTTATTGATGGTGAGGTAATTTCTTATGAAGGAGATGTCACTTTGAAAAGGTGATTTAATTATTAGTTAAGAATTCCATTCTGACAATTTCAACCAATTGTTTTTCAGGTGTTTAATACACTGTGAGAAATACAATTTACCTATTTGGGTAAAATTAAATAAGTAATGAATGGTTGTCGAATATTGTAGATTAGATTTGGTTTTTAATGTTCTGTTTAAGGCTGTAATTAATGAAGATGAAATGATTGAATTTGTTGATTTTAATGGATTGACCATGCTTTACCAGCCTTTAATTTGTTGTTTTGAACATCCATTTTGCATTTCATTCAAGAAATTTGAAAGAATTCCACAATATTTTAATTTTTAAATTGTATTTTTTCTATATTTGACAAGGAAACGTTAAGAAAACGTGGCCTAACCCAAAAACTTCCTATTAAGAAATTATAATTTATTCAAGTTTCATGCTATTGGATACTTAGTAAGTATTTGATTGACAGTTTTTTATTGTTTATTTCTTTTTAGAATTTATTTATTTTCCTATAAAATCGGTTGGTTGAGGCAGCGAATTGTGTTATGTATTCGTATTAACATTAATTTAACAAAATGTAATGTGTTTCAGGGGTTGAACAAATTGCTTTTTTCTTTCCGATCATAAGATTATATTGTTATATTAGCTAGACCCCAGTACAAAAGTGTGCAAACTAACAGAACTAACCCATTTTATTTTACTAACCAAAATCAATTAGAACAATGAACAAATCCTATACCAAACTTCTTGGATTTTTTATCCTTCTATTTTTTTGTTCTACCCTTTCTGCCAATGACGAATGTATTAATGCCGCAGTCATTACAGATGTCCAAAACTGGTGTTCTTCCTCAGGAGCATTTACCCTCGCAGGTGCCACAGATAGTGGTGATGGATCCTGCGAAATAGGAAATAGAGATCGATGGTTCAGCTTTACAGCTGCATTTACCGATGTAACAATAGCTATTATTGGTGGTGTAGCAGGTGGAGGTCCAACAGGTGGAACTCTAAATGACCCTGAGATTACCATGTATAGTGGACCCTGTAATGCACTTTTAGAAATAAAATGTGATGCAGATTTAGCCGCGGATAATACAGTAGAAACTTACAAAGGTGGGCTTACACCAGGGCAAACATACTACTTCAAAGTAGATAGTAGAACATTTGTAGGAAGTACATTTATGATCTGTTTGAACAACTATAACGCTCCTCAAGAGCCAGATAGTGATTGCCCTACTGCAACTGTGCTTTGTGATAAGACTGGATTTTCTGTACCAGAAGTTACAGGCGCTGGATCTAACAATCAAGAAATGCAAGATGCATTTTGTTTTCATTTCCCAAATCCTTTTCCAACCCAAACATTAGAATCCAACTCTGTATGGTACACGTGGACAGCCTTAACTACAGGTACTGTTTCATTTGACTTGGTTCCTGCAAACCCTTCAGACGACCTTGATTTTGTCGTTTATGAAATGCCAGGTGGTTTCAATCCGGGTGGAGGACTTAACTGTAACGGAAAAATTGTTCGAAGATGTATGGCGTCAGGAAATCTTCCTGCATGGACAACATGTTTTGGACCAACAGGTCTGGATCTAATTTCCCTTCAACACCATGAGAATTTGAACTGTTATAACGATGCTCCAACGAGTCCAACAAATCCTACAACAATAATCGATGATAATTATGCACGAGCACTTGATCAGATTCAAGGAAATGTATATGCGCTTGTTGTGAATAACTTCTCCTCCACTGGAAATGGATTTAGTATTGAATGGGGAGGAACTGGATTGTTTGAAGGTCCTATACCTGATTTTACCGTTGCACCTCAGAATCTGTGTACAAATGGACAAATCGTTGTAACAGATGCTTCTTTCTACCCACAAGGTCAATTGATTGAGTGGGAATGGGATTTTGGTGTCGATGCAATTCCTCAAGGATCCATTACACAAGGACCACACACGATTACCTATACTTCAGGTGGTCCTAAAATTATTACGCTAATTGTAACCTCAGAAAGATATTGTAAAGTAACGCACCAAGATACAGTGAATGTAATTGATGTGACGGGACTTGTAATTGAGGTCAATGCTACTTGTACAATGGGAGGTGTCGCTACTGTAGTCGGTACTGGAGGCATAGCTCCTTATACTTACCAATGGAGTAACAATCAAACAGGACCAACAGCAACTGGCCTTGCCCCAGGTACTTATCAAGTCGTTATAACTGACGCTACTGGATGTTCTGGAACAGAGTCCGCAACCATTGCTGGAACAGGAACCGTACAAATTTCCACCAATGTATTATCTCATGTAACTTGTAATGGAGGAAATAATGGAAGTGCCTCGGTGATAATTAACCCTACAAGCGGAACACCTCCATATACTGTTCTTTGGTCCAACGGATCATCTGCAACACTCCAATTGAATCTCAGTGCAGGAACCTATACAGTTACGGTGACGGATCAGCTTGGTTGTTCAACCAACCAATCAATCACAATACTAGAACCTTCAGCTATTGTACCCATCATAGTAAGTAGTACACCTGCAACCTGCTCAGTTTGTAACGGTACAGCAGATTTAAATGTTACTGGAGGAAATCCACCTTACACTTACTTATGGTCTAATGGTGCAGTAACACAAGATGTCACGGGTTTATGTTCTGGTATTAATACGGTCACAGTCACCGATGGAAGTGGATGTACCGCAACGACTTCTGTCAATATAGGATTGAATGATTCTTTTGGCATAAGTGGAACGAACTCCGTTCCTGTTACCTGCCCTGGGAATTGTGATGGAAGTGCGATTGTAACTGCTTCTGGTGGTACGACTCCTTATACTTATACTTGGAACACAGGAGCAAATACAAATTCAATAGGTAGTCTTTGCGCTGGTACATATAATGTAACAGTAACTGACCAAACTGGATGTAGCGCTGCCGCAAGTATAGTTGTTGGAAGTGCCGCAAACTTTGTTACAACAACAGCAGTCACAGCAACAAGCTGTCCAGGAATATGTGATGGCACAGCTACAATTACTGTTTCTGGTGGAACTCCCGGATATTTATATCAATGGAGTAATGGTGTGTTTTTACCCACAAATTCAACGTTATGTGGAGGCACCCATACCTATACTGTAACCGATTCAAATGGATGTCAAGCCACGGGATCCGTCGTGATCTCAGAGGCTCCCGCTCTTAATGCAACAGCCACAGGAACGGATATCAGCTGCTTTATGGGCAATGACGGTACTGCGACCGCAACTGCTACTGGTGGATCACCACCTTATACTTATAATTGGATGCCGGGTGGTGGCACTACTCAGACAATAACAGGTCTTAGTCAAGGAACATACATGGTAACGATAACCGATGACAATGGTTGTACAACAGTTACCTCAACTACGATAAACGAACCAACAGATATTTCTACATCACTTACCACTGTAAATACGCTTTGTACTGCATGTTTGGGTGAAGCCGATGTAACGGTAACTGGAGGAACAGCACCTTACACCTATCAATGGAATAATGGAGCTGCTACAGAAGATGTTACTGGTTTATGTGCAGGAAGTTATACACTTACTGTCACCGATGATAATGGTTGTACTGAAACACTTGGAGTAAGTATAACAAGTAGTAATACATTTGGAGTATCGGCTATTGGAGTCGATAACAATGTTTCCTGTAATGGGGTATGTGATGGACAAGCAACCGTAGCAGCTACTGGAGGAACAGCTCCATATACTTATCAATGGGGAGATGGACAAACGACACCAACAGCTACAGGCTTGTGTGCAGGCCCATTACCCGTAACAGTTACCGATGTTACTGGTTGTAAAGAAGTAACAGGTGTTGTAATAACACAGTCCGCAGGGGTTACACTTACGACAAACCCAACAGGAAATGTTTCTTGTAATGGACTAAGTGATGGCTCTGCAACTGCGACAGCTGGTGGTGGAGATCCTCCTTATACTTATGTTTGGGGTTCGGGTACAAACGGTCCAACTGTAACAAACTTAGGCGCTGGTACACATCCCGTAACCGTGACAGATAGTAACGGATGTACAGCTGTAGCAACAGTAGCCATAACTGAACCACCTGTGCTCACATTATCTGCAACTCCCAACAATGGTGTCACTTGTAATGGTGATACCGATGGATCCGCGACCGCTACTGCAAATGGCGGTACAGCACCTTATGTTTATGATTGGGGGGGAGGCATAACTACTCAAACAAACGGTACACTTGGTGGCGGAAATCATACGGTCTCTGTAACAGACGCAAATGGATGTACGGCAACTGCTACTGTGAATATTAGCGAACCACCTCCAGTGACCGTGACCGTTGTACTTGATAACCCTGCAAGTTGTAGTGGACAATCTGATGGCGGCGCTACTGCAACAGGCGGTGGCGGAACTGGTCCTTATTCTTATGTTTGGAGTAATGGAATCCTAGTCGCTCAAAATACCACATTACCTTCAGGAACTCATACGGTAACCGTTACCGATAGTAATGGATGTTCCGTAGTCGGTTCAATAAACGTAACAGATCCAAGTGCTTTAATTTCAAGTGCTGTTCAAAATAATCCTGTCTCTTGTAATGGCGGTTCAGATGGAACTGCAACCATTACTGCCTCTGGAGGAACAATGCCTTATTCTTATTTATGGAATACAGGAGGCACAGGAACATCAATAACAACAACTGCTGGGATTTATACTGTAGTCGTAACCGATGATAATGGATGTACTTCTACATCACAAGTAACAATAAACGAACCACCAGCACTAACGCTTACAACATCAGGTAGTAGTGTTCCGTGTAATGGAGATCAAACAGGAACATTATCATCTACTCCAGGTGGAGGAACACCTCCTTATACGTATCAATGGGATAATGGTGCTGGTACAATGCAAAATCCTTCAAATCAAGGAGCTGGCACGTATACAGTAGTAGTTACGGATGACAATGGATGTGTCATTACATCTAGTGCAGTCATTTCAGAACCTGCTGCTTTAACTGCAACTGCAACGCCTGTATCAGGTGTTACCTGTAACGGAGACAGCGATGGATCTGCAACGGTAACTGCTGGTGGCGGTACTGCTCCTTATGTTTATAACTGGGATAGTAATGAGACGACTCCAACAGCAGTTATGCTTGATGGAGGTCCACATTCAGTGACTGTAACAGATGATAATGGCTGTGCAGTCGTTACAACTGTCCTTATAGCTGAACCATCAGTTGTCACTATACAAGTTGCACTAGATAATAACGCAAGCTGCAATGGTGCCTCTGATGGTGGTGCTACAGCAACTGGAGGTGGAGGAACACCTCCCTACTCTTATGTATGGAGTAACGGTATCCTAGTGGCACAAAACACAACACTACCGGCAGGTACTCATACGGTAACAGTTACTGATGGCAACGGATGTACTGCCGTAGGTTCAATAAATGTAACAGATCCTAGTGCAGTTACTGCTGTCGCGGTTCAGGTTAATCCAGTGTCTTGTTTTGGAGGTACTGATGGATCCGCAACCGTAACTGCGGGTGGAGGAACACCAACGTATACTTATCTATGGAGTAATAATGAAACAACAGCAACAATAACAGACGGTTCTGGTACTTATACGGTGGTTGTTACAGATGCAAATGGCTGTGTTGCAACAGCACAAGCTACAATTAACCAACCACCACCATTAACGATTACTGCTACTGGAAGCAGTGTTTCCTGTAATGGAGACCAAACTGGTACATTATCAGTTACAGTAGGCGGTGGTGCAACTCCTTATGGCTATCAATGGGATAATGGAGCTGGTACAGTACCAAATCCTTCAAATCAAGGAGCTGGCACATATAATGTAGTAGTGACAGATGCAAATGGATGTGTCATAACAGCAAGTGCTACAATCACAGAACCTACAGTACTAACAGCAACTGCGGCACCTGTTTCAGGCGTTACCTGTAATGGAGATAGTGATGGTTCTGCAACAGTGACTGCCACTGGTGGAACAAGTCCTTATACTTATAATTGGGATAGTAATGAAACTACAGCCACAGCAGTATTGCTTGATGGTGGTCCTCATTCAGTTACTGTAACAGATGGTAACGGCTGTGTTGTCGTTACAACTGTAATGATTGCTGAACCACCAGTTGTTACGATACTTGTTGCTTTAGATAATAATGCAAGTTGTAACGGTGCCTCTGATGGTGGAGCTACAGCAACAGGCGGTGGCGGAACACCTCCTTACGCTTATGAATGGAGTAATGGTATCCTAGTGGCACAAAACACAACATTACCTGCAGGTACACATATGGTTACTGTAACAGATGGTAATGGATGTACTGCAATCGGTTCAGTTAATGTTACAGATCCCAGTGCGGTTACAGCAGTAGCAACTCAAATTAGTCCAGTATCCTGTAATGGAGGAACTGATGGACAAGCTACAGTAACTGCTGGAGGCGGAACACCAACTTATACTTATTTGTGGAGTAACGGTGAAACAACCGCAACAATTACAGATGGTTCTGGATCTTACACGGTATTAGTAACAGATAGTAATGGATGTACTGCAACAGCGCAAGCTACCATTACAGAACCAGCGGCTTTAACAGCATCAGCTTCTAACGGTTCAGTTCTTTGTAATGGAGATCAAACTGGAACAATAACAACAACCATTAGTGGAGGTATTACACCTTATGGCTATCAATGGGATAACGGAGCCGGTACTAATCCAAATCCAACTAACTTGGGAGCAGGAACGTATACTGTTATTGTCACTGATGCAAATGGTTGTACTGTTACAACAAGTGCTGTGATTTCAGAGCCAACCGCATTAGGTGGTGGAGCTGTACTTGTTTCTAATGTTTCATGTAATGGTGGAAACGATGGTAGTGCTATTGCTACTGGAACTGGTGGAACACTTCCTTATACTTACAATTGGGATTCGGGTCATATCGGTGCTACAACCACAAACTTAGATGAAGGGACACATGCTGTAACCATTACAGATGCTAATAATTGTTCAATCGTAACGACTGTTCTAATTTCTGAGCCTCCTGTTCTGGTCTCAAGTGCACAAGGAGATGTACTTGACTGTAATGGCGATACAGATGGAACAATTACATTAGGTGTATCAGGTGGAACTACTCCATACACATTTGTGTGGACTGGTGGAGCTGCACCTGTTCAAAATCCATCTAACCTACCTGTAGGAACCTACACTGTAGCCGTGACGGATGCGAATGGATGTGTTACAACTGCTAGTGCAGTCATCACGGAACCAACCGTACTAACTTCAGTTACTACTGCTTCAATTTCAACCTGCAATGGGTCTTGTGATGGAAGCTCATCAATAACTGTACAAGGAGGTAATTTCCCCTACACTTATAATTGGTCTGATGGACAAATAACTTCAAATGCCATAAATTTATGTGCAGGTAGCTATTCTGTCACTGCGACGGATGCGAAAGGTTGTACGATCGTAGAATCTGTGACCGTTGGTCAGCCAACAGTTGTTTTAAGTAGCATAGCGAATATTAATAATGTTGATTGTAATGGAAATTCAAATGGATCTGCAATGGTTACTCCGACTGGAGGTACTCCTAGCTATACTTACTTATGGGATAATGGAGAAACAACTCAAACCGCAGTTCAATTGGATGCAGGTACCCATATGGTAACGGTTACTGATTCAAACGGATGTACAACAGTAAACAATATTTTGATCACTGAACCACCTGTGTTGACTGTAACGACAAGTGGAACAAATATTACTTGTTTTGCAGCAGCAAATGGATCAGCAACAGCGACAGCCAATGGCGGTACTGGAATTTACACGTATAACTGGAGTAATAATGCGACGGGTGCAACGATCAACCCATTGACGCCAGGCGGTTATACTGTTACAGTTACGGATTCGAATGGCTGTACTGCCATTTCTAGTGTTACACTTACAGAGCCAACTGCACTTACAAATACATTGACTGCGTTACCAGCATCTTGTAATGGTTTTGCTGATGGTTCCTCAACCGCGACAACACTAGGCGGCACACCTCCTTATACTTATCTATGGGACAATGGTGAAACGACGGTAACGGCTATAAGTTTAGATGCTGGAGTTCATGTGGTTTCAATAACGGATGCCAATGGATGTCAGATTGTTTCACAGACTGTTATTAATGAGCCAACTGCTTTGACCTATACGGATGGAGCAACGCCTCCTTTGTGTTATAATGGTCTAGATGGATCTGCAACGGTAACACCAGCAGGCGGTACTCCTCCTTATACAATCACATGGAGTAATGGCCAAACTGGACCAGTCGCAAACGGCTTACCACAAGGACCATTAACGGTTGATATTATAGATGCGAATGGATGTGCAATCAACGGAATTCAGATAACGGTGCCGAATCATCCCACAGAGTTATTAGCAGGTACAGCTGCAACAGATGTATTGTGTTGGAATGAAGCCACAGGAGCTGTTGCTGTTGGTGTGACAGGTGGAACTCCAGGATATTCTTATCAATGGAATAATACGGAAACGACCCAGGATATAAACAATGTTCCTGCAGGTACATATGCGGTAACTGTTACGGATGATAACGGTTGTACAGTTGTAGTTGTGGATGTTGTTGATGAGCCAGATAACTTAAATCTTAGCTTGGTTCCTGGTGGTGCAATTTGTTTTGGACAGCAGAATGGATCAATTGAGGTTGATACAAACTCAATCACAGGTGGTGTTGGGCCATTTTCTTACTCAATCAATGGTATAGATTACCAAATGAGTCCTACGTTTACTGGACTAGGTGCAAATACCTATACAATATACGTGACGGATGGGAATGGATGTGTTGACTCTTTCAGCTCGAATGTAGGAGAGCCAGATGAGTTAACTGTTGACGCTGGACCAGACATCACTGTTGTACTAGGAGAGAGTGCTGAAATCACTCCAACTGTAACGCCTCCAAACGTACCGGTAACGTATTCATGGAATCCGGGAATCTATTTAGACTGTACGGATTGCTTAAATCCTTGGGTGACACCAAACGAAACGACCCTTTATGAGATTACTGTAGTTGATACAGTAGCCAACTGTACAGCAACTGACGATATACTTGTGACTGTCTTGAAAAACCGTCACGTATACATTCCAAACGCGTTTACTCCAAACGGAGATGGAGCGAATGATGGAATGACTGTATTCGGTGATGAGAGTGTCGTGAATATCAAAACATTCATTTGTGCTGATCGTTGGGGAGAGATTGTCTTCGAGAAGTTTAATTTTGAACCAAATGACCCTTCTTTGGGTTGGGATGGTTTCTTCCGAAACAAGCTGATGAATAGTGCAGTATTTGTCTACTATGCTGAAGTCGAATTTATTGACGGAACGGTCGGTGATTACAAAGGAGACTTTACGCTGATCAGATAACAGTTAGAAAGAATTAATAAAGTTAAAACGCTATCTTGGGAAACTGGGATAGCGTTTTTGTTTATTTGTTACATTTAAAATTAAACCATGCTTTTCATTCGAAAAAATATTGATGTTTAAAAATCTTTTGCTCCTAGGAAGGAGCGCATCGTTTTAGGCAGATCTCTTTAATTTTGCGATTTGGCAGCTATTGAAAATTGTTTGACTGGTGAATCTATGTTTAATACAGATCTCCATACTGATTATCCCAGTTTTTCCAGCTTATTTCCCTTCCTGGGAAAGCTACTTTTTTAAAAGGCCATTCTTCAGAAACCCATGTTTTAATGGTTTCGTACAAGTGTTCCTCTAAGCCAGTGTTGAGTTGACTTTGTCTTACCCAAAGGAAGACCAGTGCTTCATAATCTGGGGTTGTCGAAGGCTCGATGTAGGAGCAGCCAAGGCATTCGCTTTCGTCTAGGCTCATGACAGTATAGGCAAACGACGATCGTATCTGAAACTCTTTATGGTGCCAGCCAAGATCAATTAAATTTTGTTCTAAGGTCAAGCCTTTGGGCCACTTTCCTGAAGGTCCAAAAGGTTTTGTTTCTTCGAAATGATCAACACTTGTCATTACAGCATCGTAGTCTTTCACCACATCGGTAATCTTCAACATGCGTAAGCGAAGTCGATTCGTCTCTAGTTGTTTTGGGACCTTGAAGTCTTTTGGTATAAATGGAGTATTGGCCATAACATTTACTATTGTCGATTTATTCTACAATTTCGTAGTCAATGTCTAGTTTTCGCAATGCTCTAAATGCTGAGCTCGAGTTTTTCTCTACATCAATATCAACACAATCTCCTTCTAAGAGGATTCCTGTAAGCTCGGTAGCCAAGGATTCATCCATGTTCGCTGCGATCTCTGCTAGGCATTTGGCGATGGCTCTTCTATCTGGCCTTGGTGCATCGCAAGATAATAGGTTTAATTTCATGATGTTTTTTTACAAAGGTAAGAAACTTAATTTTCTTGATAAGGAAGAATCAATTAACAGCTCCTCCAAGCACGTCAGCGATAAAGTGCGCACATGCATTTGATGTTTTTTGAACATTCAGATAAAATAGTTTTTTTTAAATAAGTATCGGAAAGGCATTGGACTTCATTACTAAAGTAGTACCATATGTTTAATTAAATTATAAAAAAGAAAATATTTTTTGAGTGTTGTGCCAAAAAAACAACCCCACAAGCCACACTCCCCATACATTATCCACCAATGTTGAAAACTCCCCTCGTCCGTTAAAAGTTAAAACACTATTTTTGCATGCAAATACCATAGAATGCCGAAGGATACATCGATAAAGTCTATACTCATCATTGGAAGCGGTCCGATTATCATCGGACAGGCATGTGAATTTGACTACTCAGGTACACAGGCCGCTCGTTCAATCATGGAAGAAGGGATTGAAGTCTCTCTGATCAATAGCAACCCCGCCACCATCATGACGGACCCGCTCACAGCAGATCACATCTACCTCAAACCGCTTACCGTCGAAAGCATTGAAGAGATTCTACTCGACAGACAAATCGATGCCGTGCTTCCCACAATGGGTGGGCAAACCGCGCTCAACCTCGCAATTGAAGTAGGCAAACAAGGCATCTGGGAAAAGTACAACGTTAAGCTTATTGGTGTTGATCTTAACGCCATCGAGCTCACAGAAAACAGAGAAGAATTTAAAAAATTAGTCGTTCGGTTAGGGATGAACGTAGCACCGTCAGGGATCGCTAACTCATTCCTAGAAGGTAAGGAAGCTGCACAGCGAATTGGATTTCCGCTCGTCTTGCGACCTTCATATACGCTAGGAGGAACCGGTGGCGGATTCGTCATGGATGAATCCGAATTTGATGAAGCACTCCGACATGCTCTAAACTCCTCACCGACACACGAAGTCCTAGTAGAAAAAGCAGTACTGGGATGGAAAGAATTTGAGCTAGAGCTCCTACGGGATTCGAATGATAATGTAGTGATCATCTGTACTGTGGAAAACCTTGATCCAATGGGGATTCATACAGGTGATAGTATCACCGTCGCACCAGCAATGACGCTATCTGATACTGCATATCAGCAAATGAGAAATGATGCGATGACGATGATGCGTGCACTAGGGAACTTCGCTGGAGGCTGCAATGTGCAGTTTGCTCAAAACCCTGAAGACGAATCACTCATTGCGATTGAGATTAATCCTCGGGTATCTAGATCATCCGCCTTGGCAAGTAAGGCAACCGGCTACCCAATTGCAAAGATCGCTGCTAAGCTTGCGATTGGCTACACGCTTGATGAATTAAAAAATCAAATTACAAAAACAACATCTGCTTATTTTGAGCCAACGTTAGACTATGTGATTGTAAAAATGCCGCGATGGAATTTTGATAAATTCTACGGAGCAGATCACCGCCTAGGATTACAGATGAAGTCCGTAGGAGAGGTAATGTCTATAGGAAGGAATTTCCTTGAGGCACTTCAAAAAGCTTGTCAGTCACAGGAAAATGGAAGAATGGGGCTTGGCGCTGATAATAAAGGCTGGGTGAAGACAACTGAGATTATGGAACGGCTAGAGAAAGCCAGTGATGATCGAATTTACCGAGTAAAAGATGCAATGGGACTCGGTGTTCCGCTCAAAACAATTCAGAAATTGACGCACATTGATCCTTGGTTTTTGCAGCAAATTAAACGACTTGTAAAGCTAGAACAACAACTAAAAGAATACAATGAGATCACAGATGTTCCGGCAGCATTTCTTAGAGAATTGAAGGAAGTTGGATATGCCGATGGTCAGATTGCGTGGACGATGCATGGTAAAGAGGAGGAAGTAACTGCCTACCGTAAATCACTGGGCATCAGAAGAACCTATAAGCTAGTGGATACTTGTGCTGCAGAATTCGAAGCACAAACCCCATACTACTACTCTTCATTTGATGAGGAGAACGAAAGTGTGGCCTCTGATAAGAAAAAGATCGTCGTACTAGGTTCTGGCCCAAATCGCATTGGACAAGGCATTGAGTTTGATTACTGCTGCGTGCACGGAATCATGGCGATCAAAGAAGCAGGCTATGAGGCCATCATGGTCAATTGCAACCCAGAAACCGTGTCTACAGATTTTGACATTGCAGACAAGTTATACTTTGAACCCGTTTATTGGGAACACCTAGAGGAAATCCTCGAATTGGAGCAACCAGAAGGTGTGATTGTACAACTAGGCGGACAGACAGCACTAAAGTTGGCTAAAAAGCTAAAAGAAAACGGCTATAAGATCATAGGTACTGACTACGAAGCACTAGATCTAGCAGAAGACCGTGGTGCGTTTTCTGATTTATTGAAATCACTTGATATACCATATCCTGATTATGGTGCGGCAAATGATGCAGATGAAGCGCTTGATGTTGCCGCACGGATTCAATATCCTGTACTGGTGCGCCCAAGTTACGTGCTAGGCGGTCAACGTATGCGGATTGTGATAAACGATGCAGAGCTAGAGCGTAGTGTGCTTGGAATTTTGAAGCACATGCCTGAGAACAAAATATTGATCGACCAATTTCTTGAACGTGCTCAAGAGGCGGAGGTTGATGCGATCTGTGATGGAGAGGATGTTCTGATAATGGGAGTGATGGAGCACATTGAGCCTGCCGGTATTCATAGTGGTGATAGCTCCGCGGTGTTGCCTCCATACAGTTTGTCGGAGTCTGTGATTGAGCAGATGACTAAGTACACAAAACAATTGGCACTTGCATTGAAGACCAAGGGTTTGATCAATATCCAGTTTGCTATCAAGGAGGAGAAAGTATATGTGATTGAGGCGAATCCTCGTGCCTCTCGTACGACACCTTTTATTGCCAAGGCGTATCAGGTACCTTACCTCAATATTGCAACGAAAGTGATGATTGGTAGCCATAAGCTATCCGACTTTGATGTAACAAACCGTTTGGAAGGGTATGCGATCAAGGTGCCAGTGTTTTCGTTTGACAAATTTCCGAATGTAGATAAAAATCTTGGACCTGAGATGAAGTCAACTGGAGAGAAGATACAGTTTATCAAGGATTTGCGAGATCCGTTTTTCAGGAAATTGGTTAGAGAGCGCTCCATGTATTTGTCTCGTTAATCAACAGAGAAACTTCCTAGGAATAATTTTTCTTTCGTTAATTAGGGGTTGCATCAATTGTTTTCGTTATTTTAGAAGCAGCTGCTTAAATTTGTCTAGTGCAAGTGAAGCAAAAGACAACCAACCGAATCCCTTATATCAAACCAAGGACCGATTTTTCAATTAAACCTTATTCATTGCTATGATTAATTGTAAGCATGATCGCGGTATGCAATCTTTTAAATTTTGCATGCATACTCTATTTGTTTTTATCTTTTTACTGTCTTCCACGCTTTCCTTTTCGAATGATATTGAAGGTGATGTGCTCAACTCTATATTGATGTGTACTGCTGATGCGGGTACTATTACTGCATCTGACTCTTCCGTTCCATTGATTAATAACTTGGCTTCGTTAAGTGCATTACCTGATGGAAACCAAGTAGTACCAACTGGTTATCAAACCACGTATGTTTTAACCAAAGGGGCAGGTTTAGTCATACAACAATTAAATACACTTCCAATTTTTACAGTAACTTCTTCTGGCGATTATACTATTCATACGCTTGTATATCATCCAAATTCACTTGATCTCAATACGATTGTGATTGGTATTTCAACTGGCTTTGATCTCAATAACTTGTTGATTCAAGGAGGCGGTACAATTTGCGGAGGATTGGATGTGGTTGGTGCTCCAATCACTGTCACTACAAATCCTAATTGTACGGCTGCTGCAGGAACAGTTTCCGCCCCTACAAATAGGGTGTTACTTTCGAATGGTGTGGCTAACATTAATGCATTATCAGATGGAAACCAAGTTGTTCCTATTGGCTATCAGACTGCTTATATTTTAACAAAAGGAAACAGCCTCGTGGTTGAGCAAACAAGGAGCATTTCCATTTTTACTGTGACGACAGAAGGAAAGTATAGAATCCACCCAATAGTATACGACCCAAATACGATTGACCTAAGTACCTTTACACCTGGGGTTACTACTGCTATCGGCATAGATACTCTTTTAATTCAAGGAGGCGGTACGATTTGTGGTTCACTAGATCTGAACGGTGCTTTGATTACCGTAGTAGATCCTTTAAACTGTCTTGCAGATGCAGGAACCGTTACTCCAGTCAACTCTTCTGTTTTATTAAGTGGTGGCTCTGTTTCCCTGGGTGTCACACCAGATGGCAATCAAGTTGTTCCAGGAGGGTCTACCTACAGATATTTGTTGACGAAGGGACTGAGTCAAGTGATTCAGGATGTTTCGATATCGCCTTCATTTACGGTAGCCAATACTGGAGAATATAAGGTTCATATCCTTGTGTACAATCCTAATTTACTAGATTTGAGCATGATTGTTCCCGGTTTAACGGTAACCGCTGATATCAATGTGCTTTTAATTCAAGGCGGTGGGACGTTTTGTGGCGCACTGGACCTTACTGGGGAAATTATTACTGTTGTTGATCCTCAATCTTGCCTAGCGAATGCAGGAACAATTGCAACGAATGTTCCACTAGATACCTTAGATGATGGCAGTGCAACGATCAGTGCGCTTCCAGATGGCAATCAGTCTGCACCACTAGGTTATGTCACTTCGTTTATTTTAACAAAGGGGAACGATCTTACAATTTTGCAACTAAATGGAACGCCCTTCTTTACGGTTTCAGAGGAAGGAGAATACACGATTCATACCATGGTGTTCGATCCTAATTTGATTGATCTATCTTTTATTATTATTGGAACAACATCGGTCTATGATCTTGAACCACTTATGATACAGGGTGGAGGTACGATTTGTGCCTCAATCGATGTGACTGGCGCTCCTATTGAAGTCCTTCGTGTTGATTGTTTAGCAAAGGCTGGCGCGATCACTGCTATTACGTCTTCTACAATACTAGAGAATGGTTCTTCGTTGATTAGCGCACTTCCAGATGGGAATCAGATAATCACTTCTGGCTATCAAGCTGCTTATGTATTGACAAAGGACACGGGGCTTGTGATTGAACAACTGGCTTCAATTCCTTTCTTTACAGTAAATTCCGTTGGAGATTATGCAATTCATACGTTGGTTTATAATTCAAATACACTGGATGTTTCTGCCATTCAGCTTGGTATTACAACAGGTTTTGATGTGAATGCACTGTTGATTCAAGGCGGTGGTCTCATTTGTGCATCTCTGGATACTATTGGTGCTGTAATACAAGTGAATGACCCACAAAGCTGCACTGCGGATGCAGGAACAATTACTCCAGATGCATCTCCTGTATTACTCAATAACGGAATGGCGATGATTAGTGCAACGTCTAGCGGAAATCAGGTAATTCCTGGCGGTTATCAAGTAGGATATGTTCTAACAAAAGGGGAGAATCTAGTGATTGAGCAATTAGCCACATCTCCATTTTTTACAGTGAATAGCGAAGGTGATTACACGATTCACACATTAGTTTATGATCCGATGACCTTGGATTTAACAACTGTTGTTCCTAGTACTACAACGGGTTTTGATGTGAATGCGCTGTTGATTCAAGGAGGCGGGAGTGTTTGCGGTTCCCTTGATATGTTGGGGGCAAGCATCGAAGTACTCAATACCCAGAACTGTGCGGCTGCTGCGGGTACGATTACTGCAAACGCATCGCCAGTGACTGTAACGGGTAAGTTTACAGAAATCGGTGCAACGCCTGATGGCAGTCAAGTGATTCCTGTGGGCTATGTGCAGTTGTTTGTGTTGACGGAGGGGCCAAATTCCGTGGTCAAGCAATTGCAGCCTTGGCCTATTTTCTATGTTGTTGCTGCTGGCAATTATAAGGTGCATACGCTTATCTATCATCCGAATTCGCTTGATCTGAGTGTAGTTGAGCTTGGTACTACGACTGCTCTTGACCTAAATGGCACTTTGATTCAAGGAGGGGGCGTTGTTTGCGGTGCACTGGATGTAACGGGGACTTCAATTCAAGTGAGTCAATGATCTATTCCCAGTGAAAAGGTGTAGAGTCGGATTTACATTATATTTTGCCGACACAATTATTCAGAAATAGGTTCATTCAACATGGCAATATTTACGGTGTTTACAGAAGGACTAAAAAGTTGATTATTGGTTGCCAATACCATGTTTATGTCTAAAGTAGAATCTATATCTGGTTTGGGAATAAGAAGAGACACAGCGATTAACAGACTAGCAGCAACCGCTGTGATTTTAAGGAGCATTGGGTTGATTCTGTGGGAATTGTTACTGTTTTTTTCTTTGTTTACTGTTCTCTTAGTTGATTGGCTTTTGGCGTTTTTTTCTATATTAATTGAATCATAATTTTTAGCAGCATTGATTTTTTCTTCTACTATGAGTTGTTCTGATACAGTCCTCATATTCGTTTGAAAATCTACCTCTTCCATTAATGTAGGATTTTTTTCAAGTTCGATTTCAAATAGCACTTTTTCACTAGGAGAAAGGGCTTGATTTAAATAAGCAGTGATCAAATCCAATTGTTTCGCTGTTAATTTCATCTTATGAATTTGTTTTAATCTTTGTAGATCCCCAGTAATTTTTTATATCAGGATCTGAAGATTCTTTGATCATTTTCTTTAATTGTTTCTTAATTCGATCCATTTTTACTCTCGCAGAACCGCTACCTCCATAGCCTAGATTTGAGGCTATTTCATTATAAGATAGATTATCATAAAACTTCTGTTTGATCATTTTCTGTTCCTTCGCACTCATCTTTTTAATACAGTCTAACAATATCCGTTCAAGTTTTAATTGAACTTCGTCTTCAGATATGATCAAGCTGAATTTTAATGTATTAGAATGCCATTCTTCTAATAAAGTTGTTCGTACATTTTTATTTCTCTTTCGAAGTTTATCAATCCAAAGTCCCCAAGCGATTGTTCTGAAATAAGCTTTAAATGATCCTCGATTTAGATCAAACTTACCTGCTTTTACATTCTTCAGCACTAACATTATCGTGTCTGTGTAGTGTTCTTCAGCATCTTGACGGAATCCAGAATTACTAAAAACCAGTTGATTAATAATCGGTCGTAATTCAATTTGCAGATATCTGAAAACACTATCTTCATGGTTTATTAAGCCACGAATGATCTCACTATCGGTATGTTTCTTTCTGAAAAACATAGGTTTTATGAAAAGTTTATTATTCTTAATATAAACAAATATGCATTAGAATGCAATGAACATCACTAGTTCGTTGAGTAATTCGATTTGTTATCATCAAAGAGTCAAAATTTTCTTCTAATCTTATGATATGAATCAAATGTGCTAAAAATATCATATTTTGTGAAACGTTTTAAATGAAAAAACGACCTTGATTTTAAAATCCGACCTAATATGAAATTTGTCCTTCCCATTCTTATGCTTTCTCTATGCTTTTATGCGAATGCTCAAGCCTCCTTACAATATTCAAGAGTCAAAATTAATCTTCAAACTTGTTCTGCAGAACAAATTGCAAAACTAGGTCTGGAAGTAGACCATGGTGTCTTTGCTCCTGGAAAATCCCTTATAAATGACTACTCAAGTGATGAGATCTCGCTTCTAACAGCCAACAGCATCACCCACGAAATTTTAATAGATGACGTTAAACAGTGGTACAAGGACCAGAATAAACCAGAACACCAGCACCAACATCACCAGAAAATAGGAACTAGCTGCGGAAATAACACCACATATGCCTACACTACACCAGTCAACTATCAATATGGATCAATGGGTGGCTATTTGACCTATAGCCAACTGCTTGTCGAACTTGATAAAATGACGACCCTCTACCCAAATCTGATTTCACCTAGAACTGTTATTGATTCTAGTGTGCTCACGCATGAGGGAAGACCAATTTATTACCTTAGACTTTCTGACAATCCGAATACAGACGAAACTACAGAACCAGAAGTACTGTATTCAGCATTGCACCATTCAAGAGAACCAAACAGCCTTTCGCAAATGGTTTTTTATATGTGGTATTTGCTTGAAAACTACGCAACAGATACCGAGATTCAATATTTAGTCAATGAAACAGAAATGTACTTTGTGCCCTGTGTGAATCCAGATGGCTATGTGTACAACGAACAAACAGATCCAACGGGTGGTGGACTTTGGAGAAAGAACAGAAAAAGCACAGCAGGAAATGTGCACGGAGTTGACCTCAATCGAAACTATGGGTATGAATGGGGACACGACAATAGTGGTTCTAGCCCGAACATGTCTAGTGAAACCTATAGAGGCGATGCTGGGTTTTCAGAACCAGAAACGCAAAACATGAAAATACTATGTGATGCACACGACTTCAAAATTGCGATGAACTATCATTGTTATGGCAACTTACTGATCTACCCTTGGGGATATAATGATCAGCCCACAGCAGATCATCAAATTTTTGTGGCAATGGCTGATGCAATGACAAGAGAAAATAACTTTTTTGCTGGGCTGGGTGGAACAACGGTTGGCTACGCTGTAAATGGAGATAGTGATGACTGGATGTATGGAGAAACAGTAAGCAAACCAGCTATTTTCTCCATGACACCTGAGGTAGGACCAAGCAGTTACGGATTCTGGCCGCCTCAAAGTGCCATTGATGAATTGAATAAAAGTTGTGTCTTCCAAAATCTGACCACAGCTCACTTATTGCTTAACTATGGAATTGTCCGAGAAGCTAACGCACAGACAACGGTGGATGCGTTGAGCGGTGACCTAGAGCTTGAAGTAGAAAAGTTAGGGTTAATGAATGGCGGATTAACACTTGAAGTCACACCCCTTTCTAGTAATTTTCTTGTGAATACTGGCTCCCAAACAATTAATTTACCTGCTTGGACAAAAGATACTATTCTGTTTAATTATACACTTGATAATACAGTAGTCGTTGGAGATTCGATTGTTTTTTTAGTAGAACTAGACAATGGTCAAGTCACTTTTTCCGACACAATTGCTAAGATCTATAGTCCAAATTTAAATCAAGTATACCTTGAAGATGGAAATGATGTAAGCGAATGGCAAGCAACTGGGCCATGGGGGAATACCACAGAAGAATTCGTTTCTCCTTCACAAAGCGTAACGGATAGCCCATTTGCGAATTATAGCAATGGGAGATTGGACTATCTTACGCTTACAACAACAATTGACTTGACGAATGCGGTTTATGCCCAAGCCACATTTTTCGCTAAATGGGACATTGAAAGCAATTATGATTATGTACAGTTTCAAGCTGCACCTGTAGGTGGCAGTTACACTTCGCTTTGTGGTTTGTACACGGAGACCGGACAAAATACACAACCCTTGGAGCCGGTGTATGATGGACTTCAAACAGATTGGGTAAAAGAGGTGATTTCGCTTGAGGATTATCTTGGAAGCCAGGTAGAATTTAGATTCAAATTCAGATCAGATAACTTCGTAAACGGAGACGGTTTTTACTTTGATGATCTTATGATCCATACAATTGATCAACCCATAAGCACAGGAACAGAGAAACTATTAGAATTGTCAACGCTTACCTTGCAGCCCAATCCTGTAACTAACTTACTAACCATTTCTGCTGATAAACTCGCAACCAAGGATGCTGATATCACAATTTATAATGGATTGGGGCAGGTAGTATTTAACCAATCGTTTTCTTCCTTTTCTAAGCATCAACTAGATGTTTCTAACTGGCTAGGAGGATTGTATTTGGTAGCGTGCAAATCTGGCAATCAAATCCTAGTAGAAAAGTTGTTGGTTCATTAATGTATAATTGTAAAATGAGTATAAGGTAGACGAAGCACAATAACCGTAATGCAACCAATTTACCTCAATCTTCTATCTATAAGATAAAAACTATTACTAGCATATGTGGATAACATTTGCTATTTTGATAGTAGGGATTTAACTATTTAAATTTCATGAATATTCCTCCTTAATTTCTAGTGTTTTTGAATTCTAGCACTAATCCTTCTAATTTATAAATAAATTGGAACATACGTTATTATCAATACATAATATTGGTTTAAGAATTCCGATGTGAGTAATTGTTAGTCATAACATTACACACTTTCTACCCAAAATCTAGTTAAAATGAGAAGAGTTTCAATTTGTTTACTTATGTTTTGTTTTCTTTCCGTTTTGTTAACAGCCCAACGAAAAAGTGAAAACGCGATTCTCAAAATTGTAAAATCTCAATCTGGAAATGAATTTACGAAAACTGAATCTGATGATGCACTAGAGATAAACATCAATGATTTCCACAAGAGTAAACAAAGTCAACTCGAACATTACTATTTTCAACAAAGTTATCATGGTATTGAAATAATCGGTACAGAATCCAGTATTCACCTTAAGCCTGATGGAAGCGTTTTTAAATTTAACAATCGACTTAAGAACAGCCTTAAAAGCACCACCAAATCAACCCTACAGCCATCAGTCAATCCCATACAAGCCGTTCAGCACGCCGCAAAACACCTAGGATATGAAACAACTGGCGATTTGGAAGTACTAGAACATACCTCCTTTACAAATCGCTCACAGAAGATTAGCAAAGGGAGCCTCTCTAGGAGAATAATCCCTGCTAAATTGGTCTACACGATTTCTGAAAACGGTCAACTCAGGCTGGCTTGGGATCTAGCGATCTATGAAACAAAAGAAGAGGAATGGTGGAACATGAGAGTTGATGCCAATTCAGGTGAAATCATTGATAAAGTGAGCTGGATGGCCCAGTGTAATTTTGATCACGGGGAAAGCACACATCAATGCACTAGTCATCGCCAAAAACCTCCTCACATAACAAGTATTTCACTTGACCAAACAGAAGAAAAAGAAGGATTCGTTGGCGGATATCGAGTTTACCCAATGCCTTTGGCACATCCAGGGGAAGGAGCAAGAACAATGGTGCTAAACCCAGATAATGCAACTGCATCTCCTTTCGGTTGGCATGACACAAACGGTGCTATTGGTGCTGAGTTTCTAACCACACAAGGAAATAATGTGCACGCTTTTGATGATGGAAATAACCAAGGTTATAGTCCATTCGGTGGGAGTGGTTTAATATTCGATTTTCCACTGGATCTAAGCCTCGACCCTGAATTTCATGAGGACGCAGCCTTAACCAACTTGTTTTATTGGAGCAACATCGCTCATGATATACTTTACCAGTATGGATTTGATGAGAGTAGTGGGAATTTTCAAGAAAATAACTATGGAAGAGGCGGAGTGAGTAGTGATTACGTAAATGCAAGATCCCAAGCAGGCTTATTATGCAATGCCACTTTCGGTACACCGTCAGACGGCTCAATTCCGACAATGTCTATGTTTATCTGCAATGGACGGGATGTGGATTTCTCGAGTGCCGTAATTCTTCACGAGTATGCACATGGCCTGTCTAATCGATTGACAGGAGGACCTTCTTCTAGCGGCTGCTTAGGAAATGCGGAACAAATGGGAGAAGGATGGAGTGATTATCTTGGATTATTATTGACCATGAAAACAGGAGACCAAAGCATAGAACCTCGACCATTTGGCGATTGGTTTTTTAATGACCCTGATGGCATTCGTCCATTCCCTTACAGCACAGAAATGACGATCAATCCACATACCTATGCAAGCAGCTTTAGTGGAACGTCTCTTCCACATGGCATTGGATCAGTATGGTGTATGATGTTGTGGGAAATGACTTGGGATCTGATTGCTCAAAATGGCTTTGATATAGATTGGTATAATGGGACTGGTGGGAATAATATAGCACTTCAACTAGTTGTCGAAGGAATGAAGCTCCAACCTTGTAGCCCTGGGTTTGTAGATGGAAGAGATGCGATTCTAGAGGCTGATCAGATATTGTATGGAGGGGCGAACCAATGCCTTATTTGGGGTGCCTTTTCTAAACGAGGACTAGGCGCGAATGCAGATCAAGGGAGTTCTATCAATCGAGCAGATGGTGCAGAAGCCTTCAACCTTCCATCTGCTTGTGGCGGTACAGGCTGTTTGCTAAAGTTGCAAGGCAGCTCATCCATCAGTGTTCCGTACATTGCTTCAAACAATAATTCACTTCAAATAGAAAGTGATGGTAATTGGAGCGTGACAACCTCTGCCCCATGGATCACAATTGACACTACATCTGGTTCAGGAGATGGAACAGCGGTTTATGATATAGCAGAAAACTCAACCTTCTCACCACGACGAGATACGATAAAAATCACTTGTACTGGCTTTACGCGTAACTTTGTTGTTCTACAGGACGCAAAACCATGTATTCAGCTCTTCAGCCCAATCCCTTATTTTACGGATTTTGAAGGTGGAGCAATTGATAGTTTCTGGTGTCCTATTTCCTCCGAACCACATGGAAGGATTCGAGTTTCCAATATCTTTGGGCCAAGAAAGACCAGACATTTGTTGATGGATTGCGTGACATCAGGCGATTTTGCAGTTAATGAAGCAAAACTTGGCTTGGATTTGCTTGGCGCTCCAAATGTTGAACTGAAATTTTGGTGGAAAGAGTTTAACGAAGAAACGGACATTGAAGATGGTGTATTTCTTTCAGATGATGGAGGTCTCAATTATAAAAAAGTATTCGATTTTAAAGCAGGAAATCCTAACTATACTGAAGTTAAATTAAACATCTCTCAACTCGCTGCTGATAATGGATTGTCCCTTACTAGTACATTTGTTATCAAATTTCAACAATATGATAACCTTCCGATTGCAGCTGATGGCATTGCAATAGACGATATTTCTATTCAATCAATAACGTGTAATGTTGGTAGTCCATGTGATGACAATAATGCTTGTACAATCAATGATGTTCATACTAACTTTTGTGCTTGTCAAGGAACATTTGAAGATGCAGATGCTGATGAGGTTTGTGATGCTGATGACAAATGTCCAGGGTTTGATGATAACATTGATCTTGACGGAGATGGTAAACCTGATGCTTGTGATCTGAATGTATTTTGTGGTTGTCCTTTTGTAATTTCCAACTTTCCCCATATTGAAGGCTTTGAGGTTGGAGATGGGAATATTTGCCAATTTTCAGGAGATGATTTTGATTGGGAAATTCGATCAGGAAGCACCACATCATCAAGCACTGGTCCAGATTCAGCTTATCAGGGCATAAATTATTTTTATATAGAATCTTCTTCTCCAAATTATCCAAACAAAGAGGGAGTATTCCAAGGAGCTTGTTATGACTTATCAAGTTCTGATTCTGCTTCAATTAATTTCTGGTATCATATGTATGGCTCAGGCATGGGCATGCTAAACCTTGAAATCACAACTGATCAAGGAGCAAACTGGGTAAGTGTATGGAGCCTTTCTGGAAACCAAGGAAACAGTTGGTATAACGTCAATATTGATCTCAGTAATTATACTGGAGGGATGTTCAGCTATCGGTTTAACGGAGGAACTATTTTAAGCTTTACAAGCGATTTTGCCCTTGATCAGATTACGGTAGACATTGGTCCTTTAAACTGCATACCGGGAGCATCTTGTGATGATAATGATGCGTGTACGATTAATGATATGTATAACTTAAATTGTAAGTGTTTAGGAACATTTGATGATACGGATAATGATGGTGTTTGTAATGCACAAGATCAATGTCAAGGCTATGATGATCACATTGATTTTGATGAGGATAATACGCCTGATGCTTGTGATCTCAATGTGTTTTGTAACAGCTGTTCGACGCTAATTAGTACTTATCCTCATGTAGAGAACTTCGAGATTGGAGTCGGTTCCATTTGTCAGTATGTAGGAGATGATTTTGACTGGGCTATTGTAAGAGATAGCACGGCTTCATTAAATACAGGTCCAGATTCAGCCTATCAAGGTCTAAATTATTTTTTTATAGAATCCTCTATTCCTAATCATCCGAAAAAAATAGCTGCTTTTGAGAGCGGTTGTTATGACCTAGGAGGAGCTAGGGCTGCCTCTATTGATTTCTGGTATCACATGTATGGTTTAAGTATTGGCACATTGTCATTAGAAATTACTACAAATCAAGGTGATAATTGGATAACCGTTTGGAGTTTAACCGGCAATCAAGGCAACAACTGGCAACATGCGGCAATTGATCTCTCTAGTTACGTTGGTGGCACGCTTTCTTATCGATTTACAGGAACAACTGCCTTAAGTTTTACTGGCGATATGGCCCTTGATCAAATCATGGTCGATGTCGTTGCTGCCAAGGAATGTAAGGTATGTAAAGCCACTTCCCCAGTTGTCGTAAATGGAAATGCCAATGACTGGAATGCAAACGACACATTATTTTTTCCTGAAGTCCAAATGCTAGGAACGGTCGATTCTACCAAAGATTTAAGCGGGCAATTTCAAGTAAAATGGGACACAAATTATCTATACTTGTTTTGTAAAGTTCAAGACGATGTTTTAGTAAATAACTCACTTAATCCTTGGGATGATGATGGTATTGAGATTTTCATTGATGGAGGAAACGAGAAAGATACTGTTTACGATACGAATGATCATCAATTGATCTTCCGATACAATGATTCAACAGTTTATGACCAAGGCAAACCAGACAATCCAGCTGGGGTGCGTTTTAATATGGTGATTGATAGTGGTTCTTATGATATCGAAGTGAAAATTTCATGGACATATATCGGTGTCGCTCCACCAACAATTGGAAAAAAAATTGGTCTAGACATTCATATCAATGATGACGACCATCTCACCCCGAGTCCTAGAGATGCTGTAATAGCTTGGACTGATGTCAATGATGAGGCCGATCAGAATCCTTCTGTTTTCGGTACGATTACACTTGACGACTGCGCCGTACCTTCCCTAACTTATAATCTGAAAGCGATATTGGAAGGCGCGTATGATACATCTACAGGATTAATGCGATCTGATCTTTATCAACTAGAATTGTTACCAGGCATGATATTTTCAATGCCAAATCAGCCAGGACTCGAAACACCTTCAGGTCAACCTTACGACGCATTCCCTTGGAATTATCAAGGAATTGAGGGGCAAACTTATGGCAACAGCGACTATGCACCAACAAGTGTGGATTGGGTGCTCATGTCACTTCGAACGGGCATAGATGCTTCTACAGAGATTCATCAGGCAGCAGGCATCTTGAAAACAGACGGAACCATTGAGTTTTTACCTGGAAGTGCTTATCAAGGAAATGATCCTGGTCCCTATTACGTGTTGATTGAACATCGAAATCATATTGGTGCCTTGTCTGCTCAAGCTCTAACTCCACAAAACGGAGAGATCAGCTACGACTTTTCTAAGCAGGAGAGCTGGGTTTCTCCGAATAGCGGTTTTGGGCAAAAGCGGTTATCTCCAAACCTTTGGGGGCTATATGCTGGAGATGGAAACCAAGCTATAGATGTAAGTGGCTATGATATAAATGGCGCAGATCGAATTTTATGGAATTATGACAACGGGCTTTTCAACCAATATCTCGGTTCTGATTTTGATTTAAATGGGGATACCTCAGGAGCAGATCGGATATTCTGGAATCAGAATACAGGTATTAGTTCTGGAGTGCCGAAGTAGAACATAAACATGGTCTAACCATTTCTGGATTGTAATCTATTTGTAAAGATCATTGTACTTTAAAATCGAACCAATCTGCATAATCCTTAATGAATCCATGTTCGATATTCCATTTAAAGCTTCCTACGAAAAAACCACCAACCAATTCCTAGGACCAGGAGACCTCCAGCACTTCCTCCTCCAAGTCCTAACCAATTGATGGGACCTTTATGCAAGGCGCTCGTATTACCAATGTGAATGAACGCTGCCCAGCGCCAAGGACGTTCAGAAATGGTATTAATAAATTCAAGTTGTGCTAGATGAAGCGCTTGATCTTTATCCATACCGTCCTTCAGGTTGTTTAACATTTTGGATATAATTGTCGTTGAAGATTCCTCAGATACCTCCCACAAACTACTAGTAACGCTAGGCACACCAGCATAGCTCAATGCCCGTGCAAGGCTCATGACACCTTCACTACCTTCCAAAATACCATCTGCAGTGCCACAGGCCATTAGTACAGCTGTCGAAGCGTTTAACTTTTGGCTGTAAAGTTCGTTGAGTGATAAGGATTGATCATAGAAGTGTATAAGAGGCTGCTGACCAGCTTCTGCGTGAGTAGCTAGCACGAGGGTCTCAAAACTGCCTGCGGCGTCCATGAATGCCCTTTTTGTCGCTTTTGAGCCAAGGATGAATTGTCCATTGTGTTCCTTGCTAAGGTGTGTTATAAATGCTTCAGTTAAAGGAAGTGGCGTTAATGCTTTATTTTTAGGAAACTGAATCGGTGCCATCGCAAGCATCCCTTTCGACTTATTTCCTAGCGATTCTTGCAGTTGACTGAAGTAAACGTCTGCTGAATAGGTATAACTGATCAGGTATTTATGAATAAGATAGTCCGTTGCTTGGTCACTGTCAGCTAAGCGAAATGCTTGTAATGGTAAATAGTTGAGATTGCCATCCGTGACTACAGTAAGTTTATGTGTTGATTCAGGGAGCTGAAGTGGCTCAACTAGATGCTTGAACAGCGCAAAGCTTTGCTGATTAAATGTTGGACTGTATGCTTTACTGCTGAGTTGTTTTTTGAAGGCAAGCAATTGTTGATTTAACTGCTTTGAGGCACCTAGATTTATACAATTCGCATTGTTTTGTGTTGCCACAAAGGCATACACGTTTTTGATCCCAAAGAAATATTCTACAAAAACCTCATTTTCCTTGATGAGATCTTCTTGGAGTTTCAAAAGAGAAACGGCTGGCCGCTGATAGGAAAGTTTGCTGTAATCTGGATAGGTTGTAGCAAGGTGTTTCTGCAATTCTTGTTGTTGAAGATAAATCTGAAGTTGCTGTTCCTCGAGTTTTACAAGGGCGATCGAATCATCTACAGACTGTTGGTCTCCTCGTCTGATTTCCCCCATTTGCTGTTGGTTTTCTTGTGCTAAGCTGTTGAGGGTTCTGTTTTCAAGCATTAAGCTATCTGGGATCCCAGAGATCAAAGCAGACTTTTGACGATTGAGCGCTTCTAATAGCAGAGCGGCTTTACTGTTTTCTGCAAATCTGAAGGCTGCTTCAAGATATTTTCTGTCTTCTGATTGCTTATAAAGCTGATTGGCGATTTCGATGGCTTTTTCGTTTAGGGATCGTCCTTCTTGAAACAGGTCAAGTTTCGCTTGGTCAAACTGATATAGTTTTTGCAGTTTCTCTTCTACGTCAAGGATCAAATTATATGCGTCAAGTGCAACAGGGAGGTTTTCCTTTAATGCAATCATAGCATTCGCCTTACCTTCTAACGCAGATCGAATACTGTTTTCAGGATAGAGTTCAGCTTCTTCTGGGTTGTCTGTCACTTTCCCAGGCTGAAAATCTGGTAACAGGCATTGTAAGGCACTTTGGAAGTAATTGATCGCCTTGCTCGGTTGGTTTTTATTCAAAAAATAATTTCCTGTTTTAATGTACGTTTTTGCAATTTGACGATGATGTGTTGTCTCGTATGCTTTTTGATTCAGTTGGATGGCTCGTTCAAATTCGGTTAGTGCGTTCGGATTTGAAGTAAGCGCATAAATTTCAGCTTTTAATTCAGCAATTCCACCTTGAAATTCCCACTGTTTTTCTTGTGTATAATAATGCGTACGCCTTGGGTCGGTGCGTTGGTATTGGTCAAATTGGCGAACAACTTCTAAGCATTTTTCACTATAGATTAGGCTTTGATCATAGTTGCCCATATCTAGGTTGATCGTTGCGATATTGAATAGGAACAATGCTTTATTATAAGGCAAGAGATTTTCAAGCTGCAAACCACTTTGATTCATTTTTAATGCACTTTCCATTGTATTGGAATCCAATGTTTGATTTTGGTAAGCAAGTCCCAGATCTGCATATATAGAACCTAGTTTTGGATAACCGGGAGTACACATATCTTTAGCAATATTCAAATAATTAATCGCACGTTCCGTATCTCCTAGACGGGTGTAAATGTTTCCTAGTGATTTGTAAAGATTAGTCGCCATATAGCTAGGATCTCCGAGTTGGTGTTTTTCACGAATGACAAGGGCACTCTCATAACTTCTCCTTGCTTCTGAGATTCTACTTAGTTTGATTTCATTGTACCCTTTTTTGAGAAAGTTCATCATCATTAGGGAGTCCTCTGTGACTGTTTTTGTGGATCTAAAGGCTTTTGCATTTTTTTCGAGCCATCTTTGTGCTGAGGCTCTGCTAACTCTTCGCTCATTATCGTAGTATTCGATGTGAATTTTGAGCCATTGTTCTAGGCAATCTAATTGCTGGTATTGTTTTTCTAATTGGATGGTGAGGTTCTGGAGGGTGTCGTCAAATTGTCTGTTGTCTAATTTTTGTTTGAAGTGTGTTCTTGCAACCTGAATCTCTGAATTGCTGCTGGTAGGGCAGGGCTGGCCATTGCTTATTACAGCAGAGCAGAAGAACAAAAAGCAGATTGTCAGGTGTTTTACCATTGGGTAAAAATAGTAATATTAATTTGGAGTAATGATTGCTCACATCAATAAAATTATTGAATAAGAATAAAATATTACAATGAGGAACTTTAATTAAATTGTGTGTGTTTAATTGCTATTAGAGCACTTTTCTATTAAATTTAAATAATAACCATAATGATAGAGTTTAAGGAAGTTACTAAGGAAAACGTGAGTAAGATCATGAAACTGGAAGTATATGGTCACCAAAAGGATCAAGTAGCTATAAATGCAGTTTCTATCGCCCAAGGAAATTATTATGAAGAGGCTTGGTTCCGAGGAATATATAAGGAAGATGAGCCAGTTGGCTTTGTGATGTTATCGATTGACTGTAAAGAGAAAGAGTATTGGGTATGGCGTTTTATGATCGATAAAAACCATCAAGGAAAAGGATATGGGAAAGCAGCAATTGCATTGGTAAAAAAGGTGTTAAAGGAAGAAGTGCCTGATATTGCTGAGATCAGTTTGTCCTACGTGCCAAAAGAAAAGGATGGAGCAGATGAATTTTATACAAAAGTTGGATTTGAGGATACAGGTAAAATGTCATCAGGCAAGGAAAAAATTATGCAATTTAAATATTAGTGATTGTACGCCAACTTTTTAACTGTAATTAGGTTGTTCTTCAATTCGTATTGCATTATAAAAATCGATCTTTATAAAAGATGTTCCTGAACTAATGTAACTATCAAATACAACGTTGAAGTTTGTAAGAATTCCATCATCGGAATACTTGTTTCTATTGTGTTTTCAAGCCTATTAGTCCAAGACGCTTTAATCTTTTATTGACATGAGTTATTCCTTAATCTTGTCATTTATAGAAACGGTATTCAGACTAAAAGGGTTGGGTAATAAATAATTTGTTTTACTACTTTATCAAGCGAACTAGAAGTCGTAATGTTAGATCGAATTGAAATTTTCTCATTTATGGAACTTTTACCATTTAAATCCGGGCATTAATTCTAGTCAGATCTCCTTCATCATTTTTATGACTTAATACTTAGTCTACAATGTACCTAGTAATTCATATATTTGCAGCTTAAACAAAAAACAGAGCAAAAATGACAGCAAAAAGATACACCGTTACAGCAGCACTGCCTTATGCAAATGGCCCGTTACACATTGGTCATCTAGCAGGTGCATACCTCAGTTCTGATGTATATGTTCGGTATTTGCGGTTGATGGGTAAGGACGTGGTTTTTATCTGTGGCTCTGATGAACATGGTGCAGCAATCACAATCAAGGCGAAAAAGGAAGGAACAACACCCAAAGCAATTGTAGATAAATATCATACGCTAATAAAAGAAACGTTTGAGAAATTGAATGTGTCCTTTGATATTTATCACCGAACAACTGAGCAAATCCACCATGAAACATCGCAGGATTTTTTCAGAGCATTACATGAAAATGGCTCCTTTACTGAAAAAGTAACAGAACAATATTATGATGCTAAACATGATCAATTCTTAGCAGACCGATATATAAAAGGAACTTGCCCCAAATGTAACCATGATGCTGCTTATGGTGATCAATGTGAAAATTGTGGGAGTACACTTAGTCCGACCGAATTAATTAATCCTGTATCTACCCTAAGTGGAGATCATCCAGAGTTAAAAACAACGAAGCATTGGTATCTTTCATTAAACAATGACACTGAATGGTTGAGTGAATGGATTGATAAGGGTACGCTTGATGGGGAGCAGCACCATAATCCCAAAGAATGGAAGAATCATGTCCTAGGGCAATGCCGATCTTGGGTGACTGATCTTCAGCCTAGAGCAATGACCAGAGATTTGGATTGGGGGATAGATGTGCCACAAGAGATTGAAGGGTCAGAAGGTAAAAAACTATATGTTTGGCTAGATGCACCAATCGGCTACATTTCAGCAACCAAGCAGTGGGCAAAGGATAATGGAAAGGATTGGGAGCTCTACTGGAAAGATAAAGATTCTAAACTGGTTCATTTTATTGGAAAGGACAACATTGTTTTTCATTGTATCATATTCCCTTCAATTTTAAAAGCTGTCGGTGGTTACCTCTTGCCAGATAATGTACCTGCTAATCAATTTTTGAACTTACAAGGAGATAAACTATCTACCTCAAGAAATTGGGCGGTATGGGCGCATGAATACTTAGAAGATACAAAGGAGACCATCACCAACAACATTGATGTACTACGTTATGTATTGATCCGAAATATGCCTGAGCAGAAAGACAGTGAGTTTACTTGGGAAAACTTCAAAGAACTAAATGATAGTGAATTGACTGGTAAACTGGCCAATTTTATCAATCGAGTGATTGTGTTGGTTAATAAGTATTATGATGGTTTGGTGCCTGAGTTTGATGATTCTCTTCCAGTCTTCTCAGGCAAGGAGGAAGGAAAAGCATCTTCCTTTGCAAATGAACTAAAAGCAATAGAACAGCTTATAAATACTTGTGGTAAACACATCGAAGCATACGACTTTCGAGGAGGCTTGAAAACGGTAATTGAGTTGGCTTCGCTTGGCAATCAGTTTTTACAGTTCAATGAGCCTTGGAAAACCGTAAAGACAGATCCAGAAACGGTGAAAACAGTAATGAATCTAAGTTTGCAAATAGTAGAAGCACTTAGTGTGACCCTTCAACCATTTTTACCCGGAACATCTCAGAGAATCAGAACATTACTTAACTTAGGTGCACTTGAAAACGGTGCTTGGCAAGGCCTGACTGATGATTTAGCAAAAGAGTCGTTGCGGGTAACTGCAAATCATACGATTGGCAAACCACTTCATTTGTTTCAAAAAGTAGCCGACGAAGTGATTCAAGAGCAAATTGCCAAACTTGGTCAAAAAGATGAAGGGGAAGCGACACTAGAACCAATTAAGGAAGAAGCTACGTTTGAAGATTTCATGAAGATGGACATTCGTACTGGGATCATCACCTCCGCTGAAAAAGTACGAAAGGCTAAGAAACTATTGCAACTGAAGGTGAATATCGGTTTGGAGGAGCGGACCGTGGTATCTGGAATCGCCGAACACTTTGCTCCTGAAGATATTATTGGACAACAAGTGTTGTTACTAGCCAACCTAGCTCCTAGGAAAATTAGAGGAGTACTTTCGGAAGGGATGGTCCTAATGGCTGAGAATAGCAAGGGAGAGCTTGGTTTTGTGCAGCCAACTGATGGGTTTGGTAATGGTTTTATTGTTCGCTAAGAACAAAATAACTGTTTATTGAGGTCTAAAACCTTAAAGAATTTCTAAATCTGTTAAGTTGTTATGCGTGAACGGGTATCCAAAACATAATAAATAAACCCCCGCGCACTGGATGGCAGCGATATGAGGTGCTGATATAGGCATGTAAAGCACGAGTGGTGAAGGCTGAGCATACGTGCGAAGACTAGCCAAGACGATGCTGAACTGACTGTAGAAGTGACTCATACAAGCGTACAGCCAGAAAATGCGCCCAGATTATTCTAAAAAACTATAATCGAGAAGTAAGTAGTAAATTGATGTCTGTTGATTTAACGCCAAATCGATCACCTAGATGATGATTAGTGAGACAACCTTTATAGGTGTATACACCATGTCTGAGTCCTGCAGTTTCGTGTAACAATGCACTAATTCCACCTTTTTTGCCAGCATTTATGAGCATCGGAGCAATGATATTACTAATTGCAGCTGAGGCCGTACGAGAAACTTTGGAGGCAATGTTTGGAACGCAGTAATGAATCACATCATGCTTGACAAACGTTGGTTTATCATGTGAACACAACTCAGAAGTTGCAAAGCAACCACCTTGATCAATACTGACATCAATAATGACCGTGCCTCTTCTCATACGAGCAACCATTTCTTCACTAACCACGATAGGCGATCTCCCTTCTTTAGAATGAATAGCACCTATGACTACCTGAGCATCTTCGAGCTCTTTTTCAAGGAATTTAGGAATGATTGCAGAGGTGTAAAGACGATGTCCAATTTCACGTTGGAGTCGTTTGAGTTTGTAGATGTTATTGTCAAATATTCGAACTTCAGCTCCTAGGCCAAGAGCTGCTCGTGCAGCATATTCTCCTACAACACCAGAACCAAGAATAATAACTTTTGCTGGAGGAACCCCAGAAATACCACCAAGTAAGACACCTTGACCTCTACCATTGTTGTTGAGTAATTCAGCGGCAGTGTGAATCGCTGATATTCCTGCAATTTCGCTTAGGGTTCGCACTACAGGGTAAGAACCAGAACGATCTTTGATATACTCCATCGCAAGAGCAACTACCCTTTTTTGACGAAGTTTAAAAATATAATCAGGTGTGAGCGTTGGTAAGTGAATTGGAGAGATCAATACTTGGTCTGGGAAAAAGTAATCTATCTCATCGAGTGTTGGCGGTGCAACTTTAATGAGGATGTTTGATTTGAAGACTTGCTCAGGACTATATGCAATGTCTGCTCCAGCTTCTGAGTAATCGTGATCAGTAAAACTTGAACGTTCTCCTGCACCAGTTTCAATCACAACACGGTGCCCTCTTCCTACAATTGTAGCGACAGAGGAGGGAGTGAGTGCAACTCTGTTTTCCTGAAACATTGTTTCTTTAGGAATTCCAATGAAAAGAGAAGATTTTTTCTCCATTACTGCCAGCATTTCTTCTTGAGGAAGCAGGCCAGCTTGGGATAAGGAATCAGGAATTGGAATTTTCTTTTTAGTCATTTGATTATCTCAACTTAGATATTTAATGTTTTTGGAGCTCGTATTTGCGGGTAAAATTATCAACAACTTGAATGCTAATATACACTATTTTATCGGGAAATAAGGGCTCAATAATTTCTGGCCACTCAATGAAACAATAGTTATTATCGTCGAGGTATTCCTCAATATTCAATTGAATTGCTTCTTCCAAATCTTTTAAACGGTATAAATCCAGGTGCCAGATTTGTGTCCCTTTACCGTCATACTCATTGATTAGAGAGAAGGTAGGACTCGTAATTTGCTCTGACACGCCCAGTCGTTTTCCTATACTTTTTACTAGTGTAGTTTTGCCTGCACCCAATTCACCAATAAGGACAAACTTTTTACAATTTGCAGCGAAGTCAAGAATCGACTTACTTACTTTTGACAATTCATTTAATGGTGCAACTAGGGTCTGTTTCTCCATTTCTGGCACTCCAATTTACTTAATAAGGGTTACTGTTCCTGTTTTTGTGACAGTCTCTTCACGACAGATGAATTGCAGCTGATAAATATAGACTGCTGGATCAACAGGTCGACTATTGAAGGATCCATCCCATCGTTCAAATGCATCATCTGTGAAGAATATCCGAGTACCCCACCGATCAAAGATCTCTAGGCTAATAAATTCTGGAATTACTTGGGCATTTGACACATAAAACTGATCATTGAGATTGTCACCGTTCGGAGTAAAAGCCGAGGGCAAAGAGATCTGATCACAGTCAATTGTTGCTGGATCAACTACTTTAATTAATAATGTATCTTTAGCTATACATCCAATTGAATCTATAAAGCTTAAGGTATAGGTAGTCGTAGAATCAGGAGTAATCGTTGGGTTTGGACTAGTTGGATCATCAACACCATCAGTAGGTGTCCAGTTGAAACTAGTTGCACAAGTACCTTTAATCTGAGGAATCACATAATTGCCGAGAAATATAACAGTGTCTCTGGTAGCAATTTGATCTGGTTTTAAATAAAATTTCAATACCTCTTCAATTGAAAATGCTCTATTATACACTCTTAGTTCATCGATAAGTCCTTTAAACCTGGATGTACCATCTTGACCAATACAGGGACTATCAGAGATAGAAAGAACTGCGTTATTATCAATGTCAAGAGTGAACCCTGTTGTTTCTTCATCTTCAAGCACACCATTAATATAGATTTTGGAGATATTGTTTTCTCGAGTAAAAACAACATGTTGCCAGCACGAAGTCTGGTCTTTAAACCCTGTTGTCTCCGTATTGTTTATGTTGTCTTCATACAATTCAGCTACAATTCTACTTTGAGAAGCCTTCGTTCTGATATCCAAGTATTCGAACTGATTGCACTGTTCTCTTTTTGAGATCAAGCTTGTCTGAAATCCAGATCCGTAGGATTTATAGTAGAAACTTACTGAAAAGTTGTTGTCACTGAAGTAGGTGTTGATCAATCCAGTAAATACCACATATGTACTATCTCCTTCAAATTCCATTGCGTTACCACTGACGCCACATTTGCATTTCATGGTATTAAAGCTTGGATATAGAGTTCCTACTGAACCATTACCAGATTCATCGAAAAGATCACAATTGTCGAATGAATAGTATGCTTTTAGACCAGCATCTGGCTGAGCATAAGCAGTTACACAAAGGAAATGGCATCCAAGCGTTACGATAAAAAGGAAGAATTTGTTCAAGCTAAAAATATATTTTGTTTTATCAATTAAAGACATATGCAGTTCAATTATTGTGCCTTACTCGAAAATTCAATAATAGGGACGATCATTTCTTCCAAAGAGATTCCCCCATGTTGAAATGTATCCTTATAATACTTGTTGTAATAGTTGTAATTGTTTGGGTATAGAAAGAACTTGTCTTCTTTTGCGAAAATAAATGTTGAACTTATATTCGGTCTAGGTAATAATCCGGTTTTCGGATCTCTAATTTCAAGCACGTCTTTTCTATCGTATTGTAAATTTTTACCTACCTTATATCGGAGGTTTGTAGTTGTTTCTCGATCACCAATCACTTTTGTAGGTTGTTTGACTCTTATGGTTCCGTGGTCAGTTGTTACGAATAGCTGAATTTTATGGTCTATAATTTTCTGAAAAGCTGCCCAGAGAAAGCTATTTTCAAACCAAGACTTAGTCAATGATCTGTAGGCTGTTTCGTCACTTGCTAGTTCCTTAAGGACTTCCATCTCAGTTCTGGCATGAGAAAGCATGTCAATAAAATTGTAGACAATAACTGTTAAATCGTTTTGCAGATAGTTGTTAATATTGTCTAGCAATCCTTTTCCGTCATTAGCATTTGTAATTTTCACATAGTCGAATTTAATCTCTTTACGGAAAACACGGTCAATTTGTTCCCTTAGTAGGTCATGTTCATGAAGGTTTTTTCCTCCTTGCTCATTATCATTTTTCCACCAATCGGGATAATATTCTTGGATTTCGCTAGGCATAAGTCCAGAAAAGATTGAATTTCGGCTGTACTGTGTTGAAGTTGGCAGAATACTATAGAAGTGATCTTCGCTTTCTAGTCTGAAGAATTCGGATAGAATGGGTTCTATTGTTTTCCATTGATCGAATCTCAAGTTATCAAGTAGTAAAAGAATAGTTGGTCTATCTTCTTTAATTTTGGGAAATATCTTTTCTCTTAGCAGGTTATTAGACATGGTCGGTCCATCTTTTCTACCATTTACCCAATCAACATAATTCTTGACGATAAATTTGGAGAATTCTGTGTTGGCCTCACTCTTTTGCATAGAGAGTATTTCGGTCATTTCCACGGTATTGGTAGAGTCAAGTTTGAGTTCCCAGTTAACGATGTTTTTGTAGGTGTCGAACCATTCTTTATGATCTAACCCGCTGTTGATTTTCATAAAGATGTTTCGAAACTCCTGCTGGTAGGAGGAGGAAGTTTTCTCTCTTACGAGTCGTTTGTTGTCAATTAATTTTTTGAGGGTAAGAAGAATCTGTTTTGGATTTACTGGTTTGATGAGGTAGTCTGAAATCTGAGATCCAATGGCTTCTTCCATGAGATTTTCTTCCTCATTTTTGGTAATCATGACTACTGGGATCTGTGGGATGATGTCTTTGAGTTTGGTGAGGGTGTCGAGACCACTCATTCCAGGCATGCTTTCATCAAGGAAGACGATATCAATGTTCGTGTTGTTTGAGCATTCTTCAATTGCATCGTGACCATTGGTTACTGGTATAACTGAATAGCCTTTTTGCTCAAGGAAAAGGATTTGGGGACGTAGAATATCTATTTCGTCATCTGCCCATAAGATTGTAATTTTATCCATATTAAACTTATAATAAACAATTAAAATCAAAAAGAGGAAAATTTACCTCAAAGGTAAAATTTTTATCTAAAAATATATTTTTACATTTGTACCCAACCATATTTGAACGATAAGCGTTTAGTAAATTGAGCATAAATGTATGTTTCACAAGATTGTTTAAATTATGGACAACTTGTATAATTGAAGAAATGACAATAAATAAAAGAAAAATAATCAATGATCCAGTGTATGGTTTTATAACGATACCTTACGATATATTGTATGATATAATTGAAGAGCCATGTTTCCAAAGACTTAGAAGGATAAAGCAATTGGGGTTGACTCATTACGTATATCCTGGGGCGCTTCACACTCGTTTTCACCACGCATTGGGTGCTATGCATTTAATGACAGAAGCAATTCATGTATTGAAGTCTAAAGGTGTAAAAATTACCAATAAAGAAGCAAAAGCTGCAACAATAGCTATTCTGCTACATGATATTGGCCATGGTCCTTTCTCCCATGCATTAGAAAACAACATTGTTGAAATGCACCATGAAAAGTTATCATTAAGATACATGCAAATGTTAAATAAAAAGTTTAATGGTCAACTTGATCTGGCTATCAAACTCTTTAAACAGGAATACAAGAAAAAATTTCTTTGTCAACTTATCTCAAGTCAGTTAGATATGGACAGGTTAGATTATTTAACTAGAGATAGTTTTTATACAGGTGTTTTGGAAGGTAGAGTAGGATATGATAGAATAATCAAGATGCTGAATGTGCATAGTGATAACCTTGTCGTTGAAGAAAAAGGTATTTATTCAGTTGAAAATCTGCTTATTGCAAGAAGATTTATGTATAGTCAAGTTTATTTGCATAAAACAGTAATAAGTGCAGAACAAATGCTTGTAAAAGTCTTTCAACGTGCAAAAGATTTGATAAATTTAAATGAAAAATTTAACATTTCTTCTCCACTTTATTGGCTATTATCGTTGAAATGTAATAAGAGTAATCAAAAAGAAATTCTATCGCAGTTTGCAAAGCTTGACGACAATGATATAATATCTGCCTTAAAAGAATTTTCTTCCAGTCATGATATAATATTAAAATTTCTTGCTGAGAAACTCTTAAATAGAAAGTTACATAAATTGATTTTCATAGAAAAAAAGAAAGAGATAAGTTACGATAGCTCGATGATAAATGTATTTAAAGACCAAAGTGTCAAATTGAGTGATATAAAAAAGTATTTGTTCTTCAAAGGTTGTGAAGTGAATAAAAATTATGAATTAGAGAATGAAATTTTAATTTTGACTAGAAATGGAAAAGTTAGAAAACTATCTTCGTTTGAGAATGTTTTTTTGACAACTGTTTCTACTACTAAAAAGTTTTATTGTCGACCTAAATCTGTGTAAGATAATTATTAGATTTAAAAATTACCAAATTTTAAAAATAATGTGTTATCTTTGCAGCAAATATTAAAATTCCTTAATCTATTTAATTAATAAAAGTTAATAATTTAATCATTATGAAAAAAGTTAATTTGCTACTTAGTGTAGTTTTATTTTTTTCCTTTACTGTTAGTACGTTTGCCCAATCCGGTGATGTCCCTCCGAATGCTGAACCAGGAAAATGTTATGCGAAATGTATGATTGCTGACGAGTACGAAACTGTTTCAGAACAAGTATTGGTAAAAGAAGCTTCTGTGAGAACTGAAGTTGTTCCAGGACAATTCGAAACTAGGACTGAACAAGTTTTAGCGAGCGATGGAGGAAGTAAACTCTACGCGGTACCAGCTCAGTATGAATCAAGAACTGAACAGGTTGAAGTTAAAGCTGCATCTTCTAGGCTAGAAGTAATTCCAGCCAAGTACGAAACTGTTTCTGAGCAATATGAAATTGAGCCAGCATCCACTCGTTTAATTGCGATACCAGCTCAGTATGAGACGGTTTCTGAGCAGTATGAAGTTGAGCCTGCATCTACTCGCTTAATTGCGATACCAGCACAGTATGAGACGGTTTCTGAGCAGTACGAAATTGAGCCAGCTTCAACTCGTTTAATTGCGATACCAGCGCAATACGAGACAGTTTCTGAGCAATATGAAATTGAGCCTGCCTCAACTAGACTAGAAGTTATTCCAGCAAGATATGAGACGGTTACTGAGCAGTACGAAATCGAACCAGCTACTACAAGACTAGAGGTTATTCCAGCTAAGTATGAGACGGTTTCTGAGCAATATGTTGTTCAACCAGCTTCTTCAAGAATCGAAGTTATTCCAGCTAAATACGAAACTGTATCTGAGCAGTATGTAATTGAGCCTGCTTCTTCAAGAATTGAAGTTATTCCAGCTAAATACGAAACTGTATCTGAGCAGTATGAAATTGAGCCTGCTTCTACAAGACTAGAAGTTATCCCTGCAAGATATGAGACTGTATCCGAGCAGTATGAAGTTGAGCCTGCTTCTACAAGACTAGAAGTTATCCCTGCAAAATACGAAACTGTATCTGAGCAGTATGTAATTGAGCCTGCTTCTACAAGACTAGAAGTTATTCCTGCACAGTACGAAACAGTTTCTGAGCAAGTAATGACTAGCGACGGTGGACAAAGACTAATTGCTATCCCTGCACAGTATGAGACAGTTACTGAGCAAGTTGAAGTTGAGCCTGCTTCTACAAGACTAGAAGTTATCCCTGCAAAATATGAGACAGTAACTGAGCAGTATGAAGTGCAACCAGCTTCTCAAAGAATTGAAGCTATTCCAATTAGATATGAAACTGTTACTGAAACTAGAGAAATCTCTCCTGCTACTACAAAATGGCAAAGAAGAAGAGCTGACAAAAACTGTCTTTCTGCTAACCCAGATGATTGTTTAGTTTGGTGTCTAGTAGAAGTACCTGCTCAAAACCAAACTATTACTAGACAAGTTCCTACTGGTTGTCAAGGTGGTACTTCTTCTGGTGATGGAGGATGTTATAGAACTGTTGATATTCCAGCAAAATATGGTACAAGATCAATGAGGAAATTGGTTACACCAGCTACTACAAGATCAGTTGATATTCCTGCTAAGTATTCTACAATCACAAAAAGAATTGTTAAAGTACCAGCATCAACTAGAGAGGAATCTACTCCAGCACAGTACAAAACTGTTACACGTAAAGTTGTTAAAGTTCCTGCTACTACACGATCAATTGATATTCCAGCCAAGTATGGTACAAGAACATCTAGAAAATTAGTTGAACCAGCTACTACACGTTCAATTGATATTCCAGCTAAGTATGGCACAAGAACATCTAAGAAATTAGTTGAACCAGCTACCTCAAGATCAATCGATATTCCAGCTAAGTATGGTACAAGAACATCTAGAAAATTAGTTGAACCAGCTACTTCAAGATCAATCGATATCCCAGCTAAGTATGGTACAAGAACATCAAAAAGAGTAGTTACACCAGCTACTTCAAGATCAATCGATATCCCAGCTAAGTATGGTACAAGAACATCAAAAAGAGTAGTTACACCAGCTACTACAAGATCAATTGATATTCCAGCTAAATATGGTACAAGATCAGTTAAGAAACTTGTTGAACCAGCTACTACACGATCAATCGATATTCCAGCAAAGTACGGAACAAGAACAAACAAAGTTGTTAAGGTACCTGCTACTACAAGAGAGGAAACTATTCCAGCTAAATACGGAACAAGAACTTCTAAAGTTGTTAAAGTACCTGCTACTACTAGAGAGGAAACTATTCCAGCTAAATATGGAACAAGAACTATGAGAAAAATGGTTGAGCCAGCATCTTCTAGAACTATTGAAATTCCTGCTGAGTACAGAACTGTTACTAAAAGAGTTATGACTACTCCTGCAACTACTAGAGAAGAAGCAATCGAAGCTCGATACAAAACAATTTCTAAGCAAGTAATGACTAGCGCAGCAACAACTCGAACTATCGAAATTCCTGCTGAATACAGAACTGTTACTTCTAGAAGACTTGTTAGACAAGGTGGATTCTCTGAATGGAGAGAAGTATTGTGCCCAGGCCAAATTACTTCTGCTACTGTACGCCAAGTACAATCAGCTTTAACTTCAAGAGGTTATGATCCAGGTCCTTCTGATAACATCATGGGAGCTAGAACTAAATCTGCATTGACTAAGTTCCAGAAAGATCAAGGTCTTCCAATTGGACAACTTGACTTTGAGACGCTTAAAGCTCTTGGTTTAAGATAATATTAATCTTTAGTAAGATTATTAAGAGGCTGTCTCAAAACGAGATGGCCTCTTTTCATTTTCAGAACTTTCTACCAGGAAGATTGGTACAAGATCCTGTCCTTAAATTTTCAAATTTTAGTTTTGTGATGGATTGTGGAGTATGGTGCCAAAAAAAAGACTAA
>CALGAW010000016.1 GCA_937959115.1 uncultured Saprospiraceae bacterium
TTACATCAATGGCTGGTACAATACTTTAAGAATACATTCGGCCCTAGACGGTAAATCGCCTTTAGAAGCCTATCTAGAAAAAACTAATTATCTTTATGCTGCTTAATCAATCTTAGTGTCCACTATACTGAGGAAGTCCAACATTTGAACAACCCAAAATCTCCCAAACCTTCTTTAATGGTAGAGAAAATAAAGAACTCAAGGAAAGAGTGAAAATACAAATTAGAGATTTTGAAACACCTTTAGGGTTTGCATCCGTTGAAATAAATGATGGAGAAGTAAATGGGAATCTAAATGAAAAAGGAATTGGCTACTTCAATGTAGGAGAATTGCGAACTATAACATACTTCTATTTAGGAGATAGAAAAGAGACGATTGAAATAGATAACCCAAACTTAACAGAGATAGAAATAATAGTAAGAGATTTAGAATATGGAGCAATTCCTGAATATTTTGTGGATAGATTAGTTGTTGCTAAAAGAAAGAAAATAATCATGAATCCTAACAAACCTGAAAGAAAATTTCGGATGAAAAGATCGAAAACAGGAAAAAGGCATTGGAAATGAACTAAACTGCTTAAAAAGAATAATAAACGAAAACACAACAAAAGTGTATATGTACATGCTCCTAAACGTCGCACGATCAATATACACAAACCCGTTGAGCTCCCAATGAATTAAAAACAAAACAAAAAGTAAATGATCAGTACTAAGCTCAATAAGAATCATATTTTATTTTTGAATATAGTCTTAATTTTGATAGTTACTTTAACTCCAGGTAATGGCAAAATTGTAGGAAGTTACTTAGATAAAGTTGTTCATTTTAGTATATTTTTAGCCTTAGGAATTAATATTTGCAAAAAATATAAAATCTCAAATAAACTAATTCAAGCTTTATTGGGTGCGATTATTTTTGGTTTAATTACAGAAATAGCACAGCAATTAATTCCTGGCAGGAATATGGAGTTTTATGATGGCCTTGCAGACACTTTAGGAGTAGCTACTGGCTATTATCTAAGTCATAAATTCTTGGTAAAGAATCAAATTGAAAATGCAAAACAATAAAATATACTTCTTCAACAAATTAATCTTATTCCTATTTCTTTCAAATTCAGTTAATTGTAGCTCTGGTAAAGATTGAAAAGGCAATTACCATTGAAAATGAATATTTGTCAGAGCGAATAATGAAGCCATTTTCCCATCATTTTGGGTGCCTACCACTAAAAACAGATCCTACCGAAAAGCGCGCACATGCAGTATTAGCTTTATTTTCGACATTATCAAAGAAAGACAAGAAAACCCTAGTCAACACCATGATTTATTGAGTATGCTCATGAATACTGCAAATCAGAATACATGCAGAAAAATAATATCCATTAATGCCTTTATGGTTTGTATCGAAATGCATATATTTAATCTAGCAATCAAAATTCCCATTATGAGTCATAACACATACACTTTTCCTACTCTATTCCTTTTTATATTATTCTTTTCAATTAGTTTAACAGCGCAGGTTAAAGTGGCTGCGGATGCAGACCTAGTCACTCCCGCACATCCTTCCTCAGTATTAGATGTTATGAGTAACACGAAAGGGATGCTTCCTCCTAGAATGACTGAAGTTCAACGTGATGCAATTACAGCCCCTGCTGAAGGACTAACGTTGTTTAACACCACAGAGAATTGTATAAATGTTCATAATGGAAGCGCATGGGAAACGTATTGTGAACTTCGTTTCTCAACCTCTTGCAATTGTGTCGAGTACCTACAGAATTATGGTCTAGCCACAGAAGCATGGATACCAATTGCACCTCCGCAAGGATTTGATGCAGATTGGTACGAACAAGGAACCACTACAGCACCAAATGCTATAACAGATAATATCTTCACTCAAGGAAGAGTCGGAATTGGAGTAACAACTCCTACTCAAGATCTTCATGTATTAGGTGGGATCCAATCAAATGCGCGTAGATATTATTTCGGAGAAGCACCTACACAACAGAGAATTTTAGGTAGTGCAAATGGAGCAACATACTATGTTGATGGAGGAGATCCTACTGTTTTACAACTTATCTTTAGAAATTCGACAGGAGATCAATTTGGACGAATCTTGGGAACAGGTAGTGGAGCAAACTTTGGATTAAGGGATAATGCAAATCAATGGGTATTTCTTTCTAGATTAGGTTTACGGACAACTATAAGTTCAGGAGGAAATGATGTAATAGAAGTTCTAGCAGGTGGGAATGTCGGAATCGGAACCGTAGGACCTACTGAAGTACTCGATGTAGATGGAGGAGCCAGAATCAGATCTTTACCTGCTGGTGTTACTGGTGATCAAGTAGTAGTAGCCGATGGAAATGGTGTTCTCAAAAAACTTCCTGCTTCAGGACTTGGTCTCGATGATCATGACTGGTATGGACAAGGTACAACAGCTGCCCCAGGCGCTATTACGGATAATATCTTCACTCAAGGAAGAGTAGGAATTGGGATTCCAGCTCCCTTACAGGACCTACATGTCGCTGGAAATGTCAGATCCGACGGACGCGTCTATTATTGGGGAGCGGCACAAAGAATAGCAGGTGATAATGTTTCTGCACTTCATTATTATAGTAATCATCCAACAATCAGTCAAATTCTTATTAGAGATGGCGCAGCAAACCAACATGGTAGAATTTATGGCTCAGCAACTGGCACCAACTTTGGATTAAGGGACAAGGATAATCAATGGGTATTTCAATCTATATTAAATTTACGGACATCTATAGCTTCAGGAGGAACTAATGTATTAGAAGTTCTGGCAAATGGCAATGTAGGAATCGGAACAGCAGGACCTACTGAAGTACTTGATGTAAATGGAGGAGCCAGAATCAGAACACTACCAGCTGGTGCTGCTGGTGACCAAGTGATTGTAGCCAATGCCAATGGTGTGCTCCGAAAACTGCCCGCTTCAAGCCTTGGACTCGACGATCACGACTGGTACGGTGTTGGAACCTCAGCCGCTCCCGGTGCCATTACAGATAATATTTTTACCGAAGGGAATGTGGGGATCGATGTCCTAAATCCAGCAGAAAATTTACATGTGAGTGGAGCCATTAGGACTGATCAAAGAAGAGTTTACTTTGGAGCCAACCAACAATTGTTCGGAAACAATGCTGATAGACTTGACTACACTAGTAATAGCGCCTCCTTGTCAAAAATCTTGCACTTTAATAGTAATGGATTATTTTATGGTGGAATGGTTGGACATAATGATGGATCCTTTGGTATGAATGATAGAGATAATCATTGGACGTTTAGAGGAGTACATGATCAATTTCTCACAATGTCGATCAATAATTCTGAAAAAGTAAGAATTTTGGCGAACGGCAATGTCGGTATTGGAATCAATGCCCCGACCAACACCCTAGATGTAAACGGAACTGCAAGAGTACGGAATTTACCTGCAGGTGTTGCCGCAGACGAAATAGTAGTCGCCAATGCAAATGGGGTACTTAGGAAACTTCCTGCATCTAGTCTTAGCAGCGACGATCACGACTGGTATGGAGTAGGCACAACAGCAGCACCGGGCTCAATTACTGACAATATTTTCACTCAAGGAAATGTTGGCATCGGAATAGGTGTTCCCACAGCAGCACTGCACGTTCAATCTAATCAAGGAATTATTGCTACAGGTAACCTCAATGCAGGAATTAACATGCCTGCTGGAGCTGGGACCCGAATGGTCTGGAGTTCCAGAAATGCCGCTTTCCGTGCTGGTAGAGTAACTGGTACACAATGGAACGAAGCAAGCACCGGTTTATATTCCGTGGCGTTTGGAATAAATACAATAGCAAGTGGCAGCCATACATTTGCAGTTGGAAATACGACAACAGCAAGTGGTGTCTACAGTGCTGTAACAGGAAATCTCTCTACAGCAAGTGGCAACGTTAGTTTTGCAACAGGTAACAACACAACAGCAAGTGGCAACTATAGTTTAGCAGGAGGAAATGGGACAACTGCATCTGGTATCTCGAGTCTAGCCTTTGGTACAAATGCGCAAGCTTCTGGCAACAATTCAATTTCCATTGGAGAATCCGCAAATGCTGGTACTGCAAACTCTATCGCATTGGGTTTTCAAACCGTAGCATCTGGTCCGTCTACCGTGGCAATTGGATTTCAGGCCGAAGCAACTGGCACAGGGTCAAAAGCCTTTGGAGGACAAGCTATCTCTAGTGGATTTAATTCTACTGCAATAGGAGAAGGAATCTTTGCAAGATCACGAGGGGAAGTAGCGGTAGGTGCCTTCAATACAGACTATACACCTAATGCTCCAACTGGATTTAACAATAACGATCGAATATTTAATGTGGGAAATGGTACTAATAATACAAATCGTTCAAATGTTCTTACCATTTTTAAAGGCCAAAGAACTACTTTGACAGGAAATTTAAACCTTACACAACCAGCTAATAATCCTACTGTAACAACAGCATTTGTACTAAATAATCAAGCTAATACTAATAATGCCGCTTGGGTTTCTCAATCATCATCGATAAATTCATCAACAGCATTTCAATTAAATAACTGGGGAACTGGAAGAGGATTAGATTTGGTTATGTTTGGAGGTGGAAGCGCAAATCCTGCGATAGACGTATCACATGGAGGCACAGGATCGGGGCTCTTTTTAGATTTGCAAAATGCAGCTAACAATTCAATTGGATTGCGGTTAGACCATGATGGTACTGGATATGGTCTCATTTCTAATTTAAACAATACAGGAAACAATAATATCGCTGTTATGGGAGTAAATTATGGTCCAGGAACAGGAGTGTTTGGTGGTAGTTCAGGAAATAGATCAGGAGTAAAAGGAACCAATTATCAGGTAGGTGGAACATTTTATAGTGTGCTCCCACAAGGTGGAGGAAAAGAAGCCGGAGTAACTGGAACTACTGATACTGGAATAGCCGGCGTCGCAGGATCAACCTGGAGACTTACCGCCGCTGCTCTTAACGGAACACAAGGTGGTTACTTTTCTTCTAGCTATGGACCATCAGGCGCAATCTCGTTGACATCTCTCAGTTTTGCGAATGTTGCCTATGTAGATGCTGGGGGTACCCCAAGAAAAATTGATGGTAATGGAGCAATGGGAACTATCGTTAAAGACCTAAAGGAAGAACCAGTTCTGATGACAGCAATGGAAACTCCTGAAATTTTGTTTTCTGACTTTGGACGCGGTCAGTTGGTCAATGGAAAAGCAATCATCAAATTAGATCCTATCTTATCAAAGAATATTGTAGTCGATGAAAACAATCATATGAAAGTATTTGTTCAATTGGAAGGAGATTGTAATGGGGTATTTGTAACAAATAAAACTGCCGAAGGATTTGAAGTTAGAGAATTAAGAGGAGGGAACTCTAACGTTCCGTTTAGCTATATGGTTACTGCAAACAGAGCAAACGAACAAGTAGATAGTAACATATTGACGTTCGACTCAAGTAAGCGATTTGCCAAAGGACCAAAACCAATACCAATCAAAGGTGTAGGAATAAATCTATCAGAAGAAAATAGAAAAGTTGATGAAAGAAGAAAAGAAGTAAAACTTCAATATGATAAAGGGCCTAATCAATAGTAACATGCACAGAAAACGCCAATCTATATAATGAAATGAACTTTAGTTGATCAAACAAAAAAGCCACCGATCTCTGGTGACTTTTATAAGTATAGCGTTTGTCATTTTCGTTGTGACTACCTCATCGTCGTAGTATAAATGACTATGTCTCTTGATCGAACCTCGAGATAATACGTGTTTTTCTTTCCTTTTTGAATAATTGGTGTAATATTGACTTCGGGTGATGGGACACCTTTTTTTGTCAATTGCTGGAGAAGATTCAATTTTATATAATCCATTGAATTCTGACTACTTGGGATTTCAATTTTTGGAAACTCAACATCAATATATTGAGCATAGGTTATTTGTGCGGCAAAAAACAGAGCGACGATCAACATGTACTTTTTCATGGTAAATTTTTATTAAGTAAAAAAATAGATTCTAAATCCAGAACCAAGATACTAGGATAATTGGATTATTAATACGATGAACTTATAAGTGTAAGCATTTCCAGAATAAGTGTAGTTGAATCTCGAAAAATCGTAGAAAACGGTTGGGTTTATCTAATTGGTCGCTGTGTCAAAGCGGATTTATTTAAATCGATTATTTTTGATAGCAGTTTTGCTGAATAATAGCTTCAAGTTGCCTCAACATCAGAGCGTTTAATTCAGAAGAGATTGGACTGCTATTTACCCCAACAACTATTTAATAGTCATCCAATACTCCTAGTCATTTGTCTTTAGTCATTTCAAAAAATGCTCAATTTTCTTTTTAGGAGTAAAATCAGATGATTTTCTTAAAACGGTCAGATTTGAATTGTTTTCGTGCTTAAAACAATTTTTATTAAAGGGTAGGTTATGTAATATTAACCGATATCATCCCAATCGAACGAAGTTCTGGTACCTGCTGGTTGCTCTTGATAAATAATTGTTCCGTCCACAGATTGACTCCAAATAGACCGCATACTAAAATCTTTTGCGCCTCTATGTTTCCTCATTAGCAGGGCATCATTATCAGAAATCGTACCGATCAATGGAACGTGTGCACTTAACTCAGCGTGCCAATCATAAACATCATGCCAATGGTTCGTAACTTTTCCTGACATTCTAACCCTATTACTTTTTTTGTTTAAAGAGAACCTGCCATTTGCGTCAAAATAACTATCACCGCTCGCATAGAATAAGTGAGATGGGATCACACCGTCTTTTTTATCTGCTTCTATAACACCGTTGAATGAATGTTCACGTTCCCATGAATCTCCATCTTCCATCTCCCGGGCAAAATTTTCGAGAATTGCCTGAAACCACAGTCGGTTATTGCCCTCTTTTTCTCTAACCTTTCGTTGATTCCTTAACCAGGAACTATTTATTGTTTTTAATCCACCAACACCATCCAGAAATCTTTCCAAATTGTCTGCCGCCACATTATATCCAACCCCTCTCGCCCAGGCTATTATTTTTCTATACCTTGCTTCGATATCGTCAAGCTCTTGCTCAAATGCTTCATCAGCAGTTGCGGCTACTAACTTTTTGTCGGCTAGTTTTTGAATACTGGTTTTTGTCTTTTTGATTTCAGAAGTTGTTTGCTTGCCCTCCGTCATATCCGCAACTTTGAGAACATGATTATGAATGTCCTGACCTTTGGTCACTTCTTTAAGCTCATTTACTCTGCGAGCCAAATCGAACGGATTCGATGCCATCATCCAGATTCCTGGTTTGTCGTTTGAATCTGGAGAGAAGGGATTTGAAGTTCTCGTTGCTAAATCTCTGCGATCTTCTACCCAGACATGGTGTAATCCATTAGCAGTTTGAATACGCACCATTTCTGTCAATAATGGGTAGCCATTTAAGGATAGTCCCAGCGAAAATGGGTTAACATCATCCAAGTCCTCCTTTTTTGGGATTGTAACTATTGAGCCAGGGATCAACGCTTGTACGTGCTTGTTCGCTGGATAATTTGCTAGTTTTGGAAACAAAGAAAAATCGCCATAAGCTGCTTCAGCCAATCCGCTCCAGGTATCTCCTCTCTGGGCTTCTATTTGTGTACCAGGAAGTATTTCTCTTGTTGTGTTTCCCGTTGCCAAGTCTTCTAGTTCCGTAGCGGTATATTGACCAACCAATCCATTTTTTCTCAGCTCATCGATGTCAACGGTAGATGATTTCACCGTGTCAGGATGCGGCAGCACAATTTCTTCACCGTTATTTAGTTTCATTCCAGAATTTGTACTAAATGTGCTCAGGGCAAGTGCCTTCTGCCAGTCGCCGAATGCTGTAACGGACAGTGTTGACCAAGTATCGGAATCTTTTACCTTTATTTTTGATTGTGGAGCGATGCCGCGTTTGTCAAGTGGCAGGGCATCCATACCGGCCATATCAATCCAGTTTGGTAATGTAATGATTTCACCCGTTCCAATGGAAGGAACTGCTGTAGTTAATGCTGCATTTAATCCTGCATCTGCACTAAGACCCTTAGGTTTAGAGGCTTGAGCTTTTGTTTGATATTCTTTAATCCAGGCTGCTCTTTCTTTGTGTCCATAGACTTTCTCTGCGACGTTTTCGAGGCTGTGGTTGCCAAGGAGTATTGAGTCTCCAGGCTTTGCGTTTTCAAGGGGTGTTGTTTCCGCAGGAAGATTTCCATTAAAGTTTCCACTTATCTGATTTCCGCCTATAATTAATGCCCCTTTCGTAATTAGAGAATTTAAATACTTAGATGCATCTTGTAGTTGGGCTTTTACCGTAGGTATTGTATCGTTGGCCCAAACTTGAGCATAATTCTTTAGCTCCCTGCCGAAATCATACAATTCTCTTCCGCTATCACTAAAAATTAAACTATTAGCGATGTCTACAATTTTTTGTTCCGAAACATTACTTCCTAAAACAGTCATATATGGTAAATAGCTAGTTTGATTGACCGTCATTTTTTCCACTCTTATTTGAGCGGTAAGACCAGTGTTTCCAACAGGAGCGGGTGGGATTTCTATTTCGTAAAGAAGACCAAGCTCTTGTTTAGTTGGAATATCAACTTTGTCCCCCTCTTTTACTTCTCCAATTGTAGGGTTATGTGCCTGAAGTCTTTCTTTATACCGAGGGTCATCATACGCATGACTTGCAATTACCTCAAATGTTTCCCATGGATGGGCATATTGGATCGTTTTACCAGGGGCGCATCTAGTCGCCACATGCGCAATTAGTCCAGGATCACCAGGAATTAATTCTTCAAGATATGGTTTGACAGGAAGGCCGATTTCTTGCACCGTTTTATCATGCCGATCGTAAAATATCTTAATATATTCTATGTACGATTCATGACCGTAGAGTTTAATCGCCCAGTACAACATTAAATCTGGCGGAAAAGCATACGTAGTGGTGCTGCTGCCACCAAAGTCAAACAAATCCCCAAACCACTCTATAACAGCTACAAAACCATCCACTATGTCTTCAGCGGTACCCAGTACACCCTTAACCACTGTTCCTATTGGGTTACGTAAAAATCGCGCTCCTGTTTCTTCCAACTTATCAACTAACTCTTGTCCAAAATCTAAAAAATCATCTAGTATTTTCTTGCTGAAGTCTAATAACACTCGTAGAGCTGCAGCTGGATTTGTTAAGGCATCGACTATATCACCTAACTGTTCTATACGTTTTAAAATCTTAGTAAGTTCAGAATCCTCGCCAAAAAAGTTTGGTACTGTGTTATCCTCTTTACCCGATGCAACTAAACTTGATGAGTCACTTTCCTCCAGCTCCTTGTTGCCATAGCCCAAACTACCTTCTATGTTTGGAACAGGATTAGAAGTTGGTTGTATCGTTTGTTCAGGTGCAGTTGGTTTTGCAGCTGGACTGGCTGCAAGCGCCTCTTCACTTCCAAATTTCATACTACCTTCCCAGTGGATATCTGCAAAATTACCAAGTTCTTTTTCTACGATTGGCCAAACCTCTTTACCTTTAACCAGTTCAAGGATATTCCAACTGATAAAGGCATTTAATATTCCCATAAAAACCGGAGTAATTGTAAGATTGAATGCAATTTCGCCACCAACACCGCCATCGTTACCGACCAACCGTGCTAACGGTTTAAACTCGAGTGGGATATCAAGGCCTAATCCTCCCTCGACCCCTGCAGCTACATTCAAATATGGTGGTCCTAGGGTTAATTTTGCGTAAAGCATTAGCCTTGTTGAGAAATCAACTCCCCAACTAGCATCTAACTGCGTGTCAAAGTGAGGGAAAACTTCCTCTCTAGGTTTCCAATTTTCGATCCCGATTGATCCAAATATATTAAGTGGTTTGGTAGCCAAGGATGCGCCATATCCCATTCCCAATTCCAAATAGAAAATCCATAACGGAATAAATACAGCCGGAATTTGATTTTCCATGGCCCATAACTCTTCCCCTTCCATAGCTGTAGTAGTATACTCAAGAGTTGCAGAAATGGTTGGATCCATTTCTTGGTCTACGTGGAAGGATGCAGCTCCACTTAGTCCTTTCGAAATTGACATTTTAATTTCCCCTGAAGCTTCAAAATCACTTCCTGCGAAACTCAATGCAAGGGTTCCTTCAAACCATTTATCTGGATTTCCTTCAGTTGCTTCTTTCGTCAACGTCAACGATCCATTTCCGGTAAAACTGGCTTCTTCTCCTTCATTTGTCCAAGCTAGTCCAGCATCACCGGTAAGATTTATTGTTCCAAATTTCCCGGTAAGATCACCCGATCCACCAATTTGAATGAGCTCATCCTCTTTAATAATGAGACTACCTGTAATGCAATTTAATGTTAAGAAGCTTTCTTCCTTTTTAAACAACTCGATGTCCTTTTCCAAGGTCAATTCTGCATCAAGAGAAGTAATGCTTTGATTAATCATATCATAATCCAAATTCGCAGAGATATCAATGATAAACGCTCTGTCTTCAAAGGTACCCGAAACTTGTCCTTTAATCGTTGAAAGCTTTCCTTCTTCGAATGAGGCTTCTACCATTGCATTCTTGAGAATTGTTACCCTGCCCGTTCCTACGGCCATAGGGATATCCCTTAACAGCATCAACGATGCGGTACCTTCTGAAATGGATAACTCCTGAGCTTCGTCAAAAGCAATTACGCCGGTATAGGTACCTCCTAATAGCTCTCCTTCTGTATCTTGTACTCCAAGCCCTAACGTGCCATCAAGCTGCTTGAGCGCACCGTCTTCAAAAAGAATGCCTGCAGTAGAGCCGCTTCGAATAGACAAGCCATACTGTGTTGCAGTAGCTTTAATAATTGTAAGTTCTTTTACCAGCGTAATTGTTGTACTTATTTTAAATTTTTCGTCATTTTTCATGGCACCCACAAGCTCTAGTTGGGCAATTATCTCTTCCTGTTGCTTAAGTGCCAATGCAAGACTTACATCGATAGCCGTGACTCCTTCTTTGTCAAAATAAACAAACAGTTGGCTGTTTATTAACATCACTAGACTGAATTGTTCTCCTTTGAAGATGTCTAGTTCTGCTTCAGAAATGGCTGTCAACGTTCCTTCCAGTGTAAATGGATTAAGTTCAACAAGACCTTCATATTCGATTCGGCCAACGCGTTTTTCACTATTGGAAAATCCTCCGGTTATAATCAGGTAGGCACTCTTCAATGCACCATTTTCTTCGAATGTTAATTCTAAAGATGCGCCACTATCAACTTCTGTCTGGAATTCTTGTTCACTTAGCGGGGTATCTATGTCCGGAGTCGTTAGCCCTCCTGTTACTATTAAGTTAATATACGTTGGAACGACCAGTACCCCTTCAGGACCGAGTGTAAGATTGAGTTCGGCGAACCCTGCAGCCTGTAAGGTACTTTCTGTGGATTTAGCGGTTACATTTATGGATAGAGGAACGGAAACTTCAACTGAAGATCCTTCATAACCAAAATCAAATTCCAAGGTAACACCTTCGGGAATCGTGATGAAAAAGCCAGGAACTATTTCTACATCTTGTGGGGTTTGGACACTAAGAGATGCAGAGCCAAACCAGTCTGAAGAAGTCGGATCATACTCTACATCGGCAGTTCCTGCGAGGAATCCTTGATTGGATTCTACAATTATTTTTCCTTCAAAAAATCCTCCAAGGCTAAGGTCTAAAGATAGCTCTCCCTCAGTTGCTCTAAGAGACTCCGTAATCTGAATGGGTTGAGAGATACGGACGGACAATGTTCCGGTGACGCTTTCGTTTGTTACCTTTGCGTCCACTGTGGCGGTCATCCCTAATACTTCAATTGATTCATCAAGTGTTAAATTCGGATCTATTTTACCTTCTTTGTCTACGTAAAGAATGAAGTATGAATCTGGGAGACTGGCTATTTTTACAGATAGTTTCGCAGAATCGTAAACCCCGTCATAAAAGGTAATCTCTGCTGTGACAACGGTTACAATTGGATTGATGTTCAGATTAACTGTAAGGACCTGGCTGTCGAGCACATTTTCCAGATTGATATCTAAGATGCTTCCGTTTAGCGTGAATTCGGGTATTGGAGCTTCTGGCATTTCTACCAATTCGGATCCGACGGCATCGGCTATATTATTAAATGCTCCGTCAATCAAACCATTAGCTTCCAATGACTTTAGATCTTCTACTGGCTTTGGAGTATCTATTAACCTAGGTCCTCCTAATAACGTTGATCCGCCTTTTAACTTTGAGCTAGATGCGAGTTTACCCATAAAACGGCCTTGTAGGGTATCTGACTTCTCCCCTTTGTTGATCGCGCTTGTACCAACATCTTCTCCACGGGCTGCTTTTTTGCCTTGTTCGTCCGCTTCTTTCTCCAATGCCTGATCGTCATTGACTGGAGTCTCTTCAAGGGTTGGCGTTCCTTCAATGGTTGTTGTTGGCTTTACACGTCCTTCTGCTTGTTGTTTGACGTGGGCTAGCTCGTGCCCGATTAGCTCTTGTCCTTCTTTTGTTTCTGGTTGGTAATAGCCGTGTGCAAAATGGACTTCATTGCCTTGAGCGAATGCGTACGCGCCAACCTCTTTTGCCTTCGTGGAGTTGGTATGGATTTCCACTTTAGAGAAATCATATTTGAAGGCTTTCGCCATTTTTATGTTTAACCAGTTGGGCAGCCCGTTGGCTGCAATTCCGTCTCCATCTTTTCTCTGGTGGAGTTGAAATCTCGAAATCTTCGGTTTTTCAGTTTGCTTTTGGACGGTTTCGTCTAGTTCAAATCCAGCTTTTTGGGGTTTTTCTGTTTGTTTTTGGATTGTTTCTGAAACCTGATAACCTGGGATTGTTTCTGGTTTTTCTTTAGGAGGTGATTTTTTTAGTTGGAATGGGTTGGAACCATATCCATTTGTAGTATTGGGATTGTTATTGTTGTCTGATGAAGCTCCGTCGTCGGCAGCTTGTTTGCTGGGAATAGTTGATTTTGATTGCTCAGTAGCCTTCACGTCGTCTTGCTGGTCTTCTGTTTCCTGGGGTGCTGCTTGTTTTTGAGCTACTTTGGAATCCTGAGATTTTTCTCCTTGATTAGTTTGGTCTTTTGGTGTTGAATTTTTAAGCTGGAGTGTCGGCAGACTATCTCCATTTGGGTTGGTATCTGTATTACTATCTGAACTGGAATCATCGTCATCTGCCGTTTGTAGACTGGCTGCTGCAGACTCTTGTTTCTCTTCGACTTTGACTTCTTCTTGCAATTCTTCAGTTTCCTCTTTTGGAGCAGGAAAAGCAAGTTCCGGGGGGAGCATTGAACTACCCTCTGGATTTTTCTCCTCATGCTCTATAACGGAGGCGTTTGACTGACTTAGAGCTTTTTCCTTATGTAGATCGCTTTTATTCATTCTTTGAATATTGAATCAAGTCTAACTTTTGTTTATATTTCCTCCTTTTGCGAATTACCATAACACGATCTTAAACGTTTCATGAATAGTAAGATTGTCCACCCTAAAATGAATAAAGTAAACGCCTTTTGAATAGGCAGACAAAGAGATCGTACGCCAATGTTTTCCTTTATTAAGCGTAGATTCTAAATCGGTTAAAACTAATTGTCCTAGATTGTTGTATAGTTGAATGCTTACGTTGCTTTTATCTAGCAACTCAAAACTCATCATAACCTTATCGCTTGTTGGATTCGGGTATGGAGCTTCTATTTTAGTTTGGTTTGGCTGACTGATTATGCCGAACTGCTTATGTAAATTCACCAAACTTTGATGCAGATTTAGTCGCCCGCCCGAAACACTTTTCAGGTGTAAATCATTCAATGGATCCGTTCCATCCAGAATACTTTTTTTGATAAGGAGAGCAGCCTTTGTTGGGTTTTGTTTTACTTCATTTATAAACTGTGGGATGGGAGTTGAGTAAAGTAAAGCCACAGCACCAGCTACATGAGGTGAAGCTGCAGAGGTACCTCCAAAACGACCGTAATCATCCTCATTAGTAAGGGTAAACGTTCCATTTCCCGGAGCCCCCAAGTCAATATGTGTTGTTCCATATGCGGCAAAAGAATCCAACTCATCATCAACTGTAGTGTTGGTTACTGTAATTAAAAAATCGCTAGTACAGGTCGTTGGTAAATCGCCTACCTGATCCACATCAATGCTTGCATTAGCTGTAGCTGCTACACTTAGAATACCTTCCTGCCCAAGTAAGTTATACATTTCACACCAAATTGGATGGTCTGTCGGTTGTGCGCCACCAATTCCGATGGAGGCATTTGTAGCCACAATGAACGCCCCTTCCTGGCCATTGGTATCATTATACTTTTTTCGTAATTGAAGGATATAGTCATATGCTTCAATAATATCATCCACTTCTTCGTTAGCTGCCAACATCATCAGTTTTACCTTCCAATTCACACCGCTTACTCCTATTCCATTGTTCCCCTTTGCTCCGATAATTCCTGCAACAGGAGTGCCATGCCAACTGCCCAGTGCTTGATTGGTGATGTCGTTATTACGCTCATTGAAATTCCAGCCATAGTAGTCATCAACATAGCCGTTATTATCATCATCTATATTGTTGTTTGGGATTTCTCCTTTATTCGTCCAGATATTATCTTCCAAGTCTGGGTGATTTAGATTGACACCTCCGTCAAGAATGGCAACCACTATTTCATCACCTTCAACAGTTGTTCCCCCAGTTGTTATGCTCCATGCTTCCAGTGCATCTATATCGGCATCATACTTACCTGATATGCCTTCGTTTTGATATTGCCATTGTTGACACAAAAGATCGTCATTTGGCACAGAACGGATGTCGACATGCGCATTAAATTGAGCATACTTAACTGCTGGGTGATTTTTTATAGCTGCCAACAGTTTAAAAGGGTCAGTCTGCATTGAGTCAAACTCCAATAAATGAATATTGAGGGATTCTGACAACCTCTTTTTGAATTGAAGTTTGGCACTGATTAAGTTAGGAAATGAACGATTGTTTGTGATCTCTGCAACTTTTTTTTCATATTGGAGTTGGACAATGATTTGCTGCTGAGCATTAACAGTAGAAAGCAAACACGTGAATAGTAGCTGGAGAATGGTTTTCATAATTGAATTGTTCTAATGCTTCTCTTACTTTCTAAAAGCAATTCCTGGAAATCTAACTTTAAAGCAAGTATAATCGAACTCAGGTTATTAATACTTTAAATAGGTCAGGACGTATTGAGTTTTAATATAGGAGAAGCTATTAATCTGTAACAACTTCTCCCTAAAGACAAACCTATATCAACCTTTTCTTACCTGTCATAAAAGTAAACTGAGTACCGATTATTGGAGTTTTTGTAACGTAAATTAACTTTTAATTGAATTAGATGGATATTAGCATTAAAGCGCGTTGTATATCCATTACAACCCTGTTTCGAGTCTCCATAATGGTAGCCGCCTTGAGGTATAAGTTTAGCGAAAATATGAGCTATGAAACAGCCTTTCCTGTATCTTAGATACACACTGTTTTTAGAAGTATACCAGGTATGACTTATATAGTTACGATTTAAATTCGTTTGCTCAACTTCAATTGTATAACCGATTGCACCTTCTTCCAACTCTATATCTCCGACTTGAAATGCTACCTTAGGGCCTTCAAGAGCATCCGCTGATTCATCAGGAGCTCCATCATCGGAAGCGTGATTTATAGTTTCTGTCGGCTTCTCAAAAACCGGGACAATTTTATAGTTTGTTGCATGGATATTATCTAAAAGAGATTTATCATCGCTAAAAGCAGAAATAACAATTTTGTTCAATCCGTTTTCGCTTAAAATTTCCATATCCTTTGAGTGTTTATAGGATGATGGTTCATCTACAATTGATTCAGAGGTATCCGAAAGAACCAATTCCTCCTGTTCACAAGAAGTAAAAAAGGTGGTAATGGTAAATAATGCCATTAAACTAATGACGTAAAATTTAATTTTGAAAGTTTTCATAAGAATTAATTTTTTTTTAAAAATTGATTAATTGAATATGTATGTATGATTATGTTAAAATCAATTGGTCTGCATTGTTTAAACTCTAAATTCTACGTTAGTATACCATGATTCTTAGAGGTTAACTACTTAATTAAATCTTTATGAATATCATTATTTTTTACCTTTAAGTATTTGCCTAATTTCCAATTAACGGAAAATGCAAGCACGATTTTTTGTTTCAAAAAACCGTTCATTATTCAATAAATGCTTATATTTTAAAGGGGCTAGAGTAGTTTTTACGATATAATCTCTGACGGACATTGCAAGGCAGAATGTCTTTAATCTTAAAAAAAACGATAATACAAGTATGTAATTTATTGCGCTTGAATCTTCATTTTGTAAATGATTTAAAAGTTGGAATAGTGAGGTATAATCAATGATTGCGTGATTTTCTCCCATGTATATCCCTTAGATTCAACTCCTAAGTTATGTGTGTTTTAACGGAAAACGCAACTCTTTCCTATACTATTTCCACCTCTTTAAAAAGCAAGATTCATCTGAACATTTACTCTTTTCTTTTTATTATTGTATTTAGCATTTGCTTATTTATAAATGCCTTTGGTCAAAAAATATACAATTAAAACTCATGCTAATCATCCGCAGTAAAAAAGAATTCTATGTCTAAGAAATTGTTTGATTTAATAAAAACGCTGAGTAAGGCAGAAAAACGAGTCTTCTCTGAAAATTTACGACATACAAAAAGAAAGTCCTACTATATTAAGCTGGTTGCCGACTATAGCAAATCCGAAGCGTATTCTTCTAAATTAGATTTAAAAATTTTCAAATCTGAGGACCCAAAATTTATCAGCGATTGTAAAATTAAATGCAGGAACTTTCTATTCGATTATCTGGTTTCTCTGGAGCAAAACAGAGGAGTTAGAAAGCAGGTCGAACATAAATTAAAAATTGCCATTATGTTAAAGAATAGAAGGCAATTTCATGAGGCAATAAGAATATTGGATAGAATTGATATAGTGGCTACTAGATACGAAATGGTTGAAGAATTGCTCGAAATTAAGACTCAAAAAATCTTGTTATCTATCCTGACTGCTAGTGGTGAACGTAAAGTCGATTTAAATTATTTAGAATTGCTTTCCGAAGAAAAAAATAGAGCCCTTCAACATTTTGTTGATATACATAATGCAAGAGACGAGGCTCGAATTGCCTCGGTAAACTGGCACGTAAAAATGGGTGCAATTCGTTGTGAACAAAGAGAACACAAACTTGGAGAAGATCAATTCCAAAACTTTAGTATCATCCTTACAATGCACCAGAAAAGGTTTTTTGATCATATGGGGGATAAAAATTATAAACTTGCTACGAATGAACTTGAACATATTATATGTTTAACAGACCAAAACAAAGACATTGTATTAGAGGCTAGATTTCTAACGCTGTCTTATGCAAGTTATCTATTTCTTTATGTTGAACTTTGTATTGTTCTAAACAAAAAAAATGATATTGAACAAGTGACCAGACAATTTGATAGTATCCCGTACCATTCTGTAAAGGCAAATTGGGAATTACTAACGAATAAAATGGTGACTGGATGTATGTATGCGTTATCAGTAAGTGCCCCAGCTACTGCAATTCGTTTTATAGAAGAAACAAATCATTTTTTTGCAGCTCACAATTATTTAAAAAAAGATAATACCGGAAATGTATTGTTTCCAGTATTCACCTATTTTGCTCTAGGAGCTTGGGAGGAGTGTTTATCGTTTATTGAAGAAATCGAAACCCGAAAAATCTCTGAAGACACCAGCTCCGCCCTACTTAATATAAAGCTGATTTGTATCTACGAAAAAAACGATGACTTTTACTTTAAGTCTCTAGTTAATAAACATGCAGCAAAAAAGAGAAAAAATGGAATAAAAATGAGCAATTACACAAAATTCGATGATTGTGTCTTTTATGTCTTGAAAAGTATTGCCCATAGAAGCAATAATACAGAAGAATGCTTTAAGAAAGTCATTAATAGTTTTGAAAATGATAATTGGAGAAATCGCTATTTAATTCATTGGATTGTCAGTAAGTTTCCAGCATTGTTAAATGGAGAAGATTACGCCACCTTTCTAGAAAATAGTGCTTTTCAACATTATGATTTCACCTCGCTTAATGGCAACAATAGCCCGACCACACCCTCTGTAATATTGTAGAAGCAACCTTAAAGCCCAAGCTCCATGTTTGGCGCAACCAACACTGATGAGTGCACTGACATGACAGATCCAGCATCTGTAATCTTATCACCTTCAAGCATTGTGCCTTTTCGCTTGGTTGTATTTATGGAATACAATTCAAAGTCATCCGATGATCCGTGTGATTTCATTCCTACTCCGATCTGCTGCATTACAAACTCGGTCTAGAGAGGAATTTGCTACCATATAACCAAGGAAATGATGCTTACTCACATTATGCAATAGACGCATCATTATGAACATATTCCTCTAATTTTGTGTTAAATTTGACAAGAAAAACCGACCAGATCGTTATGCACAATTTATACTTTTTGATTTTGATGCTGCTTGTATTGCCAATTGGGATGCAGGCGCAGGTAACATTTACCATTGACCAACAAGATCGCCAGAATACTACAATTGCTCCAGTTAATCCTACTCAAGCACCATTTTATCATGGCGTAGCTTCTGGTGATCCATTAACTGATAGAGTTATTATCTGGACACGGGTCACCCCAACAGTTGACCAAACAGTGATGGTGGACTGGGAAATGGCGGAAGATGTCAATTTTACAACCATTGCATCCAGTGGGCAAGTAACCACAGATACAAGCCGAGATTATACGGTTAAGGTAGATGCCTCAGGACTTTCTGCTGGAACAACCTACTACTACCGGTTTACAGCCCTTGGTGTGACTTCAACCATCGGAAGAACAAAAACTCTAGAATCAACAAATGTCAATCAAATTAAACTTGGAGTGGTTTCCTGCAATAACTACCAAGCTGGTTACTTTATCCCGTTAAGAGAAATAGCGAAACGAAACGATCTGGATGCCATCGTCCATCTTGGTGATTTTATTTACGAAAAGGGAGCTAGCTCCACTGGAGATACCAATAGACTCCACGTTCCAATAGTAGAGATATTGAATCTTGGGGATTACAGAACGCGCTACTCCCACTACAGACTAGACCCAGATTTGCAAGAAGCAATGCGGCAACACCCGTTTATTAATATCTGGGATGATCACGAAGTCGCGAATAACGCCTGGAAAGATGGTGCTGAAAACCATAACCCTGGAGAAGGGAATTACATAGATCGGAAACTATGGGCCATCCAAGCCTTTTTCGAATGGGTGCCAATTCGAGATAATTCAACTAAGGATGTCTATCGTACCATTCGATTTGGCGATTTGATTGATTTAGTGTTGCTGGATACCCGACATGTGGCCCGTTCGATTCAGGTCGATAGCTTTCTCGATCCCAATCGGTTTGACCCAAACAGAGAAGTGTTAGGGCCCGCTCAGATGTCCTGGTTCAAAGGTCAATTGTCTGATCCAGTGACCACTTGGAAAGTGATTGGTAATCAGATCGTTTTTGCGCCTGCATTTGCAAACAATGTAGAGCCGTTGCAACCTGGTGTCCGGGATTTATTTATGGATCTATGGGAAGGTTATCCGCCCAAACGAGACACGATTATCAACTACATTGAAACGAATTTAATTGACAATGTGGTATTTGTCACTGGTGACATTCATGTTTCGCTTGGATTCGACATTACAAGCAATCCGCTGGATTCACTTGCTTATAATCCGATGACTGGTATGGGATCGGTAGCAGTGGAGATTGTAACACCCAGTATCTCCTCTGATAATTTTGATGAAAAAATCGGTGCTTTTTCTACTCAAATCCTTACTAGTCTTTTTGAGGTTGGCAATCCGCACAACAAGTATGTGGACCTGTCTAAACATGGCTATTTTGTACTGGATGTCACTCCTACCCGTACACAAGGCGATTTCTACCTTGTTGATCAGGTTCAAACACCCGTAGCCCTTGAAAGCTATGGTGGCGGGGTGTATACTGATGTCAATACAAATCACCTAAATGCAACAAATACGCCAGCACCGCCCAAGCCTGTTCAGGAAGTTCCTGCACCGCCGTTAGTTACAAGCACGCAAGACATTGTTCCTGAGTTGTTGTTGCTATCTGCCTATCCTAATCCAACCAACGGTGAGATGACCATTAACTATGCATTAATGGAACAAGGCCCTGTTAACATTCGCCTAGTAGATCTGAGTGGGCGCATGGTGGGTGAGCTGTTTGAGCGTCGACTTCCAAAAGGTAACTACGTATTGCGGTTTAACCTAGAGGAATTGGAAAATGGGGTCTACTTTGTTCAATTTGAAACGGAGCGTGGAGTGCAGGTTAGGAAAGTGATGAAATTGTAAATTTGCCAAGCATTTTACCAATCTTGTATCTGGGTGATTTATGAAATTGCGATGAAATAATTGAAAGAAAGGTAATTCAATATCTCAATTTCCAAGTACAATATCAACTAGGGAAAAAATGCTAACGCTCTAGGAAAAATTGTCTAACTGCATCTAATCGTATGATGTAACTTTGTATCAATTATTAGACCTACATTAATCAATTTCAATAGAAAAATTACAAGTAATGAAAGTAGAAGCATACGAACAGCAATTTCAATCCATTTTAGATGGAAGCAATACAGCAACTCCTTATGATTCAGAGGATTTTATCAACTATGTAAAAATGAATCAAGCAAGGATAAAACGTTGGAATAAAATAGGGAAATTGTTGCCAGAGACAGCAAAGGCGATTCAGAAGATTGATCAAACAATGCATTGGGTGTTAATTACAGAGCCATGGTGTGGAGATGCAGCACACAGTCACGCTTTTATCGATAAATTGGCAAAATTGAATACCAACATCAGTTTAACCGTTCAAAATAGAGATGCAGCAAATAGTGAAATCGACCAATATTTGACGAACGGTGGGAAATCCATCCCTAAACTCATTGTCCGTGATGCAGAAGGGCATGATTTATTTTCTTGGGGGCCAAGACCTCAAGCCGCTCAAGAGTTGGCGATGCGCCTTAAAGGAGATGAGTCTATGGATATGGATGATAAGAAAAAAGCATTACAGGCTTGGTATAACAAGGATAAAGGAAGATCAATCCAAGAGGAACTTACTCAATTGATTATCAAAAGTTTAAAGGAAATTGTTTAGCGTCAACTGAGAAACTTCAGTGAACAATTATCAATGAAATACTGCGTTTTAAGCTAGGGATTCGGTTGTTTATCCCATTTTAAACGATAGTGATTGCTATTTTTGTGGAACGATCCATTTGTATAACGCTTGCTTGTATCATTCTTCCTCTTTTATCATTGCGCGCTCATTTGAGGTATCTGTTGCTTCTTTTTCCTCATAAGGACAATGTAAACACTGATTGCCACAGCAATAGCCGCGCTTCAATAAATAGTGAGCAGTAAACACGTAAAGCCCTTGCTTGTTGATATAGTAGTCCGTTCCCTCAATTAGTTCCATGTTGCATGTTTAATAATATCAGCCCAATTAATCGTTCACCATTAATAATTAAACCCCTACATAGTTCATAGGAGTAATCTGTTTTAATTCCTTCTTGATGGTATCATTTACCGAAAGGGAATCAATAAACCCATGCATATCTTCCTTAGTGACAGAGGCTTTTCCTCTTGTCAATGCTTTGAGTGCTTCGTAGGGTTGGTCATATGCCTCTCTTCGGAGAATGTTTTGAATGGCTTCGGCAACTACCATCCAACTCTGCTCTAGGTCAGCCGTTAGTTTTGCTTCGTTTAATAATAGTTTGCTTAAGCCCTTTTGAATCGATTTAAAAGCGATTAGCGTATGTCCGATGGGTACGCCAATGTTTCTGAGTACCGTACTGTCGGTGAGGTCTCTTTGGAGCCTAGAAACGGGTAGTTTGGCAGCAAGGTGTTCGAAAATGGCATTTGCGATGCCTAGGTTGCCTTCTGCGTTCTCAAAATCAATAGGATTTACCTTGTGCGGCATTGCGGAAGAACCAACTTCACCTTTTATCACTTTTTGCTTGAAATAATCCATAGAGATGTACGTCCAGATATCCCTTGATAGATCGATCAAAATGGTGTTTACCCTTGCCATATTGTGGAAAACAGCACCTAGATTGTCATAATTTTCAATTTGAGTCGTGTATTGTGTTCGCTTGAGTCCGAGTTGTTTGTCCACAAAATTGTTTGCAAATGCAACCCAGTCAATGGAAGGGTAAGTGACAACATGGGCATTGAAGTTTCCTGTGGCACCACCAAATTTTGCGGAAGGAGGAATGTGCTGGAGTTGCTGGAGTTGCGCCCTCAAGCGTTCTAGGAATACCCGAATCTCTTTTCCTAGTAGTGTGGGGGAGGCGGGTTGCCCATGCGTTCTGGCAAGCATAGGAATGTCTTTCCATTCGTTGCTTAACTGGGTTAGCTGTTCTAGCAATTCTAGCATGATTGGTTGATATACCTCAACCAAGCTGTGTTTAAGCGACAAAGGAACAGCGGTATTGTTGATGTCTTGTGACGTTAGGGCAAAGTGGATAAACTCTTTAAAAGAAGACAGTCCTAGGGTATCAAATTCCTCTTTGAGGAAATACTCAACGGCCTTTACATCATGATTGGTAATTTGCTCAATATCTTTGATGCGTTGGGCTTGTTGCTCATTGAAGTTGGAAGCGATAAGGCGCAACGCTGAGAACTGTTTGGCAGGGAACTGTTTTAGTTGAGGCAAGGGGATTTCACACAAGGCGATGAAATACTCAATTTCGATGTGCACACGGTATTTTATGAGGGCGTACTCAGAAAAGAAATCACTCAGTGCCGTCGTTTTTTGTTGATATCGACCATCAATTGGAGATATCGCTGTCAAAGCATTTAATTCCATAGTTTTTAATTTAATCTGAGCATTAACAGATTTGTCTTTGTTTGATCCTTTTAATTATGAATAGATTCGATCCATTGCTTAATTATCTATCGAAACTGATTGGAAATACAGCCGCAAAATTAGGAAATCAAATCGATTTCTGAAGAAATTAAAGTAGGTAAAACCAAAGAAAGCTATAGAATATTAAAAATTTAACACAACTTTAATAGGTGGAATCGTCCTTTTTTGTGTCTATTAGAATGATATTTGTTAAATAATTTAATAATTATATCTTTGACGATAATTTTTAACTAACTCTAAACTTCCCCCTATGTCAAGCAACTCCAATAAATTGTTTCCTATTGCGTTAGGTTTCATTATATTGCTTTTAGGTTTGAATGCCTATTTTTTAGCGAATAAAGTATCTCAAGGAAGAGTCATTGAGAAACAGAAAAAAGAACTTTCTGAAGCTGAAAAAATGCAGGAAGAATTGCAAATGCAGTATGATGATGCAATTGAACAATTAGATGTCGCCGCTTCTGAAAATGAGGAACTTAAAAGTCAAATTGAAGAGCAAAAGCGTACACTAGAGAAACAATTGCGTAGAGCAAAATCAAAAATTAGAGAGTTAACTTCTAAGGAAAATGCAACTATTTCTGAGCTTGCAGAAGCTAGAAGAATGGTTGATGACTTTGTGTTGCAACGAAATGGATTCCTTACCCAAATCAACGACTTGAAGACAACAAATCAAAGTTTGACGAATCAAAATGTCTCTTTATCTCAAGAAAAATCTTCGCTTACTGCTGCAAAAGTCCAACTGGAAACTAAGGTGGTGGAACAAACAAAAATCTCTGAAGTATTGTCTGTCGAGAAAAAGGAACTAGAAGAAACGAAGGCTAAACTGCAGAAAAAAGTGGAATTGGGTTCCATACTAGCAGCAAACTCTGTGAAAGCAACCGGAGTAAAAGAAAAGAAGAAAAGCGATGTAAATACAGACGTTGCTAAACGTGCAGACCGCTTGATGGTATGCTTTGAGTTAGCAGAAAACAGAATCGCAAAGGCTGCCAAGGAAACTGTTTTCCTACGGTTGATTAACCCTAGAGGGGAAACAATGGCGATAGAAAGCAAAGGTTCTGGTTATTTCGATGATCCAGTATCTGGACAAGCTGTTCGTTTTACAACTTCTAAGGTAGTAGATTATGATAACTCCGCTCAGGATGTGTGTATCAACTGGAAACAAGATGCCTCATTCGATAAAGGTAAATACGTGGCTGAGATTTATAACAAAAATCACATGATCGGCACAAAAGAGTTTACCTTGAGATAATTTAGAGTTAGAATGATTTTGAGCCCTAGCGATCCAGTCTGGGAATAAAAGATTTAGAAAGCGGTTAATTGTATTGCAATTGGCCGTTTTTTATTTTTACTGAATAATGAAATGATCTTTAAAAATCTCCAACAATCATGAAAATAATTTTGAGATCGCTAGAACTTAACGATCTGGACGAATACTTGAGGTTAAATCATCCAGATCAACTGTTTCATCAATTCAATGGTCCTTACTTCAAAAAGAATAGCCTTGCCGAATTAGAGACTTGGGTGAATAAGGTTCGAGAGAAACTAGAAAGGGGTGTGGTTAATCCTTTTGTGAAAATGATCGCGAATGCTTATACCAATAAGATCCTAGGAGAAGTCAGCTTTTACTGGCGCTCCAAGGAGACGAATTGGATGGAAATCGGTGTCGTAATATTTGATGAGCAGTACTGGGGAAAAGGAATCGGAAAACAAGCGCTCTCGCTTTGGATCACGGAGCAATTTGACAAGCGTCCTGAACTTGTACGCATTGGTTGGACGACCTGGTCTGGCAATACAGCCATGGTTAAATTGTCAAAGTCGCTTGGGTTCAAGCAAGAAGCCTGTTATCGCAAGGCACGGATTGTGGAGGGCGCGTATCATGATTCAGTTAGTTATGGGCTATTGCGAGAAGAGTGGTTTGCAAGATCAATTGAATGATAACAGTTAATCAAAGACGTCAAAACTGCAATGCTCCGGTTGATTGTCTTCATCCATCCCATTTTCCCCTTCAGCATCCCAAGATTGAACAATTCGGTGACACTCAAAGCTACCTGCCTTGAATTCGATTGTTGTTTGGCTTGATCCCTCAACTCCTGTCTGTTGTTCAATTATTTTTCCATTCGGAAATCCATCCTTGTAGTTGCCAGAATAGGTATCACTTAACCAAAACTTATAACTTTCAGCGTAGATTCGGCCAATGAGTTCTAGGTCACCATTTAGCTGTTTTTTTCCATTCACGAGACGATATTGGTAGAAGCCAGCATAGCTTTTTGATCGAGTGGCAATGCCTGTTAGACCGGTGATTGCTTCGAGCTTCGCAGCTGTGATTCCATTTACTAGTTCGATTGGGGCTTTTGAGGTGTTTTCAGAGGTCATGAAGCGGATCATTGGGGCGTGCTTGTTTTCCACTCCTTGACTCCCATACACCCAGCCTTGTTTTCCTGTGCTGGTTTTTACCTTTAGCCAAGGAGCGGTGTGCTCGAGGCCTTTCATTGTAATTTTCTCTTCTGTTTTCGTTTTTTCTAAATACTGAAGTGCTGTATTTATTGGAAGTGTTTCAAGTATGGCTCCCTTAAGGGTTGGTTTTGCTCGAAGACGAAGGTTGTCAGCTTCAGTAATAATAACCTGAAACGGGTGACTGGGATGATTTTTTGGATTCATCTCAGGATCTTGATCTGGAATAAATTCTCTAGGATTGGCGTTGGGCGCAGCAGCCTCCTTTTGCGTTGGTTGTTGGCAACTACCTAAACTTAGAAGAAGGAGGAGTGTTATCAATTTATTCATTAGGGCTGTTTTGGTTAAAGTTGTTTAGTGCAGCTAGTTAAAATTATGGATCAGCGTTAGAACAATTTTAATAGGAAGTATTTTTTAATAAAGATAATGTTTAATCTTATTTAATTCGTTCTAATTGTTCTAGTAGGCATAGCTTGGTGATAGGCTTAGGTCTATGAATGATTAACTAAAATAGAAACAAATTAGAGACAGCCTTCTTGGGTCAGTCTCTAATTTGTCTTAATCAACGATCTAATTCCTGCCCAAATAATCCTTAGTGGATCGCAAGAATCTTTAAAGCAAATGATTATCTAGAAACCATTACTTTATGAATAGAATGTTGTCCCTCCAGTGTTAACCGAACAAAATAAAGTCCGTTCGCGAATTGGCTTACATCTACATGATGTTGATAATTTTCAGAAATAGTTGATAATTCTTCGGCAAATAAAACTTGACCTTGTACATTAGAAATTGATAAATTCAGGTCTTTATTTGTTAACCCCTCAATGGAAACAGAAATCGCCTTCGAAGCAGGATTTGGGAATACATTCACAGCATATTCCTTATATAAATCTTCAATTGCTACATCACCACAGTGTGTAATATGAATATCGTCCATTGAGGTACATGCTCCAACATTTGATGTTGAGGTCACTGAATAGGTAGTTGGCGCTGTAGGAGATACTACAATAGCCCCAGCGATTGCTCCAGTGTTCCAAGTAAGATTTGCTGAAGATTTTGCTTCATAATGAATTCGGCCATTAAAGTTCCTAGGAGAAAATGTTTGTCCGAACGGGTATTCTTTGCCAACACCTTCTCTCAATCTTAGATTTGCGTCTTCTACTAAGGGCGCGCCAACTGCACTACCATTTGTATAGCGATGTATATTGTTGCTTTCACGTTGCTGGGTGACGTATAATGCATACGTTTCTCCTTGGTTCAAAGAAACGTTGAGTGCGATTGGAATTGGAATCGCATCGCCAGGAGTTGATAAGGTTGTAGAACCTAGCAATGTCCAAGCAGAAGCGTCTGTTTCGAAACCAGAAAAGGTGCCTGGTTTGCCATAGATTTCATATTGAGCAGGAACAGTTCCATTGTACGACCCATCAACCCCTTTAATTGTTAAATCGTTTAGCGCTTCAACATCAAACATGTTTCCATCAGAGCCATTATTGCTATCAAAGGCTGTTGAAATGGATGTGTTAACTGTAGTAATAGCATTGAGCGTTGTAGAAGCCCCATTGCAAACGTCTAACTGTGTTGCTGTAATGTCTACGACAGAGCTGCTTACTGTTATATCTTGAGTAAAGGCGCTCGTAGATCCATTGCTACAGGTTGCTGTGACAGCGTACAAGGTGCTTTGTGTAGGAGAAGCATTGAGTGTGGATCCGGTGGTTCCGTTACTCCAAGCATAAGTTTGAGCAAGATGGTACTTTACGATGCCATTGAAAATTCGAGGCCTGTAAACGGTTGAAAAAGGATAGGCTAACCCGATCCCCTCAGTCACTCTGATGTTTCCATCGTTGGCAATTTCTGCTGACTCATCCGTACCCGTCGTATATCTTTGGTTAACGCCATTAGAGGTCGTCACATAAAAAGAGTAGGTTTGCCCTGCGGGTATGGTAAGGTTCAACGAAATGTCTAGATCAACTGTATTTCCTGTGGTTGTAGAAGGAACGCCCGTCTTATTGCCTAAAAGTGTCCAAGCAGCACTGTTTGCTTCAAATCCTAGATAGGTGCCTACCTTATAGTAGATTTCATAATCTGAATTATTGATTGGTGATGCCTCAAAACCTGTAACTACAACATCATTAAAGGCAGTAACATCAAACATATTCCCATTTTGATTATTTCCTGCAGCTAAGGAAGTCGTAAGCGCTTGGGTGGTTGGTTCAATTGATAATAAGGTCGATTCTCCAACACATATTCCTGTTTCCGTTGCAATAATTGCTCCGCCACATGCTTGCCCAAAACTGGAAAAATAGTTGAAAGAGATAAGTAAAGTGAGAAGTATTAAATTTTTCATTTTTCATTTTTTTGGTATAAACAATTTATATTAAGTGTAAATCACTGATAGAGAATTGTTTTTAAATGTAAATTTAATAATAAGTTAGTTTTTTTTCAACTGATGTAAATCAAATTGTATCATGGTATATTCCATTGTTTAAGCAAAACCTCGTTGTTTTCTTAGGTGGTTGGGATGAAACAGTATCATTTTATATTTGTATAAAATGAATAGTTAGTTTTTGATGAAGTATAGATTGAATTGAATAACTGATGATTGAGTAATGTCATTTTTGTATCTATCCGTTGAACGAACAAATTGTTACATGGGAGTGCTAAAAAAATCCATTTAATGCGATTTTTAGGCGCATTACGGTTGGAAAATAAAGAGGATCAAACTTGTTCGAAGTTCCTTGTTTAAATCAATTTCGTCGAAAAAATAAAAAACTCTGTCGATTCTTAAACAAAACCCTCTATTTGTAGAACAAATTCGTTATATTTGCACTCATTTTTCGAAAAAAACTTCGGAAACAATTCAAATTAAACAAATAATTAATTTTACCTCATGGAAGGAAAAGGTTTAGTAAAGTTCTTTTTAGTCGCTTTGTTGTTGGTCGTTATCTACCAGTTTTTATTGGTACTACCAGCTAGAACTGTTGAGAAGAACGCATCGAATTTTGCAACGGAAACTACCGGTTCCTATGCTCCTGACAATATTAAGTGGAAAGATGCAGAAATAGATTATCTGGATTCTATCTCAAACGAAAAAGTATTGAACTTAGGTGTAAAGTCTTACACTTATGAGGAGTTGAAGAAGAACCAAATGGGCCTCGGGCTTGATTTGAAAGGTGGAATGAGTGTCGTTATGCAGGTTGACTTGGTGGATCTTGTAAAAGAGATGTCAGGCAAAAGCCAAGACAAAAATTTCCAAGCAGCAGTAAAACTTGCCAAAGAAAATCTAGCAAATGCTCAAACGGACTATATTACGTTATTCGCAGATGCTTATAAGAAAACAGCACCTGGTCAGTCACTAGCAAACATTTTTGCTACAAATCCAGATTACAGAGATGTCATCAATATGGAATCTACTGATCAAGAAGTGATTACTGAGATCAGAAAGCAAGCAGACGAAACTGTTGTTAGAACCTACGAAAAAGTAAAACGTAGAATTGACCAGTTTGGAACCATGCAGCCTAACATTACACTTGACCAAAGTGTTAACCGTATTATGGTAGAACTACCTGGTATCACAAATCCAGAACGTGCCAGAAAAATCCTACAGTCTACTGCAAAATTGGAATTCTACCCAGTATTCCAGTTTAGCGAAATCCAAGATCAATTGTCTGTTGCCAACAACACGCTAAAAGCAACCATGGGTGGAGCTGATTACGTGCAGGATATTGACAGTACATTGATGACGTTTGACTCCTTAGGCGTACGAAATGATGAATTCTATATTGCTAACAAAGAAAAGTTAGACAAGCAAGCAGAAACAAACTTTGGAGAAGGACCGTTGTTTTCGTTGTTAACTCCAAATGGTGGTAATCAAGCACTAGCAGTAGCTGGTACAGCAAATTGGAGAGATACTTCCGCGATCAATAAATTATTAGCAAGAAAGGAAGTATCAAACGTGATGCGTAAAAACGCGGTATTCCGTTGGAAAAGTAAGCCAATTAGAGATCGTGACACCCGTGAATATACCGATGACTTTGAATTGTATACCATAAATACAACCAAGCGAAAAGGCGCAATGCTTGAAGGTGATAAGATTACAGATGCCAACGAAAACATCGATAGCCAGTCTGGTGGTGGTGGTGGTGCATACATCGTAAATCTAAAAATGAATAAAGAAGGTGCAAAAATCTGGAGAAAAATGACTTCAGAGAACCTCAAGCGGGAAGTTGCCATTCTCTTAGATGATCAAGTCGTTTCTGCTCCTACCGTTCAATCTGAAATTAAAGATGGAAACTCTCAAATCTCAGGTGACTTTAGCGTTAGAGAAGCACAGGATCTTGCGAATGTTCTTAAAGTAGGTAAGTTACCTGCAAGGACAGAGATCATTCAAGAAGCGATTGTAGGGCCATCACTTGGTCAGGATAATATTAACAGAAGTTTGAAGGCCTTGGTCGTTGGTATTTTAATGGTACTCGCATTCATGGTTCTTTACTATAGCACAGGTGGTATTATCTCCATCATCGCATTGATTGCAAATATCTTCTTCATACTAGGAACCCTTTCGTCACAAGCGATGGTTATGACCCTTCCGGGGATTGCAGGTATCGTATTAACGATCGGTATGGCCGTGGATGCCAACGTAATCATATTCGAACGGATTCGAGAGGAATTGCGAGACGGCAAATCAACACTAGCTGCCATCAGAGACGGTTTCTCTGCCTCTTACTCAGCAATTATTGATGCCAACGTTACAACGATCCTAACTGCCATTGTCCTTTATGTATTTGGTGCTGGACCAATTGTCGGTTTCGCCATTGTATTGATCTTTGGTGTTATGTTCTCTTTATTCTCTGCTGTTCTTTTAACTCGATTGATGATCGATTGGTTATCTGACAGAGGAACGGAAGTTAAGTTCTCAACTGGATTTTCTAAGAGCGCGTTTGCCAACTCTAATATCGATTTTATCGGTAAGAGTAAAATGGCGCTGATGGGATCTGGAATCTTTATCCTACTAGGAATTGGTTCAATTCTCACTCAAGGGTTTGACCTAGGGGTTGACTTTACAGGAGGACGCTCTTATACCATTAAATTAGACGAATCAATCAACTTTGATAAACTAAGAAATGACTTAACACCAGTATTCGGAAACGAAACACCATTAGTTAAGCAGTTTGATGCTTCTAACCAAGCAGAGATCACAACAAGTTATAGAATTGATGAGTCAGGTGAAAATGTGGATTCAGAAGTACTAGCAGCATTGTTAGGTGGGGTGAATACTTACGCGGGTAAGAATTATACAATGGATCAGTTCTCTAAAGGAACAAGTGCGCAACCACGAGTGTTACAACGTTCAATTAAGATCGGACCTACAATTGCGGATGATATTCGATCTAGTGCGTTTTATGCGACTATCTTCGCCTTGTTAGGTATCTTCTTATATATCTTACTACGATTCCGTAAATGGCAATATGGTGTAGGTGCAGTTGCTGCCTTGTTCCATGATGTCTTGGTTGTACTTGGTATCTTCTCTTTACTATGGAAATTCTTACCGTTCTCTATTGAGATTGATCAGGCATTCATTGCGGCAATCCTTACGGTAGTTGGATACTCGATAAATGATACAGTGGTTGTATTTGACCGTATTAGAGAGTTCTTCAATTCTTATACGAAGAAAGGAAAAGAAGAAGTCATTAACCTTGCGGTAAACAATACCATTAGTCGTACAATCATTACATCGTTAACGACCTTCTTTGTGGTCTTAATGTTGTTTGTCTTTGGTGGTGGTTCTATCAAAGGTTTTGCATTTGCCTTGTTGATCGGTATCCTTGTGGGTACTTACTCCTCTGTGTTTATTGCAACACCGATTGTAAACCTACTGACATCAGAAGCAGATATCAAGACGCCAAGTACCAGCAAGAACAAGCAAGGGAAAGGATATTCTAGAAAAGTAGTTACTGAAAAGTAATTCGTAAATAATAAATCAATTGTGATTGAAAGCTCATTCCTTTACTGGAATGGGCTTTTTTGTGCATAGGGCTTACGTTATGATGATCTATTCGGCATTTGGCTATTTTCGCTCCGTCTAGCGTTCAACTTATTACTAGGAACTAAGCATTAATCACGAACTAATTACTAAATTTGTGTATGAAAAAAGAGACCGTAACCTTAAAGCCTAAATCAGAATACATTGAGCTAATTAGTTTACTGAAGTTACAAGGCATAGCTCAGACCGGAGGGCATGCGAAGCTGATAGTAGAGGACGGGATCGTCCTTGTGAACGGGGAACCGGAATTGCGGAAGCGAAAAAAGCTTAGAGCAGGCGATGTCGTGGAAGTAGAAGGAACGACTATTGAGATTAAGGGGGCGGAAGCCTAGTATTAAGGTTATGGTTAACCCTATTTTTAAAGTGTATTTTACCTCATTTCTCCCCAACAAAAAAGGCTACCTCGTCTGAAGTAGCCTTGATGTATCGTATTCGTTTTCCTTCAACTATTCAACCGCTTTGATAAACTTAAGGGTTGCTTGAGTTCCGTCTTCACTGTTTACAGTAAGGAAATAAGAACCGTTGACAAGGCTTTTGATATTAATTTTATAGCTGTTTTCTCCTTTGATGATAGTTTTATTCTTGATTGTCTTCGGTGTTCTGCCTAGCATATCTGTAATCACTAGATCTGCGTTTTGTGAAGGCAGTAGGCTGTTGATCTCTAATGTCATGTGCTTTGAAGCAGGGTTTGGAAATAAGTTAAAGCCTAGACCAAGTCGCTCCTCTTCAATTGAAGAAGTACCGCCATTTGGGTCGAAACAAGTATAAATAGATTCTGTGTCATCAGTCGTTAGGTTTGAACCATTCATACAAGCAGCAGGCTGCAGATTCAAAGTGAAACCTGTTTGGTTGTTCGGGCAGTTAATCATATTTTTTACTTGAAAGTCAAGGGCTATTAAGCCACCCGTGCCTCCTAATATTGATTGATTTTGTGTTCCTAATAAACAATTAGTAACTGGATCATAACTCCAGGTAAACCAACTAGAAGCAGAACCAGAAATAGAAGATGCTCCATTTAAGGGCTCAATATGTAGTAAGCAGAAGGTTAATGTTACTGGATCATTCGCCCAAGCAGTATAGTCTAGTAAATTTTCAAAGTAGGAAAATTTTGCAATCCCTACAGCACCAGGATAAAGAGGTGCAGGATCAATGTCTCCCTGTTGGACAGATGGATTATTGGTACAAACTTGTCCAAATGCAAATGAAGCGATGCAAGTAAACATTATTGAAAAAAGAATAGTTCTCATGTTAGTTCTAGATTTTGTTTAGTAAAGATGATGTATCGCATCGTTATACGAAAGAATGGAATTAAAGATAATAAAAAACCGATTTTATTTTCATTATTCTAGAAATATTAATCCTTTATACCAAAAACAAGCCTGACGGGAGTCTGTTTTTTAGCTCATCCAACGTTTTATGGACTAGATTTTTTGGTTTGTTTTCGAGCGAATGACTATTATATTGTAAGTGTAATTAGTTTTGGAGCAACTGAATTATAAGAATTGAAGATTATACACAACTGTTCTCTTGAGGATTAAATTGTAAATTGACGTTGTGTATGGCTACTAGAACGACCGAAAGTTGCTAATAATTAAGTTATTAGCACACTATTTAAACTTGGAAAATTGAAGGAAGATTAAACCTTAACAAAATTAGACCTTATACAATAAATTATTGCCTTTCAAGTTTTGATATAATTTATTAATTTTATGCCTATATTGCCAGAAGCAATACTTTATAGAACAACAAAAGTAAATTAGAATATGGATATGATGATGGAGGTTGAAAACCTTAAAATGATCGAAACCAGTGCAAAGGATTTTGCGGAATTGCACATACGTCCTTATGTTATGGAATGGGACGAGAGCCAACACTTCCCAGTTGACCTGTTTAAGAAAATGGGAGCGCAAGGCTTTATGGGCGTTTTGGTGCCAGAAGAATATGGTGGTTCAGGGCTCGGTTATCAGGAATACATCTCAGTCATTGTTGAAATCTCTAAAGTTTGCAGTTCTATTGGCTTATCAGTGGCAGCACACAACTCTTTATGCACTGGACACATCCTACAATTTGGGAATGAAGAGCAAAAACGCAAATACCTGCCCAAACTGGCCTCTGCAGAGTACATTGGTGCCTGGGGGTTGACAGAAGCAAATACAGGCAGTGATGCTGGTCGAATGCAGTGCGTAGCGGAAAAAGATGGTGACTATTATGTGATCAACGGAACAAAGAACTGGATTACGCATGGTAAGTCAGGTGATGTGGCAGTTGTGATCGTACGAACTGGTGAACTATTAGATAGCCACGGGATGACAGCTTTTGTTGTAGAACGAGGCACGCCTGGCTTTTCAGCGGGTAAAAAGGAGAACAAACTAGGTATGAGAGCCTCAGAAACGGCTGAAATGGTGTTTGAGAACTGCAGAATACACAAAAGTCAGATGCTAGGAAGTGAAGGAGAAGGCTTCGTACAAGCCATGAAGATTCTTGACGGTGGTCGGATTTCAATTGCGGCGCTTTCACTAGGTATTGCCAAAGGATCTTACGAGGCATCTGTACAATACGCGAAGCAACGTGAACAATTCGGTAAACCAATTTCACAGTTTCAGGCGATTGCTTTTAAGCTTGCCGATATGGCGACTAAAATCGAAGCAGCCGAATTACTCTGCCGTCAGGCAGCCTTCTTGAAAAATAACCACAAGAAAGTAACCACTGAATCGGCAATGGCTAAATACTATGCATCAGAGATCTGTGTAGAAATTGCGACAGATGCCATTCAAATTCATGGTGGATATGGCTATACCAAGGAGTTTCCAGTAGAGAAGTTCTTTAGAGATTCTAAGCTTTGTACGATCGGAGAGGGCACGAGTGAAATTCAAAAATTAGTGATTTCTAGGAATATATTGAAGGATTAATTCCTTCTTCGGTGCATTTTTTCTGGTTTTGCTTCCTAGGTCTTCAAGACCTCTTAGGTTCGTTCACTATTTGTTAGTTTACGGATTATACTAAGAGTTCGGGGTGAGTTGTGGGGTTCTGAAGCCTGAAATGTCTGTCGAACCGGTGAGGTTGTGGCAAGAAACTGAATCATCCTTTTTCAAAAGCTTTCATCTTAATGTAAACATCTTGGATCTACCATCTTTAAAGTCGATATGTATCAGCTAGATAGATATAGAGGCCAAGTAGTAGGTGCAAGTGCTTTGTGATTGCTCAATTCGAACGAGTTTTATTTTTTTTCTTTGCGTAAAATTTTCTCCATTTTACGACCTTTTGCCAATTCATCAATCAGCTTTTCCAGTTGCCTACATTTCTTGTATACTTCGAATTCATCTTCTATTTCTTCAATTCGATAACCACAAACAACACCTTTGATCATATGTGCATTTTTATGCATTTTGGCTTTTTCAAAAAACGTTTTAAACGTTACTTTCTCTTCAATAAGTGTTTGTACTTTAGCTTCGTCAAAACCAGTTAACCACTCTATTACTTGATGGAACTCTTCTTTTGTTCTGCCGTTCTTCTCCAGTCTATTCCAATAAAGTGGATAAATTGATGCAAAGATCATATTGCCAACTTTTTCATTTTTTTCAGCCGTAACTTTCATTGTTCTGATTTTAAATTGATGATAACGTTGTTAAACATGGATACATTCCTCGAGTAAAGATAAGAACTTGAGATCGTTTGAAGACTAAGCTTCTTAAAAAATACTAAACTTTTCTTGAAAGACGAGGGTTGTTTTTATTAGGTTTCTTTTACAATTGATCCAATCACATTACGTTCAATTTGAGGACGTTAGTTCTGAACAATTAGCTTTTCAGTTACACGATCATTTCCTTTTCTAGTGGTTAAGATGTGCGTTACTGCATTTGGCATGACTGGAAGAAACGTAGTTTGTCAATTTTCATTATCTAGAGAATTACGTGTCAATTTATCACTAAAGTCGTTATTGTTTTTTATCTGTGCCAGTGCGATTGATTGACTAATTGCCATTAAAAATACGATTATTGCAACAATGGTTATCAGATTATTTCCTGTGTTTGAAATATTAAAAGGCTTAAGTATCAACAAAATTGCACTACCAACTACCCAAATAAAATCTTGTATAACTATCCATTGCACTGCCAAGCGTCTTTGTTTTTTGACTTCATAAAGAATAGTTAAAGCAAAAAAGATTAAACCTATCCCAATCATCCAAAATATATAATTTTGTTCAATACCGAATAAATTGGCAATTGATTTGTGAAATACTATTAGTCCAAGACCCGAAATCCCTGAGAAAAGGAAGTTAATACCAAGTGCTTTTTGTAATCTGTTCATAAGTTCATTATTTAATTTACTGCAAAAATAAGTTGAAATAAACGTTGGTTATTGATATTTTACGCCAACTTTTGCACTCTATTTTATGAAAATATCAGCACCACATATTGCCAACTTATTTGACTATTGCACTTATCATGGGATTAGTGAACTTGAATTAAGAACAAATTTAAAAGTGAGTGATTTGGATGTTTGTATACCTGAAAATACAATTGACAAATCAGAATTTTTAACTGTTTTTAAAATTGTGGTTGAAAAAACAAAAAATACGCACTTTGGTTTGTGTTATGGCTGTTATTTGAATCTTAAGGCTTTAGGATTTATTGCCGCGTTATCTTTGAATACTTCAAGTATAGAACAAGCGGTATTTTTTTTGCAAGAGTATCTAAAAACTACTTTTCCAATAGTAACGCTATCGGCAAAAGAAAGTGATGGTGTTTATGAATTAAAGTTGGATTGTTCTATTGAGGATACAACCTTAAAAGACCATCTTTTAGATACTGTTTTTTGTTTTATTTATAGGGAATTGAGGTTAATGTTAAGTAATGAATTTTTACCAAAATTACAATTACCTTACCTTGATTTGATAGAATATTCTAACCTTTTAAATTCAGAAATTGTAAGTGGAAAAACACATTTAATACAAATAAAAAGTGAAGTTTTAGGTTCTGAACTTAACGAGAAACGTGTTAAAGAAATTGAATTATTATTACCACAGTTTATGAAGATGTATGATCATAAAAATTACAGTGCTTTTTCTTTGCAAATGAGGAATATGATTTTGAGTATGTGCTCTCCTGAAATTCCAACATTTGAACAGGTTTCAAAGCAATTTCCTTTAAGTAACCGAACGATACAGAGAAAACTTAGAAAAGAAGGACAATCATTTAGAAAAATTTCTGATGCTATCAAAAGAGAACTTTCCTTTTATTTAGCAAAAGAGAAGCAAATTAAAACACAAGATATTGCCTATATTCTAGGATATTCAGAACCAAGTGCTTATTTACACGCAGTCAAACGATGGGGACTGATGTTGAGTTATGACCCCTAACATTGGCTTGTATACTGCCGTATACGAGGCCCGCACGTACTCCTTTTATTTAAAATCCTAGTAAGTTTTCCTTATCCAGCTCTTCTCCTTCATAAACATTTCCATACCATTCATAGAAAGGATAATTTGCATTGTCGTGTTTATATTCATTTTTACAGTATGGTTTATCTTCGTTTACCTGTGTAATTTGACCAATTATTAGATGTAGGAATTAGAAGGTAAAAAACAAGGATTTTGTTGCCGAACCATTCAAAAACAACTTTACTCTAAAATATGACAAAAATTATCAATTTGAAATTTATACTTCGGATTAAAGCTAATTTTAATCTAAAAACGGCAATCTTTGACCCATTTAGGGTGGAAATTGATCTGATTGGAGTAGAAATGAATCGTACAAAGATATATTTTTATTAAAATGTGAAATGCTCTAAATAATTTACAAACTGTAGCAATATGAAAAACATAGAAGTTAAGTTGGCAAAGACCGTTGTGCTGTTGTTTTGCTGGGCGATGTTTTTGACAACTGGATATTCCCAATCAGTGCAAATTGTATACAATGGACCAAATAACTGTATAGCTCCAGGAGCAAATGTTAATCTATCTAGTAATGTGACAGGGCTGGGACAAAATGGGTATCTACAGTGTTTAAAATGGACTTCTAGCAATCCGAATGAGGTGATCAATCAGGATTGGCTTCCTGCAATTACAGTAACTCCTCAAATTACAACTTCCTATACGCTTTGCATTATGCAAGGCGCATCCCCAGTAGTATGTGATACGATTACCCTAAAAACCTCTAAGTTAGAGGACTTTGACCTGCCTTGTGCTATCGACGATGGCGGAATTGTAAAGATAAAAGACATTAAAGGAATCCATAAAAATACGGAATGCTTAAACGGTGTTGTCTACTCCCCTTCAGAAATTTCACTCAACGTAGGTGAAGGTAAGCGAACTTTTATAGTTACAGCTAAACAAGGCAACGTTACCCTAAAAGATACGGTAGTCTTAATTAACAGTAATTTTCCCATATCGGGATTTCAGCTTTACGCCACGAAAAAGGGAAAATTTACGCTTGTCGTTACAACACCAGGAGGAAATCAGGCAAGACAGGTAACAGATTTTTCTAAGCTAACGGATTATGCCAACATGTTAGAAAATTTGATTGGAAAGTTCCCTGTAGTGCCTAAAACAAGTTATAACTTCCTTGGAAAACTTGCAGGAGGTGAAAGTTATAAACTTTGTGAAGGAAAAACTCCTTGTTATGGTAAAAAGTCAAAAGCATCAATAGGAATCCATGCAGATGCTAGCGCAAAAGTCGAGTTCCATACTCCTACTGTGATTGCTGGACTATATGTGATATTAACGGGAAAAGTGCGAATTGGTGTTGATGGGGACTAGGAGGTTGCGTGTGAAACAAATAAGGTGTGTCTTAATCCAGAAGCATACTTTGAAATTGGTGGAGGAGTTGGTGCTCAAGCTGGTTTCGGTATTATTAATGTAGACGGTACAGTCGTTGGCGGAGGAGTCGGAGGTGGAAATTTATGCATTGAGATTCCATCTTTAGATTTCTCAGGTTCATATTATGTGGGAACTCGAGATGTAACCATGAGAGGTCGAGCTACTTTTGGTTGGGGATTCATCACTAAAGAATATAGACATGTCTTGATCAGAGGAAATCCGAAGATAATCGAGGGAAAGTTCTAAGAATTCAGAGTTTCAAGCTTAATTAAATACGTTATGAAAAATATATTATTGACATTGATTTTTTGCATGCCCGTTCTTTTGAGTGCTCAAAATAAATTCCCAGAATTCAAGTTTTTGCCGATAAAGGTTATCGTTCCTGGAGATATGACCTATTTACAGAGTGATTCTTCGAACCTAGTCGGCGATGATTTCGTATATCATTTGAATGGTCAGATGTTCGACATGAACAAAGGGGAAGGACATATTCAAACACAGGCGGAAGGATTCAATGGGAATACAAATCAAAAGACGCCCTGGAAAACGTTGACAGAATTATTGTTTGCTTACCAAACCAATGACTTTGCAAAGGTCAGATCTCTGTTTACAATAGAATCAAGGGAAGCCATGGATAAAATGTTGTCTACAAACTCCGATATTAAATCTTACATGAGCATGGCATCCACCATTAGTGGTATTGAAGTGTATTGTGCTTATGATGACAATGGCAAAATTATGGCCCAAACAGAAATACCTGAATACGATGGGGTAATGCCCTTTGTTTTTGAAAAAATTGGTCAAAAATATTATATGGCAATAGTAACAGATTCAGCAGCAGTAAACTGGAATATTGGAATGCATTGTCTGCACAATCCAGGTCCAATGGTTAGTCCACAACCGGTCACTCTACCAACTGTACTTACTACAACTGTAGACACTATAGGTAATTATACTCCTAAAGCAGAATTGTTCTCGTTTTTCCTTAGTCAGCCTGAAAGTTATTTAACCCTGTTTATTGATGTGGACGGGTTCATGAAAGTAATTGCTAGAGTTCAGGATGGATCTCCAAACGACAAGGCTACACTGCCTGGATTGCTTAACTTCGAATTGGACGGAATGAACTTACCAGAAGGTAACATAAAAGTATATGCAGTCGAAAGTAATTACCCAATTGATTTAATTTCGAAAGACGCAGCAAATAACGCCATAGACTTTCTGATCGAGGTTAAGGTAATTCTCGTAGGTAAATAATAAATGGTTTATAAGAATTGAATAAACAATTTAAAAGTTAACAAGATGAAACATATCTTCTTTATAATATTCTCACTTTTCTGTACCATGCTTTATGCAGATAGTCCTGAGAAATTGTATCTCGAAGGGGAGAATGAAACCTGTTTAAAAAATGATGGCAAAATAACTGCTACCATTGGTTCAGGTACGCTTCCTATGACGTTTACATGGTCTACAGGAGAAGTTAATACCGTCAATGCTTTCTCTAATTCTATTGATGGGCTTGCTGCTGGCAACTATACGTGTGCCGTTCAAGACGCCCATGGATGCAGAGCTGTTGAGTCTATTGACCTGATTCTTGAACGAGATTCTATTCCACCTGTCGCAGGATGTAAAGACATCACAGTTGCACTGGATGAGAACGGCCAAGTCAAAATCGAAGCAGAAGATATCGATGACAACTCTACAGATAACTGTGTAATCGACTCGATGACAATAAGTCAAAGTGAATTTGATTGTTATGACCTAGGTTCAAACCAGATCGTATTAACCGTCACTGACGAAGAAGGATATGTAGGAACCTGCGAGGCTACCGTTACCGTAGAAGACACCCTTGCACCCGATGCAAAATGTATGGATATCACCGTTGCACTCGACAGCAGTGGTCAGGTTACGATCACAGCAGACGACGTCGACAACGGCTCAACAGATGAGTGTGGTATCGACTCCAAATCAGTTGACCCTGAACAGTTTTCCTGTTCTGACCTAGGAGAAAATGAAGTTACTTTAACCGTCACCGACGAATCTGGAAACGAAGGAACATGCTCTGCCACTGTTACTGTTGAAGATAACATGCCCCCAGAAGCCAAGTGTAAAGACATCTCAGTATCTCTCGGTTCTAGTGGCTCTGTTTCTATCACCGCAGGGTCTGTTGACGATGGCTCAACGGACAATTGCAGTATCGACTCCATGACCGTTAGTCCTAGTGAGTTTTCTTGCTCAGATCTGGGTTCAAACTCAGTCACACTTACCGTATACGACAAAGCAGGAAACCAAGCATCTTGTACAGCAACAGTTACCGTGGAAGGAGATTGTTGCCAAGGAACTGTTTATGATCCAAGCACTGAACAGTGTTGTGAAGAAACAGACGAGAATCCAGGCATTCAGCCAATTGACGTTGAATGTAATCCACCAAGCGGTAGTGGCAGTGGAACAGACAGTACAAGTACGCAAAAAATCAAATCTAGTATTGAGGTGGATAAGGTATACTACCAATCACTTTCAATAGAGGCATATCCTAATCCAGTCAATGATGTCCTAAACCTACAAGCAAAATCTCCAGCTTCTGGTGTCTCCTTGATTGGAATCTACAACATACGAGGTGAGCAGGTATACGAGATTTCATCTTATATGATTAAGGGTGATTACAATAGACAGATTAGACTTCCAGATAGTATACCTTCTGGAACATACATTATAAACGTTAAGGTTGGAGACTTTACCGCAACGGAAAAGATCATCTTACTTAAACCATAACCTCCAAAGTAAGGTAAGGAGAACTACCTAATTCAGATAGTTCTCCTTACACTTACAATCTACTAGTAGGAATACCAGAAGCACGAACAATCGAACTGGTAGAAATACTGTTTACATAGCCGATTGTGACATTCATCATTAAAATAGCTTCTTTTTTCACATATCATTTGAATGATAGCGTATCAAATTGTATTTTAGATTAAATCGAATGTTAATTTGTATTGTGCTGTGCACTATGTGTATCAACATAATGTCTTTTTATGTTCCATTATTGCATCTATCTTATTAAGATAAACACCCATTGTAAGTTAATATTCAATGTAACTAAACCCAATAGTATGAGCCCATCTAAAGACCAACCTGAACATGAGGAGATGGAGATTGCAAAGCGATATATCCTTGTCAATTTGTCTCAACCACCTAATATCGCAGAAATAGCTAGACATATCTACCAAAGTGAATCCTCTTTAAAACGAAAGTTTAAATCTGTCTATGGAGTTCCCGTATACCAGTTTATTCAACATTCCAGAATCATGAAAGCCAAGGAATTACTGGACTCTAGACAGTACAATGTGAAGGAGACAGCGTTTAAAGTCGGGTATTCAAACGCCTCTCACTTCTCGAAAGCTTTTAAAAAGTATGTTGGGGTAAACCCTAAACGATATTTAAGTATTCCCGTATCTGTAGATCCTAATAACTAGTACTGATGAGTTGGAAACTTCTGGCATTTGTGGTTCTCTTTTGCGCGGTTTTGCTTAACGTCATCTACCGTGCCGATATTTTGGTTCAACCACCAAACATCCTACTCATTATGGTAGACGATATGGGGTTTTCAGATCTAGGGATTATGGGATCACCCATTGAGACACCACATCTAGATCATTTGGCAAAGGACGGTTTACTCTATACAAACTTTTACAATACAGGCCGTTGCTGTCCAAGCAGATCCGCCTTGCTTACTGGACAGTATCCACACAAAACAGGAATGGGATGGATGAATGCTGCCGATCTCCATCATCCAGGCTACCGAGGTGCCTTGGATCAAAATTGTGTAACCATTGCACAAGCTTTACAACAAAACGATTACGCTTGCTATATGACTGGGAAATGGCACCTTACTGGACCAAATGAGGAGGATGCCGGTGCTGACAAACGAAACTGGCCCGCTCAAAGAGGGTTTCACAAATATTACGGACATCTTGGACCAGGAAGTTACTACCATCCTAATCTAAAATACAACAACGAAGAAATCAAGCGACCAAAGAATTACTACGTTACTTCTGCCGTTACAGATACAATGATTCAGTTTCTTAAAGATCATTTTGTCCAACAGAAAGACAAACCGTTTTTTTGCTATGTCTCTTACTTTGCTCCACACGCACCATTGCATGCCTTGCCAGAAGATATTCAGAAGTACAAACGTAAGTTCATGACAGGTTGGGATGAGATCAGAATATCAAAATTTAAAAAGCTAAAGGAATTGGGAATCATCCATGCCAATTCGAAACTTCCAGAACGCCCAAACAATATAGAAGCATGGGATAATCTCAGTCCAAAGGAACGAGAGATTCAAGATGCGCTTATGGCTGTTTATGCCGCCCAACTCGATCGAGTAGATCAGGAAATCGGGAAAGTCATTGACCTATTGAAAACACACAAGGAATTCGACAATACGCTCATCTTGTTTTTGTCAGATAACGGGGCATCTGAAGAAACGTACAAGGATCAGATTGCAGAAACGATCCATTTACTTGGAAGCCCTAAGACACGTGTCAGTTATGGAGCGGCATGGGCCAATGTGAGCAACGCACCACTTCAAAGATTCAAAAAGTCGGTGCATGAAGGCGGAATTGCGACACCTATGATCGCTCATTGGCCAAATGGCATTCGAAAAACAGGAAGAATTGTCGACCAGATCGGACACCTCATTGATCTTTTTCCAACTATTCTAGACATCACGAATACCGAATATCCAGATGAGATAGCTGACCAATACACACATCAGTTACCAGGCATTAGTTTAGTCCCAAATTTTAAAGGGAAAAACGTTACCCGTGATGCCCTATTTTTCGAACATGAAGCCAACAGAGCCGCTCGTATTGAAAACTGGAAACTGGTGTCAACAGGCAAGCGAAAAGCGCCGTATACCAGTAATTGGGAACTGTACGATCTGGAAAAGGATCGGACAGAGACCAATAATGTGGCGTACCGACACCCGGAAATCGTAAAAAGAATGTCATTGTTATGGGATGAGTGGGCCAATGAAAACGATGTGTATCCATTGGATGGAAGGGATTGGTTTAAACGAATAGAGGCACAATAATAATGAAAGCATATCGCCCACATATCATCCTTTCATTTCTCAGTCTAGCAATCATTGCACTGCTATTCCCATTGTTCAACCCAGGGTTTATGGCGGGGCATGACAATACCTCTCATTACATTTATAGCTTGAGACTAGCTGAAATGATCCGTGAAGGGAATTTTCGACTTTGGCTACCTGATTTCAGTATGGGAATGCCCATGTTTTATTACTACCAACCCATTCCGCACCTACTGACGGCACTGGTCTTTTTGGTGTTTTCTGGCGTCTCATCCTTGCTGCTGATGAAAGGAATTGTGGTGGTTTTGTTCGCCTTGTTACCTTGGAGTATTTACAAGGGACTTCGTTGGATGGAGGTACCACAATCCATCTGTCTGATCAGTGCTTCACTTGCATTGGTACTACAAAGCTGGATCGGTATAGGCTTTGAACTAAAGTCAATTTTAGGGTGGGGATTGTACGCTCAACTTTGGGGAATGGTCTTGACTCCTTTGGCAATTGGCTACACCTACAATGCTTTCTTTCATAATCGCCAGTTGTTTGGTCCTGTCACCTTTTTAGGACTGTTAATGCTTACGCATGTGATCTCTGGCCTCATTGCCTGTATGTCTGTTGGTTTACTTATCTTTTTAAACCCTTGGAACAAGAAATCAAAATTAAAAGACACTTGGTATCTATTGAGGGTTTATCTAGGAGCATTTGCTATTTCAGCCATGTTGATTGTTCCAACATTGCTTGGTGGTGATTATATCAGTGGTTACTTCAAATTGGATGAAGAACATCATCTCGGGATGGGATTGATAAAGGCAGTGGAATATTTTTTTATTGGAAATATACTTGATTACAAGCGTTTGCCCGTTCTTACGCTACTTACTATTGGAGGCATATTTATTGGTGCATATAAATGGTCAACACTTTACAACAAAAAGGAACAGGTACCAACTTCCGCCCTATTTATTGCTTTGAATCTTGGAATGGCATTCTTCCTAATTGCAGGTGCAAAGACATTCACCTTTTTACAGTATACGCCGCTTTATAATAATTTGCCATTCTTAAGACTACTAGGACATCTACACTTCTTTTGCCTACCAGTAATCGGATTCACTCTAGTATTTCTTTGGGATAAATCCAGACAACTATTTGATGAAAATCAACAAAACAGAATCTCAACGAAAACAGCAGTGGCGGGTTTAGGATTTCTGTTGATCGGCATAATTGGTAGTTTTCTCGGCTATAAACAGGTGCAAATCATTCAGAAACGAGCGAAAACGTATAATGTCAAGAAGGATACCGCTTTTGAGGAAGCCATCACCTACCTAAAAGCATTACCAGATGGACGGGTGAACCCAATTGGAATTGGCGGACACAAACAATACTTACCAACGATTGACGCCAATAAACCGATTGCTCGTTTCTACGCTGCTGGCAACCGAGCAAATTTAGGTCAGTTTTATTTACATAAGTTTAACAATCAAAATCCAGATCACTACCAACTGTTTGGCTATCCGTACTTGCTAACCAGAACGAAAAAAGTGTTCTCTAATTTTGGAGATCCTGTTTTTCAGAATCAAGGCTATAAAATTTATAAGACAGGTGCTTCAACAGATTACTTCGACATTGTGCAGTCCAATACGGTAGTGCATACACACAATCAAGCAGCTCGTCACTTGTTCGACTACTGGTTGAATCATAAGGAAATTCTCAATCAAAAAAACCATATCTCAGTTCAGGCAGATCATCAGGAAAACTGGTTTGAAAATAAAGGATATACCAACTTCATGGAGCTTATACGTAAAGACAAAAGATTATCCGCTTCTAGGTTTATTATTCATAATAAAAAGAACACCGAACAAATAGAGTCTGTAGTAGATATGGCAGATGAGGGACTAGGGAATTACCTCAATTATCATGCTGAACAATTACCTGCAGATGGACTAGGACATATCCTCAAATCTCATTCTGAAGATGGGTATTATGAAGCAGAACTAGAAGTTTGTGACACTGAGCAAGACAAGCCAGCTTGGGCAATGGTGAAGGTCAACGCACATCCAGACTGGAAGGCAACCGTAAATGGAGAGCCCGCAGAATGGGTGCAAATGAGTCCATGTTTTATGGCGGTTCAATTGCCTCCTGGCAGACACAAAGTAGCATTTGAGTTTCAAATTAGTGGCCTAAGAAAAGCACTGTTCTTCTTAGCACTGTTTACCATTATCGGATTAGGAATATTGAGATTATTACCAAAGAAAACGTACAATTTCGTCAACCTGAAACTGCTTAAATCAGTCTAATGACCATAAACAAGAAGCATATGATTAAGAAACTTTCCATTATTATACCAGTCTATAATGAAGAGAATACGATTCATATCATTCTGGAAAAAATTAATGATGTTGAGCTAACTGATATTGTAAAAGAGGTCATCGTTGTCAATGATTGTTCGCAAGACAATACAAAGCATGCAATTGAGGAATATATTGTTCGCAATAAGGAATTACCTGTACTTTATTTAGAACACAATAAGAACAAAGGGAAAGGAGCAGCGATTCATACTGGATTGAGAAACGCCACAGGAGACTATCTGATTATTCAGGACGCAGATTTGGAGTATGACCCTTCAGAATACATCGATATGATTAATCCCGTTCTACTAGGAAAAGCCGATGTAGTCTATGGATCAAGATATTTAGGTGGCAAGCCAAATAGACATCTCTTTTTCGGTCATTCTATGGGAAACAAGGTGTTAACCTTGCTTTCTAATCTGTTTACAAGTCACCAGTTAACGGATATGGAAACTTGTTACAAATTGTTTAAAACGGATATTCTTCGAGGGCTCCATTTGCAAGAAGAACGATTTGGTTTTGAACCTGAAGTCACTGCTAAAATTTGTAGAATCCCGAAAATCAAAATACAGGAAGTCGGAATCTCCTATCACAGCAGAACCTATAGTGAAGGAAAGAAAATCGGATTGAAAGACGGCGTGAGAACCATTTACTGCATCCTGAAATACGGGTTTCTAAAATTTAACTGATAGCTATTGTGATACAAACACTTATAAATCGACTACAATGACAGCAAACTCACATAAAGGTAATATCCTGAAAGTCAAACCACATGCAAGACTAATGCATTGGTACAGATGGCAGCCTTATCGGTTCCCTATGTTCAACGAGGTCGCAAGAACAATGATGCAAATTAAGTATGCTGTAGAAAAGGCAATGGTCCAACAAAAGTCAAAATCAACCGAGCTCAATTTCGAGGAATATCTAGCAGGGAAAAACGTGTTTATCGGTCTATGTACCTTTCGATCAGGATCCACATTCTTAGCAGATTTATTTTCAAAAACAATACCCCAAAGTCAGATCGAACATGAGCCCAACGTAAATGACTATTGGAATTATCCGCGGGTCCTCAGAAATGAGCAAGAAGCGTTTGATTATATTACCCGTTATCGGAAAAATGAATTTTTACAACGATTAAAAAAGCCCGAAACGACTCAAGTCTATGGGGAGTTTAATCCGTTTTTTGTTCTTCATGTCAATGCAATTCAACAATTAATGCCTGGAGTCAAGGTGTTTCAACTGGTACGAGACGGACGAGATGTGGTACGTTCTCTGATGGCGCGAGAGGTACTCGGAGATAAGGACCCACTGGACAAAATAATCCAGCCTCCGAAAAACGATCCTTATTTTGAACAATGGAGCGCTATGGATCGATTTGCCAAAGTTTGTTGGAAATGGCGTTATGAAAATCAACAATTGAGAACATATGTCAGTCATCGCGTGCACTTTGAGTCCTTTATTAGCGATTATGATTACTTTAAAGAACACTTATTGGATTACCTAGGAGTTGACATTCCCATTGAGGCTTGGCAAAACCACATCAGTCAACCCGTTCATGCCTCACCAAAACATAGGATTCCTAATTGGCAAAACTGGTCAGTCGAACAACGAAATACCTTCGACGAAATCTGTGGGGAGGAGATGCGTGCACACGGCTATTACTGATAGAGCTAGTCCGCAACTCGCTGTCATGGAACCTTATTATTCAATACAAAAATCACCATCATGAATCACCAAAATATAGAACTTTCGATCGTTATGCCTTGCTTGAATGAAGCCGAGACATTGGCTACTTGCATTCAAAAAGCGAAATCATTCTTATCGCGCAATAAGGTGGTTGGCGAGATCATCATTGCGGATAATGGAAGTACTGATAATTCACAAAACATAGCAAGAGAAAACGGTGCTCGGGTGATCGATGTGAAAGAAAAAGGCTACGGCAGTGCTCTTAGAGGAGGAATTGCTCAAGCAAAAGGAGCGTACGTCATAATGGGAGATTCAGACGATAGTTATGACTTTTACAATCTTGAACCATTCGTTGAAAAACTTAGGGCTGGACACGACTTAGTAATGGGCAATCGGTTTAAAGGTGGCATTGAGAAAGGAGCCATGCCGTTTCTTCATCGCTATCTAGGCAATCCTGTGCTTTCGTTTATTGGACGACTGTTTTTCAAAATTCCAGTTGGTGATTTTCACTGTGGATTAAGGGGGTTCAGTAAAGAAGCTTACGAACGGATGCAGCTTCACACAACTGGGATGGAATTTGCTTCTGAAATGGTGGTAAAAGCGTCTCTGCAAGGTATGAAGTTAACGGAAGTACCGACGACGCTTTCACCTGATGGGCGTACACGCCCGCCGCATCTCAACACCTGGCGAGACGGTTGGAGACATCTCCGTTTTTTAATGGTCTACTGTCCTAAGTGGTTGTACTTGATTCCTGGATTTGTAATGATGGGGCTCGGCTTTCTATTGTCCCTGGTAGTTGTGTTCTTCAAACCACAAATTGGAGGTGTCCACTTTGACGTACAGACCTTACTATATCTGAGTTTACTGGTGATTATCGGATTCCAGTTTATTGCATTCTATTTCTTGTCAATTGTGTACGCGAATGCAAGGGGAATTTTGCCCCACCGAAAACAAGTCAGTCGCATCCTAAGTTACTTCAATTTAGAGCGTGGACTGTTTGCAGGAGTCGGATTGATCCTTGCTGGCATTGTGTTGTTTGTTATGGCAGTGATGCACTGGCAAGCCGCTAACTTTGGACAGCTAGCAGCTAGTGAGGCGCTACGAATGACGATACCTAGTTCTACCTTACTCGTCATTGGAATTCAGCTGGTCATGTACAGCTTCTTCTGGCATATCTTGAAAGTGCCGACAGTGAAGTGATAACGTGTTTAGCCATTTTATGAAAAACTTGAATCGCATATTCCCATTCATAGCTGGAGCTGTAGTTTTCCTTTTCGGAATGAACTACATCAACTTGGGCTTATGGCGGGATGAAGCCTTCTCTATTAAGAAGTTTGTCCTAGTAGACTTTGTACGCACTGCGACGCACTACCCAGAGCCGAACAATCATGTTTTTCTTAGCTTGTTTCACAATGTCTTGACCCGTTTAATGGGTATTCGGGATTATCATGAGTTAATGGATTATGTCCCAGCACTTCGGTTTGTCCAGATTGTTATCGGGTTGCTTACACTACTCATGGTTTATCGATTTGGAAAAAAGTTTATTAATAGGGAGACGGGGGTAATTGCTTCGATCATGTTTGCGACGACCCTTACTTTTCTAAATTTTCTAGTGCAACTCCGTGGGTACAATATCAGTATGTTGTTCCTTATTCTAAGCATGTATTCGGTATATAGTTACTTGTCAGATCCACGTTTGAAGTACCTTGTTGGCACCTCATTGAGTCTATTCTGTTTAGTGTATACCATGCCTTCTAATCTGTATTTTTTTGTAGGACTAATGCTGGTTTTGGTGGTTCGCTGGGTACTGAATTATTCGAGATCCTCAGAACAAAACCTCATAAGACGGATGTACGCAGGAGACAATCGTGGCTACTGGAATCTACTTTTGGCTGGGGCAATTAGTGGGATCCTGTTTGTTGTTGCCTACCTACCAATCTTAGATGAAATGCTGCTCGACAAGTACCTGAATGACAGGCCAGACAATCGATTTTTCGCATTATCCGATCGACTCCCAGAGTTTTTACTGGATGCTGTTTCTGGTCGACCAATAATGATTCTCCTATCTTTGGTGGGTCTTGCGTATATGGCTCTAAATGAGAAATTAAGACCCAATTTATGGAAATGGTTGGTACTCTTGTTTTTGTTGTTTATGCCTTTCCTGTTCTCATTTTTTCAGAATAATTCCTCCTTCGCTAGAACCTTCGTTTATGTAACGCCCATTTATGCCTTATTGCTTGCCATTCCTGTTGGACTTAGTTTGCGACATCTGTCATGGGGTTCTGGAAAAAAGACGGCTGCGATATCCGGTATTTATGTGTACTGTATTGTTTGTGTGGTGATCCAATATCAAACCATTCAGCATCAGCTAAGTGAAAACCTGAATTACAGTGCCCGTGCCCAAGACAATATTTTCGCATATTTCCAGGCCAACACATACAATCCAGCGGCAACGGCAGCGTTTATGTCTGATTTGTACGAGAAAGACCCTCATCCAGTGGTGCTGTCTCCTAGGGAATTAGACAATGTAACTTTAGTGGATTATCTCAACAAGTACCATGTCAACAACTACTTTTTACGGCAATACAAATCGATTCGCAACAAACCTGATTCCCGTCGACTGCATGTATTGGTTTCTCATTCTCCATTTATTAATGAAAAATCAATTATACAAAAGCGTGTCGTTTTGTATTCTAAACGGATGAAAGCTTCTTCTTATCGGGTTGGTCGGTTTGCGGCATTAGTCGAATTTATGCTAGAGAATGAAAAGACAGATGCGTTTTATGTCATTTCCTCTTACGATCACTTTTTTTGGGAACATTTTGCCAATTATTATAAAAATGAATATCAAATCGTACCATTGACCAGAGAACAAAATTCCTTCAATATTTATTTATTCAATAAAAAGTTACCAACGAAGTCTAACTAGATTGGATCTTAATTTCTATCAAATGGCCAACCAATTATTCATTCAATTCTCAAAGTTTGCTGGTGTAGGAGCAATCTGTGCTGGTTTTAGTCTGTCCTGTAATTTCATTTTATTAAAGTATTTAGAAACGCCCCTCGTTCCTACTTATGTTATTATCAACATGGTCTCCATTCTTTTATCCTTTGCATTGAACAGTCATTTTACCTACAAAAGTGAGAAGACATCCCGAAATTTAATTGCTTATTACCTGATCTATTTGACATCCATGTTGCTTGGCGTTTTCTTATTGTTTGTCTACCAATGGATGTTCAATTTTGAGAATTGGGTATACCCGTTTCTTGTCACTCCGTTTACTATGATCTGGAATTTCTCGGTGGCGTCAAAAGTACTAAATCAGTATGTTTCAAGTGGAGAAGTTTAAGTTTAAGATATCCCGAAAGTTTTCACGGAACGTTTAAATGACGCAATGAATTCGTGGACTTGTGTTGAAAAGATACCTGAGCTATCCGTGCCCATGCTCACGCTGTTCATCCATTGCTACACTTCAGACCCTATCAACAATCTGACAGACACTCGCCCCCTAATTGGGGAGTGTGAAACGGCTTTTCAGACCCCACAAAACAAGTGCGATGACGTCCACATGTCAGTAGTCTGATTCAAGAGGTTGTAGGTAACGGTTAGTAGCCTTGCCGTTGTAGCACGAGCAAAGATTTAAACTAAAGCTTTCGCAGTTCGTGTAACATCGGTCTTTCCAAGCTCATTAAAAATTGCTAGCTTTTATATGAATGACTTTAATGAGCGACAACAAAAGCATCCTGAGTTAAATTTACCAAAGTAAGCTAGCCCCTAACTACAATGGACATAGCTACAGTGGGGAGTAAGCAGAATTTTGTGTTTTAGCTAAAAACTGAAGAAATATCGTCATTAAGTTTTGTAGGTCAAATTTTTTCTAAAAATTTGTTTTATGAAAAAGAAGACAGAAAAATTGTTAGATGACCTGCTGAGTCAGGTTA
>CALGAW010000017.1 GCA_937959115.1 uncultured Saprospiraceae bacterium
ATAATTTATCTTTTGTTTACATTAATCCTAACACCTTTTCAATCAAATGGGATTGGCGTTTCTCCTAGTAATCCGTCAATTGCAACGAAACAAGGAAAAAGAATAAAGAAAGGCAAACTACAAAGAGATCTAGGCAAAAAGTTAATAGTTTCACCTAAAACAAAAGGTATTGTCTCTGTTATTGCAGGAGTATTGGCTCTTGGTTCTGTTACACTCTTTCTTTTAACCTTAATTTGGGGTATAATTGGTATTCCTGTAGTTCTATATCTTTTAAGCGCCTTGTTTATCACCTTTTCACTAGTTTATGGTTTTTCTTCAATGAAAAAAGGCGGAAAATTAAAGAAAATGGGACTGGCAGGAATAATCATGGGTGGAATAAGCGGCTTAGTTGCAGCAGGATTTGTAGTCTATGTATTCGTTCGAGTATTTGGTACCCTCTTTCCTTAAAAAATTCCTTCGCGAACAATTCTCAAGCTTACAGCAAATCGTTTACATCAATAGAATTAGAGCATTCAAAGGTTCCGATTTTACAATGCTTTTTCCCATGTAAGCCACAAGGACGACAACTTAGCTCTTTTTTAGTCTCTACTACCCTACTATTATCTGACAACGGAGTAAAACCAAATGCTGGAATCGTAGAACAGAACACGGCAATCACTGGTGCATTCATGGCTGAGGCCAAGTGAAGCGGTGCCGAGTCATTCACATAGTTGGTAATCGCTCCGCGCATCAATGCTGCTGATTGCAGTAATGTGAGCTTACCTGAAAGGTTAAAGACATGGGTACTCACACACTTTTTCCGAATGGCTTCACAAGCAATATGATCTGACTTAGCTCCTAGAAGATAAACTGTCGTATGATCGAGTGCGTCAATCAATTCTATCCATTTTTCAGGGGCGTGCTGCTTGGTAAACCAGACAGAAGTTGGTGCAATACATACATAAAGAGATTGATATTGCTTAATGACTTGTTCATCTAATTTAGAAGGATACAACTTTGGTTTTACAGGTGTCTGATCAGCAATGATTGGCTTTGCCAATTCTAGTATTCTTGTTACTTCATGCGTATCATCTCCAATTTGGTGCTTGACTTGATGCGTAAACAACCTTGCTAGTGGATTTTTATCAAACCCAATACGAATCGTTGCTTTGGAAAAGGCGGTTAGCCATCCAGAAGAGAAAAATCGTTGTAAGTTGATCACAGCATCATAGCTTGACGTTCTGATTTCAGATTGTAGTTTGAGCAGATTGATGTACTTGTTCCTCTTTTTATCCCAAATGTGTAATTTATTGATTTTCGGATGGTCTTCAAACAACGATTCATTACCTTTTCGAAGCAAAAAATCAATTTTAGTATTGGGAAGATGCTGATTTATTTTTTCAACCAGTGCAGTCGCCAAGATCACATCGCCTATAAAGGCAGTTTGAATGATTAGGACCTTCTTCAGCTGATTTTCTGTTGCTTGCATGATTAATAAATTGAGCTAGGTGCAGTTAGACTGTTTGCTCAATGCGATCCATGGCATATTTGTATGCGATTTCCAGTTGTTGTTCTGGAGTCAGATTGGTGTTATCAAGCTCGATGGCATCACTAGCTTTGCGAAGCGGACTGTCTTCTCTAGTAGAATCTATGTGATCTCTGTGTTCAAGATTGGCGAGAACGGCTTCTTCCGTTATCTCAATTCCCCTTTTGATTAATTCGTCATATCGTCTTTTTAATCTGACGACTGGGTCTGCGGTAAGAAATAGTTTGAGTTCAGCATCCTTAAAGACAACAGTTCCGATATCTCTACCGTCCATAACAAAGCCACGCTCTTTCGCCATTGCTTGTTGTTGTGCTACCATAGCTCTTCTTACAAGGGGAACTGCTGCGACTTCACTGACTTTTGCTGATACGGGCATGGTTCTGATTTCATCTTCGACGTCTTCTCCATTCAGGAAGGTTCTGTTTCCATCTTTTCCTGGTCTGAATTGAATTTGAATCGCAAAAAGTGCTTTTTGGATGGCTCCCATATCGTTGAAGTCCATATTATGTCTAAGTAGGAACAGTGTTGTGGCCCGATACATAGCGCCAGTGTCGATATAGCCGTAGTCAAGAGATTGTGCCAGAGCTTTGGCAAGTGTACTTTTTCCAGTGGATGAATAACCATCTATTGCGACGATGATATTGTTGGACGAGCTCATGCCCACAAATATAGGCAAAACGAAATCTTAATAAAATCTTAAGTAAAAAAAAATGAAAAAAGTTTTCAATAGGATGTGAATAACTATCGATTTCCTTTTTTCAACTTCTCCTCAATGTGTGCCCACAATTGCTCGTAAGGGATAATTTCAAGTTCTGTGATAAGCCCTCTATACTTGAATTTTGTTTCTTTTAACCGATCCAGATATTTGTCTTTATTTGACATTTTATCAACATTAAAATCAGCCTTGACTAGTTGCTGCAACAAGTAAATAAACTGAATCGCTCTATAGTATTCTTCTTTTTTTAATTGACGAACGGCATAACTTTTTAATCGATCGATCCGTTCGGAGGCGTTGTTCTTTCCATTCATATTTAGGAAAAACAAAATCTGCCCTGTAACCATCAAAATTGTAAATACACGTTGTTCTTTTGGATAGAGAATTGGATCATTCAAAAATCTGGATAATCTGAAATTCTTTTTCTTTTGCGCTTGATAAACTGGATTGTCGCTATTGCTCTCAATGATATAACTGGTGTAGATTTCATAAATCTTCCATTTCTCTTTACGAATCCCTGTTATTTTCTTGAATTTCGTGTTGCTGGTTGCTTTATCGAAAATAGCCAATGCTCTAATGTAGTTTTTAGTGTGCATCGCTAGAAGAAAGTAATACTCCATGAACTCAAACCAAGTAGCACTTCCTGCTGGAAATGATTTAAGGCATTTCTCAGCATTTTCAAATCCGTTTATACTGTCCTGAAGGTGGAGATATGCTGACATCTTCTTGAGTTGAAAGGTAGCCACTTTATCTATTTGGTGGTACTGTGGGCTCTCATCTATGTATTGCTCAGCATTTTCGCACACTTCTAGTGCGCTAGGATAATCCGCTAACATCTCATATCTGTATGCCCAAACCAAATACATATTATACATGACAATCGGAGAATCATAAATCTCAGAAAGGCCTACAAGTGCATCACAATAGATATCTATTTTCTCCTTTAAATCTGTGTTCTTCGAAGCGGGTTTATAATAATTCATAAACACCCTTTGATACAGCTCCTCTGATCTAATTTCGGCATCTAGGACGTTTTGATATTGCTTGCTGTATTGATCATAAATTTCGTAATTCTTTTCATCTCCATTCTCAGCACAGTCCTTTCTAAGGATTCTGGAACTGTTAACAATTACGTCGGCAAACTTAAATCGGAGTGCAATTGTAAGGATTTGCTTCGCAAGTGAAGATGCTGTATTTGTTGCATTGTTAGAAATTAGAATTTTAACCAGTGTCCAATCCTTATTACAAGAATAATAGGCACGATCATAGTTTGATGTAGAAGGCAAGTTTACATCTAGAAAAAACAGGGTATTCAACAATCTCTTTTTAAATCTAGATTTCAATTGTCGATAACGATCATCAGTAGGAGTACAACTATATAGAAACGAAGCAGCATCTCTATCATTTTTGAACTTTTGAGACATTAATGCCTCATAAAATTCATTAAACTTGCTGTTTTTATGCTTTAAGTTGTGTTCATTAAAAATTTCAATTTTCTTGACTTTTTTCTTAGTTACAATCTTTGAAATTTCTATTAGATTTTTCATTTGAATCCTATTTTATTCCTTACTAAAGTTAACTATTAATTTAGTCAATTTCAAATTAAGATGTCACAAACATAGCATTTTATGAAACAAAATTCAACCAACCATAGTTAGTTAATGTTTATAACAATTTAATTATTAAATAAATACAAACTTTATTTTTCAATCACTTTCATTTTCAAATACTAGGTAATGAAATTTCATCCTATCAATTTAGTGACAATAAAAAAACATGAATATACTACCTAGAATGAATTTTGATTTAGTTAAAACCCAAAAACTAAAAAGTTGATTAAATAATTTTTTCTTTCTTTAAAACTGTGACACCACATTTATCTAACATCATACGTTATTTATATAGATTATGTTTCTTAATTTATCCACCTTTTATAAACACTGTTCTTCAAATCAGCTTTTTTTGGTCTAATTTTGGAGATAACGTGATTATAAATTATAAGCTTATGAGAATTTTGATTGGACTACTGATCTTCTTACCATTGTTTTCCATGGCTCAGGAACAACAGCAAATCACCTTGACTCCCTTAACAAGTCAGGATGGCTGGGCAGAGAAAACAATAAACGTATTGAAAGAGCGCTATCAACTACTAGGTGTTTCCCCTCAATCCTACTCTATTAAGGAGTCTGAAGACAAAATAGCAGTGACAATTAGCGCTGCTCTTGATCCAATTTCATTACTGCACATCACCTCCTCAAAAGGGATTTTTAGAACGCTTTCTGTACATAAGTTTGACGATCCAAACGGAAAGAGATTATACGAAGCCTTCTCAAATGCAAAAGTTAGAAAAAATGACAAATTAGTTGACTTGACAGCAGTCTTAAAACTCAATAGTTATACCTTGAGCGAATATAAGTTTAGAAGGTACCCACCTGCTGTGTTAGGGATGACCTCAGCAAACAACATCCCAGCAGTCAACAAATACCTAGAGACGAACACACACCTTAAAAGTATTCTTCCTCCTGGCAGTCGATTTTGCTGGGCCAGAACGGAGAATAGATTACACGACGACTACTATGACTTGTATCTGGTAGATTTCACAGAAGAAAAAGGAGTGCTTAATGAAGCATTGAAAGACGTATCTGTTACGACCAAAGCCAACCCTTTTGGACGTGTTCGAGATCTCCTTTCTGTGACATATGATGCGAAAGGGAAGGAAAGCCTTAAGGCCGCATCAAGCCAAAATATAGAACGTGAAATGGTCGTACTGATAGACAACTACGTAATGACTGCTCCATTAGTAAAAGGACCAATTGAAACTGGTGAATTGGAAATTGAAGGCTCTTTTAAGCCGAATGAAGCGGCTCTTTACCGCAGAATCATAACTGACTTACAGTTTCCTGTTGAGGTAAAAGCCACCATTGTGTTTCAGTAGCATAAAAAACGGAAGACAAAAGACGGGAGACAGAAGAAGTTTTATTTTTAATCCTTCGGCCTCCCATTTCTTGTTGATTGCCTATTCAAAATAGACCAAACGTTCTGAATCTGTATTGTTCAGCGCATTTTTTTCTCCTCCGCTAAATGGCAGTACCGTAGCTGTAAGCGTAGTCTGTCCATCCGTTGATTGCGGATCGTAAAACGACTGAAATCCGAAAGCAGAAACGCCATCAGCTTCAATGACTAATCCAGGTCCATTATAGGTCCAAGTATGGACAAAACCGTTGTCACCAAGATAATTCCAGTCCGCATTTTGAACAGGAACAAATGCTGCCATCGTAAGTCCAATGTCCCACACAAAAATAAATCGTGGATCAGAAGGAACCCGGACAATAATAGTAGAGCCATTCGTGTCTACACTATCCAACTCAGTAACTTGGATCGCAACTTCCACAGTTGAAAGTCCAGCAATGTTTCCAGGTATAATAGTCATAACTGGTGTCAAATCAGGTGTAGGAACTGGACAATCAGTTTGATCAGCTGTAACTGGTAACGTGATACTAGTATCCTCATAATCACATGGATCAAGTGGATTAGTACCATCTGTACACTCCGTCGCATTCGTCACACCATCCCCATCACAGTCAAGCATTGCCAAAGGATCTCCAGGATCATTAGAAATGGCACTACAGATATCTGTGTTATTGATGACGGCTGTTACACAAGGGTCAATTGGACAAGGCTGCGCACAATCTTTCGAATTTACAGTTGTACCTGCAACCGCATCACAACCATTAGAATCTGTAATCGTTACATGGTAAACACCAACAGCCAAATTACTTGCAGTCGTTGTTGTTTGATTCCCAGCATTGTTATCCCACTGATAAGAAATTGGTGGAATTCCTCCTATATTACTTGCAGTAGTCATTCCATCATCTAGGCTATCACAGCCAACATTCTCAACATTGAAAAGGATCGACAATCTATCGGGTTCTGTTAAAGCAACAGTTCCACTCACCGTGCATCCTGCCGCATCCGTAACAACTACGCTATATGATCCTGCATCAAGCGAATTTGCTGTCATTATAGATTGCCCATTACTCCAGAGATAGTTATAAGGCAGTGTTCCTCCAGTAACGGTTGCAGTAGCTGTGCCATCTTTTTCATTATAACAAGTAATATCCCGACTAGAAAGATCAAGAGACATTAAACTACCTCCTGTAAGCGTAACAGATCCGATTATCTGACATTGATTGGCATCTCTTACGGTTACGAAAATCGTTCCAGCAGATAAGCCTGTTGCAGTAGACGATGTTTGCCCATCACTCCATAAATAAGTATATCCTGGCGTTCCTCCTGACATACTGACTGTTGCAGTTCCTGTACTTCCGGCACAAGGGATTGTTGATGCAGTCACGTCTATTTTCAAAGCTCGTGGCTCACTAATCAAGGCTGAATTTGTTTCTTCACAACCATCAGCATCGGTTACTGTTACGGTGTAGGTTCCAGCTGTCAATCCATTTATACTCGGTAAATTCGAACCTGTATTCCACAAATAAGTGTAAGGCGGTGTTCCATTGGTAGCAGTAGCGGTAGCTGCTCCTGTTGCATCACCATTACATAAAACATTCACTGAAGCTAAGGCACTTGTAACATCACATGAAGGAACAACTACATTTCCTCCAAAGGAAACATTCCAAAAGTTTCCGTTGATGGGCGCAGCATTTGCATAGACAAAACAAATGGATTGAGTCTGTAAACTTGCAGTAAAGGTTAAGGTTTCCAAAGACCAAGCATTGTTTGCCCCTCCAGAATACGGGAAACTACCAAGGATTACATTTGTATTACAATCATAGATATTCAATATTCCATCATAAGTTGGATCTACTGTTCCTCCTGAAGTACTTTGGAGCTCTGCACTATAAAAATTAAAGTCATAAGTCACCCCTACATTTAAACCTGTGATGTTAACACCAACAACTTCACTATAAAAGCCAGTTACCCAAGTCGTATGCGTATTAGGAGGATTTGAAACCGTGCCTATCCAAGGATAGAATGTTGTCCCTGCCCAATATTGATTATTTGATATGTCTGTGGACCCAAAGATTACATTCCAACCTGGAGGTGCACAATTGTTACAAACAGTCCCTGTATTGGTTGCAGGAATGACTTGAGCATTTATTTGGGTAGCAAAATAGGTAAGAAAGAAGAAAGATAGAATACTTGTAGAAACTCTAAGTAGAATCTTTTTTTGACCATTGGTCAGCATAGTAATGAATTGCATAATTGGATTTTTAAGTGTAATTTCTTGTTTTCTTTATAAGAATTGTTCTAGTATAGATCTATAATCTCACTGAAATAGGATGATTTCGATTTGCCGACACTCAACTCTCATATAACTAATTTAACAAAGATATTCGGATTAATGACATGCCGCTATCTAATATTAATTGAAAGCTAATTTTTTTTAGTAAAATAAGCACGCAAACTACATTAAATATATACCCTACCCGTATACCGCTCATTTACAATTGATAAAACTATTTTCTACAATTAAAACGTTGATTAGTTCACTTCTATAATTCTCAAAACGAAGTGTAAAATGGGATGTGTCAATTACAGATACGAAATGAATACTCCCTTAGAAAAGAACAAATTACAGACGTTAAAAGCGTTAGGACTGAACAATCTCATTTATAATCTTCTAATCTTTTTTAGTTTCCGAATTCGTTCTTACGCTTATTCAAAATAAACCAATCGCTCTGAATCAGTATTGTTTAAAATGTTTGTTTCACCTCCACTAAACGGTAGAATGGTTGCAGTAAGTGTCGTCTGACCATCTGTTGATTGTGGATTGTAAAAGGATTGAAATCCAAAGGCGGAAATTCCTTCCCCTTCAATCACCAATCCAGATCCATTATACGTCCAAGTATGGACAATTCCGTTATCTCCAAGGTAATTCCAATCTGCATTTTGAACTGGAATCAGCGCTGCCGTTGTAAGACCAATGTTCCACACAAAAACGAACCGTGGATCCGAGGGAACTCGAACAATGATTAAAGAACCATTCGTGTCTACACTATCCAGCTCAGTAATTTGAATAGCGACTTCAACCGCTGATTGCCCAGCAATATTCCCAGGCAGAATAGTCATAACAGGTGTTAGATCAGGTGAAGGCACAGGACAATCGCTTTGATCTGCGGTCACTGGTAATGTGATACTTGAGGGATCAAAATCACAAGGATCAAGTGGATCAGTAGTATCCACACATTCAGCAGCATTTGCAACACCATCGCCATCACAGTCAAGTGCTGCTAGCACATCTCCTGGATCATTTGAAATGACTAAACAGATATTCGTATTATTGATTACAGCTTCAACACATGGATCAATCGGACAAGGAGGCGCACAGTCTTTAGAGTCCACCCTAGTTCCAGCAATCACACTACAACCATTAGCGTCAGTAAGTGTTACAAAGTAAGCACCAACCGCCAAATTACTAGCGGTAGCGGTGGTTTGATTGCCAGTATTGTTGTCCCATTGATAAGAAAATGGTGGAACTCCTCCTACGTTTCCTGCAGTCGTCATTCCATCATCAATGCTATCACAACCAACGTGAGATACACTAAAAAGTGGCACAACTGGATCTGGCTCAGCTATAGAAACTGCTCCAGTCTCTTCACATCCATCAGCATCAGTAACGGTAACGTAATAGGTTCCAGCTGTTAATCCATTGATACTAGGTTGATTTGATCCTGTATTCCAATTATAAGTGTATGGAGGTGTTCCATTCGTCGCAGCAGCAGATGCAGCACCACTTGCATTACCATTACAATCCAAATTGACAGAAGCAAGTGTAGTCATCATGTTACACGTAGGAGTTACTACATTTCCTCCAAAAGAAACGTTCCAAAAGTTACCATTTGAAACAGGAGAATTTACATATTTAAAACAAACCGATTGCGTTGTAGCAGTAGCCGTAAACGTTAACTTTTGTAGTGACCATGCATTACTTGGACCACCTGAAAAAGCAAAATTACCCATCGAAATATTATTCCCACAATCATATATATTTAAAATTCCATCATAGTTAACTACCACAGTTCCTCCTGCTGTACTCTGCAATTCAGCCATATAAAAATCAAAGTCATATGAAGTTCCTACTGTCAATCCAGTAATATCAACACCAACAACTTCAAGCTTATAACCTGTAACCCACGTCGTGTGCATATTAGGTGGATTTGTAACTGTTCCAACCCAGGGATAAGATGTAAATCCTGCCCAATATGTTGAGTTGGAAACATCTGTAGATCCCGTAACAACATACCAACCTGGAGGTGCACAATAATTACAAGGAGCAATCGTATTTGTTGCGGGTATTACTTGAGCCTGCAATTGTGCCGATAACATTGTTAAAAGTAATAATTGTAGTACATATATTGAAAACCTGTTAAACCTACTAGTGTTCTTCCCTACAGTCTTAGTAAAACATTGCATAATTTCGATTTTAAATTAACCTAACTAACTATCGCTCAGCATTGTTTTAATAAACATCATCCTTTCAAAATAAGACATAAGCGATCTTTCTGTACAATGCCAATAACTGAAATTAAGAATTTTCAAATTAAACATTCTAAATAGTTTGAATTTGTTAATTAATTATTTCAAAAAAAATGCATAAATGTGGAAAAAAAGGGAGACCGAAGTAAAAAATATCTCCTTATAAAAAGATGAAAAACTAGGAACAGAAGCATCCCAATTTGGGTAAAAAGTAAAAAGACGAAAGACCAAAGAATCAACTATTAATCTTCCGTCTTCCGTCTATTTACTTCTTACTCGAAATATACCAAACGCTCCGAATCTGTATTGTTTAGCGCATTAGTTTCGCCACCACTATAGGGAAGAACAGTAGCTGTAAGTGTTGTTTGTCCATCGGTGCCTTGAGGATCATAAAACGATTGAAAACCAAAAGCAGACATATCTTTAGCACCAATAATTAACCCTGAACCATTATACGTCCATGTGTGCACAAATCCGTTATCACCAAGGTAGTTCCAATCCGCATTTTGAACAGGAACTAGAGCCGCCAAAGTAAGTCCAATGTCCCACACAAAAATAAATCTAGGATCAGACGGCACCCGAACAATGATAACTGAACCATTCGTGTCTACACTATCCAATTCCGTAATTTGGATAGCGACTTCAACCGCTGATAATCCAGCTATATTTCCAGGAAGTATCGTCATAATAGGTGTCAAGTCTGGAGTAGGCACAGGGCAGTCAGATTGATCTGCAGTTACAGGTAACGTAATACTCGTATCCTCAAAATCACAAGGATCAAGTGGATCAGTTCCGTCTGTACACTCAGCAGCATTTGTGACACCATCACCATCACAATCAAGCACAGCTAGAGGATCTCCTGGGTCATTTGAGATAACTGTACAGATATTTGTGTTATTGATAACAGCTTCTACGCAAGGATCGATTGGACAAGGTTGCGCACAGTCTTTTGAATTTACGGTAGTTCCAGCAACTGCATCGCAACCATTGGAATCTGTAAGCGTTACGTGGTAAACACCCGCAGCTAAATTGCTTGCAGTCGTTGTTGTTTGATTCCCAGCATTGGTATCCCACTGATAAGAAATTGGTGGAATTCCTCCTATATTACTTGCCGTGGTCATTCCATCATCAAGACTATCGCAGCCAACATTAGCCACATTGAAAAGTATCGATACTCGAGCTGGCTCTGCGATAGCAACTGTTCCAGTGACTTGGCATCCCGCAGCATCTGTAACGACCACACTATAAGAACCTTCATCAAGTGTATTTGCAGTCATCATGGATTGTCCATTATTCCAAAGATAGTTATACGGAGGCGTTCCTCCTGTAACGGTAGCGGTAGCTGTGCCATCCTTTTCAGCATAACAGGTAACATCTGTACTCGAGAGATCTAAGGACATTGCCCTACCTCCAACAACAGTCACAGAGCCAATAATCTGACATTGATTCGCATCTCTTACTGTTACAAAAATGGTTCCTGCTGATAATCCAGTGGCAGTAGGTGATGTTTGCCCATCGCTCCATAAATAGGTATACCCAGGTGTTCCTCCTGACATACTAACAGTCGCTGTACCAGTATTTCCAGCACATGGAATGGTTGTGGCCGTCACTCCAATTTTTAAATCTGCTGGTTCACTAATTACTGCAGAGCCAATTTCTTCACAACCATCAGCATCCGTAATGCTTACTGTATAAGAGCCTGCTGTAAGTCCATTTATACTTGGTGAGTTAGCGCCTGTGCTCCATAAGTAAGTGTATGGTGGTGTTCCGTTTGTGGCTGTCGCTGTTGCAGCTCCAGTTGCATCTCCATGACATAGAACATTCACAGCAGCTAAAGCACTTGTCAAATCACAGGAAGGCGTAACCACATTACCACCAAAAGAAACATTCCAAAAGTTCCCGTTCCAAAAGTTTCCATTTTGACCAGTCGAACTCAAATATTTAAAACATACCGCTTGAGTTGCAGCAGTAGCAGTAAAGGTTAACGTTTGAAGGGTCCAAGCATTATTTGGTCCACCTGAAAACGCAAAATTACCAAGCACAGTATTTGAATTACAATCATAAATATTCAAAATTCCATCAAAGTTTGGAACGACAGTTCCTCCTGCATTACTTTGCAACTCGGCCATGTAGAAGTCAAAATCATAGGTTGTTCCTACTGTCAATCCAGTAATATCCACACCGGCAATTTCAGTTTTATATCCATTCACCCAAGTGACATGTGTATTCGGAGGATCTATAACCGTACCTACCCAAGGGTAAGAAAGGTTGCCTGACCAATGAGTTCTATTCGATACATCTGTTGATCCAGCAACAATGTACCATCCTGGAGGTGCACAAACACCACATGTCCCAATCGTATTTGTAGCGGGAATTACTTGAGCTTGTATTTGAGCTGCAAATAAGATTAAAATAAACAACTGAAATACACCTGCTAAAATTACATGTAAACCATTGTCTTGTTTCTTTTTGGTAAAGGTTGAAGGTTTCATAATTCAGATTTAATCAAACAATTTTGGTTAATAAACACTCATGTTTTTATATAGAATCTAGTGGAGACACTTAAATTAAGAATTTTTTCAAAATAATATTGAAAAGGAATCCAATTGTACTATAATTTTATTTTTACAAAATGATTCGTTTTTTTAGAATTTAAATATAAAAAAAAGGAGTCACCACATTCTTTTCCAAATATGATCACTCCTAATATAATGAGAACGTTTCTTTTAAATAGCTAAGGACAATGCACCGCTCCCCGCTTTGCTCTTTGTTCAGCTTGCCAAAGATTAGTTTTATAGATAACAGCAATCTCAGGGCCACCAAGTCCATGCGAAGCATTCGAAAGACCTGAGATATTAAAGTCATAACTAAAACTGATCCCCATCTGTAAATAATCTAACCGTACAACAGCTATTTGTGCATCTCGCCAGCGGTGCGTCGTACCCAATTGAAATGACATTCCACCTTCCTCAGGCAGCAGCCCCGGCGTCAAGTTATACTTCAAGAGCGCACCTACATTCAGCTCTTTGTGAGGCCCTTGTATCAAAACCTCACTCCGCGGAATAACTGAAATCTCTTCATTGATGGCAATTTCTCCTCCAATATGCGCGGTCCACTTTCTGTAAAGTCCCTCGCGCTCACCACTCAAAAACCGTTGATCTGGTTCATTGATGTGAGCCAGCGCGGCACCAGCATACATCTTGGTTTGACTGTTAGAAGCATAGAACCAACTGATACCTGCTGAAAAATCAAGATAGGTAAACTGAGTCCGTTCCAACACTTCTCCACTTCCAAGGGAACTGTTAATCGTTTCACCATCAAACTGACTATCAAAAGTCAATGACGAGTAATTCAAACTACGATTGACCATCCCAAACTTCCCACCAATACTAATGAAGTGTTCGGCATCCGAATTCAATGCTTTGGAAAAGGCACCAGACAAGTGAACTCCTGTTGACTTTAGATCCGTATCTCCAGCCTTATCATTGGTTAGCGATAGCCCGACTCCAAAAAAATCATCAGAGTTTGGCCCCACTAAAATAGAAGCGTCTGCACTGGCATCAATCGTTTGAAAAGGCGTGGTCACACTAGTCCATTGTGCTCGATAGTTGGCGGTAAGCCGAATATCGTGATTCATAAGACCAGTCATGGCAGGATTTAAGGATAATGGAGCGTGGTAAAACTGTGATAAATGTGGGTCTTGCCCAGATACACAGGTGTAGCTCAGCAGTAGAGCTAGAACAGAAAACAAACTTACTTTAAACATTTTACATACTTTTTTGCTTTATCGAATCAAGGTGATATTACCTTTTAGTAAAACGGTTCCATTGTTAAGGTCACACGGGGCTTTCACATAGTATACATAGACATCAGGATTAAGCGGTTTTCCATTATAAGTACCATCCCAGCCTTCTTTCATGCTATTGGTATGGAAAACCATTTGCCCCCAACGATTAAACACACAAAATTCTTCTACCATATCAATTGCACTACTACGAACATAGAGGATATCATTTAGTCCATCATCGTTTGGTGTAAAGGCGTTTGGTAGTACTAGGAGATCTGGACTACATTCAGTCACAACAATCAAATTAGTTGAACCTTGTCCAACACAGCCATTTTCATCAGTTACTGAGACTTGGACAAAAGTAGTTGTATCAGGACTAGCATTAGGTCTTGGGCAATTCATACAATCAAATATATCTTCAGGCTGCCAGTCATAAATCGGATTGCTTGTACCTGACACGGTGGTTTCTATTTGAGTAGTCTCCCCTAGCAATACAGATTGGTACGGCAAGAGCTCGATCGTAGGTAGCGGATTTACAGTAACGGTTACAAATACAGTGTCTGAAGTACAGTTTCCTAACTCCCCAATTACAGTATACGTTGTTGTAGTATCGGGGTTTACCGCAAGCAAAGCATTGTTACCTAATGGGATTCCTGCCGCTGTTGTCCATGTGTAAGAAGTCGCATCACCATCAACTTCAAGGATTGCGGTGTCCCCAACGCAAATTGTCGCAGGATCTGCTTCTATTTCGGCTTTTTCTATTACAAAAACAGTAACAGAATCTGTTAATACACACAAATCATTTTGCAAACTTATCTCATAAGTTGTTGTATTAGTAGGCGTTGCAAAAGGCATAAACGTTGTTGGATCATCAAGTGTATTTCCAGGAGTCCAAGTTACAATACCAAAACCTGTCGCCTCCAATTGTGTGCTTTCTCCTAGACAAATGTATTGATCTTGTCCAACATATAAATCAGCTTGACCAAATACATTAACAAGGACGGAATCTGTGATGATACATCCGTCCAAGGTTTCTACCTCTAGATAGTAATGCATCGTCTCTGTAGGTGAAACTAGAGGGTTTGGACAATAGGTACAAGACAGCCCAATAGATGGCGTCCATTTATGATTCAACCCCGTTGTAGCTGAGAGTTGAACGGATTCTCCTTCACAGATCGTACGATCAGGTCCTGCAACTTCCATTGGATTAGTCAATACGGTTACAGTAATTGAATCGACTCTTGAACAGCCTCCTTGATTCGTTACGGTTACGACATAAGTAGTTGTTTGAGTCGGTTGTGCAATAGGATTAAAGCAATTCGTATAGCAGCTAAGTCCAGGCCGAGAAGTATCCCAATTAAATGAAATGTTACTCTGATTTGAGGTGGCAGTTAACTGTACCAAACCTCCAGGGCAAGCAGTCGTATCCCCAAACAAGTTTAACTGTGGAACAGGATATGGACTAACAACCAGTGTCATGGTATCATAAGCAACACATCCATTGCTTCCTGCGATCTGTACTACGTATTCTGTCGTCGTTGTTGGGTTTGCCACTGGATTAGAGCAAGAAGTACAACTCAACCCTGTAGACGGACTCCAAGAATGCGTTCCATTGCCAACACTTTGCAGTTGGATTGATTCCCCTAGGCAAATAAATTCATCCTGACCAGCATCAACGTTTGGTATTGGATCAATCACCACATTTTGTGAATGCGTAGAAGTACAACTATCATTACTACTAATCGTTAAAGTGACTGTATAGGTTCCTGCTTGTTGAAAAACATAACTTGGGTGTTGAAGAATACTTGTATCACCAGTTCCAAAATCCCAATACCAGTCAACAATACTACCAGAAGCAATCGTAGAATTATCTGTAAAACTTGCTAATGCGGGTTCACAAGGAGAAGCCATTGATATGGAATAATCTGCTGTTGGGACATCAAAAACAGTAACATAGTTCGGTTGAATAAACGTATCAAGACAAACGCCATTATCAACAATTAATGTTACCGGATAATTTCCTGAAGTAGAATAGGTTACTGCTTGATTTGGACTTGTAGATGTTGTTGGTGATCCACCTGGAAAATGCCATTCAAATGTTGGGTTTGGAAGGCTGGAGTAGATACTACTCTCGAACAATACACTTCCTGACCCACAAAAAGATTGAGGTGTTGTTGAAATTGAAACATCTAATTCATCAATGACTACTGGATCACTTGCAACGATTGTTCGCTGACAGCCTTGTGCATCTTCTAATACTAAAATTGGCGTACAGATTCCTGCTTGGTTGTAAACAAATGTTGCGGTATCAATTGTATCACTGCTGACATGCACCTGAACATCGCCACACCCATTATCCCAAGTATAGATTGCAGCATCCTTGGCTATGGCTGTCAAGGTCACTTCTAAAGGCGCACATCCAGAATCTGGAGTAAACGTGAAGCTTCCAATTGGTCCATCAATCACAATGTAACCTGGCTTGCAGATCGTATCCCAACAACCCGATACCGATTCAATATATAAGCAGACATCATAAGATCCTGGTTCTGAGTAGATATGTGTCGGATTTTGTGCATTGACTACAGCACTGTTATCACCAAAGTCCCAGAACCAATCAACAGCATTCAGTGATTGGTCTGAAAAGTTAACAGGTAAGGGTGGACAAGGTGCATAAAGGGAGTCTGCAGTAAACTCCGCTACTGGATTCCCTACATTAATATAATTAGGTAAGCAAAGCGTACTATCACATCCAAGGTAGTCTGTAACGGTTAAACAGATGGTGTAAACACCTTCATTTGTATAAAAGTGAGTGGGCTGCTCCACAGTGGAGGTATTGCCATCACCGAAATCCCATAAATAAGTGGATGGTGTAGCTGAATTCGTCGTATTGTTAAAGGTCACTGTTTGATCAGTACATAGATTACTGGCTACGTTAAAAGAAACTTCTGGGTAGGTTACAATGATTGGATTTGGCAAGGTGAATGTCCTAGAACAACCCAATACATTTGTAACGGTTAATGAAACATCAAACGAACCACTTGCTGTGAAGATTTTAGTTGGATGTTGAAGATTAGAAGTTGTTCCATCATCAAAATCCCAATCCCAAGTAACAATTCCTCCTGCAAACGATTGTGAAATGTCTGTAAAGTTGACAGAAAGCGGCCGACAACCTTCTAATGTGTCTACGGTAAATCCTGGAAACACATCAGAAACAGTAATCGTATCACTTAACATCAATGTATCACGACATCCGAAATCATCTTCTATCATCACGCCTACTCCACCAAAAACGCCAGCAATTCCATATTCAAAACTAGGATTTGGGGATTGTGCGTTTGGAGATATTGTAGCACCTGGAGCAATCCAAGTATATGAGTTAGCGTCGATCGATAGATTGTTGACATTCACTGTATGGTTTGCGCAACCTACTAAGGGAGTCATACTAAAATTCGCTTCTGGGTCTTGAATTTCTACATCATAAATGAAATCATGAGAACAGCCTGTTATGTTATTAAACACCGTTAAATTAACGCTGTACGTACCTCGATCAGGAAATGTGAAGGTTGGAAACTGTAAGTCAGAAGTATCGGCAATGGATAATTGAATCCCAAAATCCCAATGCCACGAATCAGCTCCAATTGATAAATCAGCAAAGGAAATCGTATAAGGATCTGAGCAATCTCGTACGATATCAAAATTTGCAATAGGGGGTAAGATTTCTATATAATCTACTTTACAATAACTCGTTCGACATCCGTTTTGCCAGACCGTTAGACAAACGGTATAAAACCCAGTGTCTGAATACATATGCATTGGATTCTGATCTGTTGATGTTCCACCATCTCCAAACTCCCAAAACCAAGTATCCATATCTCCGAGTGTTAAATCAGAAAACTGGAAGGTGTTTATTGCGCAAGCTACCGTATCATCTGCCATAAAATCAACAACTAGTTGCTGGCCAACTTGAATAGAGAACACAGCAGTATCCACACAACCAATTGAGTTTTCAGCTACTGCAACAATTTGAAACTGTCCTGTATCTGGATAAGCAGTTGTTGTTGAAATGCCTGTTCCTGTCATCATATTTCCAAAATCCCAGTCAACAGAATTGATTGGATAGTTGATATTAGAGGTAGCCGTGTAGGTAACATTCAAAGGGCCACATCCTTGCGTTGAATCGGCCGAAATCGATAGCTCAAACTCTTCAATCACTACCGTATCTGCGATAATCACTGCTGTACAACCTTGTTGAGTTGTAACAGTAAGCGAAACGGTGTAGCTACCTGGATTTAAAAATGTGTTAGAAGGTGCTTGAAGCATTGAAGAATTTCCATCTCCAAAATCCCAAGCATACGTGCTATTGGCAATAGAAGAAACTCCATTAAATTGTACCGTGTATGGAAGTGTACAGGTAGGTGCACTATTAGATGTTGAGCTTGCTACGGGTAACGCAAACACTTCTATACAGTTTTGAGTGGTTTGGGTACCAGGACATCCATTAGAGCTTGCATTAAGTGTGACCGTAAAACAGCCAGCAGAAGTATACGTATGTGTTGGGTTTTGTTGCGTAGAGGTGTTGCCATCACCAAAATCCCAAAACCAGCCAGAGGAAGTTCCCTGAGAGGCATCGGTGAAGTCAACAGTTAAGGACTGGCATCCGTTGTTTGGTGTGTAGCTAAAATCAATCAGATTACCAATATCCACAATGCTATTATAAGTAGTGGTATCACTGCAGCCAGCTATGTTATGATGCACAATAAACGTAACATTGTATTGTCCAATAGCGGTATATGCATGGGTTGGATTGTAGATCATCGAACTAGCACCATCTCCAAAAAACCATTCATAAGAATAATCAGGACTACTGGGAACTACCGGAATAAACTCAACACTTATAGGTGGTTGGCAGCTTGTTGACAATATGTTTACTGAAAAATCAGATGTAGGTTTTTCATAAATGGTAATAAAATCTTGTTTTTCAATAAAATGAGTACATCCATTATCATCCTGCACAATCAAGGAAATATTGTATGTTCCTGGTGTAGTATAGGTACAAGAAGCATTTTGCGTCGTTGTATTTTGACAAGATCCATTGTTCAAATCCCAAGTCCAAGAAGTAATCGTTCCAGAACCAGGGATGGAAATGTCTGAAAAGTCAATCGTTACAGGCGCACAAGCATTTGTTGTGGAAGCAGAAAAGTCAGCGGTTGGAGATTCAAACACTGTAATCATGTTCGTCTTGCACTCGGTATCAGTAGCTCCTGAAGGATCAGTGACCGTAAGGCAAATACAGTAGGATCCAGAGGAAGTAAAGATTCTTCCAGGATCTTGATAATTTGAAATCGGTCCAGTGTTACAACCCGCATTCGGGTCACCTAAGGCCCAAGAATGCGTCAAATTATTCCCAGTAGATTGGCTTGTAAACTGAACAATCAATGGCGTACAGCCTTCTGAGATGTTAGACGTAAAGTCAGCCACTACCTGTGCCTTAAGCATACAAGGGAACAAAACACAATAAAGTGTCATAAGGGACAAGCTTTCAAATAGTTTCATGATTCGATACATTGTTCTTGATCGTTTATAGTTTCAAGTAATTTGTATCAATTCACAAAAAGTTATTGAGCTATTCTTTTAAATTTGTGACAGTATAGTTCTAATGCTAATTATTTAATAATAAATGATTAATAATTAATTATTTGACACGCTTTTTTAATTATTAGGTGCAAATTATTAATGTATAATTATTTGAGGCACTGAATAGTTGACTAGGCACTAGGAAAGGAGAATTAGAATCAAGATAGTTTCCAAATAAAAAACTCAAAAGTATAGCCATTACGGCGACTACCTTTGAGTCTAATTTACTGTTGATAAACTTCTTTCTAATGATTGTGCACTAGGACAATTCGACCAGTTTCCCATGTATTCTCATCAAAATGAACACGAATGATGTAAACGCCAGAAGGCAAATCGCTAATGTCAAATCGTTCAGTCATGGCATTAGGCGCCTTACGCATCAACAATTTCCCGTTCATATCTGCAATTAGTATCTCCTCCATCGGTTTTTCTGCTTTTACGGAAAACATTCCTTGGGTAGGATTCGGGTAGTATTCCCAAATCAAATTGCTTTGATTATTTTGTTCATTAATATCAATAATCGTTTGGCTATAATCCTCTTCACACTCCTTGATTTCACTGAATTGAGTAATCAAACGAATCATCTGATAATTAAGTAATTCAACGTTGTACAGATCTGTTGAAGGCTCTAGGTGTGCACCACCGACACCGCTATCGTCCGTTAAAAAAGTATAGGTGCCATTGGTTGCTAAGGCAAGAGAACGCATAAGGTATTCTGTCCCTTTCCGAATGCCTGAACATGTAATCGGAATAATCCGAATGCCCTGTGCTGCAGCTAATTTAGTAGCTGCTTGAATGCGTGCAATACTTTCTTTACTCCCATGTGGTGGTGCATCCAAAATAAGGAACAATATTTTACTCGTACTGGTTTTGCTCCAACTAAGCTCGCTTAATGCAACCCTGAGTGCATCGTCTACCGCTTCTGGGAAGTCACCACCACCTCTTGCATATTGATTGGCAATGAATCCAACTGTGGTTGAAATATCATTTGAAAAATCACTCTTTCTCGTGACATATTCTTCGCCGTGGTCTCTGTAAAACACGCTACCTGTGCGCATGGTACTTTTCGGGAGTGCCTCTTTCACTTGACCAATAACATCCTTCAATTCTGCTTTAAGATAACTGATTTCATCTGCCATTGATCCAGTGGCATCTACCACAAAAGCAATATCAATTTCAGGATCAACATTATTGCATTCGACTGGTAATTCAATGGAATTGATTCCTGATTTAAACTCTTTGATGTTTTTAAGTGGTGAGCTGCCTCCTTTATAGTGAACAACTAGCTTTTGTGCTACTGCTTCATCACCATACATTGATTGCCATAGCTCAGCCCTTCCAGTATTATCGGTATAGGTTGACCAAAGGAGGGATCCATCTTTTGCCAGTAAATCTACTTTTTTATTGATTGCTGGTGCGCCGTTTTCTGTTCTCACCTTTACAGAGTATCTGTTTTTGGGTTCGATTTTCCACTTTTGGGCATACCCTGCTAACTCATCTGCAGACAGGTCGTTCCACATGTCCCATTTGCTGAAGTCGTTTATTTCACCAGCGGTTAGTGTTTTCGCTTGAGCGTCGTCTATGGTCAGTTCTTCTGGTTGTGGATCTCTTGGTGGCGCTTTGTCAAACACTGGTTCTTTTAATTCTGGTGCTTCCATTAATCTATCTTCTCCTAAACCCATGTCTCCTGAGACCGCCATTTCTTCTTCAGCATCCACACGTCCCATTTCTTTTTCAGCTTTTGCCATAGCTTCTTTTTCTGCTGCCTCTTCTCGTTTAATTTTGAATTCAACTTCCATTTCACTTCTTCTTTCCTTTTTTTCTGCTTTTGCAACAGCTCTATCTCCTCTATTCTTTTTTCTGGATTCTTTTTCTGTAGACAATGTATAAATTTCATCCTTGAGCACCATTACTCCTGCGGTAGTAGATATCGTTGAAGATACATCCCTTGTTGGCATTGTTGCTGCTGTAGGAGAAGATGGTTTAGGCGTTGGCATTGGGGCAGAAGAACCTTTAGATTTTGATTTTTTATTAAAAAGTCCAGGACTACTGCTTTTACTTGCTGAAGTCACAACAACAGACTCCAAACTTACACTTGGTTCCAACGTAATTTCAATTGGTTGATCAAAATTTTTCACTTCAACTTCTTCTGTTGTGTAGCCAGTATAAGTCACCACAACTACAAGACTAGATTTTAATTTTTCTTCAGGAATTGCAAGCTTAAATTTTCCATCTAAATCAGTTGTTGTTCCAATCGTTGTCCCTTTCAAAACAACATTTGCAAAGGGTAATGGTCCTCTTTCATCAAGAACAACTCCGGTAATCTCTTTATCAAACAACACTGTAAAAGAAAAAACAGCGATGGCAAATAGGGCAATAACACTTTTCATAAAGCAATTTTTTAATGAATATTACTGTTAAGATGTAAGTCAATTGAAAAATGGTGTGTAAGGTGTTAATTATTTTATAAAAAAAGTCAATTTTCATTGAAATGATTGAACAAAAAAAAAGCTCAGCACCCTTCTTCAGTCAATTTTTGCCATCGATATCCGAGATTCATTTTTCCTTCTTATTCGATATTCTGCTATCAATACTCTATATTCTCTTCCTTTTCTGTATTTTTGCCCAAAATAGAACTTATGAGTCGTCCAACAATATTAGTGACAAATGATGATGGTATTACTGCACCAGGAATTAGAGCCTTGGTTGAAGTTGCAAGTGAATTTGGTGAAGTAATCGTTGTAGCGCCTGATAGCCCACAGTCAGGAAAAGGACATGCCTTAACTTTGGAAAAGCCTTTACGATTAAAAAAAGTGGATATTTTTGATGGAATAACCGCCTACAAATGTACGGGCACACCTGTAGATTGTGTAAAAATGGCCAAGGATATTGTTTTAAATGATCGATTAGCTGACTTATGTGTTTCAGGAATTAATCATGGTTCAAATGCCTCCTTGAATATTATTTACTCGGGTACGATGTCAGCGGCGATGGAAGCATCTTTTGAAGGAATAAAAAGTATTGGATTCTCTCTGACTGAATTCAGTCACAAAGCTAATTTGGAACCTGCTAAAAAGTACATGAGACATATTATAAAGCAAATACTTGAGCATGGAATGCCGAATACAAACCTCATCAATGTTAACATACCCTACCCTGAAGATGGCAACATAAAAGGTGTAAAAGTTTGCCGACAGGCTAAAGCAAAATGGGTTGAAGAGTACTTAGAACGAGAAGATCCGATGGGTGGAAAATACTACTGGTTGACAGGCAAATTTGTAAATCAAGATGAGGGAACTGATTCTGATGTTTGGGCACTAGAGAACAACTATGTCTCCGTGGTTCCAGCCTTGCATGATTTAACGGACTATAATGCTATATCCGGATTAAAAAATCTAGAATTATAAGCGTATGCGAAGGAAAAACGATTCTGTATTAATTGGACTCGCCCTAGGTGTTTGTATCCCAATAGTAGTCTATGCCTTGTTTTTGTATCTTGATGAATTCATTGAAGCACAAAAATTTATGATTGGGGGTGAGCCGTTTGAAGGATTCGATAATGTATACATGCCGTTTGCCATTGTAACCAACTTAATCCCTTTTCATTATTTCAATCGAAGAAACATGTTTAATGCCATGCGGGGAATCGTAATGCCTACCATCATCTTCGTAATTGCTTGGGCATTCATCAACAGAAACATCATCTTTTAAGCCATGAGATACTACCTGATTGCAGGCGAAGCGTCGGGTGACCTTCATGGCGCTAATCTAATCAAAGCACTTGCGAATGCCGCCCCTGAAAGTCAATTCAGATGTTGGGGAGGAGATAAAATGCAAGAGGCAGGCGCCACAGTCGTAAAACACTATAAAGACCTAGCGTTTATGGGGTTTCTTGAGGTGGTCAAAAATCTTAAAACGATTCTAGGAAATTTCAAATTCTGCAAGCAAGACATTGCGTCTTATGATCCTGATGTCATTATCTTTATCGACTATCCAGGATTTAACTTAAGAATGCTTAAGCGGTTGATAAAGCACCGAGCTAAGAAATTCTATTACATTTCTCCGCAAATTTGGGCTTGGCATACCAGTCGTGTCCACATGATCAAAGCCTTTGTAGACCGCATGTTTGTGATCCTGCCATTCGAAAAAGCATTCTATGAAAAGTACGATGTTGATGTTGACTTTACAGGACACCCACTTCTTGATGAATTGGCCAACCGTCAAGTAGATCAAACCTTTATCAATCGATATGGCCTAGGAGATCGTAAGATAATTGCATTGCTTCCAGGTAGCCGAAAGCAAGAAATCAGACGAATGTTATCTGTGATGTTGATGACTGTTGATGCATTTCCTGATTATCAATTTGTAGTGGCGGGTGCCCCCTCCATGCCTGATGAAGTGTATACTGAGATCATAGCTCAGGCGAACGTAAAACTCATCAAAAACGAGACCTATAGTCTATTAGAACATGCACATGTAGCACTTGTTACCTCAGGAACTGCAACGTTAGAAACTGCCTTATTCAACGTACCACAAGTCGTTTGTTATAGTGGGAACAAATTATCTTATCATATTGCAAGAAAATTGGTTAAAGTAGACTACATTTCATTGGTAAATTTGATTCGAAACAAAAAAGTGGTGACAGAATTAATCCAAGAAGAGTTCAATCCTGAACGCCTGAAAATGGAATTGGCTACAATATTGGACCAGATTTCCTATAAAGCCGTTCAAAAAGAATACGAGATATTGCATAGAGAACTTGGCGGACCTGGTGGATCACAAAGAGCTGCTACGCTGATGATCAAATATTCAAACAACTCTTAATAAAATCCTAATTAAGTATATATTTTAACATTATTATCATTAGAATCAATATCTTTACTTCTTGTTGCAACAAAAGGTGTAGCATTACAGTTTAATTGACAAGAAATTACAAGTAAATGAGCGTTTTGGTAATGGTGGGGCAGTTGATCTTGAGTTTATCCATATTAGTGGTATTACATGAACTCGGACATTTTATCCCAGCAAAATTGTTTGGTGCAAAAGTTGAGAAATTCTACTTATTTTTTGATCCCTGGTTTGAATTATTCAAATTTAAAAAAGGAGATACTGAATATGGGATTGGCTGGCTACCACTAGGAGGTTATGTCAAGATTGCTGGGATGATTGATGAAAGTTTTGATAAAGAGCAGATGGATCAAGAACCTCAACCCTGGGAATTCAGATCTAAGCCTGCATGGCAACGACTCATCATCATGGTTGGCGGTGTAACAGTCAACTTTATCCTTGGTTTTTTCCTTTGGGCAATGGTATTGTTTACTTGGGGAAAGGACGTTCTCCCTCCTGAAAATGCTAAATATGGAATTGAAGCCGACTCCATGGCACTCGCACTTGGTCTTAGAAACGGAGATATCATCACAGGTGTCAACAAGGAGCCAATAGACAATTTTAATGCGCTCAGACGCGATATTATCATCAAACAAGCCAAGACCATTCAAGTGATCAGAAGTGGTGACGAGGTAGATGTCCCTGTTTCCAAGGAGCATCTGATTAAAATGGGTGGATATCGGGGTAGTTTCGTTATTCCTAGATTTCCATTTAAGGTGGATACCATTCTTCCAAATACACCAGCAGAAAAGGCGGGATTTAGTAAGGGCGATCAGATCATTGGGATCAATGATGAGTCAACACCTTACTTTTATGATATTGTAAAAGCGCTGCAAAAACTTAAGAACCAAGAAACAACGATTGCAGTTTTGCGGAACTCTGACACCCTTAAACTAAATGCTACGATAAGCGAAGAGGGTAAAATCGGCGCTGGACCACCTCCACTCGATCAACAACTCGATTTCAAGCATGTAGATTACGAATTCTGGGAATCCATTCCTGCTGGTTATCACCGAGGTGTCCAAGCTGTCGGAGATATGATTACTAGTTTCGGATTGATGTTTAAAGGAACCGTGAAAGCGAAAGACAGTCTAGGCAGTTTCATCACCATCGGCAAACTATTCTCTGGCTACTGGGATTGGAAACGCTTCTGGACGCTTACTGCCCTTCTTTCCCTGGTACTAGGATTCATGAACATCCTACCAATTCCGTTACTAGATGGTGGTCACGTTGTATTCCTACTCTACGAAATGATTGCAGGACGCCCTCCAAACGAAAAATTCCAAGAAGTCGCTCATCTTATCGGACTAGTCATTATTGTTTCCCTCATGCTATTTGCTATTGGGTTAGATATTGGTAGGGAATTAGGATGGGTTTAAGGAATGATTAATTATTAGAAGAAGAAATTGTTAAATCAATTGATCGAAGCTAGGTCTATTATTGTATCAAGTAAGCATTTTCAATGCGTCATTATTATGAAACATTAACCATCATTCACAATTAACTTATAGTATTCTTTCTTGCGAATTGCCATTTTTATAAAATACTCAAATACAGGCAAGTGGGTTTTGGAATGAATACTATCAAGAAGATCTTGCATGCTCTTGGTATATTCGGGCTCAAAGAAACCAAATCCATAGAAGTGTCCATCTTGAATTTGAATCACAGAGCGCTCTTCTTGGGTTCTGCCTTTACCGATCAGCACAAAATTGCGTTTAAAAGGGATGTGGAGTGTCTCTATGGTCTGCTCTACTCGTTTGTTGTGTGCATCAGGCGAGCGTTGCTCTGAGCAGGCTGGACAGTTCGATAATTTAGGTTGAGTAGTGATGATATAACGGCAGCAGATGCCAGCCTCACTTGATTTCTTAAGCAATAACTCCTCCGCTTCAACTAGCGTCTCATACTCAGCAATCACGTGGAGTCTCCTCTTTTTTGGTGCGACCGCAAGACAGATGTGTCCCGATGCATTCTTGTATTGGTGGATGCAGAAGCCAAACCGGTTTTTATTGATATTGAGGTTGAATTTAGGTCGGTGCGTATCCAGTTCCAACACTTCTGTGATTAACATGATTAACTTGTTTCCTGTTGGTTCACAAGTGATTGAGCATAGTTCATTTTTCAATCGTTTCATCCGATCTGAATTGTTGGCTAACTGGCGCATGACCTTTGTCTGGATGTTGATTCCTTTACCGATATACAAGATTTTTCCTTCAGCATCATGAAAGAAATAGACCCCTGTTTCTTCAGGAAGATCATGTAAAACATCTATTGAAATAGCTGAAGGTAAGTCCTTCTCTAACAATCCATTATTCAGCTGTAGCTCAAGTGTTTGTTTTGTGTCCTTTTTCAAAATTTCTTGAAACACAATAACAGTGGCTTGCGTATCTGCCATTGCTCGATGTCGGTCCGCAACTTGTATATCAAATCGCTTAATCAAATTGCCTAGGCTGTAGGAGCGAAAGCCTGGGAAAACAGCCCTGCTAAGCTTCACAGTGCACAATCGTCTACGTTTAAATTCAATACCGATTCTAGAAAACTCTAATTGGAGGAAACCGTAATCAAATCCGACATTGTGTGCTACGAATATTGCTTGATCTGTCAACGCATTAATTTTGTAAGCGACTTCTTCAAACGTAGGAGAATTGGCGACCATTTGATTGGTAATGCCTGTTAATCGAGTGATATGTGGAGGGATTCGTCTTAATGGATTGATCAGTGTTTCGTACGACTCGATAATTTCACCGTTTTCTTCCAATACGATAATGGCAATTTCTGTAATCTTTTCATTGGCATGAGCGCCACCAGTCGTCTCAATATCAACAATCGCATATTTTACAGAATTCGCCATTTACTTTTTACTTCACAGGGTTTCCCAATTGCTCAGCGCATGATAGACTTTACTGATAGGCAGTCCAACGACGTTGTAGTAGGAACCATTGATTCTTCCTATTTTCGCTAATCCTAGCCACTCTTGAATGGCATAAGCCCCAGCCTTGTCAAACGGCTTATACTGATCTACATAATGCTCAATTTCAGCATGGGAGATATGATCTATATACACCTCAGTAACATCCGAGAACGTGATTTGTTTTTCTTTCGACATTAAGGAAACACCTGTAATGACTTCGTGCATGGTGCCTGAAAGTTCACTAAGTATACGGATCGCATCGTTTCGGTCTTTCGGTTTTCCGTAAATTGTATCATTCATTAGAACGATTGTATCGGAAGTCACTATTATTTCCTGATTTTTAATGAAGTCCTTCACCCCCTCTGCCTTTTTCTTTGCTAGGAATTCTGGAACTGATCGCAGTGCGACTGTATCTGGGTATGACTCTTCTATTTCACGGGTTTGAACGGTAAACGCTATGCCTGCATCGCTCATAATTTGAGATCTGCGCGGTGACTTTGAAGCTAATATAATTGGGCGGTTAATCAATGGCATGTCTTTCTAATTTTTCACAAACATATCGAATTTTGACTAGTATTTGTCGAGAAAATTTTTAAATCCAACTAAAAATATAGAGCTTTAGTTTTAACATAAAAAAAACAATAACCTATGAAAGACAAATTACTACGAGCTAAAGCTTGGAAATACTTCATTATTGTGTTTTGTATTCCACAAGTTGCAAGTCAATTTTTAATCAACAATTATATGACTTCGCTTGCAGAATCAATTGGAGAATCTTCAATAGACTTCAATCCTGATGCCTTAATGTTGAGATTTTCTGTCCTACTACTTGTAAGTTTTCTCTGTGCAATTCCATTCTATTTATGGATGTGGGCCGTCAACAACGAATTGCCCAAATACATTCCTGAAGACTTAAGGGTAAATCCTTCCCTATTCAATTTTTCAATGGTTTCCAGTTTTTTAATCTCTGGTGTATCTTCCCTCTTGCTTCTTTTAAGTATTAAAAGGGTGATGGGCAAATTTATTGAAATTATAGGTCCAGATTTTGATCCAGACTTAATCGATCCTAGTGAGATGCTAGGAATGTTAGGTGAATTTAAATTGCCGTTTATTCTTATGATGATAGGCTTTGTACTCTCACTTTTCTGCTATTACTTCACGGCAAAAACGATCAGTAAGGCAACGTTACAACGTAAACCAGGGTTCTTTGACAACTTCGTTAATTTCCTATTGCACTTTGTATTCTTTGGAAGTGTTTGGTATTTCCAACCCTTGATCAAAAAAGCGATGGACAAAGGACCGTTTGATGAATTTGGAAATAATAACATCACTGATATTGATGATCTCTTATGAATTGAACGTTGAGTCTACTCCGCAAAGTTAGAGATTAAATATAATGAAAGGTAGTCAAATAAGATTTGGCTGCTTTTTTTGTATTTGCTTATACGAATTGTTCCTGGTAATCGTATTGAATATAGATTTCTAAGAAATTAGTTTAAATTTGTTGCATGAAGGACAGAATTAGCCAAATCATGAAAGAGAGCATCAGTGTAAAGCAACAATTGGTGCAAGATGAAGCGATCCTTAAACGTATTCTAGAGGTAACCGAGTTGACGATTGAGGTCTTTAAAAATGGAGGAAAAGTACTGTTTTGTGGCAATGGAGGAAGTGCTGCCGATGCACAACACTTAGCCACCGAGCTTTCTGGTCGTTTCTTGCTCAATCGTGATCCACTATTTGCGGAGGCTTTAAACGTCAATACTTCTTACTTGACTGCGGTAGCCAATGACTTTTCATATGATGAAGTATTTGCTAGAATACTGAAAGCAAAGGGTCGTCCAGGTGATCTGCTATACGCCTTATCTACTTCAGGCAATTCTCCTAATGTGTTGCGTGCTGCAGAGGAAGCGCGAGAAATCGGTATGTCTGTCATTGGATTTACGAATCAAGATGGAGGGAAATTAAAAACGATGAGTGCCCACTGTTTTTGTGTGCCGACAAGCAGTACAGCACGAGCACAAGAAGCACATTTGTTGATTGGGCATATTATCTGTGAGCTGACGGAAAAGAAGCTGTTTGGCTAGAAATAGGCATATTTTTCTACCGTTTAAATAAAAATTGAATTAAGGAACTTTCTGGAACAAAACTATGTTAACCCATTTATGACAAAGAACTATAACATCTTATTTCAAGTCTTATTCCTGCGACTCAGCAGCTAAAAACTCATTATAGAGTTCCTGTATACCTTAATAAACAGGTTATCATACCTTATTTCTTATTCATTTTAATTATTTTCGCACCTTAATTTTACCGTTTGGGGTAAAATGTTAAAAAGCAACGTCGTTATGGAATACAATCCCGCATCAATAGAACAAAAGTGGAGAGATTACTGGACAGAGAATCAAATCTATAAAATCAGTAATGAGACTGACCGTCCCAAGTACTATGTTTTAGATATGTTTCCTTATCCTTCTGGTTCAGGCCTTCATGTTGGGCACCCGTTAGGTTATATCGCTACAGATATTTTTTCAAGATTTAAACGATTGAAAGGGTTTAATGTCCTTCACCCAATGGGATACGACGCCTTCGGCTTGCCTGCTGAGCAATATGCAGTGAGTATGGGCGTCCACCCTGCAAAATCAACAGACAAAAACATCAAGGTATTCCGTTCACAGTTAGACAATATCGGTTTTAGCTATGACTGGAGCCGTGAAGTAAAAACTAGCAACCCCGAATACTATAAGTGGACACAGTGGATATTCCTTGAGATATACGACCACTATTTCGACACTTCTAGCAATATAGCTGAATCAATTGAGTCATTGAAGAATGAATTCAAACAAAACGGCAATGGATCGGTTACTGCTGCGACCTCACAAGAAGACACCTTCACTGCCGATGAGTGGAATAGCTATACGCCCAAGCAACAAAGCGACATCTTAATGAATTACCGATTGGCCTACCGAAAAGTAAGCACGGTCAACTGGTGTGAGGAATTGGGTACGGTGTTGGCAAATGACGAAGTAAAAGATGGCGTTTCTGAGCGTGGTGGTTTCCCCGTTACACAGAAACCTGTGTTACAATGGTCCTTGCGGACAACGGCTTATGCTGAGCGCCTGTTATCCGGTTTGGACAACGTAGATTGGTCAGATAGCTTAAAAACGCAACAGCGCAACTGGATTGGGCGTTCTGAAGGTGCCCAAGTCTTTTTTAAGATTGAAAATTCTGAAAAATCAATTGAAGTCTTTACAACCAGACCTGATACAATTTTCGGAGCCACTTATATGGCATTAGCGCCTGAGCACGAATTAGTCAACTCCTTGACAACGGAAGGCCAACAGCAAGCGATTGACGAATATCAGACCTACGTTCAAACCCGTTCTGAGTTGGACAGGATGGCGGATGTCAAGAAAGTGACTGGCTGTTTTACTGGTTCTTATGCCATCAACCCGATGAGTGGTAAACGCGTTCCGATTTGGATTGCAGAGTATGTGTTGGCTGGATACGGTACAGGAGCAATTATGGCCGTGCCGAGCGACGATGAACGAGATCAACGGTTTGCAGAAAAATTCGGATTGGAGATCATCCCTGTTGTTGATAAATCAGATTATCCTCATGCCTCCTTAGATGATAAGTTGGGTAAAATGATTAATTCTGATTTCTTGAATGGAATGGAAGTGAAAGATGCTATCCAAGCAGTCATCCACAAAATGGAAGCAGAAGAAATTGGCAATCGTAAAATCAATTATAAGTTAAGAGATGCGAATTATAGCCGTCAGCGGTATTGGGGAGAACCGATTCCGATTGTGTATGATAAGGATGGCGTGGAGCACAAATTGCCATTGAGTGAATTGCCATTGATTTTACCGGAATTGAATGACTTCAAACCAACGTCTGATGGCAAGGCGCCCTTGGCTAAGTTGACTGACTGGGCGAATCTTCCAAACGGAATGACTAGAGAAGTCGATACGATGCCCGGTTTTGCTGGTTCTTCTTGGTATTTCTTACGATATATGGATCCAGACAATCAGGAAGAATTCGCAAGTGATGCTGCGTTAAACTATTGGAAAGAGGTTGACTTGTACATTGGTGGAGCTGAGCATGCCGTTGGGCATTTAATGTATTCCCGAATGTGGCATAAATTCATGTATGACAAAAAAATGGTTCCTACAGATGAACCGTTTAAAAAGTTGGTCAATCAGGGAATGATTCAAGGAGTGATTGAGTATTTGTACATGAAAAAAGATAAGGTAGACGGTACCACTCTGTTCGTATGCAGCAAAATTGCGCAAGGTCTTTCTGAAGAAGAAAGGGAAGGTTACACCCGTATTCCTATTGACGTAAACATTGTACAGGAATATGGTTCACCGGATTCTTATTTAAATATAGAAAGTATTAAGAAGTTCATTGAATGGCGACCAGAATATGCTACTGCTAAGTTTCAATGCGGAATGGGGTATTATCAAAATGGAAAGTTCTATCCTTCTAAACAGGCAAATGATTCAATGATCTACACCGAATCTGAGGCTGGAAAAATGGGTAAGCGTTATTTCAATGCAGTGAATCCTGACGATATTGTCAATCAATACGGTGCTGATTGTTATCGAATGTATGAAATGTTCTTAGGTCCATTAGAAGCAGCAAAGCCTTGGGATACAAAAGGAATTGAAGGCGTTTATAAGTTTTTAAAGAAGTTTTGGTCTTTGTTTTATTCAGAAGATAAATGGATCGTTAATGATGAATCACCCTCTAAAGAAGCGTTGAAAGTCTTGCATACTGCCATTAAAAAGGTAACCAATGACATTGAACGGTTATCCTTTAACACCAGTGTGAGTGCCTTTATGGTATGTGTGAATGATTTACGAAAGTTAGACAATCACAACAAAGCTATTCTTGAACAATTGGTCATTTTATTGGCTCCTTTTGCACCGCATGTTGCTGATGAAATTTGGCAAAAATTCGGCTATACTACTTCCGTACATTTGGCAAGCTATCCAGAAGTGAATGAAAGCTACTTAGTAGAAGATTCTGTTACTTATCCGATTTGTATAAACGGTAAGAAACGCGCTACTGCTGACTTTGCGACTGACGCTACCAAGGAAGAAATGGAAAAAGAGGCGTTAGCCTTAGAGATCGTTCAAAAATATGTAGAAGGTAAAACAGTTCGAAAAATTATTGTTGTACCAAAACGAATGGTGAATATTGTTGTAGGATAATTATTAATGCTTAATTACTAATCCTTAATAAATTAGGGATAAAGGCTTGATAATAATACTTTAGAGTCAATCTACTTAAAGCAATTATTTAATAACAATAATTACCTTCATTGAACTATCATAATAGAACATTAATCATTAAAATAAATAGTAAAAAATGGCAAATTTCGTTGATAAAATTGTTGAATCATATCCAGAATTAAAGTATGAATTGTTGAAGGCACAGACCTTTGATGTGGAGCACTATGGATTTCCTGCGATCTATTATAAGATTATGGAGACGGATGAACAACGAGTCAACAGTTATAAGCGCACATTTGCTCATTATAATAACCTACAAGATGCTGTGGTTTGCGAAGCAGGAGTTGGAACCCTTGCGCTGACACATCATTATTTGCCTTATGTAAAAAAGGCGTATCTAATTGAGAATAACCCAAATGTAATTGACTTCATAAAGGCAGAACTCAAGCGCAATGACTGGGAAGATAAAGTGGTTTTGATTCATGGAGATGCGATGAAAACGGAATTGCCCGAACAAGTAGATTACGTGATCGGAGAGCTAATGAGTATTTATTGTGCAAATGAATATCAAGTGCAAATTTTTAAACACTTGAGAAAATACCTGAAACCAGATGGAAAATTGATCCCAGAAAAAATCATCAATCTAGCACAGGTCGGAGAAGCAGAATTTGAATATGGGCATACGCATTACCCTATTATGTTTACAAGGCATTTGCCCATGTTTCTAGGCACATTAGGTGTTGTGAATACAATTGATTTGTACAAAGAGGAAGAACTTGTCATCAATCGAGATACAGAGATGACTGCGCTCTTGTCAGGTAAGGCGAATGCCGTATATATGCAAAGCTGGGTGCAGATGGCAGAAGGCTTTAACTTCACAGGGACTGACAGCCTAATGCCGCCTACTGTAAAATTGCTAGACAAGCCCTACGATCTCACAACGGGTCAGTCTTTTAAGCTGAACAGCGTCTTTGGATATGGGACGAACTTGGACCAGTCTGTGTTTTCTATTCAATAACCTATTTTCATTCTAAAATCTATGACAAAGTGCTCCATTATCAAAGCACCTTGTCCTAGTTAATCAGAAGACAGATACCTTTAACACTCTTTGACCGACTCCTTTGAGTCTTACAGTTATGAAGTACAATCCTTGAGAAACAGGTATCCCTTGATCTGTTTTCAAGTCCCAGAACATATCTTGGGTGTTGATTTTCTCCTGATTTGTTGCATACAGTATTCTACCATCAATAGCACTGACTTCTATGATCGAATTGCTCGGAACTCCCTTAATGGTAACTCCTTTGCCTACTGTTGTCGGATTTGGGTAGACTGCTAATTCTTTTAAAGCCTCAGGAATCACTTCTTCATTATTTGTACTTCGTTGAGCATAAAAACAGTCATTAAAAAGGTGCTGAATGGTGTCTGATGACAGCTGTAATGGTGTAAAGCTTGGACATGGGTGTGGTACACTTGGTTCAAAGATCACTGCCACTGTAAACTGATTACGGCCTCCTGAAGGCAACGTAAATGGTCCTGAACCCATGACGAAACGACGGTCTCCTGGCATGTTACCGGTTGCGCATTCAGACCAGCCGTTGAGGTCAGTTGGATCCTCCGGAAACATGAATGGGTGCGCATAAGTACCTTCCAGATAACCATCACCACCATATTCAACAGGCGTGCCATCTCTCCATATGCCCTGTAAGTATCGATAATGATCCAAGGCAGTAGAAGGTTGACCAGTTGGAGAACTATCTCCATTATAATATAGAAAAGACGTCATAGGCAATGGTTGCCCAACACTGTCTTTGGGACCTGCAAGTAAGTCAACTCCTAATAACGGAATATCATTTCCATATCCATTAACAGAGGAAAAAATACCACAATCGGGATCTGTAGCAGTTCCATTATATCCAATTCCCATTGACCTTGAAACATCACAGCCTAAAAAATCGTTACTCCAACAACCTATATCCATATCTAACCATTGTCCAACGTAAGCATCAATCAAATCATCATTGCTCTGATTAATAATATCGTACGTATAAAATGTAGTATAATCGTAGGGAGGATCTGTAAAGGCATACGCCATGACGCTCATTTCAAGGCCAATCGGCTGACCATTCGTATTGCTATGTGTATTTCCAATGTCATTTACAACCCACCAAACCATTTGATCAGCGTATCCACTCTGGCAGTTATCTAGTCATAAAATTGGATGGTCTCCAAGCGTTGGCTCATAAATCCCATTGCTATTTTGATCATTAAATGGGGCGAGGTCTCGTATTGGAAGTGGTCCTAGGACAGGAAAGGTTTTCGGATTTCCACTTGCAGGCCACTTTAAAATTGAGTTTGGAATGGGGTCATTGATCGTTCCATTGTCATTATAATCATCAATAAAAGCTGAAATCTCTGCCCCTAATACACTAAAGTGACGATCCCATTTAATACATTCAAACGGTGTAACTGGATTATTTATGATTGGTCCTGGCCAAAAATCACTTCCAGTTTGTCTATAAGATTGAGCTGCAAGTTTAAGATTTCCTGCATTATCCGTTCCTCCGATCCAAATTGCTCCAGCAAAGATAGCTGAAACTGGATTTTCGCCAGGTAAAGGCTTGGGCGCAATGTACTTACCATCTGAAAGATCCCACCATAAATCTCCACCAGCTAGTAATCGAGCACTTACATTATTTATATCTAAATCTATTTGAGCGGTAGACTCTGCGCAGGTTTGTGCTTCTAGATAACAATTAAAGATAGTTACCATTAGTAATACTAAAACGTTTTTCATTTTTCTAAGTTTTAATCGTAAAAAAATATAACACCAGCTTCTATTCGAGCAATATTGATAGAAAACCGTGTTTTAGCAGATTAAAACAATGGTTTTAGTAGTTAGAAAACTAAATTAGAAAATCTCAACCATAAAATTACATTTTTTTTAATCTTGATTCAGTTACCAGCCATTTCAAAACTGTCTAATCCAATATTTTTGGCTAAAATCGATATTTCTGAAAGATAACTTCCTTGACAAACATCAATTTGACCCGCTGTGTAATCAATTATAAATTCATTGTTATTGATTTGAGCATTGGATTGAATTACAATAGTTGCATTCAACAATACCAAGAAAGACACAAAAATGTTTCAATAGACAGAATTAACAGGTCACCATTCTGAGGTGACCTGTTTTTATTAGCTTAGATAGAACTACTTAAAATAGACCAAACGTTCAGAATCAGTGTTATTGGTCAATTTACATTCACCTCCACTTGTCGGAACAATTGTGGCAGTGATGGTTGTTTGTCCATCAGTTGCTTGTGGATCATAAATCGCCTCAAATCCGAAGGAAGCTCTCAATCCAGCAGGGATAACACCTCCGGGCCCGTTATAGGTCCAAGTATGAACAAATCCATTATTCCCAAGGTAATTCCAAAAAGTATTGTTTACCTGCACCAGAGCAGCATTTGAAAGTGAGATATCCCAAACAAATACAAAACGAGGATCTGAAGGAATCCGAACGATAATAACACCTCCGTCCGTATCCACATCATTGACTTCAACCACTTCCACAGCAACAGCGACACCAGAAACACCAGCAATATTACCAGGAAGTATCGTCATAATTGGTGATAGATCAGGGCAAAGGTTTGAACAACCACTTTGATCGGCTGTTACAGGCAAAGTGATGCTACCAACTAGGAAGTCACATTCATTTTTAGGATCGGTACCGTCTGTGCACTCGTTTGCATTTGCGACACCATCACCATCACAGTCAATTGTTCCAAGCGGGTTACTTGGGTCTGCTGACAGAACAGCACATACATCTAGCGCACAAGGATCACAGTTTTCTGTTTCAATTAAAACGTAAACGATAGCTGTGCAACCAGCATCATCGGTAATAGTTGCTTCATAATTTCCTGCGGAAAGGTTTGCAATTGTAGCAGTCGTCTGCCCACCAGCTGAGGCTCCCCATTGGTAGGAATAGCCAGGAGAACCACCTGCCGCATTTAGAGCAATCGAGCCATCAGAAAATCCGACACACGAAACATCCATTGAATTTACAAACACTTTGAGTTGAGGAGGTTCGTTGATTGTTACAGCACATTGCGATAAACAACCTTGACTATCCGTAATGGTAAGATCGTAGGTGCCAGCTCCAAGGCCTACAGCGGTTTGAGTCGTTTGATTGAATGCACCGCCATCCCACAAGTACGAATAGCCGGGTGTGCCGCCAGTTGTCGTTGCTGAGGCGGATCCATTGTAACTACCAAAACAAGTAGCGTTCACCACATTCATATTACATCCTAAAACGGCAGGTTCAAGAATGGTTGTAGAGGACGTTTTCAAACAACCATTGGCATCTGTTACCGAAACAACATAGGTTCCGTTTCCTATTCCTGAAATACTTGATGTAGTAGCGCCTGTGCTCCACGTATAATTGTAACCTGATGTGCCACCACTGGAAGCTGCGCTTATTGTACCATCTGTATATCCGTTACAGCTCAGGTCTGTCTGAGTGAATGAAATATTAATGTCAGCCGGGCTACTAACATAAGCAGAACTAGTAGAGACGCATCCTTTAGCATCTGTGATAACAACTGTGTAAGTTCCTTCTGAAACACCAGTAACAGTGCTAGTGTTTGCTCCATTATTCCAAAAATAGCTATAAGGAGCTGTTCCCCCATTTGCGACAACAGTTGCACTACCATCATTGCTTCCGAAGCAACTGACAGCTGCACTCATAGAACCAACGGATGACAATGGGAAATCAATGTCTAGAATACCTGTACCAAATCCAGTTTGAGCGCTAATGCTATTGCAAAAGGTGCTTCCACAAGCAATATTATTCAATTCCGTTGTATTTAGAATTACGATTGAATCTCCGTAAACAAACATTGAATCAGCCGAAACTTCGAAGCTAAAGTCGAGGATATCACCGCTGTTCATTCCACTAGGGATTGCCATGACCAACACCTCTTGTCCATTAATTGTAGATACAGTATAAGTTGGACAAAAGACACCAGCTGTAGGGACACAATTGAAGGTTCCGGTATCGAAGGAAACACCAGAAGGAAGGTATAAGAAGGAAGAATCTGCCCCACTTGTTGCCCCTCCAGTAATGAAGATTTGAACATCTACATTTGACGATGTATTACAAACGGTACTTAACGCATTTGTCGTAATTGAAACATTAGCATCATAAAGATCCAGTGCTTGGGGAATTTCTAGATTATCCGAGATCAAAATTGATTGATCTCCGATAGCTGGGACACCGCAAGGTTGATTAGCTCCTACCTGAAATCTAAGGGAAGAACCAGAAACAAAATCACAATCAGTAATCAATTCAATTGTAACGAGCACTTTTCTATCATTGGGGTCTGTAGCTGTTATCGTTCCATTTATTCCAGGATTTGCCGTTATTAGGGAATGATCATTCAAGTCATACATTAGGGATGTTTGACTAACAGTTGGGCTTAACACTTCAATATTACCTGATCCTGCTGGATATTCAAAAGACGTGCTATTAACAGTGAAACCAGGTGCGTTGTTAAACAATATTGAAAAAGTTGGGTCCACAATATCTGCCAGCTGAGCGCTATTTATTTCAAGCTCGTACGTTAGCAATGAGCACAGACTGATGATATTCGGTTGATCTAGTATACTCATTTGTACTTGGGAAGGCTGAGGCGTAATGGTTAAGGTTTCAACGATATAGCAAGTTGTATCGTCATCTGCCAAACTCGCAGGATATTCTGTACAATCCCAATTATGGCCTACCTCTATTGTTTGAACACCACAATCTGAATAGTTAGCATTGATTCTAATTGTTTTACATTCAATATTATTGATCGCTCCAATCTGTACAAATATTCCGTCCGTTCCCAATAAATAAGGAAGCGTTGTTTCTACTCCATTCAGAACTTCTGTAATCGATGTCACACTTACGTTCGGATTATTTTCAATATTCAACCAGTTGTAATCTACATCCGCAAACGAAGTTGTATTACAAACTTCCATATCCCATGAAACTTCCTCTCGAACGCCACTTTGATTCGGATTATTTGCTTGTAAACTAAATTGGGGTGCGAAATAATCTAATTTAGTTCCGTTATTTCCCGATATCACTGGTTCATGAACAGAAGAGTTAGGATGATAAAAATATCGAGTTCCATGAAATTCATGAAAAATAGCCATGTTTTCGGGTTGAGAACAAGTTGCGACAAAACCAGCATCAATTCTTGCCCAATTTGTAGTGATTTTATCATTATCTAACCAACCAGGAGGTGGATAAATCCATAAATCATTCCCATCGAATCGATAAGAAGTAATATCATTAATTTGCCCCATTATAACGTTTCTAATGTGCAGCGTGCCTGTAAAAGTTAGTGTCGGAGGTATTTCAATTTTAAATGAATCTAACCTATAAGAAGGACGATATTCATTGGGATAAACATCCGCACTCGATGAAATTTGCGCGAAATAAAAGGGGGCTATAATTTCTTCACAACCAAAGAAATCCAAATTAACATTATTAGCAACTCTTAATTGTACTTTTTCAAAAGTAGCTCTATCACTATATACATCACAAACGATGGGATCTCCTGCTGGGTCTAATGTGTAAAAAGATCCAGTAAAGTTCGTCAACTGATATTGTGTAATTTCATTAAAATCATCTGCCACAACAAAATTTGCAGAAATTTTAATGCTATCATTTGAATAGATACCTGGTGCACTCAAGTCACCGCCGTACAAGTATGTTGAGTTAACCATTCCATTAAACGAACTTAGATCAAACGTTAGACTAAAATTGTTCGCACTTTCAGTCATTGGAGTTGGAAGATTTGAAATTGGGAAGGTATAGTTGGTTCCAGAAGAGATATCAAAAATTTCAATTTCTGCATCTATTAACTGAATCTGATCAATTCCGCTTGCCGTATTTGAATAAGTCATCTTAAAAAAGAGGTCAGTTACAGCAGTATCAGACATTACCGCTCCACTACAAACGTTCATAGTATCATGTGGTAAATAGTAATCCAAATTATAGCCAGGATCATCCAAGTTGACATGAGTTGTCATTGTCGCATCCGTCCAGCCAGCTGTTGCTCTTTTTGCATCAAACCCTTTTGTTACAGGACCTGTGCATGGCAGTGGGCAATGTGTTCTGACAATCAATTCATAGCAATGGATATCTTCTGTCCAACAAACATTCCCATTATCGTCTGAACATGTATAATTGGAGGTGACAGGGATAACAACTGAGCCTCCTAGACTAGTTGCACAATCAAACTGCAATTGAATGGGGAAGTTAGTAAAAGTATACCGATCTACCTCGTAGATCACTTGGTTCCCTACTTGAACGATTGAAGGATTGAGATTGGCATGAGCAGGGTTTGTTTGTGGGTTTGGACCTAATGAAACGCCTGGTGGCAAATCAATTGTTACTGTCCAATCTGAAGAAGCACTATTCATAGCTGCTTGTCCATTACAAAGTGGACTATTCGCACCATATGAACCAAAGCTGGGAAGAAAGTCTACGGTAAAGGTATCTCCATCTGCAATGTCAAGAGGACCAGAAAATTCAGAAATAATAAATCGATGTTTCATGATTGCAGAGTAATTCAAGTCTACCCTTCTAGGTGCTGAAGGTGCACCACATTGGTTTTCCCAGTTGACATCAAAGAAGTTATGATACCAGCCAATGTAGTTTCGAGATGGGTCTGCTGTACAAGCAAAGGTTCTTGGTTTAATCCAATAATCGAAACTAACAATTATAGAATCTCCAGTAGCTAGATCATCAAAAAAACCATCGCCATCAATATCTTTTAACCCGCCAGAACCATCAGGGTCAGAAGTATAAAAATCTGGCGCGATGAAAGAGGCTGCTCCCCAAGAAACATTTGAACTATATAAACTCGAATCAACAACAGGAATACCATTTAGCTTAAAATTTCCCCAAAACCTAGTGTTATATTGAATTGATCCCCAAGTGGTACTATTTGTTGGAGTCGAAATTGGAGTATTATTACTACCTAATCCAAAAATGATGGCTAGGTCAGTTGCAATCGCTCCTCCTGGAGGAGTCGTCTCAATTCCTTGGTTGGTTATGAGTATTTTGTAGTTAATTGTATCACATAACTCCAACCTTGGATTAGACAATACAGTAATTTTGACATCTGGGACCCCATTCGTAATATTTACAACTCCATTCTGGGGAACTGCTGCTAGACAAATGTCATTGTTACATCCCCAATTAGAATGATGAAAACTTGAAGCATTACATCCTCCAACCGTAAAGGTTTCAACGAATAACATTTCCTCTCCATTGTCAAAACATCCATTTGCATTACCAACTGTGTTAAATGGAGTTGCAGCCATATCGATAAGGTAAAACATAGTATCAGCAGTACCTGAACCGTTTGGAAGAATACTAGAAGGAGATAAAAGTGCTCCATCAAAGTAAAACTTATAATTGATCAATTCCCTGCTTACCACGACATAATGTTCATATGTTGATAAACAACCAAATCCACCTTGTCGTACAATCACATCACGAGTTTCAAAGGTCCCTACGGTAGAAAAGACGGGTGCTACAGGCAAAATACTGAGTACTCCATAATTGACTTGATAAGAGTTTATAGCAGGATCAGTGTCCATATCTGTTTTTGAAACACCACCGTCTTTGTAACGAATAAAGACTTCTTCTTTAAATGTTCCAGCGTTAAGACTATGGTCAACTGCATCACAATTACCAGATCTGGTGATGGTTATAGCAACCTCATCACCCGCGCCCCAAGAATTTCCATTAGAAATACTAAATACAGGATTCGAAAGATCAGAAATGTTCAACTCGGTTACCATATAGCCTGTAGGTGCAGCAGTAACAGTAATACTACCTGATTCATAAAGTACTCCAGGCGGTAATCCAATGGTAATTTCAAAATCGCTTAATCCGATATCCTTTGCCAGAATTGTAATTTCTGAATTAGAAGTAGTTTGGCAAACGTCAATTTGCTCTGGCGTGTAATTAATCTGAAACTCAGTGTTATTAATCTGAGCCGAAGCCTCAATCGATATAATGAAGAGGATAATTACAATAAAATTACTAGTAAAAGTAGTTTTCATAAAAAAAGTTTGTCGTTCATAATAGATAAATTGATAAAATCATAACTCGTTAGAAATGAAGGAAAGTTATGATAGGCCATCTATAAAAGATGACCTATACTTTATTACTTAAAATACACCAATCGTTCAGAATCAGTGTTATTGGTTATTTCACATTCGCCGCCACCAAATGGTAAGACGGTAGCAGTAAGAGTCGTCTGTCCATCAGTCGATTGGGGATCATAAAATGACTGAAAACCCAATGCAGATCTTTTTTCTCCTTTAATCACCAATCCTGGACCGTTGTAAGTCCAAGTATGAACGAATCCATTGTCTCCAAGATAATTCCATTCGGGGTTCTGAACTGGAACTAAAGCCGCTTGAGTCAATCCGATATCCCAAACAAAAACAAGTCTTGGATCTGAAGGCATACGAACAATTATAACTGAGCCATCGGTGTCTACACTATCCAATTCAACGACTTCTATTGCGACTTCCACAGCTGACATCCCAGCAATATTGCCAGGTAGGATTGTCATAACAGGAGATAGATCAGGACATAAGTTTTCACAGTCACTCTGATCTGCAGTCACTGGCCCAGTAATGCTTGTATCTTCAAAGTCACAAGGATCAAGAGGATCTGTGCCGTCTGTACACTCATCTTCGTTTGTCACACCATCGCCATCACAATCAAGTGAAGAAAGTGGGTGATTTGGACTTGAGCCAATCACTGCACAAATGTCTAGGGTACAAGGATCACAATTTTCAGTCTCAACTAAAATATAGACAATTGAAAAACAGCCTAAATTGTCTGTGACTGTTACCTCGTAAGTACCCGCTGCCAGTCCTGAAATGCTTGGGACTGTTTGGCTACCAGCAGCCATATCCCACTGATAAGTATACCCTGGTGATCCCCCATTTGCATTCAATGTAATGGAGCCATCAGACAATCCTATACAAGAAACATCTTTAGAGTTAACAAAGACTTTCAGCTTAGTCGGTTCATTGATCGTAACGGCGCATTGGGTTAGGCATCCACGGTCGTCTGTTATCGTTAAATCGTAGGTACCCGCTCCTAATCCTACAGCAGTTTGAGTTGTTTGATTAAAGGCATTACTATCCCAAAGATAAGCATAAGTCGGTGTCCCTCCTGTTGTAGCAGCGGTAGCAAAACCGTCTTTATAACCATTGCAAGTCGCATCTGTTACAGTCATATTACAACTAAGAACTGCTGGTTCAGTGATGGTAGTTGACTCAACACTTACACAGCCATTCGCGTCGGTCACAGAAACGGTGTATGTGCCAGTACCAAGACCTGAAATCCCTTGTGTTGTAGCACCTGAGCTCCACTCATAGGAGTAACCGGGTATACCGCCACCCGTTACAGCGTTAATTACCCCATCACTAAATCCATTACAACTTAAGTCTGACTGGTTTAGTGTGACATCAACAACTGAAGGACTTGCGACATAAATAGAATCAACAGCAATACATCCTTTAGAATCGGTGATGGTAACCATATAATTTCCTACGCCTAACCCCGTTGCAATTCCTAGGACTGAGCCATCACTCCACTGATAGCTATAAGGCATCGTTCCTCCTGATGCATTAGCTGTGGCAGTTCCATTGCTTTCACCAAAACAAATGACTGCAGTACTTGCCGATGCTGAAGCGACTAATACCTGATCAATCTCAATTACAGATGTTCCGTATCCGGTTTGTGCACTGATGCTACTACAAAGACTACTACCACAAGCGATGTTATTCAACTCAGTCGTATTGACGATTTCTAGGGAATCTCCTTGAGAAAAGACTGTTAAATCTGCTGTAACTTCAAAGCTAAAATCAAGAAGGTCTCCTGAATTCATACCAGGTGGAATCACCATTACAAGGACCTCTTGGCCATTTATTGTCGTAACGGAGTAAGTAGGACAGAAAACGCCTGCTGATGGTGTACAGTTAAATGTTCCAGAATCAAATGAAGTCCCAGCAGGTAATGTTAAGAAAGAAGAGTCTGAGCCTGCAGTGTTCCCTCCTGTGATAAAGATTTGCACATCTACTAGAGCAGAAGAGTTACAAACTGTTCCTAATGGATTAGTGGAAATGGCAACATTCGCATCGTATAAGTTCTGTGCTTGAGGCAGCTCCAAATTGTCTGATATCAATACGATTTGATCACCGATGGCAGGTTCTCCACATGGCTGATTACCGCCGACTTGAAACTTGAGTGTAGAGCCTGAAATAAAATCACAATCTGTAATCATTTCAATAGAGATCAATACTTTTCTGTCATTTGGATCTGTAGCCGTAATTGTACCGTTTATACCGCTATTGGCCAGGATGGCACTATGATCATTCAAATCAAAAGAAAGTGAAGTTGGACTAACTGTTGGATTCAGCGTTTCTATGTTGCCCGAACCAGCTGGATACTCGAAGGAGACGCTATTGACAGTTATGCCTGGCGCGTTATTGAATATTATAGAGAAACTAGGGTCCACAATATCTGCTAGCTGTGCACTGTTAATCTCTAAATCATACGTTAGCAAAGAACAGAGACCAATGATATTTGGCTGATCCGTAATACTCAATTGTACTTGTGCTGGCTGTGGAGTGATTGTCAGTGTTTCAATCAAATAACAGCTTGGATCATCTGCAGCAAGACTTTGTGGATAAGCATTGCAATCCCAGTTATGACCGACATCAATCGTTTGATTGCCACAATCTGAGTATTTAGCCGAAATTCTAACCGTTCGACATTCCACATTATTAATCGCCCCTATTTGAACATAAATCCCATCTACACTTACCAAATAAGGTAACGTAGATTCAACACCATTCACAACCTCTGAAACCGCGGTAATAAGGACATTGGGGTTGTTCTCAATGCTTAACCAGTTGTAGTCCACATTAGCAAAAGAAGTGGTATTGCATACGTCTATATCCCAAGACACTTCCTCCTTGACACCACTTTGAACAGGGTTGTTTGCTTGTATACTGAATTCAGGAGCAGAATAGGTAATTGTGTTGACGACATAGCTGCTTACAAAGCTTTTATGAACTGCGGGGTTAGGATGATAATAGTACTCCGTCCCATGCCACTCGTAGGTCATATTTGTTGCCACATCAGATTTACAAGTTCCCTTTAATCCGACATAGATACTACCCCAATTGGTTGTTGTTTTATCAATATCACGCCAACCTGGAGGCGGATATACCCATAAGTCGTTTCCAACCATTTTGTAGGTATTAATGCCAGTAATCAACCCCATTTGAATATTCCGAATGTCTACCGTTCCCGTAAATGTAAATGAAGGAGGGATTTCTATTCTAAAAGAATCCATTCGATAAGGTGGTCGGTATTCATTTGGATAGTTATCACCACTTGCCGTATTTTGGCAGAATAGAAAGCGAACAAGTTCTTCATCACATCCATCAATTCTTCGTTCCACTCTTCCTGCTCTCAAAAATGCCTTTTCAAACAACGCTCTATCACTGTAAGTATCACACTTTAATGTATCTCCACCACCATCAAAAGTAAAGTAGGTTCCAGTAAAATTAGTCATCTGGAATTGGGTGATTGCTGTAAAATCATCTGCTACGACAAAATTTGCGACTACACGAATACTATCTGCACTATAAACTCCTGGAGTAGTCAGATCACCACCATAGAGGTAAGTAGAGCTTACCAATTCGTTGAATGAACTCAAATCAAATGTAAGACTAAAGTTGTCTGGACCTTCAATCACTGGCGTTGGTAAACTTGAAATTGGGAAATTATGCGTCGTTCCTTTGGAAACATCAACAATTTCTACTGTTGCATCTACAAGCACAATCTGGTCAATTCCACTTGCAATGTTTGAATAGGTAACTTTATAAAACAGATCAGTTAGCGCGGTATCGGAAATGACTGCACCACTACTGATATTCATGGTATCATGAGGGTAATAAAAATCAAAATTAAATTCCGTGCCATCGTCTAGATCTACAAGAGCAGTACGAGTTGCATTTGTCCAGCCAGGTGTTGTTCTTCTAGCATCAAAATCAGTCGTAACTGGACCGGTACAAGGATTTGGACAATGAGATGAAATTTGTATTTCATAGCAATGTATATCAGACTCCCAACAAACATTTCCATTTCCATCACTGCATGAATAGTGTGTTGTAAGTGGCAAGATAATCGGGTTTACAACTCCTGCCGAACAATCCAATTGTAATTGAAAGGGGTACACCCCAGCCATGTAGCGATCAAGCGTATAAACCACTTGATTTCCTACTTGGGCGATTGTTGGATTTAGCGCAGCATGAATTGGGTTGGTTTGTGGGTTTGGACCAATTGAAATACCAGGAGGAAAATCAATAGTAACATACCAATCAGAAGAAGCACTATTTAGAGCAGCCTGCCCATTACACAAGGGATAAGCACCTCCGTAACCACCAAAAACAGGAGTAAATTCTACATTGAATACATCCCCGTCATTAATATCTAAAGGTCCTGTGAATATAGAAGGATTAAGGTAATCCTTAATAATATTTGTATAGTTCAAATCAATTCGATCTGGTGGTGCCAAGACTCCACATTGATTTTCCCAGCTAACATCAAAATATAAATGTTCCCAACCAAGGTAATTAGCTTGAGCATCATTGCATACAGGATCATCAGGTTCAAGCCAATATTCAAAGGTTACTAGAATAGAATCTCCTATTGGTAAATCATCATAATAGCCGTCTCCATCAACATCATCCAACCCTCCTACTCCATCTGGGTCATTTGTATAAAAGTCGGGCGGAATAAAACTAGCTGGCCCTCTAGAGGTTACATTATGAAACAGCGCAGAATCGGCTACTGGAAAACCATTCAATTCAAAGTTATCCCAAAATCTGGTTCCTTGTCTATCAGATCCCCAAGTGGTGCGCGTTTGGGGTGTTGAAATAGGCGTGTTGTTTGTTCCCATTCCAAAAATAATTGCAACATCAGTAGCGACAGCTCCTCCTGCTGGGGAGGTTTCTATTCCTGTATTTGTAATTAATACTTCATAAAAAACAGAATTGCAAAGCTCTGGTCTGGGCCTTGAAACTGTTGTTAAATTTACAACGGGTACTCCATTGGAAATATTTACAACCCCTTCTTGAGGTACCGATGACAAACATATTTCGGAATTACATCCCCAGTTTGAATGATGATAACTAGAAGCATTGTAACATCCGCGAACTGTAAAGGTTTCTACGAATAACATCTCTTCACCATTATCGAAACAGCCATTTCCATTCCCAACGGAGCTGAAGGGAGCAACACTCATGTCTATATTGTAAAACAAGGTGTCTGCAGTGCTTGTACTATTTGGGGAAACACTAGCAGGAGTTAAAAGAGTTCCGCTGAAATACAGACTATAATTAACCAAATCTCTACCAACAATTACATAATGCTCGTACCTAGACAGACAACCCAAACCTCCTTGTCTAACAATTACATCACGTGTTTCAAAAGTTCCAACTGTGGAAAATATTGGATCAACAGGCAGAATACTAAGTACACCATAATTTACTTGGTAAGAATTGACTGTTGGGTCAGTATCTGAATCAGTTTTAGGAGTGCCATTATCATTATAATTAATCGTAACTTCCTCTTTGAATGTACCAGAGTTAAGACTATGATCTACTGCTGCACAGTTTCCTGACCTAGTAATTGTAAAGGTGACCTCATCACCTGCATTCCACGACGATAAATTTGAAAGTCCAAACACTGGATTTGAAAGATCCATTATGTTGACTTCTGTTACCGTATAGCCTATTGGTCCACTCGAGAGATTTATGCTTCCCGACTCATATAAAATACCTGGGGGTAAGCCAATTGTCATTTCAAAATCACTTAGACCAATGTCCTTTGCCAATACCTTTATTTCAGAGTCAGAAGTACTTTGACAAATGTCTATTTGTGCTGGTGTATAGTCGATTTGATATTCTGTATTATTAATCTGGGCATTTATAATAACACTAATAAAAAAAGAAAAAAAGAAGATGGCAAATTTGAGAAAACATGGGTGGTTCATAGTCGTATACAGTTTATACCTTTGTTTGAAAACAAAAAGGAAAGGTTATTCAATTGGATAAGATAGGAACATCAATATAGTTAATCATTTTCTTATATCAAACCTAATTTATACGTTCTCGTTCTATTTAAAATAAAATAATACATAAGCCTTTAAACTTTAAGATTCTTAATATTTCTACTCAAACTAAAATTATTTTGGTCTTCATTATTTTACTGAATCTATTTGAAAGGTTAATAAATGGAACTCTTTTCTTGAAAATGATGTTTGACTAATATATTTAAGGATATAAAATGAACAATTTCAGAGAAAATGGAGCGATTGGTGCTTTATTAGATGAATACGAGCGAGCACTGAATGAATTAGCTGATTCGTTAAATCGGATATCGGATACACAATTGAAGGAAATAGTAGACCCAACAAATGAAGATTGCGCCTCAATCCAAACAATTCTGTCTCATGTGATCAAAGCAGGAGATTGGTATTTGATAGAGATAAAAAGAGCGTTAGGAGAATCAGTGGATCAGCCCGTTAAAATACAATTCCAAACAGTAGAAGCGTATACAAACCATTTTCCAATACTTATAAAGAACCTAGAAAAATTGTTTAATAAGTATCCCGACATCGATCTTTATTCACCTCGTAATTTTAGATGGAAACACATTAGTAATATCGACTTATTGTTAGAGCATGCAATTGTTCATATATTAAGACACAGGAGACAAATAGAACGGTATTTTTTAACTATCACAACAAGAACATGAGACATGAGCAACAAGTAATTAGAATCATCGAAAAGCTACAGCAAGCAAAGAAAGCAGATCCAACATATCAAGTGTTTGGGGCCTCTAAACATAATTATGAGCTTAGTGAGCCTGCTGTTAAAAGTGAGATTGCTGAATTTGAAAACCGCTACAATATTACATTACCAGATTGCTACAAATCATTTGTCTTACATATTGGAAACGGAGCAAAGAATAGTCAAAACTCAGGCGCTGGACCATTCTATGGGATTTACCCCGTTGGAAAATCGATCCATGATCTTTGCGATCAACCAGAAAATAGTCTTCAAAACCCTGTTATCCTACATCCTGAAATGACCAACAAAGATTGGGAGGAAATTATCAGAAAAATAGAAGATGACGATGATATTTCAGATGAAGACTACGATCTAGAATTAGAAAAAATATTTGGTGGTATCCTGCCAATCGGATCTCAAGGTTGTACCTACTTACATGGCATTCTATTAAATGGTCCACACAAAGGCAAGATCGTGAACCTAGATCTTGATTTACAACGTCCAATATTTTGCTATGAAGAAAATTTCCTTGATTGGTACGAGCGATGGTTAGACGAAGTCATTTCAGGAGATCTATTTGATAGCGCAAGCTGGTTTGGATATAACCGAGGAGGATCTGTTAAACAGTTGATTGAAGGCTTCTTAAAAACAAATGGCGAAGAGAAAATGAGCTACCTCGCAGGATTGAGCTGTAAATCAAAACTTGACAACCTGGCCTATGAGGTTTTAGAAAATGAATACCTACAAACGACTGAAATCCAAATGAAAAAGAAGATGCTACAACTTCTATACAAAACAAATAGCGACAAGACCAAAAACCATTTAATAGAATATGGAAAGACAGACCTAATAGCAGTTTTTGAATTTATTTTCTGGTACTCAAAAGACAAAAGTAGGGAATGGTTTCCATACATTAAATCCAACATTTATAGAGTTGAGGATGAAAAGACTTTAAGATTCTGTAAATATGTTTTGACTGAGACAGGGTTGAATTTTGGAGCATTGTTTCTCCCATTCATCAATAACAAAAACCCAATTATTAAAGAAATGGCGTTCCTTACACTAAGTGAATGCAAAAACAAAATTGACTATTTAGATACCTTCATAGAAGGTTTATCAGATGAGTCTAACGAAATTGTGCGGATTTCCTTACAAGCATTGACGGGTATTGAGCATCCTTCATTACTAAGAGCATACAAGAAACTTGTTGACCGGTTTCCTGAAGAAAAGGACTACATCCTAGTCAATTTGAATAACAGATTGAAGGAAATCGGACTTCATGAGCAACAGCTAAGAGCAATGAGCACTAAGCAAGTCGAACAGTTGATTAAGAAACAAAAGGGACCGAGTCTATTTAATTTTTGGAAAAAGTTCTAGGAAGAAAACGAGTTAACCTGCTTTTACAACGCTTCTCAAAATAATAGGAAACCCACTCTTACTCTTGCGGAAACACCAACTCCCCCAGGGTTACTGGAAGCTCTGCGGCTTAAGACGATTAAATTTGGGCCGTAATTCCCCATAAAGCCTGCTGGGCCAATCTCGCAATCCGTACAGGTCGCTTCGTGCCCTGCTAGGTGCAGTGTGCTATAGTTCAAACCTAATGAGAAGTCAAAGACAAGGATTCTCCATGCTAGCTCTTGAAAACCAAACCCTAAGTCGAATTTAGAGGAGAGTATACCGTTTTCTGCATAGCGCACATACTCTTCGTTATCAGGGAACAAATTATCATGAAAAAATTCATTCCAAACAAGATCTGCCTTTCCCATGCTAAAACCTGAGTACCAGTACGTTCCCTTAGGAGCAGGAATCGCCTTTGAAGCAAAATATTTTAATTGGAGACCAACTTGAAAGTCTTTAATTGATCCAAGTTCACTTGGGTATTCGCCAAACCTCAATTTGTAGTCTTCCAAATACTGTGTATACTTATTATTGGACGTTTGAACACCAAGGTAAGCACTCACATTCCGGAGCAGTACTATCTCAACCCCTGCCTCAATTCCTCTATCCAATAATGGTGTCGCCAAGTCCGTTTTAAGGATGATCCGTTTGCCTAAATATCCCGATTGTCCAGTCAGGGAAAGGCAAATTAGACATAATATAATGACGAATACAGGTCTCACTTAATCATTAATTTATAACTATCATACAGCATTGCATTGATAGTTGATTTGTTAATCGATTGGGTCACTTTTCTCAATTCTTTATGAACGATTTCCCCCTTGCTCACGTCTGCAACAATATTGTAGTAATACAGATCCGTTTCGATGTGTGCTAAATTATACAATCCAAGTGGTGGAAACAAAAGTACTAGTAAAAAATTTCCTGCACGTGGCTTCTTATGAATATTGATGCCTTGTATTGCAAAATAGTTGGTTGAATATTCTTTAGAAAGGTGCGAGTATTCTGATGAAATAATCGGTTTTTTATTAAACTTATAGATTCCGTTCAATTTACTATTCTTGCTTCCACCTTCAAATTCCTGCATAAAGGCAGCATGCAGAATCTCTTGTTTCAACGGGGCAAGCTTGTTATAAAAATCACTTGTAATATCCAAATTCTTAGTTTCATTAATGACTTCTATCTCCAAGCCATTTCTTTCCCCATTGGTTTTAATTGCTTCAATAAAGTTTTTTTCTACGGTTTTATAAAACTTAAAATCTCTTGGATCTTCCATTGAAGTACTAGTCACCACTTCAAAATCAGGGCTAACACTGACGATTTTTTCAATCCCATTCAATTGACCAGCAACTCCTTTTTCAACTTTCAAACTAGAACCACAAGCTGAACATAGTAAAGTACAACTCAACGTAACCACCAAAATTTCAAAACTTATATTTTGAATCATCCTTGATTAGTTTTCCAGTTTATTATTCGCAAATATCCAATGATTTCCATTAGGAAACAACTCTATGTATTTCTTATAATATTGAATGCTACTTGATTTCCCTTTGTAAAGTTCAGTAAGCTTGGCCAGTGTAATTAAAATGCCGTCATTATCTCTATACTCATTGTATTGATCTGAAACATACCCTTCAATGATATTTTGCATTCCAGAGACTGCATATTGGTTGAGCAAGCAATAAACACCAGCAAGATCAGGATCTACAATTCTTCCTGCATCAAAAAACACGTCTTCTATTTCCTGTTCTTTATGATAATAGGCAACATAATACAGATTTTCTGACAACTTCTCTCTTAAAAATTCATTGTTTGGATGCTCGATCAACAATCTAAGTGCATAGCAAATGGATCGGATATAATCAGAGGACCTAAATGTGTTTTGGACAAGTTCAAATTGGCTAATTTTTTTTATGCTTCTAAAATCTGAGGTGCTTTTTTCAGTTTTTCTTTCAGTGGTAAAATTTCGATTATAATACTGCAGAAACCGTTCCTTACGTTGAATTAGAGACTTGGAAGTTTCATCTTCCAGAGTGTTATATCCTTCCATTAACGTTGAATAGTCACCTTTTTTACAAGAGTTGGAAGCGGTCAATTTAACACGAGAAGAAGATAAATTTACCGGCAGCTCATCATTGTAGTTAACATCTTTATAAATAAGAATGTCAAAAACGTTAGCGGCTTCCTCTAAGTTGTATGTTGAATTTTTAAGGAAATCAATTGCTATTCTATCGGCTTCATATTCATTCTTGACAGAATAAGAAATACTTGATTTCCTGTTGTCTACAGCACGTCTTTGTACATCTCTCAATCGTTGTTTATGCACATATTGCTGATAAGGATGCTCTCTGATGACGTGTGCCATTTCATGTGCAAGCACGAATGCGAGCTGGTCCTCATTCTCCAAAAGTGCGAGTAACCCAATGTTAACGATAATGGTTCCATCATTCCATGCTGTGGCATTTGGTTGATGAAAACGGCTGACAAATACTCTAAATGGCATCTTGATATTGGCAGCTTTTGATATTTTATCTACTACACCACCAACATATCGAGAGCATTCATCGTTATAATAAATGTTTCCAGTAAGAAACAATTGACGCAAATTATACGTAGAAATTGTATTAAAACTAATCTCCTCTTTTTGCTTTGTTTCACTTGTAATTTTAAACAGAATTTCTGCAGGATTAATCCCAACGGCTATAAAGGCTGATGGTGGTTTCCCATCTTGTTCTATTGGAGTATAATTCTCACTGTATTGCCCACAAAGATCAGGGACAACTAGGAAACTCAACAAGGAGAGGTGACAAATTGTCAGAATATATTTAAACTGAATCGAAATCATTCAATTAAATTGGAGCATTAAATCTTAATTAAGGCAATATTTTCCAAATGTAGAATTTTTAAACTACTAACTAGAATTTTAGAAGGATCGAATGCAAAAATCAACCCAAATCTTAATAAAAAGAGGCAATTCATTCCAACAAATTTGAAAAAAAATTAGAGTTTCTAAGAATTGGCTTGATTTTTATAGAATACTTAATGACGAAAGTCATGGATTAATGTTAGGAATACGACAACTTAGTTTCAATTATATGCTTAACTTTACCATTAAATATATTACACATAATTAAACAAAAAAAAATGGCATTAGAATTAACAGATAGCAACTTCACAGACACTGCTGTAGAGACAGATAAACTAGTCGTTATTGATTTCTGGGCAGCATGGTGTGGACCATGTAGAATGCTTGCTCCTATTATTGATCAACTTTCAGAAGAAAATGCAGAAAACGCTTTGATTGGTAAAGTGGATGTTGACAACAACCCTGAGATTTCTCAGAAATATGGAATTACTAACTTACCAACCGTACTTTTCCTTAAAAAAGGAGAAATCGTTGGAAAGCAAATTGGCTTAACGTCAAAAGGTGCTCTTCAAAAGAAAATTGATGAGCTAATCTAAGCAATTAGAATAAACGTAACTAATTTATAAAAACCCTTTCCTGACTTCAGGTTAGGGTTTTTTATATTTTGAAATTCGGAAGGTTCGAAATTCGATATTCATTCTTTATCCACTGGCATTGATTATACAGGGTAAAATTTATACCTTTGCGTACAATTATAAAATAATATATGAGCCTATTTAATGACTATGATGTAAGACAAATCGGAAACCTAGAGCTCCTAGCAAGACAGGTAGTAGAGGGTTTCATTATAGGATTGCACAAAAGTCCATTCCACGGTTTTTCCGTTGAATTTGCAGAACATCGATTATACAATCCTGGTGACTCCACAAAAAACATTGATTGGAAAGTCTTTGCTAGGACTGAGAAACTGTTCTCAAAGCGATATGAGGAAGAAACCAACCTCCGTTGTCAGATTGTCATCGATTGCTCATCTTCTATGTATTTCCCCTATACTGGTAAGCAAGACAAGGGTGAGGTCAATAAATTGCGATTCTCTGCACTTGCAGCTGCTTCTTTGATGAATTTACTAAAGAAACAACGAGACGCCTTTGGTTTGTCCACGTTTTCTAGTGAAATAGAAAACCATTCTCGTTGTAAATCAAGTACCACACACTACAAGTTACTCCTTTCACAGCTAGATGAACTAATAGCTAAGCCACAAACTGACAAAACGACTGCTGCAACTGACGCGTTGCATGAAATAGCAGATAGCATTCACAAACGTTCAATGATCATTATTTTCAGTGATATGCTTGAACAATCAGAAGATCATGAAGCATTATTCTCAGCCCTACAACATCTAAAACACAATAAGCATGAGGTCATTTTGTTTCATGTCGTTGACAAAAGCAAGGAGATTGACTTTGAATTTGAGAACAGACCCTATGAGTTTATTGACTTGGAAACTGGAGACAAAGTTCGTCTACAGTCCAATCAAGTAAAGGATTACTACAAGGAGCAAATGGAAAAATTCAAGAAAGATTTGGAGCTAAAATGCATGCAATATAGAATTGATTTTGTAGAAGCGGATATCAATCAAGGATTCAGACAGGTACTGCTCCCCTACTTAGTCAAACGTTCAAAAATGAGAACATAAATATACACCAATGGATATTAAAAAGATTTCAAGTAAACCTCCTGAAGGAGCAAAGAAAAAAGAATTCAAAAAGAAGTTCGAAAAAATGGTGGAGCGAATCACCGAACTTCAAAACATTTTATACGCCCAAGAGAAACACAGTCTACTAGTCGTTCTCCAAGGCATGGACTCAAGCGGAAAAGATGGCGTGACTAGAAAGGTATTCGGTCCTATCCCAGCCTACGCGATCAACCTCAAGAGTTTCAAGAAACCAACGGATGAGGAATTCGCACATGATTTTCTTTGGAGAGTGCACAAAGAAATGCCTGCTAAAGGAATGATCCAAATTTTCAACAGATCGCACTACGAAGATATCCTGATTCAGCGCGTTCACAAATGGATTGACAAGGAGCGGGTGGATGCTAGAATTGATGCCATCAACGCATTAGAAAAACTGGTACAAGTCGACAACAATACCACCATTCTTAAGTTTTACCTCCACCTTTCTTATGAAAGACAAGGAGAAAAACTACAGGAACGCCTTGACATACCTGAGAAAAACTGGAAACACAACGATGGAGATTGGAAGGAAAGAGAACACTGGGATGCCTACATGGATTGCTACAATGATGTGTTTAAACGTTGCGACAAACCAGAATGGCATATCATTCCTGCTGATGAACAATGGTATAGAAACTATTGTGTGGCCAAAATTGTCCTTGAAACGCTTGAGTCAATGGATCTAAAATTTCCAACATTAGAGTCTGAGCTCTTTCCAGCATAATTAATATGGCAACACCCACTAAAGTTAGAGTTGATAAATGGCTGTGGAGCGTTCGGATTTTTAAATCCAGATCACTAGCAACGGATGTTTGCAAATCGCGTAAAGTGAAGGTAAATGACAAAGTTGTAAAAGCATCGTTTAACCTCTCAGGAGGAGAAACCATCTCTGTTGTCAAGAATGGATATAACCTTACCCTAAAAGTAGTCCAATTGATTAATAAACGTGTTTCTGCAACACTTGCGGAACCATGCTACAAAAATCTGACACCTAAAGAAGAAATGGACAAATATAAGAGCTGGTACATTGGGAAAGGCAAACCTGAGCTAAGAGAGCGAGGCGAAGGAAGACCTACTAAAAAAGACAGAAGAAACATCGACGAATTTAAAGGATTTAATTAACAAAAACGCCGTTTTTCCGTAAGTACGAACAAAAGCGTTTGAAATGATCGAAATGACAAACAAAGTAATGGAATCAAATCGTGTATTGTCCATGGAGGAATCAGCCACCATCAAAATGGCACAATTGGCAAGAAACCTAAAAGACGAAGGACATGACGTCATCAGCCTTAGCCTTGGCGAACCTGATTTCGACACACCAGACCACATAAAAGAGGCTGCAATCCAAGCACTAAAAGATGGGTACACCAAGTATACACCTGTTCCTGGTCTTATGGAATTGCGCGAAAGCATTTCTGCAAAGTTTAAACGAGACAACAATCTTAACTATGGGGCTGATCAGATCGTCGTGTCTAACGGTGCCAAGCAGTCTATTGCCAATGTCTCTCTTGCGATGCTTAATGAAGGTGATGAAGTGATTATCCTAGCACCATTTTGGGTGTCGTATAGCACGATCGTAAAGCTAGGCGGTGGTGTCCCTGTGATTCTTAAGTCGGATATCAGTGAGGATTACAAGGTTTCGCCTGAAGCTATTGAAGCAGCGATCACTAAAAAGACTCGATTCATTTTGTTTTCAAGTCCTTGCAATCCAACAGGCTCGGTCTACTCACATGAGGAGCTAGAAGCGATTGCCAATGTAGTAGCAAAGCATGACAATTTATATATCATTGCCGATGAGATCTACGAATACATCAATTTCACGGGCAAGAACACAAGTATTGGTTCCTTTCCTCAAGTCAGTGATCGAACGATTACCATCAACGGATTTTCTAAGGGATTTGCAATGACTGGTTGGAGAATTGGTTATATGGGTGCTCCTAAGTGGATTGTGAAGGCCTGTAGCAAGATTCAAGGTCAATTCACTTCTGGTGCTTCGGCTTTTGGACAGAAGGCTGCTGCACATGCCTTATCTTCAGATCTCGCTCCTACGTATAAAATGCGGGACATTTATCTTGAACGACGCGACATTGTCATCAAGTTGCTCAAGGAAATCCCCGGCGTTAAAGTCAATGAGCCACAGGGTGCTTTTTATGTATTTCCTGATATCTCCAGCTATTTTGGAAAGGCTTTAGGCGATACTGTGATTCGCAATGCGGATGATTTTTGTGAGTATTTGCTGAATACAGTTTACGTAGCACTGGTTACTGGTCGGGCGTTTGGGGCTGACAACTGTATTCGGATATCTTATGCGGCAAGCGAAGCGCAGTTGATAGAGGCGGTTAAACGGATGAAAGAGGCGCTTGGGCGGTTGAAGTAAAACGAATCAGGTGCTATTTTCCTATTACTTAACAGAATTACCTAGAATCATCAACGACCAAAATGAGTAAATACGTACATGGATATTCCGATGTAGAAGCAAACAGATTGAAAGAACAGGCAAATTCTCTTGCAGATTTGATACATCACGATTCAGTTTGGCCAGCAGGTTCCCTGATCTTAGAGGCAGGATGCGGTGTGGGCGCTCAAACTCAAACGGTAGCACCTCAAAATCCCAATTGCCAATTTATCTCAATTGATATATCTGAGGAATCGATTAATAAGGCTTCAAAATTGATTGAATCAGAAGGAATTAAGAATGTTGAATTCCAAACAGCAGATATTTTTGATTTACCATATCAAGACAATTATTTTGATCACATTTTTCTATGTTTTGTACTAGAACACTTACCCAACCCAGGTCAAACTCTAGATAAACTCAAAAAGAAACTAAAACCGAATGGCACAATCACGCTAATCGAAGGAGATCATGGATCTACTTACTTTCACCCTAATAGCAAGGCTGCCCAAAAGGCAATTCAATGTCAAGTGGAATTACAAAAAATGAATGGCGGTGATGCCAATGTTGGAAGAAAGCTCTATCCAATGCTAGAAAATGCTGGATTTAAAGATATTATAGTCTCACCAAGACAAGTATATGTCGATGATTCTAACCCGAAGTTGGTAGAAGGATTTACAAGAAACACATTTATTGCTATGATAAAAGGGGTTTCGAAAGCCGCAGTCAATAAGAATTTGATAGATCAACCTTCTATGAAACAAGGGATCCTTGATTTATATAAAACATCAGAAGGAGGTGGTACTTTTTGCTATACGTTTTTTAAAGGAATCGGTACAAAGTAGAGGTTATCCCTCAAAATTAACGCTTCCCAATATAGAAAACATAAGACGTTATACCTCTATTTTTAGAAATAGCTTTATCCGCTATCTGTCTATGTGCTTTTTTTGAACCACATAGATAAAACCTCGTTTAGATTACCCAATACTTCAAGTCTTCCAACTAGACTATTTCTCAAGCTTCAATTACATGAATCAACAACCACTTTTCCATTAAAAATACATACAACTTCCTATCTAAATGAATAAATCGCAGTAATTTACACAGTATAATTTTATCAGTTATATTCCATTTTAAAATTCACTTTTTCAGATTCGAATATGTAAACTATTCACCACCAATGCATCATTTGCAAGAATTATTCGTATAAACAATAAAATCATTATTAATAATTTGCAAATTGAGTGTTTTACGGAATTATCCTATAATTTTTGATTAAAATTGAATAGATTTACAAAGCAACGCTTAACAAAAAGACAATAACTTTTTAACCTAAATTACTCGTATTATGAATAAACTAAAGTATGTAATCATCTTAGTTGTTGTAGCTTGTATAGTCGGAGCGTTTGAATTAGATACCAATCACAGACCTCCTGAAAAACAAGCAAGATTTATAGATCAAACTGATCCGAATAGCAATTCTATCACAATATTAGAAAGTGAGTATACTGGCGATTTGAATAATCTGCCAAAACACGCCTATAAGAAAGTAGGTATCCGCGTAAATGCCGCTACTGGAGATGCAACGAAACAACGATTTGTTGTACTGCCAAGGTAAAGCCACCATCTTTCATTTTCTAATTTAAAAACGATCCTCTATGAATCAATTATACATTAAATTTATATTGCTGTGGGCTATACTTTTACTTGGATTTCATGCCAATGCACAACACACACCCTGCACCGCCACCATCCTCAATTTCCCAGCAGTAGTAGACTGTGGAGCCGTAACTCCAGTACAGTCACTCGACTTTGGAAATGCATCAGTGAGCACGGTTGCCAATCCAGGAAATTGTCCATCCAATGTATGGCAAGGACCACATGATGACTTTTGGGTAGGCGCGTATGTCCCTACTGGACAATCAGCTATCCGATTTGAAATGGAGTGGAGCGGATGCGGGATATTCTGTGTTTCGAATCCAGGGTTTACACTTTATTTAGCCAACAATAACCTGTGTACTGACCTTACGCCCTTGCTTTGTGAAGGAGACAACAGCATTCTCCCTTCCACAAACTTTGACGTGACAGTTACTAGCTTACAGCCAGGAGATTTAGTCTTGGTAAGAGCTTGGGAAATTGATAATCAAAATTCAGACTTTGATGTACGCGCTGTGGTGGTTCCTCCAAACGATTTCTGTCAAGATGCCTTACCACTTGCAGGTATTGGCTGCAACTATCTTGCTTCTGACTTGTTCGAACCAGATACTTGGGCACCCAACCAAACCATTCTTGACAATAACTGTTCTGGTGGAGATTGGAGTTCAAATGAAAATGGTGTTTGGTATACATTCACAATTGATGCCACAACTCCGCAACCGTTCAGCATAGACATTTTGAATATCGTTTGTGATGCAACAGGAGCAGGAACCCTGCAAATGGGCATCTGGACAAACAATAACACTTGTAATCTAGGACTAGAAACCCGCATCGACTGTGCTGTTGGCCTGGGAAATGTCACTCTTGGACCACTTACATTGCCATTAGGGGATTATTATTTATATGTCGATGGTAATGCAGGTGCTAATTGTGTTTGGGAGTTTGACAGTGAAATCATTCTACCGATTCAACTCTCTGAATTTAAAGGTCGATTGGAGGGTAGAGATGCCTTGTTGAGCTGGTCTACCTTATCAGAGCATGAGAATAACCATTTCGAAGTCCTACACAGTACAAATGGACAAGAATACAATACAATTGGAATAATAGATGGAGCAGGCACAAGCAATCAGCATCAAAGTTATGCGTTCATTCATGAAAACCTAGCTTTTGGTGGTCACTACTACAGGCTTAAACAAGTAGGGATCACAGGACTAACGAGCTACTCCAATACTATTTTCTTGAGACAAGCTAGAACGCCTGTGAAAAACGTATATCCAAATCCGATGGTAGGCAATCAACTCTTTTTTGATCTAGGAGGGGAAGTCGTTGAAGAGGCAAGTCTTACTCTTACAGATTTATCTGGAAGAACGATTTACCAAGCAGCACTTGTTGGAGGCACTGTATTGAAAGCAGAACTACCCAACCTTAGCAAAGGTGTCTATTTATATTCACTGAACATAGGCCAAGAAAAACCAATGAATGGAAAAGTAATAAAGTAATATCATCCCAAGTGGAATACATTCCGCTAAACTAGGAAGGTCGATATATAGCAGTATATGTCGGCCTTTTTTTGTAAATCTCCAACGTAAAAACAATAAAGTAACAAAGGGTGCCCAAGGGGCCTCCCCATTAATTCTTTCACCTCGGGATGCTTTTGAAGAATTTTTGCGCCTCTTATGTATATATTGAACATCAGGTGTTTCTAACACATCATAAAGTGTATTGGTGCCTTTAATCGGCTCCTAATACAACGCTTTTGGAATTTCCACAACAACACATTTACACAAAAAAATCCATAATTATATAAAGGTGAATAAATTAACAATTTCACTTCTTTTCTCTTGGAAAATAACATCCTAAATGGCTCAATTATTGTGTTCTATTTATTACTTATTTAATTTATTCATTTTAATCAATTTACGTGTATCAGGTAGGCGCAGGCAAAGCAGATATAACTCCATTCATGATGGATATTGGGCTAATGGGATATGGTGCGCATTGGAACGTTGCAAAGGGAATTGAGACACGCATTCATTCTAGAGCTTTTGTAATAAAATCTTCCGGAAAAACAGTCGTTTTCGTCAATATGGAAATCTGTTTCCCTACAATTTTGATGAAACACGCCGCTCTGGAAAAACTAAAGCAAGCAGGACACGTGTATGCTGATGCATCCTTTATGCTTACTGCACAGCACACACATTCCGCACCAAGTGGATACAGTCACTATTTCTTTTACAATATGAACACAGATGGACATCGTAAAGAAGTGTTCAACCGATATGTAGAAGGAATTGTCGAAGCAGTATGTGAAGCTGAGGAAAACTGCCAACCCGCTACCCTTTCCTTGCATTCTAGTGCGTTTGACAAGGACATTCCTGTAGCGTTTAACCGTTCACTGCGTGCTTACAATCGGAATCCAGATATCGAGCGAAAACTGAATAAGAATGAACGGCATCTAGGCGTTGACAGGACCATGCGTTTGCTGCGATTTGACGATGCGCAAGGCAATCCGATTGGACTGATTAATTGGTTTGGCGTGCACACAACAAGCATGTCCAATGATAATACGAAAATCAATTTTGACAATAAGGGATATGCTGCACAGTACTTAGAGTCCTATCTAAAGAACAAGGGAACAGGCGATCCAATCACCATATTTGCTCAAGGAGCTGCGGGCGATGTTACCCCAAACTTTGTACTCGATAAAAAGAAAAAATGGTTAAGGGGTAAGTTTGAAAATGACCTTGAAAGCACAAAATTTAATGGTAAACTCCAGTTTGAAAAAGCAAAGGAAATCTTCGATGAAAGTCTAGTAAAAGGAAAGGAAGTAAAGGGTGAAGTTGACTTCAATGCGATGTACGTTGACTTTTCGAATGCAAAGGTGGATACAGAATTTACAAACGGTCTACCAAATCAACGTACATCTCAGCCTTGTATTGGTGTAAGCTTCTTACAAGGAACAAGAGAAGGTCCAGGATTGCCAAAAATAGGTGTTCAATTGTTTAAATTCTTTGACTTTTTTGTACGGAACTACCGAAAATACATTTTCAGCAATTTCATTTCTTACAAGGAACGGGTCGTAATGATGCATACCTATGAAGCACAATTCCCAAAGGTACTTGCATTGGAAATGGGTGATGGACGAATATTCGGGACTAAACGGGTGCGCAATCTGATCATGCCTGGATTCGTTGATCCGACCATCGCAGGGCTTAAAAAACTAGACAGAACGGGCCACATGAAGCAAAAGCCTTGGGAGCCAGATATCCTTCAACTACAGCTGATCATACTTGGTCAGGTTGCCTTGGTCGGTATACCATCAGAGTTAACGACGATCAGCGCAAAACGAGTCCGGGGACAGCTATTATCTATTCTTAAGGAACGAGGTGTGACGGATATCATTCTTTCGCCCTATGCCAATGGATATGCAGGCTACATCACTACCTTTGAGGAATATCAGCAGCAAGCATATGAGGGAGGTCACACTGTTTTTGGAAAATGGACGCTCGCTGCTTATCAAACAAAGCTCAATCAGCTTGCAAAAGAGCTGTTGGATGCTCCAGAAAACAGAGTACGCGAAACCGTTGACGATGTGAAGGCGGGGCCGCGTGTCGTTCCTTCAGACAAGGTTTGGACTGGATTTAATAAGTAGATCGTTTCTTCCTAGAAATCTAAAGGCGGTATTTCATTTTTAAAGTGACCATTTAGCTTCGCTCTTTTTTGCAATTCACTCATTTCTTCCGCCATTGGAATTAATTTCAGCAAATGTGCTAGCATGATTTTTTGACGATCTGTTTCTTCTTGAATCGATAAAAACTCCAATTCTTGAATCAGGTTAAACCCGACTAAATGGGCGATATCGAATGTAATAAAATCTGACGGTGATTTGGGAGCCTCCACACGAATATCTAGGACTTTGTGCAAAAGGGAAACGTTTTTCAAAATTTCCACATTTAAAAACAAATCAGAATCACTTGTAAACGACATGATTTCAACATCCGCACCAGAATACAACTTCCCCTCGACCTCCTTGTAGATCTGATCAATCTTAAAAATTCGCTTTCCAATCGTTTTAATATCCATTTTGCCATCATCATACCGATTTGCAACTTCAATCAACTCAACTTCGGTTCCAACATCTGACACTTTACCATCCAAATAAGGAACGATACCAAACGGAATGCCTTCCTTTTCACACTCATTAATCAATTGGCGATACCTCGGTTCAAAAATATGGAGGTTTAATTTTTCATGAGGAAAAACAACTAATTTTAACGGGAATATTGGAAGGAAAATGGACATGTATAAAAGTATTGAAATATAATATTAGGCACAAATAAAGTGAATATTTTTTAGATTCGGAATAATCCACAAAAACAATTAATAATCACACCCATCAAACTAAATCCCAAAGAATATTCCATAAATTAAAAATGCAACAAATATTGTTTATCAGCCGTTTACAGTGAGAACAATCAGTCAAAAAGAAATTAACATTTGTGTAAAATAACTATAGTAAAAAAATATTTAATTACAACTGATTGAGTGCCAAGTGTGAAACGATATATCTTTGATTCGGAATTAAAAGTTATACACAATTATACGAATTATTTCTTTTATGAATTATCGAATATCAGGTATTCTTAGTTATCTTTGATCTTTAATTTTCTTCAACTAATCTTGTCTTTTATGAAAGTAATTGGAATTAAAAACCCGTCAGCAGATTTATCAACTCTTGGTATCAAGGATATTAAAACAGCTTATTGGAATCTAGATTCTGAGAAATTATCCGATCATGTAATTGAACAACAGGAAGGAGTCATCTCCAGTTCCGGTGCCATAGCCATCAATACGGGAGAATTTACAGGAAGATCTCCTAAAGATAGATTTGTAGTAAAAGACAACTTAACGGAGAATACCGTTGACTGGGGCGCTATCAACATTCCTTTTGATGCAGATAAGTTTGATTCCCTGTATACAAAAGTTGCAAACTACCTTAGCAATCGAAACTTATATGTAAGAGATGCATATGCATGTGCGGATGACAACTATCGATTATCCCTGCGACTTGTAGCAGAAAAGCCTTGGAGTACAATGTTTGCAAACAACATGTTTCTGCGTCCATCTGAAGATGAAATCAACAATGCAAATCCAGAATGGACAATATTGTGTGCACCAGGACTAAAAGCAGATGCGAAAATAGATGGAACTAGACAACACAACTTTGCCATCATCAACTTTAGTAAAAAGAAAATCATTATTGGTGGGACAGGTTATACTGGCGAAATCAAGAAAGGTATTTTCTCTGTATTGAATTACGTGCTACCTACTGAACGTAAGGTATTGAGCATGCACTGCTCAGCCAATCAAGGAGTAGACGGTGACGTCGCTATCTTTTTTGGATTGAGCGGAACAGGAAAAACAACCTTATCTGCTGACGAAAACAGATCACTCATAGGTGATGACGAACATGGATGGTCAGATGAAGGCGTCTTTAATTTTGAAGGTGGATGCTATGCAAAATGTATCGACTTATCAGAAGAAAAGGAACCTCAAATTTTCAGAGCAATAAAGCCAGGAGCCATCCTTGAAAACATTGTATTTAAACCTGGAACTAACGAACCAGATTTTATGCGGGATGATATTACGCAAAACACAAGAGTGTCCTACCCGATCTACCATATTGATAATGCATTGGAACCATCCAAAGGCGGTATTCCAAAGAATATATTTTTCCTAACCTGTGATGCATTTGGTGTATTGCCTCCGATTTCAAAATTAGATGTTGGACAAGCAATGTATCATTTCATTTCTGGTTACACTGCTAAGGTTGCTGGAACCGAGGCGGGTATCACAGAACCTAAAACAGTTTTTTCTGCTTGTTTTGGCGCTCCATTTTTGCCTTTACACCCTACTTATTATGCAGACATGCTAGGTGAACGCTTAAGAAAGTATGACGTCAATGTCTGGCTAGTCAACACAGGATGGACTGGTGGCGCTTATGGTGAAGGATCTAGAATGAAACTAAGTTACACAAGAGCAATGGTCTCTGCCGCCTTAGAGGGCAAACTGAATACTGTTGAGTATCAAAAGCATCCTGTATTCGGATTGCAAATGCCTGTTTCCTGTCCACAAGTGCCGGATGAAGTCCTGAATCCTAGAAAGACTTGGAAAACAACTACAGCCTATGATCAAAAGGCCGAAGAATTAGCCAAAGCCTTTGTCAAAAATTTCGAACAGTTTGCTGATAAAGCAAATGATGAGATTTTGGCTGCTGCACCAAATGTTACTCAAAAGATTTAAATTAATTACTAATTATAAAGGATCAATTCTTAATTAACAACTGAATCTAATCTGAAAGAGAAAGCGGTTGATAGAAATTGGTCACCATTCTTTAAATTTTACTTAGTCATAATAGAGGCATGTACAAAAGTGATTAACCTCCCTTTAGTGCAACATTATTATACGCTTTGATCGTTAATCATTGCTGAATATTAAATCTAGATGTCGAGCGAACAGCAATTTGATCTTGAAACTGACAAAAGGCTTAAAAAACGCAGAGACTCGAGCACAGATTGGATTGATATCTATAGACGCTCCCTTGAAAATGATTTAATCAACCTATTGATTATGTTTTTTTCTTAAGAAAACCCTGTATGAGAATACATTTTTAAAATTAATAATCATTTGTGACGAAAAAAAGATATTGAAGTAACACGAAATTGGAATATTTTTTTCATTTTTTTTCAAAAAAACATTTTTCGGTTTATTTTAAAATAAAATTAGATATTATTTTGGTGGTAAATAAAGGATTTTCAAATCACAAACAAAAACACACTAATAACTGTATATCAGCAAATTAAGAAATAAAAGACAAACTTTTCAAGGGATATCAACAGGTATTTTGTAGGATTTTTTTGAGAAAATCGATTTAGATGTCATCTGTGACACGCTTATATTTGTTATTGTAAGGAGGTTAAAAGATTTATACCAAATGAATCGCTAGTCTTCTCTAGTCTTTTTATGAAGATGCAAGCTATGAAGTAGACTCTGTCCGTTAGCCTAAGCGGAAAGAGCTAAGTTTACCTGACACGCCTAAGTTGGGTAAACTTTTTTTTTTAAAACAGGAGTGTTAAGATATAGTTTATTTGTTAAACCAAAATATGATTTCTAATGACTGACGTTTTAGTGTTTGGATTATCTGAAAAGGAAATTATTGAAGGCTGTATAAAAAACAAAAGAGAACATCAGGAGCTATTTTACAAGTATTATTCTCCTCAAATGTTCGGAATTTGTTTAAGATATGCCAATGATTATCATGCTGCAGAAGATATTCTTCAAGAAGGATTTATTAAAGTATTTAAAAATCTTGAAAAGTTTAGAGGTGAAGGCTCTTTTGAAGGGTGGGTAAAACGAATTTTCATCAATACAGCAATCGAGTTTTATAGAAAATCAGCGAATCATAAAGGACATTCCGAATTGGATAAAGTAAGATTCAAGGAAGTTGAACAAGTGGCAATTGAAAACCTTGCGGCCAAAGATTTATTAAACTTGATTCAGAAACTATCCCCTGGCTACCAAACTGTCTTTAACATGTATGTGATAGATGGATTTTCTCACAAGGAAATAGGAAAAAAACTTGGAATTGCGGATGGAACATCAAAATCACAATTAGCAAGAGCGAGATCTATCTTACAAAAAATGATTGTAAACCAAAATTAAAGCAATATCGAAACAGGTATGATCCCTTTTATAAATCACGCCTCTTCAGTAACCAGTAGATCAGCCCTACAAAAACCAATATCCAGCACACAGCAACCAGCAACGCCTCTTCAGGCCGCAACAATAAACTTACGCCATCCCGCTCAAGCCGCTCCTCCAACGTCATGCCGATCTGCCGAACAGGTAACGGAACCAAATCCTCAAAAACATTCATCGGATAATAGTTCACAGATTTGTGAGACCAGACATTCAGATGAAAAACATGCCGCAGTATCGCCTCAATCACTAACGTGTAGATCAGAAACAAAAATATCGCAATACCAGACCGCTTGAGCCAGAATCCAAGCAATAAGCCAACCACCATAAATGCAAAACACTGCAACCAGTAAGCAGGAATCAGCCACATCTGCTCCGTAACTTTAGACATAAAAACAAAATCAGTATATACATAACCGTAACTTGCCCCTACTAAAACATAATACAGCGTAGCAGCAACACTGACAGCAGCACACAGCATCAGTTTACTTAATAAAAACTCCGTCCGACTCATTCCATTAATGATTTGCTGGCGAAGCGTTTTAAACTGAATCTCCTGCGTAATCAGGGTGATACTCAACAATCCAAAACAGAAAAACGTAAGCCAACTCCCTAAGTAACCTAGAAAGGACCAGACATCAGGAAACGCGTAGATCTTCCTTATGGAAAACTCCCTTGGAAAATCCATTTGCAAACCAATCGGAAATAGCAAGGGCAACCCAATCAAATACAAGGCAAAAAACACGTGAAACGACTTGTTGCGCTTTAGCTTTAACCATTCTATATGTAGTAATCGCTGCATACTATTGAGTAATTTCTAGGAACTCCTGCTCCAAACTTTTCTGTTTTTCAATGAGATAACTCAGGACAATTCCCTGATCAAAACAATATTGATTGATGGCAGCAACAGAGCCTTCCTCTTTCAGTGTAAGACTAAAGCCTTGACGTATAACAAGCATCCGTTCAACTAGTGAACAGTTCTCTAGGACTTTTTTAAGCACTGCTAAATCCTCAGCTCCAACTTCTACCGTTACCTTATTGTTTAATATAGAGCCCACACTGCCTGTAGACAGTAGCTTTCCTTGCTTGATGATGGCTACATGAGAGCAGATTTTTTCTACTTCATCTAAAATATGACTTGCTAGAATAATGGTTTTACCAGATTGAGCAATATCAAGAATCACCTGGCGAACTTCAGCTATTCCTTGTGGGTCAAGCCCATTGGTTGGTTCATCAAAGATCAGTACTTCTGGATTGCCGATGAGTGCCCCTGCAATTGCAAGGCGTTGCTTCATGCCTAGTGAATATGTTTCAAAGCGAGCGTGTCGACGGTCATACAGGTTTACAGATTTCAGAATTGCATCATAATCTGTTTGTGCCCCCTTTATCCGTGCTACGATTTTCAGATTATCAATTGCATTTAGGTAAGGATAAAAATTCGGTGTTTCCAGTAAGGTACCAATCTTCTTTCTAGCATTGACAGGCTGCACATCACCAAACCACTGATAACTGCCGCTATCGGGAAGGATGACACCTGTAAGCATGCCTAGTGTTGTGGTTTTTCCAGAGCCATTTGGGCCTAACAATCCAAAGACTTGCCCCTGTTCGATTTCGAGTGTGAGGCTGTCCACTGCTTTCAGAGAGCGGTAAGACTTCGTTAGATTTTTAATGCTGAGCGTCAAGTTAATTAAAATTGATTTGCTTACTTGGAAACGGGAATAAAACAATATGAATGCAAGATATAGTTTTTTCTTTAAGCAGAACCAAGCAAGGCACAGAATGTATGATTATCTCGTACCCTTTTTATACTTATTATCAATTCTCAATAATAAACTTCCTTGTTAAAATACCCTTTGAAGTCCGCAATCGAAGAAAATAGACTCCAATTTCAAATTCATTAGTGTTTATCTGCAACTGATTATCATTATTATTAAAGTTTTTATAATCTTTCAGCCGACCAGTGGGATTATAAATTTCATAACTCAAAATAGATTGATCAGAGCGAACATTTAAGATCTCTGATGCAGGATTGGGAAAGATAATCAATTGATTCCCTTTAGTTTTCTCATTCTCGACATTCATTTGTTGATCTAGACATAAAAAGATGTCATCTACAAATTGTTGATACGGTTGAATCACTTCAGTATCGGTGATCTGTCCTTTTACAAAACCATTCTCAAGTCGTAAAAAATGCAATCCGCAAGCTCCCTCCAAATACCAATAACCATTATATGATAAAAAATTCAGCGCCATAATTAGGGTATCTTGCTTCTTGAATTGGACCAAATCTTCACCACAATTTACCCCATCTTGACCAAGCACCGTAATGGTATCTTCACCCATCGTATTATGCAGTTTATTTATTATCCTTACATCCATTAAGTAGGTATACGTAGTAGGCTCATTTAGAACCACAGCACTAACTACATGATGCCCTTGATTTACAATATTACAAAACACAGATTCATATGGATAACAAGAACAAGCACTCGATAACTGTTGTAAAGAGAGGATTAAAAATACAGTTAATTGGATTCTAAAAGCGAGTGGATGATTCATAGAGCGCCTGTTTTAAAAATGTTTACTTATTAGAATTAATAGTACATTCAATGATTTTCTAAGTATTATACTAGATCAAGCATGAATTGGTGCTACAAAACAAATAAACATCACTTCTAATTTGTATTGCAATAAATCAAGTCATTTTATTGTAATTTAACTCAAGGCGTCCGCTAACCAATAGCCCTATCGATATCACCAATCAAATCTTCTACATCTTCAATCCCCACGGAAAGCCGAATCAGTCCATCCGTAATACCGTTTTTTAGCCTCAAGTCACGATCCACATTGATATGCGAACTAGAAGCAGGATGCAAGACAAGCGTATCCACATCTCCCAACGTCGGGGCCAGCGTACACAGTTTTATAGCATTCATAAATCGAAGACCAGCTTCCAGGCCATCAGCTAACTCAAAACTGAGCATCCCACCAAATTGACGCATTTGTTTCTTGGCAATCAAATGATCAGGATGAGAGGGCAAGCCATTGTAATTCACTCGTGCGACTTTCTCATGTCCTTCTAAATATTCAGCAATCTGTTGCGCGTTTTCACTGTGTCTGTCCATCCGAATCGCAAGTGTTTTTAGTCCATTGTTTACCAGCCATGCATCAAATGGATTACAGTTGGTGCCCATCAGTTTCATGGCCACCCAAACCTTTTTCTCCATCAGCTCTAAGTCCCGACCAATGATAACACCAGCAATCGAATTGCCTTGGCCATTCAAAAACTTTGTAGTAGAATGTATAATAAAGTCTGCTCCATACTTAAACGGTTGTTGTAGATACGGCGTACAGAATGTATTGTCGATTGCTGTAAGACAATTGTACTTTGCAGCAAGTGCACATAGTTGTTCAATATCCACACAGGCCATTGTTGGGTTAGCAGGTGTTTCAAAATAAAGCAACCGAATAGCGGGGTTATCTCTTAACAGTTGCTCTACTTGATTTAAGTCCTGCAAATCAGTAAACATTGGTGCTATTCCACATGGAGCTAATACTTTCTTTAGAAGTTCTGTGGTTCCCCCGTACAGATTTCCTTGCGTTAGCACGTTGTCACCAGATTTCAGAAGGCTTAAGAACAGTGTGCTGATGGCTGACATCCCGGAAGAAGTCATAATTCCTTTGGCAGTCATATCTAAGTCAAAGGTTTCCATGGCTGCAATTTTACGTGCAACTGTTTCCATGGTCGGATTGCCATATCGCCCGTAAACCAATCCTTTTTTATTGCCTTTAAATATGTCAATTCCTTCCTCTATTGTCTCAAATTCGAAGGAAGATGTAGCATAAATCGGCAATTGATGTGGACGGACTGTCTGATTATTCTTAAATTCGTTGGCACAAAAAGAACCAAACTTGATCGGCATTTCGCTCATTGTTTATAATTTTAAATTCAAATGTCCGAAATAAACTTGTAAATAATTAACATTTTTAAACTTTCCAATATTGATCAATTTTAAAGCATTCGCCAAAACCAATCTTGACAGCTACAATCTACTAGGATTTGAATTAGAAGAAAAAACAATGCTTGCAGCAATAGAAAAAGAAATCAAGGATGATTTTAACAATTTAAATCAAGAAAAAACAAAGCGAAAAAGATACACTTTCTTCAATATTCCAGATGCATTACCTGATGATTACGAAGAATTTATACTAAACTTAGATAAAAACATTCAGGTCATTGTTGGAATTCGTCATCTTAGTTCAAATCGAGAAAAACCATTTATCAATTTACAATCAAACACCACATTTTCAACGCAACAATTGCTTGATCTTTACCATAGCAAGTTAACATCTAAATTCACTAAGTTTCAACCACAATACATCCGATTTTATCATAAAGAAAAATTGGAGGACATCTCTACTCGATCCGTTTATCTAGCACAAACTGCTTCAAAAATCAAGGAGATCCCTCCCTTTGCAAAAGAATCAGAGATCACACTAACAGCTCCAACAGACGACAGTTACTTCCAATGGTATGAAAAGGGTTATCTGGATTACCACAAGCGCTTTCCATCCCTTCAACCTTTTGTCCCCATCAACTCTAAAGACGATATGGAACACAGCCGAAAAGAAGGCCTACTCAGAATCGCTCACTGCAATGGTCAAAGAATCGGACTCATCTCTGCAATGAGAGATACATTCCTAGGATATGATGCCATCTACTTCCTTGAAATTTTCCTTGATCAAGCGTTTAAAGGCAAAGGGCTAGCAAAATGCCTTCAGCGGAAATTTGTAGCAGAAGTTACCCAGCAAGAAATCGTTTGGGGATTAATCGACTTCGAGAACAAGCCTTCCCTAAAAACCGCGCTTAGCACTAGTCGCCTTCCTGTTCGATATGAACATATGATTAAGATTTGAGCATTCAGACGCAACAGTAACCAACTATATTCGTTTTAATAGTGAAACAGAAATTAGAACATCAATGCTTACAAAAGAAGAAAAACGCGCATTTAGATCAGACCTTTTCCGTCACCTAGATGGAATTGTTACTGCTCCCACAGCCTACGTCCTCAGAGAAGCAGGTGTTCTACAACATCTTCTTTCAGTAAAAAGCACAACTGTTTCAGAGCTGAGCAATCACTTCAATGCAAATGAAGGTTATCTCAATGTCGCCCTCAGAGTATTAGCAGCTCAAGGATGGTTAGAGTACAAAATCGACAATCATTCCAACACCGTCACTTACTGCCTTAATAAAAAGAGTACCACCGCCTTCGAATTAACAATCCTTTACAAGGATATTTATGAATTATTGATCCTTTCCGGAAATTATCATCCACGGAAATTTGAACGCGAACCCTTTGAACGATTGGCAGCGATATTCAAACAATTCAAAAATAATTATGACTTAAAACCTTCTGAAAACCCACAAACAAAAGCCATCCAACAACAAGTAATTAAACATTTAGAAGGCGCGATCATTGGACCATCAATTGTAGCCTTAGGAATGAATGGAATGTTTCACAAGTACTTCATGGAAGCTTCCTTCAGACCAGAAGAGTTCCACAACGATGCCAATAGCTTTAGTGAACTTCTAGACTTTTTCGAATTCTTAGGTTGGTTTGAAAGACGTAAAACGACCTTCCAATTTACTAAGAAAGGCTTATTCTTTGCAAAACGAGCCTCTGCATATGGTGTAACTGTTTCATACAACAAAACATTTCGACATCTCAAAGAACTGATCTTCGGAAATCCTAAAATTCTTTGGGAAACAGAAAAAGGTATGCCGGAAAAACAGGTAGACAGAGTTATGAATGTTTGGGGAAGCGGCGGCGCACACAGCACTTACTTCAAGAAAGTTGATGAGATTATCATTTCTATCTTCAACCACCCTATCAACGAACAGCCAAAGGGAATCGTAGACATGGGATGTGGCAACGGTGCCTACCTGCAACACCTTTATGAAGTGATCGAGAAGCGCACCTTGCGCGGTCAGCTTCTTGAAGATCACCCGCTTTTCCTTGTAGGAGCTGATTATAATGAAGCAGCCTTAAACGTGACTAGAAAGAACCTGTTTGCAGCAAACATTTGGGCAAAAGTTATGTGGGGCGATATCGGAAGACCAGATCTCCTAGCTAAAGACCTTCGAGAGGACTACGGTATCGAGCTTAGTGATCTCCTCAATGTCCGTACCTTCCTTGATCACAACAGGATTTGGAAGCAACCGGATCACTCTGGAGACTGGTCTAGCACTTCCTCTGGTGCCTACGCATTTCGTGGTAAACGACTCAGCAATAATGATGTTGAAGCCAGTTTACTAGAACACTTAAAACGCTGGGCTCCATATGTCAAGAAATTCGGTCTCCTAGTCATCGAATTACACACCATCTCTCCGCAACTTGCATCCGAGCACCTAGGACAAACTGCAGTCACCGCCTACGATGCTACACACGGATTCTCAGACCAATACATCTTAGAAATCGAAGTGTTCAAGCGTATCTCAAAGCTAGCAGGCTTAAAGCCCGACCCTCGTTATTTCTCAAGATACCCTAACTCAGAACTTGGAACAGTAAGCATCAATCTGTTGAAAGGGTAATTTGACAAATGGCTAGAAAACTTAATGAACAGATCATCCTCAACTTCATTCCTTTCAGTACCTCCCGTCTTCTATCACGTTTCTTTCCCTTTTAATCACATTTTTTCAATTAAATTATTTTTATTAACTTTAATAGTCTAATAATTAGATAAATACCATCAAAAAGTTAATATTATGAGAATAATTTTCATCACCCTTTCTCTTCTCTTTGTAGGGCAACTTTACGCAACAGAATATTATGTTTCTAATAGTGGAAGCAACTCCAATAGTGGATTAAGTCTTGCTTCAGCTTTTCTCACCTTACAACATGCTTCAGACCAAGTGGCCGCTGGTGATATCGTAAATGTCGCAGATGGCAATTATGCTGGGTTCGACCATAGATCTGCAAGTGGAACAGCGGGAACGCCAATCACCTTCAAAGCAATAGGAAACAATGCTATAATTACTTCATCTGGTCCTATTCGCAATGACGGAATCAATATTGAAACAACGGACTACATTGTCATAGATGGTTTTAAAGTAAATAACATGCCTAGCAATGGCAATGGGATTCGTGTGGTACTTGCCAACAATTGCATCATACGAAACAACAATTGCGATGGCAATGGAAGAGGCGTCTTTACAGGCTTTACAGATGATATTTTAATAGAAAACAACATTTGCTCTAATTCTTATGATGAACATGGCATATATGTATCCAACAGCTCTGATCGACCAATCATTCGATACAATGAGATCTTTGGCAACAACAATATCGGTATTCATATGAACGGTGATGCTTCACTTGGTGGAGACGGCATTATTAGTGATGCAATGATCCATCATAACATTATCTATGACAACAATTTAGCCGCAGGCATCAACATGGATGGTGTACAATCTCCTCAAATATTTAATAATCTGATTTACAACAACCACAATGCGCAAGGAATCGCCTTGTTTCAATGGGATGGCGCTATCGTTACCAATTCTGCAAAGATTTATAACAACACAATCATCGTACCCTCAGATGGGCGGTGGGGAATTCTGTTGCAAGACGGAGCCAATGTCAATACAGAAATCTATAATAATATCATAATCAATCAACACCCTTGGAGAGGCTGTATTTCTCTAGAAAACTCCAGCCAGTTCACCTCCAATTTCAATATTGTAAATGACAAACTTAGTGCTTCTGGCGATGGGTCTACCATCTCCTTTTCTGCTTGGCAGGCGCTTGGCTTTGATGCAAATTCTCAAATCGCAGATCCCCTAACCCTGATTTTTAAAGATCCAACAACAAGTGATTACCAACTCATTTCAGGATCACAGGCTATTGATGCGGGAACCTCCTTGGTGTCTACTATTGTAAATGACGATCTAGGAGGTGCTACACGTCCTATGGGAGGTGGGTATGACATTGGTGCTTATGAATTGTCAGGCACGCTTCCTGGTGTTCCTCTCCTTGATGTAAAGGTTTATCTGGAGGGAGCATTAAACACCACGCCTTCCCTTGGTATGCATGACACTTTATATCAGATTGGCATTTTACCAGATACTGATCCTTACACAAATACTTACGTGTTAACTGATCCGTCGATACTAGCCAACGGCTATGTGGATTGGGTTTGGGTAGAAATTCGCAACCCAGACCTTACGCTCGTCGCAGGACAAGCAGGTTTGTTAAAGGAAAATGGTCATGTGGTCTCGATAGATGAGTTACCAATTGATTTTGGGATTAATCCTGGCATGTATCATGTATTTGTCCTTCATCGCAATCACTTACCTTTACTCTCGCCTCAGCCCTTGTTTCTCTCAGACGGACTGAACCTTATGGACCTTACCACTCAAAACAGTTATACTGGGGGCGGTTCAGGGCAAAAGGAAATACGCTCAGGTGTATGGGCCATGTTTGTTGGAGATGCTGTAGATGATCTTTCTGGTTATGACATTTCGGGAGATGACAAAATACTGTGGAGCACTCAAAATGGAAATTTCCTTCAGTACCTTCCTAGTGACTTCAACATGGATGGTGACGTAAATGGGTATGACAGGATACTATTAGAGCAGAATTTTGGAGTATTTTCAGGTGTACCTAAATAAGGAATACTCTATCATTTTTGGACAGCCTTTTATACGACTCAGCACCTCCATTTTTTTTTAACTCAGGAGTTGAAGCAATACTTTAATCAATGCAAAAGAACATAAGCCAAGGAGTAAATATCACAAAATCTTAAACCCTTAACTCACCTTGCATAAACTGATCAATATACCTTGCTATTTCTTCTCCTTTTTCTTCTTGTAGAAAGTGTCCCGCATCTTTAATCATAAGCCGCTGTTGCTCTTGACTGCTTGGAATGAGCTTGTAAAAGAATTTTTCCATGCCACTAAATACTTTATCTTTATCAGAGAATAGAATTAATGCAGGTTTCTTCCATTCTGACAGCACAGATCTAGCCTTAAGTAACTTGTCAACGCCTTGAGCAGTTGGCTTGGTGGGTACTAAAAGAGGGAAAATCCTTGCCCCAGCTTTATGCTTATTGGTTGGGTAAGGTAGATCATATGCACCAATCACCTCTTTTGATAGCTTTTGGACGCTTGCAAACTGGACAATTTTGCCGATTGGTAGAAAGGGATGATATCTTGCGTAATATTGCCACATTCTGAATGGTAATGGTGCTTTCTTACCTTTAGGTAAAAACGTATTCAATATGACAACCCGCTTAAATCGCTCCGGATATGCGCCTAATAGACTTAAGCCTAACAGACCACCCCAGTCTTGAACCACAAGCGTAATCTCTTTCAAGTCTAATTGGTGTATCAGGTGCTCTAAGGATTGATAGTGTAGGTCGAATGAGTAATTCTTGACGCCAACAAGTTTATCCGATTTCCCGAAACCAATCATATCAGGAGCAATGAATCTATAGTTTTTGAGAACTGGGACAAATTTTCTGTATAAATACGACCAGGTAGGCTGTCCATGCAACGCTAGAATTGTTTCACCTTTCCCCTCGTCAATGTAATGCATTTGAAGGTCATTGAATTGAATGAAATTCGGTTCAAAAGGAAAATCAGTGAGACGATCGAATCTAGCTAGGTCTGTTTTTAGTAATTCCATTGGTTTGACTAGTTATTGTATGCGTAGTTGAAATTCCTTCAAATCAATAATATGTAATGTAAAATTAAATGAATTACGTTATCAAAGTAAATAAATAGTAGGATTAAAACGTTTGCAAATGGACAAATAGGCATTTAAACCAAATCAATCACGACAAAATGTCACCAAAAAGCATTAAAACATGCCACACTGTCACTATGCAATGCTCTGGAATAAGATTTGAACAATTACTCACCGAATGACGTAGTTAATAATTGACACGTTAAAAACAATAAATAGTATTTTGTAAATCAGTATTTAGCGACAATGGATTTCAATAAATTTACATTACAGACACAAGAGGCTTTTCAGAAGGCCACCCAAACAGCAATGAGTCATCAGCACCAAGCAATGGAGCCCATCCACCTTTTGCATGCACTCACAGAAAAACAGCAAGGAGTTACCAACGAAATTCTTGGTAAGGCTGGTGCAAACACCAATAAGATAAAACAGGAAATCACCTCTACCCTACAGAAAATGCCTAAAGTGCAAAACAGCGAGCGGATGCCCTACCTCTCTGGTACCGGACAACAGATGCTTGTAAAAGCACAAAAGTACAAGGACGACATGAGTGATGAGTTCCTTACAGTAGAACACCTACTACTCGGTATCCTCGAAGGAAAAAATGAGTCAAGTCAACTGCTAAAGGCAAATGGTGTTACCATAGATACGATACAAAAGACAATTAGTAATAACAGAAAAGGAGCAAAAGTGGATAATCAAAACGCAGAAGCAACCTACAACCCATTAGGGAAATATGCCATCAACCTGAACGAAATGGCACTGAGCGGTAAGCTAGATCCTGTGATTGGCAGGGATGAAGAAATCAGACGAGTCCTGCACATTCTATCAAGAAAAACAAAGAACAACCCTATCCTTGTGGGAGAACCAGGTGTTGGAAAAACAGCCATCGCAGAAGGCTTAGCCAGAAGAATTGTAGATGCTGATGTGCCAGACAACATAAGAGAAAAAACCATATTCGCTCTTGATATGGGAGCACTCATGGCTGGAACTAAGTTCAGAGGTGAGTTTGAAGAACGCTTGAAAGGTGTGATTAGAGAAGTAACTGAATCAGGCGGAAACATCATCCTATTTATTGATGAGATTCACACATTGGTTGGGGCTGGTAAAACAGAAGGTAGCATGGATGCAGCCAACCTACTGAAACCTGCACTAGCACGAGGAGAACTAAGAGCGGTAGGAGCAACGACACTGGATGAATATCAGAAATATTTTGAGAAAGACAAGGCACTTGTTAGACGATTTCAAAAAGTAATGATTGACGAGCCAAACGAAATGGATTCAATCTCAATTCTACGCGGAATCAAGGAAAGATATGAAGTCTATCACAAGGTAGAAATACTAGATGAAGCAATCATTGCAGCTGTAGAATTATCACAAAGATACATCACAGATCGATTCTTACCAGACAAGGCAATTGACCTAATAGATGAAGCATCCGCAAAACTTCGTTTAGAAATCAACTCAATGCCAGAGGAGCTAGATGAAATCGAGCGTAAAGTAATGCAGCTTGAAATAGAACGCGAGGCAATAAAGCGGGAAAGTGATGAGGAAAAGCTAGAAAAATTGAATGAAAGCCTAGAAAAACTAGTGGCAGAGCGCGATGAACTTAAAAATAAGTGGCGCGATGAGAAAAACCTAGTAGAATTGGTCCAAAGCTCAAGAAACAAAATTGAAGCGTTTAAACTTGAGGCTGAACAGGCAGAACGTAGCGGGAACTACGCCCGTGTAGCTGAAATCCGATATGGGTTGATCCAGAAAGAAGAAGAACAGATCGAGGCACGTTCTAAAGAACTAGAGGCGGTACAGTCAGATGGAAAAATGCTCAGAGAAGTCGTAACTAGTCAAGATATCTCAGAAATCGTTGCAAAGTGGACCGGAATTCCAGTCACTAAAATGATGAAGAGCGAGAAAGAGAAATTAGCAGTGCTAGAGGAGGTTTTGCACGAAAGAGTGGTCGGACAAAACGATGCTGTTGAGGCAATAGCAGATGCCATCCGACGCAGTAGAATTGGATTCCAGGACAAGGACAAACCGATTGGCTCCTTCCTCTTCCTCGGTAGCACAGGAGTTGGCAAAACAGAAACCGCGAAAACACTGGCCAATTACTTGTTTAACGATGAAAATGCGATGGTGAGGATTGATATGTCTGAATATCAGGAAAAGCATTCCGTTTCACGGTTGGTAGGTGCACCTCCTGGCTATGTTGGTTATGAAGAAGGCGGACAACTCACCGAGGCCGTTCGTAGGAAGCCATATTCAGTTGTTTTGTTAGACGAAATCGAAAAAGCCCACCCAGACACATTCAATGTACTACTGCAGGTCTTGGATGATGGACGACTGACAGACAACAAAGGCCGAGTCGTTGATTTTAAGAATACAATCGTCATCATGACCTCTAATATTGGCTCACATCTACTTCAGGCGGGGCTTACAAATGTTGAAGAGAATGACTTGGCTGCTACAAGTAGAATGGTAGAAGGACAAGTGATGGATCTATTGAAGAAGACCGTTCGCCCAGAGTTTTTAAATCGAATCGATGATGTGATCATGTTTCAACCGTTGTCTATTACAAATATGAGGAACATTGTTGACTTACAGGTCAAGTCTCTAAAGGTTATGTTTGCTGAGAAAGGCTATGATGTTACGGTTACAGAAGACGCTTTGAAACACATTACGAAAATTGGCTATGAGCCTGAATTTGGCGCTAGACCGCTAAAACGCTTGATTCAAAAGACTATTGTCAACAGATTGGCAAGGGAGCTTGTTAAAGGAAAAATCAAGGAAGAATTGCCCATTATTGCAGACAAAATGGAAGGAGAAATTGTTCTTTACAACAAGACGAAATAAGGCGGGTTGGAAATTTTGGAGACTTAAAAACCCTCCTTACCCTTCTACCGTCCTATGCTCACGGATAAAGGCTTCCACCGTTTCCACCATCTCTTTGTTTCCAAGGAATATAGGGGTGCGTTGGTGGAGTTTTTCCGCTTTTAATTCCATAATTCGTTCAGTACCATTACTAGACTTACCACCAGCCTGCTCAATTAGGAAGGACATCGGATTACACTCATAGATCAAGCGAAGTTTCCCTTCTGGAGCCTTGGTTGTAGCGGGATAGAAGAAAATGCCACCCTTGATCAACGTTCGGTGTACATCGGAAACCATGGAGCCAATATACCGAAGGGAATGAGATTGTTCCATACAATAATTAACATAAGCTTTTATATCTTCGTCAAACGCAGGATAATTTCCTTGGTTGACGGAGTAGATTTTCCCTTTTTCTGGAATTCGGATATTCTCATGCGACAAGCAAAATTCACCAATGGATGGATCAAGTGTAAAACCGTGTACCCCATCACCAGTTGAATACACAAGCATAGTCGAGGAACCATAAACTACATAACCAGCAGCCACTTGATTTACTCCAGATTGAATAAAATCCTTTAGCTGTACTGGCCCAGTACTTGTTCGGCGATAAATGGCGAATATTGTTCCAATAGAAACATTAACATCAATATTACTTGAACCATCGAGCGGGTCGAACAAGACAACGTACTTTGCATTCTTAGAATGGGTTGAATTAATTGGTACAAAATGATCATTTTCTTCGGAAGCAATACCACAGCATTCACCACTGTTCTGAAGACAAGAGATCATTAAATTATCAGCAAGGACATCTAGCTTCTGAACAACTTCACCTGACGCATTTTCTTGCCCTGCTTGACCAACAATATCGACGAGTCCCGCTTTATTCACTTCTCTACTTATAATTTTCGCAGCCAAACCAATATCTCGCAGCAGACTAGAAAGTTCACCAGTTGAATAGGGATTCTTTCGCTGTGCTTGTATAATGAATTCATCAAGTGTAATAATCTTATGCATATGTGTTTTGTTCAACGTTAGATCACAAAGATAACTATTCGATCAAAAAAACTGTGACTAATGACTTGTAAATAACCAATTTGTTGTATATTTGGTTGTCTAACCAATGCTATTGCCTGTAGCATCTTTATTTATCTATTTACATACTTGTACTATGAAACAACTAACAACAATATTAATTTTATTCTTTCTTTCAACCCAACTATTTGGACAAGATGGACAATTCGATGTTCGTTTCAAGCTTCACTCTGTAGATTGTTCTACAAACAAGCTTCTTGTAGATGTTGAAATTAGAGCCGAAAGTTCAACAAAAACCTTTAGAGTCTCGGACATGAACTTCAGATTTAACTTTAGCAGTGGACTGGCCAATCCAATGTTAGATCAGGAGTTAACATTATCAGGCACTGTCTCTACAACTTCTCCAGTAACGACTAGCTTTTATGCAACCCACACCTTGACAGGAACAAGCAACGATATCGTTTCTTACAATGTTTCATTGTCAGGCGGAGATGGTTATCCATTAAATGACGTTGATTACGTGCCAGTTGGAAGACTTTCCTTTGATATCGTAGATGCTACAATTCCAATTTCATTTGATTTTCGTAGTAAACTTGCAGGTGATTTTCCAGCAACATTCATTGGTGAAAAATTTAATACCGCTCTTTTTATAGCAGATGAAGGAGCATACAATAATTACCTTCAAAACATTTATTGTATTGCAAATACTCCACCTGTTACAGTAAATGATACTGGAACTGGTACGCCAGGAGTTGCCGGCACTCATTGTGTGATTAGCAATGATTCTGATAGTGAGACTATGGTAGATCCAGCGTCGCTTTCTGTGGTTACTGTTCCTACGCCTTCACAAGGTTCTATTTTTGTAAATACTGCGACTGGGTGTATTGAATTCACCCCTGCTGCGGGATTTTCTGGATTAGTATCCATTACCTATAAGATTTGTGATGATGGTAATCAAATTCCTGCTACTAGAGGGGCAGATAATCCAACTCCTTCTTCAATGCCAGATCCCATGACTCCAGGAGTCGCTACAACAACACCGCTTTGCACAAATGGGATGTTGAGTATTACAGTAGCTGGTGGTCCAGTATTGGTTAGCCCGAAAGTGTTCTTAGAAGGTCCATACAATTCTGGAGCAGGTGAAATGAGTACTGGAGTAAACGATGATGGACTTCTTCCTACTTCTGAACCCTATACAGCACTTGGCTTACACAACGGTACAGAAACAACCACTGCAGCTATCCTTACAGCAAATTCTATTGTTGATTGGGTACTAGTAGAATTGAGAGATGCGGCAAACCCTTCAACAATTCTAGCAACTAGAGCAGCATTGCTAGACAACCAAGGAAATGTAACTGATACAGATGGCGTTTCACCAGTTGGATTTGTTGTTTCTGGTGCTAATTACCATGTTTCTGTTGTTCACCGTAATCACTTAGGTGTTATGACTGCAAATCCGTTGGCGTTAACTTCTATGAATACTGCAATCGATTATACCACGATCGGCTTGTTTGGAACAAACGCGGCCAAAATGGTGAATGGTATACAAGTACTATGGACTGGTGATGCAAATACAGACGGAAATGTCAACGCAGCAGACCGATCAGACACCTGGAATGATCGAAATATAGCTGATTATCTTACGTCTGATCTTACATTAGATGGTGTTGTCAATGCGGCTGATAGAAGTGCTTGTTGGAATAACAGAAATCTATCTGCACAATTACCTTAAATAATGAATAATTATTAGGACTGAAAAATAACAGCTCCCTAGGATTTTGGATTCTAGGGAGTTTTTTTGTTCCTTCTTGATAATTCAATCAATACGCTTCATTCATTTTTTCCTTCGACATTCGACATTCAATGGTTCGTTAACGTTCGATCGTCATTTCTAGAATCTTCCATCACATTTCAATTGTGTTCCTAACCAGTTTGATAATCGATGAGCGCCACTACGATTAAAATGATCTTTGTCATGCCAATTATTCTTATCCCTAAGAAGCGTATCGGGTGGAAGTATGAGAGTTCCATAGGAAGCGTATTCTACCGCTTCTCGTGGTCTTGGATGTTTAGACCCATACCTTGGCAAGTAAAGGAAGTGAAGCGCAACCTGGTCGTCTTTACACAGCTTTGCTATTTTTGCTAGATAGGACTTGGGATATCGAGCATAAAAATCGGTTACTAATTTGCCTTGTTTAGGAGTTTTAATGTTCTGGTTCGTGGTGATTTTTGCCACTTGCTCTATACTTAAAGTATCAGCATTGGCCATAAAACCGTAGTCTGAATGCTTTTTGACCTTTGGGATGGCATCCTCGAACAGGCTTTCCTGTATCAGTTCACAACGATAAGCAATATGTTGCCAGTTATCCACAAAGTAGTTTCGGTTATATAGCAGAGAAGCGCCTAGGACGTCTGCACTGTTTGCCAAAAACGGAAAAACAGGGTGACTGTAACGATCTTCGTCTTCACGCACTTCTACTACAATTGATTTGACGGTCTTATTTGCTAGTAGTTCTTTGAGTAACACATAGCTCATATTTCGCCCCATACGACAATAGCCAAGGTTTACGATGCTTAGCTGATCGCAGTTTGCTGATTGCTGTATGCTGTTTTCTGATATTGAATTGATGGTGTGACTTGAACCTAAGAAGGCAAGATCTATTGGCCTTTTGTTTTGATAAAGGCGATCGTAGATCCAAACACCACGGTTCGAACAGTCTAGCTCAAGGCTGGCATACTTTCGTTCTTGCTCAATTGGAAACAAATAGACCAATAAAAGAACAGGAATCAAACACAACAAAAGTATTCGAATTAGCTTTGCCATTGCACAAAATTAATAGAAAAAAATACATTTGCATAGTGAAAGATAAGCTCTTAACAATTCTGACCTATTCATTCCGTTTGCTGTTTATTGGTATTATCTTCTATGTAAACTACTTAGGCTACAACTGGTGGAAAACCAATAACTAATTGGCTTCTAACACTAAAGGTGGTACCCATATTATCTCACTTACAAGTATTCGCCTAGAAACTATTCAAAAAGCATTGGAAAGGTGAAGGAAGTGAGTTATAACAAGCATCTATTAAATAAACTTGAAACGAAGCTACTAGTTTTAGTAAACCCTAAGGCTCTAGACCGCTCTGAAATAAAAGGGAATGATGCTTATTCTATGGAATTGTTTGAATTATTCTTACTGGACCTAGTGGTAATGAACAAGCAACCTGTTACTTATTTAAGAAGTGAAGTGTTTTTGGTAACGTAAAAAACTGTACTAATCCTACTAGTTTACTTTCGAATAAAATTTTTAAGAACATCAAAGTAACAGAACCTAATCTGAATACCTGAAATATAAAAACAGGGCCCGCAAAAATGCGGAGCCCTGTACCCCAAAAAAACAATATAAAACTATGTTACTATCCTTTTTATCAACAATTTAACTCTAACTATCTAAAGTGTTTATTTAAGTAAATCTGCATATTTTGCTCTAAATTTCGCCAACTTAGGATTTATTACAGCTCTACAATATCCTTGATTCGGATTTAAGGAAAAATAATCTTGGTGATACTCCTCCGCCTCAAAGTATTCAGACGCTGCTGTAATTTCTGTCACTAAAGGATTAGACCAGAGATCACTTTTATCAATTTCCTTAAACACTTGCTCTGCTTGCGCTTTTTGTTCATCAGAATGATAGAATATCGCACTTCTGTATTGTGTTCCAGCATCCGCTCCCTGACGGTTTAAGGTGGTTGGATCATGCGTCGTAAAAAAGATCCGCAATACCTGATCAAAAGAAATCACCTCAGGGTTAAAATGTACTTGAACCACCTCTGCATGTCCAGTTGTTCCGGTGCAAATTTCTTTGTACGTAGGATTTGGCTCTGCTCCTCCCATATAACCAGAGGTCACAGTAGAAACACCCTTTAATTCTTGAAAGACCGCTTCTACACACCAAAAACAACCAGCACCTAGTGTTGCAATTTCATTTCCTTTATCACTCATAGTTACTTTGATTACAGGTTTTGCAGTTTTTTCCTTTTGTTGTGCGCACGAAATCAACGTCGACATCACAAAACAGCAAGAAATTAATAGTTTAACCGGATAATTCATTCTTTTTCCTATTATAACCCTAATTTAAAGAAATTGTTGTTGATAAAAAGGTAAGTTTTAAGACAATTTGTTAGATTCTTGTTTAACTAAACTCATATTTGTGATTTTACAGGGATCCAACTGCTCACAAAACGGTCAATTTGCCTTAACGAATGGACTGCTATATGCTGGATTACAAATAAATACAGAATCGGTAAGTGTATTTAGGAAGGCAATGATACAGTCTGTTAAATTCAGTGGATGGTTGGTTGTAATGAATTTCTACTTCAAGATCAATATTGAGGCTAGGCTTCACCTGCTTACAATAAAATGTCATCACCTCTTCTAGTGTATTGAACCGACCATCATGAAAAATTTATAAATAGATTGTATTATTCTTTTCAGACTCATTATACTTTGTTTCCTTTAATTATTCTTTCACGTAAGGTCATATTGATTGTTTATTGACATTGTTTTAACCCGCATTATGCATTGGGAATTGGCTTTTGGGTTTAAAATACAATGAAATCAAGTGCTCCACACCTATTTTTCATTGAAAGCATAGTAACCCCTATGGTGAAATTAAAAATAGGCGGACGTGCTTGATTTTGAAGTAGTTTAAGGACAAAAGTTAATTCTTAATGTATAATGCGGGTTTAAGAATGTGGATTGCTTACCAAATCAAAGAATAACAATGTTTCCAAGCTAAAAATCTTGTAATATTAAAAGGAACGGTTATTTTTGCGACAAATAGAAGACAATGAATATACTAGTGATCAATTGTGGAAGCTCGTCCATCAAAGCTGAAGTCATAAATACCAATACAAAAAACAGATTGCTCAATATGCAAGTTGAGCGAATTGGTGAAGCCCCTACCCTTTCAATCAGTACTTTAAGTAAAGAAGTAGAATGTCCTGATAAAGAATATGATAAGGTATTAGACTTTGCCTTTAAACAGCTATCGGAACACCTTTCAACCATTGAGCTACATGGCATTGGACATCGAGTTGTGCATGGAGGATCTTATTTTGACAGAGCCACAAAAATCAATGATGAGGTGATTGCCAAAATTGAAGCATTAAATGACTTAGCTCCGCTCCATAACCCTATAAATATCAAAGGTATACAGTTAGCTCAGCGCTATTTTAAAGACTATATTCATGTAGCCGTTTTTGATACTGCGTTTCACCATACCTTACCAAACAGAGCTAAGACATACGCCATTCCTCAAGCGCTCAGCAAAAAACACCAGATCAGAAGATATGGTTTTCATGGAACTAGCCATGCTTACGTTTCTAGAACAGCAGCGGATTTTCTGAAAACAGAACTCAATGAGCTAAGACTGATTACCTGTCACCTAGGAAATGGGTGTAGCATCACTGCAGTAGAATATGGCAGGTCTATAGAGACCAGCATGGGAATGACACCCCTTGAAGGCCTTGTAATGGGCACTAGGAGCGGCGATATCGATCCGGGCATGATTTCCTACTTGGAAACTAAAGAAGGCTTTACAATTAAGGAATTAGACAATCTACTAAATAGAGAAAGTGGGCTCAAAGGAATTTCGGGTGTTAGTGATATGCGTGATATCATAGATCGGTCAACAGATGGTGATGACAACGCTAGACTGGCTCTACAAGTCTTTACGCATAGAGTCAGAAAGTACATTGGTGCTTACGCTGCTATAATGGGCGGTGTAGATGCAATTGTTTTTACAGGTGGCATTGGAGAAAATAGCAGTGTTATTAGACATCGAGCCTCTCAGCGACTAGATTACCTTGGTGCCGTGATCAACGAAGATAAAAACCATGATGCGAGGCTTTCAGAAGCATCCAACGTAGTCGATTTTTCTATGAATCATAGCCGCGTGAAACTACTAGCAGTCAAGACGGATGAGCAATATAGCATTGCAAGACAAACTGCAAAACTAGTCGCGGAGAAAAACAAAGTCAATACGGTTCCTCCTATTCCAATTGCTATATCTGGAAGGCATATGCACATCACAAAAGAAACGCTAGAACAATTGTTCGGAGCAGGTTATCAGTTAACAGAAAAGAAACCATTGTCTCAACCTGGGCAATTTGCAGCAAATGAACAAGTAACTATCGTTGGCCCTAAAAACACGTTAGAACGAGTAAGGATCCTTGGTCCTTGTCGATCAAAAAACCAAATTGAGATATCTAGAACGGATGAATTCTTCTTGGGCATCGATGTTCCAGTCCGAGAATCTGGTAAAACAGAAAACACGCCTGGCTGTAAAGTGATTGGCCCAAAAGGTGAAATCATGTTAGAAGAAGGTGTGATCTGCGCTTGGAGACACATTCATATGACACCTGAGGATGCAGAGATATTTGGTGTAGAAGATCGAGATATCGTAGAAGTAGAAATCTCCCAAGGCAATCGTGGACTCACCTTTGGAAATGTACTGATACGGGTTTCTCCTAAATACAAATTAGAAATGCATATTGACACTGATGAAGGAAATGCTGCTGAATTGTCTGGTGGAGCTGTTGGCGCATTGCGCAGTACAGATGGAGCAGCTAAACTAAAAAGAAAGCGGATTGACTAACTAGGCAACAAACGCTTGATTACTCTTAGCTTGTGCGTGTAGGTACCTAACTCTTGATTATAAATCCCTTGATGGTCTATTTTGTCAATGCGTACTCGACCAGAAGCATGAATAATCTCTTGGTTTTCAAGTAAAATACCAACATGAACGATCTTTTTTGAGGTGTTTTCAAAAAACGCCAAATCACCTGGTTGCGCCTCATTGATTAGATTTACAACTTCTCCTTGATTAACCTGCTTTTTTGCATCTCGTTCTAATTGAAAGCCTAGCATTTTATAGACGACCTGAACAAAGCCAGAGCAATCGATACCAAACGGTGACCTTCCTCCCCATAGATAAGGAGCATATAGATACTTCTTAGCAACTTTCGTGAGCAACTCGGCAGTACTAGTCGTTTCTTTAGAGTTGATTACTTGACCACTATAGGTGAATTTTTTGCCGTTCAACTGGAAGCTGATTCCATCATATTCAGGTATGGTACTTCCTATTAGAATGGGTATGAAAAAGTTGGTGGCCATTGCTTCCATGACAAGCTCTAAAGAGAAATCAGTTGATTTTTTGGCCCGTCCGTGTGCGGCTTCAGTGATTTCTGTGTGCTGATTTTTACTTATCCAGCCCTCATAGCCGTCAAGTGTGCATTTTATCTTAATCCATTTGGCTTTTTTAGAGATCACTTCATACACTTCGCCAAACAACAATTGGGAAACCATTTCACTCGTATCCGATGATCCAAATCGGATAGGCACAACACTCATTGAACAAATACCGTAATTCATCACTCCTATTTATCTGAGGCTCAAAGCTAACAAATTATATTATACGTCATGCTTAAATAAACCTTTTATCGCGGATTATGAGTTAAGAATTGACGTTTGACTACAAAAAATACAAAATCAAGAGAAAAAAAGAACAGCCCGAAGGCTGCTCTTCATTGGAAGCATAATTTTCATATGCTAATCCAAAACCGAATTAAGTTTAATGCCTTGACTATATCGGCCTAATTTCGAGGAACTCTAGAGTTTAGACCATTATTTTCTTCCCAAAGGAATTTATCTTTTCCGTTTACATCACCATTCAAATCAAAGTCTCCTTGTGTATATTGATCGAAGAAGCCGTTATCTGTTCTCCAGACGATCTTATCACTTCCTTTGATATCATAACTCGGGAAATCACTTTGATCACCATCAGCACCATACATTGCCCAAACTCCTGGCTGAATCTCTTTTGATCCTACTCCACCGATTGCAACAAATGAGTTTTGAGTTCTAAAGTCATACTCAAGTTTATCACCATTCAGTGTTATAGCATTTTGGTTCATGATTCCCATGTGATTTCTATGTTCAACAACAACAAACACATTTGCAGGAACATCCCTTGCTAGTAATGCACACTCTTCAACTAGAACGATTCTACCATCTTCTAGCAACAAGCCAGCAGCAACATAGAACTCAGAAGTCTTATAGAAGTTAGCTCTTAGAGAAACCAGTACCCAATCCACAACATCTGCACCGTGTAGTGCCTCAATCGCGTCATAGTCTGAATCAGTCCATGTTGCACCTTCAGTACCAGCGTGATTCCAAGGAGCAATGCCGTATGGATGTCCTGGTGGTGTTGGGATCACTCCTATGCCGATATTAAGAGGAGTTTGTCCTGGTAGGATACCTCTATGTAACGGACTACCTGTTTTTAGATTTAAGAAGGTATTCATCTTATTTGTAAGCGTATCATAAGGTCCCTCTATATAAGCTTTGAAATCAAACGAAACGCAGCCTGCACCATTTACAACTATATAAACAGTAGCAACAGAGCAACCAGATGCGTTATCACAAACTTCATAAACAAAGTAATCAGTTCCAAAAAATCCGCTATTCGGAATGTAGGAAAATCCATCAATACCATCAAACACTGCAAAACCATTAGCTGGTTGCTGAACAACTTGAGTTGTTGGTGTCACAGGATCATTGTCAGGATCCACATCATTTAGTAATACTTTAACAGTAACTGGTTGATCCATTTCTGTTACCCCAAAATCATCACTTGCAAATGGTGGCAAATTACCGTTATAATCGATTGGATAATCAATCACATCAATATATACAGTTGCCGTTGTACACAGGACTGGTGTTCCATTATCACATACTTCATATTCAAATTGATCTTGGCCTGTAAATTCTGGTAATGGAGTATATGTATATGTTCCATTAACATTCAGAACAACTGTTCCTGCAGAAGGATCAACAACTGGTGTTGTATTGACGATCAAAACGTTGCCATCTGCATCATAGTCGTTTGGTAACACCGAACCATTTACTGGAGCATTGATATAGGTCAAGTTATCATCACTATTTGCCAGTGGGCCGTTATTTTGATTTGAATCAGGCTTTGGCAATACAATAATGTCAGCACGAACATCAACACATTTTGGCCCTGGTGTTCCGTTATCACAAATTCGATAGATAAAGAAATCTGTTCCAATAAATAAACTATCAGGTCGGTAGATGTAAGTTCCATCAAAATTCAACGTTACGTCACCATTCGTTGGTAATGTAATTGGAGCAAAATATAAAGTAACAATGTTCCCATCAGGATCAAAATCATTTGTCAACACATCACCTTCAACTGAAATTCCTTCATACGTAACATTATCATCATTTACACCGATTGGATCATTGTTGTACGCAAAAATTGTAATGTATACGCTTGCTGTATCACATTCCACAGGCGTTCCTCCATCACACACTTCATAAACAAACTGATCAGGTCCAGTATAACCAGTATTAGGAACGTAGTAATAAGTCCCATCTGGGTTAATTGTCACCACCCCATTAGGTGGATTAACCACAGCCGTTGAACTATAGGTTAATGTTGTGTTTTCTGGATCCCAATCATTGATTGAGACGTCACCGTTAATTGGCACACCGCCATAAGTCACTGCCCCATCGTCATCAGCCCAAGGCTCATAGTTATCTGGAGCTGGTTGAGGTGGTGCAGGGATCACTTCGATTTCTACAATGGCTTGATCACAATTTCCTTCATCGTCACACACTTCGTATTCAAATTGATCTGTTCCAACAAAACCAATGTTTGGAACGTAAGTATAAAGTCCTAATTGATTAAATACCGCTTGACCGTTTGTAGGAGGTGTTAGGATTGTTGTATTTAAGGTAATTGGATCACCTTCAATGTCAAAATCATTTGATAAAACTTCACCAATTATTGGTGTACATTCCATTGTGATATTGTTATCATCACCAGCAACTGGGGGGTTGTTCACAGTTTGCGGTTGGTAAACTTCGATTGTTACTACAGCTTGATCACAACCAATATTAGGATCACAAACTTCGTATTCAAATTGATCCGTTCCAGTAAACCCTACGTTTGGTGTGTAGGTATAAAATCCACTTGAATTCATTGTTAATGAACCATTCGAAGGTGGAGTAATTGGAATAGGACTAACTGAAATTGGTTGATTATCAGGATCAACATCATTCACCATTAAATTACCAGTTACTGCCATATCGATCTCAGTAGAATTTGCATCGTCTGCAGCAATTGGGGGAACACCTAATAAACCAGGTTGGTAGATAAGGATTTCCGCAGTACCCTTAGTACAACCAGATACGTTATCACACACTTCGTATTCAAAGAAGTCCGTTCCTTTATAGTTCAAATTAGGTAAATATCTAACTGTTCCATCAGGATTTATAAATACAACTCCATTCGTTGGTTGAGTTATTGGTGTTAACGTAATTTCAAGTGCATCATTGTCTGGATCACTGTCATTTGAAAGAAGGTCAAGATCTACAGACAAGTTCATTGAAGTTGTTTCGTATTCATTCATAACAATTGGAGGCATATTGTTTAATGTCAATACATCAATTGTTACTATTCCTTGGCTACACAACACTGGATTCCCACTGTCACATACCACATATTCAAAGGTATCAGTACCACTAAATCCAGCATTTGGAGTATAAACGTAAGTACCATCTGAGTTAATTGTTACCATTCCATTTGTAGGAGGTATTGATGGTGATACTATAATCGAGAATGCATCTAAGTCTGGATCTATATCATTTGCAATTAAATCGCCGCCAACAGGCTTTCCTTCACTTGTAACATCATAGTCGTCTGTTGGAATCGGCGCATCATTGATGTATAAGTCAGGTTGCACGTAGATCACTACATCTGCAAAATCGCAGGTTGGAGAAACTCCATCATCACAAACCTGATAGGTAAATAGATCGAATCCAGTGAATCCTTGATTTGGAGTATAGGTATACGTTCCATCAGAATTAATAACAACAGTACCATTTAAAGGCGTATTGTTGACTGGCGTAGTATTGATAATTAGATTATCTTTATCTGGATCACCATCATTTGAAAGTACTTCCCCTGAAACTGGTTGGTTTTCTAGCGTTACAGTACCATCATCCAATGCGATTGGCGTATCATTTGTCACCCAATTATCCCGTACTTCAATCACTACAATTGCAGTTGCACAGAATGGGTTTGCCACTCCAACTTCACAAACTTCATATTCCCATACATCTGTTCCTATAAAATCAGGATTTGGTGTATAGACATAAGAACCATCTGCATTTACAACAACTACTCCATTCGCTGGATAAGTCACTGGTGTCGTATTAACCACTAGATTATTATCATTTGGATCAATATCGTTGGTTAAAACATTGCCTGGAACAGGTGTTATTGGCAAAGTACTATTGTCATCATTAAATGCAATTGGTGGTTCATTACAATCTTCCACTACTACAACAACTTCATCACAGGTAGTGCAACCATAGCGCGTACCACAAAGTTGATAAATAGTCGTGATCGTCGGAGTCGCAAAGGTTGTTGGTCCTTGAGGATTCGACAATCCAGTGGTTGGAGTCCACTGATAAGTAGCAAATGGATTATTGTTTGGTCCACCGATGACAACTCCTGGATTAGTTCCCCTACAATGTCTTTGTGTCGGCCCGGCATCAACCTGAGGTGAAGTGACCACTTCTACCAATACCTGATCCGTCTTAAAGCAACCGTTTTTCTCTACTGAAACAGTATACGTTGTATTCACAATCGGATTTGCCATTGGATTTGCTGAGTATGGATTGTCTAAGCCTATTGTTGGCGTCCAAGAGTAAAATGCACCAGAAGGTCCCGTTGGATTTTGAGCTGTTCCTCCGATTGGAACTGGTTGCCCTTCACAAATGAAATTATCTGGACCCGCATAAGCAAATGGAACTGAATTAACATCAACATTAATCGTAACTTTTGATGTTGAAACACATCCACCCAAGGTAACATACAAGGTATATTGCGTTGTATCACTAGGACTTGCAATAGGATTAGCGACATTAGGACTGTTTAGACCTGTAGGAGGATCCCAACTGTAAGTTGCACCTGGAGGGCCAGCTGGAAAAGCTCCAATTTGGATAGATCCGCCTTCACAAATTGTGGCATCTGCACCTGCTGCTGCGAATACACCACCAGTAATTGTGATATCATCCGTTAATACTTGAGTACAACCGTTTAAACTAACTGTTAACGTAATCGTTTTTAATCCAGGGACTGACCAAGAAACTAATGGCACAGGGTCAGTTGAGGTAGAAGGTGTTGCATCTGCTCCAAAATCCCAAACAAACGTTGCATTTGCACTTACATTTCCAATCGAGAATTGTTTTGGCTCACCCGCACAAGCTGTAGCATGACCGATAAGATTAGCATTGGGTATCGAATCTATTTGAATCGTCTTTGAAGTTTGGTTTGAACACTGATTAGAAACTGTTAAATCAACTGTTTTCAATCCCGGATAATTGTACATCACCTGATGTGGTCCAATCCCTGTTGAGGTTTGAGGAGTCGCACCTGCTCCAAAATCCCAAGTATAAGATGAACCAGCACCTGCATTAGCAGCGGAAAAAGTAACCTGAGTCGTGCCACAAGCTTGTGGAGGTCCAGTTATGGATACAATTGTAGGACAACTACCAATAATAATATAAACATAAGCTGAATCACATAAAATTGGATTACCATCATCACAAACTTCATAGAAGTATTGATCTTGTCCAGTAAATCCATTATTTGGTGTATAGGTATATCCTCCATTTGGAGTTAATACGACAGATCCATTTGTAGGAGGAATTAAAGTTGTTGTGGTATAAACCAAATTGTCCCCATCTGGATCAGAATCGTTTGGCTTCATTGATCCACTAACTGGAACATTTACAAACGTAGTGTCATAATCATCAACCGCGATTGGTGGATTATTACAAGTAATTACATCGTAAAATAAGGTGTCTAAATCAAAACATCCATTTGTTTCCGTTGAAAGGACAATCATTTTTGAACCTGGAGTTGACCAAGAAACAAAATGTGGCCCAAAGGAAGTCGCTGTTGCTGGAGTAGCATCTAATCCAAAATCCCAGATATAGATCACGCCTGAACTGATTGAGGCTGACTGGAATAAGGACGTATTATTCACACAAGAGGGACCTGTGTTGTTTGCAATAACAGCAGTAGGTACTTGATAGATATTAACTGTATCATTAACGGTTTCTACACAACCGTTTAAATCTACGACAAGCGTGATATACTTTGTACCAGGTGTATTGTAAGTTACATTATGTCCACCAGCACCAGTTGCGTTTGGCGGATTTGCTCCAGAGCCAAAGTTCCATGTATAGGAAGCTCCTGCCCCTGCGTTAGCTGCTTGGTAAAAAGCTAAGTTACCTGTACACAATTCAGTTGGCGAAGCAATAATATCAGCAAGGGGCAGAGGATTTACAACTACATCAAATGTATCTGTATCTGTAGAACATCCATTTTCCGAAACTGAAAGAATAACTTCTTTGTTGCCAGGTGAAGTGTATGAGACCGTATGAGGTCCTAGACCTGTAGCAGTAGCAGGCATTGCGCCGTTACCAAATGTCCAGTTATAGATTGTACTTGCTTGTTGTGGAACAGCACTAAAGATAATAGATTCATCTTCACATATAATTCCAGGTGCTGGGTTCGCAACAATTTCCGCTTCTGGACAACCGCAACCTGAAGTTGCAACGATACCACTCACAATGAATGCATCACCACTAGAAAACGGTGAAGTTATCGTTACAACAACATTTGTAGCATTTGCTGGAATGTTTTGTAGTACAAACGGTGTCAAGTTTAAAGAGTTTCCTTGATTCGGATTTGAAACTGAGAAAGATTGAGTAACGTTACCCGATGTCAGTGTTACGATTGCTGAAGTAGCAGTATTGCTTAATCCAGTTATGGGAACTATGACTTCTACATCTCTAGCATTTGCTGCTTGTGGGATCGGAAGTGTTGTTGTGTAGTTATCTACAAACAAATAGACTCCAGTAAATTGTCCTGAGACTCCTTGCGTGTATGGAGCATTCTTTCTGAATACATAAGCAGTAAAGGACTCAAAAGTTCCAGAGGCTGGAGGATTTAGCGTAATTATTGAGGCCACACTTACCTTAGTACGATAGTATTTAAAACTAGTTGGTGTGTTTAAACCCGTTACTATTTCTTGACCTGGTGTCGTAAAAAATTGACCACCAGAATTAAATGTTACTGTTGCAGGATCTGCGCCTCCTGTTAGAACTGCTTCTACTATAATTGAATCAATATCATTTGGATTTGAGATGAAAAGGCTTGTAGCTTGACCAGCTGTAACACCAGATCCAACTACTTCAACTTCGTGATTAATGAGTTCATCACAATCAAAGGCGAAGCTTGGTTTTTTGATTGCACCAAAATCAATTCCACAGTTTTCAGTACCACCATAAGCGCCTGAAAGATCAATTACCTGATAAGCAGGAGTGGTAAGGTCATAATCTAATGGCAAGGTGGATTGTACGATTTCAACTATAAACTGAACATTAGCAGCGGTTGTAAATTCATATTCCCCATTTGGTCCAGTAGTAATTGTGATGGCGAGATTATCAGGACCATCTACAATTCCATTTCCATTGATATCGATCCAGATGTTAAGATCTACATTTGGCAGACCCGCTTCTCCAGCAGTCATTATTCCGTCTTCATCGTTATCCTGAAAGACAGTACCGCAGATTAGATTGTTTTTAGCAATTAGACAATCAGAGCCTTCATAGTCAATACCATTTACATTACCACTAATGCCGTTTTCAAGGTTACCTACAAATGTGGCGATACCAGTTGAAAGGTCAACTGAGTAAAACGAATTATCGGTAGCAGGATCTCCTCCTTCACCAGTGGTTGCAGTAAGCAGTCCGAAGTTTGTAAAACCAAATCCTTCAACGTCTCTAAGGATTGAGCCGTTGTAGGTTATATCATTAAGCACTGTAGATATACCAGTTGTTTTATCTATGACTGCTAATTTTGTAAAATTTTGAGAACCATCATTAAAAACAGCGTAAAGCTGCCCATCTAAAGGGTTGATTGCTAAATCATCTACATCAAAAGGGAGTGTTTCGGCAATGTCTTTACAAACGACGTAATCCTGTCCCGTACCAAAAGCGTCAGGGATAAACGTACCAGTAATTGTATCAATTTTAAACAGGACGTCATATTCATTTTTAAATCTTGCTGCTCCATAAAATTCAGAGTTTAACGGATCAAATGACAGACCGTCAACATCACTCAATACTTTGGGGCCCTGACTACCATTCGCTGTTCCGAATGCATTTGGGTAAGGGATAAATCCTCCAGTGAGTACACTAATTTTTCCAAGGCGATCAGCATTAGCTGCATATAAGGCAGTCGCACCAATATTAAAAGCAATTGCTTCGACATTTAAAGAACCAGAGACGCCAATACGGTCACTAATTCCAGATATTCGATTGACGTAGACAGAAACATCGGGTGCACTACTCGCCTGCCCTACCTGCCGATCAGATATAGAAACACAAGCAACAGGTTCTCCTCTAAATGACAAATCTACATTTGAGGCTGAGCCCGCTGGCAAGGATGCTGTTGGGGTAGTAAGAATTGCCCCAGCATCTATATCGTTGCTATTTATTTGAACAAGATAAGTTCCATTGGTGGCACTAAATGTAGTGATATAATATCCGAATGGATTCGTTACGCCTTGTCCAAGCACTTGGTCAGTTGGGTCAATACTACCATTTTGATTATCATCTCGTACTACATTTACTCTTAGGATGGGGTGTCCATAATCACTTCCATTTTGTATACCATCGCCATTATGATCAAGGTAAACCAAACCAGAAATGGTATGGGTCTGACCAAAAGAGAAAACTGTTACCGATAGCATTACTATGGTCAACAGCGTTCTAAAAGATGGAAGCAAACTTAAAAAGCGTAGTTCACTAGTGCTAAAGTGGTTCATTTGAATATTAATTTTATTAAATATTATTTAAGTAAAATAATGGATAGTAATAAGTCTAAGGCTATTGACTTGCGAGGGAATACGTTAACTCTTTTTACATTGTATCAAGAGTTTTAATAGATATTAAATTAGGAACTAATAATAGAGATGCAATTTACGTTCCAAAGGTTGTCTATGCATATCAAAAATCGAATCTTTTTTTCATTCTTATATAACGGCCCAACCCATGCACATTTAACACATATGACTTTACTCTTCTATGTCTAGTTCGTCAAGGGTGAGGAACCCGAGTAATTCTCCTTCATTCTCCAAAACGATCTGTATTCCTTTGTAGTTTCCTTTCATTTTAGGAATAAATGTTATTGGAAGTGAAAAGTTTGTGTTCGGATCAATTTTATTTAGGTATAAAATTAGTTTACCTTCTTTTTGTTCAATATGACTTACATAGTTGTTCTCTGAGATCGTTGTAAGATATTGATTTGGGTAGTTAAAACCTCCAGGAATTTCAGCAATGACTACAGGATATTTTATCGTTTTGTCAGTTTTGTTTTTGATCTTTAGTTTCTCTGTAACTTCTTGATCTAAACTGTATGGGATATTATCTGGGGAAAGCTGCAATTGTACCTTTGTACTTGAAGAATGATTTACTCGGTTCTTTGCTTTAAGTTCTATTCTATGGGTGAGTCCAGATTTTTCGAACGTTACTTCGATGGAATTTCCTTCCTCTTGAAGATAATCATCCAATCTAGATATACGTAGATTAGAATGCTTACTGATATCAACGGATTCAGTAGCTACTGTTTTTCCATTAATTGCTAAGGTGAAGTCTTGCTTATCAAGTGAATTAAAAACTAAGTGGTTCCACAATGCTTCCTTGACTTTCAAATAAGTATAATTAGGCTGTCCGTCTAGAATAAATTGATTTTCAGAAAGATAAGTTCGTGCCTTTTCGGAATATTCTAACCCTAATCCACTAATCTTAATGTTTTCAAGTACTAATGCTGTTGTTTCAAGAGATAGAGCTCTTCCAGTCTTGCCAAACATCGAAGCCGATTTACTGAGCCATGCACCTGTTGTTTCTTGTTTTTCCAAGGTGGCAAGATGTAAATCATTCCCTCTTTGGTCTCCATTCTTCAATAAGACATTGGCCATCAGGGCTTTATTATAATTATCGTCTAGTTTATCAACCTTCTTTAACGTTTTTTCAATTGTATTCTTTACTGATGAATTAATGTCTAGATTATAGGACAAGGCGTTTAATATTGATAACGCTAAACTTGTTGAGTTTTCCTCTCTTTTCCAGGTCCCGTTTTCACTTCTGTTATCAAGGATCCAGTTTAAAATGGCATCCATTTCGTTTTTATCAACATCAATAAATTTGCTTGACCGATACATCGCTGCATATATTAATGCGGTAGCTTTTAGATCTGGAATGGTAGGCTTTTTCCATGTATAACCTCCTGATTGATGTTTGTATGCATTTAAATTCTCCAAGTGAATACCCAACGCTCGTTTAAACTCTTTCAGATCCTTTTCGTCTAGTTGTTTCTGTGATGCAGTTTCTAAAGCGAATAGATTTAATTCTAAACTTGCGATTTCATCCTCTAGCCCTATGTTAGTTTGATTTTCCCATCTTTGTTTTACATCTTTCAGCTCAGCTATTTCATTGGGATAAATTCTTAATTCCAGAGATAGATCTTTATTGGATAAGTATAGATCATCAATGTCATACTTAAAGTTGGTTTTTGGTTCTGTTCCTCCGATTGTTAATACATTATAAATATCGTTATGAACATTAACGTAGGCACTTTTTCTAATTTTAAACTCTTGATAATCAAACTTCAAATCGAAATCCCCAGAGGTTTCCTCAACGACTTCAAATGTAATTGGGACTTCAATTGTGCTACCCCCTTCCAAAGAATATTTCTTCAATAAGTCTGATTGCATTTTAAATCCATTAGGAACACTGAGATTCAGCATTCCAGTTACTGTTTGTTCAAGGTTATTTGAAATAGAGATTGGTAAGGTAAATTTGTCACCAACCTTCATAGATAATGGAATCTCAGCATCTAGTGTTACTGGGATTTTAGATGCAAAATCTGAAACACCAAGTCCAGGTAATCCAGCGTTTGTGATACCTTCCATTTTAACTGCAAATGTGCCTAGTTCATCACCGTTATAGAAGTCTATTACGGCCTCTCCTTTATTATCTAATTGGAGATTAGATTCCCAGTGCAGTGTTTTACGCGTATCAGGCAACTTAGATTTGGTGGTTTTACTGTATTTAGGTGCGTAGAATGACCGAGCTCTATAAAATCCATACTTGAATTTTCTTGCATAATTGTTATACTCAGATTCCGAAACACTTACTTGACGGATTTTGTATTCAGCGGGTTTGGAAACTGAGATGTTGTAAGCCGCTACTGTTTCAACTTTTTCTTCAATTTCTTTATACTCAGCTGGCACCGTAATCATCGTTGTGTAAGCTGGTTTTACTACTATTTTTTCTTCTACCGTTTTGTAAACAGCTGGCGTATTTTCTGTGGCCTCAGTTGCTAACACCTTATTTGTAATCGTTTTGTACTCCGCTTCTACAACCACCTCTTTAATGTACTCAGGCTTTATGAGTTCTTTTCGGACCACCGTTTTGTATTCAGCTGGCACCTTTTTGATACGATTAGTTGCTGGAGCCGAGATACTCTTCTCAGTAATCTTATAAGACTTACCAGTTTTTTGCTCCTTGTAATGACGTTTAAAGTAATTCCCGCGGATCTGATTATAGTTAGGATGCTTTAAGTTCTTATCCTTTACTAATTTCCAGTCTTTTGCTTTGTAGGAAACTACTTCAGTTGCTGTTTCATGTTTTACAGGCTTCGTCTCCTGCGCATTTACCTTCTTGGTAAGCGTGTCGTACAACGCAGGAACTGTAACAAGTTCTGTAGAAACGCCTTCAATCATTTGTTTTTCTTCTAGCTCCCTGTACTTCGGCGGATTGTTTTTAGTTCCAGATGCTACTTGAACTTCTTTTTTCACCGTTTTAAACTTTGGCTGAACGACTACTACTTTCGTTTCTTTTTCTTGTGTTTTAAGAACTTCCTTCACTGTTTTCACGCCTTTTTCTAATCCTACCACTCTAGAGCTTCTTGGATACATTGGAGGCACAACGCCTTCCGGATAGTTCGTAAGGTCTCTGGTAGCTGTTGGATATTCGTTTAAACCAAGTTTTAAGTCATCGTAGTACATGAATACTTGATGCCAGTTGGTTGGATATCCTTTTGCAGAGATGTTAAGTTGGATCGCGTTGCTAAGATCGAGATCAGCCAGCATAAAGTTACCTTCTTCGTCTGTTATCTTCCGAATTGGGCTATTTGCTACTTCAATAACAGCATTTGGTATTGGCTGGTCAGCAGCATCTAGTATCTGTCCTTTTATCAAGGAAGTTTCATTAGGATAAGCAAGAGCGATCTGCGGATCATTGTCTAATTCTACCCAGCTAAATCTACGATAGCCATGGGTCATCATGAGATAATCTAGGGCTTTTTCTGCTTTCGGCTCAGCGCTATCAAAATAGAAATTAGGATTTTCAATTTCGCCTTTGAGCTCAGATTCAAGCAACATATAAGATAAGATGTTGCCTTGAATGTCCCCACTAAAATCAATTAATCCTTTATTGACAACAGCGAGGGAGAATTGTCCTGCAACTGGGTTACTGTTGGCATCTTTCACTTTGACATTGAGTGTTACTTTCTCTCTTGGTTGGTATACCTGTTTATCGGAGCTAATTTCTATTGTAGGAAGGTTGTTACTATTTACAAATACCAATCGTTCTGATTGTGGGGTATAAAACTGGTCGAATAAGGTAATTTGGTTAATACCAATTGGCCATTCTTCCGTTTCCATGTCGATTTCTGTCCACCCTTTCTTGAGCTCTATTGTTTTTGTGAGCACGATGTTGTCTGCTCCTCTAACGACGATGATTGCTTTTTCATTTCTAGGAGAGAGTGCTTTAATACCAAGGCTATTTTTCCTTCTTTCTTCAATTTTGAGTGAGTACCCTACAGACAGTACCTCAGGAAGGAAGTACTTTTCATTTATTTCACTTGGGCCAGTTATTTTTGCGTAGTACTCTTCGTTTGCTTCAGGTACAAAGCTAAAACCTCCTATACCAGAGTGGTATGCAGTAAAAGTGGTTACTTTTTTCCCTTTTGAATTATAAATAATACCATTAATATCAACAGAGTTGCCAAACTGATTGATGGCTTTAAAGGCAGTATTCACTTCATATCCAGCGATCAAGTCACCTCCTTCAGGCATAAACTGTAGATCTATATTCTTGCAGCCACCTGGTATTACCTTTGTAAATCGTTTTTTACTACCTTCTATTTGAACTTGCAACATACCTTCGAAGTTGGCAAAAACTGACGGTAATTTAAATGAAAGCTTCGCAATGCTTTCTTTGTCTAATTTCGTTGTATTGCTAATGTGTTTTTTATCATTAACCAATACGGAATACGTAACTGTTTTACCAGCAAAAGACTTGTTACTGTCCTTGAATCTAATTTGAGTTGTTACTGTATCCTCTGCTTGATATATGGTTTTATCAAACTCGAAATCAAAACTAATGTCGTTTGTTTCCTTTTCAACCTGGAATACGCGTTCGAAGTACTCTTCTCTATTACGCTGCCAATTAGTAAATGCGCGGATTTTAAACTGTCCACCCTTTTCTTTGTACTTGAGGTTAAAATCTCCATTCGCTATTCCATTTTTTACAACAAGAGATCGTGTTTGCTCAATTCTTCCAGTTTTATCAATTAACTGAACATATACGACATTACTTTTATCACTTTCCTTAAGTGTTACTGCATCTCTCACATATACTTGGAACCAGACATTTTCACCTGTTTGGAAGTAAGTTCTATCTAAATGTATGTAGACTTTTTCTTCACTAAGGTAATTTTGGTATTCATTTACCTTATTGCTTAGGGTTTGCGAAAATCCTTGTAAATTCTTGGTTGGAATAATGTTGGCTAACTTAGTTTTAGCATGCAGAGAAAGTGCATTATTCCATAATTCATTCATCCAATCTCCTAGTCGTAATAATTCTTCTTTTTGTTGGAAATCATTAAATAAAGGAGAGGATAAAGATTCTGAAATTCTAAATTCAGATAAATTAGAAGGACTGTTTGTATTTGCTGACTGAGAAACAAATGTGGGATTAGAATCTGCTTGATTATTAGCCGTATTTTGAGTTTGAGTGTAGTAAATGGATAAAATGATCGTGGTGAAAGAAAGCACAATAAACGTAATGTACTTCGGCGATCTATGCAACGGAGTTGTCGTAGGATTAGTATCTAGCATTGCTTCCATTTTTTCCCAGGAGGAGGGATCAAATGAGAACTCATGCTCTTTTACTCTTTTTCGTAATATTCGTTCAAAGTACTTTTCAAAAAAACTCATATAGTAACACTTGTATTCTTGTCGTTTTGGCCAATCAATGTTCTTAATTCTTTGCGGGCTTCTGCATAATGCCATTTCGAGGTTCCTTCGCTAATTCCGAGACGTTCGGCAATTTCGCGGTGTTTGAACCCGTCGATAGCATACAAACAGAAAACGTTTCTTGAAGCTGGAGGCAATTTTTGGATAAGTTTATAAATATCCTCTACTAATAAATTATCAAGTGCGTCACTTCTAAAAGTGACTTCCTTTTCAGTTTCAAAGTCCATGGAGGCTTTATAAGTTTTCTGTTTCCTTATAAAATCAATAGAAGTATTAAATACAATTGTACTAATCCATCCTGCCAATGATCCAGTGGGTTTATACTTTTCAATGGATCGAAAGACTTTAAAAAAAGCGGAATTGAGCACCTCAATTGCTTCTTCCTTGCTGCTAGAATATCGATATGCAGTTCCAAGCATCTGACCATAGAACCTTTCATACAGGTACTTTTGAGCCAGTCTGTTTTCCAGAATGCAACCTTTTATTAGGTCTTCATTTGAACTGTGTTTGGAATACTTCATTCGATTATCTCCCTGCTACGTATTAATTAACGACAATAAGTGTTATATAGTTGGGTAAGTAGTTAAAGAAATATGAGTTATCGATGTTTTAGACTACTATTTTGCGGTATAGTAACCAATTTACAAAAAAAATTATTCATTTGAAACTTATTAACAATTTTGACTATCAATTGTTTATAGATTTCAGGCAATTTCTTCTTTCATTTCAGTATAATACTTATAGAAGTATGGGATTGTTTCAATTCCTTTGTAATAATTATACAATCCAAAGTGTTCGTTTGGTGAATGTATTGCATCAGAATCCAATCCAAAGCCCATCAGTACTGTTTTTACACCTAATATTTTTTCAAATAATGCAACAATTGGAATACTTCCGCCTGATCTTTGCGGTATAGGATCTTTACCAAATGTTTCTTTGTAAGCTCTAGCGGCAGCTTTGTATTCAACCGAGTCAGTAGGAGTAACTACTGGGTGACCTCCATGATGAGGTTTGACAACAACGTTGACTGATTCTGGTGCGATTTTTTTAAAATGCTCTTCAAATAGTGTTGTGATTTTGTCTGGATGTTGGTTTGGTACCAATCGCATGCTTATTTTTGCAAAGGCTTTGGAAGGCAAAACAGTTTTTGCTCCTTCTCCAATATATCCACCCCACATACCGTTTACATCCAATGTCGGGCGAATCGAGGTACGTTCAAGGGTTGTGTAGCCTTTTTCTCCACGAATGTCTCCAATCTCTAAATCGCTTTTATAGTATTCAATGCTAAATGGGGCTTGATTCATTTGCGTTCTTTCAGAATCGTCCACAGCAAGAACATCTTCATAAAAACCTGGAATTGTGATTTTATTGTTTTCATCATGCAGCGAAGCAATCATTTTTGAAAGGATATTGACTGGATTGCCCACTGCCCCACCATATACACCTGAGTGCAAATCGCGATTGGGACCTGTGACTTCCACTTCAACATAACTTAGCCCTCGCAGACCCGTAGTTATAGAAGGTACATCATTTGCAATCATTGAGGTATCAGAAATCACAATGACATCGCAGGCAAGCCGCTCCTGTTCTTTTTCTAGGAAAGGACCAAGATTGTCAGAACCGACTTCCTCCTCGCCCTCGATCATAAACTTGACATTACAAGGTAACAAGTCATGTGCTACCATATTCTCAAATGCTTTGACGTGCATATACATCTGTCCTTTATCGTCACAAGCACCTCTTGCAAAAAGGGCACCTTCAGGATGAAGTTCAGTCTTTTTAACTATTGGGTCGAACGGCCCCGAATCCCATAGTTCTAGTGGATCTGCTGGCTGTACATCGTAATGACCATAGACTAGAATTGTTGGTCGGCTGGGATCGATTATCCGTTCACCGTATACAATTGGATGGCCGGCTGTTTGACAAATTTCTACTTGCTCGCATCCAGCAGATTTGAGCTTCTGTGCAACAAATTCGGCAGTTCTGGCGACCTCATCTTTAAATTTTGGGTCGGCACTGACAGATGGAATTCTTACGAGTTCTTTTAATTCTTCTAGAAATCGCTCTTTGTTAGATTCCAGATAACTTGTCAATTGCTCCATATTAAATTTATTTAATTCAATAAAACGTGCGTAAAGTTAAGAATTGCTAAACAAATTTTGAGTTTATTTGTAATTAAATCAAATGCTTTCTGTAGTAAACCGAAACTTGATATAAATATACCTTAATGAATCATTTTTTTGAGATTTCTTTACTTGTTTTAACCTATGTCAGTGTCTGGTATATCATTAGCTTGGTGGTCAAAAACAACGGTATTGCTGACATTGCTTGGGGTTTGGGCTTTTGTCTTATTGCAGGATATAGTTGGATTAGCACAGCGCCTCACTCAATAGGTGCTACGTTGCTACTGATTATGGTTTTCTTGTGGGGGATAAGATTGGCTAGTTACATATTTTGGAGAAGTATTGGTAAAGCAGAAGACTGGAGATACAAGAATTGGCGTGACACTTGGAAATGGTTTTATATTCGATCCTACTTTCAAGTCTTTATCCTGCAAGGCGCTCTAATGATCGTAGTATCCTTGCCTGTTATTAATGTGTTATATAGTGGTCACCCTCCGGAGAAGCTAGGCTGGTTCGAAATTCTTGGTGCAAGTCTATGGTTGATCGGTTTTTTATGGGAGGCAATAAGTGACTACCAGTTATATCAATTTAAACGGAATCCGAATAATAAAGGAAGGATCATGACTGGTGGACTTTGGTCCTACTCTAGACATCCGAACTACTTTGGAGAAATCTTGTTATGGTTTGGAGTGTTGCTTTATTCTATTCCTTATGGAAATCTTTTGCTTTCTTCTATTGGATTTTTAGTCATATTATATTTAATGACTAGAGTTAGTGGAGTACCAATGCTTGAAAAGAAATACAAAGACAACCCTGAATATCAGCTGTACATAAAGAGTACTTGGGCATTGATACCCAAGTTAATTTAGCAGCAACAAGGTTGTTCAATCCTAGAATACCATGACGATTAATTCGTTAGTTTCTTGTGATATCGATGCGATGGTGTCTTCACAAATCCAAACCAAAAGGTTTGTAAAGCTGTCATTAATTGTTTGAATTCTATAAAATCGATTGGTTTTTTAATAAAACTACTAGCACCTAATTGGTAAGCAGTTAACAAATCTTCGTTTGTATCCGAAGTCGAGAACATTATGACAATTAGATGTTTCAATCTATAATTATCTTTTATTTCTTTTAATACTTCGAATCCATTCAATCCAGGCATATTAATGTCTAGCATAATCAGATCTGGAAGTTGACTTGCGTTGCTCTCATTACCTAGAAATTCCAACGCTTCCATTCCATTTCTGAATACATTTAGATGAACTGGATAATCACCATATTCGATTGCTTTTTTAGTTAGGATAATATCGGCTTCACTGTCTTCGATTAGCATTAACCTATATTCTTCTTTTCTCATTCTTTTCGATTTACCTTATTTAGCCATTTTATTTTTTTTGAGTTGTTGTGAAGATTGTGAATTGCTCTGTAGTTATAGACTATAAGGACTCGATTAAGTAACGGATATTATTCAAGAATAGCCGAATATTTATTTTTATAATCAAAAACACAACAACTTACCAACACAAGATAATTCTTTATCTTAACTATTTATAGAATATTATACCACAATTTGCCATTTATTTAATACTTTAAAGATGTATTAAAGACATAACAACAGTTATTACTTTTTGATGAATACTGGGAAATTAATTGTAGCAATGGGACTTCCAGGTTCTGGTAAATCCTCGGTTATCAAGAAAATTGGAGCGTTAACGAATACCAAATGTTTTCTTGAAATTGAGGAATCAGAGTACTCTGAAGTCGTAAGAAGTAGGGATATTTATGGTAGTTTTACCGCAATGACCTGGTTTAGAGCCATGCGGATGCCCAATCTTTATGAAGCACATCATCTTGCCAAAAATGGAGAGACTGTGTTTTTAGATACCTATTATGACAAACTCCTTTCTAAGTATATTGGAAAGGATGGTATGGAATGGCTTATTTCTACAGATGACGCGTATTACGAAATTATTCTAGCAATTACGCAGCTAGATTACTCAACTCTGCCAGATGCTGATTGTATCATTTCGTTTGAATTAACCTATGAAACTTGGTTGCGTTTCTTGAGTAGAAGAAATAGGAAGCTGCTAGATAATGACACCTTATTTTTGAATAGTTTCAAAACCCAAGAGTATTTCATTGAAGCTGCAAAACAGTATTGCGAAGAACAAGTATCAAAAGGAAATCCTTGTCAGTTTATTCGATTTCAACAAGAATTTTCTTCTTTAGAAGATTCCGCTATGCGTTTGCTAAACTTACTCAAGAAAAATAATGTTGTTTAAGAAGAATTCGAACTGTATGACAACACCAATATGCCTCTGGTCAAGTCCTAGAAATATTTCTACTGCACTGATGTATTCTTTTGCTCAGCGCTCAGATATGACTGTGATAGACGAACCGTTATATGCTTATTTCCTAGAAAGAAGTGGTGCAGGGCACCCAGGTAGAATGCAGGTACTAGGTACACAGAGCACTGATGGAAATCGGGTGGTAAGTGATGTGATTTTGAAGGAGTACCCTACCCCATTTTCTCTACATAAGCAAATGACACATCATCTGGATGGATTGGAGAAAAATTTTCTGGAAAAGACAAAAAATGTACTGCTAATTCGATCTCCTTACGAAATTGTTCTTTCTTACGCTAAGGTAATGAATCGAGTAACCCCAGCAGACGTGGGCATTCCTCAACAATTTGAATTACTTCAATACTTAATGAAAACCAATCGCTTAACTGCTGTGGTAGATGCTAGAACGTTGCTCTTGGATCCGCCTTCCATATTAAAACAGCTTTGTGATAAATTAGAAATCCCTTTTATGGAAAAAATGCTGCACTGGAAGGCTGGCCCTAGAAAAGAAGATGGTGTGTGGGCAGAATTCTGGTATTCGAATGTCCATAAATCTACTGGTTTCCAGCAATACAAGGCAAAAGAGGAGGTGCTTCCTCCAAACCTACAACAGGTAGTAGATGAGTGCCAACCTTATTATGATACTTTATTAAATTACGCTTTAAAATAAAACGATGCTTCAACAATTCAATCCTAAAAATGAATCAATTAAGGTCTATATCGACGGCAAACTACTGCCTAGAGAGGAGGCAAAAGTCTCCGTTTTTGACAGTGTAGTGCAAGGAGGTGATGCCGTTTGGGAAGGAATCCGCGTCTATAATGGAAAAGTGTTTTGTTTAACTGAGCATTTACAAAGATTGTTAGATTCCGCACATGCCATGGCATTTACAGATATCCCCACAATGGAGGAAGTGAAATCAGCTCTATTCAAGACCTTAAAGGCAAATGAGATGCAAGATGGTGTGCACGTTAGACTTACTTTGACTAGAGGACTCAAGACAACAAGCGGCATGGATCCACGACTAAACAAATTTGGTCCTACGTTGATCATCCTTGCGGAATGGAAGCCGCCTGTTTATCCGCCTTCTATCACACTAAGTACAGCTACAATAAGAAGAAATTCCCCTTCTACGCTCGATTCTAAAATTCATCACAACAATTTGATTAACAATATTCTAGCAAAAATTCAATCGAACTTAGCAGGAACAGATGCCGCTTTAATGCTAGATCTCCATGGCTATGTATCCGAAGCAAACGGAACGAATATCTTTATGATTCGAAATGGCAAGGTATTTACACCAACAGCCGATAGCTGCCTTCATGGTATCACTAGAGCAACAGTTATCAAACTTTGCAAGGAAAATGAGATACCAATCAAAGAATGTAATCTCTCCTTAACCGAGTTTTACACAGCAGATCAGGTATTTGTAACTGGTACGATGGGTGAGCTAACACCAGTAAATGCAATCGACGGAAGAGCAATTGTGAATAAAAGTACAACGGATGAATTTGTGAGAATAAACGCTCTTTTCAGCACATTAACTAAATCAAAAGGAGAAGTAATCGTCTAATGAATAGTCTAAACTGTAATGGGAAATTAGTGGATTTATCCACGCCCAAAGTCATGGGAATTTTAAATGTAACTCCTGATTCGTTTTTTGACGGCAATCCTCAAGCAAATCTGCAAGTATGGATGGATAAAACCGTCAAAATGATAGCTGAAGGAGCAGCGATCATTGATGTTGGCGGTATGTCTTCTCGCCCAGGCGCAAAATTAGTTGATCCAGAAGAAGAGCTTGCCCGCATTGTTCCTGTGATCAAGCAAATCCTCAAGGACTTTCCTGATATCCTCATTTCTGTAGACACGTTTCAATCAAAAGTGGCGCATACAGTGCTTGACCTAGGTGTTCACTTAATCAATGATATTTCAGCAGGTCACTTAGATGAGGGACTGTGGGAGATCATTAGCCGTTATGATGCGCCTTATGTGCTGATGCATATGCAAGGAAAGCCAGAAACCATGCAAGCTGCTCCCTCTTATCAGAATGTCGTAAAAGACTTACTTGACTACTTTGACCAGCGTGTCCATCTAGCACGAAAGGCTGGAATCACTCAACTTATTATTGATCCCGGTTTTGGATTTGGGAAAACTGTAGAACAGAATTACCAATTGCTCAATCAGCTCTCTCTGTTTCGGTTATTGGAGGTCCCAATGCTCGTTGGTCTTAGCAGAAAATCAATGATCTATAAGGTATTGGGCACGAGCCCCGATCAAGCACTGAATGGTACTACTGCCTTGCATATGGTGGCCTTACAACAGGGAGCACAACTTCTGAGGGCGCATGATGTGAAGGAAGCGGTGGAAACTTGTAAGCTTTATGCGCAATTAATGATTAATAAATAAGTGTTAATTACAAAGTTCTAGGAAAGGAATAACAGAGGAAAAGCTTAATGTTTGAAGCTTTACTGGTTTTGGAAACCAATCAAGTTGTGAATAGCTTTAGTGATAAGGACTACCCTTGGCGAAAATCAACAGTCTAATCCAACAACTCAGTCAAAATTGAACATTGGGCACACTCAACATTAATCTTTGACAATTGATATTTCATTTCGAATCCATTCTTCGTATTCTATGTTAGCGGTTGCTTCTAGCTGCATGATGCATGGCGTTTCGTAGGGGTGTAATTGCTTTATTAGCTTTACGACAGTTTCCCAATTTTCTGGGGCTGTTTTTACAATTGAAACGAACTCCGACTCATTTTCGATATTGCCTTGCCACCAATAGGCACTTGTAATCGGGAAGATGTTTCCACAGGCCACGGTTTTCTTTTTTAGTAGGTGTTGGACGATGCTTGTTGCTGTCTCCTCGTTTGGGTGTGTGATGTATATAATGATGAACATAATCTAAATTCTGAATTCTAAGATACGATCATTTGATGAATTTGAGTGGTTCGTATTGATCAATTTGTTGAAAGGCAGATTGGTTTGTTGTGTAGAGCTTAAACTTGGGCTTCCCGTATTCAGATTCGCTGTCTTCTTTGAAGTTTAGCTTTTGAGGGACACGTTCGCTTGCTAAGTTTGCTGGTTTCATACGGATAATTACCTGTTCGATTTCCAGTAATAATGCGGCTCTTGTCATGGCATAACTTGATTCTGTGGCGATTCCTTTATTGGTTTCACCGTGCCATACCCAATAGCCAATTTCAATGCTGTTTGGGCCGACTCTTGGGTGCAAGCCAGTTCCTCCGAGCAATCGCTTGTTGTTTTTATCGAAAATGGCGTAAACAAAATCCTGATTGGTGTTGAATTTAAGAATGAATTCTGAAATCAATTTTTGCTTTTCGGCTAAAGGTCTTGGTTCTTCTTTTGCCCATGGAAGCCAAGGTGCTAGGTGCTCTGCGCTGTCTATCATTGCAGCATACAGTTCACTCGCATCCTCAAGCGTGTAGGGTCTTAGGATTAATCTAGAGCTGTGGATACTGCTAAACGGTTTATGCTTCATCACTTTTTTATTGATAAACGAGATTGCTTCAAAATTAGTTCCTTGATGGATAATACTTCTTGTTTCCTCTTGAATTCATAGTTGCTTGTTAGAATATATTAATGATAATAATTGAGCACACTCCACAAAGTCTTTTTTGCCCAAACTCATCGTTTTCGATAATTTTTAACTCCTCATAATTTACGTAGTAACGTCTAAGGCTTGGTTTTTCTATACCTGATCGTTCAACTAAACTAACAGTTTGTTAAAATTAGTTAAACAACTACTAAAGTTCTTTGTTTTATTATCTTTGGCACAAATTTTAACAATCCCTATGTACCTGACCGGTTAAAATTCAATTTATAAAACTAAAATTTATCAAAATGAAAAGGACTTTATTAATTATTGCTACCCTCTTTGTGGTATTAACCTCAGGAATGGCACAAAACCACATCGTTAAACTAGGTATTCCTTCTTTGTTGTATGGACGTGCCAATCTGAATTACGAATTTGTATTAAACGACAAAACTAGCCTTAATTTGAGAGCTGGTGCTCAGTTTCCAAGAAACTTTCCAGTAGACGCGGTACTTCAGGAAGATCCCAATGATGAATTTCGTATCAATAGTGGAAAATGGAATGCCTATGGATTTACACCTTCCTATAGAATCTATTTTGGAAAGAACAATCCAGCACCACAAGGATTTTATGTAAGTCCATATGTTTCTTATAACAAAAATACTGTCACTGTAGACATGGAATATGATGACGGTGCCCAAATAAGCGTTCCTGCAACTATGAAAGTTGGATACTCTGGAATCGGTGGTGGTGTTATGATTGGAAATCAATGGGTCATTAACGAATCATTTGTAATTGACTTCAACTACTTCGGTATTGGTTACGGCCTCCAAACGATAGCAATGAAATTTAGCTCGAGTGATCCTTCTGTTGATTACGACCAACTAAAAGATGAGCTTGAGGCTGAGTTGGAAAACACTGGTAATAACGGTGTGAATGATATTGACAACATTGAGGCGCTTGATGATGGAATTAAAATCAAAGCAGAAGCACCATCTCCTCAAGTCAAATTTTCCTTCTCTTTAGGCTATATGTTTTAGGAAAAAGTGCTTGATACATTGTGCTTAATAACTGAAAAGATGTTAACCCTGGAAGAACGATTTCTTTCGGGGTTATTTTTTTACGGTGAGATAATCAGGAGGCAATGGCTTTCCCGAATGAGCTTTTACTAGGCCATCTCCTTCTACAAATCTTATCTGGGTGTTATCACCGTTCTCTGCATGATACAACCATTGTTTGATTAGAATCTCGTTCCCTGTTTCAATCGATTTTGAATAGCCTGTCTTCGAAGTAATTCGCTTGAAGTAGTATCCTCTATATTCAATCGTTTCGGCTGGCTCATTCGGCTTAAAGTTGATTGTCTTTGCCTGATTGTAATCCAGTTCAGTTTCCTCGTGAATCGTAGGCTCAGTGCTGTTGTACTGAATATAGAAGAACCTTCGTCTATTGTTCTTAGGCACCAGTTGGTAGACCTTGTCTCTAGTATTGTCCTCAAAAATGTAATGAAAAATCCGTTTGATGAAGAACTGTTCCTCCTTAATAAAAATTGTTTGATCCATTCCAAAGTCAGCATCTCCAATTGAGACAAATTGCTGTTTTGGGGCTGCTTGGCGGCGTTGCTTTCTCGACTTTGATACTGGTTTTCGAACTTTCTTTTTTACTTTTTTAGTTGGTCCCGGTGCTTGAGTTCCAGGATATTCAGATTTTACTATCTGCTTTTTGTTACGTGTAAATAGCTTCTTTTTAGGCTCCTTCTTCACAACAGGCCTTGCATACATATTCAGATCGTTTAACGGCTTTGTTGCAGAAGAATCGAGGCTTGGATCTTCTAGATTTAACACTGTATTACTTTTTGATACATCAATCTCTTCTTGCGTTTCTCTTCCTAACAACTTGTTTACGTTGAATTGCAGATTTGAAAATAGAGACCGATCATAATAATGATAGCTAAAGACAGGAACATCGTCTCCTTCTAATTGTTTCGCCACTACTTTATAAAAAAAGAACAAGTAATTTTTTTGTTGAAATTTATCAAGATTGGATACAGGTATTGACGCTGGGTATTCTAACCCATAAAATGGCTTTCGTTTTACGATTAGTTCTTCATTATCTAGTGAAAAATCAGTCCTGTTAAATAAGGTAAGCATCGTAGCATATCCAAGATAGCAGATGAATAAAAACGCAAAAAAATAACCCAAGAAAAAACTGATTGGTACTTTCTCTGCGTTGAGTATAGCATAGCCCATATACAAAAATGATACTAGGCAAATCACAAAGAAAATCAATAAAATGGCAAGATCAGCTGACAGCCAATTGAATCTGACTTTAATCGTTTTATCCGACTCGGATATTTTAAATTTTGAGGGCATACTGCCTTTTCTTATTTGTTTTTGTTATTAAAATTGAACATGTATTTCTTCGAGAATTTAGTTTGATGTTTGCCACACTTTCAACTGCTAATCCCTTGAAAATCGCAAGATAACCGTAATTCTCAAAAAAATAAAAAGAATTAATTTAAGAATTGATCTAATTTTTTGCCAAACCTTGACTCAAGTGTCCTCAGTAAGAACGTACTGTGTGTTCCTGCCTGAATCTCTCTGTTGATTGTGTAATTCGAATCTTGAAAATGCTCATCAGATAAATTCCGACGGGCTATTCGTTTTTCAAAATATACGGGTTGATGGATCGTGGATGGAATCTTATCATTTTCTCCAGTGACTTCAACTACAGCCTTCACTTTTTTCTTTTCTGAGACAGCCCAATGAAAGAGACCGACTTCCTCTTCAAAATAGTTAAAAATACATCTGCTTTCAATTTCAAAAACCACTCCCACAAGTGTATCAGTTGCTTGTGGAGGCAACAATTCTGATACCTCAAGAGTTTTCAAGGGCTGACTCACGTATTCTTTTCTCATTTCCTTTTCTGCTTCTACATCTGTCAAATCAGGAATCAACTCTTCATAATATGCTCGTCTATACCAGAGCGCATTCATTTTAAAGTCAAGTTCTTTTTTAGTTAATAACTGAAAATAGATCCGAGCAAACAAAAGCGAATCTAATCGACCATAAATGCCAAGTCTACAGAAGCCAGATTCAGGAAAAACACGGTCATAGATTTCCATTTTTAAATCAAGGAATTGCTTTTCCCATTCCCGTGTAGCGTCCATGATTTTAGTACTAAAAGGCTGCACTCCCATACTCGTCAACACAAATTCAAGTTCGAATTCTTCAATTCGTGTAATCATTTCCTCTGTTCGTTCTCTAGTAGATATTAGGAACATATATTCTTCATTATCATTCTTTTGTTGCCAAAATTTCTCCTTGTTCTTTTTCTTTACTCGATTAAGAATATCTAGTTTACTCAACAATTCGACATACGTTCTTCCTTCTTTTAGCTGATGGATAGAACGTCTTAAATCACTGATTTGATCCGACCAAGTACAACGTTCAAGTTCTTCAAGTAACAGATCAATTTTTAAGGGATCAAACTCAATTGCGATGTCTGGTTTATCGTCTTTAACTGAGATATCAATCACCAAATGATCATCAAAATTATAGGTATTGATTTTTGTAGCAAGTGGGATGATCAATTCATTACGAATACACCGCTGCAATTGACGTGCACCATATTTTGGGTCATATCCTTTTTGGGCCAGATATTTAAGCAATTCATCGTCCATCTTGATTTCAAGATTTCTCTCGGCTAGTCCTTCCCTTTTTTTGAAGAGGTTGATTTCTCTAGATACAACATGCTGAACAGTGGCCTGGGAAAGCGGTTCAAAGGCAACGATCTTATCTATCCGGTTAAACAATTCTGGCCGAAAATGCTTTTGCACAGCACTCAAAAAATGATCGTTCACTGCTTGAGTGTCTACTCCTTTCTGCCAGCCAATTCGATCCGTCTGTAAATTCTGTGCTCCGATATTAGATGTCATGATTATTATCGTACTACAAAAATTGACCAGTCGCCCACGACTATCAGTTAACCGACCTTCTCCTAGCAGTTGCAGTAGTAAATCGTAAAAAGAGGCATGCGCTTTTTCGATCTCATCAAACAAAATCACAGAAAACGGATCCCGCAATGCTGCAGATGTCAGTAATCCCTCCGAATAATAAGACTCCCCAGTCAATCTGCTCACTGCATACTGGTGACCATATTCACTCATGTCAAATCGTATCATCTGATCACGGCTCCCAAACATAAACTCAGCCATTACCTTGGCCATTTCCGTCTTTCCAACACCAGTAGGACCAACAAACAGCATTGAAGCAATTGGTTTTCCAGGTGAACTCATCGCGGTTTTCACTTTGGCAATCATATCTACCACACTGTCTACTGCAGGCTCTTGTCCGAATACATTACCGCTAAAGTGGGAACGAATCTCTTGAAGGTCAATATTGATTTCTGGATCAACAATAAATTGAGGCATACCTGTTTCCTCACAAAAGTGTCGAATGACCTTACTTCTGTTTATTTTATAGGGTTGTTTTTGCTCGTTTCTATTGAGGATAATACTTTCTAGGAAACGAATCGGCTTGCCTGGGAATCCGGAGTATGGTGTAAAGCGTTTATTCAGCAACACGGTTTCTGTTACTGCGGATGTCTCAATGCTTATATTCTTGTTTTGCACGAGGCTGTCAATTCGAAATGCAATCATTTTCTCAGCTTCCTCATCCTTAGTCTGTAGGCGAATCGTCTGGAATAGCTGTGCGATGTTAGGATGATGTAACTCAATATGCGCAAACTCTTCGTTGGTGCACTCAGAGATAATATTAACTTCCCCTCTAGCAACGAACTCCTTCAAATATCCGCCGATACTTAGGCTGTTGCCTTCATATTGTCCAACTTCAAACAGCTCAAGAAAATTTCTGACGAAGAGGAAATCTCCCCTTCGATTTAGCTCACGGCAGAATTCGTTTAGATTGTTTTCCCACCCCGTTTGTCCAGTGAGTTCCTTGATTAGCACGGATGCAGTCGTTTCCCAAAACTGTTTATCTATTTGATGTTCTTGCTTGCATCTAACCATTTCCCAAACCAGTGCAGACTTCCCTACTCCACTTGGTCCTACGATAAGTACATTCTTATTAAAATTACCTATTAGAATTCGTTTCAACTGTTCTAACTCCGTCATTCTACCATACAATTCTTTCTTGCCGCTAGAAATAGCTTTTGCAGCTTTGCCAAGCAATGCTCCTTGCTCATCTTTATTTTTTTGCTTGAGTTCCTTTGGTGTTTTAAAAAATAGTGAAACGGTTTTCTTATGAACTTTGGGGTCTTTAAACCAAAGGACACTTATGAGATCTCTAAGATTTTTTAAGCGCTTGTTTCTAGAAAACTCTGAGCGGATAGCATGTTCTAGATTGGCCTCTAACCCATCTGTATCTTCTGAGAAGACTTCTATTCCTAGGGCTGGGATTGCCGCCCAAATGCTGTCCTTTCTTTGCTGATATATGTAGTTCAGTTCAATCTCAATAGAGGTCAAATTTTTCTTTTCCCCCAATTTAAAAGGAACAGATATTTTAGCATATAAAAAATCATCCCGTTCTAGAATAAACTTAAAAATATCATAATATTTCCCTTCATTCAATAAATCAGCTTGAACCGCGTTTGCAAGCTTATCGGCTAGAAAAGCTGGTGACTCATCAATTCTAGTAACTTTGGGATTTAGAAATGGATAGACTAATTCACTATCCCCTAGATGCATGGAAACGGTATATAAGTCAATTTCTGTCTGAAATGCCATTTATTAATGATTAATTATCAATGGTTAATTATTGAGATAAAAGAATTTAAGGTGATTTCGATTTAATAATTTTTTGAGTATAAAAGTGCTGATTAGCATCGATAATTTTTAGCATATAAATGCCTGTTGGCCAGTCTCTACTATCAATAGTAGTAGAATATCCTTCAATGGAGAACTGATTTAACAGTTGACCAGTAAGATGGTAGACTTCTATTGTAGCAACCTTGAAATCAGCTTCAAGATAAAACAGTTGATCAGACGTATTTGGATAAACAGTAATCTGCTTGTTTGCCAACAATTGTTCTTCGATATCTAGGAGCGGGCTTCCGCAGCTGCCTCCAAAAGTATTTCCTGATACAAATCGGTCAAAAGCTTGATTCCCTGGGTTTGTAGTTGGGTTGGGAGTGCCAATTGCGCCCCATTGACTGACTGGGACAAAATCTGGTCGTTGAGTATAGGCATAACTGATGTCTGAAAGGTTAGCAGTTCCTGCAGGGTGAATCGTTCCTTTATTATTATTGCCATGAATAAAATGATCAGCACCAACAATTGTATAGTTAAAGGTGCTATACGGGAAAGTGGTATTAGTGATCATGTTTCCAACGAAATTTTGGCTAGGAGAACTTGTATCATTAAAAAAGATCCCAAACTTGGCGGCACTATTTCTTAAGAATGTATTAAATGGTCCATTTCCAGCATGAGAATTATCAATAATCATGCTTTGTCCAATATTGGATTCGAACAAATTAGCAAAAGGCAAGTTTCCATGTAATACCATATCTCCTGCTGCATCCGCAGGAATAATAGGGTCTGTATTCACCCAATATGGATCAGTTGAAAAATTATAGGCAAATACATTTCCGTTTGCTCCAGCCTGCACCAGCATAGAATGCCTTAACCGTTCGAAGATGTTATTCTCAATCAAGCATTCACCAGCTGAATAAGCGAGATTTACACCGTAAGCCCTACCTCCACCACCAAATTCAAACGCATGGTGAAAATAAGAATTTCCAATATAGATATTAGAAGAACGAACAATCATAACATGGCTAAAATTGGTTGTATCTGACTCAATACCGCTTACCCAACAATTTGCAGAATTTCTAAACTCTATTGAATTCGATTGCACTGGAGACGTATCATCGATTCTCTTTATTTTTAGACACTCTATTCCAACATTCTCTATCATTTCGAGGGGACGTAGAAAAGGATTTTGGCTTAAGTCCATATCTAACCTCAAAGGAGATTCAAAAAAGAGTTGATTGCCAACGATTGACTGTATCTTAAGCACTTGCCCTACAGATCCTCTTGCCCAAGCTGAAAACACAAGCGCTGTATCATTAAAATTAGCAGCGAGCCAATCTCCAGGCGCATATATACTTCCGTCATTTACAAATACACTTGAACTGTCTTTGTAAACAGATTGTATGATCGGATCCTTCGTAAAGAATTCTCGACCTCTCACAAAGATTCCTCTGGAATTCCTATAAAACAGACCAGACATATCTAGTAAAAAGGTTGTGTTTTCTTGCCCCGCTCCTCGTATAATCACATTGTTTGTTCTTACGCTAAGCGTCGTATCAAACAAAAACTGACCTGCTGGAAAATCAAGAATAATACCTTGTCCAGCCGAATTTTCAATCAATGTGTGGACCAAGTTACTATTAGAAGTAACTCCATCGCCAATTGCTCCAGCGCTTTGCATATCGACAGTAACAAAGCCAACAGTACTTGTGTCTCTTAGACCTGCAAGGGTCCAGTCGACTGTGCGTTCTGGGGGCACAATTTGACCGTAAGACAAGGCAGAAATAAGCAATAGAAAGGAAGCCAATATACAGTTCTTCATATAAGGAATATTGTGTTACAAAGGAATTGTGAAAATACGACCAAATCACCAAAAACTATAGGAAATCAGCATTAAATGTAAGTGGCAAAAGATCTTTTATCGTATCAAGGCAATAGATTTCACCAATTTCTCCTTGGATAATCAATCGGACGGGTGATTTGCCTCTGTACTCGCTTTCATAGATGGCTTGTCGGCATGATCCACAAGGAGGTACAGGTATACTGAGTTGTTTATTGTGGCTTTGGGCTGATATTGCAATTGCTTTTACAGCTATGTTTGGAAACTGGGTAGCAGCTGAGAACAAGGCAACTCGTTCAGCACACAAACATAAAGGATAAGCTGCATTCTCCTGATTACTGCCAAGGATTGTCTTTCCATTTTCTAATAAGACAGCAGCACCAACTTTAAACTTTGAATAAGGTGCATAAGCTTTTTCTACAGCTTCTTTTGCGGCCAGTAGAAGTGAAGCATCAGTCTCATTCAATTCTGAGACATCAGAATAAACCTCTATGGATGTGTTAAAGGTCAATTTTTTCATAAGCCATTTTATGATTGGCAAAAAGGGCAACAAAGATGGATAAATTATTCTTAATTGCCAAAAACTTATATACTTATGTACAAATAATCATTATTTACCAAGTGTTTCAGCTAGGAAGTATTCTAATCAAATCTAATTTGTGAACCACATTAGAATTTGACATCAGCCCTAAGGGTAATGTTTCTTGGTGCATTGATTAACGCAGGTCTTGTTGTAATGAATGAATTGGTTAAGTTTTTCCCTACCATTGAGATTTTCACACCTTTAGTAATATTGTATGCAATTCTAGCATCAACAGAAAAATTACCTTTATTTTTATAAATATCACGATATTCTTCTAATCCAAATAAAGGAATGTATACAATATTTCCTAATATTTCGATGGGTACTCCACGAACCAAATAATCATCAAGGGTCTGCATATAGCTTGAATACTGTAAACTTACCCCTAAGGAGAACTTATCAGGAATAACATCTGTCTGCGCATCCAGTGTAAACGTGTGTCTACTTCTGTATTTTAGCACATTTTCATCACCAGTCGTATAATAAGCATTAAACTGTCCTTCTGTAACAGGTATACTATCTTCATGAATAGGTTCCCATTCCTTGTATTTAGGATCAATAAAAGTATAACCACCGATGAACTGCGTTTTGCGGTTAAACAGTCTTCCTTGACCGGCTAAAGAGATTTCAAATCCAGGAATTTGGACATCACCGTCATTTGCAGATCGGAATCCAGGTTCACTGACATTCACGGAATCTCCAGTATTAAAATCTATTCCTGTAAATTGATTGTCACCAAACGTAAATTGCATCATGTTCTGATATTCTGTCCAGAATAGAGATAAATCAGCAAATCCCTGCCAGTCGGATATTTTGAATCCTTGTTTTATCCCAATATCTGTGCTCCAACCTGTTTCTGATTCTAGTTGAGGATTTGGGTAAATCCCGATAAGAGAAATGCTGGTTGTAACAAACTTTTCAGCAATTGAAGGGAAGCGGTACCCTTGCCCCCAAGATGCTCTAATGTAAGTATACTCAACGGGTTCGTAGTTCAACCCAAGTCTAAATACTGGCCGTGCTTCTGTTATTTTTGGTTCACTAGCCACAAGAACATCTTGAACTGAAGTATCAGCATATATTCTAATAAAGTCATTACTATTTAAGGTGTTTAATTCGTATCGGAATCCTCCTGAGATGTTTAATTTGTAATCATCTTGTTCTGGATTTTTAATAAACCCTTTATCTACTTGTAAGTATCCAGCATAGTTAGAAATTCTATAATCTCCATAACCATAAAGTCCTGCCTGTAAACTAGTAGAATACATACCTACCATACCGGCTACGACACCAAGGTCACCCAAGCCTTTGAATTTTCTTTGGAACTGGTATTCCCCATATAAATTGTTGGATGTATTTTCTTGATTGTTTCCATTATCATTTTCAACATAATAATATCGAGTAAGAATTTTATGCCGATTCTCCTTGTTATCAAAAAACGTAATGTAAGGATCAACATTAAAACGTTTGCTATTATTAACTGTAACAAAATCTGAAAATGGCAGAGCTCCTCCTTCCCAAGGATCATCCCAAATAAAGAACGAACTGGATTTCCCTAAGTTTACATTTCCATTTATCCCAATTGATAAGTTATCTTTTACTCTGTAACGGGTATTGAAATTAACTCTAGTTTTCCTTTCGTACTCATTTCTTAGGTGACTGTCACTGTAGAAATAGTTACCACCTAGTACTAGATCAAATTTTCCAAACTTCTGGCGATGCGCCACCTGAATTCCTGTTTGTACTGGCTTTCTGAAGCCAGCATAACCGCCAAAATACTTTGGAGTATGGGTCACTGTATCCTCACGATCTGAAAACACAGGTCGCACTTCTTGATCTTTATTCCACCAATCATAATCAAACACAGTAGTTGTATCTGTGTTACAAACAAACCCAGGACCTCGATTAGCACAGGTATCCAAAGAAGCAGGTTTGTCGAAATAGGTACCAAAGACTGATACTTTTGTATATGGTTCTGAAGTAGGATATGCTGTTCTTACATTGATCACTCCATTCAGTGCAGAAGAACCGTATAACGCGGAGGCAGCACCTTTTAATATTTCAATCTGATTCAAATTTTCGACAGGAATATCTCTCCAGTTAGGGAATCCAGCATCACCGGTAAGAAAAGGCATGTCATCTACTAGCAGCAACACTCGACTACCAGCACCGTAAGAATATCCTGATCCACCTCTAATATTCGCTTGTCCATCAACAATTGTAACCCCGGGAACCTTTTCTACCACCTGGTCGATTGCCGTAGAGTTTGTATTTTCAACAAGATCTGGCTGAACCACAGCAACAGACACAGTAGACTTTCCGACTTTAATCGCTGATTTGTTTGTCGTTACAACTACTTGCTCAAGTAATTCTGCTCCTGCTCCCATGGAGACATCAAGCACTTTGACTTCACCAGCAATTAAGGTGACGTCTTTCACGACATCATCATACCCTACAAACGAGTAGGTGATTTTATGGCTACCTGCTGGCAAGGAAATTTCATAGTTACCGTCTAAATCTGTATTAACACCAGTTCCCTCTTCACCTACGATAACATTGGCGAAAGGGAGAGGATCATTATTAGATGCATCAAGCATTTTACCCTTAAGCGTGGCATTTTGCGCAGTGACAAATGTAATGAAAAGCAAGTTGAATATAACACTAACAAGGAATCTACGGGTCATTTCTATTTAATTCAAGGGTTAACACTATTGTATTGCACTGTGAACATAGTAAAGTTAATTCAAACTAAAAAGAAATTTAGTTATAAAACGTATCTTACATTTATTTAACTGTTTAATAATTAACGGATTACATGTATATATTTCATTTCTAGTTAAAAAGATATATTTTTTGAATCAAAATAAACCTAATCAACATAAGTTTCATTACATCTATAAATATAGCACGTATAAATCTTTGTTTGTCTGAACATAATACATTAACGCTCAAAATTTAACACAGGAAAAGCAATAATTTTTCTCTAAACTATAAATTATATTATATCTTGCATGCTTTATTACTTACTAAATTGAATTACAAACAAAATCTTGAATTATGAGAAAATTCTTACTCTCATTGTTAGCAGTAGCTGCTTTCACATTTGCAAACGCACAAGCATGTATAGCTGATACGGCTTATACATCAATAGGTGCAGGCGTTTATCCATTACCTGATACAACTGGAGGACAAGATCCTACGTTAGGGATCAACAAAGGTGCATACCAAAACTGTAACTTTGATTTTACTTTCACAGCAGTTGTTCCTGATTCACTTACAGTTCAAGGGCAATTAGTTGCTTTGACTTCAATTGAATTAAAAAGTATTGTATTCAAAGATGCTCCTGTTGGCGGAAATGTAGTTATGACTGGTGTTGAGAATTACATGTGCGACCCTGCAAACTGCTTGTGGGTAGGTGGGACTATCGGTTGTGTTAAAATTGAAGGAACTGTTACAGCTCCTCCAGGACAGTATTATGCATTTATCGGAACAGAGGTAATTAGCCCTGCGATTCCTGTACCGCTTCCTTTAGAATTTCCAAACTCTACATTAGCTCCAGGAGAGTATGTATTGACTGTTTTGGCTGAACCAACTGGTGGATGTGCAACAGGGGTGAATGATTTAGAAAGTAACTTCTCAGCTACAAAAGCAAGTCCTAATCCATTTAATGGAACGACTACTATTTCTTTCGAATCAAAAGAGAACTTAGTTGCTGACTTTAAAGTTTTCAACTTGTTAGGAAAAATGATGCATGCAGAACAAGTAGATGTTCTTAACGGTGAGAACAACATCGATTTCGATGGTTCTGATTTGTCTGCGGGTATTTATATCTACTCTATTGGACAAGGAAGTGATATCGTTACTGAAAGATTGGTTGTTAATCAATAACAATTATCTTAATAAAAATTTAAATGCCTGTTATCTTTCGATGACAGGCATTCTTTTTGTCTATGGTATACAAAATAGTATGTTTGTGTATGAAAAATGTCTTAGTTAGTATAGTATTAGTTCTACTACCCGCACTTGGGATATTTGCTCAATCCCCTACCCTACAAACTGTGATCTCTAAGCTCGAAAACAGTCTTAACCAGCGACCACATTACCAATTCGATTTTAGCTCTAGAGAACGCTTCCCTGATGGCTACTCAGAAGGCAGCGGCACCGTTCAACTGTATTCAGACCCACTCCTCATTAAAATGAGACAAACCGCTCCGCTCAGTGATACAGAAATCACCTACGAGCCCAGCAAACACAACGGTAAGCTGCTCGTAAAACCGAAAGGCATGCCTAAAGGGATACTCCTCAGTCCGAACGCCCCAAAGATCAGAAAGCACAGCCACCACAGTATACTTGACATCGGTTTTCAGACGACGCTTGATTTTATTAAACGAGCAAATGAAAAATATGACAAACAAGCAATCAGTATTCGCCCAGCAACAACACTTGACGGGAAACACTGCATCTTGTTATCCATCAAATTAACGGATGTAGCAAAGACCAAACAAATTACGCTAGAAGAATCTACGAGTCTCTACTCGCTCGCTAAACAATATGACATTAGTGAATATAAGATCATCGAACTGAACGGCCTCAAATCTAATAAGAAAGTACAAGCAGGAACTACACTCACGCTACCACTCCACTATGCTCATACGATTGAGCTCTACCTAGACAAAACGTCTTATCTACCAATCACTCAAATCATTTATGATGAACTCGGGCTGTTAGAACAATATGACTACCGAAACATTAAGAAATTAAAGAAAATCGATCAATGATTAATGGTGCTAAATTAATAATTGAACATTAAACATTAAACATTAGATTATTCCTATCTTGCGCTTCGATTTTTAAGAACTTATTGAATTACTGACAAAAACCTTGAATTATGAGAATACTCTTACTCTCATTGATATCCTTACTTGCTTTTACTATTTCTAATGCTCAGGTCTGCACTCCAGACACTTCTTACATACAAGCTGGTCCTGGTCTTTACCCTTTGCCAGATAATACAATGGGGCAAGATACTACCCTAGGTATAAACAAATTGGCATATAGCAATTGCTCTTATGACTTTACATTTACTTTAGTTGTTCCTGACTCTATCGATTTAGGAACGCAAACGGTTTCTATCGACTCTATCATCCTTCAAAACATAGCGTTTCGAGATACCGCGGGCGTTGTTGTCACGACTGGAGCGGAAAATTATGGTTGCGATACAGCAGACTGTATATGGAGGTTAGAGACTTCTGGCTGCATAAAAATTGGAGGCTTGATTACTGCACCTCCAGGTCAGTATTATGCAACGATCAATACTCAAGCATTTTCATCAGATTTTCCAGTAGCAATTAATTTAGAATTCCCGAATACAATTTTTGCACAAGGAGAGTATGTGTTAACGGTTCTTCCTAATAATTGTCCTGTAAATGTTGAGCAAGTCGTCAGCAACTTTTCAAGCATAAAGGCTAGCCCAAATCCATTAAGTGATTATACAACCATTTCTTTTGAATCCAAAGAAAATCTTTCGACTGAATTCAGTGTCTACAATTTACTTGGCAAACAACTATACAATAGTCAACTGGAAGTCTTACAAGGAGAAAATAGTGTAGAATTCCAAGGAGCACAATTTCCTGCAGGCGTTTATGTTTACTCAATAGGACATGGTATTGACAGAATTACTGAACGTCTTGTAATTAGTAAATAAGGCTAGCGAATGCAGCATCAGGATTAGAATGAATTTAGGATTATCAAGATCTTCTATTTATTTAGTGTCTGAACGAAAACTCCATTTTTTTGAGTAATAATTGAGTGACCTGTTACTTTTTCAAATAGTGAAAGGTCTTCCACTATATCAAAATCAACTTAACCTACTATTAAACAGTTTTTTACGTTACCAAAAACCTTTCACTTCTTAAAGAAGTAACAGGTTGCTCGTGCAAATGTAGTTTGTTATACGTTCAAATTTCACAAATTTTACTCAGTATTGCCCTTTTACCAATGTATTTTAAGATAAAAACCCAATTATTCGCAACTTCAATCTCTAATAAGAAATTGATAATCAATGACTTTTGCCTTTTCGTTCAGGCACTGTTTCGCTAATCGTTTACTTCTTGGTTTTCTGCTTCCACTTGAAATTCCACGTAATCGTAGGAATAACAGGGAATAGCGACACTCGATATGCCTTTAGTGACACATCCCCTCCAACTGAACCAGACTCTGGTAAAAAGTAAGATAGAAATACGTTCTTCCGATTGTAAACATTGTAGATAGAAAATGAGTAGGTCGACTTAAAGGACTTGTCTTTTTCAGCAGCTGGGGAGTAAGTAATTCCTAAGTCTAATCGGTGATAAGGCAATTGTCTAGTCCCATTTCTAGGGCCATATTTAGCATGCACGTTAAAATCAATAAAGTAAAAGCTTTCAGGTAGTGTGTAGGCATTCCCTGTGCCATAAACGAAGGTACCTGCAAAGGACCATTTTTTGTTTAGATCGTAATTACCAACAACAGAAATGTCATGTGTTCGATCATACTTTGCAGGAAAAGGTCTGCCATCTTCAATATCGGGAAAACTCCTTGTTGTTCTTGAAAGCGTGTAGCCAATCCAACCGTTTAGCTTACCCGTGCGTTTTTTCAGAAATAGCTCAATTCCATAAGACTCACCATCTCCAAACACGAATTCGTCTTCTTCATCAGTTGTCAGATCTGGCACATAACTTTCAGCGTAGTCGATTTGATTGAACAAGTCCTTGTAATACACTTCTACGGAGGTCTCATACTTGTTATTCGCAAAATTCTGAAACCACCCTGCTGCATACTGAATACCGATTTGAGGTTTTACCTTCAAGCTACTTGGCACCCACAAATCCGTTGGGAGTGTGCTTGTAGAGCTCGCTACTAGATGAATATACTGATTGGCGACTGACACCCCTCCCTTGATACTAGCGTTCTGATTTACGCTGTATTTTGCTCCTAGGCGAGGCTCAATCCCAAAATAGCGTTTGATTGGCTCTAGTCGATTATAGACTTTACTCGAATCTGCATTTGCCCAAGGCCCAACCTGAGTAAACATAGAAACCCGTAATCCACTTGTTAGTGAAAACCGATCGCTTACTTTCCAATGATCGGACACATAAACTGCTGCTTCATGGGCGTGTTTCTTAATCGCGTCATTTTCAAACTCTACACCAGATGCTGATGCCGTTGCTGAATTAGGAGTAAACGTATGATACGTGTAATTCAATCCATATTTTAAATGATGCTTTGTCGAAGCAAAATAGTCGAAGTCTAACTTTCCATTCCAATCTTTTACACCAGAGTACAAATTTGCTACAAAGTCTGCTTGTTCCGCTGAAACTGAAAAGTCGTATTCGTTATAGATCGCTGTAGCATTCATAAACAACTTATCGCTAAACAGATGATTCCAACGAAGTGTTGAGGTAAAATTACCCCATGGCATATTCAATTTGAATCCTCGCTGATTCGAAACATAATCTAGAACATCTCGCCCGAAGTAACCACTAAAAAACACCTTATCCTTATCCGTTACTTGATAATTCATCTTGGTATTCAAATCATAAAAAAAGTAATTCGTCCCAGCAAAATCGGTCTTATTGATTGCGGATTGTGCCACATCAAAAGCATAGGTTCGGCGGCCGGAGATAATGAATGATCCTTTATTCTTAACAATTGGTCCTTCAACGGTAAGTCGTGAAGCAATAACTCCAATCCCTCCCTCCACTTCAAAGTGTTTGTTGTTCCCATCCTTCATCTGAATATCTACTACAGAAGAAAGTCTTCCACCATAGTGAGCAGGAATACTCCCCTTGATCAAAGTGGTACTTTTAATCGCATCGGCATTAAAAATCGAAAAGAAACCAAACAAATGTCCAGGATTGTAAACCACTGCCTCATCAAGTGTTACTAGGTTTTGATCTGGTCCACCTCCTCGAACATAAAATCCAGAATTCCCTTCTCCTGCACTAAGCACGCCAGGCAACAACTGTATTGATTTCAGAACATCCACTTCACCGAACAGTGCTGGTAGTTTCTTTATATCAGTAGTTTCAAGGGCAACAGTTCCCATTTCGGTACTTTCTACATTTTTATCTTTTTCTTCAGCGGTTACTACAATCTCTTGAGTCACAACGACTCCTCCCTCTGACAATTCAATATCCAAGCGCATATCTTGATTCAAATTTACTGGAATCTCTTTTTTGTTATAGCCTAGATATTCAGCAATAAGCGTGTATTCGCCTTCCTCAAGCGTAAGCGAATAAAAACCGTACACATTGGATGTGCTCCCAGTTGTAATGTCATCTTTAACATACAGATTGGCTCCGATCAGTGTTTCTCCAGATCCGACATCTTTAATGTAGCCGCTAAGACTGTACTTTGATTGTCCAAAACTAATGTTTAAGCTTAATAGTATAAGCAGAACAATGAGAGCAGGAGTACTTTTTTTCATATCAACAATTAAACTGCCACAAATCTATTCAATATTGATACAAAAATCCAGTAAAATTGTTTAATAAAAAAGAATGAAGAAAGAATGATTAATTAGGACCACTTCTTCTCCTTTAAATTCCAGGTTCGTTATTCAAAAATTGTTTTTACTCCTTAGGGCCAAACAAACCAGACTTCCCTTTTCTATTATCAAGAATTGGGTTAGGACGTGGCGCTACTTCCTGTGTTTCTGTGAACAAACGTTCTACGGGATACCAGAGCTTGTTTCGCAATTCCAGGCCTCGATAGCTGCCATCAGGGACCATCCCAAAGCCTTCTTGCTGGTATGGGCTAGGAAACGGTATAAGATTGTCATAGACCACCATCTTTTGCTGCTTGTCATAGTTTAGACCAACGGTAGTGGACGGACTGTAGGTCAGCACAAATCGATTTACGGTTTCCATGACTTTGTCATTTGCTTGTCTTGTAACAAATATGGGTGCGCCAAAAGTAGGTTTACCTTTTTTGAAGTTGAGTACATCGACTAGCTTTTTCCTGTTTTGTAAATCATTGGCATCAAATCCGAACAACAGATAATACTTTTTACGTTTGATTTTGACTTCGTGCAAATTATAATACAATACTCCAAACCATTTATCAGCAGACAAGATTTCCCTTTGCGGCGCCATTACTTCCTCAGATCGGTCTTTTAGCTTAAAGAGTTGCGGATTTTTACCTGTGGTTTGAATGTATCCATAATAGTGGTATTGACTAGAGCTTTCGCAAATCTGCCAAGTGATCACTCTAAATTCTTTTTTGGGAGGATAAAGGATAGAAATGGTTTCGATGGTCTCAAAAGGGTGTTCGAATGAATTTGGGAGACTGAGTGCTTCGTCCAATAAGGCTGAAAACTGTTGAAGCGCAGCATTTCGGCTTTCAAAAGACGAATCACGGATCATTGCAAAAGCAAAAACACGCATACTGTCTTCTAGTTTCACGATTTGACTCTCCTCCTGCGTGTCGAGTGCCTGAATAGACTTGACGGGCAGCAGGAGTGTGATTAACGCTAGACTTAAGACGGACAACAGTTTACTCATTACTGATTTTTGTTTGAGGAGGTTGCTAAAATAGTGCCATAGTAAAGGTAAAACTAATGCATTGCCTTTAAATAACGAAGATTCCTGCTTAAAATTGCATTTCTCTTTGTTGAAATTCGATAATTGAATAGGATTCAGAAGCTAGACAATTTTATGAATGGAATTTTAACAAAAAAGCAGGTTTAGAAGTACCGAAATCCCTTTTTTCCTTCTTTCTTTTATTCATATGGGGCTATTGATTTTGAAAAAGACTACTTAAACTCAATTTTTTCTTGTCAATTTTTCTAAATAAAAGCCCAAAAATTGAGAAGAATGCCCCTGTAAAATGTCACAAAAAAAGTACTTTAATTTTAGAGTACAATTAGAACAGTTCGAGATCAAAAAAAAAATTCCGACTCCAACTTCATATAATTATTTACATACTTATTATTTCCATAAAGTTACAATCACATTCGCCAATACTTTATAAACAACTCACTAACCACTGATTTTCAACAACTTAATCACATATTACGTAAATTGCGGAAATTCGATTAAAAATCTAATCATTTTTACCTCGCTTTAAAAAGAACAATTCAATAGAATAAATCTTGCAAACACAAAAAGGTAATCTAAATAAAAAATGTCACAAAATATAGTAGTTGAAAATGTAAGAACCTACGTTTTCATATATCCTTGCAATCATAAAGCGATAACTCCTAACCAGGTATGTAAATCCTTTGTATAGTTACTCAACTATCTTGTTTAACATCTTCCATTAAATCAAAATTAATCTATCCATCCTTTTGGATAGGGTTTTTATTTTTTTCTCTAGAATATCGGTCAGCTAAATAGTTGGATCCTAGAATCTAATTGTACAGGTAACCGAAAACTGGAATTAAGTTTTATTAAAAAGCATTCAAAGATGAATCAAAACATGCAGATTACAACATTAAAATCACTCTTCAGCCATTTGCTAACAGTAGTAATTTTTCTATCTTCCATTTTGGGTGTAGTAGACCTATCTGGTCAACACTCCATCGAAAACTACAGTATTGATGAATCAATTCAAGCTTCCGAAACACTTATTAAAGCACTTGAGTTGAATCCGAATGACCAAACGGTTTATCATGTTTTTACGCATGGGAAGCCAGGACAACTTTTGCTAGACGGGAATTGGTCTGATGCAAAAGCAATTGAAGAATTTCTTCTTGATAAAATCCCACCAAAAACGAAAGAAGTTTATCTCTATGGATGCAATTTCGCTAGAGGAGATCTGGGAAGAAATGCAATCGCCTACTTAGAGCAATCCCTAAAATTAACGATAAGTGCTTCTAGCAACACCACCGGGAAAAACGGTGATTGGATATTAGAACATAACAATGTAGACTTAACTGCATTGTTTTTTGGCTATTCATATAGCTTGGATAAATCAATCTCAACGTGCTCAACGATTGAATATACTTGTCAATACAATGTTGAACGTGCTACAAGTACTTGTATGTTTGCAAGCAGTTCTTGTGAATCTATAGGACTTTCAGTCAACAATATTCAAGCAAAAGGGACAAGCAATAATTTCAATGTTTGCACAGACCCAAAACTCTACGGAGACGACTGCGACTTTGACGGTGATGGCGTAAATAACATTGATGATTTAGATGATGATAATGATGGGATTTTGGATGTAGTAGAAGGATGTGCATTTATATCAGAGGCAACTTTAGAAAATAATGGAACATTCGGAACGATTGAAACAGGTACTAGGGATTTAGCAAATACACCTACAGGCAGCTACACTTACTCTGGAGGACTAGGTGGTAATAATAGATATTTAGTAACTTCAAACAATGGCATAGCACCAGTGCATCCTGGAGCACATTGGGAGCACGTTAGCGGACATACTACTGGAGAACCAGATGATGCTTTCTTGGCAGTTAATGGGGCTACTACTTCTGGCGTATTTTATAGACAAACTGTTACTTTAGACAGTTTAACGGATTACAACTTTGGACTATGGGCTATAAATGGTGCACCACCTAGTAATGCAGCTTCTTATCCTTTTGAATTAGGGGTTAGAATACTTAATGCTTCTAATTCTGTAGTTGATTCTGTAACTACAGGCTCTATCACTTCTACTAGCTGGGTAGAAGCTAAAGGAATTTTTAATTCAGGAAACGCTACCAGTTTCACCATAGAAATGTATAATATCTCTAAATCCGCATCTGGAAATGATTTTGCAGTGGATGATATTTATTTAAGAAAAACAATTGCAGAATTCGTTTGCCTTGATACCGATAATGATGGTATTCCTAATAACTTTGACCTCGACTCCGACGGCGACGGCTGCTACGACAGCTACGAAGCAGGTGTAATCGGTGCAACTAAAGATGGCTCCGTAACCGATAGCCTAGCCATCGTAACAACCGATACAACAGGCGTAGGCGCAAATGGTTTTACCAATACATTAGAAACGAATGAAGATGGTATTTATACAGGCACTTATACCTATTCACAAGCAGTAGACGGTATCAAATATTGTGAAGATACAGACAACGATGGTATACCGAATGAATTGGATTTAGACGATGATAACGATGGAGTATTAGATCTTGATGAAGGGGTGGTGGCGTTAAACCTTATACCTAATTTTGCACCTACAACGGTCGGCAATGTAAAGACATGGAGCAATATTGCAACCTATAATGGAGTGTCACTTGATTTGCAAGTTGCTTATATATCTGATCGAGGATTGACAAGTAATCAATATACCATGTCAAATAATACAAGCGTAAATATATCCGGAGCTCACCCAAAAGCAGGAGATTATGTCATCTATGAATTTCGTGCTTTAGATAATGCAACTGGTAATCGTGTAACGATACCCAAGTTTGAATTCACACAGGGAGATATTGATGGCTATACAACCCAAAATAAAAGTAGGAAAGAATGGGAAGTCATAGGCTTTCAGACTGCCGAATACGATACAAGAATTTCTAGTAATCTTAATAATTCGGGCTTCCTTAACGGTAAAAGCACGCCAGCTGGTTACGGATTATTGCGAGACGCATCGAACAACCCAAGTAATATTACCAACACTTCACACGACGTTAGAGTTACTTATACTGATAAATCATCTTTCCGAGTATTATTTGGTGTAACCACTTTTAGTGGAAGTGGAACTAGCAATTATGCAATAGGTCGAAACTATTTCTTTAGAAACTTTAGTGCCTTGTTCTATGCCGATACAGATGGTGATGGCATTTTGGACAAAGACGACCTTGACTCAGATGGTGATGGCTGCTACGACAGCTA
>CALGAW010000018.1 GCA_937959115.1 uncultured Saprospiraceae bacterium
TATTATCCCTTTAAAGTTAATAATGTAAATGTAGCTTCCGAAACGTGGCCCATTAAACAAAAACGTGCCTGATTTTAGAACTATTGAATAGCGTTTCTAATTATATTAATTTATGGCGTTATTGTTACTGAGAAACGAAATTAACATCACCAATTAATGCTACGAAAAGGATTGGATTTTAGAATTTTAAAAATTATTTGTTCAAATTGTGGATGGAATCGAAAGTTTGCACACACTGGAATTGCAAACGGTAAACGAGCAATAGTAAAAATCTATGAATCAAAAGATTCTTCTCATGTTTTGGATGCTAATGTAAAAGAAATCCCAGTTGATTTAACAACAGAATATTGGAAAAATAGATATCCTGACTATGAAGATTTAGTTTCAAAAGCGTATGAAATAGGATTACACAAAGCTTTAGAACGATATTCCAATTTACTTAATAAAAAAAATTGCCCAAGATGTAAAAGAAATGATAATTTGAATCTTAATCAAGAATGGTGTGCTGAACATCCTAGATATTAATTCAGTATTTATAAAAAAAAGGAAAAACAAGGCCATAACAAATGTGCATATCCTCCAGCCTGCCCATCCAAGATTCTGCTTGGAATCAGCAACGGAAGTTGCTTCATCGCTACTAGGAAAAATTGCTCAGAATAATTTTCAATTTTCCTAGTAGCTTTTGTCACTTAAAGCACTGTCGTGCTTCATTCTTCCTTCCTCAGAAATCGTTCTGGAATCTTCAGGCTTATCCCTTTAAAGTTGATAATGTAAATTAAGGGTGGCTTGTGCAACGTTGTGTTCCCGATAGAAAAAAATTGGCTCACATTTTCAAATTATTGGCTCATATTGGCTCAATTGTATTATATTTGAGTAATGAGCAAAGAGATCTATAATTTTACAATAGAGTTAAGCTGAGATTCTTAGACAGATTGAAAAATTTGAACTTCACTGGTCAAAGTTTCCACAAAGAGAGAACTCAAGCCTAAACCAACTCAAAACTCTTGCAACGATTCAAAGCATCGGATCTTCCACAAGAATTAGTGGCTCTATATAAAAACAAATATGGGTTCGGGGAAATGGGAAAAACTAACTCTTATCATAATTAATAATTATCACAGAGGAAACAGATCTAAAATCTAATTAGTTGGATTTCTTCAAGAGGATGCTTATTTCTTAGTCCGATAGGCAATCTTCATACTAACGATAAAAATCGATAAACAAAATACAAACACCAGCGCTCCCCAAAACCAGTAAGGACCACCTAATTGTTCGGCAATACTTCCAGTATCCGAATGGCGAGTTTGACCAGCAACTTCAACCGACCCTTTAAACAAATAACCGAAGGTTCTCGTCAAGGTATCCGCCAACATTTGAACGCCCAAAAATTGAATTAAGAATTGATGCAAACCAGCTGTTCCTTTTCTTGATATAATTAAAAACAAAACTCCCATAGCACCAATACTAATCATCCCAAATGGAGAACGTACCCAAATCAATACTCCAATTAATAAAAACAGACTCAAGACTAAAAAACCTCTTGAAGAGCCTTTTACTGAACGCCCGCACAAAATAAACAGTCCTCCTGCAATAGATGGCCCAACCAATCCTCCTGCAGAAACCAAGGCCCTCGGAATTCCTTCCCCTACACCCGAATGCCAGGCTAAGCCCGAAGCATTGGAGAAAATTTCTAATTTCAGAAAGGAACCACCCATCAACATAGCCATTAGCCCATGCCCCATTTCATGAATATAAGTAGTCAAAATGACGAACGGCCAAAGTATATAATTACCATAGGGTATCATTGGTAAAAAGAAGGTAATTATTCCTGCAAGGATCAATATCAAAAACGCTTTGCCTTGTTGCTCTTTAGCTAATTCTGTCATATTTTTCCTACTTTAGTACACATAGGATTCTTTTTAAGCTATATCCTTGCAGCCTTTAAAAAGATGTCATTCCTTCTAACATTTTAATTTAAAAAAAGGTTCCTTAATATCAAACATAACACCTTTAGAATTGGTTATACGATGAATCGAGTAGTGGCTTACAGCCAATTGACTACTTCATATCCCTCTTTAGATGTTGGTCAATCTCCGTAATTCCTCTGAGGATGCATGAATCAAAGCGCTAAGTAAATCTTCAGTTATATTTCCATTTTCGGTGAGGGGTAAATCATTCCAGCTCAAAAAGGAACTACATGTTTTGCCTTGTCCATCTGATAATTTAATTTCGAAGGAAAGACCATTCTTATCTTTTTGAACGCTAACCCCGTCAACACTACCACTATCTATTGTGTCGGGAGCAACATTTTTCAATTCGGCTTCTACTAATTTTTGAAACTCATTCAAATCGTCAATGGCCTTATTTTTTTGAAGTATTTTGTTCTCCAAAGTGATTGTAGTTTCTGTATAACCTTCCTCATCTATATAAATTGACTCAAGAGTGTAAAGACCATTTGGGGTTTCCCATTTTAATACATTACTGCCTTTTGACGGACCATATTTGTGGACTAAAGCGGTGAGCATTTGATCGTTTCCATCATGATCATCGTACCCAATGTAGCGATAGACCAAACTGCTTACCTTTTCACCTTCAAATTGAAGATAAAATTTTTGCGAAAATGAGGATACGTAACTCTTAAAACCTAAAGTTTCCGTTACGCTTCTATCCATTCCAATCTTAACGCCAAAGAGACCGTCATATTCGGTAAGGAATTTAAAAAATTCTTCTTTAGTTGGATTCTTTAATTGTAAAAACTCATTTGGGGTTATACTAGCTAGCTCTGTACCCAATTCGGCCAACCAAGCACGTTTTTCGTCTCGTTCAACCCAATCGTCCTCAATCCTAACATTTTCCGGAAGGGTGCAGCCTTGGCTAATAAATTCTTTTACAATATCAAGGGAAAGATCTCTTAAAACACCCCAGATTAGGTATTTCTCTCCAGTACCGTCCCAATCAACCTTGACGTTGAGGTCCGAACACGCCTGAATAAATGGTCTTAAGATTTCAACACTTAAATCCCTTTTAGGACGAAAATCATAACATACAGTTGCTAAAACGGATACATTCAAAGGCACCCCTACGTTGATTAAAGTGGATAATAGTTCTTTTTTTGATTCGAGATCATTGCCGCTTGAAACCCAGCTATACCAATTTAGCGGATCAGGTTCCATGGTCACTGGATCCCATCCTAACTTGATCAAATGTTCTACCATTTTTTTGCTTCTCGCAGAACGTGGAACACGAGGAGTGATTTCACATCCAAGCTTATGCAACTTGTTGACTAGTTCAATATCATCCTTAAGAATTGCAGCATTAAATGAAGATTCGTTAACCGCACCTGCCTCCAATAATATTTCAATGAGATGGTGTTCATCTTTTTGGATTGCGAGACTCAATGGTGATTTAGACCCTAAACCAGGATTTTCTTTAGAACCATCTACACCTTCTTTCAACATAGCGAGTACAAAATCGATCTGATTATATTGTATAGCAATGATCAAACTGAGCGAAGCATTAACTCCCTCTTTGAGCAACGCTTTAGCAAATTCAAGATGCCCAAACTGTGCCGCAATCTTAATCGGAGATGGATGACCTGCAGTAAAATCACAATCTCTTTTTTTTGCCAATTCAAAATGTTCTATTTTACCAGTCAGTGCTGCGGCCATACCATCCGTCCAACCTTTGGCTTTGATTTTTCGATTTATGACTCGTTCAACCAGATAGTCTCGAATTTCTTGGATTGTGGCAGCATGAGCAATTTTCAATAGATCTATGCCGCTAGGATTCTTTTTCTGTCCATCAAACCAAGCTTCTATCGATTCAAGTGTTGGATCTTTTTTTGTAGCAAGGTTCCTAAGTTCGTAACTCATTTATCTCAATTTTTTAAATATTGTTTTTGATTTTTGTTTCAATCGTAAATTAGTTCTTTATTAAAGCAATAAAAGTTACAATTTTACTTTATTCGCCATAAAATAAATAACATATACATTAATATTCAATTCGTTTTAAAGTAATAGCAAGTATGAAGCTGAAGATCTTGGTAAACTTGTCGCAAAAATGAAATTTTCAGATAATCAGGTACTATTTACTCCAACAGGCAACGGTCATCATGGGTCACGTGCCTTGTGGCAAGATCAAAACGGTGGTGCAGAATACTGGGAGGCGATTATCCCATTTTTGAAGGGTATTAAGTAGTAAAATTATTTTTTTGATGATAAACCCACCGTGTTATTTTAAGTAGATAAACAGCCATCTCCGTCTTGTTTTACCATGGAAGAAATACAGGAAATGAGTGTATAAGACACCTTTAGGCGTTGATAAATCCGTTTAATTGATTTACAAATTGATCCTTTTCATCAACGTAAATAGCAATTGATTTGAACTGCTTTTTGAGACCATAAATCCGATGCAAGGTATGTTCTTCAGTCAAGTCAATAATGATGTTGTGGGAGTCTAGTAGATCCAGCGGAGATAATAGAACAACACGCTTATCACTTGGGAGTGATCTACGATGAAGCCGGACTTCCTTTATTATATCCAAGGGTATCGTAGTATAATTTACAAATCCGTATTTTAATTTGAGCACCTTGTTTTCTGAATCAATGCTAAACAATCTTGAATTCATAGAACGGAGCAACGCGATAATCTGTAAACACGCATATGCGCTGAAAAAGGTAAGCACCCAGGCAACAGTAACGCTCCACTTCTGCACCAAGAAATGCATCACAAACAATTCACACAACGCAACTCCCAATACAACACCAACAAGAGTCTTAATCCCACTTTTCTTAAAATAAGTATACTCATTTGGCTTTAGTTCCTGCTTCCTTGGGGCGAAAAAAACATAGTAAAACACAGCAATCTCCGTTGCGAACACCCCTCCTACCCTTCCTGGCAATGAGCGACGACACGCTTCACTGATCAACTCAAAAAAATCTAATTCCTGTTTATCCGATTGCTTGTATTCTCGAATGATCGCTCTTGCCTGCCAGCTTACAAAACCAAGTATCCCAAATTCAATCAAGGGCACAAGAATCGTCTTAATCGAGGTAAGCAATCCTATCTGATCAGAAGGAATCATGTAGCTAGCAATGATGATACAGAAAACCATCACTGAAAGAATCGTGAATTTAGGAATAGCGCTTTTCCAGATGACCAACGCATAAATAAATGGAATTGTAATGATAAAATCTAACGTAATTCCAACTGTCAAAGGGTTTGGAGCATCGAGATAAAGAGCCGACTGTGTAAGCCAGATTAAAAAGATTAAAATTGATACCGGAATGCAAAGCCAAAAGGCTGAAGGAATTGTCTTAGTCATACAGTTAAGATACGGACTTTCAATTAAATAAGTAAACAATAAACACCCTCCAAAAAGTCGGATTTCCAAGAAAACAGAATGCACTAACTATAAAAGGTATGTCAATTGATAAATTGATATGCTTCCAAGAAGAGTGCTTGGCCAGTGGCCTGCCTGCTTCGCGACGGAAGACAGTCAACCCTACTCCATAAAAATAGCATTCGCCAACATCAGCTTCCCAGTATACCAGAATCCTCTAAATATTGGACTATCCGTAAAATAGATCACGCGTCCATCTCCTAGGGTTTCAACCCCAATCGCAAGCGTTTCTTCGATTTGTGGCTTTAGTCGATGTCCTACAAAACCGCTTACATGGCAACCAGTTTTAAACTGGCCAACGTTCCAACTTTCATCCATCAACTCATACGTCTTATTATTCCGTTTGACGATGTGAAAAAAATCAGATTGACCGTAAGCCAATGGATGAGAATTGTCTAAAGAAACTCGATAGATGCCACCTGCAAGATCACCACTCATTTTCTTACGTTCCTCTTGCTCGTAACGCATTTTCTTTTTGTCAGGCTTTACACCGGGAAGTGACTTGCTCTCCAGCTTCCCAGTCTTCAAGCCGGCAAACTGCTTCATGGCAGATTCCATTGCAATCACTGTGCCTCCATTTTGTGTGTAGGTCAGAATCTTTTTTACCATAGCAGTTTGGTACTTACCAGCCACGAGTACAATCACGTCATAATCTCCTAGGCGAACACCTGTCCGATTCGCATCAATAATCGTAGTAGGATAGCCCAGCTCACGATCAAAGTAAAACCAGAGTTCACCAAATCGGTACTGACTAATGCCGGATCCGTTTAACAATGCAACCTTAGGAGCTGGAACCGTTTTAAAGTTGCCTGAACCAAAGTTGATAGATGGCTTTGCTCCGGCTCCTGTTTCCACTAGATTGACAGCAAAGGGTTCAGTAATTCGTCGGATTGTTTCCGCAAATTTTTTGCCCAATTGTTTGTTGTTATTTTTATTGATTAACAGACTCCCCATCCCAAACGCTTCTTCATTAATTGTAAATGGTTTCTTTGATCGACGAACGTTGACATTCTCCTTCAGTAATGCGGACAAAACACGTGCAGCCTCAAAATTGTCCCATTCAACCACAAATCCAATTACATTTGACGGCTTCTTTGTTATAGAAGCTGAAAGCGCACCATCCCAGTCCTCACCAGTAATGAGTTTTGTGCTGGCAAAGGAATTCACATCATAAGCATAAGGCAGTGCCCAAGCAGTCAGATCATACGTAATGGAATCTTCCAGTTCTGAACGAGGTTCCATCAACACTTTTAGCAAATGTGATTGGGGCTGTTTAACTGAAACCAGAAAATCCCCGGTATTGATTTGAAAACTAGTGTCCTTGTTATTGAGGTAATCAAAACCGGTTGCTGTTTCAGGTTGAGTTGCTACTTGAATTTGAATACGCTGCTTTTGCAAAAGCTCAACTAAAGCCTCCGCTCTCTGCGGATGCCTTTCTCGATCGATTACATAAGTTTTATAATAGAATTTATTGCCTTCCATGGCTTTTTTAAAATATTCTGAATGTCCATTAACAACCCCGTCTTTATGATGAAAGGTTGTTTCAACTGAAGCAATTCCGGTCGTAAAATGGTGTTCAATCCGTTCTGTCAAGGTAAGCGTATCACCAGCTGCTTTTACGACAGAAACACCAGCATGTCTTGAGCCACCTTGCTCATAGGTGAAGCCATGTGCTCCTTGAAAAATGCTCCAAGTATCTCCATAACTAGGATAGAATAAGTCAAAAATCTCATTAGAATAATAGAGCCATCCTTCCGCATCAAAATACTGTGCATTGTTATCTCCAATATGATATTGAAACTGGCGCTGCCAAGGGGTAATCACTTCATGGTATGGCCTTGCTGCAGGAGCAAAGAAGTAAGGAGACTCGATACCCATTTCATGAAAATCAACATGCACATGCGGCATCCATTGATGATAGATCTTTGCTCTTAACTGACTTTCTAGCTGTGTTTGCCAAGCCCAGTCTCTGTTCAGATCGAACAGATAATGGTTGGTTCTTCCTCCTGGCCAAGGCGGTTGATGCTCCTGAGATCGAATATCTGAATTAGGAACATGATTTCTAGTACCATTGAACCAGTTTACGTACCGCTCTCTACCATCTGGATTGAGACAAGGATCGATTAACACAACAACTTCTTCTAGAAACGCCGATGCTTTCTTATCGGTCAGCAAGTGGTATACCGTTTTTAAAGCAGCTTCAGAAGAGGCAGCCTCATCTCCATGGATGTTGTAGCTCAGCCATATGATAGGCAACAGTTTACCAGTAATTGGTTCTTGGATGAACTGTGCGCTTTTGAGATTGTTTCGTCGAATCTGTTCTAGGTTGATGATATGCTTGCTACTAGAGATAGCAGCGACTATTAGCGGTCTTTTTTCGTAGGAAGCTCCATATGGGATAAGAGTAACCTGATTGCTGTTTTTTGCTAAATGCTCGAAGTAACCAATTAACTGATGATGGACAGTAAACCGTTCACCAAGCTCATAACCTAGATACTGTTTGGGCGATTGAATGGATTGACCTGTAAGACAAACAGACAGATAAAACAATATAGAGAGCAAGGATACAACGATTTTCATTGTCTAAAGTTAAAAAGACAATTCATTTTTTATTCTATTTCTTTGAAAGATTCTCTTTTCATGAATCTCCATGAAGGGTTGAAAAGGAAGATCAGTTAATCATTGAAGTTTCGCAGAAAATAAAACAATGATTTAACCATAAAAGTACTGGTAAAAAGCTAGATGCTAAGAAAAAGAAATTATTGGGGCATCATTACGGAGGTTATCCCATAAAGTGTTTAAACAAAAAAATCCATCTAACCCAGACATCTACACTATTTAAACAGTACGTCCCCCTTTTCCTTTGAGTTTAACTGATATCTTGTTAAATTGCTTGTTGGATAAGCCGTTAAGAAAAAACTATGATTAAATTTATTCTAAACAATACCCCAATTTCAACGGATAAGCACTCAGGAACCATCCTCCTAGACTTCATCCGATACCACAAAGCACTCACCGGCACCAAGATCGGCTGCCGAGAAGGCGATTGCGGAGCTTGCACCATCATGGTAGGAGACCTCAGAAACGGTCAACTACACTACGAGTCAATGACATCATGCCTTACTCCCCTTGGGAACGCACAAGGCAAACACATTGTCACCATTGAAGGTTTTAATGGTGACGGGCTTACTCCCGTCCAACAAGCAATGGTAGATGAAGGCGGCACGCAATGTGGTTTCTGCACCGTCGGTTTCGTAGTATCCCTTCAAGGGTTTTGCCTTTCCAGCAAACCGCAAACCTACGAAAACGCCATTGCAGCTATAGATGGTAACATCTGCCGATGTACTGGCTACAAATCAATAGAACGCGCCGCTCAGCGTATTGTAGATCACCTAGGCAACTACAAAGGTCAAGACAAGATGAATTGGCTAGTCGAACAAGGTTATCTTCCTGCTTACTTCAAAACCATCCAGCAACAACTTGAAACGCTTAAAGCTGAATTGCCACAACCAATTACCCCACAAAATGGAGCACTAACTCCTGTCGGTGGTGGGACAGACTTATACGTACAAAGACCAGCAGAAATGCGCAAAACTGCCATCAATCACTTCCTTGATCAAAATGAATTGAAAGGCATTTCCCGAAAGGGAGACAACATCCATATTGGCGCTGCCTGCACCGCTGAAGACTTGCGTAGCTCAACAATCATGCAAGAACACATTCCAAATCTGCACGCGTTCATGAAGCTAGTATCATCAACTCCAATACGAAATATGGGTACAGTAGCCGGCAACTTTGTCAACGCCTCCCCGATTGGTGACCTAACGATTTTCTTCCTTGGACTCAATGCCTCTATCGTTTTAAGTGGCGTAGGTACAAAGCGAACCATCGCCCTCAAAGACTTTTACAAAGGCTACAAGCAATTAGATAAACAGCAAGGAGAGTTCCTAGAAGAGATCATCATCCAAGTACCACAACAGCCAATAGGATTCAATTTCGAGAAAGTCTGTAAACGAACACACCTCGATATTGCCACCGTTAACTCGGCCTTACAAATAAAGCTTTCTGGTGACACCATTATTGAAGCACACGCTTCAGCAGGAGGTGTTGGGCCAACCCCTAAATACCTACAAAACACCTGTAACTTCCTAAAAGGAAAACCGTTAACAGAAGCCACCATACAACAAGCGAATGAGGTGATTCAAGATGAGATTTCTCCTATTTCTGATGCTCGTGGTACAAAGGAATACAAGCGTTTACTGCTTCGGCAGCTCTTTTACGCACATTTCCTTACCCTGTTTCCTGATCGAATTCAATTGGCACAACTGGTTTAAACTACTCCTATGAAAAATATAGATTCTAATACTCATGTGCGCGGAGAATCCATTTATGTGGATGATATTCCACCTCGTCAAGGCACCTTGTACGCTTGTGTCTTTGACTCCAAAGTGGCACATGGTCATATTGAAGCATTAGACGTTTCCAAAGCAGAAGCACACCCAGATGTCGTAAAGGTGGTGACGTACAAGGATATTCCAGGCATAAATGAAATTGGCGGTATCATCAAAGATGAACCATTACTAGCAGAAAAAGAAGTTCATTTTCAAGGAATGCCCATTGCCATGGTGTTGGCGACTTCCGAACATTCAGCACATGAAGCTGTAAAACGCATAGAAGCCACAATCAAGGCACATCATCCAATTGTAGATCCAAGAGAAGCACACGCCAAGGGCGAACTAATCATTCCTTCTCGTACTTTCCGATTAGGCGATTCTGAAAATGCTTGGGACGAATGTGCTTATATCGTAGAAGGCTCGGCAGAATCAGCCGGACAAGAGCATCTTTATCTAGAAACTCAAGGCGCATACGCCTACCCTACCGAAAACGGGAGTATCCGTATATCTAGCTCCACGCAAGGCCCAACTCAGGTGCAACGCACTGTGGGCGCTGTCCTAGGCCTACCGATGCATAAGATTGAAGTAGATGTTACTCGGCTCGGTGGTGGATTTGGAGGAAAAGAAGATCAAGCATCTGCTTGGGCTACCTTTGTCGCACTAGGCGTCTATCTTACAGGAAAACCAGTCAAGTACATCCTTGATAGAATGGAAGATATGCGAATGACTGGTAAGCGAAACCCTTATGTCTCTGACTTCAAAATTGGGCTATCAAACGATTATAAAATCATCGCCTACCAAGCAGAATACTTTCAAAATGCCGGCGCAGCAGCCGACTTGTCTCCTGCAATTATGGAACGGACATTGTTTCATTCAACCAATAGCTACTTTGTCCCAAATGTAACCGTTCAAGCGCATAGTTGTCGAACGAATATCCCACCGAACACCGCGTTTAGAGGATTTGGTGGCCCGCAAGCTATGTTTGTCATTGAAGCAGCAATTACTAAAGCCGCTGAGGAAATCGGTGTGCCTGCAAGTGTCATACAAAAGGCCAATCTACTGAAGGAAAAGGATAAATTCCCGTACGGACAACCTGCAGGAGGAAATGAGGCAGTAGATTCTTGGGTTCGAGCAGAAGAAAAGTACGATATCAAAGCCTTAAGAGCAGAAATTGATGCGTTTAATCAGTCAAACCAACTCTACAAGAAAGGCTTAGCGTTTATGCCCATTTGCTTTGGGATTTCCTTTACTAAAACCGATATGAATCAGGCGCGTGCACTCATTCACATTTATTCGGATGGGAGTATTGGCATTAGCACTGGAGCGGTTGAAATGGGGCAAGGCGTCAACACAAAAATGGTTCAAGTTGCAGCACATTACCTCGGTGTTGATCCTAGTAGAATCAAGATCGAAACGACCAATACCACCCGTGTTGCAAATACTTCCCCCTCCGCAGCAAGTGCAACAGCAGACCTCAACGGTAAAGCCACTGGAATAGCCTGTAATGCACTCGTCAAACGATTAACTGGAGCAGCACGAAAGAAATTAGGCCTTTCAGAACAAGCAGTCATTACAATAAAAGACGAATTCATCCATGTTGATGGCCAGCAAACTGAGCTAGGCTGGGAAGCCTTGGTTCAATTCGCCTTTTTAGAGCGGATTGCTTTGACAGAGAACGGGCATTACGCCACACCTACCATCCATTTTGACAAGGAAAAGGAAAAGGGACATCCCTTTGCTTACCACGTATACGGAACTGCCATTACCTGTGTAACGGTTGACTGTGTGCGCGGACGTTATGAGTTTGATTATGTTAAAATTGCCCATGATTTCGGCAGTAGTATGAACAAAATCGTGGATCTCGGACAAACAGAAGGCGGACTCGTGCAAGGCATTGGTTGGATGACCATGGAAGAACTCATGTACAACAAGGAAGGCCGACTACTGACCAATGCCTTGTCTACGTATAAAATTCCAGACATCTACGCTGTTCCAAAGGAGATTGAAGTCGATTTCTTGGAATCTGATAAGGAAAACATGGCGATATTCAAGTCAAAAGCAGTTGGCGAACCACCCTTGATGTATGGGATTGGAGCTTACTTCGCGATACGAGATGCTGTGAAGGCATTTAATCCGCAGGCGGAACCGCCGTTTAGTGCGCCGTTTACACCAGAGAAAGTACTAATGGGCTTGTATGATGGGAAGGCTAATAACGTTGAAAGTGTGCCAGTCGGTGCTGTAAAGGCGAAAGGGTAAATCGTTTTTATCAGAACGATTGTTTATCTATCAGTGCTTAATTACCGAGTCAACACAATATAATCAGTAATCAATGTCTTCAAAAACTTGATACTGTCCTTTGGTCGTTCCTTGATTTCTAACTTCTCCATCATATGCGTAACAGTCGATTTTACGGCATTCCTATGCGACTCATTTCTATATTTATTGTATCGACTAATGACTGACTTAATGAGGAGCATATCCTTTTCACTAAATTGGCGGATGGCTGGATAGGTAACTTCATGGTCTTCTAACGTACTGATTTTCTTGATATCACTCAGCTTAAGGTGGAATTTTGAGCGAAGCTTAATCACGCCAGTATTGGCTACAAGATCACCCAATCGTTGCGATTTGGTCGAACCACTTGCGAAAAAGGTGCCTAGCATTCCTAGAGTAAGATAAATATCCAACAAGCGAAAGCTGGTTCGTGTCACGTAGTCCGTTAAACGAGGTTCAGAACCATCTAGCTTGACTACTTTGATTCCCATAGCCATTTTACCAGGGGATTGACCATTTTTATACCATTCAAAGAAAAAATGATAGGCCAAATCGATCATGAACAGCAAGAAATACAGGAAAATAAAACCATAGCTTGATCCTACACCATCTATAAAAAACGCAAATATGACACTCCAAAAGATCAAAACTATAGTTGCATCAATAAGAGAAGCAAAAACACGTTCCCAAACGGATCCTAATTCGTATTCGATCGTAACGTTTTGTGAAGTGGTAATATCAACTGTTGGCATTGGTAAAAATTATTTTTTTGTAATCGCTTTCCAAAGGTACAACGATTTTTTTTATGAAATAATTCAATTAAAGTTACATTATTTTGTCTATAAAAATGAGGAAAATGGATAGACCTATAACTTTAGTCGATAAAGAACCGCAGCTTAATCGATTTAATTTACGTTGTAAATGAATTTCCCTATATTTATCCTAAATTATTTAACCCTTATTAAGACGATTAAAAATTATTTATGGAACTTTTTTAGTGAAAAATCCATTTATAATATGGAGACAACCTTCAGCCCCGTAAAATTATAGTATGCGCGAAACAAAATTCATCCAGCAAAATCAAGAAAAATGGGAAGAGTTTGAGCAGTTAATGCAACAAAAAACGAAAGACCCAGATCGATTAAGCGCTTTATTTGTACAAATCACTGATGACCTTTCCTACTCTAGAACATTTTACCCAAACCGTTCTGTCAGAGTCTACTTAAACGGCCTTGCACAACAACTTTTTTACAATCTATATGGAAACAAACGCTCTCGAGAAAGTCGATTTGGCTTTTTTTGGAAAGAAGAGCTACCGCAAATCATGTTTCACTATAGAAAAGAACTCTTGTTTTCATTCTTAATTTTTGCCGTCTCTGTTTTGATCGGAATCCTCTCTTCCTTTATGGATCCACAGTTTCCTGCACATATTCTAGGAGACAGTTATGTAAAGATGACGGAAGAAAACATCGCTTCGGGTGATCCGATGAAAGTATATAAGGAGGCCAATGAGATCGATATGTTTATGGGCATCACGCTCAACAATCTATATGTTGCCTTTCTCACGTTTATTCTTGGGCTAATTGCCGCAATTGGAACCGTTGGTATCTTGATCAGTAACGGGATAATGGTTGGCTCTTTTCAATGGTTTTTTGTGCAAGCAGGTGAGTTTAGAGAATCGTTTTTGACGATCTGGGTACATGGAACATTAGAGATCTCTGCCATTATCATTGCTGGTATGGCGGGACTGGTTATGGGCAAGGGATTGCTCTTTCCTGGCACCTATTCGCGGGTTCAAGCCTTTCAGGTAACGGCTATGCATGGGCTGAAGATCTTTTTTGGAATTGCCCCAATCATTATCGCCGCAGGTTTTATTGAGTCGTTTTTAACACGATTTACGGAAGCTCCCGATATAATGAGATTACTTTTTATCCTGGCTTCATTGTTCTTTATACTGGGTTACTTTGTAATCTATCCATGGCTTCTTGCTCGCAAGGGATACAAAGAACCCTTGAAATTTTCTAAAGTTCAACCAGACAACCTACAACCATTTGCATATAATCAGATTCGGTCAAATGGGGAGTTGTTTCTAGATACATTTACCTTCGTTAAACGGTATGCCAGTGCTATTTTTAAGCCGATCGTGGCTGGCTCACTGCTGTATACCGTGTTGTTTTATGTATTCCGCTCAGGTCATTATTCTGAGGTCTCTGATCTCCTATATTTTGATGAGTATCTTGATTATGGTAATTTACTAACCTACTTCGATTATAATAACGATTACTTTATCGCCTTGTTTAATGGTCTGATGACAATCGTTGCCTTGTCTTGGGTTTCCTATTTGTTTAAGAAAGAAAAACAGGTTTCTGAAAACAAGGAACATATAACAGTTGCTCAATTTCTAAAGCAACATCTATTGACGATTGCTGTGATTAGTATTTTGCTAAATGGTTTGTTTTTCTTGCCTTTGGGCATTGATTTCCTTGCCATCTTTCTCCTAGCTCCAATTTTTATGATGTGGTTGTTTGTTAGTATTACAGAACCAGATACAAATATATTCTCTGGTATTAGTCGATCTGTAGGTCTACTATCTGGTGCAATTTTCAAGGCGTATGGCTTAGTGCTCATCTTGTTTTCATTAGGTGCAGTCATGTATTTAACCTTAGAATCAGGACTAATTGACATTAACTTACGTTACATTTTGCATAATTTTAGAAGTAAAGATCTAGACTTAAATGCGCTAACATTCTCAATTCAAACCTTTTTTAGATCATTCTCATTAATGTCCATCTTCGCCTTCCTAATTGCTGGAATGAGCTTTTTGTACTATACATTGAGAGAAACAAACGATGCAGCTACTTTATTGAAAAGAATTCCTTCCATTGGAGAACGGAAAAAAGTATACGGAGTAGAGGCTGAATTTTAATTAAGGCAATAAGATAATACCTCATGAAATTAATTCTAAAGAAAATTGTGATCTTAAGCCTAGTGGCACTTTCAATAGGTCCATTTTTTGCGCAGACAGCAACGGAATATGATGATCTTACCGAAAATGAGTCCTATAAATCTGAAGAAATCATCCCCCGTGAATTTGATCAGGATAAGTGGGAAGAGTTGACCAAAAATATCGTGTTCGAAAAAGAGAAAGAAAAGAAAGAGATAGAAAAGAAGGAAAGTGCAGCACCCATTTTTAATGGAATTAGCAAAACAGCGAAAACGATCCTCTTTGGCCTTGCAATCTTGATCTTAGTCTTCATTATTATCAAGATCTTTGTTGGCAATGTCACTCTAACCAATAAAAAAGTTAGCTCTACTCGACCAATGATACTTGAAGAAGTTGAGAAAAACCTTCAAGAATCAGACCTTGATCGATATTTAAGAGAAGCATTGACAAATAAGAACTATCGAGTGGCGATTCGACTTTATTACTTGATGATTATTAAAGAATTATCAGCTAAAAATTTAATAAAATGGAAATTGGATAAAACAAACCGTGATTATCTTTCTGAAATGAGCAGCCATACCTCATTTCCTGATTTCAGAAGCATTACCAGGACCTTTGATAAGGTATGGTACGGAGAGCAAGTACTTGAACAGAAAGATTTTTCTGAAATCGGCCCCTTGTTTGAACAATATATCAAAACAATTAAATCTTAATCATGCAGTCTAGCAATAGAACTTTATATGCAGGTTTATCTATCATATCCATTCTCTTAGTGGTTTATTTCCTCATGAATTGGCAACCAGAACGCTATGAATGGACAGAGTCTTACGATAAAAAATCAGAGCATAAGAACATTAAAAAACCCTATGACATTTCAATCATTTATGGGTTGTTAGATGGCTATATGGGAACGGGAGAGTTCACAGAAATGAAAAAATCGCTAGTAGAAGAGCTTCCACTTGAAGAAGGCCAAAACGCGAACTATGTTTACATCGGTCACGTCCCCAATTTTGATAGCGCTGCGCTGGAGCATATTTTTGAATTTGCTGAAACAGGAAACACAGTGTTTATTGCTTCCAACATCCTTCCTCAAAACTTTATTGATAAATTGTTTGACGGGAATTGCCAAGTAAACAACCCAAATTCCAATATTCAAATCGATGAATACGGTAATTACTATTTTGAAAATGAGTTTGACGAAAAAATAATTGTCAATCATGCTTCTGAAATTGACAATCAAACTGGGGAGGAAGATGTTTTTTATTATGAAAATGAAGATTTAGATACGATAAGGATTACTGCTGACACAAAAATAAGCAAGTGGTATGGGTATCAGCATGTATACGACACTGTGGTACATGTCAATTTCTTTCATCCAACCTTGTTCGAAGATCAACCAATTCAATTAAAATTCGGAAGCCGAACCAACAAGAGACGTTATGATTGGAATTATATCAATTCAAGTACTTTTTGTCATGAGGCATTTGATTATGCTGAGCTAAGTTATATCGAAGATTTTAAGACGAATTACATTAAAATCGCGCATGGTGAAGGTACGTTCTTGATCCACACAACACCGATGCAGTTTACAGACTACCAGCTTGTAAAAGAAGAAGGACTAGCTTCGGCGAATAAAACATTTACCCATTTGGCTGAGGGAGATATCTACTTCGATTATATTCCTCATGATTATCTGTCTTCAAAAAACTTTCCTTCTAGAAACTCTGACTGGACACCCCTAGAATATATTTTATCCCAGCCTCCATTAAAGTGGGCTTGGTACTTATTGTTGTCCACTATAGGATTTTACTTATTCTTTAGAGCCAAGAGAAAACAGCAAATCGTTCCTGTTCTCGAAACAAAAGAAAACAGTTCATTAGAATACATAAAAACAGTAGGTAGATTGTACTTTCTGCAAAATGATCATAAGAAATTAGCCGCTCAGAAAATGAAGCTGTTTCTAAGACATGTCAGAAATCAGTACTCCATTCCTACCAATGAGATATCCACCGAAATGAAGGACCGACTTGCAGGAAAAGCGCAAGTACCCATCGAATTGGTAGAAGAAATTTTTACCCGATACAAGCGACTTCAACGAGAGGAACTTGTTTCAAACTCTCACTTGACGAATTTCCATTTCGCAGTGGAGGAATTTTATAAAAAAAGTAAATAATAGATAAACTTATGGAACAACAACACGAACAGTCATCCCCATCAGGTTTGTGGCAATCAACAACCCCAGAAATTGAAAAAGTAATGAGCTCGGTCGACCGAATTAAATCGGAAATCGGTAAAGTCATCATTGGACAACACGAAATGATCGACATGCTTATCATCGGTCTATTTACTGGTGGCCATATCTTAATTGAAGGCGTACCAGGAATCGCTAAAACACTAACAGCCAAATTGCTTGCACAGTCCATCGCAACGGAGTTCTCAAGAATTCAGTTTACCCCAGACTTAATGCCGACAGACGTGTTAGGAACCGCTGTTTTCAATATGAAGACGTCTGAATTCACCTTCAACCCTGGACCAATTTTCTCTAATATCATTCTGATTGATGAGATCAACCGTGCACCAGCAAAAACGCAATCCGCGCTCTTCGAAGTCATGGAGGAAAAACAGGTTACAATTGATGGTGTTACGTATAAAATGGAATATCCGTTCTTTGTCATCGCAACACAGAATCCCCTAGAACAAGAAGGAACATACAAGCTCCCTGAAGCACAGCTGGACAGGTTTCTCTTTAGAATAAAATTGACGTATCCTGACTTAGTAGATGAAGTCGCCATCCTTACTCGATTTAAAGGAGACTTCGACAATGAAACGTCTAAAACGATCAGTGCCGTGTTTAACAAAGATGAATTGAAAGCGTGCAGAGATATCATTGAAGGCGTGCATATCAAGGACGAATTGATCCAGTACATCGCTAAAATAGTTATTAACACTAGAGACAATGGGGACCTATTCCTAGGCGCTTCTCCTAGAGCTTCCTTGTCAATCATGAAAGCCTCTAAAGCAGTCGCCGCGATGAACGGTAGAGACTTTGTGACTCCTGATGATGTGCAGTATGTAGCAAAAGGTGTGCTCAATCATAGAATCATCCTAACTCCAGAACGAGAAATGGAAGGCTATACGGCTGAGGACATTATAAAAGATATTGTAGAAAAGATAGAAGTACCAAGATAAGTCGTTCATCATTTAACCATTTAGACAACATCCAAAGTTTAACTATAGCAGGATTTTTAAAGGATTTAAACTAAAATTATGATCAGGTTCATTCGCAATTTATACCTTACAAACACCTTCTTTATCGGATTAGGTATCATCACAGGTTTGTTTGCCTTTGGGTTTGCTGTTCCTGTGTTGTTCCCCATTGCAAAGGCAGCATTAACCTTATTTATCATCCTTACCCTTGCAGACATCGTATTGACATTCAATCCCAATTTCCTAGTAGAATGTGAACGTAAGCTACCGAAGATGTTTAGTCTAGGAGATGAAAACAGAGTGGAGCTGATCATTGATAGTAGCTTTGGAATCCCTTTAAAATTGCAAATCATTGATGAATTACCTGTTCAATTTCAAGAGCGTAATTTCAGCCAAACAATCAAGCTCAAACCTATGGAAAAACGAAAGTTATCCTACAAACTACGCCCTGTGGAACGAGGGGAGTATCATTTCAACAATGTCAATTTGTATTCTTCTTCACCGATTGGCTTGATTCAGCGTCGACACAATAAAAAGCTTGGTCAGATGGTTCCGGTCTATCCGTCTATCATTCAAATGAAGAAATATGGCCTGATTGCTCTTTCCAAAGTATCGAGTTTCCAAGGCGTTAAAAAGCTGCGTCGCCTAGGACATAGTTATGAGTTTGAGCAAATCAAAAACTACGTAAAAGGAGATGACTACCGAAGTGTCAACTGGAAAGCGACTAGCCGCCGTAACAACCTTATGGTGAACCAGTACGAAGATCAAAGAGCACAGCAAGTGTATACGATCATTGACAAGAGTAGAAGCATGCATATGCCTTTTGAAGGGATGAGCTTGTTTGATTATTCTGTGAATGCTTGCCTCGCTATTTCTAATGTCTCCTTGCTCAAACATGACAAGGCAGGGCTGATCACTTTTTCTAATAAAGTCGGTGCTTCTATTAAGGCAGATCGGTCTCAAAATCAGTTGAGAAAGATCATCAATACGCTTTATAATGAGAAGGCGCGGAATTTAGAATGCAACTACGAATTGCTCTATCAATCTACGAGGAACATCATAAAAGGCAGAAGTCTGGTCTTTCTTTATACTAATTTTGAAAGTACGTTTGCCCTAGAACGTGTGTTGCCCATCCTAAGAAAAATCAATGCTTTCCACCTATTGGTTGTCGTCATTTTTGAGAATACTGAAATCAAAGAGTTTAGTGCAGAAAAAGCGACCGACCTAGAAGGGATTTACCACCAAACCCTTGCTCAACAATACATTTCTGACAAACAACAGATGGTTCAAAAACTCAAGCAGCACAAGATTCAAACGGTACTCACGAATCCAGCAGACTTAACCGTCAATACGATTAATAAGTATCTCGAGATGAAATCGAGAGGGTTGATTTGATTATTGGTTCGTTAGGAATTCAGTTCAGTGAAGAAGGCTCTTCTTCGGGTATGGTGACGAAAAACAGTAATTTACTTGCGTGCATTGATGGTGTACGCCATTGACGTACTCAGTTGTGGGTGTACGAAACGTTATCTTACACCCAGATAGAAAAGACGGACAAAATCACATAGTCAAGGTGGAGTGATAAATAGGAACCAAAAGACGCTATTTTACTATGGAGCGGCTCTAATAGTTCATTCTACCTTTTGAGATTTGAAATGAGGCAGAGTATGGGGTTTTTAACCCTCTTTTGCACCCATTTGTAACAACTCGGCTTGCACGTCCCAATATATTCCGTTATTTTGTACTAATTAGTTTTTAGTAGTTAACTAGAAAATTGAAAATGCAAGCAGCTAATCCGAAAAAAATGGCACTTGAGCTAATCAAAGATTTGCCAGCAACTTCAACAATGGATGAAATCCTTTATCATTTGAAGTTTGTCTCTGGTGTTATGAATGGGCTTCAAGATGCTAAAGAAGGTAAGACGATGACGACACAAGAATTGCGAAGCAAAATGAAAGAATGGCGCAAATAAATTGGTCTGACAATGCTGCCTTCGACTTACAGGATATCGAAACTTATATTGCAGAAGAAGTAAAAGCACCGCTTACCGCCATCCGTTTTGTTGATAGCCTTATAGATCATGTAGAAACCATATTAACCACCCAACCCTATATGGTAGAAATGTGCCTGAATTGGAAAACTCACCCTATCACTTTCTAAAAGAGGTCATTTTTAAGGGGCATCGAATTGTTTACGATCCCAGACTTGCGCCAGTCAAAGTAATAATAATTTCAGTTCAAAGTGGACGAATGGATCTGTCTAAAGGGACAAAAGATTGGTACTTATAGAACGGATTAAAATAATTAAGAAGAAGGCAAAAAGATAATCGAATAGGTGGCTGACAGTCAATTGACTGCCAATGCACCTCTCACACCACTAAGCGTAAGATTCATGAACAGCTTGCAAAACCGTTGCACGCAATTTGAAGAATCAAAATATCGTTTTGTTAAAATGATGACTTTAAAAATTCTATTATTCACTTTTATTTTTGCTACAATATCACAAAATAAGATTTGTGCATGTAGCATATACAAATCAACTGCTGATGGAAAAACTATGGTTGTTTGCAATTATGACACTTGGAATACTTCTCCTAAAATATGGTTTGAAAATGCTAAGCACCCAAATGTTATTTTGCAATTTTATTTACAAACCAATACATTTATCAAATTATTTCACCTTATTTATTTGCAATTAAAAACGAAGTAATTATGTTTGTTTCTACTCGTAGGAATTATATTCTAATCATATTTATTATTCTAGGGACAGCACAACTAATGGCACAACCAGTCACCCTAAACTTAAAAGTGTTTCTGGAAGGTCCGTTTGATCAAGGGGTGGGCAATATGGACGGCGATTTACTGCAAAAAAGCGTTTTGCCACAAGGCCAACCGTATACAGGTTCTCCTTGGAATTACCCTGGGACAGAAGGCACTGGTTGGTTGCCAGCGGACTACCCTGTAGGAACATTAGATTGGGTGCTTGTTTCCCTTAGAGAATCATTGTCTCCCGAAACAGAAGTGACGCGTGTTGCTGCTGTTTTGCTAGAGGATGGCAACCTATCTCCCTTCGATATTACCCTAAACACAACAAACCCATTATATGTCATGGTGGAACATCGGAATCATTTGCCGATTATCTCCGCACAGCCTATTTCGATTATAAACAATACGATTTCCTACGATTTTACTACACAAAATAGCTACCAAGGATCTGGGTTTGGCCAAAAGAAAGTAGGCACCAACTGGATGATGTATGGGGGCAATGCAGAACAGGACAGTCTAAATAGCTGCGACATCAACACTGGAGACAAAGTACTTTGGGAAACGTTCAATGGCCAATTTGGCACTTATAATCCTGGAGACTATAATCTTGACGCAGATGTCAATGGAATGGATCGAATTGTTTTTAACTCGAATAATGGAATCTTTACCACAATACCTAAAACACAAGGTAAAGAATGCCCTCCTTTTCAGGGGTTATTAGTCAGACCTCCAGCAACGGATGGAATGAACTTTAGCACGCCACCGCTACCCCCGTTAAACACACCTGTATCTGATATTAATGGTTTTAATGTCGAGACAACTATAGTGGCAAACGGAGGACTGAGGCACCGATACAGTTCTTTTCCAGCGTGGAATGCTAATGGCACCATGCTCTGGCTAAATGCAGGAGGAAACAAAATACTCCGTTGCCCTGAACAACCAGGTGATGGTTGGCAAGATACAGGCTACAATTCACCAATAAGTCAGGACTGGCCTCAATGGCATCGCACCAAGCCTACTGTGATGGTTGCAGCTCTGGGTAACGAATTACTAGAAGTAGACATTGTCACCGGATCAAGTACCGTCATTGCTACGTTTGCAGGTTATACCGATGTTCGAATGGTCGTTCGAACAAGCGCATCATACGATGGTACAAAATATGGCGTATTGGCGACTAAAGCCAACGGTGACCAAGACGCCATCGCTGTGAATACGACAACAGGTTTATACAGCACGCCAGTTTCGTTTAACTCTTTAGGATTTGATGCGAACAACCGAAGGAGAGTCGGTGTCACTGCAAGCGGAAAATATATTTTGATTGCAGGAGAAATCGCACCCAATCGACTGTATAATACAGAGCTATTTTATAATTGGAACGGCACACCGCATTCGGTGCAACTAAATCCAAACATCAACTCGGCTGGTATAGCCAATGAATGCACATCAGGTCATGGTGATTTTGGACTTGATGCAAATGGAAAAGACATTTTTGTAGGGCAGTGTGACGGAGGAGACGGGCCTTTATCCTCCCAGTTCGGCTATTCCACTATTGCTTATAGAATTGATGACGGATTGATGTATCAAGTCTCACCGCTGCGTATTGCTCACGTAAGCGCACAGAACCATAACAAACCCGGGTTCGCTTATGGAAGTGCGTGGGGTCCGTATCGCCCCACAATCATTGAACTTGATCTAACCTATAACGGAGGGCCAACAACGCCTATGTTTATAGCACCAGTTTACAATATGAATCAAAACCCCTCACAGTATATAAAAGAAACGCACGCAGTTCCTAATCACAATGCCACCAAATTTGTTTATTCAAGTGATTGGAATGGTAACTTGAATGCAGGTTCAGCCGTTGTGGTCAACGCTCAGTAAATCAGAAGCCTTTATATTTTTTTCATCGATAGTTTAGGACGCACGCACGAATCCCCAATGAATATGTTTTCGGAAAATCTGGTTGTAAAATCGCGGTCAGCCAAAAAACGCAATTCACTCAGAATAAAACACTTATAGCTTTCAATTCAATCCAAAGCCAATCATAGAGCAGGATTGCGTTATCGGAAAATGTAAATTTTAGTCTATTGGTTCAACATAATTTTCATTATTTTAATTGCTATAAAAAATCACTATGAAAAAGTTCCTTCTTTGTATAGCACTATTGTTTACTACAATTGCTGTTTTTGCAACGCAACCCGTCTTACTATTTTCAGATATTGAGTCTGGACCCAAAAATGGTTGGAGCTCAGCAGAACCTAACAAAGGAGCAGCAGTAACTGTTTGGGGGAAAAATTTTGGCAACTCAAGGGGCAATTCATTTATTACGGTGAATGGTAGCACACTCAATACCGCAGCAGATTATGCCGTTTGGGGAGAACACTGGCCAACTCAATATTTTCAGAAAATAACATTTTGGTTAAACAGTACCGCAATGGATGGCCTAGGAGAAATCACTGTAACAGTCAACGGAATAGAGTCCAATCCCCTACCCTTTACTGTGCGACCAGGAACGATCCACTTTGTTACCGAATCGAATCCAGGTGGAAATGGGACAATAGACAATCCGTATGAAGCACCAATCAATAATTACAACTGGATTGATAATATAGCGCCAGGAGATCTCTATTATTTTAGGGATGCTGCCCTTTATGATCGAAGTTATAATGGAGGAAAAGCTGTTTTTTGGATTAGATCTAGTGAACCAAGTGGCACAGCATCCTCACCAGTCGCACTTCTAGGATTTCCAGGAGAAAGACCTGTTATTTACCTCCCAACCTATAATGTTAATTTCGGTAATGGGATACGATTACATAACAATTATATGGTGGTATCAGGGTTTCTTTTTGATTGTGAATGGAGAGCCGCTGATCTAGGAGGAGACCATAATCGATTTATTGGTAATGATGTCATCGGTCTTAGAAATTTATATGGATCAGGAACTGGGATTATTACTACAGGTCATAGCACCGCAAATACTGGAGACGGGAACAAAATACTAGGGAATGCCATTCATGGAGGGGGTAGCAGAAATAGGTTTGACCATGCCGTTTATTTATCAGGATGTGCCGACAATGGTGGCGCTGAAGTCGGTTGGAATCACATGTATGACAATGCTTTTGGCAGAGGACCAATTGTTGTTGTCAATCATCAAGACACACGGTGTAATAGCAGTCAAGTGCTAGATGCGCATTTCATATTCAATAATATTATTGATTGTACAGAACAACGAGCAAGAGCGATCAATGTGTTTGATTTAAGTTTTGATGCTGGTGAAGTAGAACCCGAACCGACGTACGTTTATAACAATGTAATCATAAACAGTGGACAGTATGATGGAACGGATTCCCATCTTGGTTATGCTCCTGCGATGAATCATGCTGCAGCAGGCAAAGCTCGATTCTACAACAACACATTATATAACTCTGGCTATGTAGGCTTTCGATTACAAGACAATGCCACCGATACACAAATAAAAAACAATATTGTCTGTATGACAACGGGTTTCCCTGGTCCGACTGGTAATCACTACTCAATTATTGACGAAGAGTCTGTCACATCACTTTCTAACAATCTCTATTACGGCCTTGGCAATTATACTGCATGTACGAACTGCGTAATAGATCAAGACAATATTAACAATCAAGATCCATTGTTTGTGGATCCCATGAATTTTGATTTCCAATTACAACCTGGAAGTCCTGCAGCTTTTGCGGGAACTGATAATCTTCTTTTCGAGGTGGCTCCTCCTAGTTATGCACCAATTGAGCGTGACTTAAACTTCGTACTTAGAGGCACTACGCCTTCGTTGGGTGCTTTTGAACTAGAAGAAGAAAGAGGTGTCATAGCTCAAATTCGTTTATTGCTAGAAGGTCCCTACGTTGCCACAACAGGATTAATGTCTGATAATCTAAGCGTTTCTGGACTGATCCCCACCATTGAGCCATACACAGCACTAGGATTTACCCAAATAGGTGGAGGAGGGGAAACCATCGATCCAACCATTTTGAATGTGCAAGGGGCAAATGCTATTGTAGACTGGATTTTGTTAGAACTTAGAGATCCTGTTGATTTAAATGTCATAATCGCTACACGAACTGCTTTACTGCAGGCTGATGGCGATATTGTAGATATAGATGGCGTTTCGCAAGTATTGTTCAATGACGTTTTAGATGGGAGTTATTATGTCTTAGTTAGACATAGAAACCATTTATCGGTAATGACTCCTGGAGCTTTACAAATGCAGCAATCCACCGCCAGTTTGCATGACTTTACGACTGGTTCTGCCTATGGAGTGCTTTTAGGAGATGCCCAAAAGCACCTGGGTGGCGGCAACTATGCGTTGTGGGGGGCTGACTATGATCAAACAGGCAACATTGATGCTTCTGATCGGAGCATTGTTTGGAATACAAGAAATCAGACAGGCTACACTTCCGAAGACGTTAACTTTGACGGTGTATGTAATGCATCAGAAAGAAGCACTGCATGGAATAACAGAAACAAAATTTCATTTGCACCCTAAGCAATCTCTTGATTATAATGATCTAACGATACTTAATTCTTTGGTGACCAATCGTTCCCTATTGATTCATCCATTATGCTGAAATAGTAGCAGCCCGTTTCCAAATCTGAGCAATCCAACGATGTATTGATACCTATAATTGATGTGTTCTAAGATCGATTGTCCTAGACTATTCATTAATTCAAGTGGAAGACGGTTCTTAAATTCTTTCAATTATATATTGATATAATCTGTTGTAGGGTTAGAATAGGTAATAATGGAATAACCATCCGTCGGCTTTTTGGTATGAGATAGCAAACCACATCAATTGAAGGTAATTAATCAATATTTTTATTACTGCGTAAAACCATTGCGCAGTACCTCCTTAAACTTGCATTGTAATTAGAAACAAACGCATTTTTTAACGAGAAAAATAAAGAAAATGAAAAATCAATTTTTAACCGCAGTAACAAAATATGATACGTATACAGAAAATGGCGCGATCTCACATTCAACAACTGGTAGCGGCTTATTAGATTATTTTTCAAAATCTGGAACGTATAGAGATCGAGAACTAGAAGCTTCCTTTTCAGACATGGGTCGTTTATGGGCCGAATCTCCAAAACTTACACTAAAGATTATCTTTTATAATCGAATAATCTCTCGAAAAATTGAAGGTGCCATCTCAACAGAGACGGTGCAGAAAGGTCAAGGCAACCGAAGCGAATTCAGAAATGCGATTGTGTGGTTAGCTCGTTATCAGAAAGCCACCCTGGAAAAGAACTTGTGGTTAATTCCATTAGTTGGTACCTGGAAAGACTTGTGGCATACAGATTTGATCAATGAAATTGATAAAGAAGCGACGTACAAGCTCATAGAAGACGGTCTGGCAAATGATGACCAACGAGCACTGATTGCCAAGTATTTGCCACGAATCCGTTCCAAGTCAAATACATACAACGATCGGCACAAGGAGCTAAATCAGTTTGCATTAGGTTTGTTGAAAAAGCTAAACTGGACGCCTACCGAGTATCGAAAATTTAAGGCCTCTGGTCATGCACATGATTTCCAACGAAAAATGTGTAAAAACCAATGGGATCAATTGAATTTCAATGAAATTCCAGGTAAGGCTTTGTTCCAATTGGTGAATAACAAGGGAAAGGATGAGCAATCTACCTTCCAGCGCCATGGCATTGAGCAGACGTATGTTGATTGGATTGTCAAGCAACCAACTGCCAAGTTTACGGGTTATGTATATGAATTGATGAATGCAGTTTCTGCAAACATGTCTTTGGCTCAAAAGCTGACACTTGACAAGCAGTTTGAAAGTTTGATTCAATTAGCTCAACAGGAGGATAAGATCACAGAAAATGTGTGGTGTGCTTTAGATACCTCTGGAAGTATGAATGCTAAGGTAGCGGATACGTCAGCTTTCAACATTTGTATCAGCCTTGGTGTTTATTTTGCTTCACTAAATGAAGGCGCATTTAAGGACAATGTCATCATGTTTGACCGTAAATCAAGCGTTTTAAAACTCAAAGGTGGTTTTTCAGACAAAGTGATGCAAATCAAATCTACAACAACAGCCTGGGGTAGCACAAATTTCCAATCGGTGATTGAAGAAATTGTTCGTGTACGCAAGCAAAAGCCAAGAATACCTGTAAGCGAGTTTCCTACTACCTTGGTGGTAGTTTCTGACATGCAGTTTAATCCAGTTGGAGGAAACGCACAAACCAACTACGAGGCAGCCATGTCAAAATTACAAGCAGTCGGATTACCAAAAATGCGAATTGTTTGGTGGTGGGTAACAAGCCTAGGTACTGATTTCCCAAATCAGTTAAATGACGAAGGCGTTATCACGATTGGTGGATTTGACGGTTCTATTCTGTCTTTATTGATTGGAGATGAACCTCAAATTACTAGCATAGGAACTGCGAAGGCAGCTCAGGAAATCAATCCCTACAAAGCCATGCTTAAAGCATTGGACCAAGAGGTTTTGAATCAATTAACAATGAACGGAATAAATTCCTAATTAACAATAAACAATTGACAGGTAACAATTAAAAATAATGAAAGATTACCGCAGCAACTATAACTTAGACCCGAAGGTCATGTATACCCTTGGCCCCGGGAGAAAAGAGTAATCTGTAGTTTTTAATTGGTTATCTGTTAATGTTCATTGAAAAATCGCTGAAAGATTACCACAGCAACTAAACTATTGGAAATACATGAGTAATCTGTAGCGTTCATTAAACATTAATCATTAAACAATAAAAAGATTACCACAGCAACAATCACTTCAGACCCGAAGGTCAGGAGAAATCCAGGACGCGGGAGATAAGAGTAATCTGTAGTTTTTTAATGATTAATTGTTAATGTTTAATGATTAATGATAAATTGGGGATGAAAATAGAAATACTTAAAAATACGCTGAAAGATTACCACAGCAACTTAACTATTCCAAAGATAAGCGTAATCTGTAGCGTTTCATTAAACATTAATCATTAACCACGAATAGTTGAACATCCTACTTTGTACTCCACCACTTACTCAACTTAATACACCGTATCCAGCAACGGCCTACCTAAAAGGCTTCTTAAACCAATATGAGCACACCGTATCTCAAGCAGATCTAGGCATTGAGATGATCCTTCAACTATTCACGAGAAAAACACTGAATCAGTTGTTTGACGAAGCAGAGAAAACACCCCTCCAAGACCTATCAGACAACAGCAAACGGATGATCAGTCTCAAGGAAGAATACCTTAAAACAATTGAACCAGTCATCGGATTCCTGCAACACCGCAACCCCACCCTCGCCTACAAAATCACAGCAGAAGAATACCTGCCACAAGCTTCCAGATTCTCCAATGACAATGATCTGGAAATTGCTTTTGGGAACATGGGACTCAATGATAAAGCAAGGCACTTAGCAACAATGTACCTAGAAGACCTTGGCGATCTAATCATCGAAACAGTCAGCCCACATTTTGGATTTAGTCGATATGCGGAATCCATTGCGATGGCTGCAACCAGCTTCGAGCCAATAGAGGAAAGCCTAGGGACTCAAAACACCATCATCGAGCAAACACTGCTTCAAGTACTAGAAAAACACCTTAGCAAAAACAAGCCTAATGCAATCGGATTTACCGTTCCCTTTCCTGGCAATCTATTCGGTGCACTCCTTTGTGCAAAATACATCAAAGAACACCACCCTGAGATCAAAATCATCATGGGAGGCGGCTATGTCAATACCGAACTTCGTAATCTAAACGACCCAAATGTCTTTAAGTACATCGACTTCATCACCTTAGACGATGGTGAGGGACCGTTTCTATATATTCTTGAGTACTTAGAAGGGAAATGCAAGAAAGACGTGCTACAACGCACCTTTTGCCTTGAGAACGGGAAAGTCGAGTACATTGACAATCAAGATCAACCAAATATTCCACATACGGCTATCGGTACTCCAGATTACAGCGGTTTACCTTTGACGGACTATCTATCGTTGCTTGAAATGCTAAATCCGATGCACCGATTATGGAGCGATGGACGATGGAACAAGCTGACTATTGCACATGGATGCTACTGGAAACGATGCTCGTTTTGTGACATCACCCTTGATTACATCAATCGATATGAGGAAGCACCAGCAACGTTGTTAGTCGATCGCATTGAGCAAATCATCAAGCAAACGGGTACAACGGGGTTTCACTTTGTTGATGAAGCAGCACCGCCCTTGGCACTGCGTGATTTGGCTGTGGAGTTGATTCGCCGTCAAGTCTCGATTTCTTGGTGGACGAATATCCGTTTTGAAAAGACCTTTACGCCTGATTTGTGTCGACTACTGGCTGAAAGCGGCTGTATTGCGGTGAGCGGTGGGCTGGAAGTGGCTTCTGATCGTCTATTGGCGTTAATGGAGAAGGGCGTTACGATTAGTCAGGTGGCAAGGGTGACGGATGGATTTACAGAGGCAGGCATTATGGTACACGCTTATCTCATGTATGGATTTCCAACGCAAACAGAACAAGAAACGCTTGATTCGCTTGAGGTTGTTCGTCAATTATTTTTGAATGGATGCATCCAATCAGGTTTCTGGCATCGATTTACCATGACGGCGCATAGTCCTGTTGGCAAATTTCCTGAGCGCTATGGTGTTGTGAAGACGGGGCCAGACCAAGGACTGTTTGCTTATAACGACTTACAGCATGATGATCCACAAGGGGCAACCCATGATCTTTATACGAATGGCTTGAATACAGCGTTATATAATTACATGCACGGTGTAGGCCTTGAGGAGTTGACAAATTACTGGTTTGATTTTGAGGTGCCAGATGCTTCCCATTCGGAAGATCTGATTGCTGAAGCGTTGGAGGTTGGATTTAAGCCCGATATTGATTGTAAAACATATCGAATCTACTGGATTGGTGGAAAAACTGAGATAGTTTTGATGGACGATGCAACCTCTTGCCTTACTTTCTATTCTAAAAAGGAGGAGGTTTCTTTGACATTGCCGAATAAAGTAGCAGAATTTTTAAACAATACGTTGCCCCAGTTGCGAATAAATAATTCTACACCTACTTCATTAGATACTTTTTTAACTGACTATCAAGAGGTTACAGCGTTTGATGAAAATGATTTACTCTATTCTAAAGAATGGCACAATATTAGGTCTTTAGGATTAGTATTAGTCCGCTTTTAAAAGAAAACTTCCAATTTAAATGTTGCTCTAGAACTTATTGCTAATAGTCCCAGTTTAACAAGTTCAAATTACAATTACTATGTGTAAAAGGATCATTTTATTTATTTTATTCAGCACTTTTATCTCATTTTCTTCCAATGCTCAGTTGTTTATCAATGAGTTCATGGCTGAAAACGATAGTATTTTTGCTGATAGTTTTGGGGAATACGACGATTGGATCGAAATCTACAACAGTGGCGCTTCAGCGGTAAATCTTGCTGGATACTACATTACTGATGATGATTCCATTCCAACGAAATATCAAATTCCATTTACGAATTCATCTAAAACTACCATTCCTGCTGGAGGATTCATCGTTTTGTGGGCAGATAAAACGCCTGGACAAGGAGAGGATCATCTTGGTTTTTCATTAAGTAGCAAAGGTGAACGTATTCAGTTACACTTGTCTGATGGGATCACCTTAGTTGACAAGTGCAAGTTTGGCAAGCAAACAGGTACAATTTCTGAAGGATTAGATGTCGATGGAGGACTCAATTATATTCCGTTTGGATCACCAACCCCTGGAGCTTCTAATGGTAATGTTTGTGCCATAATACCTCCCAAGTTAAAGGTGAATGAAGTTAATTATAACTCTAACTTGTTTAGTAATTCTGGTGATTGGGTAGAGCTTTATAACACAACCAATATGCCCGTTGATTTATCAGGCTGGACCTTTCATGATGAAGGAAATGTTTTTATCGTTCCAAATGGTCATACGATCTCTCCTCATGGTTATTATGTGCTAGCAGCAAAGGCAACTTCTTTTACTAATGTTTTTCCAAGCGTACCAAATCATGTCGGTGATTTTGACTTTAACTTAGGTAGTAAAGAACAACTGATCCTTTTTTCTGCTTCAGGATGTCAAGTAGAGCGAATGTCTTATTCTGACAACCCACCATGGCCTTCAGAACCAGATGGTACAGGACCAACGCTTTCGTTAATCGATACTACCTATGACAATGATATTCCAGGTAGCTGGGCGAGTAGTACTGCAGGTGGCGCTTCAGTTGGAACTCCGGGGGCACACAATAACATCCCAGATCCGTGTGCTTCAGGTCCTGATTCTCTTGTGATCAATGAGATCATGTACAATCCTGGGATCGCGAATGATAACGAATGGTTAGAAATTTATAACCCAACAAATAATACAGTCAACTTAGAAAATTGGGAAATTCATGATGAGGATTCTTCTTATGTTTTTCCTTCCGGAATAACCATCGCTCCAAAGGGTTACCTAGTGATTGCTAGTGACCTTGCACTGTTTTCAGCAGCATTTCCTTCCGTTAACAACGTTATCGGCGATCTAAGTATAGGCTTGAGCAATGCAGGTGAAAATCTCTACTTGTATTCTCCTGGAAGATGTTGGATGGATTTTGTTGATTATAATGATAAATTTCCTTGGGTAACTGATCCTGATGGAATTGGACCTTCTCTAGCATTAAAAGATCCAGCACTTGAGAATGATAAAGGCGCAAACTGGGGCGTTTCTACTGGTATTGGTACACCAGGCATGCCGAATACCCTAATTTGCCAAAGTACATCAGAAGTCTATGTTACCATAAATAATACAACGACACTAGCGAACGCCTCTTGTCCTGAATTTGGTTGGATATATTATTATGATCCTTCAAATCCTGATCAATTACTATTTGCGATTCAAAATACTGGTGGAATTGCAGAAAATATTAAAATCGATGTAGAGATTGAGGTAACTACAAACCCTCAAGACCCTTCAGATTTTACAGATGGCATCTATTTCCATGAAGATCAAGCAAACAAACGAGCGCTGTTTGGAATGGGAAGGCATTGGAATGTCACCTATTTACCAGGATCCCCTCAATTACCCGCAGCAACTAAAATTAAATTTTATTTCAACTTTGCTGAAATGAATGCCTTAACCACTGCAGCAAACAACTGGAACAATACTAATTTCGGTGGATCACTAAACGTAAGTCTACCACAAATTTTTATGAAAAATAGTGGCTACACCCTTGATCCAACTACAGACTACAGTTCAACTGGAGTTTCAGATGCAACTGATTACACAGCTCAGGTAGCTTTTGGTCTTGAAGACGGTGGAATTTTTGCCGAATACGCTAATATTTCTGAGATCACTGGTGGATCCATGTTTGTCAAAGTCAATGAGCCAGAAGTCATCGTTCCTATTAAAGTAATTTTGGAAGGTCCGTATAACGCTGGGACTGGCTTAATGAATGACGGAATCCGTCAATCTGGCTATATCCCTACAGCCCATCCGTTTAACGCTGCGCCTTGGAATTATTCAGGGACAGAAACCATTCGTCCATTCGTCCTAGATACGACAGGTAATGACGCAATTGTAGATTGGGTACTAGTTGAGGTCAGAGACCAGTCGACTCCTACCACTATTCTTGCTACACAAGCGGCTTTGCTGCAGCGAGATGGTGATGTGGTTGGAATGGACGGCCGTTCGCACATCGGTTTCAAATCATTGAGCAATAGCGATTATCAGATTGCAGTAAAACACAGAAACCACCTAGGCGTCATGACTGCAAACCCCGTTACGTTGAATCTATTTTCTAATACAATAGATCTAACTACTGCGACCTTGTATGGAACAGATCCAACAAAAATCGTCAACGGTTTACAAGTACTGTGGACAGGTGATTCGGATCCAAACTTCACTATTACCGCAGCTGACCGAAGTATCACTTGGAATAATCGAAACCAAATAGGCTACCTACAAAGTGATTGTACCCTTGATGGTGTTTGTAATGCAAGTGATCGAAGTAAAACTTGGAACAATCGAAACAAGACTGCACAATTGCCTTAGAGTGATTTGTAACAAAAAAGATTAGAGGGTGAGGGGCGAATTGCAATTCACCCTTACTTTTTTTTACCGCGTTAATGATTAGGTGGCTGTAATAGTTGTTCCCATACAGATATGAATACGTTGCGGCGTTTGAATACGGTGTTGTCAACAAGAAAGACCGATGTTACCCGAACCTTCAAAACTGGGCACATCCAGCAATTTTGATGAAGACGCATTGACTCGAACACCGTAACCATGGCTACGCCTGCGAGTCAAAATCACTGTGGAGCCGAAAGTCGGACCATCCCTTTTTATTGGGTTTTAAACTCATAACAATATTCCTACTAAATAATGCGGGTTAAAACCAAGGATTTCGGCGTTTGACTGAAGGCAATGCACGACGTCAGGGCAAATTGCAATTCGCCATCACTCATCCAACGCTGTACTCATTTTTTTTAGTCTACCTTCTAAAGTAGAAATCACCTTCCAAAGAACTATTCTCCCAAGGAATTTGATTCCCCTTAGACATCTTTCGTACGTTGGAGCGCACAACTTTGAAGATATCTTCTAGCTTATAGCCTTTGATACGCATGGCTTTTAGGAGTTCTTGTGTGTATAGACCATTTGTTCCTGATCCATCACTTGCAGTGGTACCAGGCGCCGTCGCATATGCGATAAATGTGCCCACTGGAGCGACTGCGACACCTGCTAGTCCATTCTTTAGGCTAGAGCGGTATTTAGACGCATAGGGATTGTCTCTACAGGCGTCCAACACTACAATGTTAAGATCGTTGCCTGCCTTCTCCATTTCGTCAAGTAGGTAGCCCATATGTACGGATTTGTATTTAATGTCGTTTTCTTTCTTGATATTGGCACTTACAGGTACAAGGTAGTTTTCGCCTTGTACTTGAATACCGTGTCCAGCATAGAAAACCATTCCTACACCGCCATCTGTCTTCAGTACTTTACCAAACTCTTCTATGGCTTGCTCCATTTCCTGAAAGCTTAGGTTGGTGTGGTGCATGACCTCAAAGCCAAGTTGTTTTAACTCCACTGCGATGGAATCTGCATCATTGACTGCATTCTTAAGCGGTGCAATCGCGTAGTCTGAATTACCGATAATGAGGGCTGTTTTCTTGTTGGAGTTATCTGCTTCTTCATATTTGATATCTGCAAAACGCTCTTGTCTGATGATTTCAAACTGTTTTCTGTCGCTGTTGCCTTGTACGTCTTCCGCTTTCGTCCAGATTTGATTTTGACCTACTTGTATTGGAATTTCTACACTGAAGGTTGACTTTTTAGCGCCAGGTGAATCAAGTTCAGCAGTTATACCAGCAATTCGTACACTTTTAACGCCTGTTTCATCGGTCACATATCCCTTTACCATTACATTTTCATCTTTGACGGTGACGGTTATGCCTCTAGCTAATGCGGGTTCTTCGATGACGACTTCTGGTGCTTTGATATCAGGTTTGATGGTTGTTTCAGAAATCGTGGTTTGCATGTTTTTGACTTCTTTGACAAATCGTCCATCTTCCCAGATTCCAGCCTTCCGTTTTAGGTTGGGGAAGTAATAAGTTCCTTGCCCGTCTCGCTTATTGTTTTTCCATTCACCAGTATACTTACTACCATCAGGCCAGTAATAAGAGCCTAATCCGCTGAAGGATCCAGAAATGAAATCGCCTTCGTAATATTCTTTCGGCCCAAGGACATATTTGCCGCTGCCCGTATCACAATTACCAGCGACGCAGCCGTCTTTTTTGCCCTCCACTGTTTCCTTGACCACTTCAGGTCGTTCTAATTCGATTAGTTTATCTTTTGACCAAGTACCTGCTTTGCGGACTCCTTTTGCGTTTACATAGGTTCCGTAGCCTTCTCTCACGCCATTTCTCCAGGCTCCTTCGTAGTAGCTACCATCTGCCCAGCTGTATTTACCAATGCCATGGATTTCTCCTTCTGCATAAGCCCCTTTGTATTGGCTTCCATCTGGCCACTTATAATGCGATTCCCCGTTTTGGCAGTTTCCTGCCATGCATCCATGTTTTGGATTTTGCTTAACTACTGGTTGCTCCTCTTTAGGAGCACCGACGAATTGACCAGCTTTCCACATTCCTGCGCGCTTTTTCCCGGAATAAAGCGTTAGAGTGCCTTCTCCTTCTTGTCTATTATCAACCCATTCTCCCTCGTATTTTGTTCCATTTTTCCAAAGGTAGGTGCCAACACCGTTTATTTTACTATTCTTGAAGGTACCCGTATACTGGTCACCAGAAGGCCACATGTAGGTTCCTGAACCATTAGTGCAATCACCTTTGATACATTTACCGTTTTGCGCAATGATTTCAGATGCAGCCAAGCTAATTAAGCAATAGCAAACTGCGGTTAACGTGATTTTGATGATAACATTTTTCATATCGTTGTCAAATCTTTACTATTCGTGTTGTAACGACTTTTATCGAAGTGCCTAAAACTTATGCGTATTTTCTGTTTTTCTTACTTCGGCTAACACAAATATTCTAATTTTATAAATTGGGTTTGGCAATTAATTACAAATATAAAAATCAATTGTTATAAATGATCAATTTCTAATACTATTGGGACGATAGAGCTACCTGTTGTGGTTGCATTGAAGCCCATTGTTCCATTATTATCATCCGAATATTGAACATGATTCATTGGTACTAAATCGTGGCCCATTACTTTATATAGGCGTTGAATAAAATTACCTTCCGCCTTGCTTACTTGATACATCATATTTTTGATCGGTAATGGTTTCGTAGAATAAAGTACCAGCAAATAATCCTTTCCTGGTCGTTTATCCAGTGTAAACATACGTTTGTTACCCGGCAATGCGAATTTTGAAAAGGCTTGACTCAAAGCAGGAGAGTTGTAATCTGTTGGAAACAACAAGGTGTTTTCCTGTGAGAGATCAGATCCTACCACATAGACATAAGCTGCTTCATTATTTTTGATGAATAACTCATAGCTAGTGCCTGCATAATACGATTCATCTGTTTTAAACAAATTTCCATCCAACGAAATTGGTACTTTGTTGTTCACAATTTGCAAGGTGAGTTCACCCGACAAGTCACTCCCTTCCGCAATTGTGGACAATTCAGATTCCCTAGGCTTATTCTTGGGTTCTGCTGGAATTGTATAGGGTTTAGGTGGTTTGCTATATTGGATATTTTCTCTTGGTTTTTCAGGTGTGACAGGTATTTCTTCAACTGCAGCAACAGGAGTACTAGTTTGCCCTTGTTTGTCTTTGTATGGTTTTGCTCCTTCAGGAAACTCCAAGTAGCTTCTAAACTTCAGTGCAGCGTAATTCATTCTTCCGTATTGCCCCTTTGTCATTTCATCTCTGCAGCCAATGACAGAATATGCCATGATGTTTCTTGGATTCGGTCTATATGTTTCGCCTCTTGCATCTCTTGTTGATCCATTGTAATTGCAATAGGCGTCTACCTTTCCTTTCAGTTTTGGATCGGCTTGTGTGTCACAAAGCATATCGCCAGCAGTTTCACAATTGCGTTTTCCTACTTCCCGAGTAACAAACTCCTTCATTTCTGGTTTACTTGAATATCCATGTGTGTGAAAAAGCGAAAAGTAGTGTCCCATTTCATGGATAAGAGTAGCGCCGTTTAGCGCGCAATCATTCCGCATCATCACACGGTCTTTATTGGCATCCGCTGAATATTTGTTTGGAAATGGAGCATACCCACAAACGTTATAGCCAAATTTATAAACAGCGTTAAAGAAATAGATATTTATGACATTTTTTGTGTCGTACTTTGCACCAAATTCCACTTCTTTTGAAGAGTTAAAGTTGTAGTGTTCATCACTATTTATAAACGTAATATCATCCAGTAACACAAATCTGATATTGGCATGAATAAAATGCTCATTGAGTTCTTGAATCTCGGTGACCACTTGTGCTCTTGTAAGTCCACCTGTGCCATTGCTTTTGCTAACAACCCCTACTTTAACCGGGAAGTCGTAGATTCCTCTTGTCGCTTTATTATCGAAGCTTCTCATGAGTGTTTCCTTTTTTGCTAGGAACTCAATTTCATCTTGAGAGGCTTCTGATGCACAATCTTGCGCATAAGCGGGAGTCATTAAAATAGTGCAGAAACCAAGTAGAAGCAGCAGAATGTTACGCATAATCCAAATTTTATTAAAATCTTTATTGTTAACACTAATTTTATACCAGTAATAATATCAATACAACTTCAATCCTTATAATACGGAAAAACCATCATTTTCAGAAGTAATTTAGGAGTTGATTTTTTGATTAAAACATCAACTATTCCTTTCGATTGTCCCTCTTTTATTACATTTCAGTCAATGTCCTAATAAAACGGATATGGCTTCCTTAAGATATTAAAATGTTAAGTTAAATATTTATTAACGTTGTCCTTCTTTTAAAAAAAGTAGAATAAGGACGCATAAATCCTATGTAAATGAAATGAAAAGTACATTAAAAGACTTAGGGTTAAGGGATGATTACTATTTTTTTAACAAAACTTTTTTCTTTACCATGAAATTTCAAAATACAATTTTGTCTTGATTGATTTTCTAGTCTGAAATATTGTTTTTCTCCAGGATGAAGGACAATATCATAATTTTGATCAACAATATGACCAACAACATTAAATATGATGTAGTCACCTTCAATTGTATTATCACTTCTATTATAAAGGAAGAAGTAATCAGAACACGGATTTGGAGCTAAAATCAATTCTGTATCTTGAATCGGATTGACGATGGTATCAAAGCAATGATAATCGACTTTGGGATAGTCAAAAAATTGACTAATGTTCTTTTCTATAATGCAAGATCGTTGCTTAAGGAAAGAAACTAAGTACTTATTTATGTCAGATTCCCATTCACTATAATTCTCAGGATACTGCCAACGCTCACTTTGTCTATTGATTTCCTTACTATAAATCGCTTTTAAAGCATCTAACTTAGTCAACATCTTGCTGCGATTAAAGTCAGTATCCATTATTTCAAAATATCGGTTGAGAAATTGATCTACAAACGCTTCGTTTTTAAGAAAGTTTCTAAATAGAAAAGTTGATTCTGCTGGATTTGGCCATACAATGGTTGAATCTGTCCCTGTAGCATGTTCTAACATATTTTCATGGGTTTCAATCATTCCAAAATCTAAATCATAGAAGATCCATCGCCATTTCCCTCCGGGAGTTGTTGGTCGCCAACGTATGTTGTTGTTACTTGGCCAATCAGTATTTGCAAAAAATAGTTCACTGATGTAGGTATCAATAAAATTATCTAGCTCTATTTGAGTTTTAACATAATCGAAATTAGCCTTAACTGCAAGATCATTGGTACGAATGAAATCTTTCAACTGTTCAAAATGAGTTGGATTGTCCTCATAAAATTCGATTTCATCTTTGTCAATATTATTCGTGTATTCTACAAAATACTTATCTAGTCGATCTCGGATAGAGTAAATGCCCCAATATTCGCCATTCAAAAACAAAACTACTGGTCGAAACGCCTGATAATCGATATTTAAATTCTTTGCTATATCATTCGCCAGTTCATCCTTAAAGCAAACTTCATCTCTTGTGGTTACACCACTTGACGTTCTGAGTACAAATCGCTTATAAGTTGAGTGATTTCGCTGCGGTAGTAAGGGATAGTTAAACTGTTTTTCACCATACGCTGATCTAGCATACATCCTAAAGGACTTTTGAGCACCTTGTCTAGAAATTGCACCATGAATCCTAACTCCAGCATTTTGCTTAAATCCAAGAGCTCCATCTTCTTCATAATATTCTATGTGAATTGGTCGCTCCCAGTCATCCCCCCTTTGGTAAAAATTACCCGTATTGTCCGGATGGTTTAGATCGAAATGCACTCCAGGAACATAGATTCCGCTATCCTGATTAAATAAGTTTTCCGGGTCTGTCACAAGGGAAACAACAGGTAGGTCATACTTCCCAGTTTCCTTATCTATAAAATAGGTTTTGGTATAAATTTCACTTGTTCGCGCCCCACTACTATTGTAAGAAGCACTTCTTAACACCACTGCCTTATCAATACGAACCTTTGGGGCTATCCATTCTTGACAATAAATAGCTTCATCAGGTGCGGTTGTTTCAATTTCAGACAATACATTGGGTTCATTGTGACGTTCCTTAAGTAAAAGCGCACCACTTAGTAAGTTAGAATTCAGATCGGGTACCGAACCGTCAAGCGTATAGTAGATCGGATCATTGTTTAACGAAGTAATTGTTAAATTAATCGTCGTTGTGTAAAAACCGCTTTCATCTGAAAAAAGCAGTTGATTGTTGGCATTATTACTAGCATTTGGACTTGCATCTTGTAGCGTAATAAGATTTGCACTTCCATCAGGGAGTCTTCCGAAGGAGACATTTTCTCCTAAAGCAACATTAGGAGTCTGATCAATCATTCCTAGCGTTGGGCTTGATAAAAAAAGTGCTTCGCCATTCGAGGAAATCTTAAAATTTGTGTGTAATTCAGTTCCATACCTATTCTTTGAGGAGGCGAATACTAATAGGAATCCCTTTGCAGGAATAGTTACAGAAGGAAATCTCCACTTTTCTAACATGTTGAGATCATCGGATAAACTGAAATTTTCCAAATCTATTGCCGTATTTCCAGTATTATATAGTTCAATCCAATCACTAAAATCGCCATCAGCGTCTACTAATGAATTATTATCTGATACAAATTCATTGACAACAATGTTTTGCCCATATGCCTGAAAGACAAGCAAAAGCAGTAAGAGTATGTTACGACATTTAATCATCTATGTCTTATTGATGCTCGAGCTGTGATTTAATAAAATTTCTATAATTCATCATTTCTTCTTTAATGGATAACAATCACCTTTTGACCAACCTGCTCATTCAATCCTAGAAGGCTAAGCCAAAATATTCCATTTTCCATGTCAAATAAATCTAACGTTACAAACTCTTGAGCAGGTAACACCTGCTGAAGCAGTAGCAGTCTTCCCTTCGTATCATGTAACTCAACCGCCGTAATCTGCCTATTTTTAGGCAATTCGACTTGTAAGAAATCGCTAGTTGGGTTTGGAAACAGTTTAAAGTTGATTGGTTTTCGGATCTCGTTTACCGAAACAGGTAATGGATTGGTCTTTATCACAAACAAATCATATAATCCATTCGATGTGATTGTGTTTCCACCGATCAGTTCCGTCTCATATTCACCAATTAAGTAGATTGAACCATCGGGAGCAAACGCTGAGTCATGAAAGAGATCATAGCCATCTCCAAATACTTGATCAGCCTTTTCAAACGTACCGTCTGTTAAAACGGTAACCAGAAAACCGTCGGTCTCATTTTGATGTGTACTAAAAACAGTTCCTCCGATTAAGGTTTGTGTAAAAAAATGACCCGACACATAGAGTTTATTGGTAGAATGCTGAACTGCAGTAAAGATTTCATTGTTGGTACTTCCATAGGAATTCGCCCAAAGCGCATTGCCAGAAGGATCAATCCTAGCGATGTAAGCATCCTCATTGAACCCACTAGTTGACAAGGAGAAACCGTCAAACTCAAGGACTCCAAAGAAGTTGCCTACAAGTGTCATTACTCCTTGAGCATCAACAATAATGTCGTTGCAATAATCTTCAAACACACCACCCGCCCGCTTTAGCCACACGGGATTCCCCCCTACTCCATACTTTAAAGCAAAGACATCAAAACCAGAAGAAAGCGTTTCGATTGAGTCGTTGGCAAAATGCAGTTTCCCTTCAAAATGACCTGCGACATACAGATTTTCGTTAGCATCAAACCCAAAACCAGAAAGACGAGTTACCCCTTGTGAGCCAATTGTTTTAATACTAAGGAAGTTGCCTGTAGTGTCGAATTCAGCAATGAAACTATCTGTAATACCCGCTGCTTGAAAAATAGTTTGATCAATATTCAAATCATTACGAAAGTAGCCACCAAGGAACAGTCGACCTTGAGGACCAATGTACAGTTTTTGTCCCCATTTAAGCCCATTGCCTTCGATGCTCTTTGCCCAGAGGAGTTGACCTAAATCATTGTATTTAAGAAGAAAGAGTGCGCTAGAAGATCCATAGGATTGTTTTAAGGTATCGGTTCCAAAAATCGCTTGGTCCCAGTATCTTCCGACTACGTAAACATTGCCAAGGCTATCGGAAGTGATATCGCCCATCGTGTCATCGCTAGTACTTCCGCCGCAGATGGCTTGGATGACTTGTCCTGAAGTAGAAAGATTAAGGAGCAGCATGTCTTCTTCTCCATATGCTGTGAGCGTATCATTGTTGAAGATGGCTGTTTGCTTATAGCTACCGAGCACCCAAGTGGTATTGATTGGAGAGACGGTGATGGCATTTCCAGTTTCGCTGTTTGTGCCTCCGGCGGTCAGTGCCCAGTTCCATGGTTGAGTCATTGCTGATTGGAATTGGAGCAGAAAAATTAGAGTAAGAAGAGTGATAAATGGTTTGATCTGAATGTTATTTGTCAAGTTACAAAATATGATTTCAGGTTAAAATTCACCTTTTTATTTGAATAAACGGTCAGAATAGTGCAAAAAAAGATGGATCCCTGCGTTTTTTTATTTTTGAAAATCATTTTTTTTATTTCTTATTAATTTTTATTTATTTAATTTAAATAATTCTGTACATCAGCCATTTGTGACAAAACAATCTATTGGAAACAATTAAAAAAACAAGTAAAATTTTAACGTTTTTTGAAAGTCTCGTGTGGAATATTTTGAATTTTGACTCTATATAAGTGAACACATTGTTTAACACATTAAAAATTAAGAAAATGAAATTTAAAGAATTAAAAGTTTGGAATCAAGCAAAAGAATTTACGAAGAAGGCATATGAATTGACGGAGACCTTTCCAAAAGAAGAGCAATACGAAATGGTTCGAAGCATCCGTAGAGCAGCAATCAAATCTCCGGGAAATATTGCAAAAGCTGTAAATGGAATTAGTGATGATGAGTTGATCTATTACCTTGGAATGGCAAGAAAGAACCAAGCAGAAATTGCTTCTCATCTAGAACTCTCTTTTGAATTGGGGTACATGGACGAAAAAGCTCATGAAGCTATTGTCGCAGAGCTAGATAGCTGCCAACGATTGACGTATGGGTTTATGCGTTACTACAAAAACAAGAAGAACGATGATGCTGAAAAGGATGATTCGACGGTTAAGTTGACGACCAAAACAAGCAAAAAGAAAGAGGTTGAAGTTAAGAAAGAGATTGCTGCTTAGACGATATCTGTTTCATGTAAAGTTGGATGGGCGAGACCTAACCCGCACTCTGCTCATCCGCTTTACTCTTTATTTGATTGAGAATGGAAATACACAATCCCCACGACAAGTTTTTTAAGGAATTACTGTCAGATAAAGCGAGAGCGGTTAACTTATTACAGGCCTTACTTTCAAAAGAGTTAGCTGCGTTGCTTGACTTAGATACAATTGAAAAGCAAGATGGTTCTTATATCACAAAAGAGTTGAAAGCGTATTTTACTGACGTACTTTTCAAAGTAAAGTTAAAACAAGGAGAACAGTGCTACATTAGCTTGTTGCTAGAGCATAAAAGTTACAAGGATGTACTTGTCCCTATACAGTTACTAACTTATCTGGGAAATGCTTATCAAAGCCAACTCAAAAACAAGGAACCACTCACTCTAATTTTGCCTGTAGTTTATTATCATGGGAAGGAAAGTTGGAACTTAAAAAGTATAGAACATCTATTTAGTAATTATTCAGATGATCTCCTTCGTTATGTACCAAAATTCAAAACTGAACTAATTGATTTACAAGCTTTATCAGAAAAAGAATTGATCAATTTGGCTGGCAATATGTTGTCCTCTCCGTTACTATTACAGAAATATGCCACTGATTCTGAGGCCCTATCAACCAAAATAGTACGAATTTTGAGTACCTTAGATCCGTACTTGAAAAAGAATTTTTTAAACACTATATTTGTATATAGCTCGAGCTTGGTTGAATTAACCAATAAAGAGGTTGAAGAAGTGATTGATAATTTACCAAATCCAATAAAAGGTGATTTTATGACTACTTATGAGATGATCGTTGAAAAAGGCAAAAAGGAAGGGAGAATTGAAGCGACGAAGAAATTTCAGGAACAAACAATAATCAATTGCCATAAGGCAGGATTTACAAAAGAACTTGCAGCACAAATTTTGGAGCTATCTCTAGAAGAGGTGACTAGTATCTATGCTGAATTGACTCTTAAGGAATAACACTGTTGAATTAACCACAAAGGAGGTTGAAGAAGTGATTGATAATTTACCAAATCCAATAAAAGGTGATTTTATGACTACTTATGAGATGATCGTTGAAAAAGGCAAGATTGAAGGGAGAATTGAAGGGAGAATTGAAGGCAAAAAGGAAGCGACGAAGAAATTTCAGGAACAAACAATAATCAATTGCCATAAGGCAGGATTCACAAAAGAACTTGCAGCGCAAATTTCGGGGCTATCTCTAGAATAGGTGACTAGTATCTATGCTGAATTGGCTCTTAAGGAATAACACTGTTGAATTAACCATCTACCCCTAATCTATACTTACACATCCTAAGCCGATAGATTTTCTGGCACCCTTATCGGAATAGAAAAGTAAACCGTTGTCCCCTTATTGACATCAGACTCCACTTCAAGAAAACCATTCAATTGAATGATGATTTTCTGAACGACTGCAAGACCGATTCCAGATCCCTCATTTTTATTGTTAATCTGCGAAAACAGGGTAAAGATTTTTGGGATATCGTCTTTATCAATCCCAATACCGTTATCTGATACCGAGAACCAGTAATAATCATCTTTTCGCCTGGCAGCAATTTCAATTTTTGGAGATCCGTCTATGCGCCGATACTTTATACTGTTTTCAATTAGATTCTGAAAAACTCTTGTGATCATGGTTTTATGACTAAACACAGTCGGTAGCTGATCTGCCTTAAGCGTAACCCCATTTTCTGTAAGACTTAGTTTGTGCGTTTCTAGGATTTCTTTGATGACTTCGTTACAATCCACTTGAGAAGGAGGAAGAATAGCTTCATTTATACCAAATTTCGCAAACGCCAAAACACTGTCTATAAACAGAATAAGCCGCTTAGATGAATTCATCACAAACTCTAAATATTCATGATTGAAATCTAAATCACTGCTTGTCAGGTCTTTCTTTAGTAATTCAGAAAAACTGGCAATCATCCTTGCTGGTTCTTTGAGGTCATGAGAAATAGAATGAGCAAAGTTTTTAAGATTGCTGTTTAGTGATGTCAGCTGTTTAGACTTGAAGGCTAATGCGTTGTTCTGTTCTTCGATTTTCTGTTTGGCATTTTGTAATGCAAGATTTTTCTCTTCAAGATTATTTCTTTCCAGCTCGATCGCCTTAATTTCAAAAGAAAACTGAATGTTTTTAATCGTCTGTTTTTTGATGTCTTCCGAAATCTCTTTATCTAAATCGGCAGCTTCCTTAAAATAGCGTAGCGCCAATTGCAGCATTCCCATTTCTTCTTGAATTTCTGCAATCAGCTTCAGCACGTTTAACCGTGACTGTTTGTGCATTGGGAGCTCTAAGAGTAATCTGTTTGCCTTCAATAAATGGCCAAGTGCTTGTCCCCTATCACCTTTTATCTTTATAACTCTACCCAATGCCAGATTTGCCAATCCTTCTATATACTTGAAACTGTTTTGCTGAGCATGCTTAATTGCTTGCTCTAAATAGCCAATTGCCTTAAGATTCTCCTTTTTGTGATAATACAACTCACCAATATTTAGTAAAGAGATTCCTCGTATAGAAGAGAATTCCTCAGAATCGTAATAATTGGATTCAAAGAACTGTAATGCCTTATCATATTCCCCTAAACTCATAAACGTATCACCTAGGTTATTCAAGACTCTTAGGACGAAGTGCCGATCATCTGAATTCTCTACAAGTCGATAACATTTTTTATTATAAATTAGTCGTTTATCATGTTCTCCAAGGTAATTATAGATAAAGCCCATGTTATCCCAACAATGTGCTTCAAACATTGGATAGTTAGAATCTTCAAAATATTCCAACGCTTGAACATTTTTTTTCATTGCTCCATTAAAGTCACCAAGTTTGATAAGAATTTTTGCCTGTTGGAATTGTGCTTTTGCGAACTCAAAATCAAGGTCATAGTTTTCTGCTATATCAGCTGCCTCCACTGCTTTTCTATAAGCAATAATCTGATTATTTTCATTTTCGCTTTTTGCTAGAATATTAACTAAAGACATTTTTACGTATTCTTTAATTTTGAAATAATCAGAATAAAAAGGATAGAACGTTGATTTTAATCTCAATTTGATTGCTGTTGAACTCTTTTCAATCATGATGGCACTTATTTTGAACGAGGAGTACATTCTTATTGTTACATTTCAGAAGTCTTATCTACCATATTATTTTGTTCTAAAATGTATCGTTAAAACTGTTTTTATGATAATTACAGATTTAACATTTAAATTGCACTGCCATTCAACGGTATGGGACAATTTGATTCTATAAATAAATGAAAACTGTATTAAAATATTGGTTGGGACTCATACTCCTAATATATAGCAATTACCTACTTGGTCAAGCATTATCAGGTCAGGTGCTAGACATTAGTAATCAGTCACCTGTGCCATTTGCCTATGTTGTTATTCAGCATACACAAACGGGTACAATCACTAACAACGAAGGCAAGTTTTCACTAAGTTTGCCGTCTGACACCGCCGTATACTTGATCATTTCATCCATCGGCTATAGAGCAGATACGCTCCTAGCTCGCCCACAAGAAACAGAGATCTCCATCCTACTCCACCCGACTTCATCAGCGTTAAACCAAATTCTTATATCTGGAGATAAAAAAGTTAGCAAAGACACCGCAGCAATAAGGCTCTATCGACGTATCGTTAAAAACAAACCCGTCAACAGTATGGCCAATGTAAGGTCCTATCAATTCAAGGAATACGAGAAATCAGAATTTGCGATTGAAAATGTTAAGCGTGGTATAGTGAACAAAACCGTACTCAAAAGAGCTTCCGTTCTCAATGATTATATGGACTCTACTGCAAATGGTACTGTAATATTACCAGTTTTACTAAAAGAACGACTTTCAGAAGTATCCTTCAGAAGAAACCCAATTAGAAAAAAGGTCGTTGTTACTGGCGAACGGTTTGATGGCATTGAGGATTACTACAAACTACAGTTAACAGAGGGCATATTTGAAGAACTAGATATCTACCAAAACATTATCCGCATTCAAAACAAAGGATTTATAAGCCCGTTCGCGGAAAATGCATTACCTATTTATAAGTATTTCATTTCAGACACGATGCATATCCAAGGGGAAAGATACATTGTGATTGAATTTACTCCTAGACGTAAAGGTGATCTTGCATTTATTGGTACTGCCGTTATCCACGATGAGTCCGCTGCTATATATTTGGTTGATGTTGGATTAATTCCCCATGCAAATTTAAATTTTGTTTCTGCCCTGAAGCTTAAACAGGAATATCAGAAAATTGATAATTATTGGTTTAAAAAAGAGGAGACTTTTACTGTAAATATGAACCTTACAGGCAATCAAAAGCATCAAAATGTAAGAATTATTCAAACAAGGAGCAGATCCAATATTAAACTTGATACCGAGATTGATAAATCTACTTTTAAAGGACAAGCCTATCAAATTGACAAGGCTGCTTGGTATCAGAATGAAAAATTTTGGAAAGCCAATCGGTCTATTCAACTGACAGGTCAAGAGCTAGGGGTTTCTATAATGCTAGATTCGTTAAAGCGAACACCAGTTTATAAGCGATCCTTTTGGTTAGCGCATGCAATTAGAACAGGCTTTTTAGGTATTGGTCCAATTGAAATAGGACGCTGGGAATCACTTTACAGCTTTAACGCTATTGAAGGAAATCGATTTAAATTTGGGATACGAAATAACCAATACTTGTTCAAGCAGCGGTATGATTTCAACGCTTATATGGCATATGGCGACAAGGATAAATTGTTGAAATATCACTTTTCAAACGAGTTTACAATCAATCAACCGGATAATCCATTGTGGAGCATAGTTGGTGCTTATTATCGCTATGATTGGTCTTATGACTACAGCTATAATCAATATTGGTCTTATGATCGAATCTTCCAATCAATTACTCGCCTTGGCAATCCATTAAATAATTTGTTTCTAATCCGAGAAGGAAGTGTTTACTTTGAGAAGGAAGTGGTGAATGGTGTCTTTGGTCGAGTTGCGGCCTCTCATAAGACAGTATATTCGTGGCCAAGTTCCTATCAATTTATTGATCCTAATGGAGAAGGTGTCACTTCTGCACAACAATTCAGTGTTGTAGACTTTCATTTAAGAGGAAAACTTTCCCTGCCATCTAGAACGAAAGAACAACAAAAAATTAAGTCTCTAATCAACTTTGACCGCCCCTATCTAGAAGTCAATTATCACTTCAGTCCTATGAATTTATTGGGGTCTAATTATACGTATCAATTATTGAAGCTGGCCATCAATCAGAAATTCAATTCTCCCCTAGGCCGATCAATAGTTGATGTAAAGACTGGCAAGTTGTTTGGCACTGTCCCGTTTCCCCTATTAGAGATTCATCAAGGGAATGAATCCATTGGGTTTAACCAGTATGGCTACAACCTTCTGAACGACTATGAATATGCTAGTGATACCTGGGGCGAACTTTGGCTTGAGCATCACTTCGACGGATTGATATTCAACCTACTTCCTTTCAACAAGCACCTGAAAATCAGAAGTCTAGTTTCCTTTAAAGCGCTCACTGGATCCTTGACGGCATCCAATGAACAATTTCTTCTCGATGCATATGAATTGAAGCCTGTAAACATAGGATATCTAGAGATGGGAATTGGATTTGAAAACATTGCTAGAGCAATTAGAGTAGATTTATTGTGGAGAGTTACGCAGAGAAACCTTCCAGAGACCAGAATTTTTGGGATTAGATGGCAATTTAAACCCAGTTTTTAACCCACAACGCTTTTATTTGAAATTTATTATACACAATAATTTGACATCCTATAAAAGAATGCCTATATTGATAATAATTAAAACGAAAACATGAGATATTTGATTGTTATACTAGTAATTTTGCTTAGCTTCGGAGCCCAGGCTCAGAGCGCAAGCCTAGTAAGTGACAATCCCATTATTAGTATCTATCCAAATCCTACTAGTGATTATTTTACAGTAAATTACACTGAAGATATTACTAAAGTAGAAGTGTTCAACATTATTGGACGACACATTAAAACGTTCAAAGTATCTGAATCTAATGGTAGATTCGATGTCTCCGCTTTCGCAAGTGGTTTATACTTAATTCGCATTTCTGATTCTACTGGAGATGTTATTGCTACGAAGCGCTTAGATAAAAAATAACATTATAATTAAACCTCATTTTGACAATCTTTACAGGTAATGTAAAGGGTTGTTCTATTTTGGGTATGTTGGTGCCAGTCTTGAGAAAACCTATACGGAATACAATTCTGTAGCATTTTACTATTAAAAACACCCTAACTTTGAGGAACAACTACTTGAATCCCTAATAAGTAGGAGCTCAAAAGTTGATTCATGTTGTTAAATTAACGTGTTTGTGCACGTTCCAAATTCAGAGCGCTGATAAACCACCCTACAGAAAACAGCCCAACCACAATAGACGCAACAACAGCAGAACCCCACCAAACAGTTGCCCCCAAGAAAATATAAAGTAAAACTGGAATTGCTAACCAGCGAATCGGTTCTAATATACTTGCCCAAACTCTTCCTTCTAGTATTCCGCCTATATTTGCTACAGACCACAAAATAGAAGCAATCCCAACCGCAGTCAACGCCACAGGTAATGATTTAGCAACAAGTAAGAAGGCAGTGGCTAAGCCCAACAAAATCAAATACTGAAATAGAATGTAGTAATTAAGAGACATTGACACATCTGTATCATATTTCAACTGTTCTTCTCTGGTAATTGGTTGTGGATACAAGGGACCACCTAAATAATCAGGTCGCCATCCGGGTTTATTCTTCAACATCCTAAGCTTATCAGGAAACTTGGCTGGCCGCATTGATCGATACAACTCAGCATAGTAGTCAATATTAGCCCAGAGCGGATTCCAGCTCGACAATGGCCGCGTAACGCCGTACACAACTTCCTCTTCTTCTGCTTGGAAAGTACCAAACATTCGGTCAAATATTATAAACGTACCACCATGGTTTTTATCAATATACTTCGGGTTTATGCCATGATGCACACGATGATGAGAAGGTGTATTGAACACAAACTCAAGAATTGGGTGCATTTTTCCAATCGTTTTAGTATGAATCCAAAACTGATAAAGTGTTTGCAATGAGTTAATCAAAACAAATGATAACGGATGAAAACCAATTAATGCCAAGGGCAAGTAAAATACATTTGAAATTACTGTCTGAAAGATGGACTGACGAAGCGCAACAGACAGATTGTACTCTTCACTCTGGTGGTGGACAATGTGAGTCCCCCAAAACGCACTAACTTCATGCGCATACCGGTGAAACCAATAATAGAAGAAATCTACCCCGACAAACAATAAAGCATACGTCCAAATGGTGTTAGGAATATCGAAAATTCCGTACTGCTCGTAGAGCAACCAATATCCACCCAACAGCAACGTCTTTAATGCCACTGCAGTCACTTGCTGAGAGATCCCACAACTGATATTTGTAACGGCATCATTAAACCGATAAAGATTTGACTGCTTAAGCCGATCAATCAGAAACTCAATACCGATGAGGAGAAAAAAAACAGGTATGGCAAATACAATAAAACTCATTATTTCAAAGATACGAATTTCTAAAACGTTTCAGAAGTGGCGAAACGAGTCATGGTTTGACGGTATTAAAACAAAAAAAAAGCAAGGCCTTAACGACCAAGCTTTTATCAAACCAAATGAAACCCATATACTTCTTGAAATTCTCACCGAAAATCGGTCTAGAATTATTTTTCTTTATAAATCAACAATTCAATTAATTACTGATTACAATTATAAAGTCGACCGATTTGATAAATAGGTTGCATTGACACAAAAAAAAAGACTAGAGGAAGATACACATTAACATAACTTGTGTTTTAAAACATAATTACTTCCTAGACTAACTCTTGTAAACAGCACACTTTTAGGAAATAAACTCCCAATTTGTAAGGAAGAAAAAAATTCAATTATGGGCACCATGGACCGGGATACGGTTAGATGTCAGTAGCAGTTGGAATAGTTTATCAAATGGATAAATTGCTTATTACTCCTATAATATCTTGAACCTGATCATTAATGGATTAGAATTTGCAGGATATAGTTATCTTTGTTCTTTATAAAAAAATTATGAATCGAATTATTACCCTCTTTTTTTGTGTATTGATTTTTCAAGTTAGTGCTCAAGAAGTTAATACCGACACGCTGACTTCTGAATTAGAACAACAAATGTATACGCTTTCTAAAAATTTAAGAAAGTATCAAAACAAAGAAGATTCAAAAGGATTTAGCAAGGCCATTGATGCCGTTAACTTAAAGGAATTAGCCTTTGCAAAGGAGTATGTGGAGGCTGCAGTTTTGAATAAACGATTCTTGCTTGAAAAACGATTCCTAGAAATCAACAATAAAGAAAATTTGTCTTACTTGGCGTCTATTATTGAGTTATCAGCCTATGTAATCCAGATAGGGAAAGACAAGTCAATGATTACACTTAAGCAATTAATGCATCGGAAACAGACGAAAATTGAAAACCAAAAGGCATATTATGGTCATTTGTTTTCAATGGTAATTCATCCAATATTGGATTATGGGATCAAGAATCAACGGTTCTTTTTTGATGATATCTCTTTGACTTCTGAGCAGGAAAAAGGGATGTTCTTCCTAGTAGCTATGTCAAAATACCATCAACTGGTTTTTCGCCCCTTGAAAGTAGAAAACCCTCCATTGATTAGCGTTGCGCGAAATTGGTTAATCTATTTTCCATCGTTTGAAAACAAACCTTATTATTACTATAAAGATTTTGATTTTGAAGACTTTAGTATACGGGAAGGCAGCTTCAAGTCATTTTTTATTGAACAATATTATGAACTATTGTTATCTCACCTCTTTGTCCTTAAGGAAACAGAGGCGAAGCAGAGCAAAATCGATGATTTAATGGACAATTCTATTCTCCTTAAACCTCAATATTATCGGTATACAAGTTCCGTATTAAGAGAAGTGCTTATAAACCTTAACAAAAATTCCGATTCGAATCAGTCTATTAGCACCGTTGCTTCTAATATAAATCTTACGAAAGAAGGGAAATCGTTTCTTGAAGCTGGAAAAAATACGGAAGCAATTAAAGCGTTTCAGCAAGCAATAGCTCAAGATCCGGACAACTTTAAACTGCTTGATTTACTAGGAAATGCTTACTTGGCGGATGGAGATGCTGATGCCGCAATAACGATGTTTAAAAAATCTATTTCAGTCGACAATGTTTCTCCGATTGGTTTTTATGGTCTCAGCATAGCCTTGTTCAAACAAGGAAAATACAATGAAGCGCTTAGCCCAGCAAAAAAAGCACTTACTCGTTTTGCAGAACTCAATCCAGACCAACTGTTTAAAGCGCAAGGGCTAATCGGCATGATCTATACCAAACTCGGCGATTTGAAAAGTGCAAAGCCATTTCTTAAAAAAGCAGAAAAAGCAGGGTTTGTAAAGGACTTCTAATGAATATAGGTTGAATTTCCACTCAATTTTAAACTTTCGTTAAACCTCTAACTTAAGAACAATTAATTTCGACTAAATGATTAGTTTTGTAGGATAATATAATATCTTATGAAATACCTCAGTCTATTTTTCGCTGCACTCCTGTTCGCAGCATGTACGACAACACACAAAACCGCTAAAACGTTGCCCCCTGAAACCAGCCCACAGCAAACAGTTAAAGCGCCCACAGTCCAAGAAGAAACATTGCCAGCAGTAAGCAGTGACTTCAAGCTTGACTATGAAAAATTTGTCCTAGACAACGGACTAGAAGTTATCTTGCACGTCGATGATTCCGACCCGATCATCGCACTAGCCACGATTTTCCATGTCGGTTCAAACCGTGAAAAACCAGGAAAAACAGGTTTCGCACACTTTTTTGAACACATGGCATTTAATGATTCTGAAAATACACCCGTTGGTGCAAACAGAAAACTCATACCAGAATGGGGCGGACAACGAAACGGCGGTACTTGGTCTGACGGAACCATCTACTACGAAGTTGTGCCAAAAGATGCCTTCGACAAAATACTATGGATTGACTCGGATCGACTTGGTTATATGATCAATACCGTAACAGAGGCAGCGCTAGAACGGGAAAAACAGGTAGTAAAAAACGAGAAAAGACAACGAAGCGATAATAGACCCTACGGACATACCAATGAAGTCATTAGAAGCAACCTCTACCCAGAAGACCACCCATATCACTGGACAGTAATTGGCTCCTTACCAGATTTACAAGCTGCTACCCTAGATGATGTTAAGGAATTTTATCAAGCGTTCTATGGTCCTAATAATGCAACACTGGTGATTGCAGGTGATATCGATATCGAAGAAACCAGAATGAAAGTGGAACAATGGTTTGGAGAAATCAAGCGAGGACCAGAAGTTCCGAAGCTAGAACCACAGCCAGTTAGTTTGACGACGATGAAAAAGGTCTACTATGAAGACAATTTTGCTAAGTTGCCAGAACTACGGATGGTTTTCCCAACTGTTGAACGGTTTCACCCAGATACTTATCCCCTAGACATTTTGAGTGACTTGTTATCCGGTAGCAAGAAAGCACCGATCTATCAGATATTGGTAGAAGAGAAAAAGCTCGCTCCTAATCCTTATGCCTATCAGAGCAGCAATGAAATAGCAGGGGAGTTTGTACTTGTGATCCGAGGAAATGAAGCGGTAGATCTTAATGAAATAAATGAGGGAGTTCAAGAAGGAATGAATCGTTTTGAAACGAATGGATTTACAGATGATGAGCTAAACAGAATCAAGGCAAAATTGGAAACCGATCTTTATAGAGGAATCGAGACAGTCTTAAATAAGGCAAATCGAATGGCGAATAACAATGAATTTAGTGGTGATCCAGCTCAGGTCATCGAACACGCACAACGAACACTTGCAGTTACTAGGGAAGACGTCATGAGGGTCTACAACAAATACATCAAAGGAAAGCCTTACCTGATGACCAACTTTGTACCGAAAGGGCAAAAAGACTTAATCGTTACTGGCTCAACTGAAGCTGAAGTATGGCAAGAAGAGGTGATAGAAGGAAAAGAGGAAGAGGAGGTAAGTCAAGGCGAAGAAGCGGAATACGAGAAGACACCTTCTGATTTTGACCGTTCAGAGCCAGATTTTGGCGAACCACCTTTATTTAAAATGCCTGCAATCTGGAAAGGCAATCTTTCAAATGGGATGAAGGTTTCTGGGATCAAAAGTGATGAGCTTCCCCTTGTAGAATTTAGCTTAACCATCGATGGGGGACACTTGCTTGATCCATTAAATAAGTCAGGCACTGGTAGCTTACTTGCTGATTTGATGATGGAGGGCACACAGTACAGAACAGCTGCAGAAATGGAAGAGGCAATCGGATTGCTCGGCGCTGAGATAAATGTAGGCTGCTCCAATGAAGAGTTGACTATTTCAGGTAGATGTCTTTCAAGGAATTTTGAAAAAACGCTTAAACTTCTAGAAGAAATCCTTCTTCAGCCTGCTTGGGACCCGACTGCTTTTGAACGTGTTAAATCACAGCAGCAAACCTGGCTAAAAGGACGTGAGTCAAACCCAAGAACTGTTGCAAGCATTGCGTTTAACCGATTGCTGTATGGGAGTGACCACTTGTTTGGAACCTCTGTTTACGGTACTCCCAAAACAGTTGCTTCGATTACAATGGAAGACTTGAAGCAGTTTTACAGCAATCTCTCACCGAAGTTAGGTTCTTTTCATGTGGTTGGGTTGATCAATAAAGACGAGGTAATGGGATTATTAGCTAGCCTAAATCAAAACTGGAAAACGGCGACCACACCTGCTTTACCAAGCTTAACGGCTTCAAGTGCAGACAAAGAAGGGAAGTTATACTTTATTGATGTTCCGGGTAGCAAACAATCTGTGATTATGGCAGGTCGTCTTACTGTGCCGACTACTCACCCAGACCATAACAATTTAAAGTTCTCGAACGAAATACTTGGAGGTGGATCTAGTGGGAAAGTCACCCAGATATTGAGAATAGAAAAAGGGTACACTTATGGAGCTTATTCATTTTTACGAAACACTAAGGAGGAATCACCGTTTATTATTTCAAGCAGTGTCCGGGCCAATGCCACCCTTTTATCGCTAGAAATCATTCAAGAATTGCTTGAAGGCTATGCGAGTGACTTTACAGATCAGGATGCGGCCACTACACAAAACAAGGTATTGAAACGGAATACACTTGCCTATGAATCTATTCGCTCAAAGCTTGGCATTCTTAGAACCATAAGTAAGTATGGTAAATCGGATAAATTTTTGGAAGAAGATCAAAAAGAATTAATTGAAATGGGAAGTGATAGTTTTCAAAATTACATTAAAAAATATTTGAAGGAAGAGAACATGATTTATTTAATTGTTGGAGATGCAGACAAACAATTAGAAAACGTCAAAAAACTAGGAAAAGGCGACCCTATCATGCTTGACATCTATGGGAATCCAATACCTTAAAGAATTAGATCACTATAAAAATCGGAAAGGATAAATAATAATTATGAGGCGTTCCATTATTTTTCTTTTCAAGTAAGTGGATTGGATTCGAATAATTTTATAATTTAGAGGCTTAAATTTAAAAAGATGAGTAAAAATAAAGAGTTAAAGGAGAAGGTTGGTAAGGATGGTAATCTTATAAGTCCTACACTTCCAGCAGGCGTAAAGAACTATCTTATTGATATAGACGGAACCATTTGCGATGATGTCCCAAATGAGCAACCAGACCGCATGAGAACGGCTACACCCTACCCAGACGCGCTAGAAATCCTCAACAAATGGTATGAAGAAGGACACCTTATTACCTTTTTTACTTCTAGAACAGACGACCATAAAGAAATTACAGAGGAATGGCTGAAACGTCATGGATTTAAATATCACTTTTTACTGTTGAATAAGCCTAGAGGGGGGAATTATCATTGGATTGACAATCACATGGTACGAGCGACGCGCTTCAAAGGAAAATTCACAGATTTAGTGGTTAAGAAGAAAAATATAGAAGTATTTAAGCGATAATACCTCTGTAACAAAAGAAAACAGCAAAGACCTCTTACTTTTCTAGGAAATAAGAGGTCTTTTCTGTACAATTGATATATGTATAAAAAAACTAGCTGCTTCTTGTATCTCGCATTTATCTTTACAATGCTTGCTTGTCAACCAACGGGACAAAACAATACGAACATGTCTAATGAAAATAAAAAAACACAACTTTCTGCTGATGGAAAAACAATATTAACCGGTCCAATTATTCGTAAGAAGTTCCTAAAGAAGAATAATAAAGTAACCGATCGAGAAGAATTGTACCTACGAACATCAGTTACCGACTACTTTATTAAGTTTTGCAAAAGTAAGGTAAGTTTGGAAACACTAGAAAAGCACCTAGAGCAATCTGATCTACCAGATGTAATGGGGGATAAAATCGTTAGCCTTGAAGTAGAAATCATCAGAAACGGGGAATTGGACAATTGCGACCCTCCAAGTCTTGAGATTCAAGTACAATCTAGAATGGGTGATTACATCCTTGTAAATTCAATTGTAAAGTAAAAAAATGCTACCGAATTACCGTTTAGTAAATTCTTTACCGTAGGGTAGCAATGTGTCATCATCAGCATCTACCCAAATGATTTTTCGTATGAATTTCATTGACAAAGTAACGTCCAATGCACTGTTTATTACACGTGCGCTTTGAGTAGACTGCTGCCCCCACTGGTTTGTGATAAGGATGTTTTCATAGAATATTTGGTTGGATAAATCCTGATGAAACATCGCTTCTAATTGAAAGGCGATTGGAGATTTTTCTGGTTGAAACTCAATGCCTCCTGCAAGCGATAGGCCATACGTAATCTTGTTTACAAAATCATCTACATTCAAGAAAAACAGATCATAACGAAGCAAGTAGTCAAGCCTCAATCCAATTCCATAATACCACTCCATTCTGTCCGCTAAGGGATTCATGTTTTTGATACCAACAATCAAATTCGCTTGTTCGAAGGGTTGTCTGAACACTCTTCTAGGATAATTTTGATTCGTATTTGGATCAACAAATGCTCTAGAAACAATAGCACTCCCTTTTTTAGAATATCCTAGTTGTCCAAAAAATCGTAAGCTCATGTCATCATTCAAAGACTCTATCGTCAGACTGCCATTGTACGCAAGCATATACTCTCGTTCTGAGCCATTCCATGTCTGTGTTGCAGCTGTAAGACCACCTTTTATACCGTATGCTGTGCCTGTTTGGGCATGGGTAGTGGGAATTAGAAATGATAATGAAAATAACAAGGAAATCAAGTAGCGCATATTGCAATTTTTTATCAAAATTAATATTAATCTTGTAAAAAAGAAAGACCGGACTTTAATCCGGTCTTAGATGGGTAATCTAGGAATAGAAGTATTTCTAGAATTGTGTTTTATATTGCTTCGTAATAATGAGACAATTTCTTTTTGCTATCAATTATTAATATCTAGCTAATTTCTACTTCAAAGATGGCGCATTTCGAAAACCTATCCAATTACATTTTTTCCAAATTGTCTCCGACTTTTTCCTCATTTCTGTTAAATCAAGGATTGTAAACATTGTAGATTCGATGCTCAATAAGACTAGGCAAAAGGAATCGGTCTAATAGAAAAAGAGTCAACCGGATCTACAAGCATGGTCTTTTCAACAAATATCGCTTAATTCAATACATTGTTCAGAAAGAATCGAAAGCTTAAACATACTTTCGTATAGCAGCTTACAGCTCATATTTAATATGCAAAATGAAGGTTCTTATCACTAGATTTATGGAAGTTAGCGGTCTAACCTAAACAAAATCAGAACAAAATCGACTTTCCTCTTCTTTTTTGATACTTAAAGTTTAATTTTGCAACAAAAAAAGATGGCAAAAAGAATTGCAATAAATGGGTTTGGTAGAATTGGTAGATTAACATTCAGACTACTGATGAACAATCCCGATGTAGAAGTGGTAGCTGTAAATGACCTAACAGACAACGGCACACTGGCGCACCTCCTAAAATATGACAGCACACACGGCAAGCTAAACGCTGAAATTTCCCATAATGATGAAGCAATTATTGTAAATGGAAATAAGGTCAACGCATATAGCGAAAAAGATCCGTCAAAACTTCCTTGGGCAGATTTAAAGATTGACACGGTGTTAGAATGCACTGGTTTCTTCAGAAAGAAAGAACAAGCAGCACTGCACATCCAAGCAGGCGCAAAACGTGTTATCCTTTCTGCCCCAGCAAAAGGACCAGGTGTACCAACCATCGTATTAGGTGTAAATGATGACTTGTTAAGTAACGACGAAGAAATTATTTCTAATGCAAGTTGTACAACAAACTGCTTGTCTCCGATGATAAAAGTGATTGATGAAAATTTTGGACTAGTCCAAGGATTCATGACAACGATTCATGCGTACACGAGCAATCAAAAAATACAAGATGCACCGCATGCAGACCTAAGACGTGCGAGAGCTGCTGCAGAGAACATCATTCCAACATCTACTGGAGCTGCAACCGCCCTAGGCTTAGTATATCCAAAAGCAAAAGGGAAAATTACTGCAATCTCTGTAAGAGTTCCTATCCCTTGTGGCTCACTAACAGAGTTGACGTGCATGGTTGACAAAGATCTTACCTTAGAAGAGCTAAGAGCAACCTTAAAAGGCGCTGCAGACGGACCGCTGAAAGGAATTATGGAATTTAGCATGGAGCCGCTCGTCTCTAAAGACATTATTGGCAATGAGCACTCTTGTATTATAGACGGCGAAATGATGTTTGTTGACGGAAAAATGATCAAAGTGATCGGCTGGTATGACAATGAATATGGCTACTCAGCAAGAATGGCTGATATGGTCGTTAGATGGTAAGAAATAATTATTAATGGTTAATTACCAACATGTATCGGATGGTTGATCGATGACCACGACTAGGCGTTTAGCTAAATTCTGTTCTCACAGTTCCTACAAGGATCAGAGACCATTAAACATTGGTAATTAAACATTAAACACTAATAATCACTTTGTTTTGAATATAAATTTTACTGGAAAAAAAGTTCTTGTTCGTGTCGACTTTAATGTCCCGCTAAACGACCAATTTCAGGTATCTGATGATACACGTATTCGAGGAGCGCTTCCTACGATCAATCATATTCTTGATAATGGTGGTGCCGTTATTCTGATGTCGCACTTAGGACGTCCACTCAAAAAATTGAATCCAGACGGTACAGTTAACAGGAAACGGTACACCTTAAATCATGTGACGAGCCATTTGTCAAATCTACTCGGGAAGCCAGTACAGTTTGCTGAAGAAGCGGTAGGATCCGAAACCCAGAAAAAAGCAGATGCACTGTTATCAGGAGAAGTCTTGTTGCTAGAAAACACGCGTTTCTACAAAGGAGAAAAGAAGGGCGATCCAGAATTTGCCAAACAGCTCGCTGCCCTAGCTGACATCTACGTGAACGATGCTTTTGGCACAGCACACCGAGCACACGCCTCTACGACTACTGTAGCACAGTTTTTTGAAGCAGGAAACAGGTGTTTCGGGTTTCTAATTGAAAAGGAGCTGGAAAACGCCAAACACCTCACGGACTATCCTAAACGACCATTGACTGCCATCATTGGTGGAGCGAAGGTGTCAGATAAGATCCTGCTACTAGAAACGCTAATCGAAAGAGTTGATAATCTGTTGATCGGTGGAGGAATGGCTTACACCTTTATTCAAGCACAGGGCGGATCAACTGGAAACTCTCTTGTAGAAGAGGACAAAATTGAATTGGCTAAGCACTTACTAGAACGCGCTAAGAGAAACCAAGTCAATCTAGTACTACCGGAAGACAGTATTATCGCAGATGCGTTCAAGGAAGACGCCAACCATAAAGTATCCCCCAGCAATGCCATTGAAGCGCCTTGGATGGGATTAGACATTGGGCCAAAAGCAAGGGAAGCTTTCCGAACAGTTATTCTCGAATCTAGGGCAATTTTATGGAACGGCCCGATGGGTGTTTTCGAGTTTCCTGCGTTTGCTAATGGTACGAGAGATGTCGCACAAGCAGTAGCAGACAGTACAGAAGACGGAACATTTTCTTTAATCGGTGGTGGAGACTCTGTTGCCGCGATCAATCAAATGGGATTGGCGAATGAAGTGAGCTATGTGTCTACTGGAGGTGGTGCAATGTTGGAACTGCTTGAGGGTAAGGAATTGCCGGGTATCAAGGCAATTGGTTCGTAGAGGTCCTAGAAGGCGCGTCTTCGGTTTGTGATGGTGTTGAGCGAATTTTAACTTAGACCAGTTAAGAAAAGGCTATAGTTTACATTATAAACGGTCTTCTTTCAATCGTTCTTCCTTCAATCGTTTTTCTTCTGCCAATCGTTCCTTTTCGAGCGTATCTACAATAAATTTCTGTGCGCCCAATAGAAATATCATGATAGCTGCGCCAAGTGGTGCGCCCAATTTTAACCTTTTCGTTGGTGTTCCTCGAACGGTTGCCAATGGGTACAATGGCATATCAATCGGAGTGATGAATGGTGTTTTTGATTGCAATGCAATTTTGGACATTTCGAAATTATTAGCAGCTACAGAATAAAGACCTTTTAATCGATAGGCTTCATTTTCTAGTTCTTCAATTTTTAGTCTAGATTGATTTTTAAAAATCCCTCTATTCGTATCTTTAAAATTAGCAATTTGATACTGGTTTTTATCAAGAATAGCTTTCAAAGAATCAACCCTTTTCTTTGACATTTTATAGTTCTCATCTTGTTTTGCAATCGATTTAGAAACATAAAAATCGGATAGAATATCATACAACGTAGTTAAGAAAACAAGACTATAATTTTCGGAAGTGCTAGTAAATTTCAAGTCCACAATGTTAGTCCCCTCATCATTAAACTCACTACTTAAGTGTGGTTTTTCTAGGTTTCCATTGAGCGTATTTTTAGCAATTTGACTGTAGATATGATTTGAAATAGAATGGTTTTCTCTATCAAAACGTTCAAAATCGCTACTTTTAAAATAGAACCCAACTAGATCATCCTGTTCTCTTTCAGCCCACATTTCATGAAGCTTAAATTTATCAATATAGTGATTGGCAAGAAAGTCCTTTTTTCCATCCATTTCGATGGTTGTGAACATGGTCTTCTTGATGATCTTTTGTGTTGTCAGCAGTGCTTTCATCCTTTTGAGATTAGCACCACCACCAGCCCCGCCACCAAGACCGAACTGACCAAGCATACCACTAAGCGGGTTAACCCCTTCCGTGCCTTCGTCTGCAAGCATAAATTTAAGGCTAGCAGTGTAGACCAATGGTTTTCGAGTTTCCAAAAAGTAGAGAATTCCTCCTAGCAATAAACCAGCAAAAAGAATGAGCGCAATCCGTTTTAGATTCACAAAATGGAAAAAATACTCCTTTCCAACTTTAAAAATAGTTGTTAATTTTAACTCCTGATCCTGGTGCTGGTGTTCCATTATAGCCGTTATTCTTTAGTAAATGCTCGATCAAACAAAATGATGAGTGTGAGTACGGCGCTGACTTGTGTGAGGGTGGTTGCGAAGACTTTCCCCCAATCAGTTTCCTCTTTTTCTTTGTTTATGCGTTCTGGTTTTCGTTTTTTCGCATAGACTTTTATATCAGCTCCTTCCTCTACTTGAGGATAAAACTTAATGCCCAATACACTTCTAGTTGCCATGGTATGGCCATTGGGCTGTGTAACATACACCAACTTCTTCCTGCCTTTTTTCTCTTTTCGATCAATACCAGCTGCGTATTTTTTGACATAAAACATCGCATTTTTGTTTTTATGATATGGAACATTCAATCGCTTGATTGTATCAATCCCTGGGAAGTTAATAGCGCCAGCAATTGACACTAAATCTTTTACTTTAGGAACAAAAATGACATCTTTTTCTTTCATTACATAATTGAACTTAGAGCCAGGGTTATTCATCACTTCATCAAGATCCAATAAGATATATCCGACCTCATCTTCTTCTCTTTTAAGTGTTGCTCCAGCTTTAAATGCACTAGGAGAAAGTCCGCCAGCACGTTCAATAAGACTTAGGATTTTTTCATTTCTGTCAACCAGTGGATATACTCCAGGATACTGAACTTCTCCTTCAATGGTTATATTCCTTTGTAGCTCAAAGCCTGGTGCATTTCTAATGAAAACTTGATCATAAGGTTCAAGTTTAAAGCCTTTTTTATCGGTAAGCACCAAATCTTTATCTACTTGAAGGGTAGCGACTACTACGGTTGCCTCCTCAATGTTTTCCTTTAAAATCCTTGACACTTCTACCCTACTGTTTGCAGCTTCTTCTTTAAGGCCACCTGAGACGAACAACACGTCATTTAGTGTCATATTAGGACTGTAGGGGTAAGTCCCTGGTTCTCTCACTGCACCGTGCACACTCACGTTGAATTCATCTAGGAATCTTGATTTCGGATAAACGATTAACTCATCTTTCGGTGAGATCAGTACATTATCCTCACTTTCTGGGTTCGTTAGTACTTCAGCGATATTAATTCGTTTGTAGCTTATAGACTTATCAAATTCCGACGATTTTAGCAATGCAATTTCTGCAGCACTTGACTTCACTCCTCCGGAAAAATAGATAAGGTCACTGATTCTCAAATTTTCGTCGTATTCTGTCTGCCCTGGTTTACGTACGTGTCCAACCACAGAAACTGAAAATTCATCAATAAAATCTGATTTTGAGAATACTTTTAGTTTGTCTTGAGGCTGAAGTTCAATATTTTCCCTAGAATTCCGATTTTTCAATACTTCATCAAGATCAATCTTGATAAAGCGATTCGTCAAATCATCTTGCTTTCTCATGAGATAAACCACATCTGTTCTTGCATCAATGCTAAGACCAGTCTTCATAATGAGGTCATACACTTTCATTGATTTTTTCAACTCAAATACGCCTTCTTGCTCAACAGCTCCTTCAGTTAACACATAGTTTCTAAACGTTTCCGTTACTTCAGGAACAGTTATGACATCACCATCTTCCAGCTTATATTCACTACTATTTCTATCAAACGTGTTTAGGTTAATATCAACAAGAACTTGTCTATCATTTTTATACCTAAGTATTTGAATGTTGTTCTTATAAGCGTTTGCTACAAGGCCACCAGCAAATTTTATCAGGTCAAGAATATTTTCATTTTCAAGCAACTCATAAGACATTGGACGTTTAATCGCTCCTTGTATCATAACGACCTTTTCAGCTGCAGGAACAAAGATCACATCATTGTTTTCTAGGAAGATATTATCAACATTCCCACTTTTTTCTAAGTATTTATATACATCCAAAACTCTATCCTGTCCACCGGGTTTCATTACTTTTATTCGTCGCACACTACCTGTTTGGTTGGGTCCGCCAGCAGCAATTAAGGAGTTTAATGCTGTATTTAGGGATGAAACAGAATAGCTACCTGGGTCAAAAACATTCCCGTAGATACCAATTGTCAATTGTCTAGAATAAGAAAGAATAATTTCCATAAAGGAATCTTTCATATTGTAGGCAGAATTCATATTGCTTTTGATTGCAGCAATGGCTTTTTCGTGTGTTAACCCTTTGACATAAACACGTGGTACGTATTGATCTTTAACATACCCTTCATTGTTTACTTTTAACACATTAGAGTGTTGTGCTCTACCCCATATAGTAACAGAGAATTCATCACCAACTCCTATTAGATAGTTAGATGGAGCTTTAAAATTGCCAGAAGGTTCAAATAATTTTAAACTTTTATTTCTGAAAATTCCTTGTCCATAAATTGCTTCTTCAGGCCAGATGCGGTCATCTTCATCGTCCTCATCTTCGCCTTCATCTTCACTATCTTCATTGTCGTCATCTTCATTGTCGTCATCTTCCTTGTCGTCATCTTCATCGTCCTCATCTTCCTTGTCGTCATCTTCATCTTCGTCATCTTCACTATCCTCATCCTTTTCTTCTTCCGTTTCTTCATCTTTTTCATTTGTCTCTTTGGGATAAAGCAACTCTTCTGGTGTCAATCCTTCATCCTTTGCTTTTTTTATGGCTTCCTCTTCGGTCATTCCTCTGTTCTTCAATTCTTCTTCGATTGTAGATTCAGGAATCCCCTGTTGATTTAGCACATCTTTAAGTTCCTCATTTTGGATTTGTGCGTAGGCAGGCAAGAATCCAAGCAGTAAGATGATTATAATGGAGAGATTTTTCATTATTCTTCGTTTATAGGCTTTAAAGCAAAAATTGATTTACTGTTAGCTCTGATATTGGTTCTGATAGTATTCTTTGTAAGCACCAGAAGTTACATTTGTCAGCCATTCTTCATTTGACAAATACCATTTTATTGTATCCCTAAGTCCTTCCTTAAAAGTAATAGATGCTTTCCAGCCGATTTCAGTTTCCAATTTTGTAGCGTCTATAGCATATCTTCTATCGTGTCCAGGTCGGTCTTTTACAAATGTGATCAAGGATCTAGAACTTCCAACCTCACGTCCCAACTCTTCATCTGCTACATCACACAGAAGATGAATTAGATCCATGTTTTTCCATTCGTTCTTTCCACCAACATTGTAGGTTTCTCCATGCTTACCATTATGATAAACCATATCAATAGCTCTAGCATGATCTACTACCCACAACCAGTCACGAGTATATTTACCATCACCATATACTGGTAACGGTTTTTCATTTTTAATATTATTAATAAATAACGGGATTAATTTTTCTGGAAATTGATAGGCGCCGTAATTATTAGAACAGTTCGAAATCACCATAGGAAAACCATAAGTATGATGGTATGCCCGAACAAAGTGATCAGAACTCGCCTTCGCAGCAGAATAAGGTGAGCGCGGATCGTAAGGAGTATCCTCTACAAAAAAGCCAGTTTCTCCTAGTGAGCCATATACTTCATCCGTAGAAACATGATAAAACAACTTGTCATCAAAGCTCTTCCAACAATTCTTAGCTGCATTTAACAACACCACAGTTCCTAGTACATTCGTTTCTACAAAAGCAGTCGGGTTTGCAATAGAGCGGTCAACGTGAGACTCTGCTGCTAAATGAATCACCCCATCAAATTGATGAGAAGCAAACAGTTCTGTGATAAAAGCAGTATCAGTAATATCCCCTTTAATAAAGGTGTAATTGGGCAACGACTCAACATCAGTCAGGTTTTCTAGATTTCCTGCATAGGTGAGTTTGTCCAAATTGTAAATATGATAATGAGGATATTTATTCACCATCAAACGCACAAGGTGAGAGCCGATAAATCCAGCACCGCCTGTTATTAGTATTTTCCGTTGTTTATGATCCATTATTTGCTCTTGGTTATGCTAGTTCTTTTTTAAAGTATTCACATGTTGTCTTTAGTCCTTCGCTACGAGATACGCGTGGCTCCCAGCCTAATACCTCTTTTGCTTTGCTGATATCTGGTCTTCTTCGCTTTGGATCATCTTCAGGTAGTGGGTGATAAATGACCTTAGAGCTCGAACCGATTAGTTCAATGACCTCTTCTGCGAATTCCTTAATCGTGATCTCATCAGGATTACCAACATTTACTGGCATGTGACAATCACTCAATAATAGCCGATAGATGCCTTCTACGAGATCATCTACATAACAGAACGAGCGCGTTTGCGACCCATCTCCGAAAACAGTTAAGTCTTCGCCTCGAATGGCTTGAGAAAGGAAAGCAGGAAGCGCTCTACCGTCATCCAGACGCATCCGTGGTCCGTAAGTATTGAAGATTCTGACTATTCTAGTTTCTAGCCCGTGATAATTATGATAGGCCATGGTAATGGCTTCTTGGAATCGTTTTGCCTCGTCATACACACCTCTTGGACCAATCGGATTCACATGTCCCCAGTAATCTTCTGTTTGCGGGTGTACTTGTGGATCACCGTAGACTTCTGACGTACTTGCTACTAGGATTCTCGCTTTTTTAGCTAGGGCTAGTCCTAGGAGATTATGAGTGCCCAGTGATCCCACTTTCAAGGTTTGGATCGGCATCTGCAAGTAATCAATTGGGCTTGCTGGAGATGCAAAATGCAAGATGTAATCCAAGTCTCCAGGCACATGAACAAATTTACTTACATCATGATTATAAAAGGTAAACTCTTTTACTGGAAAGAGATGCTCTATATTACTCAAGGAACCTGTAAGCAGGTTATCCATTCCAAACACCTCACATCCTTCTTTTATAAATCGGTCGCAAAGGTGTGATCCTAAAAAACCTGCTGCTCCTGTAATTAATACTCTTTTCCCCATGTTTGTTATCGTTCTAAAATTGTCTGATCTTCAAAAATTAATCCATTCTCAGAAAAAATGATGAATATTTCGTTTCTTTGTTTCACCTGCAAAATACGTATCATCTGTTCTAATCGACTTTCGAGGTGCAAATATACGTGAATAATGACAAAATATAAATTTTACGATTCTTAGTAACGATAAAACCATTAACATCGAATGAACAAGTTTGTAATTATTGTATTATCTATCGCTCTGCTGACCAATTTCCTTCATGCTCAGGACACTGAAAAAAAGATTCCTAATGTTGCAGTATTCAATGTTGGCTATGGGTTTCAAGTGCCTGGAGGTGATTTAAAGAATGACTTTGGTATCAATCAAGATCTTTCTTTTGGACTTGCCTACATTCATCAACAATTTCTGTTTGGCATAGAGAGTAGTTTTCTCTTTGGCAACAAAGTAAAAGTGGATCCTCTTGCTGACCTTCGGGTAGAAAATGGAGGGATTGTAACTGTTAACAATGAATTAGGTCAAACTATCCTTTCTGAAAGAGGTTATTACGTTGGTGGTCATGTTGGTCTGATTCAACCAATTTCAAGTAAAAACAGACGGTCAGGTATCCGTATTACACTTGGCTCTGGGCTTTTTCAACACAAGATAAAAATAGTTGATGTTACAGAAGGGATTCGTCAGCTTGACCAACCTTATATCAAGGGATATGACCGATTGACTAATGGACTTGCCTTCAAGGAGTTTATCGGCTATCAGCACTTCAGTAACAACCGTTTACTTAACTTTTTCATTGGAGTGGAAGGCGTACAAGCGTTTACTCAAAACAGACGTTCCTACAATTTTGACACAATGATGAAAGACGAAACAAAAAGACTCGACATGCTCTTCGGCCTAAAATTAGGCTGGTGTGTTCCAATTTTCTTCGAAGATGGAAGCGATAGGTATTATTAATGATTAATTATCAATGTTTAATGATTAACGTTACGTTAATTAAACATTAAACATTAAACATTAAAAAAGATGGTTTATGATCTGGCCTTGAAGTGTTATTATTTTGCGATTTGGGTGGCTTCTTTTTTCAATCGTAAGGCCGCTCAATGGATTCAAGGCAGAAAATCAGCAAAACAGCACATTCTTCAGCAGTTAGACCTCAATAAACCAGTTGTTTGGGTGCACTGTGCTTCGCTAGGCGAGTTTGAGCAAGGACGACCAATCATTGAACAAATCAAAGAACAATATCCACCCTATCAGATATTACTTACTTTTTTTTCGCCTTCAGGCTATGAGATTCGAAAAGACTATGATCAAGCAGATGTAGTCACCTATCTTCCAGTCGATAGTAAGCAGAATGCTGCCTGGTTGGTCAAGGAAATTCCTGTAAAACTAGCCGTATTTGTGAAGTATGACCTTTGGTATCACTATCTAAATGCCTTACAAAACGCTGAAATTCCTACCATCCTTGTAGCTGCACTGTTTCGAGCAGATCAATTTTATTTTAAGTCGTATGGGCGATTTATGCTAAAAAAGATCCAAGGGTTATCTAAGATCTATGTTCAAAATGATTCAGTGAAAGCCTTACTTAAACAGCATGGTATAAATGATGCTATCACAGCAGGAGACCCAAGAGTAGACCGCGTGTTTACCATTCGCCGGAAGGCAAGTAAATACCCTCTTATTGAATCGTTCATCGGTCAACAAAACGTATTTATCATTGGGAGTTCTTGGCAAGAAGATGAGGCAATCTTACTACCTTACATCAATGAGCAACCGGCTGCTTTTAAATACATCATTGCTCCACATCAAATCTCTGAACAAAAAATAAAAGCAATTGAAAACCAACTTTCTACACCACATCTCCGTTATTCTAACCTAGAAAATAGCAATCTAAAAGCCATTAATGTCTTGATTATTGACAATATTGGAATGCTTGCTTCGTTATATCAGTATGCCGATGTTGTGTATATAGGCGGCGCGTTTCGGACGGGGCTTCACAATACGCTTGAACCCGCTACCTTTGGAGTACCCATTCTGTTTGGACCAAAGTACCATAAATTTGTAGAAGCGCAGACACTTGTGAACACTGAGGGCGCATTTTCTGTTACAACTATAGCAGAATTAAAGAAGGTCATGCTCGATCTAAGTGATGAAGGAAAAAGAAAGCAAGCTGGTGACAAAACAGAAGCTTACATCCTTGAAAATAGAGGTTCTACAGAAAAAATCATGGCAGATGTGGCATTCTATTTAAGAATTGATTAAATTACAATATGGAAATTTTACTTGATGAAAAGCTGGTGCAACGCTTCTTTGACGATGTCTGGAATCAAAGGCGACTTGACCTGATTCCTGAATTGTTTCATGAGCCTTACATCATTTCAAACCTGCTTACACCAAGACTTCCTCCGCAATTCTACAACCACCAACAGTTGAAAGAGCATATTGAAAAATGGCTGAATGCTTTTCCTGACTTTCATTTGAATGTTCAAGAAACAATCAAGGAAGACAATAAGTTTGTTGTTCGTTGGATTGCAGAAGGTACCCACATGCAAACCTTTGAAGGTATCGCCCCTACAGGCAAACACATCAATTTTAGCAGCATCGGGATCTTTACCACCAAAGATGGAAAACTCCACCAGCATTCTACACTAGTTGATGCGTATGGTCTTTATAAGAAGCTAGGAATATTAAGGTAACCAACCGAACTGTTAATTGTTTAAACCAGTACCTTGGGAATAGTGCTATCACTATAGCATTGAAAATGGGATATTAAATAACCTGCCTTCCGTAGTACACGCTCGTATGTATCACTATCTCTATGACCACTCCGAATTACATTTCACTTCTACTCCTACCAACACATAAAATAGAAAAGCTTAACGAAAAACAATATGTTTTAACATTTTAGCAATTGAAACAAAAAGTTTCTATCTTGGCTTTCGATCTAATTATATACTGCTTGATTTTATCATAAACAAAAGCAGAAATACCGCCCGCAAAAGACGATCAGCGCACAATTAAATAGTCTTCTGCCTTATTTAATTTATAGCCTGAAGATAAATATCAAGCAACGTTCTACTGTAAAAAGCAGAAATACCTTGCTAGTTAAAGGAATGAAACCATGGAAAATCAATTTAACCGAGCCATTGTGCATATGGATCTAGACACTTTTTTTGTCTCAGTCGAGCGACTCAAAGACAGCTCTCTCAATCACAAACCAATCCTCATCGGAGGGAAAAGTGATCGGGGCGTAGTGGCTTCTTGTAGCTATGAAGCACGACGATTTGGAGTACATTCGGCAATGCCTATGCGCACTGCTAGACAACTTTGTCCCGAGGCAATTATCGTAAGAGGAGATTCCGATGCTTATACCAAATACTCCAACCTAGTAACTGATGTGATCAAGGAGCACGCCCCCGCTTATGAGAAGTCATCAATTGACGAATTCTACTTGGATCTCTCAGGTATGGATAAGCTGTTTGGCTGTTATAAGTGGTCCAAAGCACTTCGTCAAACCATCCGCAAAGAAACGGGTTTACCAATTTCGTTTGGACTGTCTACCAACAAAACAGTATCTAAAGTAGCAACAGGCGAAGCCAAACCAGACGGCCAGCGACAAGTACTCACGGGCTATGAGAAACGGTTTTTAGCCCCTTTGTCTATAAAAAAAATACCAATGGTCGGCCCAAAAACCTATCACCTGCTTCGTAGTATGGGCGTTGAGCGCATTGCAACCTTACAGGAAATGCCGCTCGAACTACTGCAAAACGTCCTTGGGAAGCATGGGATTTCTATTTGGGAAAAAGCACAAGGAGTTGATAGCAGTCCGATCATTCCTTACTCTGAGAAAAAATCAATTTCACTAGAACGCACCATGGATAAAGATTCGATTGATGTCAATTATTTACAAGCACTAATCATTTCAATGACAGAAAAGCTAGCGTTCAAACTCAGAGAATCCCAGAAATTGACCGCTTGTGTTACCGTAAAAATACGCTACTCCGATTTTGATACCCACACATTACAACGACGAATCACCTACACCTCTAGCGATCATAACTTAATCAAGTTGGCAAAAAATCTATTTAAGAAAGCGTATGCCCGAAGAATGCGTGTTCGCTTAGTGGGCGTCAAATTTTCACACCTAGTACATGGGGCATATCAGATTGACTTATTCGATGATACCGAAAAACAGATTCACTTGTATCAGGCGATGGACAAGATCAACCTTCGATATGGTGCACAAAAAGTCAGGCGAGCAGTAGGCATGGGCATTAGACACAGAGATTTCAACCCTTTTAACGGAATACGCTAATGTATTTGAATTGTCATAGCATCTTTAGTCTTCGGTACGGCACCATTCCTATAAAGGAATTGTTAGCCTTGGCAGAAGAGCACCAAGTGTCGCCTGTGCTTACCGACATTAATAATACATCGGCTTGTCTTGAATATATTCGCCTAGCCCCCAGCTATAATGTTGTTCCTAAAGTCGGTATTGACTTTCGGAATGGTGTGGACCAATTATTTGTTGGGCTAGCCCGAAATAATGATGGATTTTATGAACTAAACACCTACCTCAGTAAGTACTTACACAGCAAGGAAGAGATTCCAGCGAAGGCGCCCGTTTTCCAAAATTCGATTGTGATTTATCCATTTTCAAAGTATCCTGATTTTTTTGAATTAGCGCCTTATGAATATATTGGTATTCGACCAGAACACATCAATCGTCTAGCGCTTTCTCCTTGGAAAAACTATCAAAATAAAATGGTTGTCTTACAGTCTGTTTCCTTTCGGGATAAGCCAGATTTCAATACCCATCGGCTGTTGCGTGCTATCGACAAGAATACACTGCTCAGCAAATTGACACCTACTGACCAGGCTTCTGAAAAGGACGTCCTGATTCCTCCTAAGCAGTTAGAAGAATTATTTCAATTATATCCTCAAATTATAACAACAACAAAGCGAATAGTCGGAGCGTGTTCTATTGAGTTTGATTTTAATACCAGTAAAAATAAAAAGGACTATACCAGTGATGTTGATGCCGATCGCAAGCTTATCCGATATCTTAGTCAGGAGGGATTGACTTATCGCTATGGAGCACAACCGAGCCAAGAAATTATTGTCCGACTGGAGAAAGAACTTACGCTTATCAATAAGCTTGGTTTCAATGCCTATTTTTTAATCAATTGGGATATTTTAAAGTATGCCCGAAAAAAAGGATATTTCTACGTTGGGCGTGGTAGTGGAGCGAATAGCATTGTTGCTTATTGCTTGCAAATCACTGATGTGGATCCAATAGAACTGGACTTGTATTTTGAACGATTTATTAATCAATATCGGAAAAACCCACCAGACTTTGACATTGATTTTTCATGGAAAGACAGGGAAGATATTACGACGTACATTTTTCAAAAGCATGGTTGGCAGTACACTGCTTTGTTGGCGACTTACAACACCTTCCAGCGACGTGCTGTCATCCGAGAACTTGGGAAGGTGCTGGGATTGCCGAAGTCAGAAATAGATAGTCTTTCTGCAAAGAATTCTGTTCCAAAAGACTCGATGGGAAAACTGGTCATGCGTTACAGCAAACGGATTCACGGAATGCCGAATTATCTGAGTGTACATGCAGGAGGGATTATCATTTCGGAAAAGCCTATTCATTGTTATACAGCGACGAGCTTGCCACCCAAAGGCTATCCACTTACACACTTTAGCATGTTAGAGTCGGAAGATATTGGTTTGAACAAGTATGATATCCTTAGTCAACGCGGATTAGGACATATCAAAGATGCAGTGCATTTCGTGGAGCAGAATAATGAAGTCAAGCTTGATATTCATAATATTCAACAATTCAAAAAGGATAAAAAAATACATGAGTTATTGAAAACTGGGCGCACGATGGGCTGTTTTTATGTGGAATCGCCTGCCATGCGCATGTTGCTAAAAAAATTAAAGGCTTATGAGTACAAACACTTGGTTGCTGCGAGTTCTATCATCCGACCAGGAGTCGCAAAGTCGGGCATGATGCGGGAATACATCCTACGTTTTCACGATAGAAAACGAATGTACCAAACTCCAAAACAGATGCTCGAACTGCTGAAGGAAACCTTTGGGGTGATGGTCTACCAAGAAGATGTGATCAAAGTTGCGCACTATTTTGCTGGACTGACCCTAGGAGAATCTGATGTTTTACGTCGTGGGATGTCTGGCAAGTTCAGATCAAGAGAAGAGTTCCAAAAAGTAAAAGATAAGTTTTTCGAAAACTGTGCAGAGATCGGCCATGCGCCTGCTGTGGTCAAAGAGATATGGAGGCAGATAGAGAGTTTTGCCGGGTATTCCTTTTCTAAAGGTCATTCTGCCTCATATGCGGTAGAAAGTTACCAAAGCCTGTATCTAAAAGCGCATTATCCATTAGAATTTATGGTGGGTGTAATCAACAATTTTGGTGGATTTTATCGTACAGAGATCTATGTAAATGAAGCCAAAAAAGAAGGCGCACATATCGAAGCACCCTGTGTCAATGTCAGTGAATATTTCACTTCGATACGTGGCAAAACGATCCATCTTGGGTTTGTACACTTGAAAAGCTTTGAACGTAATTCTGCAGAGTTGATTTTGAATGCCCGTGTACATGGGAAATTTGAAAGTCTCTCTGCATTTATGAAGCGCGTACCTATAGCCATTCAGCAATTACGAGTGCTCATCCGTATCGGTGCGTTTCGATTTACCAGAAAAACAAAGAAAGAATTGCTTTGGGAAATGCATTGGCTGTATGAGGGGAAAAGTCGGTTTCACAAAAACCTTCAATTGTTTGATGCGCCTAAGCAAGGCTACGACTTACCAGCACTTGACTACCTGACCTATGAGCATGCTTATGATGAAATGGAACTCCTTGGGTTTCCACTATCATCCCCATTCCTATTAATCAAAGATCTCCCGAAACAATCAATGGTCCGCGCAAGCCAATTACCATCACTAATTGGCAAAACAATCAATATCATGGGGTATCTGGTAGCAACAAAACGGGTACACACCAGCAATAAGAAGATGATGTACTTCGGTAATTTCATTGATCAGGAAGACAATTTCATTGATACAACTCATTTTCCGCCTGTCGCTGAACGATTCCCATTTAGAGGAAAGGGATGTTATTTGCTTAGGGGAAAAGTGGTCGCTGAGTTTGGTCATGTGAGCCTAGAGATTACACACATGGAGTTTCTCACCTTAAAAACGCTAGATAATGTCGATCCGAAAGACTTAATTACAAAGAGGGGAAACCCAAGAGTATTGTCACTCAGGGAAGGAGGACGGTTAGGTTGGGAGAAGGTTGGGTAATTATCAATGAAGAAATGCAATGTTAATATTTCGGATACCAGAAAGCAAGGATCCGAAATCAGATTGCAATACAATAAGCCCCAATTAACAATTACTTTAAGGCACATTCAAGTATTTATGAATCTGTAGGGAGATTTGCCATTTTGGATCTTCTTTTACATGATTGATGATCAGTGGGAGCATTTCAGGTTCTCTTCCCCACTCTGGCTGAAGGTATAGTTTGCACTTAGGACTGACTTGTTTTGCGAATGTTTCTGCCCACTCCAAATCGTGACGGTGATAGACAATGACTTTTAACTCATCAGCAACTTTCATAAAATCTGGGCGCGGTGCCTTGAATTTCTTAGGCGAGAAGCAGACCCAGTCCCATGTTCCTGATAGTGGATGGACACCTGAAGTTTCGATGTGCGTGCGGAATCCTTTTTCTTGTAGTGCAGCGGTGAGTTCATCAAGGTTGTGCATCAGTGGTTCTCCTCCAGTGATGACGGCTAGGCGTCCTGGATACTCAGCTGCTTTATTCACAATATCTGTAATACTGATTTTCGGGTGTGCATCGGCATCCCATGATTCTTTTACATCGCACCAAACACAGCCAACGTCGCATCCTCCTAGCCGAATAAAGTAGGCCGCTTTCCCTTGGTGGTCGCCTTCTCCTTGTATGGTATAGAACTGTTCCATTACAGGAAGTGTGCTTATCGATATGTCTTTTGACAGGTTTAACATCACCGCAAAGGTATAAGAACATCCTTAGAATATAAGTACTGAATCATTTTTTTTCAGATTGAATACGTGTATTCTATTTTCAAGGTGTCTAGTTAGTGAAAAGAATTTACTAATTGGTCAAGGTAAGACTCTTCTCCTAAACGTAGGAGAAGAGTCTTTTTTTGTGGGACATTTCTTCTTGTAATTTACTCGGCTTAAACGATAGCATTGCATTAGATTCGATTAAACAATGAACATTAAACATTAATTCAGTATTTACATTAAAATCTTCTATTTTCGCTGCACACAAAAAACGAGGTATGTTTAAAACAACAAATAACAATGGTGTGCTTACGGTACAGCTGGATAGAGGAAGGGCGAATCCGATTAATTTTGAGATGGTGGATGGGCTGATTGAGCTGTTTTCTAAATCTGCAACGGATGATTCGGTCAAAGGAATCATTCTCACTGGCCAAAAAGGCTTTTTTAGTGTTGGGTTGGATATCATTGAGCTATATGACTACGATCGTGTAAAGATCAAAGCCTTTTGGAAACGATTTACTACGATGGTACAGACACTTGCCTCGTTTCCGAAGCCATTTGTTACTGCGATTTCTGGTCACAGTCCCGCTGGTGGCTGCATATTGGCAATTTGTTCCGACTATCGAATAATGGCAGAGGGGAACTATCGGATTGGGTTGAATGAGGTACCGCTTGGCATCGTATTGCCTGATTACGGGTTTCAGTTATATAGCTATTGGATTGGTAAACGGCATGCCTATCACTATTTGATGGTTGGCCACCTCCTCACTACAGAAGAGGGATTAGCTTGCGGTTTACTAGACGAGGTGGTTCCTTATGAACAATTGATGGAGCAAGCAGAAAAAAAGATGAATCATTATCTGAAATTCAATCAAACTGGTTGGCAGCAAAGCAAAATCAATATTAGAAAGGATATACTGGATGCGTTTGACTTTGATCTGGATGCTGATATTGAACGTCGGATGGTTCAGTGGTGGGCGCCTGAGACCCGTGCGATTATGAAGGCGATGGTGGAAAAACTTACTAAATAATTGAACGTTGACGGCAAGAGTCTAATTTTGACGTCCTGTATTTAAACACTAATTAAGGTGCCGTTAGAATAAATTCCTCTATTAACTGATTTACCTTTTCAGGCTCATCGTGTTGTACCCAATGCGTTGCCTCTTCCAGATAGGTCAGTTTTCCTTGTTTGCAGTATGCTAAGCTTTCTTCTGCCATTTTAGGGACAAGAGCAATGTCATTTTTTCCCCAGATGATCTTGATTGGGATGTTTACTTTTTTCTGTTTGTATTGATCCATTTGCATTGGGTAGCGCATCATAGCTTTATACCACATGACCATACAGTTCATAGAATTTCCGTTGGCCCAGGCTACTTTATATTGTTCTAAATCTGCTTCAGTAAAACTCCCTTCCTGACTTGACTCTACAAGCATTTTAGCACATCGACTGAAATTATTACGCCCTAGGTACCATGTTGGTAAAAATGGGATTTGGAAGAAGAAGATGTACCAACTTTTAGACAGCTGTTTCAGATTTGTCATTAACGTTCTCCTAAAAACAAATGGATGTGGTACATTTAGGACGACAACCTTCGACAACCGCTCTCCATATAACAGCGCAATGTGCCAAGCGATTGCTGCTCCCCAATCGTGGCCAGCTAGAATCACCTTTTCTTTGCCTAGGTCTTCGATGATCGCGATCACGTCTTTAGCAATTAAATCAATCTTATAGTTCTTGACCCGCTTGGGCTTTAAGGATTTATTGTATCCTCGTAAGTCAGGTGCTACTACATGATACTTATCAGAAAAATAGGACACCTGTTTTCTCCAGGCATACCAAAACTCAGGAAAACCATGAAGGAAGATGATGGTTTCATTATCCACATCTCCTGCCGACATATAATGGATCTTGCCCTCATGTAATTGGAGAAAATTTGATTGTAGCGTCATGGTTTGGTTTATTCATTAAATCTATTTGTTTACTTCCTATAACCTACTTGAGTCATAATTGCTTCAAATAAAACAGTAATCTCCCCAATTTAATTTATTAAAAAATGATTATTCAATGAATAAACAAAAATACTCCATACATATGAAATAAATAAAATATAAAACAATCAATATTACAAATATCATTAAAGGCTGCTAAGATTCAGGCAGCCTTTAATTTTTGATTATTTGCGAAGCCAAAATTGTGTATCTTTGCTTAGAAGAAGGAAAGAGAATTTATATTAAAAAAAGGATTCTTTTTGAAGAAACGTCTGAACTAGCACCTTCTTTATTAACAGAATAAGCTAGTTTCTTAGTCAATCACTGGTAAGCAAGGTTTTTATCAAGTAGTCGATTTTTGAATAAAATATATTCCTATATACTAAGCGCAACTTATGTAAGACATATATAATCAACAATTAAACAGAATAATAAAAAAAAAACATAGTGAAAATTTTATTTTTCATAAAAAATAGGTAATTATTGTCTTATCAAATTGTTTCGATTTGATATTTGCACCCATCTAATTAATCTTTAATACATGTAAATTTAATCATTATGAATGGTCTTTAATTCTCTTATCAATTTGATTATAATGTTTATTTGCGAGTAATCTGTTTGTATATTACAACTGTTGATCTAGTAAAAAACGCCACAATTAAATTCGAAGTTGATGTTGCCCAAACAACCTGATACTGCATAGATACTTACAAATCGAAGAGACTATGCCTCTGGTCAATGGTCATGTTGACTTTAAGATGATTCGGACAATACATAAACTAAACAAATACTTATGAGATTTTTTATACTACTAATGGTTTTAATTAGTAATCAATTTTTGATTGCTCAATCCCCCTCTCACGGTGCAAATAGCTCAGGTGTTCAAGTTGCTTCATTGTTAGGTGCAACTTCTTGTATTTCTTATCTCGGTTCTGAGAATAACGAAAATGGGGTTCATCCTAGAAATTTTTCAGTTGAAAACCTAGGAAACGCTCCATACATGTGCACAAATAATCCATCTGTCCAGACGGGTTCAATCATGCCAGCTCCACTTAAGCCAGGGGAGTCAGGTACACTTTCATTTACCTATGTAGAAAATTTTCTTGATTATACAGATGATGAAAATAATCCTGTTAAAATCGCACTTTGTTTATTGAATATAGAACCAACAAATGGAATTGCATCAATAGGAGGTACGTTTGCATCTACCTTTACTTGGGTTTACGATGCAACTAGCAATTGTTTTCAAGGAACACAAAACCAAGACATCCTAAGTGGAACAGGAGGAACAATCACAGTAGATTTTAATCAGGTAAATGTAATAGCATGCCCTTCAAATCAAATGGGTTTTACTGCTAATATTCAGCCAGCACCTTGTATGGTTTCTACAAACAACACAACAGACGATTTTGAAGCAGTATATACTTGTATAATTTGTACAACGACTGAATTAATTCTTACTAGTGAGAATGTCTCTTGTAATGGTGGAAATGACGGAGAAGCAACTGCAACCTTTACAAATGGAGCAGCCCCAATCACTTATATCTGGAATACTGGAGCATCCACTTCCACAATATCTAATCTGACTATTGGAACCTATATGGTTACTGTTACAGATAACTCTGGTTGTTCGGCAACAGATGAAGTTATAATCACTGAGCCAACTGTATTAGCAATATCTGGCGTAACAACGAATGTAGCTTGCAACAGTGGTAGTGATGGAAGTGTCGATGTTACAGTCAGTGGTGGAACCCCATGTTCTCCGGTTGCTGCCGAACTATTCATCTCAGAATATATTGAAGGTTCCGGTAATAATAAATGTATTGAAATATTCAATGGAACTGGAGCTGCAGTGAATCTAGGATCCTATGGTATAGACCGTTATACAAACGGAGATGGTTCTTCAAGCGCGACTTTTACGCTACCATCAATAATGCTAGCAAACAATGATGTTTTTGTTGTTTGTAACCCGTCTAGTTCAGCCTTATTCCTAGGATTAGCAAATGCTACATCAGGAGTCCTTTCCTATAATGGTGATGATGCTGTTGTATTAACGAATAATAATGTGATCGTCGATATTTTCGGAAATCTTGGTTGCGATCCTGGCACAAACTGGAGTGCAGGAGGCAATGCTACATCAGAAATGACTTTAACTAGAGCTGCTAGTGTATTAATGGGAGTCACAGTTGACAATACTACAAGTTGCCCCTTTCCTACTTTAGCTTCTGAATGGATTTCTAGTGCTCAAGATGATGCAACTGGCCTTGGAAGTCATACTTTTGGAACCAGTGGAGGTTATACCTATAGTTGGAGCAATGGTTCCACAACGGAAGATCAAACAGGTCTTGTTGCTGGAACTTATACAGTAACCGCTACAGATTGTCTCGGATGCACAATTACTGAAACCTATACGATTACTGAACCTACTGTACTTACTGTTCAAACTGTTGGAACAAATGCGACTTGTAATAAGGTAACTGATGGCACTGCAACTGCAACTCCTGCAGGGGGAACAATGCCCTACACTTATGCCTGGAGTTCTGGTCAAAGTAGTCCTATGATCACAGGTCTTGGAGCTGGAGTATACATGGTAACCGTAACTGACGCAAATATGTGTACCGTCACGGGATCTATAACCATTGATGAACCAGATGCCTTTACGGTTCAAACGGTTGAAACTAACGTTTCTTGTAATGGTGTCGCTGATGGTACTTCTGCGGCTACTCCGGCGGGAGGAACAATGCCATACACTTACGCGTGGGACAACATGCAAACTACTGCAATGGCGACTGGTCTTGCAGCCGGAACCTATACATTAACTGTAACGGATGCAAACATGTGTACCGTCACGGGATCCATTACGATCACTGAACCTGATGTGCTTACTGTTCAAACAGTTGAAACAAACGTCTCTTGTAATGGTGTCGCTGATGGTACTTCTACGGCTACTCCTGCGGGAGGAACAATGCCGTACACTTACGCGTGGGACAACATGCAAACTACTGCAATGGCAACAGGCCTTGCGGCTGGAACCTATACTTTAACTGTAACGGATGCAAATATGTGTACTGTCACAGGATCCATTACGATCACTGAGCCTGATGTGCTTACTGTTCAAACAGTTGAAACTAACGTCTCTTGTAATGGTGTCGCTGATGGTACTTCTGCGGCTACTCCAGCGGGAGGAACAATGCCGTACACTTACGCGTGGGACAACATGCAAACTACTGCAATGTCGACTGGTCTTGCAGCTGGAACCTATACATTAACTGTAACGGATGCAAATATGTGTACTGTCACAGGATCCATTACGATCACTGAGCCTGATGTGCTTACTGTTCAAACAGTTGAAACTAACGTCTC
>CALGAW010000019.1 GCA_937959115.1 uncultured Saprospiraceae bacterium
AACATGATTATCTGGTATCAATTCATCAAGACTTGGCGGGAGAAGACTCATCTGATCTGGATCGTAATCCTTAAATGTTGGTTTTCGTCGTCGCTTATTCATATCTAAAAATAATAAATGTTCAGCATTCGACAAAAAAAAGAGACTGCCTTTTGAGACAGCCTCATATTTTTTTAGCGATTAAATCTTGTGTTATACCAATTCGACATTCACTGCATTTAATCCTTTTCTTCCTTCTTCAACATCGTAAGACACCTTGTCTCCTTCAGTAATAGAAGTTCCGTTTAATCCATTTACATGAACAAAAACATCTTTTCCACCATCGTCTGGTGTGATGAATCCGAATCCTTTACTGTCGTTGAAAAATTTTACTGTACCGTTATTCATTGTTATTGTATTATAAATTTTAAAGATGCGAGATACGAACGTTGTATCCCTACCAACCCACAATATACAACGTCTTTTTAAGATAGTTATATAATTTGTCATTTTCCTAAAGCTAAAAGCCAAGAAATAAGAAAGAAGTAGGTAGAAACGATGCGCTTAGGCCTTAAAATTTATTGATTATTTATTTTCGGATGAATTGAGTTTCTTGTAAAGCCTCAAAATGATGTGTTTAGGGGCAAAGCGTAAGCCTTTATACTGGCAGTAGTATTACATCCTGTAATTGCCTTTTGCCCATTCTATAGATGGTTCAAGCCATTCCTTCAAAGGTTTGTATAAGAATCCGTGTCCCATTTCAGTATTTAGTTCAATTTCTTTGAAATGCTCGATTTTGCAAGTAGAACGTAATTTGCGCTCGATAGCTGAAACCCCATATACGTCTGATTTATCGTAAATCGTTAGAATATTTCCGCAATAATTGATTTCAGGAAAATTTTCTATATCGCTATTCTGAAAACTTGCAATAAAAACAAAATTCAATTGCGGGTTATTGATTAATGTTGATACATATTGTGCAATATATCCACCTTTTGAAGTACCTATTACAGTAATATTGTTTGGTTGGACGCTGGTGTTTAGTAATTTGTTAATTTGGTCTACAACTTTGGATGCGTAGGCTTTTCCGTCGACATTCCCACTTCGTTTTTCGCTGATTACCTTAAACCCTTCTTTTTCGAATTCAGCTATTATTTCTCGGTATTCTGTTTTTCCAAACTTAGGATGAGATTCGTCCAGTTCGTGTGTTTCTATAAAACGATTATGAAGGAAGAAAATAAATTTGTCACTATTTTTCTCTTCACAAGATAGTAAGATAGAACAAAGAAAAATGCCTACTGTTAAATTCATTTTCATAAGTAAATCCTATTGCCGTATTTGTGCTAAATGTGCAATTTACAACAAAAAAAAAGACAAGGCTTAAGGACTTTTCCTTAAAACTTGTCCGTTTCTGATAACCAAGCTTAGAATTCATGATAGAATACTAGCTTTGAGACGGTAACTTTATACCATCGATAATTTTTTAGTGAAGGCATAAAATGGATGTTCTACGATTCCAAGTGCCTCTTTAAAAATTGTTTTTTCGGGGTTAAGATCACAACATTTTTGGTTAAAGGATTAGTTCCCACCACCAGTTTGTGGATTACCAGGTACTGGAGGTATTGGTGTATCTGCTACACAGGTCTGATAATCATTATGGCAATCGAGGACATCCAGGTTACTTGCTCCTTGACATCCAGCCATGCAGCTTCCTCCTACCAAAACACCTCCGCCACCAAAAGAGAATACCCCAACAAGCACACCCACCCCAGCACATGCTACTACACAGTTGACTCTCCAGCTTTCCGCATCGTCCAAGCATCCTTGGAGATTTGACCAGCAAATATCTCTTAAGCTCTGTGTTGCTCGAGTGCTAAATTCTAATTTTTCTAATAGTACAGCAGTAAACACTTCTTCCTGTTCCGCTCTCGTTTTTTCGCTGATATTGGTGTAGGAAGTTAGGTTTAATCTTAGGTTTGCAATCGCCTGATTATATTGGTAGAAGGACTCTAAGTCATTAAAGCCAACTGCTTTTAGCATTCCTAAAAACTCAGTTTCTTCTTGTTCTGTTAAACTTGATTTTTGGAATAAGGATTCAAATCGAGCTTTATCAATATCTGCTGATGGATCTTGTCCATCTTTAGCAAGGATTAAAACATTACTGATTTTTTTATTAAGATGTGGCGTCAAATCTGTTAATTCCTGAAGGTTTGATAAGTACGCTGTGTCAAAATTTTTCTTTTCTACAAGTTGCTCCAAATTTCCTTCTTTTGAACAGGAAAAAAAGCTAACCATTAATAGGAGAATAAAAGGATACTTTTTCATAGTTTGATTATTTAATATAGTAAAAAATTGTTATTTATCAATCATGGATTGGATTTATTTATCGTATCATCATAGAAAATCTCAGCTATTTTGATGATTCAAATATAGAGAACAGAGCAATTGATTCTAGAAAGAAAAAAACGCTAGAATAAACGTTTATGATTAAGAAAAGGCAAATTCATTTTTTATATCTGACTGTATGTCAAATGGTAAGGTTGAAAACGAAATGGGTTATAATCACTGTTGTATGAACTATAAATCGTCCGTTTCACTAAAAAATAAAATAGTTAAATCGAAAAGAAGTCGATTGGTAATTAGTTCCTAATCTCATTATGCTTTCAAGCAACAGGTAAATAAGAAAAGATAACTCCTAAGGTGTTATTCCTTAGAACTTATCTTTTGATGGCCTAGAAATTCCTAGTAGAATTCTAAACTGATATCCGTTTATTTCTTAGTTAGAATAAAGTGAAATCTTCATTAGTCCTTGCGAACAATGACCACTTCTTTTGTTTGGATGGTCACATGGTTATTGTCTTTCAAGCAAAAAAGATAAACTCCTGAACTTAACTGAGAACAATCAATTGTGTTATGATCGGATTCTAATTCTTTATCGTAAACCAAGCTTCCTAAATAATCATAAACGACTATTTTCATTTCTGCAGGAGGCATACTGGTTTGAATATTTACAAAAGTAGAAGCTGGATTCGGGAAAACTAAGAACTCCATTTCTGTCCCTGTTGCTTGAGGGGTAGGCTGTACTCTTTTTTCAAGGACTATGTCCTGCCCAGTAATTATTGAGACGGGGATGTTCAATAACTCCGCTTTTTCTTCTCCTTTTAAGTTCGTGATACCAACAATGCCATTTCCTTTTTCAATCCACGTTAATTTCTGGTTGTAATGGTCTATTCCTAGAGATCCGATACTCCCTTCTACTTGCATAATTTCGGTCAAGTTCGCACCTGAATAATCAATTCGATGGATTTTACTTTCAGTACGATCAGAGAAATAAATGTGTTCATCTTTAGGGGAAAGCACTAAATCGTAAAGTATATTTTGGGACTCGAAAATTGTAGCAATATTGCTTCCATCAAGTGATGCCCTGTTCAGTAGCTTATTTTGAGAATCAGTATAATAGATTGAATTGGAAGCTAGATCAATTGCCATTCCCAGAATTAAACCATTGTTTTTTATTAATAGTTGGACATTTGAACCATCATAATTACATTTTTTAATTGCACCATATTCAGTAAAATAAATTTCTTTATGGACTTCATCTAGCACTAATATTGAAATACTGAAATTGGATGCCACGACTTTTTCTTGTTCTGAGCCATCAAAATTTGCTCTAAACACGCCACCTTGTTGTGCTTCCGTCCAATACACTTTTTGATCTTGCTGATCAACCTTTATTCTTCTGATAACGTGTTGGTTTTCTGCAATAACCGATACTTCTCCGCTATTAATGTCAAGCTTGTTGAGTGTATTTGATTTTTGATCTCCCCAGAACATAACATCTTGACTAAAGGAAGTGAAAGCTATGGATATCAAGAGCAAACAAATGGTGTATTTTGAATACATATTTTTTAGTTGAGTTAACTTTTTCTTAGAACATCTGCGGTAATGATAAGATGTCTGATTCATTAGACGTAAGGAATATAAAAAGTGTCATTATTTTTGATGTTTTAACAAAAAAAAGTCCCAAGGAGCTTATTCCTTGAGACTTGCATTTATAGCCAAGCTTAGCAATTCATAATTGAATACTAATCTTTGTTGAGCTATTTTATGATTATGGAAACCCAATAATTACTGGAGGAACACTTGTGGTGATGTATGTAAGTGTCTTTTTACATTTACAAGGAGCTACAAAGTTTGAACAGGTCAATGTTTCTTCACCATTGACTTTAATCTTCATAACTACACATTCGTTTTGCTGACAATTATCTGCCTCGCATTTAATTGTTGCTTTTGAATGAACAGTATTGTTTTCATCGATTTCGCTGAGTAATATTCCGTAAGAAGTAAGACCATTTGCATCTCTTGCAATGATTAGATTTTCATTGTCTCCTTTTTCAGTTGAGAAGTTTCTGTGTTCTATTTTTTCAATGACAGCAATGAATCCATTTTCAGATAATGCCTTTTCAAGATTTGGAATTAGACTTTCCTGGTTTTTAACTATCTTCTTTCCACTTTCAGTTTGTCCAAGGATCAAAGGGAATTTTGCTAGGTTTTCTTCTGAAGTTTCTGATACATTACAGGAAGAAAAAAATACTAAAATTAAAATTATTGCTGAAGCAAATGTTGATTTAAAGATTTTCATAATTAGTGTTTTAAACATTAAGTGACGTACTCTTTTTTAAAGGATTTTCTGTCATTTCTCCTTCTCGATTTGAAAACTGAATTTATATTACCGGTTTCTAAATTTCAAGTAATATCTGCGTGTCTCACTAGTGTTGCTGATATTAACTGATATAAAATTAGAAGGAGAGCAGCTAGATTTTAGACTTGAAAATTGACTTAAATAATTGGATTGTTGGCTTGTTTGGGGTAACGCTTTAGGCTAATTGATTCTTAAACAAACAAAAAGCGAAACAACAAATTATCTAATAACGACTCAAAAGGAAGCATTTGTTAAATTCCTTAATAATTATCTAAAATAATCGTATTTCTGATTAAATTAGGAGTCTGATTACCATAAGACACTCGTTAGCAGACTTAATACAGAAAAAGTAAATGCCTGAAAATCACCAAAGCAGAGCCAGGAAATCGATTGATTTGTTCAGATCATTCTCTGAAAATGAGTTTTTAGAGTTCTGTCGATTTGTAAACAGCCCCTTCTTCAATACAGATGATAAGTTGACTAGCCTTGCCGTTTTTCTGAGCAAAACACTCAACAATAAACAAGACAACAGTCTATCCAGTAAGCAAGAGTCAGAAGCCTATTCCGTAATGTTTGGCCAACCGAAATCAAAAAAACTGTTGACCAGTTCAGAACGCGCAAAGCTCAACGATAAATTGAGTAGACTCACCAAACTTGGCCTACAGTTCCTCAACGTAATCGCATTAAAAGAAGACAGCCCAGAAAAAACGAACCTCCAACTTAGTCAACTCCACAAACGAAAATTGACTCGCTTCTTTGATCGCTATAGAAAGAAGGAATTGACTAAACTCGAAACTGTTGGTAAAAACAAAGATTATTACTTGACCAACTACCAATTAGAACGGAGTTTTTTTCAATTTCAGTTTACACACGACATCAACCGACTACTGAAAAGTGATAATCTCGCTGGAGTAATGGAAGCACTTGATGCCTATTATCTGATCGACCGAATGCTCTTGCACCTTGCTGGGATGGCCTTGATTAATGCAGGGGCAAAGTCCTATGATTTTCAGCCTATGGAATCGATCTTAGAATTATCTGAGCTAGAACAATACCGATCGATTCCCTCCATTAAACTCTGCCGCACAGCCTGCTACTTAGAAACCTGTAAACTGCAGTCAAAAGAACATCAGGAAAAAGACAAGGAGGCGCAACAGCACTATGCGGTACTTGTCCAATTGCTTAATCAATATGATGCAGAGTTTACTAGTGATATGAAACTACTGTTTTACACCCTTGCGATTAACTTTTGTACACATCAGAATAAACTGAAGAACAATGATTTCCTGAAGAAGGGGTTTGAGTTGTACTGTCAACTTGAAGAAAAAGGATTGTTGCCTGTAAATGGTAGAATGCGGGTTGGAACACTAGCACAAGCAATCACGCTTGCCTGCAGAACAGCTCATTTTGATTGGGCGGAATCCATGTTGCAAAAATACCTTCCTCAAATTGATGTGAAGGTCCGAGCTGGTGTGTCGAGTTTTATCCTAGGACAGATTGATTTTTATCGGGGTAATTTTGAGCAGGCAGATCAGCACTTTATGGAATCTGAGCAGTATCCATTTCATCGTGGTTACTCCATGGCTTGTAAGATATTGCGCCTCAAATCTATCTACGAAATACAGCGATACTCATTTGAAGCTGCGAAGGTGCGGTTTAAGTCGGAAATCAATTTTCGAAAAAACAATAAGGTGATTTCTAAAAAGGATCAGGAAAGCCAGAACAACTTTATAAGGGTATTGTCAGATATCTATAAAATTCGAGAATTGAAGCGGCTTGAATCTCCAAAGAAGATCACTGAACGCTTAGAAAAGGCTAGAACCAAACTAAATAGCTTTGACTTTGTAACTGATGCGCCTTGGCTTGAACGAAAGATGGAGGAGCTTAAACACAACTAGAACGAATCTTATTTGCTAAATCTATGTATAAAAAAAGACCTCTCAGAACAAGTCGAGAGGTCCACACTTAATACATGTCCTGGAAGCTTTTCAACCAGAATCTAGTATTTAACTTTGAACGAATATGCTTATGAAGCATGAAAACATTACTAATTTATAGTCCCATAAAAAAATAATTTCTTAGTTGAACAATTATTACTTTCATCAGCTAATCCGCAATCGAATGAACGAATAACGTTTATAATTGTAATTGTTCGTTGTCTGCTTTTTAGAGTTCATCTTAAGTAATTTGTCAAGCGCTAATTTAAAGCCTTCTCCTTCATTAATTCGTTTGTATAAATGGATGGAATAGTGGAAAAAACATACAGTTTGTTGTGCCGTTTTAGATTCAACTTGTTGTTTATAAGTGGATTGTGTGCAAGTGTTTAAAAGTCGAATAACTGTAAAAGGAGATTGTAGCATCAGGATGTTTTTCTTTTTATCAAAAAAAATCATTGCATCCGTCTTGTTTAGTGGAAATTGACTTTTTGTGTAAAGCTGTTTTGAGACAAGAAGCAATTTAAAATTCTTATTCCTAGGATGTCATTTGTAAAAATGATTCGATTAAGTTTAAAAAAGGAAAGCATTATATATGGGGTAAATGATTTTTCCTACATAAAAAACAAACGAATAATGACCTCCTTAAACTTTTTTAAAGAGGTCATTAATAAATTCCTAAAAACTATTCTTTAGAAAGGATTGACCCTTCTTGTATTGGTATTGTTTTTATAACAAGCACAAACAAATTCACTAGGAATAGGTAGTTTCCTTTATGCTAATAATGGTGACTATAGGGGAACCTCCCCAATTTTTATTCATTTGATCGTTTCAGGGATTGAGTTACATAGCAATGCGGGTAGCGGATTGATTACAATAATTAAGGATGAGTTGTAAATACTCCATTGTTAGTTTCCCAAAGGATTCTGTCTGCACCGCTGACTTCTCCATCAAAGTTGAAATCAGTTTTGAGGTATTGATTGAAGGTGCCGTTATCTTGGCTCCAGATGATCTTATCTCCACCATCTATAGAGTTGTTTTTTGCTGCGTCGCCAACAGTTGCAGCCCATATACCAGGAATTACCTCTCGCTGACTATTCGTATTAACTATATTGCCTCGGGTAAAATCTATTTCGATAGACTCATTTGAGCCAACAGGCCCAGACATGACAGGTAAGTGATTGCGATGATTTAAGACGACATAAACGGAATCAAAGCCAACAGCAGACAATTTAACAGGCGAATAGCCATCAATAGCAACTACTTCTCCGTTCCCTCTGATCAGCGCTCCAGTACGATTGATGACTCGAGTTGGAGTAGTGACCGTGTGCAGTTCAACCTCTATCCAATCAATTATGCCTTGAGGGCCACTAGGAAGTAGTAAGCGCTCAGGTATCTTCTCGTTCGTACCATAAGGGGTTTCAAGTGGCAATAGCGACAGGGTACGTAAAGCATCTTTCATCATTACCGTTGCAGTATCCAAAGCACCCTCTAAATACAATTTAGCCTCAATGCGCAACTCGTTTGGACATCCTTCTGGTGCAGGTACATCCATTTGAATTACAACAGGGGATAAAGATGGATCTGAGCTTGATACTGTAACTGAATATGAACCAGGAGATAACCCTGTAATGGTTGGTGTCGTGGCCCCCGTATTCCAGTTGAAACTATATTGTGAAGGATCAATCATAAGAACATTTGCTCGCCCTAGGGTATTGCAATCAGGATAATTGACTGTCCCTATTGCCGAAATTTCTGTAGGATTACCAAAGTTTGTTCCTGGGTCGGATGGGAGATAAAGTACTTGACCGTTTCCTGGTTTCAACGTGTCTATATCTGGTGTGATTAGGTTGACGTTTCCTACAATCATCTTATTCATTGAAGGATTTAGATTGAAACCAGACAATAGCTCTTCAACGATAATTTGGTTGGTAGGGCCGTTTATCGTAGTTGGTGGTAAAATAGTGAAAATACCAGCATCTAACCGTTGGATTACCGTGTCATATCGTTGTACCATTCTTAGATCACTTGACGCTCCAAGAGAGGAATTGTCAAGGTTTGAATGCATTGTCAGATTATTGCTAGAAGAAAAATCTCCAAATGAAAATTGAAGCCCTTTTGTTGTCACTGGTGCGCCTGAAACATTCTTCAAGTACAAGTCAAACATTCGTTGTCTGATCTGCTGTGTATTGATAACAACTACGGTGTCCTTGGTTGGAATCAATTCAACATAATAGTCAGATGAAGTAGGATTCACAAGGATTGGGCCGTCATACGCAGGACTAATACTATCAAAATTATTGGCAATAACTTCTAAATCGAGATTGTCTATTGTCCCATCTCCATTGCAGTCTTGGTTTTTTCCGTTTACGCTAAGAATCGAATTAGACCAGTCTGTTGCCTGTTGAGGTGTCCAGAGTGTGCTTGCATTTTGACGAATTGGGCCAGATCTCCCAAATGCTAAACCACAATATAATACATCGGACGCCTCTACCTTTCCATTAGCGTCAGTATCGCCTGGATAGACGATTGCATCAGAAAAGGAATAGGCCTCTTTACTATTGATTGTTAAGGAGGGAAGTAGCTGATTGGTCACTTGGCATTGGAACCATCCAGAACCAATAGGAGTAAACAAGCTATCTCCAGTATTACTCGCTACTAATAGACCGTCCTTGTACCAATTGTAAGTATTGTCTGCGAGCGTCCCACCTGCTTTTACGTACAGCTGATTTCCATTGCCATATAGAGGAGTTGTGTCTAGGGGAAAGTAGGCGTAATTTCCACCGTTTTGTGTAACTAATGTTTGTATATGGGTATAGGAGCTAAGTACTTCAGAAAAAGTGAGTTGATTTTTAGACGTATTGACATTCTCTAAATTAGGTAAGTTTGTAAACTTAGGGACTGAATTTTCATATAAATTGTCCGAAACATCTAGCTCCTGAAGATAAGGCAGATTAGTGAAGTCTGGAATTGGCCCAGCTAACTGATTACCACTAACGTCTAATGCTTGAAGTTTTGGAAGATTGAGATCTGGCAATGTTCCAATAAGATTATTGTCGAAGGTATAGATTTCAATAACACGTTCTAAATACAGTTGTACACCAAACCAAAGATCAATTGGCTCAGATAGATCCCAAGGAATAGTCCAGTCTGGCCCATTCGTCGCATTATAGAATTCGATAAGTGCTAGGGAGTCAGATGTGCGGCTTTGTGCAACTAGGAAGTCGTCAGAAGCCACTGTGGGGTCAAAACCACTAGCACATTCCGAACTGTTGTCTGCTCCGCCATTGTCACAATCCTCTGTACCTAGCGGATGCGAAGGATTATTCATTAAGATAGCACAGACATCTAGCGTTCCGTCCAGTACAAGATCACACTCAGCTACAAGCTGAATCCCTTTTGATTGTAACGTAAGACCTGGGGCATTGGGGTTGGTCACCTGACAATGGTAAATACCCAAATCAGATGGCAGTATGTTTGGGCTTGTGAGCTGATTAACTGTGGTAGTGCTTAACAGAGTACCATCTTTAAACCAAGTGTAGGTGCTCGTCGTTACTGCATCGTCAATAAACAGTTCGAGGGTTACAGGGGCGTTTAGGTTGACGTACAGTATGGTGTCTGTTCCAATAGAATCTTGTGGAGAATAAGTGTAGCTACCTAGATTTGACGTTGTTACTAGATTATTTGCAGGATAAGTAGAGATGATATCTTGAAACGTGAAATTATTATTTTCTATTCTAAAGTAACTAAGATTTGTATGCGCGGAAAAATCCGGTATGCCACCAGTAAACTTATTGTTATCTAAAAATAAGGTAGTAATATTCAAACCAGCATATTCTGGAATAGCCCCTGTCAACTTGTTTCCTGAAACCATTATACTGTTTACTTTATCTGCGTTTGTAAACAACGGTAAGTTACCTGTCAATTGGTTGTTTTGAAACGAGATGCCTTGTAAAAATGGTAGATTCGTGAAGTCAGGTATAGTTCCTGTCAATTGATTATCACTTAGCCCTAAATAAATCAAGTATTGTAAGCTTGTGTAGTCAGGTATGCTTCCCGTTAGTTGATTGTTTGACAAGTGCATGGTGCTCAAACTCGGAAGGTTTGTAAAATCAAAAAGCACTCCAGTCAATTGGTTATTCTCTAAAAATAAGTCGACTAAGTTTGCCAAATTTGTAAAGTTGGGAATATCGCCAGACAGTTGATTGTTTGTTAAGTTTAAGACATTGAGAGATGGCAGATTCGAAAAATTAGGTATTGTTCCTGTTAAACTATTGTTCCCTAGGTACAAAGCTGTTAGGTTGGTTAGATTAAGATCAGTCAAATTTCCAGTTAAGTTATTGCCCACTGAAGTACTGTTTGAGCAATTTCCCAATCCATCTAGGTCAAGACAAGTCACTCGGTCATTTGTTAGAATTACACCAAACCACCCGTCCATAGGTTGGCCTAGATCCCAAGTATTGGTCCAGTTAGATCCATTGGTAGAATTAAATAGACCAACTAAGGAAAGCGAATCGTCTAAACGAGTCTGACCATCTGAATTGCTAGGCATCAGTATGATAAATGAGATAAAAAGCAAACAATAGTTAATCGCCCTATTAAACCTTTGGTGTTTAATAAACCAATTACCTTTTGAGAAGGGTAAAAATTGGGGTTTTGCTTGTGCAAATATTTTCATGGCTAAAAGGTTCAGGTACAAATATTGGTAGATTGTTATTTAAAGATAAAAGCCTTCCTTTTTACTTTTATTGCTTCTTTTTACTAAAAATAACCGATTTTCAGCGATTATTATATCTAATATTCATAGATTAATTGTTCATATTCAACTATTAAAAGACCATTGTTTGGTTTGTTGTAATAACTGAATATTTAGATCTTCATGTAAATCTGTTATTGTAAAAATAAAAAAAAATAAACCCAGACTGTAGTGTAGTTTTGAGTCCGAATAACTGAAAATTGCCAATTAAAGAATCGTATTTGACTTTCAATTGACTTATTTACAAGAAATTAAGATGGTGAAATCTATTTGGTGTAATAACTGAATTATTACTTTTTTTGTGTAGTTTTGCCAAAACTATAAATCACATTGACTGAAAAATCACGGAATTCACGAGAACGTAAGATAGTTACCCTACTTCGCTCCTTCACAAAAGAAGAGCAAAGTGAGTTCTGTATACTTGTTAAAAGTCCCTATTTCAATACAGATCGTAAGCTAACACTCCTTGTAAAATTCTTGTGTAAAGTAATTTCTAAGAAAAGGAACAATGGAATTAACGGCAAGAACGAAGTAAAGGCTTTTACGGTAATGTTTGGCGATCCAAATTCATTAAATGAGTTAAATGACAATGAGCGGGCTAAGCTAAACGACAAACTGAGCCGCCTCACAAAACTCGGCATTCGATACCTGCAAGACGTAGCGCTAAGGTCAAACCCCTTAAGAAGAACAGAACTGTTCCTGAGTCAATTCCATCAACGAAAGCTCCTTGGATTTTATAACGGGTATCGCCAAAGAGAACTCACGAACATGGCATCGCTAAAAAAAGATAAGGATTTTTTCTTCCTTAACTACCAACTAGAACGGAGTTATTTTGAGTTTCAGTTTTCCTTTGAAATTAATAAACTGTTTAAAAGCGATAACCTTTCTGGTGTAATGGAAACCCTCGATGCTTTTTATCTGATTGACCGTATGCTACTGCACCTGGCAGGGATGGCACTGATAAACGCAGGAGCAAAATCTTATGACTTCAAACCAATGCAATCGATTCTGGAGTTATCAGAATTACCGCAATATCGAGAAATCCCTTCGATAAAACTTTGCAGAACTGCTTGCTTCATGGAAACTTGTAAGCTACAGTCCAAAGAACATCCAGAGCAAGACCTCAATGCTCAGAAGCACTATGAGGCGTTAGTCATTTTACTCAATCAATATGATCAAGAGTTTACAGACGACTTGAAGCTGCAGTTCTACACGCTAGCAACAAACTTTTGCAGTCATCAAATCAAACTTAAAAACAATGCTTTCTTGCAAAAGGGGTTCAAGCTTTACCGCCAGCTAGATAACAAGGGACTAATGTCCGTTAAGGGAAGACTCCGCGCGCCAAGACTGATCCAAGCAATCACACTCGCTTGCCGAACCGCCAATTATCAATGGGCAGAAACCATGCTTGACAAGTATTTTGAACAGATTGACTCTAGAATTCGAGACGGTGTATCTGGTTTTATTAAAGGACAAATTGCCTTTTACAAAGGTAATCTAGAACTAGCCGATCAATTTTTCATGGAAACCGAACAATTACCCTTTCATATTGCATATTCATTGAACAGTAAACTCTTTCGACTAAAATGTATTTATGAATCTAACAAATACCTTTTTGAAGCCGCAAGTGCCCGTTTTAAGTCAGAAATTAATAATCGAAAAAACAATAAGTTCTTATCTAAAAAGGACAAAGAAAGCCATATCAATTTTATTAAAATTCTGATCGATCTTTATAAAACTAGAGAATTAACCCGGCTTGAAGTAAAATCAAAAATTATAGCTCGCGTCCAAAAAATTGAAGAAAAATTGAATGCATTTAACTTTGTAACAGACATCCAATGGTTAGAACGAAAAATGGAAGAATTGAAGGAACAACTGTAGAGAAAATCCTATAATTCCTATTCATCCTAAAGTCCTAGTCTACATCAAACCAAACCGCTTCCTTGCTTCCATCATTGTAGTCAATAAAAATCTCCTCACCTGCTATGATTGTCTTACAGGCACGAAACTCGATTTCTTGTGTCTCTACATCCATAAATACTTCAGCATTATTGGCAGCATTATGATTGTACAGCGACCCAAAACCAAGGGCAATACAAGCCGAGTAGGCAGGTTCTGTCCATAAGAAATAATAGTCATGCAAGATTGTTTTGTGAATTGATTTTACCTCGTTTGGAGGAATGATAATCAATGGGCAAATTTCAATCATATCTCCAGTTTCTATTGTCACCGAAGTAAAAACTCCTCGACCTCTATTTTCAGTTTTAACAATAAACAATCCTGGTATCTGAAGCATATTTCTAATGATTGGTATGCAGAAAGATACAAACTAAAATCTAATAAGTAGAGACTCAAATTAAATACGCTTAACTTGTTGTTAAACAGTTGGTTATGGTGTGTTCTTGATGGCGTCCAATTCACCCTTCTTTCTTCCATCGGACTAGCAATTAAATAGTTTGGCAAGATTACCTGCCGAGCTATTTCATTTTTTCTGAACATATCTCTTCATTGCCCACTCCAATTTCTCAATCATAATCTCTCGAAGGTACAAGGGCTTCATAACCTCAAGTGCTCCACCAAAACCAAGCAGTAGTCGCTCTAGTTCAAAATTATGACACACTCGAATACTAAATACTATGCTTCCCCCTTTTTGCTCCTCTAAAATCTGTTGAGAATGATGTAGCGGCTTTGTTTTTATGTAAGGTGCATTAGCACGATCCGCCCAAAATTCCACATCAACGATCTTGTTGTTTACCGTTACTCCTATTGTATCCTGATAGTAAGTGTCTGCATCAAAATCTGAAGCTACATAATCCGTTTTTAAATCAATTTCTACCTGCTCGATCCGGTCGAGCGCAAAGACGTAAATTTGTGCATTGCCGTTCCTTCGTCCAACGACAAACCATCGGTTATTAAACTCCTTAAGAATATAGCCATGAAACAGAAACGTGTTTGACGAGCGCGCCTTGAAAGAACGATACGTCAATCGTAATACTATTTGCTTTTGAATTGCCTGATAAAGGGTGTCCAAATGCTCCAATCCCTTCAAATGCTCATTTTTCTCAATATGGATAATAGGTGACTGACTACCTCCACCACGATAAATCTTGTCTTCTAGTTTCTGAATCACTCCATTCAACTCATTAAACAACGAAAAATCCTTAAACTGGCGCAACATCTCAACCGACTCAGACAACACATCCATATCATTCGTCGTCAACGGAATATCTGTTATCGTAAAGTCTTCATCCTCATAGGTGTAATACTTTCGGTCATAGACTATAATTGGCGCATTATATCCCAGTTTGTCACTCCGCAGTACCTGTATATCCAGCTGTGTCGTCCGCTTACTCACATAAGCATCCTTGCCCTCATATTCGTAGAGCGCATCAGAGCAAGCATCAATCAAATCCTGCAAGGTCCAACGTTTTGTCCTGTTTTGCAAGCATTTATCAATCGTTCTATATCGAATCAAAGCATGTTTATTCGTAGCCAAATCGCTATTTTTATTTAAAATAATCGGGACTAAATGTAAACATTAATCACTACAAATTATGAATTATTATGGGCCTAATCAGCAAGGCAAGACCTCATCCGCGAAGGCTAAGCTTCATCCGTAATGGCGAATTGCAATTCGCCCGAGTGACATAAAACATTAATAATTATCAAGGTAACTGCGCCACACGATTTCTACGATTCCAAATAGCACTACGATCAGCCGCATCACACACCCCATTCAAATCAACATCACTACCAACATACTGAAAGGAGTTTCGCTCATTCCAAGCGATACTGCGATCCGCAGCATTGACAATGGCATCCGAGTTCGCATCGCCCATCCACAATACCCGTTTGCCGCTCATCGTACCCACAGGCTGAGTCCCATACAAACCAACCAGATTATAGTCAACCGTCGTTGGCACCAAGGACAACTGATAAACCGTATTCGCCAATACTCCCAAGTGATTCCGATGGCGGATCGCTACTTGATAACTTCCCGCAATTTCAGAAAAGCTAACGGGACTCACACCATCCACATCTGTCACCCGACCATCAGATAACAGTAAGGCCGCTCGAGTTGCTAAGATCTGTGTATTGTTAGTAGCACTGCGCAGTTCCACAAGCACCCAGTCAACTACGGGATGAGCATTCAATACCACAGGATTCAACGTCTCATTACCCACATGATGACCTAGGGCAGTATAAGGTTCTTGCAAAGGAATAAGATTGGCAGATTTTAGATCAGTACGCATTAAAGCTGTTGAAGGATTATAAGGCCCTTCCAAAAACACAATAGGGTTTACCAGCACACCCTGACTTTGAATTTTTACATTATAGGTTCCAAACGCATTACATTGCTCATCCCAAGTCCTGATAAACAAAATTTCTCCTGCTGTACGACCTAATACCTGTAAAGAAGCCGTCGTAGAACCATCTTCACAGCCAAGTTCCACAAGATTGTCGTAACAAGTACCTGAATACACTGCTAAGACGATATTCTGAGTCGCATTCTCAATTTCTGCGACAAAGCCACCCGAAGCATCCACAGTAACTTTAAACCAATGATCTTCACATCCGTCCCATGCTTGATAATTCCCACATCCAGGCGTTGGTCCCCAGGAATGAGAAAGCATGGACAAATCAACAGGTAAACTCTGACCTGTAGTGATTGGTTCAGGGTTGATCACCTCATCACCTGAAGTCAATAGTTCTGTAATGAATACACTTGGTGCAATATCAAGATCTGTAAACTTCTCCCAAATTCGCAAATATAGCACCTCTCCTGGTGTTCTACAGCCTACCGTAATCGTAGCGTTGTCACCAGCAAGGGCATCGCCATCACAAGCAACTAAATTAGTTGGTATACCGCAAGTCCCATCAACCGTTTCGTAAACCCCTAATTCCACATCTCCTGCACCTCCAGTTGAGCTAGCACTTACCTGAAATGCCCCTGATGAAGGCACCGTAAATTGAAACCATACATCCTCTCGACTAACAGGTGGAGAAGAAGTCCATGAATTGGATACAAAATTAGAACAGCCTGTAGGATCTGGAATGCTAGGATAAGTGAGTGCAGCGTTGGTATTCGTGATCTGATTAAGTGTGATTTGTGTTGCAATATTGAAGGGAAGGTTTTTCGTTGCACAACTTGGCAAATCGATAGAATCAATTGCGGTATATACTTTTATATCAAAGGAAACCGGACTCGTAAAATCACAATTAGAATCCCACACGCGTACATAAAACTGATCTCCTTGATTCGCTGAATATTCAATTTTAGGGCTATTACCATTTCCTCCATTGTCATCGCAAGCAATCAGCCCAACTGTTCCAGGACAATTAGTGTTGTAAATCCCCATGTTCAAATCTGTTGATCCACCTCCAGGAAAGTCGATCTCAAAGGCAAACTGATTTGTAGAAGGCATGGTGACCGCAAACCAGATATCTTCACAACCATTGGTATACGTGAAATCAGCGGCTCCATTGCTACAGCCTAAAGGAAAAAGTATACCCTTTGTCTCTGTAAAGTTATTGGTAATCGTCGCTGCAACATAGGGATTGTCAACAGTCAACGGAATTGCTGTAATCGGTTCGTCTCCTACAGGCACTCCTCCTTGTATATCGTTGAGTGTAACATTAAAATTAGAAGTGTTATTACAACCGTAGTCCCAGATCCTAAGATAAACCGTAGATCCGACAGGCTGACAAGAAACTGAAATCACAGGCATTGCGGAGCCGTCATCCGCCCCTAATTGCTGAAAGTTTATCGGAGACTGGCCATTGCAAGTTCCACTATACGCTGCCACCGCAAGATCATTACTCCCAGAATTTTGAGTGAAATTAGCTCTAAATCCACCACTTGGTCCAATGGGGACTTGTATCCAGATATCATCGCAGCCATTACCTGTCCAGATTTGTGCTTCAGTGGATCCAGTATTTGAAAACAAGGTTGGAGCAGCAATTCCACTTCCTGTCTGCGAATAAGAGTTGTTTAGATTCAGTGTAATCGAGCTTCCATCGACTGGTAAACAAGGTGCATTGCAAGGTTCATCCCCATCGCCATTCGAAGGATTACTACAGTTTGGATTACTGACATTCGATCGAATAAACGCTCGAATATCAAAGGTCATTGCATGATTACAATCATAATCCCAAACTCTTAAGTAAACCGTTTCTCCTGTTGCCCCCACATAGTTGATCCTAGGCGAGAACACTTGGCCATCACAAGCAATTTCATCACTGTTTGATGTAGGGCAATCAGTTGAGTACAAGGCCATGCCCATCCAAAGATTCGCATCTGTTCGATCTGCTTCAATAAATACTGTATCAGTAGAGGGAATTGTGATTTTGTACCATCGGTCTTCACAACCATTTGATATATTATAGGTGCCACAACTCGGTACTACAAAGTTGGATTTCGTTTCAAAATAATCCCCAGTCACTTCTCCAAACTGAAAGGGACTTTCTGGTTGTGTGGGTAGGTTGATCGGTAGGGTAGAAGCCGTAGAACTTTCATCACCAGTCGGTTCATTAAGTGCATCCGAAAAGGTAATGTTGTAGGTTGAAATCGTACCACTTCCACCACAGCCAAACGCCCAAACTCTATAGTAAACGGTATCACCCGGCGACAAACAACTAACTGCAATTTCTGGCAAAGTAGGTCCGTCATCCGCTCCTAACAAAGTGAAACTGCTAGGAGAACCATTATTGCAGACCCCTGAATAAGTAGCTACGCAAAGGTCAGAAGTTCCTTGCCCAAGCCAAGTAAACGAAGCTCTTATAGCACCAGATGCAGGCACTGCTACTTTAAACCATCGGTCTTCACAACCATTTGAGGTATTCCAAATTTGAGCGGTACTAGAGCTTGTATTTGAAAAGTTTGTTGGCGCAGGTACTCCAGTACTTTGAGTCAATTGGTCAGTAATGGATCCTGAAATGGTTCCATTTGCTGGAGCTAGAATGGCTTCACAAGGCGTATTCCCCGATTCTGCCGCTGGTTTTTTATAAACATGTGCTCTTTCACCACACGTATATCCAATGGTGTCTCCAGCAGCCGTTATAATGAATCGGTATTTATTCAAGCGTTCACGACCAGCTTGTGAGTTATTCGAAGTCGCAAATGTGAAAGAAGTCGGACTGTTGTAATTGATTTCATACATGTTTGTAGTTGAAGAACTACTCCCGCTAATCCAGCCTTTCGTAGCGCTTGAAAATCCTATTCCTTGTACAAAAAAGCTTCCTACTCCAATAGTTTGCAACGTCCAAGTGTCTCCGCCATCTATCGTTTTATAAAATTTAATATTTGGGTAAGGAGAATTATTGTCTTGCAAGGAGGCATAGCCAATGTTAGGCGTAGGAAAAACCAATTTCCAGAAGTAAGTGCCAGTATATGGAACCGTCAGAACGTTCGACCACGTATTCCCGCCATCGGTCGTCTTCATTATTTTACCATGATAGGTTGCACTGCTTGGATTGGTCGTATACGGGTTTTCATCCATCCCAATCACAAAACCGTTGTTTTGATCAAAGAAATGAACATCCATAATACCACCCATCCCTTGTCCAGAAGGAATGTTAGAATTACCTGAGCTCAGATCTGTATAGGTCCAGCCGCTTCCATTGTTCGTGCTTTTCATCAGATAAACTCCTCCATTTGTAGCAGGATTCTGCCCAGCACCTGGCCCACGCACTCTTCCACCCGCAATAATCGTTTGATTGTCTAGTATTTGAATGGCACAAATCCCTTTTACATCAGAAGGCACACCAGGGACTACAGACCAATTATTCCCACCATCAAAGGTTTCATATAAAGGGTTGGTATCTGTTGCATTACTCCATGAACCTGCACCTAAGTTGCCTGCAAATCCTCTAGTTGCGGAGGTGAAACCTAGAGCACGATAGTGGGTTCCTGTTCGCACGTCTTGTGTCACCCAAGAATTTCCTCCATCAGTCGTTTTATAAATGTAGCCACGTCGGTTCGTTCCAGTGTTTTGGGCCTCAATGGTCCAGCCGTTATTCTCATCAATAAAGAAGATATCATCCTGGCGAGATCCAGTACCTGGTTGACTAGGAAACTGTTGCCAAATGGCTTGTTGTGCGTTTATATCTGCAACGGCCAACAACAGGCAGAATAGGGCAACAATATAAGAGATAAGGTGTTTCATGATTTGGATAGTTGAGCGGATTTAAAATCAAGCAATTAAAGATAAACGGTAAGTTTATAGACTCTTAGTTCTAGAAATTGAGCCAATTCCTCTGTGCTTGAATGCATATTGTTGCTTAGGAAATTGTAGCTGTTTAGCTCAGTGAGTTCGCAGCTTCCACTATACCAAAGTTGCACCTTTAAATTAGAATTTAACGCTCCCAATCGGCCATTATTCCAATTAGAAACCATTCCACCTTCTTTCTCATTATAAAACCCCTTAAACTGAATGGACTGCTGATTAATTTCAAGCAGTTGGTCATATAAGGTAAGCCCAACACGCAGACCATTTTCCAAATACCAGTTGGAGCCGACCCATCCGTTGATCTCTACGCGGTTTACGGTGTTTCTCATTTCGTTGGTCCAGTAGACGGTAAGACTGTTTGCTGTTTGCTCATTAACGGTAGAAATATGTTGGATACCATCACTAGTCGCTGTGGTGTAGTCACGGATGGCTCTTCTGTTGAAATGGTGGGTCAGTGTAGTCCTTGTTGTTTTCGCATGGATGGCGCCCACCTGTTCCCCTGGAATGACAAGCCATTCGTTGGTGACGGGAGGATGATTCTCCAGGTCTTCTTGACCTATAGAAACAATCGGGATAATAAACAACAAAAGCAGATATAGGGTAGATTGTAAACGCATATCTAGATTGATTTAATTATTTCGGATACTAATATACTCAAAATTGCAGGAATAATTTAATGATTAAAATTTTGGAAGTGTTGATTGTTAAGGTTCTCATTTTTAATACAGTGTGTATTTGTTAAAGTGGTATTCAACCAATTAGAATTAGAATTTTATCTTGTAGCATGATTCCTAGACCAACAAGTTTCGGGATATAGTCAACCCCATAAAAAAGCATTTTACCAAATAGGCAAAATGCTTTCTTTTTATCATCACAATCCAAAGATTGTCTAGGGTTTCCCTGTAAAATAAAAATCGACTGATAACCAACACTTTACTGTTAGTTTGTGGATAAAAAAATCCCCGAAAGTAGGTATAAACGCCTAAATTCGGGGAACACATATTTTATAACCACAAATATAGGCAAACAAA
>CALGAW010000020.1 GCA_937959115.1 uncultured Saprospiraceae bacterium
GACAAATCTTCTTGGTTGTTAGACAATGGAAAATTTGGCGTTTATCTAAGAACAGATATGAATTTGAATGGAGATGTTAATGGATCAGATAAAGCACTGTGGCTGTTGAATAATGGGATTTTTGGGAGTGTACAGAAGTAAAAACTATTATACATTAAATTTTAACAATTATTCACTATAAAATAGTATATAAAGAAGTAATTTGATATGCAACCAGAATAGTCGATCCCCTGTCTACTTTAATAAGCTAGCCTAAGTTCCAACCAATAAAAATTAGAAGTAAATCTATATTGGAAACCCAGTTGTAAATACAACTAGAGGTAGAATACTTATGCATCAATGAACAATTACCTAAAATACACCATATTACTCATTTTACTAGGGACAAATACGATAAACGCACAACTGTTTATCAACGAGGTTATACCTGCTAATAAAACTGTTGCGGCGGACAACTTTGGTGAATTTGATGACATCATAGAGCTATATAATTCCGGAAATTCATCAATTAATTTAGCGGGTTATTATATTTCTGACAATTTTTCTAATCCAACAAAATGGCAAATCCCCTCTACGAATAGTACGTTAACAACAGTTGCCCCTGGAAGTTATATCATATTTTGGGCGGACAATGAAACCGACCAAGGAGAACATCATCTCGATTTTAGTTTGAGTAGCGTAGGTGAGCAGATGATCCTGACAGCTCCAGATGCGATTACCTTGATTGATTCTTTCTCATTTTCTAATACTCCAAACGATCTTGGCTACGGACGATTACCAGATGCAAGTGGTAACTTATCTTCCTTGGTACCAGCAAGTCCAGGTGCTACCAACAACAATAGTGCACCCAAAGCAGAAAGGCCAATAGTTTCGCCGTCAAGTGGGAAATATACAGGTCCTCAAGCAATTACGATTTCCGGAGAAACAGGAAGCACTTTTTATTATACAGTAGATGGAAGCTTGCCAACCACCTCAAGTACAGTTTATTCTGGATCATTTACAATTGATACCACTCAAAGCATTCGTGCAATCGCAGTAAAAAGTGGGTTTGAAAACAGCTTCGTCACAACAAGTACCTATTTGATAGATTTCACTTCTACCTTACCGATCTATCATATTACCATGGATCCAATCGATTTATGGAGTGACACTGCAGGCATCTATGCTACTGGGACAAATGGAATTACGGGGTATTGCGATGTGGTTACTCCAAGAAACTGGAATCAAAGCTGGGAAAAAGAGGCACATTTGAAAATATTCATGGATGATACCTTAGTTGTTGAGAATAACATTGGAATCAAAATTGGCGGGAATTGTAAGAGAAAAAAACCACAAAAACCATTAAATATTCTACTTAGAAATCAATATAGTGAAGTCGGAACCAACGAGATTAACTATCCTCTCTTTAAAGACAACGAGCTCGATCATTTCAAACGCTTGTACATTAGAAGTGGCAATAATCATATCCAGGAATTGTTTACAGATATTACCATTGCAAGATTTGTATCCGACAAATTCGATATCGATGGACAGTCTGGACAACCAAGTATTATCTTTTTGAATGGGAAATACATTGGTATTCAAAACGTCCGAGAGAAATATGACAAATGGCATTACGAAAATGATTTCCCAAAATCAGTTGATAACCGAGATAGTATAGACATTCTTAAAAATCCAGGTCGAGATTTCCCTTCTACTACCTGGTGGGCATTCCAGCGGGCAACTTACGGAGACACCATGTCTTGGCACAACTTTATTTACGATGTTGCGACTAGAGATGGAAGCAATAACGCTGATTATGAAATCATCAAAGCCCAAATTGACGATAATGAGCTGTTAAATTACCTAATCACCGGACATTTCTGCTCAGCAAAGGATTGGGTAAGCAACAATCAAAAAGTATGGAAAGAGAAAGGCAGTGATAAAAAGTGGCGCTGGACAATGGTTGACTATGATAATTCAATGAAATCGGCCAACCTTACGTTCAATAATCTGGCTGGTAAAATACTACTTAACAATTACCATGGTCGGAACTATTACGCCAATATTTTATTTAGAAAACTATTTGACCATCCCGAGTTTAGAGGAGAATACATTCAACGGATGAATACTTATATGGATCTCCTTTTCACCAACACTATATTTGATCCTATTGTAGATGATTATTATAATGAAATCTTACCCGATCTTCCTCAAGCTAATGCGATTTACGGCCATACAATGACGCTTTACAACAATCAAGTTCAGCAGATGAAGGATTTTGTGGCTCAACGACCTCCGTATGTAAAACAACATATGGAAGCACAATGGGGACTTTCAGGAGATTTCCAGCTGACCCTTAACTTTGATGCCATGACGAATGGTACCGTTCGGTTACACTCCAATTATTTTGAAATACCACATGACTATTCGGGGGTTTACTATGACAATGTTCCTATTGAAATCCACGCCGTCCCAAACCCTGGTTACCGGTTTTCTCATTGGCAAGAAACAGGTGACACCAATGCTTCATTATATGAGACCTACACCACTAACACTACTAGAACACCGATATTCGTCGCTGCTTTAGATCTAGTCATCAATGAAATTCACTATCACCCATCAGACACCCTCAACGAAAAAGAGTTCATCGAAATCCATAACCCCGGATCAGCACCACGCGACCTTACCAACTACGAGATTACCTCCGGCTTCTGCTTCAAGTTTCCAGAAGGAACAATCATACAGCCCAATGAGTACATCGTCCTTGCAAAAGACGCTTCACAATTCGTAGGAAACGGCTACCAAGTGTTTGAGTGGATCAATAGCCAACTCAGTAACAATGGCGAAAACATCATCCTTCAAAACCCAGTCAATCAGACCATCGACTCCGTTGATTATAGTGACAACCTCCCTTGGCCACTCCTAGCAGACGGTTTCGGAAAATCTTTAGAATTGGACTTCCCTATTCCTTCCAACAACGAGTTAGGAAGCAATTGGCATGCATCGGTTGCAATAAATGGAAGTCCAGGAGAAGAGAACTCAATGCCTTGCCAATCGACGCCACCTGCAATTGTGATCAATGAAATCAACTATAATTCAAACGATCAAAACAACCCTGGAGACTGGATTGAACTCCTCAACACTTCTGCCAACGCGATTAATATCTCGAACTGGGCATTCTACGATAGTGAAAATACATTTTTCATTCCTGCAGGAACAACCCTTAATGCTGGCGAATTCCTTATTCTTGCTCAAGACATAAATCTGTTTTCTTCCATTTTCCCTCATTTGCAATCCGGAAATAATCTACTTGGTGATTTTGTGTTTGCACTTAGCGGCAGTGGTGAAAGAATAGCCTTTATAGATCAGAATCAATGTGTAGTCGACGAACTCCAATACAACGATAAACTGCCGTGGGATTCTATCCCAGATGGTAACGGCCCAACGCTTTCCCTGATCGACCCAAATTTGGATAACTTACTTCCAGAATCCTGGGAAACCAGTGGGAATATTGGTGCTCCGTTTGGTACACCAGGTAGAGCGAATGTCCCATGTCCAAGCTTTAGTATCGCTACTCCAAATACAATTTGTGCTGGAGACACCGTCTTACTGCACACAACAGGCAACAGCAACACTAATTTTACTTGGAGTATTCAAGGTGGCACTCCTAGTTCAGCAACAGGTGATTCGGTTTATGTGCTATTTCAAAATCCTGGATTAGCAATTGTAGAACTCCAATACACTTATTTTGAATGTTCAGACAATACGCAACAATTACTTTCGATACAGACCTGCAATACCGCACCTGTTCCACAACCTGACAGTTATACGGTAGACGAGGACAACAACTTGAGCTCCAATGTGCTTGATAACGATTCTGATCCAGAAAGTCAACCATTGATTGTCTCCATTGTCTCAGGAGTTGTGAATGGGAATTTATCAATAAATGCGAATGGCGGTTTCACTTATACACCGGATACGGACTATTATGGAACGGATGGGTTTGTCTATGAAGTTTGTGATAATGGGATTCCTATTCTGTGTGCCCAAGCTAGCGTGTCTATTGCTATCAATGCGGTAAATGATGCTCCTATTGCTGCAGATGACAACTTTTCTACACAAGAAGATACTTCCGTGAATGGAAATTTAATGACAAATGACAGTGATCCTGTAGAAAACACCAACCTTGCTCTAACCATAACGCCAGTAACACCACCAACAAATGGAACGGTGGTACTTTCCAGTAATGGCAACTTTATTTACACACCAAATCCAAACTTCAATGGCACAGATGTGTTTACCTATGAAGTCTGTGATAATGAGCCTGCTGGTCCGACCTTTACACCAGACCCAAATGCGATCTATTACATAGATTCTCCTCACCACAACAAACGATTAGCAGCAACAGGTAGCAGTGAAGATGCTTATACGTCATCTATAAGTGCAACGGGAGAAGATGTAGAATGGAAATTTATTGACAAAGGTAACGGATACTGGCATGTGCAAAGAGCAGCAGCCGGTAATCTTCCTAGATTAAGATCAGATGGTACTGTTAATGCTGATATGCAAGTAACGGCAAATACTGGTTCTTATACCTATTATGAATTTAATGCGGGGTTTTCAACTGGAAGTTACTTTATGACACTACCCAGTGTTCCTAGTACTTATAGTAGATTACAAATTGACAATGCTGGTTTGGTAAAATTTACGGATTCAACTCAAAATACAGGTTTGGAATCCTTCACATTTACAAAGGTTATAAACCTAACAGCTCCTGCCTGTCATCAAGCTAGTGTTACGATTACAGTCGCTAGTGTTAATGATCAACCATTAGCAATCAATGATATCTTCATTGGAGATGAAGATCAATCTATTACTGGCAACGTCTTAACAAATGATTCTGATGTTGATGGAAATTCCATGATGGCAACCGTCGGCACGGCCCCTAGCAACGGTACACTCAACCTACTCGGAGATGGTAGTTTCATCTACACACCAAATTCAAATTACTTTGGAAGTGACAACTTTACTTATGAGGTTTGTGATGACGGAACGCCAATTTTATGTGATACAGAAACGGTTACGCTCTCTGTAATTCCGCTGAATGATGCACCAATTACTGTTACTGAGAATTATTCAATCAATGAGGATGCTACGCTTAATGGTAATGTACTAACAAACGATTCTGATATCGAAAATCAATTGTTATCAGCTACGATTTTCACTGATGTTTTAAATGGATCCTTAACCTTAAATTCGAACGGTAGTTTTACGTACATCCCAACTGCGAATTATTTTGGTACAGACAATTTCATCTATGAAGTTTGTGATAATGGAGTTCCTTCACTTTGTGCTACCCAATTAGTCAATCTTACTATTAATTCTGTAAACGATAGTCCTACTCCAATGAGTGATTTCTTTTCTGCAAACGAGGATAATCAAATTACGGATAATGTATTAACAAACGATTCTGATATTGATGGAAACTCCTTGGCTTCAACCATTCAAAGTCAACCTACAAATGGAACATTGATCCTTCAAACAAGTGGAAACTTCACCTACACTCCAACACTAAATTATTTCGGAAGTGATAGTTTTACTTATGAGGTTTGTGATAATGGATCACCTTCTATTTGCCTAACAGAAACGGTCAACCTCTCTATTTCTCCCATTGATGATGCTCCAATAACAACCGCTGATGTTCTTACGATAGATGAAGACAACACTGGTAGTGGAAATGTAGCAGCCAACGATTTAGAGGTAGAAAATCAGCCAATGACAGTCACACTGACTTCTAACGTTTCTAATGGAATGCTTACGCTTCTTGCAGATGGAAGTTTTACGTACATTCCTAATTCAAATTATTATGGAAACGACACATTTTTTTATGAAATATGTGACAATTCTTCACCCGCACGATGCACACAAGAAACTAGTACCATAATTATTCAATCGGTCAATGACCAACCAATTGTCCTAAACGACTCTATTTCAACCAATGAAAGTGTCCAGATTACTGGTGATGCAAGCATAAATGATTTTGATGTAGAGACTGCACAAATGAGTTACACTCTGGTATCTTTCAGTCCGAATGGTTCTACGTTGTTTAATTTTGATGGCAGCTTCTACTATACACCATTTGCTGGTTTTGCGGGCATTGACAGCTTTCAATACAAAGCATGCGACAATGGGTCACCGAACTACTGTGATACAGCAACAGTTTATATCGAAGTTATTCCAGACTGTGTAGCACTAGAAATCTCGTTGAATCTCGAAGGCGCATATGATATACAAACGAGTCAAATGAACACGACACTAAATACGGTTCGAGCTGTCTTACCAGGAATGTTAGGCAACCCTATTGCTGGTCAACCGTATAATAGAAATCCATGGAATTATAATGGTACAGAAGGAACAGGCTGGACGGATACAGATTACTCAGCTACAGTAGTAGATTGGGTATTGATTTCCTTGCGAACGGACGTTACTAAAGCATCGCAAGTGCATCAATTAGCAGGTTTAGTGCATGCAGATGGCACGGTTTCTTTTCTAGACGAATGCCTTGCTGCAAATGAGTTAACAGACTCCTATTATGTTGTAGCAGAGCACCGAAATCACATGGCAGTAATGTCTCCTATAAAAGTAAGCGTGGTAAACCGCACCTTGAGTTGGGACTTCCGATTGGCGAATAGTTATGCAGTGGGTGGAAGTGGAGCCAAGGAGCTAAGCGCTGGTGTCTGGGGGCTGTTTGCTGGCGACTCTAATCAAGTAGATGATGCGGTCAGTTATGACATTAATGGGAAAGACAAATCTGATTGGTTGTTAGACAATGGTAAATTTGGAATATACACGAGAACTGATATGAATATGAATGGGGATGTAACTGGGGGCGATAAAGCACTATGGTTGTTAAACAATGGAGTATTTGGAAGTGTAAAAAAGTAAGGTAGGATGCAGCCTATTACAACTTATTACAGTCTATACTAATAGAGACCACCATGTGACATAGTAAAACCACACGAAAACCTTAAACATAATTAATTTCGAATTAATTAAGACGATGAAAAAGAATTACATTAAACAAGTAGAATTAACCCTTTCTATTTTATTTTTCTTACTGTTGGCTCAACATTCATTTGCTAATTTTATTACAATAAATGAAATTAACTATCGAAATGTAAACCTTCAGGAAGATATTAAATTTATAGAATTGCACAATTCAAGTAGCAGTGCTATAAATATAAGTGGTTGGACTATTACAGGAGGCGTTTCCTATTCTTTCCCATCCGGCACACAAATCAATTCGGGAGGGTATCTAGTTATCGCTCAAGACCCATCAACTTGTCAAAGTTTCTTTTCCATTAGTAATGTTTTAGGGCCTCTTACAGGAAACTTGAGTACTGGAGGAGATGAAGTGATTTTAAGAAACAACTTATTTGAAGCAATTGACAACGTAGACTATGAAAGCTGGGATGAATGGCCTAATGTTCGATTTAATGACGATACACTAAAACATGAGGCCTCCATCCAAAAAATAAACCCACAACTCGATGGTAAACATGGTGGCAGTTGGTCGGCAGCTACCCCAAGCCCAGGAACATCGAATTCTGCTGTTTATTCAAGCAATTGGTCAGGCACTCCAGTTATTAAAAACGTTAGTATGAGTCCTAAATCACCAATAACAGGGGATGAAGTTCGCATTAAAGCGGATTTTGACGACCATCTAAATTATAGTTCCATATTAACCGTTAAACTAGAGTACCAGGTAGTCACCCCTGGAAATTATATCGCAAAATCAGATGCCACATATCTAAGCAATTGGACAACCATCTCCATGTTAGATAACGGACTCAATGCAGACTCTACTGCGAACAATGGTGTTTATACAGCAAAAATACCTGCTTCTAATCAAGTGCACAGAAATTTTATCCGATATAGAGTTAAGGTGACGACCACCAATGGATATAGCAGCTACTATCCAGACCCTAATCATCCAGAAAGTAATTATGCCTATTATGTTTACGATGGTTATCCGACCTTCAATGGTTATAATCTGAGCACGCTAGATTCGTTACAAGACATCACTATCCTCACGAAGTCATCAACAGCCATCACTTATATCGGCAACGGTGGAGATAATGCTGGGCAGTACACAGGAACTGAATACCTAGGGGAAGGAACTCTAGTTTATAATGGAAAAATATTTGACCATATCCGTTTTAGACCTAGAGGGGGAGATTCACGTTTTAAAAGAAAAAAACCAGGAATTAAGATTGATCTGAATTCTGAAAAGAAAGCTAAAGCCCTAGACGATTGTGGAGATGATTACAACGAAAAAAGAGGCAAGTTAGCCTTATCCGGAACTTGGTCGAATGATATAGCCGCTCACGGCTTGACTGAATCACTTATTTACAAAGTTCTTGAACTTTGCGATGCTCCTTTTTATAGGAATACAGATTATACTCAACTTCGTATTGTTGACCAAAGTACAGAAGCAGGGAACACAGGAGATTTTTGGGGCGTTTTCTTAATAATAGAAGATTATGGAGGAGATCATTTAGAAGAGCATAACCATCCAGAAGGAAACATTTGGAGGTACAAGCCAGTACGGATGAAGTACTTAGGTGATTTCCCTAATTCCGAAAACATCGGTCCAATAGACCTTACAAACATAGATCAAACTGCTGCAATTAACGACCGTGTAGGTAGTATAATTTATGGGCAAAACGGTAACAACTATATCGGAAAACATAGTCAACGAAATTATTATAATTCCGAATCCGGAGAATGGTTTTGTTGGTGGGGTGACAAGGATAATGCCTTTGGTTCTCCATTTGATGATGTAACTGTTTTCCCTAGAGCACAATCTATTCCAACAACAATATGCAAGAACAATTTGATCATTGAATCAGCCAATATCATACAATATAAAAACGAATTACGTTCTGCATATGACTTGTTATTAAGCACAGAACAAATAGAACATTTAGTTGATAATGAATCTGCTAAAATTTACGATCCCAATGCCTCCTATGACTGGACCGTCCTAGACAAAAGTAGATGGGCCCAAACCTATGACCTAGGAACAATTGATGCACAAATACAGTGGTACGAAACATGGTTTCAAGACCGAGCCGCACATGTAGCAAGCACTACAAACACAACAGTCGATGGTATTCATGATGTTAACATACCGAACAAACCCACAATAAACCTAACAGGAAGTACTGCATTAGATAATCTTACATTTAGTAATTCTGCTTTTTCAGATCCACAAGGTAGTGGCACTTTTGCTGCACTAGAATGGCGAGTTGGCGAATGGTCAGACCCAGCAAACACAGTGTACCAAGACAAATGCCCGAAATATGAAATTGAAACAAAATGGGAAAGTGGTGAAATTACTTCTTTTTCAAGTAGTTACACAATATCGCCTGACGCGCAATTAAAAGTAGGTAGAACGTATAAAATCAGAGTACGATATAAAGATAATACTGGCCGCTGGTCACATTGGAGTGATCCAGAACAAATAGTTACAACTCCTGCAGTTAACTACATTCCTCCTAGCATTGTCATCAATGAAATCATGTATAATCCTGAAATTGGTTGTGGATCGCCATTTATAGAAATTCATAATACTGAATCATTTGCCGTTTCTTTAAACAACTTTAAGTTTTCAGAAGGAATTGATTATGACTTTCCAACGGGTACTTCAATCGCTGCAAATGGCTACTTGGTTCTAGCAAAGGACAGTCTTGAATTTGTTCAAAAATATGGCTTCTCTCCATTCGGTGATTTTGGAAGCTCTTTAAGCAAGGATGGTGAAAAAATCATTCTACAAGCACCATATAGAACAATTGTAGACTCGCTCACCTACAATGACAAAAATCCTTGGGATGAAGACCCTGATGGCTATGGCCCTTCTCTCGAATTGCTAAACCCGTCTTCTGACAACACCGATCCACTAAACTGGTTCCGATCTGACAATGCTTGCGGTACACCGAATGCAGTTAACTCTAGGGTATGTACTGGAACTGCTGAGAGTATTGTCATCAACGAAATCAATTACAACTCTAACAATACCGTTGCAGACCCTGGTGATTGGATTGAACTGCACAATCAAACAGGTAGCTCAATTGATATTTCTGACTGGACATTTTATGATAATAACAATGGTTATGTACTCCCTCAAGGAACAATCATTGGTGCAGGAGAATTTTTAGTACTAGCAGAAAATGATAGCTTATTTTCGAATGTATTTCCAAACGTTGATGCAACCTACTATCAAGGAAACTTCAACTTTGGCTTAAGTAACAAAGGAGAACGTATTTCACTATTTGATGAAAACAAATGTCTTTCTGACCATGTGATTTTTGATGACACTCAGCCATGGCCAACCGCCCCAGATGGCACAGGTCCAACACTTTCTCTGATTACACCAAATCTAGACAATGCATTGCATAGTTCTTGGGAGTCAAGTAGTAATATAAGTGCTGCTTTTGGAACACCTGGTAGAGCAAATGTCCCTTGTCCAACGGTAAGCTTTACAGTGCCCCCTACGATCTGTAAAGATTCTTCTGTCGTGTTTACGGCAACAAGTTCCTCAAATGTAGATTATACTTGGACAATCCAAGGAGGAACTCCGGCATCAGCAACCACCGCAACCGTGAATGCTAGTTTCCCGAACCCAGGATTCGCATTGATTGGGCTAGAAGCCACTTATTATGAATGTACAACCAATTTAAGTCAACTATCTATTATAGAATCCTGTAATGCACCTCCTATCCCGCAACCGGATAACTATTTAGTAAACGAGGATAAAACATTGACAAAAAATGTGTTGACAAACGACACTGAACCTGATGGGCAGCCAATGACAACCACCCTAGTAAGTGGTGTCTCTAATGGGAATTTAACCTTGAATTCGAATGGCAGTTTTACCTATACACCAAATGCGAACTACTTTGGAAGTGATGGATTTACTTATCAAGTATGCGACAATGCATCACCTACCTTATGTGCCACAGAATCTGTTAGCATTACGGTCAATCCGATAAACGATGCACCAATAACCAATAGCGATCTGTTCTCAGGAAACGAAGACACTCAGATAACAGGGAATTTATTAAATAATGATTCAGATATTGAAGGCCATACGTTATCAGCAACAGTGAGCACCTCTCCAACCAATGGCACAGTTGTTATACAACCAAATGGCAGTTTTACGTATACACCCAATACAAATTATTTTGGAAGCGACCAATTCGTTTATCAGGTTTGCGATAATGGTTCTCCTACGCTTTGTGTTACTGAAAATGTCACGATTTCTATTTCACCAGAAAACGATGCACCAATTGCAACAGCTGACAATCTTACTATCAGCGAAGATGGGTCGGGTGGTGGAAATGTATTAACGAATGATTCTGATATTGAAAACCAACCACTTACTGCTTCAATTACCACGAATGTCTCAAATGGTACGCTGTCCTTAAGTTCAAATGGCAACTACAATTATGTCCCGAATGCAAATTTTAACGGTACAGATAATTTCACTTATCAAGTATGTGACAATGGTTCTCCTGCCTTGTGCGACACGGAGACGGTTACGATAATAGTAACTTCCGTGAATGACGCACCTGATACGAATAGCGACTTGTTTACGACTACAGAGGATACTCAAGCTACAGGAAACGTTCTGACAAATGATTCTGATGCAGATGGTCATACCTTATCTGCCTCCGTTAATACAACAACGACTAACGGCACACTTACGCTTCAAACGAATGGTAACTTCACCTACATGCCAAATGCAAATTATTTCGGTAGTGACCAATTTATATACGAAGTGTGCGATAACGGTACGCCTTCAATTTGCATGACAGAAAATGTTACTATTTCTATTTCTCCAGTTAATGATGCTCCAACAGCTTCCGGGGACAATTTTACTATAGTTGAAGACGGTTCTGGAAGTGGAAATGTATTGACAAACGATTCTGATATTGAAAACCAGACATTGACTGCAACAATTATTACCAATGTTTCGAATGGTACACTTACGCTAAATTCAAATGGTACATACAATTATGTGCCTAACAGCAATTTCAACGGTACAGACAACTTCACCTATCAGGTTTGCGACAATGGTTCTCCTGCTTTATGCGATACAGAAACAGTAGTTATTACCGTAACCTCAGTTAATGATGCTCCAATCACGAATAGTGACCTTTATACAACCAAAGAAGATAGTCTAGTCTCTGAAAATGTATTGACAAACGATTCAGATGTTGATGGCAATACACTAACCGCTTCCGTGAATACAACCACTAGTAATGGAATATTAGTGCTTCAACCAAATGGCGATTTCACCTATACTCCAAACGCAAATTATTTTGGAAGTGACCAGTTTGTTTACGAGGTATGCGACGATGGTTCTCCTTCGATTTGCCTTACGGAAAATGTTACTATTTCTATTTCTCCTGTCAATGATGCACCAACTCCAAATCAAGACAATTATACAATTGTGGAAGATGCAACGTTAACAAACAACGTATTGACCAATGACTCTGATATAGAAAACCATGCACTAGCTGTCACTATAATATCAACTGTTGGGAACGGTAGTCTAACGCTAAATGTGAGCGGCGATTTCACTTATGTACCGAATGCAAATTATTATGGTTCGGACAATTTCATTTATGAAGTCTGCGACAACGGTTCACCTTCACTCTGTGTAAATGAGATCGTGAATATTATTATTAATTCTGTGAATGATGCACCCGCTTCTATGAATGATTCGTTTATAGGAACAGAAGATACTCAAGTCGCAGGAAATGTTTTAAGTAATGATTCTGATATTGATGGAAATAATTTAACGGCTACAATTCAAACTCAGCCGCTTAACGGGTCAATTTCATTTCTACCAAATGGAAGTTTTACCTACAATCCAAATCCAAATTATTTCGGAAGTGATGCATTTACCTATGAAGTTTGTGATGATGGTACTCCAATACTCTGCGAAATTGCAACAGTTAATCTAGCAATTTCTCCAGTCAATGACCCTCCAATCGCGATAGCAGATAACTTTAGTATAAATGAAGATAACCTACTTAGCAATAATGTACTTTCAAATGATTCAGAAGTTGAAAATCAACCGATTGCTAGTACGGTGGTGGTTAATCCTACAAACGGAACACTTTCCCTCAATGCAAACGGGAGCTTCACCTACCTTCCAAACACTAATTTCTTTGGAGTTGATAGCTTTGTTTATGAGGTTTGTGATGACAGCAACCCTGCCTTGTGCACACAGGAAACAGCCACAATCAATGTAATATCAGTTAACGATCAACCCATTGTTAGAAATGACACCCTTACTACTGACGAAGGTGTACAAGTGGCAGGAAATGCAAGCACAAATGACTTTGATGTTGAAACCAACCCGATGGCCTATACGCTGTTGTCTTTTAACAACGGCTCAGTACTCTTAAATTTTGATGGTAGTTTCTACTATACTCCATTTACTGGCTTCTCCGGTGTCGATAGTTTCCAGTACCGAGCTTGCGACAACGGCACACCGAATTACTGTGAAACGGCTACCGTTTACATCAATGTCATTCCAGATTGCGTGACCCTAGATATCTCCTTGAATTTAGAAGGTCCATACGATACACAATCTGGCCTTATGAGTACAACTCTAAATACTACCAGAGCTGTCCTACCAGGCATGACAAACAATCCAATTCCTGGTCAGCCATATGATGTTGCTCCGTGGCTCTACTATGGAAATGAAGGTTCAAACTGGACGGATGCTGATTACGATGCCACAGTCGTGGACTGGGTATTGATTTCATTTCGGACGGGCCCTGAGAAATCAACAGAAGCATTACGCGTTGCTGGCATCTTGCATTCAGATGGTACCGTTGAGTTTCCTGAAACCTGCATTTCTACGCAAGAGCTTTCTGGCAACTTTTACATCGTAGCAGAGCATCGAAACCACATGGCAGTAATGTCTCCTACACAAGTAAGTGTCGTAAACCGAACACTGACCTGGGATTTCAGGACAGCTAATAGTTACACTGCAGGTGGCAACGGCGCAAAACAACTGACTACAGGTATCTGGGGTCTCTATGCAGGTGATTGCAATCAATTAGACGATGTAGTCAGTTATGACATTAACGGAAAAGACAAATCATCTTGGTTACTGGATAACGGGAAATTTGGAACCTACCTTAGTACAGATATTAATATGAATGGCGATGTCAACGGATCAGACAAGGCGATGTGGCTATTGAACAATGGTGTATTTGGAAGTGTAAAGAAGTAAAATTAAATAAACAAGATTTTTGAAATACAATTATTTGCAAATAAACATTCTCCTTTAATTTAATGCAAAATGAAGCAGTTTATCTCCATTATAATTCTTTTTGCATTGAGCTTGAATATACAAGGACAAACCATAACTTTTTCCTACGAAAGGGGGTACTACAATGCTCCAATATCACTTGACTTAAGTACCGATATACAAGGAGCAACGATTAGGTATGCCATCAATGGCCAAGAAATTTCTGTCACAACAGGTCAGATTTATAATAATCCAATTTCAGTAACCACAACGACAACTGTTAAGGCAATAGCCTACAATTCAGCAGATACCAGCACCGTATTTGCACATACATACATTTATATAAATGATGTCATCCAACAACCAAACAGTACGCCGGGTTTCCCCGTAGGCACGGGTATTAGTAACTCAATTCAAAATGATCCTGTTTATGGTCCATTGTTGGACGATGCTTTGACAGCAATTCCAGTAGTTTGTCTAAGTTTAAAACAATCAGATTATAGTTTTATTTATTCTAATAAAGGAATTTTAAAATCAGGAAACGTTGAATTTTTTGACGTTACGAATGGTGAATCCTATAGTCTTCCTACGGGTATCATGGTCTATGGAAACTCCTCATTTGGTGCTGCTTCTGCCAATAAAAAGAACTACAGATTTAAGTTTAGAGAAGAATTTGGTGCCACGAAATGGAAGTTCCCACTATTCGGTGAAGACGCCGCAGACGAATTTGATGTCTTTGATTTAAGAGCTGGAGGACAAGAAACATTAGACAGAGGTGGTGTGCAAAATATGCACGAAAAAATATTAAAGGACTGGCAAATCAAAATGAGTGGCAATGGCGTTCACGGTCGGTTTGCTCATGTCTACATTAATGCTGTGTATTGGGGTGTTTATACCATTTCTGAACGACCAGAAAAATCCTTCGGTGAATCTTATTATTCCGGTAGCAAAGATGATTATAACACCATAAAAACGACTTGTTGCAGCAGTGTTCCTGCAGCAATAGATGGCACCGTCGATTCTTACAATTATATGATAACACAGGCTGGAAACTACCCTGCAATTGAACAATACCTTGATGTTGAACAGTTTATTGACTGGGTCATCCTTTGCAACTACGGCCCTCATGGTGACTGGACCTATTGGAATACTTACGTGATCGGAAATCCTACTGCAAATGAACCGTATCGCTTTTTTATGTGGGATCCAGAACCTTCCTTCGACAATGACTGGTATTATACAAACAAACTGGTCAACACGAACCACTGGGAAGACCTATGGCAACCCTTAAAAGCGAACGCAGATTTTAGAATGCGTGTAGCAGATCGCTTTGAATGCAATTGTATCGAACCAGACGGCCCCTTAAATCCGATCAATGCTGAAAATTACTATAAAGAAGTGTTTGACGCACATAGTCTTGCCTATTTGGCTGAATGCGCTAGATGGGCTGACAACCTTTATGATGACTTTCTTCAATACCGGCAAGACTTAGTTAGCTCGGGATGGTTTTACAATCGTTTGGCAAGCGTAAAAACAGCCTATAAAAACAATAATCTCTACCCTTCAATTGATGCAGTTCAATCCAACATTCCTGGTGGTGAAGTAAGCATAGGCACACAAATCACGCTCTCCAATCCAAATAATGGAGGAACAATTTACTATACCATTGACGGAACAGATCCACGTGCCCCAGGTGGTAGCATTTCAGCTACTGCGCAAGTCTATACAGGTTCTATTTCACTCGCTCAAGGCGTCGTAGAAATTAAAGCAAGAGTCAAAAACGGTAGCACATGGTCTGCCACCTGTCCTAAACGTTATTATGTCGGTCTTGACTACAGCCAATTAGTGATCAACGAAATCATGTATCATCCTAGTGATACATGCAACATATACGATACTGAAATGGATTACATCGAGATCCATAATCCTGGAATAGCTGATGTCAACCTTACAGACACGAAGTTTGCCTCTGGAATAACCTACACCTTCCCGTTTGGAACCTCTATTGCAGCAGGAGATTACATGGTTTTAGCAGAAAATGCAGACACATTTAACCTTCATTATGGCTTTCTTCCAGATGCTCAATATGCAGGAAGCCTCAGCAATGATGGCGAAAAACTGGTTTGGAAAGATTTTAAAGATCTAACAATCGATTCTGTTAAATACAATGATGCAAACCCTTGGGACGAAGATCCTGATGGAAACGGACCGTCTCTAGAATTGCTCAATCCCCTATTTGACAACAGCGATCCAATCAACTGGTTTCGGTCTGATGGAATTTGTGGAACGCCTAAAGCAGCAAATTCTAGGGTCTGTAATAATCTCGCACAGCCAATTGTAATAAACGAAATCAATTATAATTCTAATAATAACCTTAATGATCCAGGGGACTGGGTAGAACTACATAATCCAAATGCAGCAACAGTTGATCTTTCGGGATGGACATTCTACGATAACAATAATGAATTTGTAATCCCTACAGGAACCACGCTTGAGGGAGGCGAGTTTCTAGTCCTAGTAGAAAATACGACAATGTTTTCGTCCGTATTTCCAAATGTACCAGCAAACAATACACTAGGCAACTTTGTATTTGGATTGAGCAATAAAGGAGAACGAGTTAGTCTTTTTGATCAAAATAAATGCCTTTCTGATTATGTAATTTACAATGATCGACTTCCTTGGGATACAATACCTGATGGCAATGGCCCGTCTCTTTCTTTAACTGCTCCAAACCTAGACAACACACTTCCAAATTCTTGGGAGGCAAGTAGTAACATAGGCGCACCGTACGGTACTCCAGGCAGAGCAAATGTTCCTTGTCCAACTGTAACATTTAATGTACCTGCAACGGTTTGTAAGGATGAGTCCATTCTGATGTATGCAACAAGTACAGGCGTTGTTGATTATACTTGGACCATACAAGGAGGGAATCCGGCAGCTGCAACCACAGATTCTGTTTATTCTACCTTCTCTAATCCTGGCTTAGCGTTCGTGGAGTTGGAAGCGACTTACTTTGAATGTGCAATCAACTTGAGTCAATTGGTTACAGTACAGACTTGCAACACGCCACCAGTACCTCAACCAGACAACTATTCTGTAAACGAGGACAACACACTCACAAACAATGTGCTTTCTAACGATTCTGATCCTGAAGGACAAACCATGACTGCAACAGTCATCACTGGTGTCTCAAATGGAAATTTGAATCTAAATGCCAATGGCAGTTTTACCTATACGCCCAACACCAACTACTTTGGAAGTGATGCATTTACATATCAGGTATGCGACAATGCCTCACCAGCGTTATGCGCCAATGAATCAGTCAGTATAACAGTAAATTCGGTCAACGATGCTCCTGTAGCTAACAGTGATCTATTCTCAACAAATGAAGATACTCAGGTCACAGGTAATGTATTGACAAATGACTCGGACATAGATGGCAATACCTTATCCGCTTCAGTCAGTACAACGACTAGTAACGGAACGCTGACGCTCCAACCAAACGGTAGTTTCACCTACACACCAAATGCAAATTATTTTGGAAGCGATCAGTTTGTCTACGAGGTGTGTGATAGTGGTTCTCCTTCTATTTGCCTTACGGAAAATGTTACCATTTCTATTTCTCCTGTCAATGATGCACCAACTGCTACGGCAGACAATCTTACAATAAACGAAGACAGCTCTGGTGGTGGAAATGTATTAACGAATGATTCTGATATAGAAAATCAGCCATTGACCAGCACGATTTCTTCGAATGTCTCAAATGGTACATTAACCTTAAACCCGAATGGCACATACACGTATGTTCCTAATGCAAACTTCAATGGTTCTGACAACTTTACC
>CALGAW010000021.1 GCA_937959115.1 uncultured Saprospiraceae bacterium
AGCAGTAGGAGAAGGTTCATACGGAGATCTAAATGAATGTAACTACTGTACAGGTTGTCCAACAATCACCCTAACAGGAAATGTAACGAACGAGTCAGCACCAAACGCAAATGATGGAGCAGTTGATCTTTCAGTAAGTGGAGGAGCAACACCATATACATTTAACTGGTCAAACGGAGCGTCTTCAGAAGATATCAACAATTTGAGTCCTGGAACCTACAGTATAACAGTGACAGACGATGACGGATGTACAGCAAACGCTTCTTTCACAGTGAACCCAGGTTCTTGCCCAACTATAATGTTATCTGGAAATGTAACCAATGAATCTGTTCCTAATACAAATGATGGAGCAGTTGACCTAACCGTAAGTGGAGGAGCAACACCTTATACATACAATTGGTCAAATGGAGCTTCTTCAGAAGACATCATTAATTTAAGTCCAGGTGTTTATGCAGTAACTGTAACAGATGACAATGGTTGTACCGCAAATGCTTCCTATACAGTGAACCCAGGAACTTGTCCGGTAATAACGATTACGGGATCAGTCCTAGATGAAAGTGCTGTTGGAGCAAATGATGGAGCAATCAATGTTACAGTAAATGGAGGAACGAATCCATATACATATGTTTGGTCAACAGGAGCAACTACTCAAGATTTGATTAACATATCTAGTGGTTCTTATGCAGTGACTGCAACTGATTCTAATGGTTGTACTATGATGGCCAACTTTACAGTGGGTTCAGGAGGTTGTTCTAATTCTACATTCCCTTATAATGAAGGATTTGAGTCAGGAATTGGGACACTTACACAAAATACGGATGACGATTTTGATTGGACAGTTAATGGAGGAGCAACACCAACAAATAACACTGGGCCTAACGGTGCATATGAAGGTTCTTTCTACGCTTATACAGAAGCGAATAGTAACAAAAACAGCGTCGCTAGGTTAACAAGTACTTGTTTTGATTTATCTGGAATTCTTAATCCTAAACTTGAGTTTGCTTACAGTATGTATGGTGCTCATATGGGAACAATGGAAGTTGAAATCAGTAATGACAATGGTACGACTTGGACAAACGTGTGGGCAATGACTGGTAATCAGGGAGCAAGTTGGCAAAACGCTTCAATTGATCTGTCTGTTTACACAAATGATGTGATTTACTTTAGGTTTATTGGTAAGATTGGAGCAAAAAGGAAGTCAGACATGGCGATAGATGCAGTATCTATCATTGGAGATTGTCCTGCACCAATAAATATTACTTTTAGTACGACTGATGAGTCAAGTCCTGGAGCAAACGATGGAGCTATCGATTTAACTATAAACGGAGGTACAGCGCCATTTACGATTACTTGGTCGAATGGTGAAACTACTGAAGATTTGATGAATCTAGCACCAGGTATTTACTCAGTTGATATCATTGATGCTGCAGGTTGTTCTACAAATGGATATGCTGTTGTGAAACCAAGCTTGATTTCATGTACGTTTACAGGCAACTTACCTATGGAAGATAATTATGAAAATAATTTGGGAGGATGGCGTCAAGATCAAATGGACGATATAGACTGGTTAAGATTTAGTGGTAATACCCCTTCAGGTACTACTGGTCCCAACGGTGCATTCCAAGGAAATTACTACGTTTACCTAGAGGCTAGTGGACAAGCAAATAGTACTGGAATCTTGCAAAGTCCTTGTTTGGATCTAAATACTCTTAGAGATCCTGAATTAATCTTTGCTTCATCTATGTATGGTAAAGACATGGGAACCTTAAAAGTAGAGATTAGTAATGATAATGGCTCAACATGGGATTTACTATGGGTTCAATCAGGTAATCAAGGTAAAGGATGGGATGTCTCCAGAATTGACCTTTATAATTACGCAAAAGATGTAGTTATCATCCGATTTGTGGGTCTTACGGGAACAGCTTATAGATCAGACATTGCGTTAGATGCAATTTCGGTTGATACGAGGATCCCTGTTAAGCAGAATAGTTTGTTTACATTCGATGTCTATCCAAACCCTGCTGATCAGTTTGTGAACATTCAGGTTCGGGAAGATGAGAAGACAATCAATGAAGGAATAGTGAGAGTGTTTAACAATGTAGGACAGGTAGTGTATGAATATGATATGTCTCTTACGGGTGAAGACCCACTTAGAATTGATACTGGGGACTGGGGAGCTGGAATGTTTATCGTTCAGTGGTATAATCCTGAGACTCAATATCACACCACCTCGAAATTTGTAATAACACATTAACCGTGTTAGAATTTATAAAGAAAAAAGGGATTGCCACATCGGTGATCCCTTTTCTTTTGGCTACCATTCTTCCTGAAAGCCATTTTTTTTATTCAGAATAAAAAATAAATACATAAAAAAGGTTGTAAGAATCTCTTGTCTAAATGATTCCATTTTCGTTAATAGGGCATAGATTTTGAGCATTTCACTAAATAAGCGCTGAATAAGTAAAAATTGACTTTTGAGTGCAGACTTTAAAGCTAGAATTGGACAAAATAACTCCATATTCGGGTAATGAATGCCGTTTTTCTAAAGGAATAAAACTGATTCTTATAAAGAAATCTGCATTAAGAAGTAAATTAGCGTTTTAAAATTATCGAAAGTTAACCATTATCGTTGATTGAAATTAGACCTATCCTTTAAATAAAGTGAAGCATTTCTTAACCGAAGTGTTGATTTTATAATTACGAAGAGGTACGGTGAGGATTAAAATTGGCGATTAAAAATCTCTATTATGAAAAGAATTATACTACTCACCTTTCTTGTAATCTTTGTAAATCAGTTGGCAAAATCGCAATGTACACCCTTTGATTGCTCTGCAAGTCTTCCTGCATATGGAGGAATATGTGATACACTGTTATTAGTGGGAATGATAAACACACCTTACGCTGACCAAGAGTCTTTTATTGTGACGGACAATTGTTTCGATGCTGGACTTATTGATTCAACACAAGCAGGGTTAGGTATAAAAATCACCAATGCTGATATGTTTACCATTTCAGGAACACCAGTTGGCATTTCTGTAGCAACAGATGCAAATAGCTATTCGCCTCCAGCAGGGGGATATCTTGCAGGTTGTGTAGGAATCCAAGGAACACCTACCGAAGCTGGGCGATTTAATGTGATCCTCGATTTCCTTGCGGATGTAGATGCCTATATTTTAGGGGGAGGTGGCTGTACTGGGTTTGCCTTTCCAAACAACGATAACGCAGTTAATTATGTACTTGAGTTAATCATTAAACCAGATGCTACTTTTACAGGCTTAAACTCATCATATTGTATCACTGATCAAAGTACATTCCTAATGCCGGCTACCACAGGCGGATCGTTTTCTGGTCCTGGAATGTTTGGGTCTAGCTTTAATCCTTCAAATGCAGGAGTAGGCACACATACTATATCATATGTAGTATCCGCTCAGCAGGGAGCAGCTATTGGCCCTGCAACTGATACTTTTTCGCAAACAGTTGTTGTATATGATTTGTCCGCTTTTTATAGAGATGTAGATGGAGACGGTTATGGAGATGCTAGTGATGCAATGACTGGATGCAGCGCTGCTGTTGGGTATGTAGCAGATAGCACAGACTGTGATGATATGAATGTGTTAGTTAATCCAGGGGCGACTGAAATTTGTAACTTCGCTGATGACAACTGTAATAATATAGTTGATGAGGGCAAAGCCAATTTGACTCCTGTACTGTTTGTACTTCCAAGTAATGTGCAAGGGGTTTCTAGCGTTGGTATTGCCGTTAAAGTTTCAGAAACAGATAATTTTAACTCGGATGGGAGTAGTATCAAAGTAAATATACCATCTGACCCTCGATTGACCTTTAAATGGGATCCATTATTGACATTTGTAGCGCTTCAGCCTGTTGATAATAGTGAGTGGAATTACCTTGGAGATAATGGGTTTATTCATCAGTTTGAATTTATTGGTACGCTCGGTGCACTTAGTCTAGCTCCTTTTGGTATAAATGCCGTTTACGATCCACAAGGAACAGATGGACAGACGACCATTTCGGCTACAGTCGTGCCATTTAGCGGAGGTGAGTGTTACGCTACAAATAATACCGATGCTGAATTGCTAGAATATTTCGATTAAAAAAATAAAACAGTACAATAGAAGGCCTGAGCTTTTGCTTGGGCTTTTTTGTTGAACCCGCATTATGCAGTAGGAATATTGTTATGAGTTTAAAACCCAATAAAAATGGGTGCTCCACAGTGATTTTGACTCGCAGGCGTAGCCATCGTTACGGTGAGAATCAAAATTGCTGGACGTGCCCAGTTTTGAAGGGGTTTCAGCTCAGAACGATGTTTCTATTTCATAATGCGGGTTTATTCAAGTGCAACATTATTTTCCTTGTAATAGTGCTTCAATGAACGAGTATTTAAGAATAAATGGGATTGATCTTGGCTTTATTGATCACTCAATCGCTACAGATTTCCAGCCAAGATTACGTAACTCTAAAGTAAACGTCCGAAAAGGCAACTTAAAAATAAATCTGTTTACCCCTAGTCTAGAACTGACTCCTAAGCTCCATAATGGATTGTTGGGAAAGAAGAGTCCAAAAGTTGACTACCTTCGGTTTGCTTCAGTTTTTGACCTTGTTGTTCCTGAAGGGAAATATGATACTCAGATCACTTTTCCTCAAGAAGAGAATACTAGAGGATTCGAGGTTTTTGGTTTTCCAGAACAGGTCGTATTCCATGGTATTATTGATGTCCAAAAAGGGCACCTCCGCATACATGGGGTGCTAAAAAAGGCCTATGAGGATAAAGGTATCGTACTACCAATTGATCTCCTAAAAAGATTTGATCCAAAGCCATTAATTCCCCCTAGAACCAACTACAATCAGCAAGAAGCAAAGGAAGTTGATCCGCTCCTGGTGTTTCACCTCTCTATCGATAAAAAGAAGTTCACGAGTTTTGAAGAAGACGTGCTCCCGTTTAAAAATCTAGAAAAATTATGGATTGGTGGTTATGGTAAGTTTGATCGTAAAATACTGCCCCAAGAACTATTTGAACTCAAGCAACTTCACACCCTTCAAATTTATATAAGTGATATTGAGCAACTCCCTCCTGAAATTGAAAAACTTCAAAACCTAGAAGAATTAAGCTTCGAGGCCAGCAAAATAACGGAGATTCCAGATTCCCTCTCACGACTACCTAACTTAGAAAAACTAAGCCTTAAGTCCAACAAGCTAACTCATCTGCCAGAAGATATTGGTGAATGGCCAGCCCTACAAGAACTTTTCCTAGAATACAATGAGTTTAAAACCTTACCGAAAAGTCTACAAAAGATCCCAGTTGTAGCAGTAGAACCCAAAGATCGAAAACTGTTTTTGGATGTCACCTATCAATCTAAGAATCCTAATCCTATTAATGATACTTTGTTTCACCTAAGCGCTAAAGGAAAGGAGGAACTTGAAGTCAAATTAAATGGGGATCCATTACTTAAAAAGTTTAAGGAGTTTCTCGTTGATTCTAGTATGACAACGACGTATTTGGTTGTAGAAAAAGACCAAAAGGAAATTGGCATCGGTGCATCCAAGCTTGGAGGAGCGCCTGACTTACCTGCTACACTTGAACACCCAAGGGATAAAAACGGCAACCTTTTTATCTTCCATGCGCAAATTAACTGTGAAGAGATTGCTCCTTACCAAGGCTATTTGCCAAGGACGGGACTACTTTATTTCTTTGTAAATGATGAAGAATACGCCCAAGAATCTGTAATTCTATATGCGGAGAATACCGATAATTTATCCAGATTCCCCTATGGCGAAGAGACTACGTTTTCTGATTCGGACTATGATGGTAACATCCGAAAGGCGGTTGCTGTTCGCTTTATTAATGGTGTATCATTGCCTGAGCTCTACAATTCATTCAATCATGGACCGCAACGATTTCCAAAGTATGCTCACCTATGGGAATCTAAAACAAATGAAAATTATATTGAAATCGAGCGCTTAGAAGAAGGTGTAATGGAATTGAGCGAGCAACTAGATCAACCTGTTGGGCATACAAATGGAATCACCAACTTCTCAACCCATAGTATGAACAGCTCCGTCTTTACACAGCATGAATCGCCTCAAGAACAGGCAGGAGCAAAATATAATGGCGCTCCAAGTGACTGGATGGTCTTGCTCTGTTTAGAAAGCATTGGTGAATTCAATTTTTGGGATGCTGGTACACTCTCTTATTGCGTTCATAAAAAAGACTTAGCCATTGTAAACTTCTCAAAGGTTTATGCTAGTATTGAAAGTAGTTAGTTGAGCTAGCAAATTAGGTTAACATGATTTTAGGTTTAACCTATTTTTTGTATTTTACTTTTCATTATTTATTTAATTGCGAGTTAAAGTTGAATCCAAGAGTTTTAATAAGAATTATAAAATGACAAAAATAACCTCCTTCGTTATACCATCCCAATTATTTCTCCTCCTAGGAGCTTTACTTTGTATTTTTACGAGTTGTGGAAGCACTTCTACTCCTCAGGAACTATATGCTCAATACTACGAAACACCTAAGTTTACTGAAACAACAAAAGGTATCAGGCACATGGAAGCACTGAAATCTGTCTATGATGATAGTGATTTCGAAACCGCTGCAAGATTATTGGAAAAGGTAAAAATAAACCCGCCACTACGCGTTTATCTCGGCATTTGTCATCTGGAACTAGAACAAACCAACAGCGCAATATCTATTTTTAACTCGTTGCTCACCGACCCCAACACCAAACACAAAGCAACCTGGTACTTGGCATTGTCTCATCTCCAAAACAGTGATAATGCTAATTGCAAAACAGAACTAAGCAAGCTCATCGCGTATGCAGGAGACTCTCCGTTCAAACAAAAAGCAAAAGAGCTACTAGAAAAAGTGTAAGAAGCATCCTTGAACAACGAATTTAGTCAAAATGTCGAGCGTTTCTCCTAGTTAGTCGAATCAATAAAGAATAGCAGATTATTTCTAGTACATTCAAATGCGTTTGAAAGTTATTACCACCATATTATCTATTCGTGCCAAGCAGTTTTACAGAGTATTAAGTGAACTGGGCATCATTCATCTACTAGTGCTTAGCATTGCGTTGATCCCGTTGTTGCTTATGTTATGGAGTCGAATTGATGAGCAAAGTGATTGGGCGTTACCCATTCTTAGTGGTTTAGCGTTGTTATCGATTCACCTAAATCGAAAAGACAAGGAGTATCTAGAAGCAATTTTGACAAGACCATTCATCGTGTTCTTTGTAGAATACTGCTTTGTTTTGATTCCTACTTTTATACTCATGCTTGTCAGACAACGAATAGATATTGTACTAGCAACGTTGGGCTTCGCTGCTTTACTGTCCTTGGTAAAGCTAACCATTAGAAGAAAGGCTTCTGCTCGACCAGTTTTTGGATTTCCAAGTCATTTTCAACAGGATTTTGAATGGATCAGCGGAATCCGAAAGCAGTATTTCACGATTGGTTTCATTTATTTATGTGGTTTGGGCTTGAGTTGGTGGTCGCCCGCCATACCGTTAGTCGTAATGCTTTTGTTGGGGATTATTGTTGCCACCTTTTACATGGAAGCAGAATCACACAATCTTTTAGAGATTTATGCGGATCAGGCTCCTAGGCAATTCCTACGAAAAAAAGTGAAGCGTGCGATTCTATTGTTTTGGGGATATTGCAGTCCACTAGTCGTATTGTTTGTTGTTTTTCATTTTCAATACTGGTATTTATTGTTATTATTACTAGTAATTGTAAGTCTATTTCCTGTACTTGGAATTGTTTTAAAATATAGCCATTACCTACCAGGCCAATCCCTGAAAAGCAATGAACTGATACTAGGAATTATGATTGCTTTTCTCACGATGCCGTTTACCCAACCAGTTCCTATGATTTTTGCTTATAGACAGTATAAGAAAGCCATAACTAACTTAAAAAACTACTTGGATGCTCCAGTTAATTGATATCAAACTTTCCTTTGGCCTGCCTTCCGTCGCGCGGCGTAAGGAAGGCCTGCCTGCTACACAACGTAAGGAAGGCCTGCCTGCTGCACAACGTAAGGCAGGCCTGCCTGCTGCACAACGTAAGGCAGGGCAGAATGAGGTGTTGAAAGGCCTTTCCCTAGACTTACCTACCGGAACCATACAAGGGATAGCGGGTTTAAACGGCTCTGGCAAAACTACCTTGCTCAATGTATTGTATGGCAAGCTGAAGGCACAGAGCGGTTCAGTAATGTATGAAGGAAGACCCTTGATGCGGTCTGACATCGCTTTTCTGGAAACGCATAATTATTTTTATAGTCGAATAACTGGAGCCGAATATCTAAAACTATTCAAAGCAGCCAACCCACAATTCGATTACTTGGAGTGGAATAAGCTATTTGGATTGCCCTTACATCATTTGATTGATGCCTATTCGACAGGAATGAAGAAGAAGCTGGCCTTTTTGGGAATCCTCAGTTTACAGCGTCCTATTCTTATCGTAGACGAGCCCTTTAACGGTTTAGACTTAGAAACCAACGAAACGCTCAAACAGTTGTTAATCCTATTGAAGGAGCGGGGGAAAACGGTGATCATCACCTCCCATATACTCGAAACACTGACCAGTATCTGTGATGGCATCCATTATCTGAATGACGGAGTGATTGAGCACTCTTTTGTTGAGGGGCGGTTTGACGGGTTGGCTGATTTACTCAAGCGGTTTAAGCGGGATGGCTTGCGGGAGCTGGTGGACGGGATGAAATGATTTTGTTTTTTATGTTAAGTTAGGTATTTTGAAGATTCAAACAAATTTGATGCTCACAAAGAAATCTATTTATTTGATAATATCTCTTGATAGTAAATTACTTAAAATGGAGGTTCAATATTAAGAAATGAAATACCTTTTAATAACAATGTTAACGCTTTGTCTCCTACAAACTTCCTGCAATAAGAACAAAGAAATAGAACCCAATCCTAACCCTATAAATCAAGTGATTCTAAGCCAATTAGCAACCAACTACCAACAACTACCCGAAGAACAGATTAGTAGAAGCATAGACAACAGCGTCTTTGCACAATACGCAATGCCTACCGAGAAATACGGACATGGGATACTAGGAGACAAAATTGAAGCTGAGCAGCTAGTAGTCGTAGTAGACAGCACATTCTATGAGTACCGACTGCCTAGTGATTATGTCTTTGAAGATATTCGTCCGCGCTTGTATGATGTGGATGGTGATAATGAGCTAGAATTCATCACTATTAGAACAAACATATACCAAGGAGCAGGTATCGTTATTTATAAAATCATCAATGACCAATTGGTTGAATACGCTAGCCTTCCAGAAATAGGATTGGGGAATCGTTGGTTGAACATTGTAACAATTAATGACCTGGATAATGACGGAGTGGTAGAGTTGGTTTGGATTCAAACACCGCACATTGGAGGGATTTTGAAAGCTACTGAAATAAAAGCAGGAACATTGCAAGTGCTTGATGAGGAGGTAATACAATACAGCAATCATGCAATCGGAGAACGAAACTTATGTTTATCCACCTTAACCAAACAATTAAATCAAAAGGTGTTTTATGTTCCGAATCAGAATAGAAATAAAATAGTAGGTTTTACATTGACGAATAATAAGTTTGATCTTTATGAAGAAATTCTTCAAGCTGTTGATTTCTCAAAAACGTTAGAGACTCAGTATGCGTTTAGTAATATTCTAGAAGGGGAAGAAGACAATTGCATTGCAGAGTAATCCTTTAATTGTAGTTTTATCCAAACAATCAATATTTAAACAACCTCAAAATTAAAAAATGAAGAACATATTATTCTTATTGCTTATTCCATTTTTGTTAACCGCCCAATCGGAATCTGAGATTAATACGAATGGTGTTAAAGCCTATGAGGAAGGAGATTTTGAGAAAGCAAGAATGCTATTTATTGAAGCAATCGAGATAAAAAAGGATTACGATATTGGATATTTTAATAAAGGCTTAGCGAATAGGGAATTAAAGGAGTATCAAAAAGCAATTTCTGATTTCTCTAAAACAATTATTATTACAAAAGATGATAAGTTAAAGCAAAGTGCAATATTCAATATTGTTTCTATTCAAAGAGAACTTAATGATTTAGAGAATGCATTGAAAAACGCAAATCGTTTAATAGAAATTGACTCACTATCTAGTGATGCCCATCATTTACATGGATTAATATTGCATGAAATGGGACGAAATGAAGATGCAATAAAAAGTTTTAATACGGCTATTAAATTGGTTTCAGATAATCCCGATATCTATTATGATAGAGGAATTGCAAAAAGAAGACTTAATCTAATAGATGAAGCAATACTAGATTATTCAATTGCAATTGAATTAGATTCATTATACAGTAAAGCGTATAACAATAGAGGGTTTGCTAGAGTGAAAATAGGTGATTACAAAGGAGCCATAAAAGACTATAATAAATCCATTAGAATTAAGGAAGATGCGTTCTCCTACAACAATAGAGGATTTGCTAAATATAAGTTAGGAGAATTTGAAAGTGCGAAAATGGACTGTGAGAAATCAATTAAAATGAACCCAGACAATGGTTGGGCATACCACTATCTAGGTTTAATCCAATATGAACTAGGTAACAAGGAAGAAGGATGCAAGCTGTTTAAAAAAGCAGTAGAGCTAGGAAAGAAAGATGCAAAAGTTGATTATTTAGAAAAATGCATGAGGTTTTAGTTATTCCTGTTTAACGTACTATTTACGTAAGTAGAATTGATAAAAAACTCCTTCCACTACCACCAAAAAATGGCAGAAGACAAACCAAGACTGGCAAGATTAACTGCAATCATCACCCAATTACAATCAAAACGATTGGTGACGGCTAGAGAAATCGCGAAAAAACATAAGGTAAGTGTTCGAACAATTTACCGAGACATTAGAACACTTGAACAATCAGGTATCCCAATCATAACACAAGAAGGCAAAGGATATTCCATAATGGATGGCTACAAATTGCCTCCAGTAATGTTTACTGAACCAGAAGCAAATGCATTAATTACAGCAGAACAACTCATCGCGCACAATAAAGACAAATCACTCTACATTCAGTACAAAAGCGCAATCGAGAAGATTAGAGCAGTTTTAAATTATACGCAGAAGGGCAAGGCAGAGTTATTAAGTGAACGAATTTATATCCGATCAGAATTCAAATACCAAAAAACAAGTAATTACCTGATACAATTGCAATCTGCAATCACAAGCTATAAAACAATCGATCTTGATTACTTAGCACTTAATGAGAAACAAAGTAAGAGAAAAGTGGAACCATTCGCCTTGTTAAACACAAAAGACAATTGGATGTTAGTCGCGTTTTGCCAGTTGAGAAACGACTTTAGAACGTTTAGATTAGATCGAATTCAAAATATTTTAACGCTAAATGATTGCTTTGAGCCGCATAAATTAACGCTGCAAGAGTACTTCGCACAAAAAAGAAAAGAACGAAAACAGACCCCTGACATACCTTTGACACAACCTACTATTACATTTGTATCGAACAAAAAAAATAGTACAATGAAAAAAGTAAATATTGAACCGTTTAAGGTCATCGGAATCGCAGTAAGAACGACAAATGAAAATGGACAATCTGGTCAAGACATTGGTCAACTATGGGGTAAATTCATGTCTGAAGGAATTGCAGGAAAAATCCCTAGCAAAATCAATTCAGATGTATTGTCAATTTACACCAACTATCAAGGAGATCACACTCAACCGTATGACACTATTCTAGGCTGTAAAGTGAGTTCTTTGGAACAAATCCCTGAAGGAATGGTCGGACAGTCTTTTGAAGGAGGAACCTATACAAAATTCACATCGAAAGGAGATTTAACCAAGGGCGTTGTTTATGGAACATGGTCGGAAATTTGGAAACAAGATTTAGACAGAGTGTTCACTGCAGACTTTGAAGTTTACGGAGAAAAAGCGCAGAACCCAACAGATGCAGAAGTTGATATTTTAGTAGCTGTTAAAGGATAAATCAATGAAAAAAGTAGAATTTAAATCAAAAGACGGACTGCTCATATCAGCAGATTACTATGAGGTAAACCGACACAAGGGAACAATTCTCTTGTGTCACCGTTCTCACTGCAATAGAGCAGAGTACAGAGAAACAGCACCCAAACTGAATGCACTCGGTTATTCGTGTTTAGCAATAGACCAACGTTCAGGAATGAAGGTTTTTGGTGCATCCAACGAAACAAAAGACCGAGCGAAAGCACAGAAACTACCTACTGGATACCTAGATGCAAAGCCAGATGTAGAAGCGGGAATCGATTTTGCATTCAAACTCAACAACAATAAGCCAATTATCCTTCTGGGAAGTTCCTATTCAGCAGCGTTGAGTTTACTGATTGCACCCAATAATACTAAGTTGAAGTCGCTTATTGTCTTCAGTCCTGGAGAGCATTTGAAAGGGGTAACCCTTGCTGAAGAAATCAAGCAAATCACGATACCAATCTTTGCAGCTTCTGCCAAAAAGGAAATCGAAGAAACAGAAACCGTTTTACGATTTATAGATCAACAGCTCGTCACTCAATTCAAACCAAACGAAGAAGGGTTCCACGGCTCAAAGATCCTTTGGGAAACAGTCAAAGGATTTGAAACACTATGGAAAGCCCTAGCTGTGTTTCTCAAGTAAGGGCGAATTGCAATTCGTGCCACAGTCTTCAGACCAAGCCCCAAGATCTAAAATAAGTGAATCCCGTATTTAGCAAAAATAATTTCATTGCTACATTCATATTCAAATATTATTATATACTTTTATGCTGTCTCCAACATGAAAAATGATGCATTCAGGTAAAACCTTACTGAAAACAGTTTTATTTATCACAGTCCTATTGGCTTTGCAGGGATGCCCCGTGCCTCTGCCGCCCGACCCAGGGCCAGATCCTCCAATTCCTCCTGGTATTCCGAATGTTAGAATCGATATCAATCAAACCGTTACTGACGAAGATGATTTTGTTACTTGGGCACCCTTTGCAACTGATGTTTACATCACGAACCCTGAAGTAACAAATATCCCGCTTGTCGTTCATATCCGCAATCGTTCAAATGGAGTTGGTCGGGTAGACTTCGGCACTAATCCAGATGGTGCTTACCTTTCTCAGATCACCGTAACACTGAGTCCTACTGGAAACAGAACCACCATCTACATTAAAGGAAGGACCGCCAGCCTTAACCTCAACGATGCGCAAGTAGAAGTCATCAATGCTGCTGACAACACCCTTCTGACTAGAGAAGATTTGATGGTACGCGTTCGCAAAAATGCAAATGAGCTAACCACTGCTGAGAGAGACCGTTTCCTCAGCGCATTTGCCACCATGCACTTGACCAATAACGATTTTCAGCACTTTATGGACATGCATACGTCTATCGGTGACCCAGAAGCACACCGCAACTTTGGTTTCTTGCCATGGCATCGCGCACTTTTGCTTGATTTGGAGCGAGAATTACAGCAAGTAGATCCCTCCGTCACCATTCCCTATTGGAAGTTTGACGAACCAGCACAAAACTTATTTACAAACCACTTCCTAGGAGCAGACGGGGATGGATTTGCGGTTTTTGATGATACGAATCCCCTTGTAAATTGGCAAGTGAATGGTGTGCCAGGAATCAATAGAGGTCACGTCGGTATTGTGAATGGCGAATCTAGGAATGCCCTTGGAGAAATCCCAACACTAGCACTCGGTGGTCCATCTGGTTTATTCGAAGAATTTCGATTCATTGAAGTTAATCCGCATGGGACAGCTCACGTTAGCTTTAGTGGATGGGTAAGTGGCATTAATACAGCTGCCCGTGACCCTTTGTTCTTCTTATTGCATTGTAATATAGACCGACTCTGGGCAAAATGGCAATGGGTCAACAATCGATTTGACAGAAACCAGACCTCCTCCTTCACGGCACAAGGAAATACAACTAGAATTGGTCATAATGTAGATGATACAATGTGGCCTTGGAATCGAGTGACTATTGGGCCGAGACCACCTGATGCTCCAGGGGGAAGATTGGCTTCGACCAATGTGCCGCAGGTGAGACAAACGAATAGCCCTACTGTAGGCGACATGATTGACTATCAGGGAAAGATAAACCCTGTTAATAAGCTTGGTTTTGATTATGATGATGTACCTTTTGATTAACTTTGTTGATGATAATCCATTGTAAAATGAAAATAATTTATTTCTTGCTTGCATTACTGTTGTTAGGCTCCTGCAAAACAGGGTCTAAAACGACTATGATTGAACCAGAGACACAGATGGAAGCGCCCAAAGCACGGCCTGCTCAATCGAAAGTAGAGATACAAAAGCAGGTTGAAGAATTTCAAAAGGAAAATGATAGGAATTCAGCTGTAATCATAAGCAGCAACGAACCATTGCCTGGCAAGGCCCAAGCATCTCAGGATCTTGGCGTATTCAAAGATTATGACAATTTAGAAAAGGTCATTGCCTTTATCTCTGATAAAGAAATTCCTGCAGAATTAAGAGCAGAAGTAATGAAAAAGGCCGGCTCCGTTTTAGGAAAGAACGAAACAGGTGTGCAGACGGTAGCCACCATTTTAACAGATCAATCGGAAGATAAAATAATTAGAGAACAAGCATTGAAAACGTTTAATTTGTTTGAGTTTGGTTCACGATTTATCATGGAACATCCTGAATTTTATGCAGAAACCTTAAGGAAAGTTGTCACGGATGATAATGAGCAGATTCGAACAAGAGCCATTGAAATTTTAGCGTTAAAAGGAGATGATTTTACACAAGATAAACTGATAGAAAGTCTCAACGCTCCAAACAACAAACTGATCGATGACGCAACAGCTATCCGCCATCTATCCAATGATTTGCATGCTAACAGTTTTGAGGCCATCCACCGAAAATTTAATGAAAGTGATGATGTGGAAGTACGCACCACAGCCGCTCGGTGCCTAGGCAATTACGAAGCAGCAACCAAAGATATAGAAGCCGCTTTTACGAATGAAATCGAGCAGGAAGGATTGCGAAATGTATGCGGTACGGTGATTCAAACGAAAGATAAAGACCGATATGTCGAATTGGCCAAATCAATTGTTACCAATAGCGAAGATGATCTGGAATACCGGACAAGTTGCCTCAAAAATCTTCAAGAGAACTACGGCAATAAAATAAAAACGGATGCCACCTTCAATGAAGCATTAAAAAAGGTGAAACGTACAACACCACCGCCCTTAAAAGACGCTTGTAAGGAATACTTAAAATCAACAAATTAATGCACTTGCCCATTGGTTGGTTATGGCTCTTCTTCCTCACATTTTTTCAACTAAATGCGCAACTATCAACTGGCTGCCAGCAAGTAGATTCCCTTGACCATAGGATCAGTGAGACAGAATTAGCAACAAACTTGTCAGCATTGATAACGTTGACGGATTGCAAGCAGCTTCCTCATCTATTGTTAGCAGAGGATAGTCCTATTTTTCAAGGAAAAGGAAGTAAAACGATTCGCCGTATCCGTGCTTGGTCTTATTTTTTATTGGCGAAAGACACCTCATGGCACCAAGCAATTCAACCCTTTGCTGTTGCTGATTTAAGCAACTCCATGGATGCATATGTCCTTGCTGCTATCGCTCAAGGAGTAATTGAGGATAAACTGTTGAGCAATCAGCCCAATCTATCCAATTTATTGGATCAGTCAATTGCACGTATCCGGTACCGAGATAAACCGATCACCTTTCAATCTTATTTTCCTACCGATTCAAGAACGTTCAATTATACGAATGCCAAAGAATTGTTAAATAATGCAAGGACTGTAATCACAGAGCCAGTAGCTTCCTGCTGTTCAATCCCAGTCATGAAGCAGGTGCAAAACGAGGACAATCCTTCTGTTTTTGATATCGAACTTACGGATCAAGACGATCAAACGCTCTTGTTTTTAGACTATGTTGATCGATTGACGGTGGTGGCTTTTTTTTATACCCGTTGCGAGAATCCATACAAGTGTTCTGCGACAATCACAAGGTTGGGCCAGTTACAGGAAGCATTAGACGGATTAGATATTCGCATTGCTGGTCTAACGTATGACCCAAGGTACGATCAACCAGTAAAGCTACAAAAGTATGGAAGTGATCGCGGCATCCAGTTTTCTGATGACTGTCGCCTCTTTACATACGCTTCTAACCGATTTTCGGCCCTCCAGCGACACTTTGGTCTTAAAGTTAGTTACATGAGCTCTCTAGTGACTATACACGCTGCTGAGGTCTTTGTTTTGGACAAGGATGGCAAGGTGCTTTATACAAATGATCGGCAAAACTGGAAGGTGGAGGACGTGTTGGAGTTGCTGAAGTCAGAAATACAGATTGCTGATGAATAGGATTGATGCATTAATAGTGGTTAAAGATATCAGCGACACATGGTTAGAAATAACCTTTTGGTCGTAGCTCCGAAGGGTACGAAATTATTATAATCATCACTCAAGTATTTTGTTGGCAATGGTGAAAAAGAATTTGCTTCCTTTACCTTCTGCAGATTCTACCCAAATTCTACCATAATGCATGGCAACAATTCGTTGGCACATGGCGAGTCCGATTCCTGTGCCCTCATATTCGTCTTTTCGATTCAATCTTCTGAATATTTCAAAAATACTACTTTGGTACTCTTTTTTAATTCCAATACCATTATCCTCAATTGAGAATTGATGTGCACCGTCTACCTTGTGGTAAGCAATTTTTATAGTTTGAAAATTATCGTTTTTACTAAACTTCAAGGCATTGGAAATAAGATTTTGAAAAAGCTGTCTCAGCTCCAACCCATACCCTTCGATGATAGGTAGGTTTTGAATCTGAATGTCTACTTTTTTCTCTTGGATTTGAGCATAAAGATCTTGACAAATAGTAGCCACAAGCTCTTTAATATTTACATTAGACAATGTACGCTCCATTCCTACTTCAGTATAATTCAATAAGCCAGTAAGTAATGCCCACATCCTAGTAGAGGCGGAGATGACAAAATCGAGATACTCTTTTCCTTGTTTGTTTAGATTGTCCTTGTTTGATTGTAGTATTAAAGAGGAAAAGCTAGTAATCGTTCTAATCGGTTCTTTTAAATCATGAGAAGCTGCAAATTTAAACTGTTCTAATTGGCTATTTTTTTCTTCAAGAATTTTCAGCTTGTACTCCATTTCCATGGCCTCTCTCAATTCAATTTTGTAGAGTTCTAAATCTTGATGTAAAAATAAAAGGCCTTCTAAAATGCTTCGATGGAGTTCATTTTTGTTAGAAAAAATTACCTCATCAGTCAACGTACATTTCCCTTTAGAAATACTTAGTATTTGATCAAAAACAGTTTTTAGAAAGTGGTCATCGTTAGATTCTTTCATCTTATTGCTTTTCTTATGGATGTTACTGCGTCCTCTAGATTTTCATTCATAGAATATGACTTATGTTTCAAACCATACATTACAAACCGAATGGCAGTATGTAACAAGATCCCCTTTGTAAGAAAAGAAATATGCGTAGCTTGTTTAGCTACCAGACCAAATTTTTTATGCAACATTCTCCGAGTTTTGGCAGTAGGCCGATTTGCACTGGTTAAATCTATAACAACTCCAAACTTGTCAAATTGGTTGCCTAGTTTTAAGGTATGACCCAGCATTAGACTCACAGATTCTGGTTTGGGATCTACTAATTCTTTAAGCACGATGATATTAGGTTCATAAACAGATACTTGCTTTAACCATTCTTGCTCCTGCTCGCTCAAGTGTTCACATTCATTGTTGTGAAGAATCTTTTCAAAATTTTCCATTTAGAATCGCTTTAACCTATGTTGTATACGCAAATTTGCTCTTCTTAGTTTCTGAAAACATTGTTTTTATAGGAAATTACTTAGTTAGATTGAAGCGTTTAGGATTAGCAAATCATAGATTTATCTATAAAGTCTTGAATCAAAAGGAGTACCAAACGGTCTGTCGACATAAAGAAACAAAAGATTCTACCCAGACTTTACGAATAAGCCATCCCACTTGGTAAACCGTCCAAAAGACTTGGCGAATACCGCCCATAGCCATGGTTAACCCTAAAAACAGTAATCCAAAACATTGTATATTTGTAGTCATGCGGTTCTTAAAAATATATATCGGCATAGCAGCACTCTTGTTTTTTAGCAATTTAGCATTGGCGCAAGTCAATGAAAACCAAGAAAGTAAATCCAAAGGTTCTTCTAACGGGTACTTTGATAAAGTAAGAGGATCAACACTTGAGCAACAACTCGACCGCGCCAACAAACTAAAAAGTGAAAGTCCGATTGATGCCATCCAAATACTGGAAGACATCTTCAAAGATGTGAAGCGCACCAAGTCCCCAAAGTTTGAAGCTGAAGCGTACTTCCTCCTAGGAGAAATCTACGAGCAAACAGGCCAAAAAGAGTTGGCGCTAAACCGATATGAAAGTGCTTATAACCTTGTTAAAAGCAGCAAGAACAAACGGAATCAGTTACCTCATCTACTTGCACTTGGAAACATCAATCTGAAACTTGGATATTTTAGCACTGCCGAAAATTACTTCACAATTTGTCAAGAAGTTGGTTCAAAAGCTGAAATCGTGACACAGTGCCAAGAAGGATTGGTGGATGTTTCAATCAAGAATAAAAATTTCGAACAAGGATATTCTCAGAATTTAGAGATTCAAAATTCTTCAAATTACCCCTTTGACAGTATCCTGCAGTCAAGGACAGAAGCAAGGAATGTTGTAATTTATTCGAATCAAAATAAACCGAAAAAGGCAAAAGAGTCCTACGATAACTCAATCAAACAATTGCCTAAAACCCAGTTGACTAAAAAGGACATTGAACCGCTACAACGGGCAAAAGAAAACCTAGTACAAAGTAGTAATAGTCTGGATGATCGGATTAAATTTAATGAGCAAGTACTTAGCAGTGCTGGGCTTCCAGAAGAACTCAAAGTAGAAACTGAATTACAAATTGCTGAATTGTATATTGAAAAAGGAAACCTTGATAAAGCGGAAGAACATATTGGCAATACGTACGAATGGTCTGAGAATATAAGACCTAAACAGAAGGCGGATATCTACAAGCAATCAGCCTCTCTAAAGAATAAAAGAGGAGACTACACAAATGCCGAAGCAGATTATTCGCGGTTTGTTGAAGAGCAAAACAAAGTACTGGCCAACAAGGAGCTTGAAGTCAAGCAGCTCATCCAAATCCTAAAAGGGCAAGGGAAGATAGATTTGATGGCAAAAGACATTCAGCTAGAAGAAAAGGAAAGTGATTTGCTGAAGTCAAGACTTGCGACCCAGCGCATCGTTATTGGGTTGATGAGTCTGTTGCTTTTGCTTGCCAGTGTAGCCTATTACTTCATTTACAAGAATGTACGTGCAAAGCGCAAGGCGAATCGGCTCTTGACACTGAAATCATTGCGTACACAGATGAATCCGCACTTTATCTTCAATGCCTTGAATAGCGTCAATAACTTTGTCTCCAAAAGCGATGAGCGATCAGCCAATAAGTTTTTAACAGATTTTTCAAAGCTGATGCGCCTGGTGCTCAATCATTCGCAAAAGGATTTTATTGCACTTGATGAAGAGTTGAATCTCATTGACTTATACTTAAAGTTAGAACATCAGCGCTTTCGCGATAAATTTACGTACAGCTATGACCGAGATCCTGAATTGTCTGCTATTGAACTGAACATTCCACCAATGCTGATACAGCCATTTATCGAAAATGCAATCTGGCATGGCTTACGATACAAGGAGGAAATGGGAGAACTGCTTGTAAAGATTTACAAAAAAGACAATGCCATCCACGTGTTGGTAAAGGATAATGGGATTGGAAGGGATAAGTCAATGGCCTTGAAAACGATGAGCCAGTCCGCCTATAAAAGTCAAGGGATGAAAAATGTGAATAAGCGCCTTGATTTGTTTAATGAATTATACAACAAGCAATATCAAATTGCTATAAACGACTTACACCCCGGCACAGAGGATCCAGGAACAGAGGTACACCTTCAAATACCAATCACATGAAACAGATAACCGCCTTGATCATTGATGACGAGCAAGACGCGCGAGAAACGCTTCAAAACTATGTTGGCAAGTATTGTAAAGAAGTAACTGTACTTGGAACAAGCGCAAATATTATAGAAGCGAAAGCCGCGATCGTTGAATATCAGCCCGATTTTCTCTTTTTAGACATAGAAATGCCATATGGCAATGCATTTGACTTACTCAATGACCTAGAGGCTATAGACTTTGAGATCGTCTTTGTAACCGCATTTAATCAGTATGCTGTTCAAGCGTTTAATTTGAGTGCTGCTCACTATTTGCAAAAGCCTGTAGATATTGACGAGCTGATTGATGCTGTGTCTAAGGTGAAAGAGCGCTTGTCTTTGAAACGAGAGATCAACCATTCAAAAATATTATTAGAGAATCTATCTGCTATACAGGCAAAGCATCAAAAGGTGGTGTTACCCTTGATTGATGGCTTTGTAGTGGTTCAGTTGCAGGAGATCTTATATGCGGAGGCACAGGACAATTTTACACAGTTTTTTTTAAAAGATGGAAGTAAGAAGCTGATTTGCCGTAAACTCAAGTTTTATGAGGAGGCGCTGTCTGCATATGGCTTTTGTCGAATTCACCGCTCTTCCTTGGTTAATTTAGAGTATGTCAAGCGGTATATCAAAGGAAAAGGTGGGGCTGTCATCCTAGAAAATGGAAAGGAATTGCAGGTTGCCAATACGCGTAAAGCTGGTTTCTTGAAGCGAATGAGTTGATTTGGATATTAAAACTGAGTACTGTTTTATCAAATTCCGCTGTAGACTGGAAGCTTGGCGATAAGCATCCACTACTCAACATTCCATAATGCTGGTTAAACATTTCATCTTCGATACGTTTCGTCTCCACGCAAAAGGGGAGTCGTCTCCTGAATAAGTCATCGTTTCTTTTCTATGCACTCCTATGGCTATAAATAACACCAAAATTAAGAGAACCAAGATCAAAATTACTGATTACTAACATGTGTTAAAAACACAATTTGACCTAAATGTTAATAATTTATTAATATTTTAATGTTACTCAATGAATCTCTGAAATAGTGTTTTAATTCATTGTTTAGGTGTGGATTATGAATTTAAATAAAGGTTGAAGTGACCTCATATTTATTAAGTTTACAATATGAATAGTTTGTCACGATATTGGTATTTAATTATTTGTTAATCAATCTTATGTGATCTAAATTGTTTGTTTGGCGCGTCACAATATTGGACAATATAGAATCGTAAAAAAAGATTAATCACACATCTTTGTTAACAGGAGGCGAGTTATTTATTTGATTCAAGAGACCTGAATCTAGATCAGCTGCCACTTTTACCTTTCCAACCTAAGTTATCATTTTAAACGCAAAGGAGACATTTATGTTTCCAAGGAATTATTAATTGCTTAATAACACAACTAACACAACTAACAAATGAAAACGAAGCCAAACAAAGAAAAGCCAAGCAAAGGAGAAAAGCCAAACAAAGAATTGACTAACAGAGCACTAGAAGACTATTCGATAGTACAGCGTGCCGTGAAAGGAGACAGTAAAGCATTTGTAGAACTGTCAAAACGCTACAGAGACCCGATCTATCACAAGATGTACAGTTTTGTAAGGAATAGAGAGGATGCCGATGATTTGACTCAAGAAGCCTTCGCTAAGGCATTTAACAAGTTAGAGTCTTACACACCAAGATTTGCATTCAGTACATGGTTGTTTAGAATTGCAATCAATAACTGTATTGATTTCATTAGAAAGAAAAAACTAGCAGTATTCTCAATTGATGAGAAAATAGACAAAGATTCTGATCAGGATTTTACGTACAATCTTAAGTCACAGACTTTAAATCCTGAACAAACAATCATTAGAAATCAAAAAGTTAAAGAAACTAGATCAGTGCTTAGACGGTTAAACAGAAAATACCGTCTAATGATTGAACTAAGATACTTTGAAGAGAAAACATACGAGGAAATATCAAGAGAATTAGAAATTCCTTTAGGTACAGTGAAAGCTCAGTTGTTTAGAGCAAAGGAGTTGTTGCATAATATGCTATTGCAATCAGTACAAGCAGGAACGATATAAGAAAATCAACCTAAATTATGCATTGGATAAGCCATTTGTATGAATGGCTTTGGAACTAACAAAAAAATCCGCCTATTCGATCATTCGAATAGGCGGAATTTTTTTAAAAACAAACCTGTTTTTAGTTTACTGCTGTTGAAAGAGCAGATCCAGCTTTGAATTTAGCTACATTTTTAGCTTTAATCTTAATTTCCTTGCCAGTTTGAGGATTTCTTCCAATTCTAGCCGCTCTGTTAGAAACAGAGAACGTACCAAAACCGATAAGAGTAACTTTGTCACCTTTTTTCAAAGTGTGAGTAATAACTTTGTGATAGCTATCTACTGCTTTTTTCGCATCTGCCTTTGAAAGACCTGCTTCTTCAGCAACCGCGTTGATAAAATCGTTTTTGTTCATTTTAAATAAAATTTAATGTTTTTTTTGATACAAACTTCTTTGTTAACACGTGGCAAATATATAATATTGATCTAACAAAACGAAGAAATATTATTTAATGTGTTGAAAATTATGTGTTTAAAACTTTTAAAATAAGTATAGAAATATTTCATAAATCAATCTGTTGTCCGTAGATTAGACATTGAAAAAAGGTGGTACTTTTTTTGCTTATTACAATTAAAAAACAAACGTTATTTAATATGAAAAATATTCTGCTTTGCACGGTTTTACTCAGTTGTTCTCTTTGCATCTTTGCTCAAGGAAAGACATCGACAACTGATCTGTCAACGATTGAAGGAAAAGCTGAGAGAATGGTGAATTATCTTCATAAACACTTGGAGCTCAATGAGAAACAGTTGATGGAAATGTATAAAATTCAGCTACAAGCTCAACAGCAATATCAAGAAATCCAGATAATCAAACAAACAGATCAGGAGCTTTATGCAAAAAAACAACAAAGCCTCCTGATAGACACTGATACCCGCATTGAGCAGGTTTTAGATGAAAACCAAATAGCAGTTTACAAGGAATTTGTGAGGCAGAAAAGGGGGGAAGAAAGAGTCAATGAAAGACTAAAAAAATCAGGTAAAAAATCAGAAAATTAATGTTAATAAATATTTTTGGAAAAGTGCTTTTCGGTGTTGCTGGGAAGCACTTTTTTAGTTAAATCACCTATATTTCTCTTAATATCCATAGTGGTTTTTCCACCATTGCTCCAGTCTTTCCCTGATGATTTTCTCCGATTTGTTGTTTCCAGGGTCATATAAAATGGTTCCTTTAACTTCTTTAGGAAGATAATCTTGTTGCTCAAAACTTCCTTCATAGTTATGGGAATACTTATAACTATTACCATATCCTAAACTTTTCATCAGCTTAGTTGGAGCATTTCGAATGGGTAATGGCACAGATAGGTTCCCAGTTTTCCTAACTAACTGTTGAGCCTGATTAATCGCCATATATGCAGCATTGCTCTTTGGTGATGTTGCTAAATATATAGTCGTCTGCGATAGAATGATCCGCGCCTCAGGCATTCCAATCAAATTAATCGCTTGAAAACAGTTGTTGGCAAGCAGCAAAGCGTTGGGGTTTGCTAATCCGATGTCTTCAGAAGACAGAATCACCAACCGCCTCGCTATAAACTTAATGTCTTCACCGCCTTCTAGCATCCTTGCTAGCCAATATACTGCTGCATTGGGATCACTCCCACGAATGGATTTGATGTAAGCTGATATAATATCATAATGTAGCTCACCGTTTTTGTCATACATCGCAAGATTCTGCTGTAGTCTATCTGTTACCATATCATTAGTGATCACTACCTTATGCTCCGTTTCTACATTGACAACTAGCTCTAGAATATTCAACAACTTTCGACCATCCCCACCAGAATGCCGAAAAAGGGCTTCAGTTTCTTGAACCTCAATATCTAACTTGCTCATCACTTCATCGGTATTAAGCGCCTGGTCAAGCAATAGCCGCAATTCTTCCTTGGTCAACGATTCTAGGACATACACTTGACAGCGAGACAGTAGCGCCGAAATCACTTCAAATGATGGGTTTTCAGTCGTGGCGCCAACTAATGTAACGACACCTTGCTCGACAGCTCCCAGCAGCGAGTCTTGTTGTGATTTGCTAAACCGGTGAATCTCATCAATAAATAAAATAGGGTTCGGAGCATTGAAAAACCGCTTCTTCTTGGCATTGCTAATCGCCTCCCTGATGTCCTTGACACCAGAATTGATAGCACTTAATGTGATAAAAGGCCGTTCAAGCTGATGCGCAATGATTTTAGCCAATGTCGTTTTTCCTACACCAGGCGGTCCCCACATTATAAAAGAAGGAATCCGACCAGACTCAATCGCTTTTCGCAAGACTGCACCTTCACCTACGAGATGTTGCTGACCAATATATGCGTCAAGGGATGTCGGTCGTAATCGCTCTGCTAGTGGAATGTTCATAGTGTTATCAATTTCAAAGCTTAATGTAAAGAATCAATAATGGAATTTACAACTTAAACCCAAAAAATAATAAACCGTTAACTGCAATCTGGTGGAAGGCATTAAACGTTACTATTGAGAGGAGGAAGAATTAATTTTTAATTAAAACTAATTTGTTTTGAAATTGAAACAATATGTTTTATATTTGTACTGTCAAGCGATAAACATACAACTAAACCAATACCAAATGAATCTTAATTTTCTTTCATAATTCAATTTTCGGGGACTAAAAGTCCTTTTCCTTTTATTTGTTGCTTTCTAAATGGTGCCTGTCCCTTCCTTAATGCAGGCACCTTTTTATTTTCTTCCTCATCGGTTTCTACATAATTTCTGGTCGTTATCTTTCTACAAGAAATTTATGACTTTCCTCTACTTTTTATCCATTTGACTGTTTCATCCACCAACTCCTTAGAAGCATCGGGTAAAGCCTCTTCTATAAATGGATGACGGCCGCCAAAAACATGGTCAGCACCTTTTAGAATGTGTAGTTGAGCATCTGGATACCATTCCTTCAAGCGTTTTGCTGAGAAAAGTGGGACGGCAGGATCTGAATCTCCATGCATGATTAAGAGTGATTTCCGTAGTGTTTCAAGCGTTTTTCGAACGTCAAACAGATCGCGGTTAGCCTCAAAATCTTCAAAAAGCTGATAGTAAAGAGGCATCTCTTGGTACGTTCTTCCATTTAAAATGTAATAAACACCCTTCTCTTTCCACTTTGCAAGTTGCTGTTCACTTTGTCTTTCAAAACCTAACTGATGTACAGATGCCCAGGTTACCACTTGACTTATTTTAGGGTTGCGAGCAGCTTCGAAAATCGCAATTGGTCCACCACGGCTATGCCCGATTATAGTAATGTTGGAGGTGTCTGTTTCTGTCTTGGACAATTCTTTGTTGTCTGAAATCCAGTTGATTACCTTATTGAGATCAAAGAGCTCTTTGGTGTAGTTGTTTTGTCCGAAAGCTTCTAGGTCAGCGAATTCTGTTGGCTTTTCGATCGTAGTTCCGTTATGGCTGAAATTGAACTTGATGAACACAAATCCAGCGGCTGCAAATCGAAGACCAACTTGTTTCCAATGTCCCCAATCTTTAAACCCTTTAAAACCATGCGCAAATACGACAATCGGTTTCGGCGTGTTATTTGTGGTATAATAATAGTCAAGTGAAATTGATTTATTACTAAAACCTTCTAGAATGCAACTACCTGTATTCATATTTTTAGTTTAATGTAAAATAACAACATGAATCTGATTTAAATATAAAACAACAATATTATTATGAAAAAAGTTTTGAATTTCCAACCTGCTACAACCACCATTTTTGGAACGTTCAGAATTCTTATTTCCTATTGTTTAAAAAACACGTTCTTGTCTAAGAAATCTATCTCTTATGATTCTCCCTCTGGCAAACGATTGGTGTTTTGTTCCATTGTTCTGATATTCTTTATGAGCAATAACCTTTCTGCTCAATCGAATCAGGATCGTAATAATTCTCCAGATATCCATTTTGAAAGTGAGTTGTCCTCCATTCCTATTCATACAGATGATCAAACTAGGATGACGTATAACCCTACAATTGGAGTAATCGAAATTGTAACCGTTGATGGGGTGCAATTAATGAAAGTCAATGCAAATCCAATTGAAGAACCAATTGTGAATTGGGAGCTAACTCCGCGGAAGCCATAGTTCCTCAACGTATTTGTTATTAGCTGCCTGAGTAGCTCGAGTTCGGAAATGTTTGTATTCGAGTAAGATTTCTTTGATAGAGAATATGTTCTTATTCGTTTCAAAGGGTTAGTTACGAATGCTTATTCTTACTATTGTGCATCTAAAGGATTCAACAAGATAATTCACATGTGAAGGGATGTGGTTTCAACTGTCTTTATTATCAGTATTTTACAATATGGGTTGAGTTTTAAGAAATGAAAGTTTTTTCTTAACTTTAGTATAATTAAAATTACATTCGCTATGCTTGATTCACGGTACCTTCTGTTATGTTTTAGTATGATCATAACATCTATTTTATATAGTCAAACTAAATCAGAACATGTAGATCATGTCTTAGAGACAGTGCTTGATCATGTAGATCATGGTCATCATCATTCAGATGATTATCACCTTTGGGAACGGTACTTGAAACGTTCACACCCCAATGTGGCAGCTGTTAGTAGCTACTTTGAACTGGCGTCTGCAGAGTTTGGAGTGCCAGTTGAATTATTGAAAGTTATTGGCCAAATCGAAAATAACTGGACACAAGTTGGTCCTAGTATTGATCGAGGTTGGGGAACCATGCACCTAGTAGAAAATGATTACTGCAATACACTCCAAGGAGCTTCAGATTTACTAGGAGTTTCAAAACAAACATTAAAAGATGATCTGTTTCAGAATATAAGGGGAGCAGCTGGAATGCTAGCAACGTTTGCTGGACCTAATAAGGCTTCTTTTACAAGGATTGAGGACTGGTTCGACGCTGCAAAACAATTTTCAGGATTGATAAGTGAAGAACTTCGGTATCAACAGGCTCAACGTTATTTTGAAACCCTAAAAAAGGGCATTACTTCCACGACAATCTGGGGAGAAAAAGTAGTGATTAAGCCAATGCCTAAAATAGACATAAGTCATCACAAACCACCAACTTCAAGTAATCAAAAGGAGACAGCTGACTACGGCCCAGCACTAGCAAATTTTACAAGTTGTGGCTTTACAAGCTTCAGGAACACCTCAATTGACACTTGGGTTAATCATTGGATCGGGGTTGGAACCTATGCAGGCGCAATCAGTTGGTTTAACAATTGTTCACAAAATGGGAATTCCAGTGCTCACTTTGTAATTCGAGCCTCAGATGGCCAAATCACTCAAGTCGTAAGAGTCGCACATACTGCTTGGCATGCAGGAGCCTCAGGATACAACAATAATCACCGTTCTATTGGTATAGAGCATGAAGCTACTACAACGAATCCAGGCAATTGGAATGACCCTGATATGTTAGCAGCGTCCGGAACAATGGCCTGTCATTTTTCAAACGTGTATTCAATTCCTAAGACGTATTCCTTGCCTGGAGTACGTGGTCACAATGATATGCCTGGCACTAGCACTGCTTGTCCTGGAACGATTAACTGGACGACTTGGTGGAGCTATTTCAATGCTGCCTGCAATGGTTGTCCAAATAACCTTTCCTTAACGGGTACAATTGCAAATGGAACGTATACCGCTGGAGGGACAATTACAGCCACTGGAGTTGTAAATTCTGGCTCAAATGTTTCTGCTAATGCAGGCAATGCGGTTGTTCTAAACCCGGGCTTTGATGGAAGACCAAGTTTTACGGCTGAAATCGGAGGGTGCAAAACTTCAAGTAATATTCCTCAAAAAAAGAACTCCCAATCGTCACCTTCTGTTGAAGTGCAACCGGCTAAAAAACCTGAGTAACTCAATTGAAAGGTTGTCTCAGATCGCACTACTAATGCAAAATGGTAACCTATTTAATCGTTAATGATAAAAGATTTAGTAGAAACAAGACGATCAATCCATGATACTATCTAAACACTACAATTAGAAAATCTAAAAAGAATAGATAACGTTGAAGGAATCTACTCATCCAGTCTAATCAAATCATTACTAATCAGCAAAAAGACACAAAGGAAATTAACACTCAATAATTTCCTAAACTTAAGAAATTGAATAAAATTACTTGCAAGCCTCAGGTGTTCGTCTTAGTTTAGCATTATAAAATTGATTTACTTTTTAGTAGAAATATAGGTATTAATGCAGGCAATAGAAATAAACAATTCTACCTTACAAAAAGAATTTTACGAGATTGAACGTCAGTTCAGGGAAGGAATGAAAAATTGGATTCCTCCTCTAGAAAAAGATATTCGCAACGTTTTTGATCCACAAAGAAATAAATATTTTAATAGAGGCAAATGTCAACAATGGATCTTTAAGGCGGAGAACCAAACAGTAGCAAGAGTTGCAGTTTTTATCCTAGATCAATCCTTTAAAGAAGGGAAAAATAAGATAGGCGGAATCGGCTTTTTTGATTGTATTGATGATCAAGAAACAGCAGATTTTGTATTCGAAACGTGCAAAAAATGGTTGAAGGATCATGGAAGAAATGGAATGGATGGGCCTATCAATTTTGGTCAAAGACATGCTTGGTGGGGTTTGTTGGATATCGGACATGAACAAGCACCGAATTATCTTCAAAATCATCAACCAAAGTACTATAAAAAGCTGTTTGAGCAATACGGTTTTAAAGAATACTTTAGACAAATTACCTTTGGAAGAAACGTAGAAGAAGCTTTACCAGAAATTGTACAATGGAAGGCAAAGCGCATTTTTAAAGAAGAAGGGTATTCGTTTAAACACATGAATTCTAAGAAGATTGACGATTTTATTACGGATTTTGAAATTATTTACAACGATGCTTGGAAACATTTTCCCGGTGCTCAGCCATTTAAAAAAGGAGAAGCGAAGCAGGAATTGATGAAAATAAAACCCGTCATGGATGAGGAATTGATTTGGTTTGGTTACCATAATGAAGAACCCGCTTGCTTCTTTATTGCAATACCTGAGGTAAATCAGCTGTTTAAGCACATTGATGGAAAGATGACACTTTGGGGCAAATTGAAGTTGTTTTATCATATAAAAACAGGCTCCAATAGAAAGATTTTGGGGTTACTCTTTGGAGTCCGTCCGAAATTTCAAAGAAAAGGATTGGAAGCAGCATTGATCTACGCTATGTCAGAAAAAGTTCAAGTAAAGAACAGAAAGTATGACACTATGGAGATGAACTGGATTGCTGATTACAACCCCAAAATGTTAAAGCTAATCAGTCAATTAGGATGCGATCGAGTAAAGGAACACATCACCTATCGCTACCTTTTTGATCCTACACAAGAGTTTGAGCGAGCGCCTATAATTTAAAGGATGGAAGAGGGAAGGCCGATGCTTGTTTTTAGTCAGTCTTTTAGCCTTGGGACCAACTAATATAAACATCCGCTATTAATGTTAAACCAACGTTTAGAAATATGGATATCCGAAAGTACTTAAAACAATTGTTTACTGCAACTGAGCAGAGTTCGGTATCCAACCCCGTGCACCATGAGCTGTTGAAGCGCTCTGATCAATACTTGTTAGAATATGAGACTTGGAAAAATAGTGCAAACAGAAAACAAATTACAGATTGGTTGATTGCCGAATTTTCAGTTTCCAAGTCAAACCCACAAACTCTTGATGAAGCAATTGATTTTATGGACAATCCACATTCGAGAGGGTTTATAATCTATTACCGTAATGAGCATCCTGAGTCAGCCTATCTATTTTTGTTGGATTTTTTACAAGAAAAAATTCTTGATTTGGGTTACCGTAATTACATGTCAGATATTAAGTCCTTTACTAAAAAAGAAGATGTAGAAACTGTTCAGCGGCACTATTTAAAACCCAAACCAACCTTTGAACCTCCTATAAATCAAGAATTTGGAAACGTAACCATTGAATTAGTGTTCAAAAATGAGAAAACAACCCTGCTTCGCCTTAGTGCAAATCCGTACTCAGACCGTTTGTATCAGCCACCAAAAGAATTCGCTCAACTCGTCTATAGTTTAAAATGAAAATTTGATTAATAGGTATTATTTATATAGGAAGGTCAATATTTGTTGTGTCAACTTAACAATCATTCAATGATCCATCGCCGTGAAAACGACAATAATCAGAACTCAGCAGCAGAGAGTGGAGATCCTTCCGTAATGGAACAAAGTTTCATGCCCCCTCAAAATGGAAGTCCTTTTGCTCGTTATTAACAATTAATCATTTCCTAGCTGGTTGGCCTAGGCAGATCACATTATTTAATCATCTTTTTAAGTAGCAAATTTTCCTTGCCTCTGGACAGACTTCCATCACTTTTTTTCATGATATTCTCCGCTTCATAAAATTGAATCAATCTTTCTTTTTTAGGAATTGACGCATAGAATTTTTCAATTAGGTCAAGCAGTTTTTCTTGTCGTTCCTTTTCGATTACGTAGTAAAATTTGATAGAAAATGGATAGCTAATTCCACCATATTGAGTAAAAAATGCTGCTCGATCTAAATGCGCAATTTTTGATTTTTTAAACGTGAACCGCTGATTGAGGTAAGTCTCTAATCGTTTTATCGTCTCTTCATCCTTAAAGGTCAACGTGTTTTCGTAGGCCTCAAAAGGTAGTTTCTTTCCAGCTGTTCTAGCATTTGTAAGCAAAAGTTGATTGACACATTCTAGGCATTTCGGTACACAGTTAATTGCTTGATAGACTGCGCGGATCTTGGACTCAAATTCTACTTTGTTGGTTTCCGAGAATTGTCGAAGGGTGTTTTGATCCACCTTTGCCAGCTCTTCTACCTGATGTATTTCAAAACATTGATTGCAAATCACCGTCCCGATAAACGGAATTCGCTTCATCCCAGGAACTTTACCATCATCAATTATTTTCCCATTATGCGCACAGAATTCCATAAATACTTGATTTCCATGCCTAGGACAAAACTTAATTGCTGTCAATCCCATTTTATTAATTTTATATCAGAGGAATAAGTTAGTTGAGTAATTAATACAAAAATACCTATCCGTTTACAACAATCCAAAGATCTATTATTTGTAAATGAATTGCAGTTTTTCCCCGTTATCAATCAAACATGCAATTTGCTTTTATAAACTAAGAACTATTCAATCAAAATGACAAAGGATAACATAAATTAAATTCTGATAAAAAGCGCACTACATATAGAATTCAAATTGATTAGTATTGAAATGTAATGCATAAGTATAATATTATGACCCATTTACGTGGGACGTGATTGCTTGATAAATTAGGTTTTTTTAATCATTATTACTGAAATTCATCAATTTCCATTTACAGACAATTCGCTTCTGAACGTCAAATCGTCAATTTTTTACTATCAATAAATGACGTATTTAAAGAAATTTATAGTTAATAATCCCTAGTGATCAACATAGAACATCGTACTTGTTTTTCACATCTTTTTTTTAAGAAATAAATGATTGTCCATACCAAACTTCGTACATGGTCTTGCGTAGACTGTTCTTAAGAATAATATAAGAACAATGAAGAACCAAAAAGTAAATGATTCGAGGTCAATTTGTAACACGGTAAGCCAATATCTGAAGGTATTGACTTTCTTGTTTGTTATCACTTCAAGCAATACGATTTTAGCACAATGCCCGTCGATATTCATAGATGACATGAATGGCGTACCTGGATATCCAGCAATTGACGACATCAGTGTATGCGGTATCCCGGATACGATCACCTATTACTTACTAAACAGCTCAGGGCAGGAACTCTACAATTCTCAGATCACCCTGCATGTTCCAGATGGAATGGAGTTCTCAGGCACCTATACGTTCTTAGATCCTAACTACCCAGTAAATCCGGGTAACTGGTCTGACCTTCAAAATCCAGTGTTTGTCATGCCTAAATTTGGTACAGATTCTGTCCAGATTATTTCGTTTCTAGTAACTGCTACTTGCGATATCTATGACTTACCGAGTACAGCAAAACTAGAATTTGATTTAACATTTGATTATATCTACAATGATCCAGTTGCAGGATTGCTTGCTTGCACCGCCGCAAATTATGGTATACTTGATTACATGCCCTATGTGAAAACACCAACTCTTGCAATCACAAGCGTATACCGACCTAATGTCACGCTCACAAGCAATAATGAGCTCTGTAGCCGAATCAGAGTTCAGCAAACGGGAATCGGAGCTTCAATTGCTAACTTTGACTTTAAGATTACTGGATTACACCTAGCACCAGATTTCGAAATTACTAGTTTCTACATCGGCAGCAATCAAATTCCCTATACCTATAATGCGAATACAGATGTCCTCGACGCTGAGATCACCTCATCTCTTATCCCTGGCGGAGGCTTAGAGGAAGATGATTTTGTAGATATTTGGATTTGCTATAGAGCACTCAGAGAATGCGAAACCACAAAAGACAATTTCTCCCTATTGTATGAAGCATCATTTGGCTGTGGAGAAACCAAACCATGTACCGACCCTGCTTTTAGTATTGGCTCCTTGAAGTTTAGGCCTAACTTTGGAGCAACGCCAATTGTAAATGTTTCTACGATTCAACTCCCAGATATCTGTGGAGATAATGCCATATTCGAAATCGAACTGAACAGTGCTCAATCAGATCCGTCCCTAGGCGTTTTCAATAATCTGGAACTAGGATTTCAAATCTGTGAATCTGATGCCTTCGATGCGGTAGATGTTAAGATCAATGGCGCATCGATCAACCCCGCATGGTATTATTATCAGAATTTCGACTTTACTGTAAATACCACGCTGTTCACCTCAGATCCAGATGGACCTGGAGGGTTAGATGATACGGATGGAGATGGATTTTATGATGATCTTCCTGGTGGAGAAACACTTAGAATGGAAATTCACGCAGCAATTAAATGTCAGAACCCTACACAAATCAGTGGATGTGCTGCAATCGACTGTACATTTGAACAAGCAACTATTAGGGGAGAAAGGCATTGTAATACGCCTTTTCAGATCTTACCTAAAATTGTTCCGGCACCTGTTTTTTCCTATGGTGCAGTTTCCGTTTCTATGGATGAAGGAAATATCGGGACAACCACTAGTCCTGTTGATGGTTATGACTTTGGCTTGGGAAATACTGGAACCAATACAGTCGATGTTGAATTTTGCTACGAATTTGGTTCGGATGGTGTAGGGGAATGTACCAATGGGAAATCCTACTTTGAAATGGAAGTCAGTGGCGAACCTCGTGTAACCATGGACTTCGAAATAGATCCAACCTCTGTTACCTTTGATGGAAATCCAGTACCCGCTTCCAATATCAGCTCCTTTTATACCGATCCAACAAATTCCAAGAAAGTAATTCGTATTGATGCAGGAAGTAACGACTTGGGGCGAGACTTATGCTACAATATGACCTTTGAAATGGACTCATGTCTTTGTTACTCCCGTCGATTCTTTTCTGGTAATGCCAGAGTCGTCGAAGAGTGTTTTGACTGTGCACCAACGTGTACAATCGTAAGAGCTTGTTACTCAACGTTGTTTGCTTCTCATAGAAATTGTTCTTGTTCAGGTTGTTTGTTTACCAGAGAAACTGTGGAGGCCAGAAGAACACAATACGGTTTTGCTGATCGCGCCATGACAATTCCATTAGATCATACTACTGCAGACCCAGCAGATAAATCGAAGTTCTTACCATGTGATTCCATTTATCTCCACAATGAGTTCGTAATAGCAAATAAAGACGAATTGGAAAAAGCAGATTACATGATTTTTCAAGTGTATTTCCAAGCAATCACTGGGCATTCCTACAATCCAGGATTAGAACTATGGCCTGACTTTACCCATGCCCATATGGAGGAGTTTTCCTTTGAAAAAGCCTCTGCACCAGGTGTCCGGGTGCCAATTGATTTTTCTAGTATTGATTGTGTTTCTGACAATGCTGCTTATATAAGATCGTCTAAAAACGGTCTGGATTCCTATGGATTTAATCATCTATATTTAACACAACCAACAGGTGACTACACCTATAACTCAGCAAGAGATATCTTTGATAATTCCAGAGTTCAAATTTTTATCCTTGATCGAGAACGAAGATTTGCAAATGGCGGCCCCAACCTAAAAGGGGAATGTATGACACATCTCTTTCAAACACAAATGGGAGGAATTGAAAATGGTGATAAATTCCACATCATCTTTAAAGCCCCAATGAATAAAAACGCCTATCGAATCGACAATGCAGATATTGCTGCAAAACCGAAAGAAACATTGTTGATGCATTCCTGGTTAAGTGCCTACGAATACCTTGGTGGCCAAAACAACTACCTTGGCGGTGCGTGTGGGCCTACATTTCCGGTAGAAACCTATTGCCCTAAACCACTAGAGGTAATTACTGAATATAACATCAATGATTGCAAGGCTTCCGTAGATCATACATTCAAACTTACTGAAAATACTCCTTCAGATTGGTATGTAAATGAGTATAGACCGTACTACGATTTTGATAGTATCAAATTCCCTATTATTTCTCCTTTAGTCTATTCTGGAAATGCATCTGCAACCACCCAGGACGGAACTGTAATCCCCTTGACCGACCCCACATTCGATTCTAATACTACTTGTGTGTTTGATGCTGGTCAAAACTATTGTACTTCCAATACTGGATCCACCGGTTATGGAAGCTTCCTCGAATATGAGCTCCCGCAGCTTGGTTTTGGTATGCCAGCTGATGGTGTTGATTCAATGGTTCTAAGTTATGACTTATCAAGAATTTGTCCTGGGGTAATTGACTCACCAACTGATTTTCAACTGTATTATCAATACAATTATGGATGTGAATATCTAGTAGGTGGACACTACTGTAACTTTACAACCGCAGATGTAAATGGGAATTGGAGTTTCTTCAATGATAACTTGGTTTATCCTGTACCTACCTGCGCTGGAGATGGCACAAACTATAGCCAACTGATGTTTGATGAACAAGACTATCATGAATTAGTTGATACCTCTTATACCTTAAATTTCAATCAGAAAAGTGAGGTTTTACCACCTCTTTCATGCAACCTAGCTAGCTTACAGTTAAGTGATCTCCCTGGTGCCTCAGAAACAAATTCTTATCAGGTTTGTGCGGGTGCTGGTGGCATTCCTCATCAAAATGTTTTAACCACGATTACTGTTCCTGTCTCTATCGCATTGCTTGGTGTTACTGACAGTGGGGCACCTGTTCCTTATACGTTAACAGGATCCAATCCAACACATAATACCTACTTAATTGAAATGGCTGACATTGATCCCTTGGATTGTATTTCAGTTGATATCGAAATGGAGTTGCTGTTTTGCCCAGTGCCTGGTACAGATACTGAAGTTTGTCTAAAAACGACTTCCAGTTGCCTAGATCTTGAATTGGCTTCACAGCTATTTGGAGCAGGTGGTGAAGCGTGTACCTCCGCCGAATGTTGCTTCGAATATATATCAGGAGATGTCGAAATGCAAAATGCATTTGTACAGCCAACAGGTGGTACATATGACTTATGCGAGGATTTCCCCGTTGAAATTGTGATTAAAAATACTAAAATCGCCACCTTAAATGATTTAATCTTCGAACTGGCGTTACCTGTTGGAGTTGTCTTCGTTCCTGGAACATTTGAATATGCATATCCTGGTGGACCTAGTTTTGGTCCGTGGACAAGTTTTCCTGATCCAGTAACGACTGGAACAAGCTCCTATGGTCCAACTGATATCTTTGATGATAGTAACTTTGCCTATATAAATTCAAATGGATTACCAGGCACATTAGTCAGTAGTTCTGACTCTAATAAAGTTTCCATTCGATTTATGGCAAGAACGATTTGCGACGAATATGTTTCAAATACGCCAATCCATTTTAAAACAACAGCAATCGATCCTTGTGAAAATCCTGTCGAGGCTGGTTGGACTGTTAATCCTGGTGTTATTATTGAAAATGCCAATCCATTAGATTTTGCTCAATTCCTAATCGTAACAGATCCTTTGAAATATGTCTGTGGAGGCCCAATTAATGTTGACATTACTGGTCTGAACCTTTCTAATACCGGAGGAGTGTCTAATATGACCAGAGGTTGTTTCACATTCCCCCCAGAACTCGTTTATTCGCCTGGTAGTTTTACGTTCAATTCTCCAGCAGGATTTGTTCCAACAAACGTTACTGAATCAGTACTCACAGGTGGCTACGCAGAACTTTGTTTCGACATACCAGATGGCCTTGCACCGCAAGAGTTTTTTGCTTTCCAGGTAGAACTAACCCCAGATCCAAATGCAGAATGTGGCGAACTGATTTATCAGGCGTTGATGTTTTCTGTGATTGAAGACCAGCCTTGTGTTGCTGATGCTACTGTTTGCGATGTACAAGTCAACAATACCATCAACCAATTTAATGCGGTTCGTCTTACTGTTCCAGTTGAAATAACAGATATGGAAGTTGTCGTTGATTGTGATGATGACCCAACTGTCTCAACGTATAATTACTCCATCATTCTCGAAAGTGTTTCTAATGTAGATTACCTCGGAAACGTCTTCTATGAATTTTATCGAGATGTCGATCAAAATGGTTTTATCAATTCTTACGATCAACTATTGTATACTAATTCTGAATTTGTAAATATTCCTAGCGGTGCTTCTGACACGCTTACCGGAACGGCGAATATCCAAGAAAATATATCATGTCCTCTACTAGTTAAAACTACTCTTGATATTACCTGTGAATGCAACTCTACTCTCTATCGATTTGTTGAGCCTCCTCACCCAGACTTCCTAGATAGTATCAACTCTCCTGTAGTCATTTGTCCTGGTGAAAACTTTGTTCTAGATGTTTGTCCTGGTTACAACTTTAGAATGATTCAGCCTACATCAATGAATCCTGTAATTGTCTCTGGTGGTCAGGTTAGTGTTGGCAATATTCCAGCACCCTTCGGAACTATTTCTAATCCCGCAATTCTTGAAATTACCAGCCAGCAAGCAGATTGTTCTGGCCTCTGGGAAATTGAAATCATACAACTTGATTCCTTCTCCATCGGTCCATACACTCAAACAGATGTCTGCGACAAAGAATGTACCACACTTGATCTCGGATTGCCTGCCCAATGGCTAGGAAATGTAGTTGTTAATTGGTCTCCAGGTACTTATCTGGATGATTCCACTTCTGTTTCTCCTACTATCTGTAATCCAGATGCAGATATTGTGTATACTGTTTCTATTTATAATCCTATTGGTGGGTGTGGCGATACCAGCCTATTCCCCGTCAATGTCCTCAGTTCCCCCGTTCCTTCAATTGCTTATGAAGGCTACAATGACTGTTACTTGGATTACGATCCAGCATATCTTCAGGCAATCCCTGGAGGAATGGCAAACTATGATTTTTATTATACCCTCGGCGGAATAGATGTCCTTGTTCAATCTGGTTCTAACAGCGTCTACACGCTTCCCAATGGAGTCGGAAGCTACTTTGTAATTGTTGATGATGGACAATGCCTAGTAAATTCAGATACAATCACAATAGAAATTCCTACTTGTTCTTTTGATATTGCCCAAAAGAAAATACTTGATCCCCTGCAAACAGGTCCGTTCTATCAAGATGATATCGTGACCTTCACCATTATGGTATACAATCAAGGTTCTGTAGACGCTCTTGACATACAAGTCATTGACTACATCCCAGGAGGTTTTACTTTAGCTGACCCTAATTGGTCATCCCTAGGTAGTAATCAAGCCTTACATACCATTGCTGGTCCATTAGTAGGAGGTGATAGTATTGGAATTAGCATTGACTTAAAAGTTACTACAATGGGTAAATGGGAAAATTGTTCTGAGATCTATTCCGCAGATGATGTCAATTCTGAGAACTACCCAGATGCCGATTCCCAACACGATGGAATGGAGGCAAACGACGGCCCAGTGATTGACAATGAAATCAATAATGCAAGCGGAGACGAAGATGATCATGACTGTGCTCCAATTCTAATAGATTCCTTTGATTTGAATTTGATTAAAGTATTAGATTCGCCTTCTCCCGTTACCGTTGGAGATACGGTGGCTTTCGTCCTTGCTGTTTGCAATGAAGGAACTGTCGAAGCTTACAACACAACCATTGTTGATTATATCCCTACCGGAATGTCTCTCGTTGATAATACTTGGGGATTGTCTGCAACAGGAAATGCCTATTATGTTGAAACAAATCCTATCAGACCAAATGATTGTATCAAGAAAACAATCCTACTCAAAGTCACTGCCTATCCTGCTGATGGCTGCTTCAATAACTTTGGAGAGATCGCCAGCGCTGAAGACGTCAATGGACGAGAACCAACAGATGGCGACAGCACGCCAGATGATGATAACACCAATGACGGACCAGTCACCGACAATGAAACGGCTAATGCAAACGGAGATGAGGACGACCATGACGTCGCTAAAGTATTCGTCGTCTTGCACGATCTAGAATTAGAAAAATCATTGGCAACAACTCAGGCAATGCCAGTCAACCCTGGAGATAGTGTCACCTTCGTTCTAACAGTCACCAATAGCGGAACAGCAGCTGCCTTCAGTATTGGATTGGTAGACTATATCCCTGCAGGTCTCATTCTTGCAGATACAGATTGGACTGAAACAAGCCCAGGTATGGCAGAACTCAATACATTAGTACCAGGGCCACTCTTACCTAATCAATCCGTTCAAGTAGAAATTACATTGCAGATTGATCCCTCGTTTATGGGTACAACAATCACCAACAACGCAGAAATTAGCGAGTTTGATGATGACAATAATCCAGCAAATGATCCTCCAACAGATATCGACTCTTACCCAGATACTGACGAAACAAACGATGGCCCAGCTGGTGAAGACGATGAAGATGATTTCCCAATCCAGATTGAACAGATCTTTGATCTTGCCTTAACTAAAAAACTAGCGTTTGGTCAACCATATCTAGTGAATCTTGGAGATACCGTTCAATTCATTATTGAAGTCTGTAACCAAGGAACATTGGATGCTGATAATATAATCGTCGTTGATTATCTGCCATTTGGCATGACACTAGTAGATCCTTCATGGTCGCTTGATATCAATGGTAATCCATACCAAGGACTGAATGCTGTTATATCTCCAGGTGTCTGCGAACAAGTAACTATTTCGCTTAGGGCGGATAATATTCCTCCAATGGATGTTTATTGCAATGCCGCTGAAGTATCGAATGCAACGTTCGCTAAAAATGCAGCGGATATAGATAGTACTCCAGACAACGACCCAACAAATGATGGCCCAATTGAGGATAATAATACAAGCAATTTAAACGGAGATGAAGATGATCATGACATTGAAAAAGTAGGATTGATTTACCACGATCTATCACTGGAAAAATCACTAACTTCTACTCAACCAATGCCCATCTCTCCAGGGGATCCAGTTACCTACGAGTTAGTCATTACCAATAACGGAAATGCAGACGTATTTAATATTGGATTAGCTGATTACATCCCATCTGGTTTGCTATTGATTGACGCTGCATGGTCTGAATCAACGCCAGGTATCGCAACATTGAATTCACTAGTTCCCGGTCCTTTAAATCCAGGCTCTAGTGTCACGGTTACGATAGCTTATCAACTCGATCCTTCCTACATGGGAGCTTCAATCACAAACAATGCTGAAATAAGCGAATTTGATGATGATAATGATCCTACGAATGATCCACCAGAAGATATTGACTCAACACCAGATGACAATGAAAACAATGATGGAACGGGTGAAGACGATGAAGATGATTCTACCTTCGTTGTTAATCAGACGTTTGATTTGTCGCTAGTTAAGTTACACGAGTCAGAACAAGATAGCTGTGAAAACTTTATTTTAAACGGGGAATTTGCAAATAACGGCGCAAACTGGGGAATATTCGGCCCTGGAGGTTCGGTTCAAATCATTAATGAGGAAGCTCATATTAATGTTACTACAGTGGGCCCTAATCCTTGGACAATAGTATATAAACAAGACAATTTATTATTCGAACAAGGAAAATCGTATCAAATTTCCTTTAAAGCAAGATCTAATATTAATCGTGATATTGGAATAAAAGTTGGCGATTCCAATCCTCCCTATACAGCATACTTGTTAAATACGTTATCGATTAATCCAGTAATGACTGCTTATACGTTTACGTTTAACATGAGCAACCCGACCAACCCTAATTGTTTATTTGAGTTTCAGGTAGGAGAGGAATTGGGTGATGTAGTTGTAGATTGTGTTGAACTTTTAGAGTTAAGCTGTATTACGGAGAATACAAATTGTGTTGCTCTTGGTGATTCGGTAACTTATTACATAGAAGTCTGTAACCAAGGAACGCTTGCAGCTACTAATATTGACATTGTAGATTATATTCCAACAGGTATGTCATTGATCGACCCCAATTGGTCTACAGACCTTAATGGCAACGCTTTCCAGACTATTTTAGGACCAGTCAATCCCGGTTTGTGTGAAGAGGTAGAAATCACCCTAGTAGTAGATGTCTTTCCCCCTGACGGATGTTACTTAAACTACAGTGAAATTGCTGATGCCGAAGACACTGCCGGCAATCATCCTGATGATATAGATGGAAGCTTTGACACTAATCCTGCTAACGATGGTCCCGTTACCGACAATGATGTCAATAATACAAATGGAGATGAAGACAACCATGATTGCGCTAAAATCAAAGTAACTGTGCACGACTTAGAGCTAGAGAAAACAATAGCTTCAACTCAACCATTACCAATTAATCCTGGGGATCCAGTAACCTTCACACTTACAGTCTATAACCAAGGAACGGCGGATGCTTATAACATTGGCTTGGTCGATTACATCCCAACAGGTTTAACGCTTGCTGACCCAGCTTGGAATGAAGCAACCACCGGTATCGCAGAACTAGTAACACTAATCCCTGGACCTTTAGCCGCAGGAGATTCCGCAACAATGGATATTACCTTCACGGTAGATGCTACCTTTATGGGGAATTCGATTACTAATAATGCTGAAATCAGTGAGTTTGATGATGATACAGATCCAACAAACACACCACCTATCGATCACGATTCTACTCCAGATGAGGATGAAAATAACGATGGTTCTGGAGAGGACGATGAAGATGATATAACGATTGAAATCGAACAGATTTTTGATTTAGCATTGGTTAAACTACTCGACCCATTACAACCAACTCCAATTTTAGTAGGACAAGATGTTACGTTCTATCACAAAGTTTGTAATCAAGGAACATTAGATGCTTATAATATTCTTGTTGTTGATTATCTACCTACCGAATATAGCTTAAACGATGCAACTTGGTCCTTGGATGTAAATGGAAATGCTTATCAAACGATTCCTGGACCTATTGCTCCAAATACCTGTGATTCAATTGCTATTACAGCAATGATTACCTCGTATCCTACCACGGGTTCTGTCAGTAATTATGGAGAAATCAATAATGCACAGGATATGAATGGCAATAACATGCCTGATGACGACAGTACACCAGATAATGACAATACGAATGACGGGCCTATCACTGATAATAGTACTGATGGTACTAATGGTGATGAAGATGATCATGATATAGAAACAATTGTCATTGAATGCCCAGTTTTTGCTGCTACAATTCAAGGGGAAGATTCTATCTGTGTTGGAGGAACAATACAACTATACACGGACTCTATAGCGGATAGCTATGCCTGGTCGGGACCGAACGGATTTTCGAGCACACTCCAATATCCAGCTGCAATTAATCCTGCAGCAATTCAGGATGCAGGAATTTATACTTTACAAACAATGGTAGATGGATGTGCTTCGGCAATTGACTCTATGGAGGTAGTAATAAATGAAGGTCCTGAAAAACCAACAATTGCTTGTACAAATTGTCCCGTCTGTGAGGGCGAACCAATGATATTTACCACTAGTACTCAAGGAGTCAACTTTGATTGGATCGGGCCATTAGGCGCAAGTCCTGTAACATTGCAGCTTCCTGGGTTAAACACCACTACAGGGACAACAACAATTCAACCAGGTTACGACGCTTATCTCTCTGGTTGCTGGTCAGTTCAAGTTACGGATGCATTCGGTTGTGTTTCTGAGATTTCTGATTCTGTATGTGTACAAATAGTACCTGTTCCTGATGCACCAATTGCTATTGGGGCTGAGGTTTGTGAAGGAGAAGATGCTACGTTATCTACTGCAACAGTTACAGGTGCTACATACAATTGGTATGATGGTACAATTACTACAGTAGGTAATCTTGTTTCTAATGATCAAAATCCTGTTATCGCTGGACTAACAGCCGTAGGATCGCCTTACTACTATTGGCTTTCTATTGATGTGAATGGATGTAATTCTGATACCGTTCAAACAATGATTATTATTAACGAAAATCCAACGGTTCTTGCTTCGAATAGTGGGTCAGAATGTGTTAGTCCTCAAGATGATGTAGAATTGTTTTCAACACCATCTGGAGGAACACCTCCTTATACATTCCAATGGTCAGGACCAAATGGTTTCGCCGATATTAATCAAAATCCTTTCCTTCCAAATGCGAATAATACGATGTCAGGAACATACATCGTCTCTGTTACAGACGATAAAGGTTGCACCGCAGTAGGTAGTACAGTTCTTGATGTTACAGTGAGACCAGATAAACCAATTATTAGTGCGGATGGACCTGGTTGTGCAGGAGGTCGAGTTGAAATTTCAGTTCAAAATTATGCTGGAGTAATGGTTAATTATTATTGGACTGGACCAAATGGACCATATCCAGATAATCCTACAATCGTAATCGACCCCTCTTCTACTCTTGATCTAGGAACTTACACGATTGTAGTGGTGGTTGATAGCTGTAAATCCGAAGAATCTGATCCTTATGCGCTAGATATTTGGCCAACACCAACCCTCGCACCGACAAACAATGGACCTTTATGTGAGTATGAAACATTAGAATTAAAGACGAATCCTATTGTTGGAACATCACCATACACCTTTGTGTGGTCTGGACCTAATGGCTTTACATCTATACTCGAAAATCCAGTAATCAATAATGCCGATGCAACTAATTCAGGAAGTTACTCAGTAACGATTACAGGAGCAAATGGTTGCCAAGAAATAGGAACGACTCAAGTATTGATCAGTCCTAAGCCAACGACACCTGCAATTACAGCAAGTGATCTAGACTTGTGCAGCAATGATTCCTTAGTCTTGACGACAACAGCATACAATGGTTCAACAGTAACCTACGAATGGACAGATCCAAGTGGAACAGTAACAAATACAACCGTTCCTACAATAACGTACGCTCCTGTATTAGTAGGAGACTATGAGTTAGTAGTAACGGTAGATGGCTGTAGCTCTTTGGTTTCAGCACCAGTAAGTATCTCAATTACAGCAGCGCCAGTAGCTGTTGTGCAGTCAGATTCAATTATTGTATGTGAAGGAGAAGAGATCGAGCTAGGAACAGCTACAGTAGCAGATGCTTATGAGTGGACAGGTCCAAATGGCTACACGTCAACGCAACAGTATCCAACAGTGATAACACCAGCAGCTGGTCTACATGCAGGAAACTACATATTAGTTGGCATGTCAAATGGTTGTCTATCCTTGCCAGATACAACGGTTGTAATAGTGAATCCATTGCCAACCACACCGACGATTGCAGTAAGCAGTCCGATCTGTGATGATGAGCCGATTGAGCTTTCTACAAGCGCAGTTTGTGATACGTACTTATGGATTGGGCCAGGCGGCAACAGCGCAGGTACCTTAATGAATCCGTTGTTGAATACAACAACGAATACAACAGTAATACCACCATCAGATTCTGCCTATTTAGCAGGAACATGGGCCTTAATTTGTGTAAGTGCAGATGGCTGTGAGTCCGCACCTTCGACAGGAATGCCTGTCGTGATTAACCCTGATCCAGCACCACCGATCGCTACAGCGAAAGATGTATGTGAAGGTGAAGACGCTCAACTAATGACGGCAGCAGTGCCAGGTGCGGTTTACAATTGGTATGATGGTCTTCCTTGGTCTGTCGGTGCATTAATATCAAATGATCAGAATCCAATATTATCCGGTTTGACTGCTTTAGGTTCACCACACTATTATTGGTTGTCCATATCTGTTGATGGTTGTGCATCGGATACTGTGCTTACCTACGTTCAAATCTATAGAAATCCAGAAATTGTAGCAACAAATAATGGACCGTTGTGTGAATTGGATAAATTAGAATTGATGTCTAGTCAGGCATATGGGACAGCTCCATTTACATACTTGTGGACTGGTCCAAATGGATTTACATCAACCCTGAAAGATCCTACAATTAATGGAGTGACAACACTTAATTCTGGAAGTTATGCAGTAACAATTACAGGTGCAAACGGATGTGAAGGTACCGGAACTACAGAAGTATTGATCAGCCCTAAACCAACGACACCTGCAATTGCAGCAAGTGATCTAGACTTGTGCAGCAATGATTCCTTAGTCTTGACGACAACAGCATACAATGGTTCAACAGT
>CALGAW010000022.1 GCA_937959115.1 uncultured Saprospiraceae bacterium
ACCTTACTTTAGTTCTTGAAAATTGTATGTTAGACAATGATGGCAGCTCCAACTATCCAGATTTAGATGGTGACGGATGCCCTGATGGACTTGTAGATGGTATCGCCTGTAATCCAGTAGATACTGATAACGATGGTGTTGATGATTATCTTGAATTAGATAGTGATAATGATGGTTGCGGTGATGCTGTGGAATCTGGAAGTAGTTCAAGTAACCCTAATGTAAATATTGATATTATTGTTAATCCTGGGGTTTCTGTCGATCCATGCGGATTAGTGCTCACAGGGGTTGCGTCAGTCTGCCATACGCCACAAAATGATAGCTGGATAGTCTTCACAGATTCTCTGTTAATGGATATTGTTGGAGTGCAACCAACGTGTTCAAACAATTCTGGTGGCTCAATCGACCTTTCAGTTTCAGGAGGAACAGGAGTCTATACTTACCAATGGAATAACGGCCCAACTTCTCAGGACCAAACAGGTGTAATTGGTGGAACTTATATTGTAACAGTAACGGATGAATCTGGTTGTTGGTCTGCAATTGACTCCATCATGCTTAATCAATTTAACTCATTATTGGTGGACGCAACGAGTATAAATATAAACTGTAATGGTGGGACAGATGGATCTGCAACAGCAAATACAACTGGTGGAACAACGCCATATACCTACACTTGGAACAATGGGAATAGTACTCAAACAATCACTGGACTAACGCAAGGAGCATATACTGTAACAGTTACAAGCTCCGATGGTTGTTCTGGTACAGCAACGACAACAATTACAGAACCAACAGGTATAACAATTAATATTACAGGAATCAATACAAGTTGTACAGCTTGTATTGGGACAAATGATGCGAGTATAAACGGTGGTATTCCTCCATACACATACAATTGGTCAAATGGTGCCACGGTTGAAGATTTAACAGGTCTTTGTGCAGGTATTTATACCCTTACGGCAACAGATAGTAATGGCTGTACTCAGACAGGTTTGGTAAACATTGCTAGTTCAAATACATTTGGTGTTTCTTCTATTGGTGTTGACAATCATGTTACATGTAATGGTGGTTGCGATGGTGCAGGAACTGTTGCTGCGACAGGTGGCCAAGTTCCTTATTCTTATCAATGGGGCAATGGTTCCACAACATCTACAGTTACTGGCCTATGTGCGGGTGCTTATCCTGTTACTGTTACAGACTTAAATGGTTGTAAAGAGGTAACCGGAGTACTAATAACAGAGCCCCCGGCAATCGTAATTAATATTAATCCAAACGGAAACGTAACCTGTAACGGCTTATCTGATGGAAGCGCTACTGCTACAGCCAATGGTGGTGTTTCGCCTTATACATATCAGTGGGATTCAGGGGAAACAACACCTTCCGCTACAATGTTGGATGCGGGAATACACATAATAACCGTTACTGATGCCAGTAATTGTACCAGCACCTCAAGTATAACGATAACAGAACCAGACTTACTTTCTGCGACAACAGCAGTAGACAACAATGTGAGCTGCAACGGCCTAAGCGATGGAGGTGCCACAGTAACGGCAACAGGTGGAACAATACCCTACGGCTATCAATGGGATTCGGGAGAGGTCGGCTCCTCTGCCACAATGCTAGATGCAGGCACACACACAGTAACATTAACAGATGCGAATAACTGTACGATAATTGTTACAGTAACGATAACAGAACCAGACTTACTTTCTGCGACAACAGCAGTAGACAACAATGTCAGTTGCAACGGCCTGAGCGATGGAGGTGCTACAGTAATAGCAACAGGCGGAACAGTCCCCTACGGCTATCAATGGGATTCGGGAGAGGTCGGCTCCTCTGCAACCATGCTAGATGCAGGTACACACTCGGTCACAGTCACAGATGCGAATAACTGTACAACAATAGCTACAGTAACGATAACAGAACCAGACTTACTTTCTGCGACAACAGCAGTAGATAACAATGTCAGTTGCAACGGCCTAAGCGATGGAGGTGCTACAGTAACAGCAACTGGCGGAACAATACCCTACGGATATCAATGGGATTCAGGAGAGGTCGGTCCATCCGCCACCATGCTAGATGCAGGCACACACACAGTAACAGTAACAGATGCGAATAACTGTACAACAATAGCTACAGTAACGATAACAGAACCAGACTTACTTTCTGCGACAACAGCAGTAGACAATAATGTCAGTTGCAACGGCTTAAGCGATGGAGGTGCCACAGTAACAGCAACAGGCGGAACAATACCCTACGGATATCAATGGGATTCGGGAGAGGTTGGTTCCTCTGCAACAATGCTAGATGCAGGCACACACACAGTCACGGTAACAGATGCGAATAACTGTACAACAATAGTTACAGTAACGATAACTGAACCAGATTTACTTGCTGTGATAACAGCAGTAGACAAAGATGTCAGTTGCAACGGCTTAAGCGATGGAGGTGCCACAGTAACAGCAATTGGCGGAACAATACCCTACGGATATCAATGGGATTCAGGAGAGGTCGGTCCATCCGCCACCAACCTAGATGCAGGCACACACACAGTAACAGTAACAGATGCGAATAACTGTACAACAATAGTTACAGTAACGATAACTGAACCAGACTTACTTTCTGCGACAACAGCAGTAGACAAAGATGTCAGTTGCAATGGCCTAAGCGATGGAGGCGCCACAGTAACCGCAACAGGCGGAACAATACCCTACGGATATCAATGGGATTCGGGAGAGGCTGGTTCCTCTGCCACCATGCTAGATGCAGGCACACACTCGGTCACAGTAACAGATGCGAATAACTGTACAACAATAGTTACAGTAACGATAACAGAACCAGACTTACTTTCTGCGACAACAGCAGTAGACAACAATGTGAGCTGCAACGGCCTAAGCGATGGAGGTGCCACAGTAACAGCAACAGGCGGAACAATACCCTACGGATATCAATGGAATAACGGAGAGGTCGGTTCCTCTGCCACCATGCTAGATGCAGGCACACACTCGGTCACAGTAACAGATGCGAATAACTGTACAACAATAGCTACAGTAACGATAACAGAACCAGACTTACTTTCTGCGACAACAGCAGTAGACAACAATGTGAGCTGCAATGGCCTAAGCGATGGAGGTGCAACAGTAACAGCCACAGGTGGAACAGTACCCTACGGATATCAATGGGATTCGGGAGAGGTCGGTTCCTCTGCAACTATGCTAGATGCAGGCACACACACAGTCACCGTCACAGATGCGAATAACTGTACAACAATAACTACAGTAACGATAACAGAACCAGATTTACTTTCTGCTACAACAGCAGTAGATAGTAATGTGAGCTGCAATGGCCTAAGTGATGGAGGTGCCACAGTAACAGCAACAGGAGGAACGGTCCCCTACGGCTATCAATGGGATTCGGGAGAGGTCGGTTCCTCTGCAACCGTGCTAGATGCAGGCACACACACAGTCACGGTAACAGATGCGAATAACTGTACAACAATAGCTACAATAACGATAACAGAACCAGACTTACTTTCTGCTACAACAGCAGTAGACAACAATGTGAGCTGCAATGGCCTAAGCGATGGAGGTGCCACAGTAACAGCAACAGGCGGAACAATCCCCTACGGCTATCAATGGGATTCGGGAGAGGTCGGTTCCTCTGCAACCATGCTAGATGCAGGCACACACACAGTCACGGTCACAGATGCGAATAACTGTACAACAATAGCTACAGTAACGATAACAGAACCAGACTTACTTTCTGCGGCAACAGCAGTCGACAACAATGTCAGTTGCAACGGCCTAAGCGATGGAGGTGCCACAGTAACAGCAACAGGTGGAACGGTCCCATACGGCTATCAATGGGATTCGGGAGAGGTCGGTTCCTCTGCAACAATGCTAGATGCAGGCACACACTCAGTAACAGTTACGGATGCGAATGGCTGCGTTACCATAGAAACGATATTAATTACAGAACCTGCAGCACTTTCCGCTACAGCGGTTGTAAACAATAATATAAGCTGTAATGGATTAAGTGATGGTAGTGCAACTGTATCAGCGATGGGCGGAACAATACCCTACGGATATCAATGGGATTCGGGCCATAACGGTCAATCTGCCACCAACCTAGATGCTGGAACACATAGTGTAACTGTAACAGATGCCAATAACTGCGCAACAGTAACCTCAGTATTAATTACAGAACCTGCAGTACTTTCCGCTACAGCGGTTGTAAACAATAATGTAAGTTGTAATGGATTAAGTGATGGTAGTGCAACGGTTAGTGCAACAGGTGGAACAATACCCTACGGATATCAATGGGATTCGGGCCATAACGGTCAATCTGCCACCAACCTAAATGTTGGAAATCATAGTGTTACAGTTACAGACGCCAATAATTGTACTGCAATAGTTACAGTAACCATTACCGAACCAACGACGCTTCTATTGTCAACAACACTAGTAGCCAACGTCAGCTGCAATGGCTTGAGCGATGGTAGTGCAACTGCTATTCCTGCAGGGGGAACAACGCCATACACTTTCCTATGGGACAATAGTGAAATCTCTTCTACAGCAATTAACTTATCAGCAGGAACACATAGTGTAACCGTGACAGATGCGAATGGTTGCTCAAATACCGCATCAATAAATGTTACAGAGCCAACTGTCTTATCTTCAGCAACAATTCTACTAGGAAATGTCAGCTGTAATGGGTTGAGCGATGGTAGTGCAACGGTAGTTGCCACAGGAGGAACGCCTCCATATAATCATCTATGGGACACCGGTACAACAGGAACAACCGCGAACAACTTAAACGCTGGTATACACAATGTAACGACTACTGATGTGAACAATTGTACAACTGTCAGCTCAGTAACAATTAGTCAACCACCACCTCTACTAATAAGCACTGCAATTGCGATCAATGTCAGCTGTAATGGCTTGAGTGATGGTAGTTCAACCGCTACTGGCGCTGGAGGAACAAACCCTTATGTTTATCAATGGGATTCGGGTCATATCGGTCCATCCGCCACCAACCTAGATGCTGGTATCCATACCGTTGTGGTAACTGATGCCAACGGTTGTACTGCAACTGGAACAACGATAATTACCGAACCGTCAATTCTAACTGCTACAACTAGTTCAAACAATGTAAGTTGTAATAGCTTAAGTGATGGTAATGCAACAATTACTGCTGCTGGCGGAACAGGACCATATTCTTATATTTGGAGTACAGGACAAACAGGAAACCTTCTAGTAAATGTCTCAGCGGGCAATTATGGCTATACGGTAACCGATAGTAATGGTTGTACGAATATGAATAATGTAACAATCACAGAACCAACCGTACTTTCTTTAACTGTATCTGGTGGGAATGTGTCTTGTTTTGGCGGAAACGACGGGCAAGCAGTTGCCTTCCCTGCAGGAGGAACACCTCCTTACAGTTATGCATGGAGTAATGGAGAAACAACGCCAACAGCAATTTCTTACACAGCAGGAAACCATACCCTGGTTATAACGGATGCGAATGGATGCATGGAAACGACCAGTTTCACTATTGGTACACCAACAGCCTTGCAGCTAGTGAGCAGCACCGGAACACCAGTGTCTTGTTATGGAGGAAACGATGGCGATGCTTCTATTATAGTAACAGGCGGAACACCACCATACAGTTACAATTGGTCTGATGGTCAAGTCACGAACCCTGCAGTTGGTTTAGCTGCTGGAACCTACACTGTGACTGTCTCTGATGCCAATAGCTGTTCATTCTTTATCAATATTACGGTTACAGAGCCCACCACACCAATTGATCCAATTATAAGTAGTACAGATGTCAGCTGCTTTGGCTTGGCTGATGGTACGGTGACGGCTTCTCCGACAGGAGGTACGCCTGGATACACATACGTGTGGAATAATGGAGCGACAACTCCTAGTCTGCTTAGCGTGATCACAGGAAGTTACACAGTAACGGTGACAGATCAAAATGGCTGTAAAGCAATTGCTTCGGCATTCGTAGACAGTCCGACAATGGTAGTTGCTCAAACACAAATAGAAGATGCAACCTGTGACGGGTATAATGATGGCAGTCTTTCTGTTGTTAATCCTAGTGGAGGAATGGCGCCATACCTGTATGCTATTAATGGAGGTCCATTTGGAGTTGATAGTTTGTTTTCTGGAGTCGAAGCTGGCACCTATACGATTACGGTGCAGGATGCTGATGGGTGTGATTTTGAGTTAAATAATCTAATTGTTGAAGATAATCCTCCAATACTAATTGATATTGCACAGGCGCCATCTTTCGAGATATTACTAGGAGACAGTATACAATTGATTCCTACAATTTCACCAATAATTCCTTATACCTATGATTGGTCGCCTACTCAATGGCTAAGTTGTACTGATTGTGAAATGCCATGGGCTGCTCCACTTGAAACAACTACCTACACGTTATTGGTAACGGATACACTTGATGGGTGTACAGCTGAAGAACCAGTTACTGTTGTCGTTGATAAGCAGCGTAATGTTTATATACCAAATGTTTTTACACCGAATGGAGATGGTGTAAACGATGCTTTCTATGTGTTTGGCGGTCTTGGTGTTACAAACATAAAGGTGATGAAATTGTATGATCGATGGGGTGAAACGGTATTTGAAGGCTTAAACCTTCCTCCTAGTGATCCATCATATGGCTGGGACGGCCGATTCAAGGACCAACAGATGAACTCTGCAGTATTTGTGTATTACGTCGAAGTAGAATTCATTGATGGTGAAGTCATTTCATATAAAGGAGATTTCACGATTGTTCGATAGAAAAGAATTATTCAAAATGAAAGCACTTCGTTTTATAATGAAGTGCTTTTATTTTGTTTAAACAATTGATATAATGCTGTTTTAACGCTTTCTAAACAAGTATATTATCATTAATAATTGAACATTAAACATTAATCATTATTAAGTTATTGGATAAACAGGAATAAAAAATTATCTTTGCCCTCCGATTTTAAAACACACGATAAAAAAACTAAACACTATGGGTTCATTGATTTATACTCTGCCTCTATTTGGAGTGATCGCCTTAATCTATATGGTCTATCTTACAAAATGGGTAAATGCACAAGATGCTGGAGATGAGAAAATGCAAGACTTAGCCAAAAGTATCCACGAAGGAGCATTAGCTTTCCTAAAAGCAGAATACCGTGTTCTAGCAATATTCGTAGTTGCAGCAGTGATTGCCCTACTCGGAGTTGCCTTTAAAGTAGATTCTACACCTTATGTTATTGTAGTGGCATTCGTGATTGGCGCTTTCTTCTCTGCCGTCGCTGGTAATCTAGGTATGCGAATCGCAACTGCTGCCAATGTTAGAACAACACAAGCGGCAAGAACTTCCCTACCCGCAGCTTTAAATGTTTCTTTTAAAGGTGGTACAGTTCTAGGTCTTGGAGTTGCTGGATTAGCAGTATTAGGATTGAGTACATTGTTTATCATTCTACACGGCATGTTTATGACCACTGGCAATTTTTATGGAGACATGACCAAAGTATTGGAAGCATTAGCTGGGTTCTCACTTGGTGCAGAATCTATTGCCTTGTTTGCACGTGTTGGTGGAGGAATTTATACAAAAGCAGCAGATGTAGGAGCTGACCTTGTAGGAAAAGTAGAAGCAGGTATCCCTGAAGACGATCCTCGTAACCCTGCTACAATTGCAGACAACGTTGGAGATAATGTAGGAGATGTAGCTGGTATGGGAGCCGACCTTTTTGGTTCTTATGTTGCTACCGTTCTTGCTGCAATGGTGCTTGGTAACTATGTCATAAATGATACAGCAACCTATACCAAAACAGCCTTTGTTGATGATTTCGGAAATATGGGACCAATTTTACTTCCGATGTTCATCGCTGGACTTGGAATTATCTTCTCCATCATTGGAACCTTATTCGTAAAGATCAAGGATAACAATGCAAAAGAAACGGAAGTACAACGCGCACTAAATATTGGTAACTGGTCTTCAATGTTGTTAACCTTGGTCGGTTCGTTCTTGGCGATTCAGTTGCTTTTACCAGAAACGCTTTACATGGAGTTCTTTGGTGAAAAAGAATACCGAGCAATTTCTAAAATGAACATTTTCTACACGGTATTGGTGGGACTTGGAGTAGGTGGATTGATCTCCTACCTGACGGAATACTACACTGGTCTTGGTAAAAAACCAGTTGTTGATATCGTGCAAAAATCAAGCACAGGAGCTGGAACAAACATCATAGCAGGATTAGCTGTTGGTATGAAATCTACTTTTGGAGCAGTTATTTTATTTGCTGCTGCCATCTGGGCTTCTTACGAATTGGCTGGATTTTACGGGGTAGCGATTGCTGCTTCTGGTATGATGGCTACTACAGCAATGCAGTTAGCGATTGATGCTTTCGGACCGATTGCAGATAATGCCGGAGGAATTGCAGAAATGAGTGAATTGCCAAGCGAAGTAAGAGAACGAACAGATATCCTTGATTCAGTAGGAAACACAACTGCAGCTATTGGTAAAGGGTTTGCCATCGCTTCTGCTGCGTTGACAGCACTTGCACTGTTTGCAGCTTATGTGACCTTCACAGGTATTGATGGTATTAATATTTATAAAGCAAACGTTCTTGCTGCCTTGTTTATTGGCGGTATGGTTCCTGTTGTTTTCTCTGCGTTGGCAATGGAAGCAGTTGGAAAAGCAGCGATGGAAATGGTAAAAGAGGTAAGACGTCAGTTCAAAGAAATTCCTGGTATCATGGAAGGAACTGGAAAACCAGAATACGACAAATGTGTGGCGATTTCTACAGAAGCCGCTCTTCGTGAGATGGTTCTTCCTGGTGCACTGACTATTATTCCGCCTATTCTAATTGGATTTTTGATGGGTGCTGAACCTCTTGGTGGATACATGGCAGGTGTTTGTGTATCTGGTGTGATGTGGGCTATCTTTCAAAACAACGCAGGTGGTGCATGGGACAACGCTAAAAAATCCTTCGAGGCTGGTATCGAAATTGATGGTAAAATGACATATAAAGGCTCTGAGGCACACAAAGCTGCCGTTACTGGGGATACAGTCGGTGATCCATTTAAAGATACATCAGGACCTTCTATGAACATTTTAATCAAGTTGACGTGTTTGATTGGACTTGTAATTGCTCCAATTCTAGGAGAAAGGGAAGGAAACAGTCACGGTAGTATTGATGTTCCAGGAATTGAGCAATCAATTTCAATGGATCATTCTACAACTGAAAAACAAAGTGAGTTTATCATTAAAGAATTGTAGTAAGTTTTTCTTACTTTAGCTTATATAGGCTGCTTCCGAAGGAAGTGGCCTTTTTATTTGTTATAGAAGCTTTCTTCTTTAGGTCTCAAAGACCTCCTAGGCTTGTAAATAACTTAGTATCTTCAATTGATGTAAAGACTTGGACCTATTATACTATAAAAAAGAAGCGTATTACAAGTTAATGCAATACGCTCAATCTCCATTATTAAACCCAAAACCTATTGTCCTGTAAAGGTGCCCAAACCTTGAATAACAGGACGGTTTTTAACACTATGAAAACACTTTTAATTATTGTCTTTCAATAGGTTTAACGGTCTATTATTTTAAATGTTACATAATTGGAAAACTTTTTTTAAATATATTTTTACTAAAAGCGGAGGCCATAAATTACACAACGGATTCTTGCCAGCAATTGCCAAACGATACTTAATAGAAGAGCGGTTATTACTTTAATCCTGTTTGACCATGATTACACAACTGAAATTTCGTAATTTTGTGTAAAATTTACTTCATGGAAAAGATTGCACCGTATAAGCCAAATCATAAAATTAGACTAGTTACTGCCGCGTCATTGTTTGATGGGCACGACGCAGCAATTAATATCATGCGCCGTATCATGCAATCAAGTGGTGCTGAGGTGATCCATCTTGGGCACAACCGCTCTGTGAAAGAAATAGTGGATGCTGCGATTCAGGAAGACGTTCAAGGTATTGCAATTACTAGTTATCAAGGAGGCCATAATGAGTTTTTTAAATACATGTTTGATTTACTCAAGGAACAAGGTGCAGGACACATCAAGATTTTTGGAGGTGGCGGTGGAACAATCCTGCCTACTGAGATTGAGGACCTCCACGATTACGGTGTAACGAGAATCTATAGTCCTGATGATGGTCGAAGAATGGGATTGCAAGGAATGATCAACGATGTCCTAGAACAATGCGACTTCCCAACTGGGAAAAACCTGAACGGAGAATTGAAATCATTCAAAAACAAAGAAAAATACTCTATTGCCAGATTGATCTCTGCAGTCGAAAATCTTCCCGAAACAGAAACGCCTTGGCTGGATTCAGTAAAAAAGGAAGCCCAACAATTACCAATACCAGTCCTTGGAATCACAGGAACCGGTGGCGCTGGAAAATCAAGCCTAGTCGATGAACTGATTCGCCGTTTCCTCATCGATTTTAAAGATAAACGATTGGCAGTGATTTCTGTGGACCCATCCAAACGTAAAACAGGTGGTGCGCTACTAGGAGACCGTATCCGGATGAATGCACTCAACAATGATCGAGTTTATATGCGAAGCCTTGCGACTAGACAAGCAAATCTCGCACTTTCAAGACATGTACAGGATACGGTAGACATTCTAAAAGCAGCACAGTTTGACCTCATCATCCTTGAAACATCAGGAATCGGACAATCAGACACTGAGATTACAGAGCATTCTGATTTTGCATTATATGTCATGACACCAGAGTATGGAGCAGCAACTCAGTTGGAAAAAATCGATATGCTGGATTTTGCGGATATGATTGCGATTAACAAGTTTGACAAGCGGGGTGCATTAGACGCATTGAGAGATGTAAAGAAACAATACCTAAGAAATCACGAACTGTGGGACACCCCAATGGACAAGATGCCAGTTTACGGCACCATCGCTTCACAATTCAATGATCCAGGAACAAACAAACTCTATCGAGAATTGATAGATGCCCTTTCTAAAAAGACCGGAGCAGCATTGAATTCCACCTTTGGCTCTTCTGATGAAATGAGTGAAAAAATCTATATCATTCCACCTAAAAGAAATCGTTATTTATCTGAAATATCGGAAAGCAACCGTAGCTATGACAAACGTGTTCAAGATCAAAGTAACATAGCAAGCAAGCTCTACGGCCTTGAGCAATCACGCAAAACAGTAGAAGCACTAAGCAATATAGAGAGCAAGGAAACAGTCGTTGCAGGGATTGATAAAGCGATTGAAGAAACAAACTTGCTACTAGATGGCACCAACAAACGATTAATCGAGAATTGGGCAGAAAAGAAAGCGCGATACAAGGCGGATGAATATGTCTATAAAGTTCGTGATCGGGAAATTCGAGTACCAACACACACCATTTCCTTGTCACATTCAAAAGTGCCTCGTGTATCGTTGCCCAAATTTAAGGATTGGGGTGAGGTATTGACATGGATTTCTCAAGAGAATGTGCCTGGTGAATTCCCTTATACTGCTGGTGTTTTCCCATTTAAACGCAAGGGAGAAGACCCAACACGGATGTTTGCAGGAGAAGGCGGCCCAGAACGAACCAATAGACGGTTTCATTATCTGTCAAGCGATATGGCGGCAACTCGGTTGTCTACAGCGTTTGATTCAGTTACACTTTACGGAGAAGATCCAGACCATAGACCTGACATCTATGGAAAAGTTGGAAATTCAGGAGTTTCTATTTGTTGCCTTGATGATGCAAAGAAACTATACTCAGGCTTTAATTTAGTAGATAGAACAACATCCGTTTCTATGACCATTAATGGGCCTGCCGCCACTTTTGTAGCGTTTTATATGAATGCGGCAATTGATCAGCAATGTGAGATTTATATAATGGAGAACAATCTCGAACGCCAGGTCGAAGCAAAGAAAAAAGCCTTGTATGATGACAAGGGGTTGACACGTCCTGCATACAATTTTGAAATACCTGAAGGCAATGATGGCCTTGGCTTATTACTGCTTGGTGTAACAGGAGATATGATTCTAGAGCCTGCGGTTTACCAAGAAATAAAGGCGAAAACAATTAGCGCGGTTCGTGGAACAATACAGGCGGATATTCTGAAGGAAGATCAAGCTCAAAATACTTGCATCTTTAGTACAGAGTTCTCCTTGAAGCTGATGGGCGATGTACAGGAATACTTTGTGCACAACAATGTTCGGAATTTCTACTCGGTCTCTATTTCTGGATATCATATTGCAGAAGCAGGAGCCAATCCGATTACACAATTGGCATTTACGCTTTCAAATGGATTTACGCTTGTCGAATATTACTTGTCTCGTGGAATGGACATCAATGATTTTGCACCAAACCTATCGTTCTTTTTCTCGAATGGGGTAGATCCTGAATATGCAGTTATTGGGCGTGTGGCAAGACGGATTTGGGCAAAAGCCATCAAACATAAATACAATGGTAATGAGCGCTCACAGAAGCTAAAATACCATATTCAGACTTCCGGTAGATCGCTTCACGCGCAGGAGATTTCTTTTAATGACATTCGGACAACACTTCAGGCGCTTTATGCCATCTATGACAATTGCAACAGTCTTCACACAAATGCTTACGACGAGGCGATTACTACACCAACGGAAGACAGTGTGCGCCGTGCTGTAGCCATTCAGATGATCATCAATCATGAACTCGGATTGGCTAAGAATGAAAATACACTTCAAGGTTCTTTTATCATTGAAGAGTTAACTGACCTAGTAGAAGAAGCGGTACTAACTGAATTTGATCGTCTAACCGACCGTGGTGGCGTTCTTGGCGCAATGGAGACAATGTACCAACGAGGTAAAATCCAAGAAGAAAGCCTGTACTACGAAACGCTCAAGCACACTGGTGAATTCCCAATTATTGGTGTGAACACCTTCTTGTCTAAAGATGGATCCCCCACCATTATTCCTAAGGAGGTAATTCGTTCAACAAAAGAAGAAAAAGAATTTCAGATACAAACACGCGACAATCTTCAAGCCTGCTACAAGGGGGAGGCTGCAGAAGTGCTTCGAAAACTGCAGCAGGGAGCCATAACCAATAAAAATGTCTTTGAGGAGTTAATGACCGCTGCAAAGTTCTGTACACTTGGCCAAATCACAAATGCCTTGTACGAAGTCGGAGGTCAATACCGAAGGAATATGTAAAATTGGTTAATTAGTAGTGTTTAATTGCCTGAGTAAAGGCTTTCAATAAATCCTTGTAAGTTTACTTTAATTGATTGTAACTAAATTGTTGAAAATCATTTCTTTATTTTAACATATTGTTCTTGTTAAACTTGCAGCGTGTAAAAACTTATCTCCAAAATGTAAAATCAATTTGTCTCCAGAATACGCTTTGTCGCATTTTTCAAGTTCTGATTCAAATTCACGTTTCACCTCATCAATAAATTTCCAACTTATTTCAAAATTTCCAATCTTAGAATTCTTCCTGAAGAACTTAGATTCGATTTTACACTGATCATCAATTTTCAGTTGTATGCTTGGATCAACTTTGATTTTGTACCAAAAATTTAAATTTACCACGGGTGTCAGTTCCTTTTCGATTTGGCCTTCAGAGACAAAATCATCAAGCTGATATTTACCAAATTCTAACGCTCGATTCCATCTGAAATATAGCTTTTCGATTAACATCAATTAACGTTTACAAGCTTCAATTTTCTTACAAAAATACTTTAAGTACAATTGACTTAATAGTTGATTATCAAAAGGGTGTAAATTTGCAATTGGCAATTAAATATCAATAACAATTTAAAGCCCCAACCCTTTCAAACCTTTTTCGAGCAACCCTCCTCCACTTCCTAGGACGGAGGATTTTAGGTTGCCAACTGTTTTTGAAACAAAGGCGATTTGTTTGTATTTTCTAACAAATTTAGGAATAAGTTCCAAGGCGTCTTTTGTATAAGGCTTTCTGAGCATTTGAGCTCCGAAGGCTAATTGTTCTGCAGTGCTCATGTTTTTTTGCCATGCGCCAACCTCTGAAATGATTTGATTGATAGAGGTGTTGTTTTCTTTACCGAATTTGGAAACGTATCCAACACCCTTCTTAGGATTTGTTATGCGCATTCCTTCGTGCATCATAGTCACCATGTTTGACATTAATACATCCAACTTTTTCTGTGGAGAGGCATTTTTATCATTAGAAATAGCGGATAAGGCATTTTTGTGTTGAAGCAACTGCTTCGCCTGCTTTGCAGCACAACTACTTAGCAATAATCCAGCTGAAAGGAGTAAGATGGAGAGATTTAGAATATTTGTAGATTTCATTCTTTTGTATTTTAATTGTTTTGACGAAAAAAATCGATTCGGTTACTTAATATTAGTTCAAAGATTTAATTAAATCAAGGTTCTAGCCACCAATAGTGGTCATACTTTCTGAAATTGGACGACCGAATTTACGACTGCGCTCTGCCTCATGCCCGTCTTTAAAGCGATTGGCTAGAAGCTCTAGAAAAGCATCGCGCAATTGGTTGTCAGTCGCGCCATTTCGTATAAAAGACTTGATGTTAAACACGCCGTCATCATACAGACATGTCTTGATCACTCCTGTAGCGGTAAGCCTTATACGATTGCACGTACCACAAAAGTTACGTGTATAGGCCGGAATAATTCCAAAACTACCAGCAGAACCTTTTACCTGATAGTTGAAAGAAGTAGAAAAGGATGGATCTTTTAGTTTCTCGATATCAGGAAACGCAGACTTAATATGATTGAGGATAGCCACATGATTCCAAACCAGTTCCTCCCGCTTGCCTACTCCGTTGAACGGCATTTCCTCAATAAATCGCACAGAGATCGGTAGCTTTTCTGTCAACCGCACCATCGGAATAATATCTTCCGTATTCTGGCCATTCAGCACCACCGTATTCAGTTTCAACGGAATACCAGCCTCCAGAATCTGGTGCAATCGCTTCCAGACAACATCAAAACTATCCCGCCGGGTGATTTTAGCAAACCGCTTTCGGTCTAGGCTGTCAATACTTAGGTTGATGCCTTTCATGCCAATGGCCTTGAGCCGTGGCACCATACTTTCTGAAAACGTACCATTTGTCGTTAAATGCAAATGGTCAATGCCGTTCACCTTTGAAACAGTTTCGAGAAAATCGATCATTCCCTTACGGACAAACGGCTCGCCACCAGTAATTCGGACTTTTGAAATGCCCATTGGAGCAAGGATGTTTAGCAATCGTTCGAGTTCCTCGTAGCTCAGAAGCTCGTTCTTGTCTAGGAACTTAATGCCCTCTTCAGGCATGCAATAATAACAGCGGAGATTGCAGCGATCTGTTGCTGCAATACGGATATAATTGATTTCTCGACCATGATTATCGTAGAGCATATTTACAAATTTACAATTTTATTAATAGATTTACGAGATGGACTGGATAGTCATGGTCGAACTTGCTGTATTGTTTTTTTGTGTGGCGCTGCTGTATGCTTCCGTTGGGTTCGGTGGCGGTTCAAGCTACTTGGCACTATTGGCTTTGTTTGATCTAGAATACAAGATGCTACGCGCTATTGCTTTGATTTGCAACATCGTTGTGGTTTCTGGTGGCACTTACATCTTTTGGCGCAAAGGGTTAATTTCTTTAAAAAAAGTACTTCCATTGGTGCTAGTGAGCGTCCCGATGGCCTTCCTTGGTGGTAAGCTGCAGATCGAGGAACGCAGTTTCTTCATTTTATTGGGTGCAGTGCTTGTTTTAGCAGCCTTGCTCATGCTTTATCATACATTCAAAACGGAGTCTCTGTCTACTGATCAACTTGTTTCAGACAGCTCTAAAATTCAAAGTGGCTTGTTGGGTGGTGGCATTGGTTGGCTCTCGGGCATGGTTGGTATTGGAGGAGGCATCTTCCTTGCACCTACGCTTTCTTTGCTGAAATGGGATACAATAAAGAGAATAGCTGCCACTTCTAGCTTTTTTATCCTGGTCAATTCCTTTGCTGGCCTAGCGGGCCAACTCAGTCAATCAGGGTTTACTATGGACCTCTATCTTGTTTTTTTGCTTGCATGTTGCGTGTTCGCTGGTGGCCAAATTGGCTCAAGACTCGGTGCGAACTATTTTAATCCTAAAACTGTAAAACGGTTGATGGCTGGGTTGATTTTGTTTGTCGGATTTCGTATTTTAAATCACCATCTGCTTCAAATTTTTTAAAAAAAACAATTATGAAGTCAGTTCTTAGTGCACTTGTATTATTCCTGTGCGCCACGTTTGTTCTTTCAGGTCAAGCGGATCAATCCATTGGAGACCGTTTTATATTGAGCAGTTCGGCGGCTTATCTTCCACATATAAATCCAGAAATAAATAGGACTTATAAAGGTACCGTTTTACACCAAATTTTCTGGGACAAAAAAGCGATGGTTAGTATTCATCGGTCCTTTTATGGTGGTATTCGGTGGCTATCTATTTTTACAAAAGGAAATTCATTTGTCTATAATAAAGAAAAAGAACATTATTATATCGTCGGCGCATTTACGGAGTTTGATGTACTTCCCCAATACCAGCACCGAGCATATGTTAGACTAGCGTGGAATTATGGCAATTATTGTCTTTGTGGAGAAGAAGACCCTTACAAGCAAGATGGTCTTCATTATCCAAGCATTGCCATTGGTGCAGAATACTATTTTACAAAACAACTAGCGATTTCAGTAGAAGGGGAAAACTTATTGACGTTACCTAGGTCATTAAAAGCAGATAATTTTGTAAGCTATGGTATTGGCTTGAATTATTCTATTTCCGGGGCTAAAAAATAAATTGTTCTACATTAATGTATTGATTATTAACTAATAATGTAATTTTAGTTAAACTAAATTTGCAAGGATTTTAAGTATGACTATTTTCTATATCTAGGGATTCTATTATAGTAGATAGAATATAGGCTTTAGATTGATGGAATCAAAAATTAGATCTTAATCAATTGATTAACAGTGTAAAGAACTCCAATAATTAAAGTAAACTTACAAGGAAAATATACGTTCGATAAATTACTTTTTACCAACAAAAAGAGAAGCAATTGATCGATATTCATGCGTATACCGAATCGCTCGTGCAAACAATTTGGCTACAGGCAACTGCTTGATTTTCTTGCTTTTTTGCTTGAGCGGAATGGTGTCTGTTACGATCAACTCCTTGAGCAGTGAGTTGTCAATGTTCTTATGGGCATCACCTGATAATACAGCATGCGTGCAGATGGCCCGGACACTATTTGCTCCTTCTTCGAATAGCGTTTTGGCAGCTTTACAAAGCGTTCCACCAGTATCTATCAAATCATCTACGAGCACCACGTCACGCCCTTGTACATCACCGATAACCGTCATAGAATCTACGATGTTGGCTTGTTTTCTGACTTTATCGCAAATGACTAGCTCCGTATTAAAATACTTGGCATACGAGCGCGCACGCTTTACACCGCCTACATCTGGTGCAGCAAAAATAAAGTTGTCTGTCATTCCGATAGACTCTAGATAAGGAACAAAAATGGCCTGACCTTTTAAGTGATCAACAGGAATGTCGAAAAACCCTTGTAACTGGTCAGCGTGAAAGTCCATAGTCATGATGCGATCAGCGCCAGCCGCCTGAATAATGTTAGCAACAAGCTTAGCGCCAATTGCTACCCGAGGTTTATCCTTACGGTCTTGTCTTGCGTATCCGAAATAAGGAATAACTGCAGTGATATAACCAGCAGATGCTCGCTTTGCTGCATCGATCATCAGCAAAAGCTCCATTAAGTTATCACTAGGTGCTGTTGTAGACTGAATAAAAAAGATAAAGGAACCACGAACGGACTCAAGGATACTTGGTTGAAATTCACCGTCAGAAAATTTTTCGATGTTAATATTGCCAAGTGGAATGCCATATTCATCAGCAATTGTTTCAGCCAAATAGAGTGTCTTCGTTCCTGAGAATATTTTTACATCCGCCATGTGCTAAAAAATTTCCCGCAAATTACTAACAAATTAGTAAAGGATAAACAATTTAACTCTAATGTTCTCCACATGCGTTAGTATCCGCGCATTAGGTATTCTACATTACCAATGATGACTTTTGAGACGTTGTGATCTTCGTCAGTAAATACAAGGATACTGTTTGGCTTTGCTGAATATTCCAGTAGATGACGGACATCTCTGTCGTTTGGATCTGGACTTGTTTTCATTTTCCAAGTTTTGATTGGAAACTCATAGCGTTCTTCTTTGATTGTTGCTTCTGCTCCAGTGCCTTCCCAACGATTAAATCGAAGGACGATATAGTGCTTGTATTTTACTTTTGGCTCTTTTACTTTTTTCTTGTTTTTCTCTTCTTTCTTTTGTCTTGCTTCTTCTTCTGCTTCCTCTTCTTCTAGTTCAGCCAATTCATCATCATCGATGAGTTCTTCTTCTTCAACATCTATGAATTCCTCTTCGTCGTCTTCTTTTACTTTCTCTTTTTCCTTCTTTTTCTTTTTGGTGCGCTGTTTTTTAAGCATTCCTGCTAATGGGTCGTCCTCGTCAATAAAATCGTCTTCGTCATCTTCAATCTCTTCTTCCGTATCTGTTTCTTCACCGGTATCGGTCATGATAAAGTCCTCATCACCTTCAAGTGTTTTTTCTTCAACTACCTCTTCCACTTTTTCCACTTCTTCTGCAGGCTTTTCTTTGACTGCTTTTATGATTGCTTCTTTCACAAATTCAATGTAAACACTATCGGCAGGAACGATTCTGTCTTGTTCTCGTTGTGAAACTCTTAAAAAAGGTAAGATTTTCTGATTCCAAATTGAGTCAGCATTTACCACTCTCATTTCTTTACGATCGGTAAAGTATTTTTTATCTCCTTTTTTAGTTCTATCGTTGATTTGTTCCTGATAGAAAATCACTTCTGGTTTATCTTTATTCTTTTTAAAGACCAAGGCATCAACATTTGATTTAGAATCAAGAATAAACTTAATGTGGCCTTGTTCTGTTGGGTTTCTAGCGTCCATCAACTTCATAATGAAGCCGTATTTCGCAGAATTGATAGACACTGCGTTGTACATTCCTTCATACTCTCCTCCTGATATTCTAACACCTTGTGGGGTTATTGCAAAAATAACTTCTCCCGCATTTATCTCATCTTTATCGCCATCCGTATATTCCTTTTCGCTTGGAAGGAAGGTGTACCCAATTAAATCGTCAGGAGAGAAAAATTTACGATCAGAAATGTAGCTGTACTGATATTTTTGCGCACTAACAGCAGAAAAAACGCCGATAAACAGTAGAACACAAAAGATTTTAATTGATTTCATATTAATTAACCTTAATTATTGATAGTTTGGTATACGATTTGACGTAGAATCTATACAGATTAGGTGAAATCAAAAAGCATTCCGATTTAATCAAAACCTAAATTAAGTATTTGATTTGAAATAGAGGGGAAATTGTTCATGAAAATCAGGTTGAAAAAAATATTTTATTCATTTCCAGTGCAATTGTTTATCCTGCATTTTAAGCATAATCATTTGCTCCTTTTTTTCTGGTTTCTTTTGTGGGCAATGATTACAGGCTTTGTTGGAAGGATTTACGGAACAAAATACCTTTTTCTAAACCCCGAATATCTAGGGGAAGTTAGTTTTTATAGTTTTTTCATTCTTGGAATTGCTTTTGGCGGATTTACTATGTCTTGGAACATGACCATCTATATTCTTCATAGTTATAGATTTCCTTTCCTAGCTTCACTCGGAAGACCTTTTTCTAAATTTTGTATCAACAATAGTATTTTACCGTTCATATTTCTAATTGCATATGTTGGTTGGATTATTAATTTTCAATGGTACAATGAAGTTGCTCCTCTAGCCACTATTATTAGCTATTGTCTTGGCTTTGTTCTCGGAATATGTGCCCTATTGATTATTGTTGCACTGTATTTCCAGATCACGAACAAGGACATCGTGAATGTTTTAAAAAGTCCGAAAAAAGCGATCCCACAAAACCTACTCAGCCTTGCCGCACGCAAAATGCAAAAAAGAGAAGAACAGCAACTCAGCTCTAGGGCATGGCCTGTTGAATATTTCATTACAGAATACGGAAAAGTAAGACCAACAAGAGGCGTAGAACACTATTCTCCAGAAGTGCTTATGAAGGTGTTTAGACAAAATCATGATAATGCATTAGTGCTTCAAGTTGCAAGTGTTGTGGTTCTTATTTTGACGGGATTGATGATCGAACACCCATATTTTCGAATACCAGCAGGGGCCAGCTCTATGATCTTTTTTGCACTCATTGTAAGTCTTTCCGGAGCAATAAGCTATTGGTTTGGTGCATGGCGAATGTTTATTTTTGTTGGGATGATGATCTTACTAAACCTTGTCACTGGAAATCAAGGATTGATGAATGAGAACACCGCCTACGGATTAGACTACAACAAGCTCACACCATACACCTATCAGCACTTAGATAGCATTCACTCTAAAGATCAAGTAGAAAGTGACATTGACTCGACCTTACAGATTTTAAACACCTGGCGGTCAAAATTTGGGCGTGGACGGTTGATGCGTAAGCCCAAAATGGTGCTTATTACTACCAGTGGTGGTGGCTTGAGGCAGGCAGTGTGGACGATGCAAGCCATGCAAACAGCCGATTCTCTGCTAAACGGTAAGCTATTCAAAAATACTGTCCTAATCTCTGGAGCTTCTGGCGGAATGCTTGGTGCTGCTTGTATGCGGGACCTAAAACTCAATGAAGTCCTAGGCGATACTGTAAATATTTATAACAGATCTCATGTCGAAAACCTAGCAAAGGATTTACTCAATCCGCTTATTTTTACAAGTATTTCCAATGATATTTTTCTTCCCTTAATGAAATTTGAAAAAAATGGACACAAGTACAAAAAAGATAGAGGATATATCTTTGAAAAACAGTTTGTTGAAAACAACAATGGCCTAGTTGCAAGAGATCTAATCGAATACAAACTACCAGAAAAGCAGGCACAGATTCCTCTCTTGTTTGCAACACCAGTCATTATCAATGATGCAAGGCGACTTGTCATTTCTCCACAGGGAGTTTCTTATATGGCGAATGCAAACATCTCAAAGCAAACAAGTGGAATCACTGAAATTGATGCGATTGATTTCGGATTGCTCTTTAAAGACCAAGATCCTTACCAGATGTCAATCATGTCGGCACTGAGGATGAATTGCACCTACCCATACATTCTACCCAACGTATTCCTGCCTACAGAGCCCCCAATTCAAGTAATGGATGCTGGATGGAGGGATAACTTTGGCACAGAGTCTGTCATTCGGTTTGCAAACGTATTTAGCGAATGGATCAAGAAGAATACAAGTGGAGTCATCATCCTACAAATCAGAGGAACAGACAAAGTTGACAAAATGGATGATGTTTATAAAACTGGAATCCTTGATCGCATATTAAACCCAATAAACGTAGCAGGATTAAATGTTACTTTACAGGATTATCAACAAGATCACACCGTAGATTATCTGTCAAAGATACTTGAACCGAGAAAAACAGAATTAATCCGACTGACCTACCGTCCAAGCAAAACAAATCAGAGAGCATCAATGTCCTGGCACTTAACCACTAGGGAAAAAATCGATATTTTAAATGCAATCTATCAAGAAGACAATCAAAAAAGCTTGAGAAAATTACAAGAACTAATACGGTAGGAAATAATTTTTAAGGGCTATTGTATAATTAATTATGTTTAGGCTTTTTCAATTCGGGAACTCCTTGCAGTAATGCTTTAATCAAAACTGGCTAATCAATTGTTTTTAAGACGGGTAGATCGTTTTGTGGTTGAGCCATAACGCTAGCAGTGTTCAATCTCGGTCTCTGGGTCAACCAATAGTTCTATTATTGTGATAATTTTCAAGCGCTAAAAGTGCAAAGCCTATTACCCTAGGTTAAGGGAACATTTGAAACCAAAGCGCTGCAATTTGCGAGAGCATTATATCGGTTAATACTTCGAATCATCAACTCTATCCAAATGAGATTCTATTTCAGCAACAATATCCTGTACGACGCCTTCCTCGAAAGGAGAACGTAGGTTAGCTGTTTTTACTAAATTCAAGAACGACTGACTTCCTCCTTGCTTACAAAGCCGTAGATAGTCATCCCAAGCTCCTTTGTGGTCTTGCTTGTTCTTAATCCAGAACTGGAATGCGCAGATTAAAGCAAGAGTGTAGTCAATGTAATAAAACGGTTTGCCGAATATGTGTCGTTGACGTTGCCAAAATCCACCTTCTTCTAGAAACGAATTGCCATCGTAGTCACGATCTGGTAGGTATTTCCGCTCTATTTCCCTCCAGGCAGCGTTGCGCTCCTTGTTGCTCGCATTCGGGTGTTCATATACAAAATGCTGAAACTCGTCAACCGCAACACCATAAGGCAAAAATAGGATCGAATTGCTAAGGTGGGCAAACTTATACTTGTCTGTATCTTCCTTAAAGAATGTGTGCATCCATGGCCAAGTAAAAAACTCCATACTCATTGAGTGAATTTCACAAGCCTCAAACGTTGGCCATAAATACTCTTTAATTTCAAACTGCTTGCTGGAATAGGCTTGGAATGCATGTCCTGCCTCATGTGTCAACACATCAATATCACCACTTGTGCCATTAAAGTTAGAAAAAATGAAAGGTGATTTTTGATTTTCGATGAACGAACAATAACCTCCAGGAGCTTTGCCTTCCTTAGATTCTAGGTCAACAAGGTTGTTGTCCAACATGTAGTCTATAAACTCCTTGGTTTCTTCTGATAGTTCAGAGTACATTTTTCTTGCTTGCTCCATTATCCACTTTGATGGGCCTTGTGGTTTGGGGTTTCCTGTGTCAAACTCGAAGTTTTCATCATAGTATTTAAGCTTGGACAGTCCCAATCTACGAGCTTGCCGTCTTCTGAGTTTTGAAGCGATCGGTACAACATACTTTAGGACTTGCGCTCTAAAATTTGCTACCATTTTTGCATCATAGTCTGAGCGCAGCATTCTAGCATAGCCAACTTCTACAAAATTCTTATAGCCAAGTTTCTGAGCAATTTCATGTCGTAATTTGACTAATTTATCGAAGATGCTTTCTATCTCGTTCGCATTTTCATGATAAAACTTCCATTTTGTCTCACTAGCAAGCTTTCTGGTTTCACGCTCTCTAACGATTTCAAATGGCTGAATTGATGAAAGATTGTATTCTGCTCCATCAAAGTGAATCTTTGCAGAAGCCTTTAGTTTAGTGTATTTACTTCTCAATAAATTTTCCTTCTGTAAGTCATCAAGGATTTCTGGACTAATAATTTTACAAGACAGCTCTGCAATCGTGAACAACTGTTCGCCCAAATGTTTTTTTAGTTGATCCTTAAAAGGTGAATTCACTAATTCTTGATAGAAACTTGCTACAAGATCTTCAACAAGAGGCAGATTCTCATCATAAAAATTATTCTCCTCTTCGTAAAACTTGTTTGTTGTATCAATCGTATGCCTTATATAACATAACTGATACATAGAATCAAATTCTGTTCTCAGGGCTTGAATTTTTTGAAGCGTTTTATTCTGTCCTTCAAAACTTGTTTCACTTCTAAACTGCTCTAGCAATTTTGAAAAATTGACCTTTAGGTCATCAATAGACGGCCTTTGATACTGGTAATCATTAAATTTCATGACAATGCACTTTATAACTTAAACTCGACTAAATTGGTTTCGGACAAACCTTTGTACTAAATTTCGTCTCTAAAGTTAAACATACAATATAGGGTTTATGTTACATTCATTATACAAAAATTCTGATAATGTTTTAATTTTGAATTTATCCAAATTATCATCTATTCTTCAGATTTGCAGTACAAGTTTCGATTTTGATTAAATTTGCGTTGAATGGATTCAATTACACAAATAGCTCTAGGAGCAGCAGTTGGAGAAGTAGTACTTGGGAAAAAAGTAGGGAATCGAGCAATGCTTTGGGGAGCAGTAGCGGGTACAATACCGGATCTCGACATTCTCACGGAGTTTTTTATGAGCCAAATCAATGCCTTGATTGCGCATCGGCACATCACACACGCACTTGTGTTCCCCGTTATTATGTCACCAATTTTTGGGTGGTTTGTCTTTAAGTTTTACAAGGGAGATTTTGACAGAAACCCCGTCTACAAAGGACTGATTACAGCAATTGGTGTTCTGATTGCAGGCGCCATTCTTTATTTATTAGGACTTGGTCTCTATAGAAATGGCGGTATTTTGCCCTTTCCTCTTGTCATAGGACTTTCGATTGTGTCATTCATTGCTTACCGAATACGCAACTACTGGAAAACAGACTTTAGTCGCCTAGGTTCCACAGCTACACATAGGGACTGGGGGTGGCTGTTTTTCTGGGGACTGTTTACCCACCCGCTGCTTGACTGCTTTACGAGTTACGGTACACAGATCTTCCAACCGTTTTCTGATTACAGAGTTGCGTTTAGCACGATTTCAGTGGCTGACCCAGCTTACACAATACCGTTTTTGGCATGTGTTATTATTTCTGGATATCTTACTAGGGGCGCCCGAGTTAGGTCTATTGTCAATTGGGTTGGGATCACGTTTAGCTGCTTGTATCTAGTGTTTACGATTCGCAATAAATATATGATAACTCAGATATTTGAAGACACGCTCACCAAAAATCACCTTTCATTTGACAGAACCTTTGTTTCTCCTACAATTTTAAATAACATTCTATGGCAAGGAGTTGCGGAGACCGATGATATGTTTTATTATGGATTATACTCTTTAAATGATTCAAAACAAGAGATTGTCATTGATAGTTTGTACAAACATCCTAATCGTAGGGAAAGACTAAGTCAATATCACGACTATCATACACTACGCTGGTTTTCAAACGACTATTTTACAATTGATTCTGTTTCACCAGGTAAATTCAAAATGAATGATCTTCGATTTGGCATCATTGGAAATCTAGAAGCTCCGAGAGATACCAGCACGTATGTTTTCCAGTTTCATGTGACTGAAGTGAAAGATGGTATTGAGGTTATTAGCTACAGAAACACAGATCGGGACATAAGTGTCGACCTAAAAAAGCTATGGAACCGAATAAAAGGTGAATAGTTGTTTTTTAATTAAACTGTTAATAAACAATAATTTAGATTGGAACACTTAAAGTGTTATTACAAGGAATATGCTTCAAGTAAATTTCGTGCGGAGTTTTCTACTTCCACTGCTTACGAAACGGGCCTACGGAAGGCAGGCTCAAATGATTCCTTGTGATCATCAGCACGTTGGTGTTAAAAAGCATCAATTTTAAGTGTAAAGCCGCAACAAACAATCAACTAGATCAATCCGATTTTTCGACCAACTTTTTTGTAGGTATCAATTACAAAATCTAAGTGATTGTCATTGTGTGATGCCATGAAACTGTTTCTCATCATTGCTTTTCCTGGCGGAGTTGCTGGAGAGATGAAGACATTCACAAAAATACCCGCGTCAAACAAACCTTTCCATAACATGAATGCTTGCTCGTCATCTCCAATAATAACAGGAACGATAGCCGTTTCACCATCAATAACATTAAAGCCTAAATCAAGTAGCCCGCTTCGTACTTTTTGTGCGTTGCTAGCAAGCTTAGTCACTAGTTCAGGTTGATCTTCTAAAATATCTAGTGCTGCAAGTGCTGCCGCAACAGACGCAGGAGTAGGAGATGCTGCAAAGATCAGTGCTTTTGAATGATGCTTTAGGTAATTCATTACCCGCTCGTCACCTGCAACAAAACCGCCAATCGATGCCAATGTCTTACTAAACGTGCAGATAATCAAATCTACGTCATCCTTTAAGCCAAATTTGCTTGATGTGCCTCTTCCGCCTTCACCAATAACACCAAAGGCGTGCGCATCATCTACTATAATTTGAGCATTATACTTTTGAGCTAGTTCTGAGATTTTGTCTAAATGAGCGATGTTTCCAAATGTACTGAATACACCATCAGTGACAATTAGTTTACCGCCACCATCGATTTGCTTTAATCGTCTTTCTAGGTCTTCAACATCATTGTGTTTGTACCGAACCACATTAGCATTCATTCCGCCCTTGGCTATAAGATTGCCTGTGACGATGCTTGCATGATTGTCCTTATCGGAAAGGACACTATCCCCACGACCGACCAATGGTTGTATAACACCCTGTCCTGTCATATATCCAGTTGTAAACAGCAAGGCAGACTCTTTACCGACAAACTTTGCAAGACGGTTTTCGAGTTCAATATGCATGTCGATGGTCCCAGTCAAGTATCGTGATCCTGAGCAGCTAGAGCCAAACTTATTTAGAGCTTTTATTGTTGCCTCTTTAACTTTTGGGTGGGTTGTTAAGCCAAGATAATTGTTTGAGCCAGCCATTACGATCTCTCTTCCTTCCATATAAACAACGGGCCCTTCACTTCCCTCAATTGGAGTAAACCAAGGATATATCCCTCTTGCTTTTACCTCATCAGCTCTAGTGAAGGCATGGCATTTTTTAAATAAAAGCTTTTCCTGTACAGAATTACGCATTTTGGATTTTTTTAATTCTATTCTATTTAAATATAATCTGGGAGGATTATTTGGGTAATATGAATGTTTTTAAAACCTCTTAAATTATTTTCAAGTCTTGTTCCTGACTGCAAATATAATACCCTTTTCAAAAACAAAAAACCTCCTTGATTATAAAACGAGAGAGATCTAACTTTTTTGACTATTGTGAGATTGCTTATTCACCATTTAATGTGCAAAAATAGGACTTATTCCTAGATAAAATAATGTCGATTCTATCAGTAGGTAAATTTGTATTAAAATTCTAATATTTTTAATTGTTCTCATTCTGATAATAGTTAACAATAACTTAATACTAATTTGGTTGATTTTACTTAAAGGTTCCATTAAATTTGGCTGATTTTAAGCTTTTTACAAAGGCATCAAATTATTTCGGAAATAGCGTTTTGATTATAAGCAAATAACACTATTTTTGAACAAAATTGGAAGATATGAAATTTGGCCTATTCAATATAGTTGAAATACTCGGTGCGCTTGCTTTTTTTGTGTACGGTATGAAAATGATGAGCGACGGAATTCAGCGTGCGGCAGGCTCACAATTGCGTAATATTCTTAGGACAATGACCAAGAACAGGTTCCTAGGCGTGTTTACAGGGTTTTTGATTACAGCATTGGTTCAGTCGTCATCAGCCACTACAGTGATGACGGTTAGTTTTGTAAATGCAGGACTACTTTCCCTAGTAGAATCGGCAGGAGTCATGATGGGAGCCAATATTGGTACTACAATCACGGGTTGGATTATTTCTATTTTGGGTTTTAAAGTTAAGTTAAGTGCTTACTCGATTCCTTTGTTTGCTATCGGTGTTCCCTTACTATTTGCTAGAAGAGGGAAGAGTCGCTACTGGGGAGAATTTTTAATTGGTTTTGCCATATTGTTTCTTGGGCTTTCGTATCTGAAAGACTCGGTGCCTGACATCGGCGAAAACGCAGCAATACTGGAATGGGTTAACGGATTTACAGGAGGCGGGATTGCTTCAAGACTTTTCTTTGTGTTTGTGGGTACACTAGTTACGATTATAGTTCAGTCTTCGAGTGCTGCGATGGCAATTACGCTTACACTGGTTTTTGCTGGTTGGCTGCCGCTTGATATCGCTTGTGCCATGGTACTTGGTGAAAATATAGGAACGACGATTACTGCAGAGATCGCTTCCCTTGTAGGTAATGTGCATGCAAAGCGATCTGCCAGGATCCATTCTATGTTCAATATAATTGGGGTGTTATGGATGGTCATATTGCTTCCGTTTATTCTACCTTATCTTGAAAATTTTGTAGAGTCATTCACTTATCTATTTGATGGGCACGTCAAGGGAAGTAAAAACTTGTCTGCAGACCAAGCTATGAATACCTATAAACTAGCAGCATTTCATACCGTGTTTAATCTGTTAAATGTATTGATTATGCTTGCTTTTGTCCCTTGGCTTGTAAAAACAGCGATTGCAACCGTTCCAAATAAAGAAGACGATGAAGAGTTCCCAAGACTCCAGTTTATCAGTGGCATTAATAGAACACCAGAGTTAGCAACAGTAGAGTTGCAAAAGGAAACCGCCCACTTCGGTGAGGTAGTAAGCAGAATGTCGGAGTTTGCAAATAAATTGATGAACACCACAGATAACAAGGAACAACAATTGATGTTTAAAAAGCTTGGCAAATATGAGTCAATCACCGATGATATGGAAATTGAGATTACAGAATACATCTCAAACCTTGCGAGCGAGCAGATCACTCCCAAAACAAGTCTCCGCCTAAGAAGTATCCTGAATGTTTGTAATGATCTTGAACGAATCGGTGATTTGTTCTTTCAAGTTTCTAAAACAATGGAAAGGAAACTAGAAAGCAAGATTTATTTTACACCTGAACAACGAAACAACATCAATGAAATGTTCATTCTAATCGATCAGGCATTTAAAATAATGATAACGAACCTTGGAACGCCTAGCTATGACGATGTTGGTATTGAAGAAGCTGTTGCAATTGAAGATAAAATCAATCAATTTAGAAATCAATTACGTAAAGAAAACGTGGAAAAGTTAGGTACTAAATTGTACAATGTACAATCTGCAATGATTTATAACAATGTTTTTTCCAATCTAGAACGAATTGGAGACCATATCATTAATGTTTCAGAAGCAGTGGTTGGAGATATTTAGTCTAAAATATTACACTTGAATATTGAATCCGTTAGTGCATTTTGTTTCCTGACTATTTATTCTGAATGAATACATTTTGTATTTGCTTATCAAAGGTTTAACTATCCTAAGTTAAAGTATCACTCCAATAAAACATCTCTGTTCAAAAGTAAAAATATTCGAAAGACGTTCTTACAATACAATTATCAATTTGAGAATTGATAAGCTTCAATTTAATCCGCATTAAGAATTAACTTTTGAGCTTAAAGAAGACCGATGTTATCCGAACTGCAAACTCAAGGGTTTGTGTATTTTCCTCTTATTTCAAGTACAATTCTCGAATGTCCAAATATTTTTAATTTTTTTAAGGAAAAACGATAACAATTCTGTTGACTATGTGTTTTCTCATTGTGGTGGTTTCTATCCATAAGACACTAATCAATGAAAATACCCTTGTATCAAATGTGAAAATGTCTTTATTTTTAATAAAAAAACCCGCAAATCGCTATATTTACAGCACAAAGAACAAACATCTAAATCTTTTTTGAACATGTTGAATATTAAACCGAAAGATCAATTCATTTACAGACACATTGGGCCAAGCAAAGAGGAGCTTTCAGCAATGCTTAAAACTGTAAAAGCAGACTCACTCCAACAACTTATGGATGAGACTGTTCCGGGATCAATTCGATTGAAGGAAACATTGAATTTACCTGAAGCGATGACCGAATATGCATATTTAAGAGAGCTGAAAAAAACGGCCGCTAAAAATAAGGTGTTCAGGTCATATATCGGCATGGGATATTCAGGAACGATAACCCCTTCTGTTATTTTGAGAAATATTTTTGAAAACCCAGGTTGGTATACTCAGTATACACCTTACCAGGCTGAAATAGCGCAAGGAAGATTAGAAGCACTGTTGAATTTTCAAACAATGGTCTGTGACCTGACTACACTGCCAATCGCCAATGCAAGCTTGCTAGATGAAGGAACTGCAGCGGCGGAAGCAATGGCAATGTTCTATAGTATTAAAAATAAACGTGCGAAAGGAGATAAAGCCAATCAATTCCTAGTTTCTGATAAAGTATTGCCACAAACGATCGATGTTTTAACAACAAGAGCGAAACCCCTCAATATAGAACTTGTGATCTGCGATTGGAAGTCATTTAAATTTAATGAAAAAACGTTTGGCATATTATTACAATACCCTGATTCTGATGGATCTGTTTTTGATTATAAGCCAATCGTTGATGAAGCAAAAGAACATGGATGTTACACCACTGTTGCTGCCGATATCTTAAGTCTTGCTCTATTAACACCGCCTGGAGAATGGGGAGCAGATGCAGTGGTTGGAAATACGCAAAGAATGGGAGTACCACTTGGTTTTGGTGGGCCACATGCAGCATATTTCGCAACAAAAGATGATTTTAAACGTCAGATTCCGGGTAGAATTATCGGTGTTTCTGTGGATAGTCATGGGAATAACGCATTACGGATGGCATTGCAAACGAGAGAGCAACATATAAGACGAGACAAGGCGACATCTAATATATGCACTGCCCAAGCCTTACTGGCGATTATTGCTGGGGCTTATGCAACGTATCACGGACCAACTGGTATCAAGGCTATTGCTGAGCAGATTCACGGTCTTACCATTATACTGGAAAATCGATTAGAAAACCTTGGATATACGAATGAGAACGAACACTACTTCGACACGTTAAAAATTGCAGTAGACGCTGCTTATATTGCTACGATTCACAAAAGGGGGATTGAACAAGGAATAAACTTCCGTAAATATGAAACCAATCATATTGGAATTGCCCTTGATGAAACGGTGACGTTCCAAGATATTAAGGAGATATTGACCGTTTTCAATATTGAAACTCCGCTTAATACTACTACGACTTCCTTGAATGGCGAGGCCGCTGATTACCATAAACTTGCAGAGCAACTATCTGTTAAATTACCTGCAATATTAACACGAAAGACGGACTTCCTGACGCACCCAGTATTTAATAGCCATTATTCGGAAACGAAAATGATGCGTTACCTCAAAAGTCTGGAAAACAAAGATTTATCATTGAATCATTCAATGATTCCTTTAGGTAGTTGTACGATGAAGCTAAATGCAGCATCGGAGCTTATTCCAGTAAGCTGGCCTGAGTTTGGAGCGATCCATCCGTTTGTACCGAAAGATCAGGTAGCAGGTTACCATCAGATATTTACTGAGTTAGAAGAATACTTGTGTGTTTGTACTGGTTTTGATGCATGTTCCCTTCAACCCAACTCTGGAGCACAAGGCGAATATGCTGGATTATTAACCATTATGGCCTACCATGAAGCAAATGGCAATCCTCACCGTAGAGTCGCATTGATTCCTAGTTCGGCACATGGTACAAACCCTGCTAGTGCTGTGATGGCTGGAATGAAAGTCGTTGTAACCAAGTGCGACGACGAAGGGAACATTGATTTTGAAGACTTGAAAGCTAAGGCGGAAGAGCACAAGGAAAACTTAGGTGGTTTAATGGTAACTTATCCTTCTACACATGGTGTGTTTGAAGCACAAATCAAAGAAATTTGCCAAGTCATTCACGATTATGGTGGTAAAGTATATATGGATGGGGCGAACATGAATGCACAGGTGGGCTTGACAAGTCCTGCCGAGATTGGTGCGGATGTCTGTCACCTAAATCTTCATAAAACCTTTAGTATACCGCACGGCGGAGGTGGCCCTGGGATGGGCCCAATCTGTGTTAACAATAGTCTTGCTCCATACTTGCCAGGACATCCGTTAGTAGAAACTGGTGGCGTACAACCGATTCATGCGGTTTCTGCAGCGCCTTGGGGTAGTGCGAGTATCCTGTTGATCTCTTATGCTTATGTCAAGATGCTAGGGTTGAAGGGGGTGTGCGCGGCTACTGAATACGCGATTTTGAATGCTAATTATATCAAGGCGAAACTGGAAGGTGCTTACGATGTGCTCTACACTGGCACACAAGGTAGAGCGGCGCATGAGCTGATCATTGACTTACGGGAATACAAAAAGACTGCGGGAGTTGAAGCCGAGGATGTCGCCAAGCGGTTGATTGATTATGGTTTTCATGCACCTACATTGAGCTTTCCTGTTGCTGGAACCATTATGATCGAACCAACTGAAAGTGAAGGCAAGGATGAGTTAGACCGATTTTGTGATGCCATGTTGGCCATTCGCAAGGAAATCGCAGCTATCGAATCTGGCAAGACGGATAAAACAGTGAATGTATTGAAGAATTCGCCTCATACCCTTGCGGTGATTACTGCGGAGAATTGGGTGTTGCCTTATACAAGGGAAGAGGCTGCTTTTCCGTTGGCTTATACACGGGCGAACAAATTTTGGCCAGCGATTGGTCGGGTAAACAATTCGCACGGAGATCGTAATCTAATTTGTACTTGTCCGCCGATTGAACTTTACGCTGATATTGAAGGGTAGGTTTAGAAATAAATTATGAAAACAATTGGATGGAATTGTAATGGAGCTTTTCAAAAGAAAAGTGAGCAGATTCTATCTTTATACCCAGACTTTCCAATCGTTTCTGAATACATCAAAATAAATAAGAGCAGCTTTCACTTTCGTTCTCAAAACCGAATCGTTAGATCATTATTAAAATGGAAAAAGAAATTGTCTCCGTTGAATGGCTAAACAACAACCAAAACCGTAAGGATTTAATCATTTTAGATGTAAGCCCGAAACAAACTTTCACAGATAAATCCAGTTCTTTCAATCAATTGTGCATACAAAATTCTAGACGATTTAATATTAAAGAGCATTTCATAAATAAGGAAAGTGAATTTCCCAATACGGTACCCTTTGCTTCTCAGTTTGAGAAAGGATGTCAAGAATTAGGCATTAATCAAGCTTCAGAAATAGTGGTTTATGACAACTTAGGGATTTATACAAGTCCAAGAGCATGGTGGCTGTTTAAATTCATGGGGCATGAAAAGGTTAAAGTTCTTAATGGTGGGTTGCCAGAATGGGTTGATAAAGGGTTTGAAACCATTAAAATATCAGAAACTGACCAAACATTTAAATTAGGGGATTTTACTAGCAAAATTAATCGTGAACTCGTTCTATCTTACGATGAAATTATGATGAACATATCGTCGAATGACTTTCTTGTCATTGATGCCCGTTCTGAAGGAAGATTCAATGGTATAGCAGATGAACCACGGAAAAATCTCAAAAGTGGAAATATTCCCAATTCTATCAATATTCCTTATCAATCGTTATTGGAGAATGGAAAATTCAAATCAAAAGAACAGCTAGCAGCTATTTTCAATGAACGAGTAAATAATCAAGCTCAATTGGTTTATAGTTGTGGTTCAGGAACAACGGCATGTATTGTTATGTTGGCAAGTGAAATTGCTTTTCAAAAAGGTAGATATTTGTATGATGGTTCTTGGACTGAATTTGCAATACGAAATGGATTAGTGAAAGCCGGGGAGTAACAAAAGGCCCAGTTTTTTTTATGCCCTTCCAAAATGTTATACGAATCAAATGATTATAAGCTAGAATGTTTTCTGTCAATATGCTATCTTTGCGCTCTTAAATAAATAATTATCATTCATTACGACCGATCCATCGGTTTTAAAATAAAAATACATGTCGTCTAAGATTTTTTATACGCATACTGACGAAGCTCCAGCATTAGCTACAAAATCTCTTTTACCTATTGTTCAAGCCTTTGTCAAACAATGTGATGTTGAGGTTGAAACAAAAGATATTTCCCTAGCAGGCAGAATCCTTGCGAACTTCCCTACTTACATTAAGCCAGAACAGCGCGTTGCTGACGCATTGGCTGAGTTAGGCGTTTTAGTTAAGAAGCCAGAAGCAAACATTATCAAATTGCCTAACATTTCGGCTTCTATTCCTCAACTAAAAAAGACAATCGAAGAGTTACAAGGTGACGGATTTGCGATACCAAATTATCCTGATGATCCAAGTAATGATGAAGAAAGAAGCATAAAAGCTACCTATGACAAGATAAAAGGTAGTGCTGTAAATCCGGTCTTAAGAGAAGGAAACTCAGATAGAAGAGCACCGAAGCCCGTAAAGGCATATGCACGAAAAAATCCCCACTCTATGGGTAAATGGTCTGCTGATTCTAAATCCCATGTCTCAACTATGGGATCAGGAGATTTCGCCTCCAATGAAAAATCCGTCACGATCGCTAAAGCTGGAAATGTAAAAATTCAATTAGTAGGTGCGAGTGGGACAACAGTGTTAAAAGAGTCTGTGCCCGTTCTTGCTGGCGAGATTGTGGATGGCACATTCATGAGCAAAAAAGCGTTGATTGCTTTCTTTGAAGCACAAATTGCAGATGCGAAAGCTAAAGGCGTATTATTCTCCTTGCATATGAAAGCAACAATGATGAAGGTGTCTGATCCGATCATTTTTGGTCATGCAGTAAGAGTGTTTTTCAAGTCGGTATTCGAAAAGTTTGGAAAAGAATTGGATGAGGCTGGTGTTAATGTAAACAATGGCTTCGGCAACTTATTGGGCAATTTAGAGAATCTTGCTCCTTCTGTAAAAGCAGAAGTAGAAGCGGAAATTCAATCGTGTTATGCTAATGGACCAGACTTAGCGATGGTTAATTCTGACAAAGGAATTACGAATCTCCATGTACCAAGTGATGTGATCATTGACGCGTCAATGCCTGCAATGATCAGAACCTCTGGTTGTATGTGGAACAAAGACGGTGAGACTCAGGATACAAAAGCAGTAATTCCAGATAGCTCTTACGCTGGCATCTACCAAGCTACAATTGATTTCTGTAAAGAAAATGGAGCATTTGATCCGGCAACTATGGGAACGGTTCCTAATGTTGGCTTAATGGCTCAAAAGGCAGAGGAATATGGATCACATGATAAGACATTCGAAATTCCTTCAGCAGGTACAGTACAAGTAATAGACAATGCAGGTACCGTAATAATGGAACATGAAGTTGAAGAAGGAGATATCTGGAGAATGTGTCAAGTAAAAGACCTTCCTATACAGGACTGGGTTAAATTGGCAGTTAGTAGAGCAAAAGCAACCAACGTTCCTGCAATCTTCTGGCTGAATGAAAACAGAGCGCATGATGCTCAGTTAATCAAAAAAGTAAATACTTACCTGCCAAATCATGATACGACTGGTTTAGACATCAGAATTCTTTCTCCCGTAGAGGCGACTAAAGTTTCTATCCAGCGAATGAAAGATGGGCAAGATACCATTTCTGTTACTGGTAATGTCTTGAGAGACTACAACACGGACCTTTTTCCTATCCTAGAGTTAGGAACGAGTGCAAAGATGTTGTCTATTGTACCATTGATGAATGGTGGTGGTTTATTTGAAACGGGCGCGGGGGGGTCTGCTCCTAAGCACGTACAACAGTTTACTAAGGAAAACCATTTAAGATGGGATTCTTTAGGTGAATTCTTGGCGCTAGCGGTTTCATTAGAGCACGAAGCGAATAAGAACAACAATAAGAAGGCGCAAATTATTGCTGATGCCTTGGATAATGCTACTGTAGCTTTGCTTCAAAATGGTAAATCTCCATCAAGAAAGGTAAATGAATTAGACAATAGAGGTAGCCATTTCTATCTAGCGTTGTATTGGGCAAAAGAATTGTCAAATCAAACAGAAGATACTGAATTACAAGCTAAATTTGCTCCAATTGCTGAATCATTGCAAAAGAATGAAGCAAAGATTGTTGAGGAATTAAACGTAGTACAAGGAATTGCTGTGGATCTTGAAGGGTATTACTCTCCGAGTCCTGCAATAGCTACTGCTTCTATGCGACCAAGTTCTACATTGAATAGTATTATCGATGCAATCTAACGTTTTGTAGATACCAAATCTTATTGAAATTATAAAGGCGTAGTTGTAGACTACGTCTTTTTGTTTTGAAGTTGGTTTGGGTTTATAGTGTCAGAAATTTCCTGATGATTCAAAAACAATAGTTAACCTGACTTGTAACCGGTGAAAAAAGGCGAATTTGTTAGACTTCCCTTAATTTTGTGGCTTATCAACTCATTTTGTAAGGCATTTCTTTTTTAAGAATAATTCTAAATAAGGTAAAAACATCTTCAAATTGCAGCAAAATAGGCTTATCCGTTGTATACTTGATGTATTACTTTTACTTTGAAAAATACATCAACTAGATTTATACTAATATGAAATGGTTATTAAATCTTTTTAATTCTTCAATAGGCCAGAAACTTCTTATGAGTTTAACTGGTTTGTTTTTGTGTACCTTTTTAATCGTCCATTTGATTGGCAACTTGCAGCTGTTGATTAATGATGGAGGTAAGGCATTCAATGCTTACGCGCATTTTATGTCGAATAATTTATTTATTCAAGTTACTGCAAAAGGGCTATACGCTATGATCCTTCTGCATGCGATAAAAGGGTTTTTAATGGCGCTGAACAATCGAAAAGCAGCAGGAGGTAGCCGATATGCGGTTTCCACTAGCAAAAATGCGAGCTGGACATCTAGGAATATGGCACTGCTAGGTTCTTGGGTTTTTATCTTTATTGGTGTTCATATGGCTCATTTCTGGAGGCAAATGAAATGGGGAGAGCTAAACATGATGAATATTGATGGCGTAATGGTAAAAAACTTGTACGAATACATTTCTGTTGCCTACGAGAATCCTTTAATCGTTGCGTTTTATGTGATTTCAATGATCATGATTGGTGCACACCTTTGGCACGGATTCGGTTCCGCTTTTCAAACACTTGGGATCAACCATAAGAAATACACTCCAATAATCGATGGTTTTGGAAAAGGGTTTTCGGTAATCATACCAGGTCTTTTCGCAGCGATTCCGGTTTGGATGTTGTTAACATAATTAATTTAATAAGAACTGTAAAATAATAGATCATGGGATTGGATGCAAAAGTACCACCAGGACCGTTAGAAGATAAATGGACAAAATATCGGTCTACCATGAACCTCGTTGCTCCCAACAACAAACGACGAATTGACGTCATTGTTGTCGGAACAGGGCTCGCAGGTGCCAGCGCCGCTGCAACTCTTGGTGAACTGGGTTATAATGTAAAAGCGTTTTGCTTTCACGATAGCCCGCGAAGAGCACACAGTATCGCAGCACAAGGTGGCATCAACGCTGCGAAAAACTACCAGAATGACGGTGATAGTGTATACCGTCTTTTCTACGATACAATCAAGGGAGGTGATTACCGATCAAGAGAAGCCAACGTGCATCGCTTAGCAGAAGTCAGTGTAGACATTATCGATCAGTGTGTCGCTCAAGGCGTTCCATTTGCTAGAGAGTATGGTGGTTTGTTGGCCAATCGATCCTTTGGTGGCGTGCAGGTTTCTAGAACATTCTATGCAAGTGGCCAGACTGGGCAGCAATTATTGATCGGTGCCTACAGCGCATTGTCCAAGCAAATTGCAACTGGCTCAGTCAAGATGTTCAACCGTCACGAAATGCTTGATTTAGTTGTCGTTGATGGCAAAGCTAGAGGCATTATCGCTAGAAACTTATTGACGGGGAAGCTGGAACGACATGCTGCACATGCTGTAGTCCTTGCAACTGGAGGATATGGAAATGTATTCTACTTGTCAACAAATGCAATGGGATCAAACGTAACTGCCGCTTGGCAAGCACATAGACGTGGCGCTTATTTTGCAAACCCGTGCTATACACAGATTCACCCAACTTGTATTCCTGTTTCTGGGCATTACCAGTCAAAGCTAACGCTGATGTCTGAGTCGCTGAGGAATGATGGACGGGTTTGGGTCCCTAAGAAGAAAGAAGATGTGATGGCGATTCGTGAAGGTCGTATGACTGGTGGCGATGTTCCTGAAGAAGATCGTGATTACTACTTAGAGCGAAGGTATCCTGCATTCGGGAATCTGGTACCACGTGATGTAGCATCTAGAGCAGCAAAAACAGCGTGCGATGCAGGCCACGGAGTAAACAAAGCGGGTTTAGCGGTTTATCTCGATTTTGCTGAGCGAATTAAGGAACTTGGAGAAGATACGATTCGAGCACGATATGGGAATTTGTTTGCGATGTACGAAAAAATTACAGGCGAAAACCCTTACAAAACACCAATGAAAATTTATCCTGCTGTCCACTACACAATGGGTGGTTTGTGGGTTGACTATAATCTTGAAAGTAATCTGCCAGGGCTATTTGTGGCTGGTGAGGCGAATTTCTCTGATCACGGAGCCAATAGACTTGGAGCTTCTGCGTTGATGCAAGGATTGGCTGATGGTTACTTTGTGTTGCCTTATACGATTGGTCAGTTTTTGTCTACACAGATTCGGGTGGATAAAATCAAGGACGACACTAAAGAATTTGAAGAAGCAGAACAGAACTGTCGCAAGCGTTTGCAGGCATTTCTAGATGTAAAAGGAGATAAGTCTGTTGAGTCCTATCATAGAGAGTTGGGGCTGATTATGTGGGATAATTGTGGTATGGCAAGAAACGAGCAAGGCTTGACAGAAGGAAGAGCGAAAATCAGAGCACTGCGCGATGACTTTTATAAGAATGTCTTTGTGCCAGGAACGCAAGAAGAGTTTAACCCTGAACTAGAAAAAGCGGCACGTGTAGCTGACTTACTAGAATTGGGAGAGCTGATGATGGTTGATGCACTCGATCGTGCAGAATCTTGTGGTGGTCACTTCCGAGAAGAGAGTGTATCTGAAGAAGGCGAAGCACAGCGAAAAGACAAGGAATTCACTTACGTTTCTGCTTGGGAATACTTTAATCAAAACGGAGATCCAACCTTACACAAGGAGGAATTGACGTTTGATAACGTAGAACTGAAAACACGAAGCTATAAATAATTAGGAATTGATTCCGTTAATTCTGAATGGTTAATGATTAAATATAATCGCTTTGCGATTACCGTAAAATGAAAAAATTGCGATCATGAAATTAACATTGAAAGTCTGGAGACAAAAGAATGTGAACACTAAGGGATCACTGGAGACATACAATAATGTCGATGTGGATCCCGATATGTCATTTCTGGAAATGATTGATGTTGTCAACGAACAACTGATAGCAGAGAAGAAAGAACCCATTGCTTTTGAACATGATTGCCGGGAAGGGATTTGCGGTGCGTGTAGCATGGTGATCAACGGAAGGCCTCATGGCCCACAGCAAGGAACGACGACTTGCCAACTGCACATGCGTCATTTCAAAGATGGTGAGACGGTGGTGATTGAGCCATTCCGGTCAGCATCTTTCCCAATTATCAAGGATTTGGTGGTGGATCGCAGTGCATTTGACCGGATTATCCAATCTGGCGGTTATGTCTCAGTGAAGACTGGTCAGGCGCAAGATGCGAACTCTATTCCGATTGAGAAAGGGTTGGCTGATACGGCGTTTGAGGCGGCTTCGTGCATTGGTTGTGGTGCTTGTGTTGCTGCATGCCCAAATGCAAGTGCGATGCTGTTTACGAGTGCCAAGGTGTCTCATTTGGCTTTATTGCCACAAGGAGAGGTGGAAGCGGAATCTCGTGTCATGAAAATGGTAGACAAGATGGACGAAGAGGGGTTTGGGATGTGCTCAAATACTGGCGCTTGTGAAGTGGAATGTCCAAAGGAGATTTCTATTGAGAATATTGCTCGGATGAATCGAGCTTATTTGAAAGCTTCATTGGGTAGTGAAAAGTAGGATTTATTGCACAATATTCTGTTAGTGCCTCTTAATACTACTTTCGAAACATTCTAAGACCATTAATTGAAGATGTCAAAAATCTTTGAGTGTAAATGGTTGCCCAATTCTCTGTTTTATGTGGGTGTTATAAATTTTGCTCTCCAACTTTTTACTTCAATTCGCAAAATATTCGGTTTATACATCCAGCTGAGAAATCATCTAAGTTTTTTTATGCGAACCATTTTATTCGTAGTAATCAAATGTATGGGAAATCTAAAAAAACATTAGTTTTACCATACAATTGTAAAACAAGAAGAAATGGAAACGAACATAAGAAGTAAGCAACTGACAGAACTATTTTCCCTTACTAGAAATCTTAGTAATTACTACTTTAACGCAATCAAAGATGAGGATCCTCATCGAATTTTCAAAGTCAATCAAACGCCGTTAAACAATGTCTACTGGCTAATTGGTCATTTAGTCAATTGTGAAGAGGAGCTTATTTTACAACAGATCGGAGAAAATGACTATAATGTGGATTGGCTCCCAATGTTTGCTTATGGAAGCAGCATACCAAAGAAAGGAGAAGGACCAGCCTTTGAGGAAATTCTTAAACATTATGAAATCGTTCACCAAGTCACCAAGGAAAAACTCCCTTTAGTTACAGATACCATTTTAGACAGTAAAAGTCCTACAGGATTTAAAATTGGAAGGTTAGAAACTGTTTCTCATACTATTATGCATGCTACTAGACACGAAGGTTGTCATGCTGGTCATTTAGGTTGGCTAATGAAGTTGTATAAGCAAGCTTAATTATACAATATTCATCGTTAATTTTCCTGTTTCTACCGATGGCAGAAGTAGTTCAAAAAATATTTTCATTTACATTAAGAATTAATTGAATCCAATTCAAATGAAAGCGCATATAATCTATTGCCATCCAAGCGAAAAATCGTATACTTTTGAGATTTTCACGCACCTAAAAAAAGCATTGAGCAAGAATAGCATCGAGTACACAGTGTCCGACCTCTATAAAATGGATTTTAGATCAGATATGAGCGAACAAGAATATATGCGTGAAGGTTTTGCAAACTTTGAACTACCTATTCCGGCGGATGTGAAACAAGAGCACAAGAAAATCAAAGAAGCGAATGGACTGATTTTCCTTTATCCTGTCTGGTGGTCTGATTGCCCAGCAAAATTAAAAGGCTGGTTTGATCGAGTTTATTCGGTTGGCTTTCTATACGGAAAAGACAAGACAGAACATCCAATTTCAGCCTTAAAGCCCTTAGATTTCGGTATTGCGATCTGTACTGCAGGATACTCCAATCAGGAATTGGAAAAAATGGGCATTGCCGAAAGTATGAGAAAAGTAATGGTAAATGATCGACTAGGAGACCGGTTTAACTATAAGGAACTAGTAATTCTAGGCGGAACGTTAGAGAAGGAGAAAGTAAAAGAGCTACATGCTGAGTCAATTGAGAATTTTGTATCAAGAATATAGCATTTATCGCGAATCATAAACAACTGTTTTTAATTGTTAGATGCGGCCTTGGCCTTGTAGGTAAAAAACGAATTAACTCAAAATCATCCCTTTATCATTTAGATTCTGTAAATTTACACCACTAAAAACAACACTATGGCAATCGCAAAACCTTTCAATTTAAACAAATGGGTGGATGAGAACCGCCACCTTCTCAAACCACCAGTAGGCAACAAGCAAGTCTACCTCGAAAATGACGATTACATCGTAATGGTAGTTGGTGGGCCAAATGGTAGAAAAGACTATCACTTCGAAGAAGGGGAAGAACTGTTTTTTCAGATCGAAGGAGACATCACACTCAAAATCATAAACGAGGATGGTTCGCCAGAAGATATTCAGATCAAAGAAGGCGAAATGTTTTTATTACCTCCTAGAATACCGCACTCTCCTCAGCGACCAGCCAATACAATTGGCTTAGTCATAGAGCGATACCGTAAAGAGGGCGAGGTAGATAAACTCATGTGGTTTTGTGAATCATGCAACAATAAACTACATGAAGCCGTATTTGAAATGAGTGATATCGTGGCACAGTTGCCAGTAGCAATGAATAAATTTATGGACTCAACAGAATTGCGCACCTGCAATAAATGCGGCAGCGTAATGGAAAAAATGTAAACATGTTTGGACAAATAGAAGAAATGCAAAAACAGTTGCAGGCTAAACTTGCAACGATTAACGTTGACGGTGAAGCTGGCGATGGCAAAATCAAAGTACAAGTAAACGGAGTACGCGAATTGAAAAACATTCAGATTGACCCTTCCTTGCTTACTGGAGATGCCGAAGAACTTGAAGATCTGCTACTAGTCGCCATTAACAGAACAATGGAAAAAGCTGCTGTAATGGCAGAAGCAGAAACAAAGAACATGATGTCTGGTTTACTACCTCCAGGAATGGATTTGCCAGGGTTTATGTAAAAAAATACAATCGATTTATTATTAATGGTTTAGATGAAAGCACTTAAACTATAATTACAAGGAATGGAAATAACAGAACAGCAAAAAGAATTTATGCGTAAAGCCATTGAAATGGCTGATAATGGAATGAATTCAGGAACTGGTGGCCCTTTTGGTGCTGTCATTGTAAAAAACGGAAAGATCGTAGCAACAGGGTGCAATCAAGTCACCTCTACTAATGATCCAACGGCACATGCAGAGGTCGTCGCCATCAGAAATGCTTGCGTTGAACTCAACAGTTTTCAGTTGGATGATTGTGATATCTATACTAGCTGTGAGCCATGCCCAATGTGCCTCGGTGCGATCTACTGGGCAAGGCCAAACCGTGTGTTTTACGCAAATACTAAAGTCGACGCTGCAGAAATCGATTTTGATGATCAGTTTGTATATGATGAAATCGATTTGCCTCTAGGCGATAGAAGTATTCCTTTTATTCAGATTCTAAGGAATGAGGCCTTGTCTACGTTTCAAAACTGGGCAGCGAAGAATGATAAAATAGAATACTAGCTCAACCTATATAAATGGCAAGAAAAAAAAAGGCCACCTTTAAAGAACAGTTCAAAGCGCTAAAGAATCTCCCTCCTTTCCTTCGGCTGGTCTGGGATACAAGTCCCTTTTATTCGATTGTCAATATAGGTCTTAGAATTATTAAAGCCGCTCTGCCATTAGCGATTCTTTGGGTGGCGAAGGAGATTATTGATGAAGTGATTCGCCTTATTGAGTTTAAAGGCGAAGGAGATATGACCTATCTCTGGACCGTTGTTGCCATTGAATTTGCCCTTGCGAGCCTCTCCGACATCCTTAATCGGTGGATTATTCTGATAGACGCCTTGTTAGGAGATTTATTTGCCAATAAAACCTCTGTTCAGCTGATCGAAAAGGCGGCATCTCTTGACTTGTTTATGTTTGAAGATGCTAAGTTTTATGACAAACTGGCGATGGCCCGTAGGCAAACCATTGGTAGAACAGTGCTTCTGTCTCAGGTTTTGTACCAAATGCAGGACATGATTACCATTGTGTTCCTTGGAGTTGGCCTTATTGCCTTTAGCCCTTGGTTGATTATCATCTTAATGCTTGCAGTAATACCATCTTTCATTAACGAAACGTATTTCAATTCTGTGTCTTACTCTCTTACTAGAAACTGGACACCACAGCGCCGTGAGCTTGACTATCTCCGTTACATAGGAGCAAGTGATGAGACGGCGAAGGAAATTAAGATCTTTTCCCTCCACAACTTTATTGGAGAACGCTTTGCAGAGCTTGCACACAAGTATTACAATGCAAACAAGAAAGTATCCATTAAGCGAGCTACATGGGGAAGCATTCTTTCTGTCGTCGGTGCTGTCGCATATTATGGCGCTTATGTTTACATTATTCTTCAGACTGTTAGTGGGTTGATTACAGTCGGGATGTTGACGTTTCTGGCTTCATCTTTTAGTCGATTGCGCTCTATGTTGCAAGGTATTATGAATCGTTTTTCCAAAATTGCTGATAATGCGTTGTATCTGCAAGATTTTTTTGAGTTTATGGCCATTCAACCACAAATCAAATCACCAGAGCAAGCATTGAGTATTCCGCAACCAATTATGAAAGGCTTTACCTTTGAGAATGTGAGTTTTATGTATCCAGGAAGAGACTTCTATGCAATTAAAAACTTGTCGTTCCATCTCCCACCAGGGGAAAAACTAGCATTGGTTGGAGAAAACGGAGCTGGTAAGACCACACTAGTGAAGCTATTAGCTCGGCTTTATGAACCAACAGAAGGCCGTATTCTGCTTGATGGCAGAGACTTAAGAGAATATAGTTTGCCAGAGCTGCGTTTAGCTGTTGGTGTGATTTTTCAAGATTATGTCCGTTTTCAGTTACAAGCAAGAGAGAATATTGCAATTGGACAGATTGACCAAATTGAGAATCAAAAACGAATAGAGATCTCCGCAGTTAAGAGTTTAGCTGATAGTGTTATTCAGGAACTCCCCGCCAAGTACGAACAGATCCTAGGACGCCGTTTTGAAAGCGGAGTGGATCTTTCTGGTGGCCAATGGCAGAAAATAGCACTAGGAAGAGCCTATATGCGTGATGCTCAGTTACTAATATTGGATGAACCGACTTCTGCCTTGGATGCGCGCGCAGAGCACGAAGTCTTTCTAAGGTTTTCTGATTTGATCAAGGGAAAATCTGCCGTGCTCATTTCTCATCGCTTTTCCACTGTACGTATGGCAGACCGAATCTTATTTCTAGAAAACGGGATGCTCAAAGAAATTGGTTCGCATGATGAACTGTTAGCTTTGGATGGCAAATACGCCGAACTGTTTAAGTTGCAAGCGCAGGGATACTTATAAGCCAATGCTTATTTATATTTGTTTTTTATCAGTAACATTTCTTTGCATTCACGGGCAATAGCGTTTTTATAAACAACAGACTATCAATTGATTGAAAAATCTTTTTGATGTAATTTCAAACTGGTTCGAATTCGTTTATCAGTAGATTATGGAAAAAAAATAGAAGTTGTAATAAGTAGTTTAGTGTTGAATTAATCACCTGAAAGGTGGTTAACTAACAAGCATGACTATTTTCAAAATCTAAAATTTTCTTATCATGATTTCAAATTATTTAAAACTCCTACTTGTAGCTATTATGTTATCACCTTCGTGTTTTTTATCCTCAACCTCTTGGATAGAACTAATCTATTAAAGACTAAAACTTTCTTTCTACTAGAGAGTTGATTGAGAAATTAATTATGGATTGAATGCTTAATAGAAAGAACTGACAAAGCAATATTTTATAAAAAAATGGTTAACAATCAATGGTAATAACTACATTATTGCGTCAACATTTACCATTGATAATTAACCATTTTCAATTTATTTACAGCTCATAGTTTGGACGAAGTGACGAGGAAGAATCTTCACTATAAAAATCATTGATGATTTTAAGCACTTCCTTAGGATCGTCTGTAGAATATAGAAGATCATTGTCAGCAGGACTAACATTGTGATACTTCTCGTCCATTACATTTTTGACCCATGTTTTCAAGCCAGCCCAATAGTCTACTCCCATCAAGATAACAGGTACGTGATCTATTTTCTTTGTTTGAATCAATGTCAACACCTCAAACAGCTCATCCATCGTTCCAAATCCGCCGGGTAATACGACAAATGCTTGAGCATACTTCACAAACATCACTTTACGGATAAAGAAATAATTGTGATTGATGTTTTTATCAGGATCGATATATGGGTTATGACTTTGCTCGAATGGTAGTTCGATATTCAGTCCTACGGATGTTCCACCACTAAGGTGTGCGCCTTTGTTACCTGCTTCCATAATACCAGGACCGCCACCAGTAATGACGCCATATCCTTCGTGAACTAGCAATTTTGCCATTTCAACTGCCAATTGGTAATGCTCTTGGTCAGGCTTGGTTCTGGCTGATCCAAATATAGAGACGCAAGGATTAATTTTGTTTAACCGTTCAAACCCTTCAACGAATTCAGCGATTACTTTGAACATCGTCCATGAGTTCTCGCCTTTTAACTCACTCCATTTTTTATGTGGTTTGAAAGGGGGTACGTCGGTTTCTTGTAAATTACTCATATTTTATCTTTTTAAAGAGCAATCTTGTGGGTATCGCTTCCTGATTTTTCAGGAAGCATTCGTTATCAAAACGATAGTATTCTCCCAGTATTGCTTAGTTTATTTTTTTGATTTAAATTCTTTGTATTGATCTTCTATGTGTTTTTGAATTTCCGTCAGTTTGTCATATTTGTTAAAAACATCTAATAATGATGTACGATTCGAAGCTGAAGGAGTTACATAGTTCAAGACATCTTTGTCAGTAATTTCTTTATCACTAAGAATAATCAACCGTTCTACAACGTTTCTAAGTTCACGTATATTGCCTGTCCAGTCTAGTGTGGTCAATGATTTCATTGCAGTAGCAGTTACTTTCTTTTCGGGAACACCATATTCGTTACAAATTGACTTTACAAAATAATTGGTCAATAGTGGAATATCGTCTTTTCTTTCTTTCAAAGAAGGTACGGGGATAATAATGACTGCCAATCGGTGATATAGATCTTCTCTAAACTTTTTGTCATCTATTTCGGCGCGCAAGTTCTTGTTTGTTGCTGCAATCACACGCACATCTACTTTGATTTCTTTATCGCCACCAACTCTTGTTATCTTGTTTTCCTGAAGAGCTCTTAGTACTTTAGCTTGTGCAGAAAGACTCATATCTCCGATCTCATCTAGAAACAAAGTACCTCCATTGGCTTGTTCAAACTTTCCAATTCGTTGTTTAATGGCAGAGGTAAACGCTCCTTTCTCATGTCCAAACAGCTCACTTTCGATTAGTTCTGCCGGAATGGCCGCGCAGTTTACTTCTACGATTTGTCCTTTTGCACGCGTACTTTTTTCGTGTATCCAACGAGCGACTAACTCCTTTCCTGTTCCGTTTGATCCCGTGACGAGCACACGGGCTTCAGTTGGTGCTACTCGCTCGATCGTCTCTTTTATTTTTGTGATTTCAGCCGACTCGCCTACTATTTCCTGTGTTTTGGATTTGGAAACGCGTCGCTTCAGTACTTTTGTTTCAGTAATCAGGCTAGACTTTTCCATTGCATTTCGAATGGTAATCAATAACCTGTTTAAATCTGGGGGCTTGGATATATAATCGAATGCTCCTTTCTTTACAGCATCTACAGCTGTCTCGACATTTCCATGTCCAGATATCATAACGACTGGTGTGTCAGGAGCCAACAAATTTACGCGTTCTAGAGTTTCTAGCCCGTCCATTTTAGGCATTTTGATATCCATGATAACGACATCATACTTGTCTTTCTTCAACTTTACAAGAGCTTCTACGCCATCTCCAGCTTCATCTACCTTGTATTTTTCAAATTCTAGGATGTCACGAAGCGTCCTTCTAATACTCTGTTCATCGTCTACAATAAGTATTTTTGCCATATTCAGATTTTTTTCGAGCCTGCTAAATTATAAAAAATTTATTAATAAAGTTAAATGACTGGTACTATTGGGGTTTTCAATCGGTAGTGAAGGCATTAGGTCAAATTACATGCCATCAATATTAATATTCTAAGTTTAATAGTTTTTTAGCGAAAGCATGACCAATGTACAACCAATTATAGGCTCAACTCCTTGTTCTTTTGCTAGTCGTGACAGCGTTGCATTTTCAGTACCAGGATTGAAAATTATTCGTTTGGGCTTTAAACTGAGAATATAATCATAATAGGCTTCTTGCCGTTGTGGATTCAGGTAAAGTGTGATCGTATGTATCTCTTCTACTTCTGGCTGACCAAGCAAAATAGGTTCTCCATTAATTTCACCTTCACGGATTCCCACTGGTACAACCTCAATGTTGTGCTCTTGCAAGCGAGCAGTAGCTAGATAGGCATAACGAGAAGGATTCGTTGTTGCTCCTAGGACCAATGTTTTTTTGTTTGTCATTTAAACGAGGAGTGTAACAGGATTTTCAAGCAATGTTTTGAACGATTGTAAGAACTGTGCACCGCTTGCTCCGTCTACAACTCTGTGATCGCAAGACATTGTTACTTTCATGATGTTTCCAATCGTTAATCCACCGTTTTTCACAATTGCTTGTGGAGTTATCGTTCCAACAGCCATAATACATGAATCTGGAGGATTGATAATTGCTGTAAACTCTTCGATTCCCATCATTCCTAAATTGGAAATGGTAAACGTGTTGCCTTGCATTTGATTTGGTGCCAGTTTTCTTTCTTTTGCCTTTCCTGCCAAGTCCCTTACTTCACTATTGATTTGAGAAAGAGACTTAAAGTCTGCATTTCTAATCACAGGAACAAGTAATCCGTCTTCTACAGCGACAGCGACGCCAATATTAATGTTACCGTTTACTCTAATGAAATCGCCCATCCAAGATGAATTTACAGCAGGGTGTTTCCTCAGTGCTACGGCTGCTGCCTTTACAACTAAATCATTAAAAGATATTTTCTTTGGAGCGATTTCATTCATTTGTTTTCTTGCTGCAATCGCGTTGTCCATATTGATACTCACCGTCAAATAAAAGTGAGGAGCAGTAAATTTACTTTCTTGTAATCGGGAAGCAATCACTCTTCTCATTCCGGTCAATGGCTGATCCTGATCTTTCCCTGTAGCAGTGATCATTGGACTGGAGGCTGTAGCGCCACCTTTTTCAAGGAATGCTTCGATGTCTCGTTTCACAATTCTTCCATTCTCGCCAGTACCAGAAAGTGAGGTCAACGGTATATTGTGCTCTTCAGCCACTCTCTTAGCGAGGGGAGATGCTTTTATTCTAGCATCTGATGCTGCTGCAGAAGGAGTTGCTATGGAAGCCACTGCTGTAGTTGCCACTGTTGGCTTGTTTACTGGTGTCGAATCAGACGAGGCAGCTGGTGTTGGTGTGCTGGTTTCTGATTTCTGTGCGCCGTTGGTGTTAAGGCTGGCCTCAAGGATCGCTTTATAGTCTTCTCCTTTTTCTCCAATTATTGCAATAACGCCATCTGTCGGAGCAGCTTCACCCTCTTGCACATGAATGTATAGAAGGACGCCATCTGAATAGCTTTCCTGTACCATTACGGCTTTGTCAGTTTCAACTTCAAACAATTCATCACCTGATTCAATTGAATCACCTACTTTTTTATGCCAGGCAACAATAGTACCTTCTGTCATCGTATCGCTCAATAGAGGCATTTTTATAATCTCAGCCATAATTTATTTATTTGAATCTGACAATTGTGTTTTTGATTTTTTAATGGTATTCTCTTTATCAATTCTAATAGGGCACTAAGGTAAAATTATTTTATTAATCACGCAATGGTTAATAATATGAAAAAATTGACAGTTTAAATTTATTTTCATATCTTAATGATATGATAATTTGATCTTAATTAAACCGAAAATGTTGTAAAGGCGATTTATTTTACCTATTTTCAGTTTACAATTGCCTACCCAAGCAACATTATTGTGACTGTGAAGGAAATCTAAGTCTTAATAATTGCAAGATGAAAACTGTTTAACCATTAACTAAATTTTACAAGAAAGTTTATACCCATATACCTTCTTGGCAATTGGAAAAGAAACGTAGATGATCGATTTAAAAGAAAACCTTCATGATTCCCTGCACAACTATTTTGGATTTTCGAGTTTCAAAGGGAAACAAAAGGAGATAGTACTAAGTGTACTAAATGAAATTGACACCTTTGTCATCATGCCTACTGGAGGCGGCAAGTCACTTTGCTACCAACTACCCGCAATGATGATGGACGGAGTTGCCATAGTGATTTCACCCCTTATTGCTCTAATGAAAAACCAAGTAGACTCCATCAGAGCCTACAGCCAAACCGACGACGTAGCTCATTTTCTTAATTCTTCGCTGACCAAAACTCAAATCAGAAAAGTTAAAGAAGATATAGTCAATAGGAAGACAAAGCTACTTTATGTAGCTCCAGAAACCCTTACAAAAGCTGAAAATATTGAATTCTTCAAGAGTGTAGAAATTTCTTTCGTTGCTGTTGATGAAGCACATTGTATCTCTGAATGGGGACATGACTTCAGACCAGAATATAGAAGGATTAAAATTATGGTTGACGCCATAAACTCTAAGGTTCCTATTATTGCTTTAACCGCCACTGCTACACCAAAAGTTCGTTCAGACATTATTAAGACCCTAAATTTACAAACGCCTAATATATTTATTTCTTCGTTTAATCGGGACAATCTTTATTATGAAGTAAGACCGAAACAAAAGAAAGAAAATGTCTTGAAAAGCATAGTGAAATATGTAAAAGACAATGCAGGTAAGTCAGGAATAATCTATGTTCAAAGTAGAAAGTCTACTGAGGAAATCTCAAAATTTCTTAGGGTAAATGGAGTTAGTTCCCTTCCGTATCACGCAGGACTAGATGCTAAAACACGATCAAAGACTCAGGATGACTTTTTGATGGAAGAAATTGATGTGATTGTAGCAACGATCGCCTTTGGAATGGGTATTGACAAACCTGACATTCGATTTGTTATTCATTATGATATTCCGAAAAGTATAGAAAATTATTATCAGGAAACTGGACGAGCGGGAAGAGATGGATTGGAAGGGAAATGTCTTGCGTTTTATGCCTACAAGGATATAATGAAACTGGAAAAATTCCTTAGAGACAAGCCAGTTGCAGAGCGGGAGCTGAATACCCAACTCATGAATGAGATCATGGCGTATTCTGAAACAGCTTCTTGTAGAAGAAAATTCTTGCTACACTACTTTGGTGAAATGTTTGACGACACAAATTGCGAAAAAATGTGCGATTGCTGTCGATACCCGAAAGAAAAAATTCAGGTAAAAGATGACATGAAAAAAGCATTGGATGTAGTAGCAGCACTCAATGAAAACAACAAGATAAAAGGAGTCATAAATATTCTTCAGGGAGCGGAAACGAAAGAAATTTTAGATTTTGGCCACAACCGCCTTGCAGAATTTGGGATTGGAAAGGATCAGGATAAACTTTTTTGGAATTCTATCATCCGACAAGCCTTACTTAATAATTTCTTGATCAAAGAAATCGAGAATTACGGTATTCTCAAGCTAACTGATCGTGGCAACACGTTTAGAAGTAGGCCGTGGGACATCGAAATCCCTATTAACACGGATTTCGAAACTTTGGTGGAAGAGGATCCACAGCCTGCAGGAAAAGGAGCAATTATGGACCCCGTTCTCTTCAAAATTTTAAAAGATCTTAGAAGAGATATTTCAAAACAGAAAAATGTCCCTCCTTTCGTAATTTTTCAAGACCCATCTCTTGAAGATATGACCATGCAATATCCAGTCACAATGGAAGATTTGGAGAAAATTGTTGGAGTCAGCAAAGGAAAGGCAATTCGATACGGTAAACCATTCATTGATTTGATTCAAAATTATGTTGAAGAAAACAATATTGACCGACCTACTGAGATTGTGATTAAAAGCATTGCTAACAAGTCAATGAAGAAGGTAACCATCATACAAAGTATCGATCGGAAAATACCTTTAGACGATATTGCTTCTAATGCGCAAATGACAATGGACGAATTGTTACACGAATTAGAGATAATTGTTGGATCAGGCACAAAGCTTGACCTTAATTTTCACATAGAAAGCAATATAGACGAATATTCTAGAGAGGATATTTATGATTACTTCATGGAAGCGGCAACTGATTCAGTGGAAAATGCATTCGAGGAACTGAAAGAAGATGATATTACGCTTGAGGAAATCAAGATAATGAGAATTAAATTTTTGTCTGATATGGGTAATTAAACGAACGTTTAATTACTAGGAGCCTTTATCTGTATAAGCAAATTGCTTTACGATAAAGGCTTTTTTATTTCACTCGGTGTAGCTAAATTGACATTTGGGGGCGAATTGCAATTCACCCTTACAGGAGCCAGCTTCATTTAATTCGGAAAACCAGATTCCACAAAATTCTTTTACGGCATAAGCAATTATCTGCGACTGATATTTGTTATTAGCTGTTTAGATACGGCTCATTCCTATCGTTATTTACTAGTATCGTCTACACAATTCGCGAATTGTATCCACTAATTCAAATATTCGATTTATTTTTGCCTTAATCATTACTTATTAAATAAAACAGGTTTGGGCAGAAATAGAAAGAAGACAATTCTCGAAAACATCGAGATCACAGATATCGCCGACAAAGGAAAAGCCGTCGGTCGACACGAAGGAAGGGTTGTGTTTGTGGCTGATGCCGTACCAGGAGATACTGTCAATGTATTAATTCAGAAAACACGAAAAGGTAACTTGATTGGCAAAGCCATCCAGTTGATAACCCCTTCAGAAGACCGTATAGAGCCGCTCTGTAAGCACTTTGGCGTTTGTGGCGGCTGTAAGTGGCAACATCTTGGATACGCAGCACAGCTCAAGTATAAAGAGCAAACAGTAACCAATGCCTTTCAGCGAATTGCCAAAGTGCTTGTTGGGGAATTTCTGCCGATTGTTGGCGCTGATCACACAGAATATTACAGGAACAAACTAGAATTTTCCTTTTCAAATAAGCGCTGGCTCACAGAAGAAGAAGTCAACTCAGGGGAAGAATTCGGTCAACGGAACGCCCTTGGGTTTCACAGGCCTGGCGCATTTGACAAAATTGTGGACGTAGAACACTGTTGGTTACAGCCCGACCCTTCAAACGCCATCCGGAATGCGGTAAGAGATTTTGCCCTTGAAAATGACTTGAAATTCTTTGATATCAGAGCACAGACTGGCTTGCTTAGGCAGTTGTATATCCGCATTTCTAGTGTGGGTGAAGTGATGGTGCTTGTTAGTTTTTATCAAGATGACAAGGAGCCAATAACAGCGTTGCTCAATCATTTAAAAGAAAAATTTGCTGAGATCACCTCGCTGATGTACGTGATCAACGGTAAAAAGAATGATACGATTTATGATTTGCCGATAGAGCTATGGGCTGGGAAACCTTTTTTGCTAGAGAAATTAAGAGATGTAAAGTTTAAGGTTGGACCGAAATCGTTTTTTCAAACCAATACGGCACAAGCGGTAAAGCTGTATGACAAGGTACTAGAATTTGCTGAGTTAACGGGCGCAGAGAGTGTTTATGACTTGTATACAGGGATCGGTAGTATTGCCTGTTATGTATCCAGTCATTGCAAAACGGTTGTCGGAATTGAAGAGGTGGCGCCTGCGATAGACGACGCGCGTGAAAACGTAGCGCTGAATTCGATAGAAAACGCTACGTTTTATGCTGGCGATGTGAAAGACATACTGGATGAGGACTTTTTTAAGAAACATGGCCGACCGGACCTTGTCATTACTGATCCTCCAAGAGCTGGAATGCATAAGAATGTTGTCCAATCACTGATTAATCTGGGCGCGCCTAAGATTGTTTATGTAAGTTGCAATCCAGCGTCACAAGCAAGAGATATTAGTTTATTAAGTACTCATTACGATGTTATCAAGGTGCAGCCGGTGGATATGTTTCCGCACACACATCATATAGAAAGTGTTGCTCTGCTTATCCTCAAAAACGAATAGTATGGGCTGATTTTTATTGCTTTATTGTCTAAATAAAAGCATTGAAAACCATTCTCACAAATTAGTGAAACAAATTTAACAGAATTACGTATAACTATCACAGGAGTTTCCTGTGAAAAAAGACAAAACTGATGTCAGAGGAAACAAATTCGCTAGAAGCTTTAAAACTAGACTTAAAGAAATTTTCAAAAGTATTAAAAGAAGCTTCCAGCACTGTAAAAAACGAAGGTGTTTCAGAGTACCCTATTTTTATTGTCCACAAAGAGGATTTAAGTATGGGTATTTTATTAATTGAACCAACACAAAGCGGGAGTTATTGGTCCTTTAGTGTTTCAACTATGGAAGAGTTCGTATCGAAAAATCTCATCCAAAATGTTAAAGTTGAATCTTTTAAAAAGGCATATAAAGATCCAGAAACTCATTTATGTTTGTTTATAATTGATCCTAGTGAGGCGAATTTCATCTTTGTTCCGCATGTAACGAGAGAAGTAAACAACTAACAAATGGAGAAGCAAGAGTCACATGGAAAAATTTTGATTATTGAGGATAATCTTGGCGATGCACGACTTGTAGAGATATTCCTTGAACAAACAAATCTAATTCATTTTGAATCTATTGTGCATTGCTATACCCTTCGAGATGCGTTCGAGCAACTTGAAAAAGAAACATTTGCTGCGGTATTACTTGACATACATTTGCCTGATAGTCATGGTATTTCTACCCTAGAAGAACTTCTAGATCGGTTCCCTGAGATAAACGTGATCCTAATGACAGGATATAACGATCGTCAAATTGGTTTACAAGCCATTCAAAAAGGAGCGCAGGATTTCCTTGTAAAAGGAGAATTTAAAGCTCCAGAACTAGCGAAAACGGTCAATTATTCTATTGAGCGTAACAAAATTATCAAACGACTGGAAGAAACGCAGCGGACAACAAATATTGGCCACTGGGAAGTTGACCTTCAAACTAAAACGTTTGTAGCATCAGAAGAAGTATATCGAATTTTTGAAACGTCTTCAAAAGAAACAAATGTTAGCTATGAATATGCCTTAAGTTTCATTCATCCAGACGATGTCGGTGAAGCCAAGGAAATCGCTAGGAAGTTACTTGAAGAAAAAGTAGCTGTAAAAAAGGATTTACGAATTATCCGAAGAAATGATAAGCAAGGATATGTTTGTCTTACTGGTAAAGTGGTCAATATCGTAGATGGAAAAGTAACAAAGATATCGGGTGTTCTTCAAGACATTACTAAAGTAAAATTGAATGAACTTGAAATATTAAAAGGAAAAGAGCGCTATCAAAATATTTTTAATTCTTCAAAAGATGCCATTTATGTAAAACAAAAGACGGGTGGATTCTTTGATTTTAATGATGCATCAAAAGATCTATTTGGATATTCTGAAACGGAACTAAAGAATATAGACTACAATGCTCTTTTCGTTGATAATCAAAAACGCCTTGAATTTGAAAAAATACTAGAAACTGGAGAATCAGTTAGTGATTTTCCAATTACTATAGTTACTAAAACGGGTGAAGAGAAAAATTGCCTACTGACAGCCAACCAAATGCGCCCAGAAGGAATAACAGGTTACCATGAAGGAGTATTGGGTTATCATGTCATTATCCGAGATATTTCTGATGCGCTGAAGGCTGAACAGTTCAAAAAGGAAAAAGAAATTGCCGAAAGGCAGTCTAAAATGAGAGAAGAGCTCCTAGCAAATGTGAGCCATGAAATGAGAACCCCAATGAATGCCATTTTCGGTTTTGCCAATCTGTTGCTCGACGATAACCTTAATGAAGAACAGAAAAAACATGTAAAATTGATTGTCAGCTCATCAAGCCATTTGATGAAAATTATCAATGATATTCTTGATGTTTCAAAACAGACAAACAACGACATAGAGTTTGAGGAAGCGCCAATGGACTTTAAGACCATGGTCACCAACATGAAAGATGTATTTACAAATCCTACGAAGGCAAAAAATATCGAATTCTCTGTGGAATATGATTCTAACTTACCAGAAAGAATTATTGGCGACCCTAAAAGAATTAATCAAGTCTTGATCAACCTTTGTAATAATGCAGTGAAGTTTACTGAAGAAGGTTCAGTCAAACTATCCGCCCTAAAACTAAATGAAACAGAAGAAAATGTTTCTATTCGTGTTAGTGTTGTAGATACAGGGATTGGAATCAAGGAAGAGCACTTGCCAATAATTTTCCAACCATTTACTAGAGTTGCGGATAGCAAGAAGAAACTATATGAGGGAACAGGACTTGGGCTTTCCATTATCAAAGCGGTGATAGAACAACAAGGCGGAACGATTGATGTGAAAAGTGAACTTGGAAAAGGGTCGGAGTTTTCTTTTGATCTTACTTTTAGAAAATGTAAGACAAATGAAACGGAAATTATTGTCGAAAAGCATGACTTTAGTGAAGTTGATGATAATTTATTAATGATTTTACTCGTAGAGGATAATAATCTAAATCAAATGGTGGCTAAAAAGACAATCTTGCGTCAATGGCCAAAAGCTACGGTGGATATTGCAGAAAATGGGAAAATTGCAATTGAACAAATCATAAAAAAAGAGTACGACCTAATTTTGATGGATATTCAAATGCCAATTATGGATGGTATTGAAGCGACAAAATGCATACGAGAAACACTGGATACTCCGAAATGTGATGTACCAATTATTGCAATGACAGCGCATAAAAATGTAAAGGATGATGAAAAACACATTCAATATAAAATGAATGATTGTATTTTAAAACCCTTTGAACCCAAAGAACTTTTTTCCATCATACATAAATACACCTCAAACAAACCATCAAAACAGGAAAAAATAGTAGAAGAACCACAGCCGAGTTACGTTGACTTTTCCTATTTGAATTTGTATGCAAATGATGATGACGAGTTCAAGAAATTAATGATAGAAGGAATTCTAACAGACACGCCTCCTCATGTTGTCAAATTGAATAAATTAGCATTAGACGAAAACTGGGAAGAACTGCAAAAAGTAAGTCATTTGCTCAAAACATCTTTCCCTTTTATTGGTAATGAAACGCTTACCACAAACAATGAAAAAATTGACGCGTCGCTTAAGCGCTGGAAAGAAGGTGAACTGTCTGATAACGAAATACTTGAGTTGGTTCCTCCGCTAGTAGAAACAGTATGCACATACTTCAATTATTCCATCTCAGAAATCTATTCTGAGTACTTAAAACTAGGTGGTGAAACCACCCCTAAACCCGAAAAAGTACCAACGTCTATCAACCAACCAAATTAAATATAATTCTTGCAAAAATAATCCAAAAAACACGATATTGTCTGGGTTTATTTTCCTATCTTTAGAGCACAATCTCCATTTTCAATTTTTTAATTTATGCCGTTCAAATTCGGTATCTAAAACCAACAGATGAAATTGAAAATTCTAATTTGCGAGGATGAGGAAGTGATGATGACTGCACTTGATTTCAGACTTAAAAAGCAAAATTTCGACACCATTAAGGCAGAAGACGGAGCCATCGCCAAGGAAAAAATCCTTGCTGAAAAACCGCACATGATTATAGCAGATATTATGATGCCGCGAGTCACTGGGCTTGAATTAATTTCTTTCGTTAGAGATGAACTCAAATCAGATATTCCGATCATCATCATCTCATCTTTAGAAAGCGAAGAAGTTGTAATAGAAGCGATGCGTCTGGGAGCAAATGATTTTATTTCAAAACCATTTAGACCAGACGAATTAATTTTAAGAATTAAGAATATTCTTGGAATTGCTGCAACATCTTAGATAGAACTGACTTCTAGTTAAAGGAAATTACAAACTAAAATCAACACTGTTCTGTGAACCCATTGCGTACTCGTCTGTTTTTCACTAAATTTGACGAAATTATAGGCAATGGGCACAATCAATACCGGTTTCCTGAAAGACATCATGTTACTTTCCTTCTCAGCATTTGGAGGGCCAAGCGCACACATTGCTCTTGCTCTTGAACACCTTGTGCGAAGGAAAAAATACCTTACAGAAGATGAGTTGGTAGAACTGATGGCCCTGTGCTCTATGTTGCCTGGCCCTACCTCTACTCAAACGATTACTTCGATCGGGTACAAGCTTGGTGGCCCCCAACTGGCATTACTTACATTAATGACATGGGTCTTGCCAGCAGTGATTGGTATGTCTGTGCTCAGCTATATATATCTATGGTTTACTCAGCAGTATGCTCACTTAGATGTATTTAGATATCTGCTTCCTGTAGCCGTTGGGTTTGTGGTGTATGCTGCGTATAAAATAGGTAAAAAGGTTGTCAAAAATCAGTTTACTGGTATCCTGTTTATTGTATCAGGTATCATAGCGGCTTTGGTTCGCACCCCTTGGATTTTCCCTGTTTTACTGATTGTTGGAGGCGTACTTTCTAATTTTATCAGTAAATCGGAAGTCAAATCCGCTGTTCAGCGGCCTAAAATTCGATGGGTATACCTTCTTTTGTTTTTCGCTATTTTTGCTAGCGCTATCCTTCTCGTCCAAGTCACGAATCACCCCGCTGCAGTGCTTTTTGAAAGCTTTTATCGCTTTGGAAGTCTCATTTTCGGGGGAGGACAAGTCTTGATTCCGATTATGCAAACAGAATTGGTTGACGCAAAGGCTTACCTTACCAACGAGTCTTTTTTAACTGGCTATGGATTGGTGCAGGCAATGCCAGGACCCGTTTTTAGTTTTAGTGCATTTGCTGGTGGGCTGGCCTTGCGCGATACCTCGCAGCTGCTTGGTTGTTTGTTGGGGGCGATTGCTATTTTTCTACCTGGCACCTTGCTCATTTTCTTCGTTTATCCCGTTTGGGAATGGTTGAAACAGTATGCTGTGATCCAGCGAGCGATGCCTGGTGTGAATGCTGCGGCGGGTGGACTTATCTTAGCTGCTGTCTATGTGCTAGGAGGCAGTTTGGAAGCAGAATGGTGGTCTTATGCACTCGTAGCGCTTACCTTTATTGCATTAGAGTATTTAAAGATCTCTGGAATCTTGCTTGTCGTTAGCGCCATTCTGTTGGGCGTCATTATTTAGTTTAACTCTTCTTCTCAAATTGATTTGTTCTCGAAAATTGGTCACTTTCTGAGTAAAATTCCCTTCTATCTTCTACTTTTTATATTCGAGGCTAAAAACTTTTATTTTTTCATTAAATTGAATATCAACTAGTTATAATGATAAGTGAATGTTTTTTTGAAAACGCCTTGTGGAATTTTTCAAAAATTGTCTCTATATAATTAGAAGGATGTTTGTAACTGTTCTTGTTGCACTTGTCGCAATTTAGTTACAAAACAACCGCTTTAAATCAAGTTTTTAAATGAAAAAGGCCACTTTAATAAAAATTCAGTAACTTTTTTGATTAGAAATTTGGACTTTATAAACAAAACAATTAGATTTGTAATGGAATTTAACAAAACAGATCAAAAAATTCAAAAAAAACGCAACATGTCAAAGGAAAAAGAAGAAAAACAAAAAGCACTTAAACTCACGGTTGACCGTCTAGAAAAAACATACGGAAAAGGGGTTGTCATGAAATTAGGTGACAAGCAGGTTGTTCAAATTGATACAATATCTACAGGTTCATTAAGTCTTGACATTGCTGTTGGAGTCAACGGTTTCCCAAGAGGTCGAGTTGTTGAGATATACGGCCCAGAATCCTCTGGTAAAACAACGTTAGCCATTCATGCCATTGCAGAAGCTCAGAAAAAGGGTGGTATTGCGGCATTTGTAGATGCAGAACATGCATTTGATCGCTTTTACGCAGAAGCGCTTGGTGTAGACACAGAAAATCTGTTAATCGCTCAGCCCGACAATGGTGAGCAAGCATTAGAAATTACTGAAAACCTGATTCGTTCGGGAGCTATTGATATTATTGTGATTGACTCTGTTGCGGCCTTAGTGCCAAGAAGTGAGATCGAAGGAGAAATGGGTGATTCTAAAATGGGATTACAGGCACGTCTAATGTCTCAAGCATTACGTAAATTGACAGGAACAATCAGTAAAACAAATTGCTGTTGTATCTTCATCAACCAGCTTAGAGAAAAAATTGGTGTGATGTTCGGGAATCCTGAAACCACAACTGGAGGAAACGCCTTGAAATTTTATGCTTCTTTGAGACTAGATATCAGACGATCTGGCGCAGCCATAAAAGACAAAGAAGGCAATGTTGTCGGGAATCACGTGAAAGTGAAAGTCGTAAAGAATAAACTTGCACCTCCGTTTAGAGTTGCTGAGTTCGATATTACTTACGGACAAGGAATTTCCAAAACAGGAGAAATCATTGATCTTGCAGTAGAACACAATATTGTTGGAAAGAGTGGCGCTTGGTACAGTTATCAGAATGCAAAAATTGCTCAAGGCCGTGAACAAGCGAAAAATTTCCTAGCAGATAATCCAGAAGTCGCAAAAGAAATCGAAGCAAAAGTAAAGGCAGTATATCTTGAAACTGAAGAACAAGAAGAAGTAAAAGATACGAAAGCTAGTAAAAATGGTGTGACGCAGCCTGTTTCATAAACTCATATTTCGCATATTCGCGTGCTTTTATAAGTAAACGTTACAAAGAAACCTGACTCCCCTATAAGTCAGGTTTTTTGTATTTGTTGTTACAGCAGCGGCTATAGCAATAACAGTATCGAACGACCTACCTACTAAGGGCGAATTGCAATTCGCTCCCAGCAACACACTCAATGCATCTTGTGCTTACCACTTATTTCGGAACGGAACTATATATTCCATTGTTGAATAACCAAGTTGCTTTATCACTTCCATTTACGTCACCGTCAAAATCCAAATCGGTATTGAGGTAAGTCCCGAATTTACCATTATCAAGCACCCATTTCGTTTTGTCCGCCGAGTTAATATCATAACTAGGGAAATCTGCTTCTTGATTGGCATCTCCTACATATAAACCCCATTTTGAATTTGGTACTAGCGCTTTTTGACTAAAACCACCAACGGCATATGAATCCTGTGCCGAGAAATCCCATACAAGCATCCGATTCGTAATTGCTACGGGTGTTGGAGTCATTGCTGCCATATGATTCCGGTGCTCTAGAACAATATAGTAAGAACCAGCGGGGATACCAGTAATACAAGATTCTAACAATTGAATTTGTCCATCCGTATAGATCAATCCTGCAGCCATATAAACTTCAGATGATTTCTGAATACTGGTTCTAATTGAAACTAGCACCCAATCAACAACATTTGCATTGTAATTGCTATCGTCCCATCCGACTCCTTCTAATCCACTATGATTCCAAGGGGCAACACTATATGGATGACCATTCATAGCGGTATTGTTTATCATTCCTGGCAATAGCTTTCTCACTGTATTTAAATCGGAGATCATTAAGCCAGATCCAGGATCGTATGGTCCTTCTAGTATGGCCTTTAGGTCAAAAGAAATGCAGTATTCTGCGATATCTAGGGTGACAGTTGCTTGGCTGCACTCTGAAGGAAATCCGTCGTCACAAACTTGATAAATAAAGGAGTCTACACCGAAATATCCTGGTGCTGGGGTATAAAGGAATCCACCATTTGGATATAACAACACCGTTCCAGGCCCAGAATACTGTGGTGTTACGTTTAACACTAATGCATTATTCTCTATGTCTGAGTCATTAGGCAACACTGTACCGCTGATTGCTTCATCCTGAATGCCATTAAACTGGTCATCTACAGCAATTGGTGCATCGTTAACAGCGTTTACGGTGATATTTATTGTGGAAACACTACAAAGAACAGGAGTACCATCATCACAAACCTGATAGGTAAATGCATCTTGCCCGTAGTAATTTGCAGAAGGAATATATTCATAGAGACCAAATGCATCTATTGTTGCAGAACCATTATTCGGCTGGTTGATTAAAGAATAAGTCAAGTCGTCACCATCAATATCATAATCATTTCCAGAAGCATCTCTATTCAATGTTATGTCTTCATTTGTTGTAACAAAATCAGCCACAGGTGTTGGAATATCATTTACTGGAGTGATTGTAAAATTGACCGTAACTAAATCACAATATTGCGGCGTACCATTGTCGCAAACTTCATATTGAAACTGATCTGTCCCATTATAGTTGCCGTTAGGAAGGTAAGTGAAATCGCCATTCGGGTCAATATTCAATGTTCCATTTGAAGGTAAGCTGTAGACTGGTAGTTTTACTGATAAGCTTTGTCCTTCAGGATCTGTATCGTTGGTTAATACATTGCCGCCTGCGTTTGTTGCATCCTCGGTTAACGTGTAATTATCATCAACGCCATTCGGTGCTGTGTTGCAATTTTGCACATTAATAAAGCTTTGTTCAGTTGTTTCACAATCATAATAAGTAGTTGTTACACTAATTAAAGCAAAACCAGCATTCGTAAAGGTGACCGAAATTGAATCTCCTGTTCCTGAGGTTGGCGTCCCGTTTTGAACACTCCAGGTATGTGATGCTCCAGGTTGCGTATTTACTGTAAATGTTAATGGGACGCTTGTACATGCAGGAGGCGCGTTATTTATTGTAAATGTGGGACAGGGCACATTTGCTCTTCCTGGTGTTCCATTGGGTGAATTAATGTTTACAGACGTTTCCCAAGAAGCAGCGAGGGCATTGTCCAAATTTGGAGCGATCAGGGAAAGTGTAGGGCCGTATCCATCAGGCTCAACTGTCCAAGGTGCATCGTCATCATAAACGACATAATCTGAAAGGCACTTGGTTTCATTAAATAAAGAGATCCGTTCTCCACCGTTTCCAAGACTATAAGGAGGTTGTCCAATAAAGTTTGTGACATTAGGAAATGCAACCTTAAACTTTACTGTATCCTTTGATATTACTAAAAATGCTCCAGGACCAATCACTGTATTATTTTCAAATACATACTTATTTTCTCGATCGTACAACGTCCAATCTGAGATATTTACCGCTGTACTTCCAGGGTTATGTAATTCAATCCATTCTCCTGGATCAAACGACGCATTAGAGTTATAATTGATTTCGTTAATCACAATTTGATCAGCTGCACCAGTACAGATACGAGAGTTAATTGTCTTCGGAGTACCACAGGTATTGTCTGATCTAAACCAACTCAAAGGGTCATTGTTGTTATAGAACGGGTTTAACAATTCAAGGGACACACCTCTCACATCTGCGGCTTTATCCCAGATTTTTAAATCCTTGTAGGCAACAGAGTCAATCAATACATCAAATTTTCCGTTGAGCCTGATTGTTTCTCCTTTATTATCAAGAGAGCCTCCATAGTCACCATCAGGGCTGAATCCATATTGGTAAAGAAATTCTACACTATCTCTTGCCACAACATAGTAGCTATAAGCTGCCAATGAAACATTAGGGAAGTTATATCGAATACCGTCAGAAAGGCTGAAATTTTCAAGATTTACAAGGTTTGGAGAATTGTTATAAATTTCAATAAACTCCTGACCACAATTATCACTAGGGTCGTATAAAAATTCGTTGATGACTAGGTTCGGTCCAACATAACTTACAGCGGGAGTAGGAATAATCTTAATGGGGTCTGACCAGTGACTCCATCTTTGCTGAGCATCTTTGTATCGAACTCTAATTTTATATGTTTTACCAGCTTCAAGATTTGCTGCTGCCGGAATAGTGTATGTATAGGATGGTGATTCTTCGCCGCTTCTCCATTTATGTTCTACTTCATAAATCGGTTCGCTTCCAGCATAAATTGGATTAGAGGGGTCGCTCCATTCTCCAACTCTCCATTCAAGCGCCGTAAAGGTACTAGATCCTGCGTAACTAGAATTCGTTAATGTAATATTGTCTAATGCAGTAGATCCAGTAAGTGTAATGAAAGGTTTGGAAGGGATATTTGCATCATAAATTCCATGGTTAGAATTATTTTTTATGTAGACATTTGTCCGATTATCAAGAAATGTTTTATACCATGCAACATGACCATCAAATGAAGTTTCATCGTAGTTTTGGAATGCATCCCATCTACTATGGTCTACTTCAGCCCAGTCATTTGCTGGTCCGGGGGTGAATATCTTAGCGGCTTCCATATCAACTAGATACTCTCTTTGCTCTTGATTGAGTAATAAATCATAGTATGAACGGAAGTTTGATTGAAAATCGATAAACATAGATACAGGAATATCCATATCATTTCTATAAACCGACGTAAAATTGGCGGTGCTTCTTAGAAACGAGATTGGATCATCTTGCGGTGCGCCAAATGCGTTATCCATATCTCCCCACCAAGCATGATACTTTCCACTTTCAGAGTTATAATATTCACTATAGCTATGTTTTCCAATGTAGTTAATTCCATTCATTCCGAAAGCGACAGCTGCAGCCTTTTCTCCAAATAGCTTTGGCAGATCGCCATCAGATGTGATAGTGAAGGTGCCTCTGGTCTCATTGTAAGGGGCAAAGGTTGGTTGAGTACTTGAGTTTGCAAATTCTCCTTGATAGTCTAAAACCCTAAATCTTGAATCTCTATCGGTTGTCCAGAAGTTTCCTTCTGGCAAATCATGTTCTTTTAGGTAGTCACTATTAAAGTCTTCTTGTATTAGATATATTCCCCAGAAATCCCCTGCATTACCTGTTTCTGTTTGAGTGTCTACTATTCTTAAGATTGTATAGTCTGTTGATCTAGACAACCCACCAGAAAGTTCAAGCATTTTGTAAATTAGGGATTCTGGAAGACCGTGTCCTCCTAGGTCATTGACCCATGTCCCAGACAGTCTGATTTTGCCTCTTTTTTCATTGTAGGAATTTCCAAAGTCATCAACCGTTTCAAAAGTGTGTTCTTTATTCATGTCAAACTTCAACGCTGGCTTCACTCTTTGTCTTCTGCTGTTTCCTCCTCTTGGTCTAAACCTAACATGGTCGTACACTTTGCCTTCGTACACAACTGTTCCTTCACCGCCGTAGTTGGTGCCTTGATACTGTTGAACGTTGTTTGAACCATTTCCTATAAATGTATCTACCTCGGTTTTCGTCGAAATGACAGTGAAGTCTTCCATTGTAGGAAGAGTGGACAAGTTATATCCATTCATTGGGGCGTCACCATTATAAACATAATAGGCATAGTTACTTTCTTGAAAATTCTGATCGGGGAATCGTTTAGAAAACCCTGTTGTTGTAGTAATTCTTACTCTGTATCTAACTAGCATTCGGTGCTGATGTACAGAGGCTGGAATAATCCCCGTATAGATGCCATTGTTGGCAGTGGAGTCAGGACCAGTGCCATTGTCATTCATGGGCAACGTTGTCCAATTATTTACGTAGGCAGCAGTCGATTTTTTTATGTAAGACCCTGCACTCATTGCTTGATACTCCAATTGAACGGTTAAGTTTCCTGTTAAGTTCGCAAGGTTTTTTATATCCGCTTTTATTCTAACAGCCTCTGACGAGGTAGGATTATCTGGCGATTTAGAAACAGATTTTATGATAGGAATGTCTGATGGATTAGAAACAAAAATCGTGTTTATAGCCTTAGGCGTTGGTGCCATTCCTCTCCAACTTCCTCCGTGTTTTCCGTTGAGCGTTGGATTCATTTTTTGAATAGAAGCAGGAGAATCTCCATTATTTATGTGTCGAATACAAGGCCATTCCTTCCAACTTTCGTAATCTACTTCATCCATTAATTCATTGTCACCATTTCTTAACTCCACGTTTTCACCTCCACCACTCAGGTTTCCAATATAAGGTCCATATGCGCCAGTAAACCCAAATTCTGACATACAAGCAGACGGGTCTGCTGCAACGACTAAATAGCCACCCGCAGCTAAGTTGGTGCCCGAAGGGAATTGGTAATTTATACCATCCGTTAATGTCCAGCCCGACAGATTGATTGATACATTATCATCATTATAAATTTCAAGAAAATCAATATTCTTTTCAGGGTCGATTGATCTATAGTTAATCTCATTAATTACTACTTTTAAAAAGCTTGGATCAACATCATCACAAATACCATTATTGTTTGTGTCAACACAGGGGTCACAGCCGTCAGGAATGCCATCATTGTCTTCATCAACATTGTCATCATACCCAATGCAAAGGTCAATATTGTCGCAAACCCCATCATTGTCACTATCATTTAGAGCAGTATTGGGGCAAGGATCAATCGCATCACACAATCCATCATTGTCTGAATCTGGGATAGGTGTTCCTGCACAGGAGCAATCAGATTGAAAGACATCATTGGTTGTACATTGATTGTTATCATTGCATGCTTGACCAACAATACAAAGTTCATAGCATAATTGGGCTGCTAATGTTGGGCTTACTTCATAGGTCTCCGCTGCTCGTTTATTCGAGGAAGAAGATTCAAGAATGAAAGAAACAGAATTTCCAGAACTAAAGCCTGGTCGAGTTATAACTTCCGATAAAACTGGGGTCAGATCAATTGTCTTTTGGTTCGGTCCAGATTGCCCTGCAATCCAGCCTGAAGGGGACCAGTTAACACTAGCGCTGGTTTTAGCTCTATTGGAAATATTTCCAGAAAAGGAGGAAAAGGTTGGAGAGTTATCGACATCGTGTCCCCAAATTGTTATTGACAACGGGTTTGATTGCGTTTCATCAGCTGCAAACTGTATATATGCATCAATTAAAACAGCGGACGGCGGTATCGCGAAGTTGTTAAATCGAAGGCCAATCGCATGAGCACCGTCAATAGGGTGATAGCACATATCTAGATCATTGCTAGTTAAGTCAACCACTCCTGAAGGTAATGCCTCTTCAGCATCATCAGTTGATGTTGAAATGGAAATACAAGTTTGTTGGGCATTTAATACAAAAGTAGCACATAAAACAAGGGGCAAAATGAGTAAAGTCCTTATTAAGTTTAGCTTTCTTTTATACTGGGTTTTGAAGATTTTCATCCGACAGTATTTTCATGGGTTATAAAAGACAACTATGATAAAATCTCAGTTTTCTAATAGTAAGACGTAAAGAAAATGTAATAGTTGCAAGTTAGCTCCTTTGCTGTATCGTCACAAAATTTGCCAAAAATATAATTTACTGATAAATAACAAGTTACAAAAATAGATTAATGTTTTAACATCCTTGATGTCTCTAAAAAGACTTTTTCTTTTTATATAAGGTACAAGACAATTTATTAAGATTTGATACTGTTGTTCAAATTGAAAAACACCTAAGTTTAAACACTAAATTTCTTTTCGTATCTCTTTTCAAAAGCTAAGATAAAGGCTTCAACCTCTATTTTCTGGTTAAACATAACGAGTAAATAGTTGTTTAATTAATGAAAAATAAAGTCGTATTGAATTTAAACAATTGATTAATAATAATTTAAGTTGCAATTTCGGCTTGTTTAAATAACCCCAAAGAGCACATATTGTAAATATTAGAATCGATTTTTGTTTGGAGTTTCAAGCTTTCATCCGCCTATCAAGTCATGAGAGGCTCTGAAAACTATGCTTACAAATTGTTCTTTTAAAAAGGCTTCTATATTGTTTGATTTCAAGGGTAGATCAAAAATGGAAACACGTCATATTTGAATATATTTTGTAATTTGAGGATTGTAAAAAATAAGAACGCATGCATTACTATACACTGGGTCAGATTCCACAAAAAAGACATACACAATTTAGAAAGCCAAATGGACAATTATATCACGAAGAGCTGTTTTCTACTGAAGGGTTTTCTGATATGTATTCATTGTTATATCATGCGAATGCTCCCACCCAAATCAAACAAGTAGACGACCCGTTCTCAGTGAAACCAAAAACAATACACGACAAGCAACTCAAACCAAGATGCCTCAACGGATTTAAGATTAAACCCTCTGACGATTATCTTAAAGGCCGAAAACCAGTTCTTGTAAATCAAGATTGTAGCATCTCGCTGGCCGCACCAACCACGAGCATGACGGATTACTTTTTCAAAAATGCAGATGCGGACGAGTGTATTTTTGTGCACAAAGGAACAGGGAAACTCCTTACTATGTACGGAGAATTGCCATTTGAGTATGGTGATTATTTGATCATCCCTCGAGGAACGACTTATCAGCTGCAATTTGATGGCAGAGACAACCGGTTGTTTATTGTTGAATCTTATTCGCCAATTGTAACCCCCAAACGCTATCGTAACAAATTTGGCCAACTGATGGAGCATTCTCCGTTTTGTGAACGCGACATTAAAAAACCGCAAAACCTAGTGACTAATGATGTGCAAGGGGATTTTCTCTTTTACATTAAAAAGCAGGATATGATTTATCCATATCACTACAAGAATCACCCATTTGATGTGATAGGGTGGGATGGATATGCGTATCCTTATGCCTTTTCAATCCATAATTTTGAGCCCATTACTGGACGCGTACATCAGCCACCACCAGTGCACCAAACCTTTGCTTCTCGCGGATTTGTGATTTGTTCTTTCTGTCCTCGCTTATTTGATTATCATCCTCAATCCATCCCTGCTCCGTACAATCATTCTAACATTGATAGTGATGAGGTGTTGTATTATGTGGATGGAGACTTTATGAGTCGAAAACATGTAACCAAAGGCATGATTTCTCTTCACCCAGGTGGTATTCCACATGGCCCGCATCCAGGAACGGTGGAAAAAAGTATAGGAGCCAAGGAAACCCACGAACTTGCTGTAATGGTAGATACCTTCCGACCACTGATAATGACGGAACATGCCGCGGGAATTGAAGATGGAGACTATTATCTAAGCTGGCTTGAAGGGCATTAGAAGGCAAGGCAGATTCGGGTAAGCGCGGCCTTTATTAAGAAGGAAGAAGGATTGACTCAATGTATTTGGAACTGAATGTAGCTAATTCCGATTAACGGAAGAGTTATGCCTTGAATCACAACTTAAGCGTTAGCCAAATAGATATTAAACTCTACCGTTAAATTGCTATTGACGTCATCGGGGAAAATATTTAGGACTCGGAGATCAGCGTTTTCAGTGGACGCCCATGGATCGTCATCAATATGTGGATCTCCTTTGAAGTAGATTTGTGAGATTAATTCTTTGTAGCCAGGTGCTGTCACTCGAAAATGTATATGAGCAGGTCTGTAGCGACTACCATTCAGGTATTTTCCTGGGATGACGGTTTTAAAGGCGTATTCCCCGTTTTCATTGGTGTATTGTCGACCTCTGAGATCGAATGTCTTCTCGTCATATTCGGCTTTGGAGTCGCACTGCCAAGTTTCAATCATCACATTTTTGATTGGAGTGGAGCAATCGGGTTGGCAAACAATCCCTTTTACGGTGATGGGGGTGCCAGTGTGTTTATCTTGGATTAGATTGTCTGAGATCGGAGCATTGGGGAGATAGTATGGGCCAAGAATATCATTGGTGGTATTGCAGTCACCTATGAACTGTTTACTGTTTCCAGCTTTTACGCTTCCGAATACTGAAATCCCGAAGGCGGAGAGGACTGTGGTCTTGATAAAATTTTTCCGATCCATGATTTTCTTTTTTTAACTATTAACAAATTTCTGTCCAAATAGGTAACGACTTGCAGCAATTAGCTTGAACCAGCATTAGGTATATTGCGGGTTGAAGGAAAGTCAAAGATGTAGGAGATATTTAATTCTAACAATAACAACTTTGTAAGAATGTCAAATCTATTTGTGAATGAGTCGTTTGAAATTGTAACTAAACTTGACTTTAGATGCAACCTTCAGGTGAAAATTTGAAACTTATTTTATAGAAAGGACGTATGACAAAATGTTTTATCCTTTCTTTCTCCAAATTCCTTCCTAATGTTTTGTTAAAACTAATTGATCCAATCAATTTGGAATCAATATTGTATTCTATTAAGAAACAACTCAACCATGATTAAGGAACTAATTTTAACAATTGCAGTAACATTCTCTTATACAAGCTACATAATGGCTTGTGGCTGTGCACCTTTGTCCTTTGGAAAGTTGACAATGCAAGAACTTAATGACTATGATGTTATAGTAAAAGCGATTGCACTGGAGGTTTCAGGTCCAGCGCTTCAAAAGGAGCATGCTCCAGAAAAAAATTATCACATAGATAGTTATGGGTATCATCAAGTAGAAAATATACCTGATGGTTCTTCTGAAATTACTTTGAAAGTTACCAGAACAATTAAGGGAGAGGTAGATCGAAATTTGAAATTAGTAATGAAAAATGCTAATAAATACGGTTACTATTGCTCGTACAACAAAATTGAGCCCGGCAATTCATATTACTTCTTTATGAATAAAAATAAGGATGAATTAGAAATGTTTTATTCGTCTAGACTCATTGCCTTGAAATCAGATTATGGCTTATATGCTTCCTTAAAGGACTTGAAAAATAAAGCGTCTAACAATGATTTGGAAGAATTGGAGCAAAAGCAACTGGAGCATAAAATTAGGCAGTTTGAAGAAAATTTGAAGTATGAGAGAGAAATCAAAGCTCAAAATCTAAGTTTCATCAATATGGTCAATACAAATTCAACAACCCAATGGTTTAATGATGATAAAAAGTTGGAAGCTGTTGGGAAACTAGTAAATGGAACACCTGTTGGACAATGGGAGTACTACAGCTATGATGGTGAGTTTATAGAAGAAAAAGGAGCATTCAAGAAAGGGAGGCGACATGGTGAGTGGAACCGATTCTTTAATAAATCTGAAGTTGTCCTATCTACTTACAGTTATAAAAATGGATTGCTGGAAGGTAAATACACTAACTTCTATAACGACGGCAAAATCCAAAATGAAGCGATTTACAAGACTGGAAAAAAAGAAGGGATAATGAAAACCTACCACAGAAATGGAGAATTAAACCTAATTGCAAACTTCAAAAACGATAAGTTAAATGGTGAGCGTGTTGGTTATCTTAAAAACGGTGAATTATCTTTAAAAGAAAACTATGTTGATGGAAAGCGGGAAGGTGTTTTTGTCCGATATTTCCAGTCTGGTGTTTTAAAAGATGTGTTAACATATGAAAACGATCTGCCAATAGGTAAATACTATCGCTATTTTGAAGAAGGATCTAAAAAGCAAGAAGGTCAGTACAGTGCAGCAGGTGTTCGGACAGGTGAATGGAAATACTACAATAGAGATGGTAGTGTGAGAACAGTAGAAATGCTTGATGAAAAGGGAAACCTTGCCTTAAGTGATAGGAGGTAATAGAGGTAATAGACATACCATTCCTAAGATATTCGCAATTCGTCTTTCAATGCAGGTACTGGTAAAACAAATTCCGAGAAAAAAGTACACTTAATATTCCAATCTTATTTGGGATTGAAAAAAGAATACTCAAATATAATAATCAAACTCAGGTTTATAGCTTCAACAGTGCTTTCAGTTCAGGTGATTCCATCAGGAGAACACCATCCATACCAAAAGAAAAATCCAGACAACTCCTCGAGGTTATCTGGATTTTTTTATTCTTCAAAAGAGAACAAAACTATCTTCCTAGGAACTTTCCTAGTAACATAGAACCTCCCATACGCAGTAAATCGTCTTTGATATCTCCATCACCATCTTGATCAAGTAATCGGCCTAGCATACCCATTTGTTCTGGCTGCTGTTGTTGCTGATACTGTTGATTTCCACCAAGGATATCCGCAAGACCGCCTTGATTCAGGTTTTCCTGTCGTTTCTTACGTCCAAGGTAACCTAAAACGATTGGCGCAAGCATCATAAGCATTTTACCAGTAGATCCGGCACTTAAGCCACTCGCTCTACTAAGTGTGTTCTCTACATTTTGTTGTCTATTGCCAAGGATGTGTCCAAGAATCCCAGCGCCTGCGCCCTGTTCAGGATTGTTCAGTAATCCGCCAAGGTTTTCTAGGATGCCACCATCGTGATCTCTATCAAGAGCACCTGCAAGTGCTGAAGCTCCTTCTTCATTTCTTGAGTTTCTAGCTAAAGCATCAAGAAGTAAGGGTAACGCATTACCAAGAGCCACTTGCATTTGCTCTGGTTGAGCACCAAGCTGTTGACCCATTTGTCCAATCGTTTCGCCTCCCATTTGCTGGAGTATTTGTTCCACTAAGTTTGCCATAATTTTATTTAAAAATAATTGAAATGATTAATTCTAATTGTTTGACGAAGTTGAGCAATTTTTGCCACATCACCAAATCACATATTTATTTAGTTTAACCTAAATTTCGCCTTTTTGTTTCGTATTTTCTTTTAATAATTGCTATTCAAACAACGAAATGTGACTTCACCAATTCTATTGTATTGAAAGGATAGAAACAACTCTGCATATTCTGCTTACGCAACTACAACCTTATTCTGATAAGCTTAAACCATATAACTCCAAGCGGAGTCGTATCCACCAACCGACTCACAGTAGTCAAGAAATTCCCTATAAAACCGATGAGCCCCCAGTGTGCCGCTATCGCCAATCATGATCAGCTTCCTGCGTGCACGAGTCATGGCAACATTCATTCGCCGATGATCAGCTAAAAACCCAATCTCTCCGTGATCATTCGAGCGGACCAGTGAAATATAAATGACATCCCGTTCCTGCCCCTGAAACGAATCAATCGTGTTTACAGTAATCTGTTCAAGCGCATTCAGACGTTCATCCTTCTCCATCTCTAGGCGAATGGTGATCACTTGCTCTTTGTAAGGAGAGATGATGCCGATACTTGGTAGCTCTTTATCCGCAAACTGGTCTAGCAGCTGATAAAGATGTTCTCTAATAAGAATGTATTCATCTGGGTTGTATCGACTTTTGGTTTTCGGATTTTCTACTTCATTAAACCCACAACCTGCGGTATCAATAAACTGAAAAGGCAAGGAATATGGGGCATCGATTGGCAATATTGCCTCCGCCACAGAAACATCTGCTTTCAATTTATTCTCGTAAAACTGTTGATTAGAAAACCCCATAATCGATTTATGCATCCGATACTGAGTATCCAGCAAACTGACGTCTTGAATTCTAGCAATACCTTTTTCAAGCAATGTCTCCATCAGCCCAGACCGTTGTGCTTTCATAGATTTTATGGTGGGAGGCAACTGTAAGGGATCTCCTACGAGTACTACCTTTTGTGCTTTGATGATGGGTATCCAAGTTGCCCCTTCCAACGCTTGAGCTGCTTCATCAATGACAACAGTCTTGAACGTTCTGTCTCTAAGTGTTCTGCTAGTAGATCCAACCAACGTACACGTAATAACGTGTGCACCATTAATGATTTGATCAATCAAGGTGTTTTCTAGTTGAATTGCCCACTCTCCAAGTTCTTTTGCCTGTTGATACAGTTCCCTTCTGTTTTCGCGTTGCTCGTAGCCGAAGTTTCGCTTGTATTTCCTGGCTTGCCTTCTGACTTCTGCCGCCTGTTTCTTTACTTTTTTAAGGCTTTTGTTATCTGGATGATTAGAAATCTGTGCATCTAATGTATGTTGCACCAATGATTCGTCTACTCTAGAGATATTCCCTACACGCACCACATTTAATTGAAGCGCGGCCAAGCGTTCTGTAAGTAAATCGGTTGCTGCGTTACTAGGAGCACAAACCAGAATTGTACTTTCCACTTTGCTTAATTGCTTGATGGCTTGTACCAATGTTGTCGTTTTCCCAGTGCCTGGAGGTCCGTGTACAAACGCGGCGTCCTTAGCGGCTAGAATCTGTATGACTGCTTTGTTTTGAGATTCATTGAGGGAAGGGATTGAGTATGGGTTTTGCAGATAGTTGTATTCGGGTTTCTTGTGTCCGAGTAGTATTTCGCGAAGCTCTGACAATCGATCATTCTTGGCGCTGATGACGGTATTCATTGCTTTTTCCATCTCCTTGAATGTACGATCATCAAACAAGAGGTTGATCCCCACTTTTCCGTCCTCCAGCCAGAAAGGCATTGGATTTGAATACAGGATGATTTTAATTTTATTTTTATCAACAAAATGTACAATTCCTTTACGTTCTTCACCTTTGGTTTCCTTTTGTTCGGAAAAAATACTCACAACCGTTCCTGCATAGAACTTGTGGCGCTCATCAATGAACGTCGTACGTTCTACGATGACATAAGGTAGATCCCCAATTGCATATCCTGTTTTAACAATATTTAGCGGAAACCAGGTTACTCCGTTCTTTCGTCGCTCTTCTAGCGTTAGGTTTTGGATGGTTTCCTCATAAATCCGTATCTCTTCATCTTTTTCCAGTTGTAGTAATTCAAGCGTGTCCGCTAATTCTTCCAAGCTTTTTTTCATATTGCAAAAGTGATGAATTTTTGTTACAAACAAAATTTGTTTCACAAAGATTCAATTCGAAGTTCCCCAATTTGAGATTGATTAACCATTGCTTATACGGTAATAATTAAAAAAGTGGTGATTATTAGTTAGAATCACCACTTTTCAACGTTGCTATTAAACGATTTTTTTAATCAAAATAAACTAGTATTTCTGAATCAGAATTATTTGAAAACACACATTCCCCTCCACTTAAAGGAACGACTGAAGCAGTAATCGTAGTTTGTCCCGTAGTTGCTTGTGGGTCGTAAGAGCCAGAAAAACCTAACGCTGTTCTTGTCCCAGCGTTTAAAACACCTGCGTACTTGAAGGTGTGTACTAATCCGTTATCTCCAACATAGGACCAACTTGGATTGTCAACAATAGTAAGCGCGACAAAGGTTAAGGTAGGATCCCAAGAGAACGTTAGTCGTGGATCAGAAGGAATACGTACATTGATTGCAGAACCATCAGTATCAAACTGGTTTAACTCCGTAATCTCAATAGCCACCCCCACAAAAGAAACACCTGAAATATTCCCAGGAAGAATAGAGACGATTGGTGTTAAATCAGGGCATTGTACTGGACAACCACTTTGGTCAGCAGTAACGGGCAAGGTAATGCTACCGTCGTCGTAATCACAAGGATCTTCAGGGTCCGTGCTATCAACACATTCAGTAATATTAGTGACCCCGTCACCATCACAATCGACATTAGCCAATGGATGTGTTGGGTTTCCTGCAATTATACCGCAAATTGTATTTGGGCCATCGATCACCGACTGACAATCATCTGTTGGGTTGCTCGGATCTTCACCTGTAGAACATTCTGTAATGTTATCCACACCTCCGCCATCACAATCAAGTGTTGCCATTGGATGATTTGGGTTTCCTGCAATTAAGAAACAGATATTCGTTCCTTCATCAAAGGCCGATTGACAATCATCTAAAGGATCTGAGGGGTCTTCCCCATTAATACATTCCGTATAATTGTCTACACCGCCATCATCACAATCAAGTGAAGCAAGTGGATGCGCTTGATTGTTCCCAATAACCAAACAAATATTGATACTGCCATCCAATGCTGAAGTACAGTCATCACCTGGATCACTAGGGTCTTCTCCAGTAATACATTCCGTATAATTATCTATACCACCTCCATCACAGTCAAGGGCAGCCATCGGATGGTTTTGATTTCCTGAAATGATTGTACAGATGTTTGTTCCTGCATTAAAGGCGGCCTGACAGTCATCAGTTGGGTCGCTTGGATCTTCTCCATTAATACATTCCGTATAGTTGTTTACTCCACCATTGTCGCAGTCTAACATTGCCATAGGATGATTTTGGTTGCCACCAATCAATGCACAAATGTTCAAGTTGTTGTCAAAAGCGGCTTGACAATCATCTCCAGGATTGCTTGGATCTTTTCCAGTAATACATTCGAGAATATTGCTAACACCCCCTCCATCACAATCCAGTTGTGCCATTGGATGACTCTGATTCCCTGCAATGATTATACAGATATTAATCCCAGCATCAAAGGCCGCCTGACAGTCATCTGATGGTTCGTTGGGGTTTTCTCCATTTAAACATTCAATGTAATTGCTGACCCCACCATTATCACAGTCTTCATTTGCAAGAATATGATTCGGGTCAAGTTGTCCACTTCCATTTACTATAATGGTACAAATGTTTGTTCCACTTGCAATTAATGAATTGCAATCTGCACAGCCAGAGCAAGTAATAGAGCCTGAAAGTACTGTAGGCAAGGCACATGCTGCTGGCGCATTAGCAAGCCCAAGTACCGTAGAAGTAGTTGAAAAGTCATAGTTTATTGTGGTACCATTGACGGTACATGCTTGATTGGCTGTAAAGGTTACACAAGCGGCACCTGCCCCTGTTTGTAATTGTACTTCTGGAGTACCGCAACCACTTCCATCATCTATTACCGCAACAGAAAGAGCGGCGGGGTAAAGTGTTGACTCATATCGTTGTATTACACAAGAGTTTGGCCCTTGGTAGTATTCTCCAAACGAACCATCTCCTGCAGAATCATAGTCTCTATCCCAAGGAACAACAAAGTAGGTAACGTTGACTGGTGCACATCCATTAAAAGTAATAATTGCTGTACCCGTTCGTGTTGATTGACAAATTGAAGTTCCCCATGGTTGTCCTAATGCACCATCCCAAATCAAATCGGGATTCACGTTGCTAAGCGGAAAGCTATCAATGTAAATATTCCCCATCATTGGATCATATCCAGCTGGGGCAACAGAAGGGACACCACCAGGAGCATAAAGAAAGAAGTTTAGATCAGTATCTGTTCGTTGTCCTGCCTTACATCCAGCGTTTTGTGTCCAAGAAGATCCTTGCCCACTGCAGATGTCGTTTGCTGTAAAGGAGTAAAGTTGATCACAGACAGAACCGACTTCAGAAATATTCATACAGTGTTCATATAACAAGTCTCCCGCTTCAACAGCGCAAGGAATACCTGGGCCAGAATTTCCTGACTCCCAAGTAGCAGCACCCCAGTCAATTGTATGGCAGACTTTGTAGGTGTTGCCAATGGTCAGCCCTCTTACGCTTGCAGCCGTGTTATTGAGCGCTTGGTTGGTTTGTCTTACAACGACACCGCCTACACCGTTTACATTACTACAATTGTTATCGTAAACAGCAACGGTAGTTGTTCCAACGCAAATCGGTAGTGTGAAACCAACCACTCCCATAAACGTGGGGAAATTGGCCCCAGGCAAGGTAGCAGTCCATTCACTACAATGGGTATACGATTGATTCCCGTCTACTGGTAATCCGCCGGTGAAGGTGGTTAAGTCTCCGTAGACGTTGCATCCTACAAGGGATCCGTTTCCACTCCATCCTACTGAGGCATTAGCTCTTGCGGTAACGAATAGTGGCCCCCCAGGACTGTTTGCATAATTAGCTGATGTCTGATTGGTGTAGCAAGGGTAGTTGCCACAACCGTTGGTCGCTATTGCTGCACAAGTAGTTGCACAAGTGACAGGAGGGTTGAGGTTGCCATTTTTCTGATTACCTGGATCTGTTCGTTGATATTGGACGACCACATTTCTGTCAACATTTCCTTGTGTTGTGACTTCGCTTAAACTGGGGAGGCTATTACGTTGAAACTGAATACTCGGTTTATTTTTATCGAGGCATTCTTCTAGAAGTAATTGATTCGTATTTTTAGTTTGACCATTGACTTGGAAGGAAAGCAAAGGCAAAAAGATAATTAAGAGTATAATCCTTTTCATATGATAGTTTTTGGTTGATAATCGTAAATTGAATTCGTTTAGTGTAAAAACCTAAGGGTCGTCTATGATTGTAGAATATTGATTGTCAATGAAATGGTTGATTCGTGTATATTGCCAGTTAAGTTTTTTAAGAATTCGTTAACTTAAATATAACATATTTTAACTTAATTACATCTTAAGATTTCCTTTTTTAGGCACTTGCGAGCATTAATTCCAATTTTTTAACCATAAATAGATCCCTTGAAAAATCAAGAAAACACAGATCAATCAGATACGATTAGATTGAATAAATTTGTTGCGAATGCAGGTATTTGCTCAAGAAGAAAAGCAGATGTTTTTATTGCAAATGGACATGTAACAGTAAATGACACGGTTGTTAAAGAAATGGGGCATCGAGTGAAAACAACAGATGTGGTTAAATTTGATGGGAAGGTGATTGAGGTTGCGACTGATTTTGTTTATTTTTTGTTGAACAAACCAAAGAATACAATTACCACGACAAGTGATGAGAAAGGAAGGAGAACGGTCATGGACATTCTTAGTAATGCTACCACAGCTCGCATCTACCCCGTCGGAAGACTTGATCGTGCAACAACAGGGCTGCTATTGTTGACAAATGATGGACAACTGGCAAAAAAGTTATCACACCCTAGCCATAATGTGAAAAAAGTGTATCAAGTAGAACTAGATAAACCTCTAGCAAAAAAACACTATGATTTGGTTAAAGCGGGCATTGAGCTTGAAGATGGTCCTGTACCTGTAGATGCTATCCACTACTTAGAGGAAAGTCATCTTATTGGAATAGAAATACATATTGGGCGAAACAGAATCGTAAGAAGAATCTTTGAGTCCTTTGGTTATCGAATTGTCAAACTAGACCGAATGTATTATGCGGGATTGACTAAAAAAGATTTGCCTAGAGGTCGTTTTAGAAACCTTACCGAAAAAGAAATTATAATGCTAAAACATTTTACTTAATTGTAACTCAACATATCGAAGTAAAATTTGTTAACTTTGTAAAGACGTACTATTAGTACTTAGTCTAAATAGCTAAAAGAAAAAATCATATGTCTACATTAACGAAGGGGCCAGTAATGCTTTATACAGAGCAAACACCAAATCCAGAATCATTGAAATTCGTGACCAACAGAATGCTTTATCCACACAATACAGCTGATTTTAGAGAAGTGGATTTGGCCAAAAAGTGGTCGCCCCTTGCTACAACTTTGTTTGATTTTCCTTATGTAAAAGGTGTCTATATTTCCCAGAATTACGTCACCATAACGAAAGAGTTTAATTATCAATGGGAAGATATTATGCTCAAATTGAAGGAATACATCAAGGAGTATGTAGAAGCAGATAAGCCGATTATCAATGAAGGTTTTGAAGAAGTAAAAGCGAAGTTAGATCAGGAAAACCTTGAAACATATGAAGGAGATGATAAGGAAATCGTTACCAAAATAATGAACCTCATCGAAACCTACGTGAAGCCAGCAGTAGAAATGGATGGGGGAAACATTGAATTCAAATCCTACAAAGAAGGCGTTGTGACTGTTATCATGCAAGGTTCTTGCAGCGGTTGTCCATCAAGTACTGTAACACTTAAAGCAGGTATTGAGGGAATGCTCCAACGGATGGTTCCTGAGGTAAAGGAAGTGGTTTCTGAAATGGGGTAGAATTGAACATTAATAATTGTTTATTTCGGTTTTATTCAATAAAAATGAATTGTCTTTCTATCTGATTCATAGACAATTAAGTCACTTTGTCTGAAGGCTAAACTATTTTTATATCAAAAAAATATGGTTCTTAAGAATCCAATAAGGAAATATTATTACTTTTGGTGTCATGAATCTTGAAGACAAATGGTTTGTAATTGTTAACCCTACTGCTGGGCACAATAAAGGTGGAAAGCGATGGCCTTCAATTTCTAAAATGCTAACAGATGCTGGGATCTCACACGATTTTGAGCTAACACAACGTCGGGGACACGGAGCGCTCTTGGCTAGAAATTCTATTCGAAAAGGATATCGAAAAATAATTGCCGTTGGAGGTGATGGAACGAATAATGAAGTGGTCAACGGCATTATGAAACAAAAGGTAGTGCAGAGTAGCGAAATAAAATACTGCGTTATCGCTATGGGAACCGGAAATGACTGGATCAGAACACACAAAATCCCTAAAAACACGAAGAAGGTAATTGAGGTCATCAAACGCGGTAAAACAACCTTGCAAGATATCGGTATTGTCAATTACACCACCAAGGGAAACCAAGGACGTCGCTTTTTTGCAAACGTAGCAGGCATGTCTTACGATGCATATGTCGTGAAAGCATCTAACGAACGACGAAACTTCGTTACCAATCAACTGTTTTATCTGTACTTGGTGTTTGAGTGCTTGTTCCGCTTTAAGACAAAACTAGCAAAAGTGATCTTCGATGATCAGCAAGTCACAGGTTCTTTTTTTACAATTAATATAGGCGTTTGCAAATATTCGGGCGGTGGTATGCAGTTCGTTCCTCATGCTAATTATGATGATGGTAAATTTGCTTTGACACTAGCCAAAGATGCCACTAAAATGGACTTAATCATGAATACCCCTCGGCTTTACAAAGGCACGATAGGAGATCACCCAAAAATTCATACACACTACGCTAAGAGTATTCGGGTAGAAAGCGCAGAAGCAGCACCTACACTATTAGAAGTGGATGGTGAGTATGTTGGCGAAACCCCTGTCGAGTTCTCCCTAATAGAGAAAGCCTTGCGGGTTGTAATTCCTTAAGACCTAGTGCCTCTCTGAGACACTAGGCGTTCATCGCGTATCTTTTACTTGAAATCTCCTTATTCAACAATCACTTTCCCGCTGTAAGCTTTCCCATCTTGACGAATCAGATAACTGTAAAACCCAGCTGGCAAGTCTCCTAGAGATAGAGTATGGTCTGTAAGCTGTTGGCTGATGACGCGTTGGCCGCTTGCATTGTAAAACTCCACAGATATCGGGTCAAGCGTGTTCTCCAGTGTTATAGTTAGTTTGTCACTTGCTGGATTCGGGAAAACGGAATGGCTATCAGAACTAGTAAAGAGCGGCTCAGAAACAGCACTCACCAAATCTGTCCAGTAGTACGTTCCTCCTAAATAAGGCTCTAACACTCCATTATTGTTTGCGCGTTCGTGAGTATACGAAAGTAACTGATGTCTGCATTCCTCTTCTGTAAGTGTGGTCTCTAGGACTGCGTAAGGATAAGCATCGTCATAAACGTAATTATGGCTATAACTTGGAACCAACGTTTGAGTGGCAAAGTCGTTCTGATAGTACGTCTCATTCGCCAAATTATTTGCTGCGTCAATGTATTGGACTAATCTATTAGAAACAATCCAATTACTAAAGTCCCAATCTGAGTTCTCCATTACTTTACCCCAGACAGGGTAACTAATATCCAATTTATAATCATTTTCCCAATTGCCATTAAACATTTCGCTTGTAAGCTCTTGCGTTAAGTCGTTGTTCATATTGTAAGTATAGTCTGTTTTGCTATCAATTTCCCAATTGCCATATGTCATATAATAAAGCTCAGTAAGGGAAACCAAATTATTTGTATTGTAGGAGTATACCCATTTTGAAGCATCTTCCCATTGTCCATTTGTGTTTGTTTGAGAAATAATTTCTAAGCGTTCTCCTGAAGTATTATAGGTAATGATCCCCTTTTCATCAAAAATCCATGTTTGGCTTGAGCTATCCCAATAACTTAAGACAAATTCAGTTAACAGGTTATTATTGTAAGATAGAACATAACGTCCGCGTGTATCAAATGTACCATTGCTACTATTCCAATCTTCAAAATAAGCTCGTTCAATTAAGTTGTCATTTGTATCATAATAATTTTCTAGTCGACTTCCATATTCCCAAGGCATACCAATACCATATTTGTTGTAGGATTCCTCTATTGTTCTATTATTTATCGAATCATAGCGGAAGATATCCCTTCTAGCAAACCCCGAAAAGGTAGTATCTGAACCATTGTATTCTAAAATTAGACTATCTAATTGTTTAATTTTCACACCTTTCTTTAAGGAAATTGATGGGTTTTTCAAGTCATAAATCTCCTTTTGTTTTTCATTAGATAGATTCAAATCATTAAAGAATGACTGGGCAGAAATTAATGAGGAGATTAACAGAAACAAGAACAGGTTTAAACATTTTTTCATTTTCAAAGTTTTAGTGATTTATTACGTTTTACTTACCTTATACCATTAAATCCTCTTAGGTAAACAATTGGAAAAAATTAAATGCCTTACCGATCTAAAATCGCTTTTCAACAGTATATTTCCGATTTTATTTAAAATAATAGTCATTGTGGAAACTATTTTACGTAGAAATCTGTTTTGGTAGAAAATTTGCTTTAAATTGCAAGGGTGAGGTAATACCTCAATTCAACCCATAAATTAAATGCAGTTTTAATTGTTAACAACAATAGATAGAAATGGCCTCAACTAAAAGAATGAATCAGATCGCAGCTACCATTCAACGAGAATTGAGCACTGTGCTGCGACAGGAAGGACCGTACATTTATGGAAGAGCACTGGTGACAGTGACAAATGTAAGTATGACGCCAGACCTAGGACTTGCTAGAGTGTATCTGAGTGTTTATAATGTAGAAGATAAGGCATCAGTGGTAGAGATGGTGAGAAGAGAGCTGAAGCGCATAAGACAGTCGCTAGCACACCGAGTTCGCAAACAAATGCGTAGAGTGCCGCTACTTGAGTTTTATGAAGATGATACGCTCGATGAAATGTACCGACTAAGAGAAGTTTTTAACCGGCTAGAATCTGATAAGCCTGCAGATAATAGTCAGGAAGACACAACTGACAATGAACCTGCCGTTTAAAATAGCCAAGCGGTATCTGTTTTCTAAGAAATCAACCACCGCTATCAATATTATTTCAGGAATCTCAGTACTAGGGATAATCGTTTGTACGATTGCCTTGATCCTTATATTATCTGTATTCAACGGATTTGGCGATTTTATTGGAGGTCTGTATGATGCCTTTAATCCTGATGTAAAAATAACACCGCAAACAGGTAAAGTCTTTGTGCCTAAACAGCAAAACCTCAAAGCAATTAGTAACTTGGAAGGGGTGTTGAGCCTATCGAAAACGCTAGAAGAAAATGCGATGTTTGAATATGGGCAAAACAATGATTTCGGAATCATAAAAGGAGTTGACCAATACTACAAAGAAGTAACCGCAATTGACACCTCTCTCGTAAGGGGAAACTACGCACTAAAAGACGGTAATATCAACTATGCGATTCTAGGCCAAGGCGTAGAAGGCAAGCTTGCAGTCAATATACGAGATGCGTTTCGGTCATTATCCGTCTACATGCCTCGTCGAACGGCAAGCTCCGCTCTCATGAGTAATCCGTTGAAAAAGAAAAGCCTTGTCCCTGCAGGCACATTTGCAATCTACCAAAGTGATTTTGATGATCAGTACGTATTGGTCTCCCTTGACTTTATAAGCGATTTGCTGAGTTATAAGGATGGAGAAATCAGTGCTCTAGAGATCAAGCTTGATCCCAATGTGAATACCACAACTACAATTGCAACTATTAAAAACATCATGGGCAGTGATTATGAAGTGAAAGATCGCTATGAGCAAGACGAGGCCTTCTTCCGCATCATGAAATTAGAAAAATGGATGGCTTACATCATATTGACCTTTACCTTGCTACTTGTCGCGTTTAACATGATCGGTAGCTTGTGGATGTTGGTGATCGAGAAGAAGCACGACATTTCAGTACTCAAATCACTTGGCGCAACGCCCAATATGGTAAGAACGATCTTCCTTTCAGAAGGCACGATGCTTACGTTGATCGGGTTGGTGATCGGATTTGTGATTGCTACGTTGCTCGTCGTATTACAGCAGCAGTTTAGCATTGTTTCCTTACAAGGTGGTGACGCATTTATTGTAGAAGCTTATCCTGTAAGCATGCGTCTGGCCGACTTTGTGCTCATATTCTTTACCGTTCTAGTGATCGGATTGCTTGCGAGTTGGTTGCCTGCTGTTCGGGCATCGCGGATTCCTGCTATTGTAAGAGAGTAGGCATTGATTCTCAGTTACTCTCCACCTTTAAGCGGATCTCCATCTTTCTCTAAAGCAAGGCATTTTTCTACAGTATGGTTAAACACTTCAGGTATTTGTTCTTGGAATAAGGCTTTTGTCTTTGGGTAATGTTCTGAAACCTGCTTGCAGTAGGCACATGTCTTCACATAATCAAGGGTGATCGCTTTCTGAAAGGCGGATTCGATTTTCTGTTTTTCTCCTCTTAGTTTTATCAGTGCCATTGATAGATTCCAGTAATCTCCAGCAAGTTGGGTTTCTTCTTTGAACGCTTGCTTCACATCACCAAGGATAAGCAGTCCCCGTTCGTAGTCTGCTCTTGGGATAACTCCGTCATGCTCCCCTGGCTCATAATTGAGGACAAATTCTTTGAGGTCCGTAACCAGAGTGACTTGTTGTTGATCGGTTGTAGTTGTGGCTTCTGTTTTCTGAGTATCTGTGGACTTAGTAACAGCGTTTTTTGAATTGCAGGAGAAAACAAAGAACAGGATACTTAAAAAAGGTAGATATTTCATTAGATCTAATTTTTAGTAAAAATAGTAAAACTAATGGATAGTTGATAATTGGCAATATTGCCGTACCAAATATTTCAACTAAACTATCTTCTACAAATTTGTTCATAGGAGGTTGTATTGGAATTTGCCACTTCGAAAACGACTGATAAGGCTTATTAAAGTATTTAAAAAATTGAACATTCATATACAATAGTTGTTGCAATTGAATTATAATAGGCACATTAACTACCTTTGTATAAGAATTCATACAGAACTACAATCGTGTATCCATGAAAAACTTTCTTGCCCTGCTCGCTTTATGCCTTTGTTTCTCTTGCAGCTATCTTCCTGAAGAGATTGATGCTCATGCTGACTTATTACTTGAAGAAACTCCAGATTACATTTCGCTTTCTCCGATAAACGGAGTGAATAAATCAACTGGAATCGTGTTTTATCCTGGTGGACTAGTAGATCCACATGCCTACATTGAATCATTCAAAGATTTTGTGATTACGGATGAACGCCAAGTCGTTATTATGAAAGTTTCAGCAAATTTGGCGATACTAAACAATGCAAAAGCACATAGCTATATTGATCATTTTGAGGATGTGACAGACTGGGTTATCGGTGGTCATTCCCTCGGTGGTTCTGTTGCGTGTATGGATGCTGCTTCTCATCAAGACGCCTACAAGGGATTGTTTGTGTTAGATGCTTATTCCGTTTCTGATTTATCAAGCTGGCAAGCTCCTGTGATGGTGATTACAGCAAGCTTTGATCCTGTTGAAGACAAAAAGTATATTGAAAATGAAGGAAATCTACCTCCACGGCTAGACCTTGGTAGTATCAGTGATATTCCCTCAAGTGGCAGCAGTGGACAAACGTTGACTTATAACATCTTTGGAGCGAACCATGCACAGTTTGGAAATTACGGTGTACAGAAAGGCGATAATGTAGCAAAGATTAGTGCGAAGGATCAACAGTCATTCGTCCGTGATCTACTCCGAGCGTTTTTTATTGCTAATAACTTACTATAATTCCTAGAAATCCAATTCGTCCTTTCAACTCATATCTTGCATTACAATGAAACTACTTTTTTACTTTTTATTAATGTTCTGTTCCATCGCTACCCTTGAAGCTCAGCAAATCGGGCTTCATCTCAAATCATTTCCTGGCGTTGCTTATTCAGGAGACGGTGGTGGATTTTATGGTGGTGGTGGTTTTGAGTTACAATATCAACACGAATTAGGAAAAAACAGAGTAAGAGCCGCACTAGAATATCGAATGGTAGATTGGGGAAATCAGACAGGACTCAACCTAGGATACAACATTGCCTACTGGCAAAAAAAAGAATGGCGCGTATCAGGGACATCTGGCCTACAGCTTGGCCTTGCCTTATTCAGAGAAAAGCCACTGTTTGCCTGGGCACTAGAGTACACCCCAGAAATAGAATGGCAATCTGCTAAACGCTTCTTCGCTAACTTGAGTCTAGGAGTTCGCTATACAAATAGCCCACCGTATAAAAATTTCGGTGCAATAAATTCCGTATTTGAGATCCCTATAACGATTGGATTTGGTTTTAAATTGGGAAAGAAAACAAAAGAAGTAGAGCGCAGTGAAGGGTATTAAGGTTACAATCAAAGATGTTAGAAATCCTAATTCAGCATTGCACAACTCACAGATCCTACTTGACGGTATAAATCAATTGCTTATCAGTTCGTGCTGCACTTGAGATAAAAGGTTTTTGAATGGCCAAAACAGATCCGTCAATCCGCTTGTTTCTAGCCTCTACTAGTTCTGGAACCTTACTTTCTAGTATACCTGCTAATTTACTCACAGTCATCCCTTTATCGAAGATGTTATCTTTTAAGATTTTCATCAATGCGCTTGATTCCCATTGCTTATCTTCATATGACACCTGATTGCTTCTACAAGAGACGATACTAGACAATTCTCCTTCTTTAGAAAGAATATCAAGTAATCCCTTATTAGAATACTGACTCGAGCTCTTTTGCTTTTCTAGAGGGTTAATCCCCTTGTCTTTCGCGCCCAGCTTACTCACATCCATCACCAACAAATTTCGACAAGGCAATCGTCTCAACACTGGGAGAATATCCGCCTTAAAGTTTATAATATTGTCATTGGGCTTAGTCATATCGTAGTCGGAGCCCATTAAAAAATAGTTGCCTTTTTCTGTTTTTCCGTGTCCAGTAAAATAAATGATCACATAATCAGTTGCTTGAATATTGTTGTACCCTACCAAACTCTCAAATGCTTGTTTGATCCTTGGAGCGCTCGCATTGAAGCTACCTGTGATCTTATCATCAGCAAATATGGTGGTTTTCACCTTTCCAAATATCTTTCCTTGCTGTCTTTCCATGATTGCTCCAAGCAAGCGAGCATCTTTTCTATTGTATTCAAGTTCCCAGCTTTTTGGTGCAATTGCCAATACATAAAGGTTTGGCTTGGGTGGAGAAAATCGTACTAGATGAGGAATCGACTTTTTTGTCCCAGCAGCATTTGTTACCACCACTTCAATTCGATTCATTCCTGGAATCAACTCTAAGATATTACTGTAATACTGAGAATATTCGATATCCTTTCCTTCTCCTTCTACCGATCCTGCATCATTGGTATATTCGCTTTCAAGCATTCCTTTGACCTCAGTGCCATTCAATAAGATCGAAAAATTTTGTCGGTCAAGTGTCGCATCAGAAACGGCTTTAACTTCAATAGGATAGTTGCGTTTCGACACCTTAGCTGCAGTCGTACTTCCAACATTAACCATCGGTTTTTCCCAGTTGACATTCAGCATTTTACTCACTAGCGGCGGCGCTTCCTCAAGCAAGATGGAAATGGCTTGCTCTGTACCATATCGGTCACTCCCGTTTTCAGTCACAATACAATTGACATAAACTTCCGTTTCCTGATAGAATTGATCAATTTTAAAGGCAAAGTCTACATCCCAATCTTCTTTCCGCACGAGTTCTTCCTTGACAAATATTGACTTTGAAAGAGTCGTTATTCCAGTAGGCGTAACAAATTCTACGGTAACATTTTTCCCAGGCATTTTTCCAATGTTTTTCAACTTAATTGAAAAGTCCACAGTGTGTCCACGATCAATTTCTTTTTGTTCCCTTCCGGTAAAACTATACTCTTTAATACTTAGAATGGGGGTTTCGGAAAGAATGGTAAAGACGTACGGCTCAATCTCATTTTTACCTGCATCATTGAAGGCAATTTCAAAATCAACGGATGTTCCCGCAAGATCCTCCAATGAGTTGAGTGGAATACCAAGCGTTCTGGTTTCGCCTGGTTTGATCGATCCTAAATAACTTGATTTTGTATAAGAAACGACTTCTTCATCAATATCACCTTCTACAGTTGCTTTTAGGTTGTAACACACACCAGTTCCCTCATTCTTAACCTCAACAGACACTAATGCTGTTTCCTCAGCATCTAAGTATCCATTCCTGTTTTCATCCTTAAATTCGTAATTCGTCACGACAATTTTGGGGATGTATTTTTCTATAGGAACACCTTCTGTTTTTACTTTAACCGCCCAAACCCCCTTGTCTGATTTGGTTTTAAAGTCGGTTCGCCCAACAACAACGACAGATCCGTCATACAACTGGACCATTTTCTGAGCATAGTCATTCCGTTTGCCCCCTAAATAGATTGGGTCTTCTTTTCTCAATTGTACACCTGAAGTATCTGCCTTAAACAATTGAATTTGGGTGGTCACAGCACTCCCCGACCACGAGTAGGTAGTTCCAGCCATTAGAAAATTGCCGTGTAGGGTTTGGAGGATTGCATTTCCGATGTCGTCATTTGATTTCCCGTACGTCAGATCTTTCAGTACATTTCCTTCAGCATCAGACACTTGTAGCCACATATCTTGTTTCCCGGCGCCTTTTGACCTAGTAAATCCGAACACTGCAATCTGGTCTTCACGAGTCACTGCAAGGTCATAGGGTTCATCCCATTCTCCACCTCCGCTAAATCGATGCCAGATGGTTTCACCATCACTGTCCGTGCGCATGATCCACACATCTGCATTTTTAGCGTCTTCTGACTTTGTCACACCTGTCATGACTAGATCACCTTCATAAGTTTCTTTGATGGCTGCTGCTTGGTCTATCGTACTTCCGCCGTATTTCTTTTCCCAAATCATCTTCCCTTTTCGTTCGGGGTCTACCTTGATGAGCCACATATCCTGTCGGCCTTTATTGAGAGACTTATAGCCAACCATTACTAGGTTACCGTCTTGGGTTTGCACCATATCAGTAAACTCATCATCTGAGAAGCTTCCGTAGTTTTTTTGCCAGATGAACTTACCTTCCTTGTCAAATTTTACTAGCCAGCCATCCTTTCCACCTTTTGACTTAGATTCTGAATAGCCTGCTACGTAGTAGTGACCATCAATACTTTCTATAATAGACTTGAAACCATCGTTTTTATTTCCGCCTGTAAATTTCTTGAATTTTGTGTTCCCGTCACGATCTAGGATGAAAAGGCATCCTTGCTTGTCTCCTTCAGTAATTTCTCCAACTACTAATACATCTCCATCCTTATTTTGAATAACATCATAGGCCATATCAGATCCAGACCCTCCAAAGGTTCTGTTCCAATCAATGGAATCTAATTTCTGTGCCTGAAGATTGAGAACGAAAAAGAAGAAAAGGCTTAAAACACTAGTTAATTTACCCAAGCTATCGAATTTAATTAATTGAAAATTATTCTATGAAAATTATTTACTTACGAACCAAAATCATTCCTAAAAATATAAGTAAAACATTTTCAACGATCAAACTTTCAACTTTCAATTATTTAATCGCTATTATCCAACATGTAGGTTAAATTGACTTCTCCTGAAGGACCAAAATTGGGACCGTATTCCTGAAAGGGATAACTAAACGTGAATCCTATTTTAATTTCAGCATCATTTTCATTTCCACCATTAACAAGGTTGATTGGAATTACTCCAAATTCTCCATGTATGATTTGTGCAGTAGAAAATCCAAAACCAATCCAGCCTTGCTTTTTATATTGAATAACTAAATTACCATCTAGATTAAATGGGGCATTCGGAGAATACTTAGCAAAAACAGTAGGTCTGAATTTTAATAAATCTAACCCAAAGTTTCCTCCAGCAACACCGTAAAAGTGTTGAGCTCGCTTAATATAAATATTTCCATCAGGAGTTTTAAATTGAAGATTTAACCCAAGAGATTGAGGGGAGGACACCCCAACAAAAAAGCCTTGATTACTGCTAAATTCATTGTAGAAAAAGATACCTCCACCAAAATCAGGGAAATAACGTGTCTGGTTTTGTTGCAATTCTGGATCATTCGGATCAGTTCCAACCAGCCTTAGGACATTGGCTCGGTATTGAACAACACCACCACTTGCTCCAATTGACAAGTAAGTTCCTCCTGATCGGCCTGTAAGATCTAGAATGTAGGAAAATCGACCAAAAAGTCCTAGGAAACCTGTAGGTCCAGTTTGATCATTAATTAGGGTTGCCCCAGCATTACACAAACACCAATCAAACGATTCATCATAATCACTCAACATGTTGTCGAATCTTACAATTTGAGTAACGGGCGCATCTTTCAATCCCATCCCTAACCACTGATATCGATACGTTGCTCCTGCATATAGCGAATACTTATCAAATTGATAATCAATATATAACGCTGCTGGATTAACAAAGGTCAGGTTTTCATGATAGCGCGCAAAAGTAGGTTGTTGTTGTGCGGTAATCGTACCATACAACAAAACGAAAGCTAGTAAAAAGATAAACTGTTTCATGACTTGGATTTAACTGTTTTTCGCGGTTTGCTTTTCAAAATAACTCTAATTTCTATTATTTCAAAATTGTAATTGTACCTTTTTTAGGATTATTAATATTAACATCCGTTTCTAGTAAGTAATAATATGTCCCTTGGGGTAATGGTTTGCCGTTCAACGTTCCACCCCAATTGTTAGTATAAGGATTTGCACTAAACACAACGTCCCCCCATCGATTCACAATCGTCAATCGATTAAATGGGAAGTTTTCTATATGAGGGATGATCCAATTATCATTCATTCCATCATCATTTGGCGAAATCACATCTGGAACAATCACCTCTTCGTCTACCCTAATTTCCACCTGTAAGGTATCAGCACATCCATCAACCGTCGATATTTCTACAGAGTAAACCGTTGTAATCGAAGGTGTTGCTTCAGGGTCAGGACAAAACGAGCAGCTCAGGTCACCGCTAGGCCACCATTCATAATTGTCTCCACCACTTGCTTGTAACTGTGCCGTGTTACCCAGAAACAGGATCGTATCATTCATTATCTGTGGGTTATACTGAGAATCGATAAATGCGATCTCATCAGTTCCTGTACATCCGTTCACAGCCGTAACTGTTACAGCATACACCCCATAATTTAACACATCTATTGTTTGCGTTGTATCTCCTGTTGACCAACTATAATCTGCTCCAACATTCATTGCATCCGAAAACGTGTTCGGTGGCACACAACTTATCTCATCAGGCCCCAAATCAACAAATGGAACAACGGGAACATTGATCACCGTGGTGCCTGTTGTTGTACAATTATATGAATCGGTCACAGTGACAGTGTACGTGCCAACTGTTAATCCGACTGCCGTTGCGCCTGTTTGGGATGGCACAGTACTCCATACATAACTAAACGGCGCTGTGCCTGCTGTTAATTGGACAGTCGCTTCACCGTTTGTAGCTCCGCAATCTGGATCAGTTGTCTGTATTGAAGTAATCGTTGGTCCAGGGATGTCTTGCAAAACAACACTTGTGTTAGCAGTGCAACCATTCGCATCTCTTACCACAATCAACAATGTGCCAGCAGGGAGATTACTGATTTGATTGTTGAGCAGATAGCTTGCTCCATTATCAATGCTATAATCAAAAGGAGGTGTACCGCTCGATGCATTAATTGTAATGCTTCCATTTACTTGATTACACGCAGGGTCTACTACGATCACTGTATCTATTGTGGGCCCAGGAATGTCTTGCAATAGATAGCTACCAGTCGTTATACAACCATTCGCATCTTGAACTGTAAATGTATAAGTCGCTTCAACAAGATTGCTAAATACATTTGAAACCTGAAGTGCTCCATTATTGATATTGAACAATAAAGGAGTCGTTCCTCCTGTCGTTTGTACCGTTATTGATCCATTAGAATTTCCACAAATTGGTTGCACCGCATTATAGCTTGTAATCGTTGCACCTCCTTGATCATTTAATGTTATCTGGTCCGTTGTTGTGCAGCCATTGACATCGCTTACCGTTACCACATACGTATTAGGAGAAAGGCTTGTAAACACATTAGAGCCTTGTGGGGGGAACCCAGTAATAGCATAAGTAAACGGAGGAGAAGCACCACTCACTGAGATCGTAATCGAACCATTAGAATTTCCACAGGTTGGGTCTATTTTATTGATTAAATCAATAGTTGGAGGAGGAATATCATTCAACGTAAATTGTAATGTATCTCTACAATCATTAACATCCGAAACGATGACGGTATAACTTCCCATAAATAAATTACTAACCGTAGGATTACTAGTAAACGGACCATTTTCAAAACTGTATTGGTAAGGCGCTAATCCCTGAATAGAAGTAAACGTAACAGAACCATTGGACTGTCCACAAGTAGGTAAAGAAGAACTGGCTACCGATACCGTAGGTCCTGGCAAATCCTCTATTTCTTCAATTCTTGTGATTTCGCACCCATTCGAATCCCTTACCATTAAAGTGTAAAAGCCAGCAGAAAGATTCGTAAATGTATTCGAAGATTGATAAGGATTTCCATTCAAAGCAAATTCCAATGGAGGAGTGCCACCATTAGCTGCAATAGAAATTTCACCGATTGATTTACCACAATAAGTATCAGTAATTCCTTGGAGCAAAACAAAACTAGGAGGTGTATTGTATTGTATTTCGACAACCGAAGTTGCTTGACAATTATTAGTGTCAACTACGACAACGTCATATTGCCCAGGTGCTAAATTGGGAAACGTATTTGATAGTTGGAAATTTCCGCCATTATCAATACTATATTGAAAAGGTACATTAATGCCCGAAGCATGAATGACAATACTTCCACTCACAAAGTCACAGGAAGAATCGATCACTGAAACGCTATCCAATACGACACCTGACTGATCTGTCAGCAAAGCAACATCAAAAGCCTTACAACCATTTGCATCCTGAACCACAATATTATACGTAGCTGCAGGAAGAGTTGAAAAGCCAGAAGTAGGTAGATACGTCAAGCCGCCATCTATTGAATAATCTAAAGCACCGGTACCTCCTGATGCAGTAATCGTAATTGATCCATCCGCTTGACCACAATTCGGCTCTATGATTGAAACCGAAGCGATCATTGGACCAGCAATATCTGTTAATGTAATCGTGTCAAAACCTTGGCAACCATTTTGATCTTCTGCTACGAGGTAGTATGTGCCTGAAGGCAGTCCTAGAAACAGAGGCGAGGTCTGGGTCGTCACGCCGCCATTAATACTATAATCAATCCCCGTAGATGGCGTCGTGATCATCTCTATCGAGCCAGAACTGTCCTGACAGATTGGCTGAACAGTATTCACTGTATTAATCACTGGAGCTCCTCCAGAAAATAAGGTAGTCGTATCGGAATCCGTACAGCCAAGGTTGTCCTTGACAATAAACGTATAAAATCCAGGCCCTAAACCTGTAAAGAAGTTGCTAGATTGATAGGTAACGCCCAGATCACTACTATAGGTCAGAGGCGTTTGAGAGCCACTTGCCAATACAGTAACGGTACCGTTTGTGGCCCCGCAATCTGGATTGTTATTAACAAAACCACTAATGGTAGGTGGTGATGTATTGCCAACGGTAACGGTGCTTGCTGTTTGACATAGATTTGCATCCGTTACGGTGACGGTATAATTTCCTCCTAATAAACCACTTATTACTTGAGTAGCGGATCCGTTACTCCAAATATACTGGTAAGGTGAGATTCCCCCAGTTGCTGATGCACTAGCCTGTCCATCACTATTCCCACATGACGCATTGTTGTCTAAAGAGGCAACAGCCGAAAGTAGGGGCGGTTCTGAAATGACTTGCGAAAGGGTAGCAACACAAGATGCTCCATCCGTTACAGTGACTGTATACGTACCTTGTGGAAGATTACTAATATTTTGTGAACTTGCCCCATTGGACCACGTATAACTGTAAGGGACAGTACCAGAACTAACTTGAACATTAATATACCCATCACTTATACCATTACAGGAAACGGCCTGAGAATTTATTAGCGTGAGTACGGGTAACGGAGCAGGATTTAATTGTTCGCTTGTGATAAGTATGCAGCCTGAATCATCCAATACAGTTACAAAGTACGTTCCTGCGCTTAATCCAGTAATTGTAGCCGTTGAGGCTCCGTTGCTCCAATTATAAATGTAAGGAGTCGATCCGCCAGTTACGCTAATTGTCATTGATCCATCATCATTACAGGAAGGATTCACTCCATTGATAATACTGCCAGTCGGAGCGCCAATATCACTTACAATGGCTACATCGGTGCCTGTACAACCATTAACATCAGATACCGTTACGAAGTAGGAGCCTGAGAATAAACCAGATATTGTTGTTGTGGTTGCCCCATTACTCCAAAGGTAAGTGTAAGGAGGATTAGATCCACTAGCTGTCACACTAACATCTCCATTGCTTGCACCACAGGTAGAAGGATTTCCGGGTGTTGCTACAGCCAATAATTCAGAAGGTGAAGTGATCACAACGATCAATGTTCCTTTACAATTGTTCATATCTGTAAACGTAACGGTATTCGTACCAGCTGGTAATCCCGTTACATCCTCAGTTGTCTGACCATTTGATGACCATTCGTAGAAATAAGGTGCAACACCACCAGTTACGGTAATATCTGCAGCACCAGTGGAGAGTCCAAAACAGATGATATTTGTTTGCTGATCAATTGTTGCATTAGGAAATAATGGTGCGATTAAAGTATTACTAGCTATTGTATTACAGCCAGAAGCATCAGTAATCGTAACAATGTAGCTACCTGGTGCAAGTCCTGTAATCGTGCTTGTATTTCCTCCATTACTCCAATTATAGGAATATGGAGTAACGCCACCTGTTACAGTAATAGAGATTTCACCATCATCATCGCATGAAGGATCAATTGTTGCTGTCTGAGCTATCGCAGGACCACCTAGGTCTGCAATGTTTACAGATCCTGTTGTAGTACATCCATTACTGTCGGTTGCTGTTAAGGTATAGGTTCCACTTGCCAAACCTGAGACAAAGGTACCTGTATCTCCAGTGCTCCAAAGGTATTGGAACCCAGGAGTACCACCAACTGCAAGGGCATCTGCCTCTCCATCAGAATTGCCACAAGTGGAAGATTTCAATTCATTTAAGGTCAATGTAATAGCTGGGGGTTCTGTGAGTGTTACGAAATTGCTTGCTGTACATCCATTTACATCAGTAATAGTAAAGGAGTAATTCCCAGCAGGCAAATTAAGTTGTGCATTTGTATTTGGAGCACCATTAGACCATACGTAAGTGTAAGGAGATGTGCCTCCTACATTAGACGCTAAGATGGATCCAGAACTCGCTCCATTGCAACTTATGTTTGTTGAGGTGAAAGAAGTACTTAAAGCAGGTGAAGACATCAATGTTTCAGTCAAGATACTTGTACAATTATTGAAGTCAGTAACGGTCAAGATATACGAACCGCCTGCTAATCCTGAAATGTCTTCTGTTGTTGCTCCATTGCTCCAATTGTAGGAATAGGGAGTTGTACCGCTAGATACATTTATCGTGATCGAGCCATTGTCAGCACAAGCAGGCTGAACAACGTTTACTATGTTAACTGCAGGGCCGCCTATATCAAAAAGGAAAAGGAAATCTGAATCCATACATCCATTGGCGTCTGTAGCTGTAACCGCGTAAGTTCCTGCTGGAATACCTGTAATAACTGCTGTTGTCTCGCCTGTATTCCAGATATACTGGTATGGAAAAACCCCATTAGAAATCAAGGCCTCAACCACCCCATCAGAATTACCACAGGTAGGCGTTTGTAATTCAGTTAACGTTAATCCTATCGGAAGTGGTTCAGTCACTATTGTAGAAAAGGTATCTGAGCAACCATTTACATCAGTAACTGTTTGGGAGTAAGTTCCTGCGGGGACATTATTCAAATCTTTTGTAGAAGCACCATTCGACCAGATATAAACATACGGGGCCGTTCCTCCTTGTACCGTAACGAAAATATTTCCAGAACTTTCACCATTACAGACAACATTTGACTGTAGTCGGTTTAAAAATAATGCTGGTGAATTATTTAAACTTGTTGAAACAATCGTCGTGCAGTTGTTGTCGTCTGTTACTGATACGGTATACGCTCCGCCACTTAGTCCTGAAACGTCTTCTGTTGTTGCTCCATTGCTCCAATTGTAGGAATAGGGAGTTGCTCCACCAGAGGCTGTAATAAGGATCGAACCATTGTCTCCACACACTGGCTGGTTTGTTTGATCAATTGTCGCGGTTGGTCCTCCAATGTTGCTGACACTAACTTGTGCTGTAGCAGAACAATTAGAAAGATCTGTAACAGTAACCGTATAACTTCCAGGACCAATATTCCCAATAGAAGGTAATGTTCCTCCATTGGACCATAGATAGGTTATTGGAGGAGTTCCAGCCCCAGAGACTGTTGCAGTTCCATTATTTTGACCACAGGTAGCATCTGTTGCCGTTATTGAGTTAATAACAGGGGGTGACTGAGTCGGCATACTAAAACCCGTGGTATCCTGACATCCATTAAAATCGGTAACGGTTACCGTATTCCAACCAGCCAATAGCTGCGTATTTGTAGGGCCAGTACCTCCGTTTGGCCAAAGTATTGTATATGGACTTACACCTCCATTAACTAACGCAGTAGCTGAGCCACCAGGATTAATACAAGGTGCGGGTTGATTGACTCCAATGGTTGTTACTATTTCCGCTTCTTGTGTGATGGTTACTTGATCGGTTGCGGTACAGCTATTTGCATCAGTAACCGTGACCAAGTATGTGCCTATGGAGAGCCCTGTTGCTGTTGAGGTGGTTTGCGATCCTGAATTAGTAGACCATTGATAGGTGTAGGGCAATAAGCCTCCTGTACCTGAAGCGAAAGCAGATCCATTTGTTCCACCAAAACAAGACACATTACTTGAAGAAACTGAAACGATGAGCTTTAGTGCTCCTGTTAGTGTTTCACTTGCGGTGGCAGTGCAACCATCTCGGTCGGTTGCTGTAATTGTATAGGTACCCGCTGTAAGATTAGAGATATTTTGAGTCGAAGCTCCATTACTCCAATTATAGACAATAGGAGGAATAGCTCCTTGCAAGACAACATTGATAAACCCATCGTTTATGCATCCTGGATTATTAACAGTAGTTGTAATTGTTACATTTTTTTGATTGCCCACCTGAAGGCCAATTCCTGAAGAACATCCATTTGCCTCAGTAACGGTTACAATGTAGTTTCCAGCGACAAGGCCAGTTAAGTCTTCTGTGGTGGCACCATTGCTCCATATAAAAGAATAAGGGAGTTCACCATTTGTAACGGTAATATTAATAGAGCCAGTAGCACTTCCTACGCATATTGCATCTGTTGAAACTCCTGTAACATTAGGATTCACAGGAGGTGCCAGTTTAATAGTAAGAATGTCCTGCAAACCGTTATTTCCAGGAACATCGATATCGTTTGATCGTGTAAAGCCTGTCAGGATATACCCTCCATCTTTCGTAAGGTTCATTCCAAGTAATCGCTCATCGTCTGACCCTCCATAGGTTTCTTCCCATTGAAGAATGCCATTTTCATCTATTTTGAACAACCAAAAATCTTCGCCACCCAAATTCGTTGAAACATCATTATCAGAAGATGTTGTGTGTCCACCAATTAGATAGCCACCATCTCCTGTTTCTTGTAGTGTTAATCCTTGATCTACTTGAGTTCCACCAAAATTTTCTTCCCAGATGACTCCACCAGAATTGTTAATTTTTACAACCCAAACATCATCCATTCCATAGTTAGAAGAAACATCAACATTTGATGATCCTGTATATCCTACAAAGACATAGCCTGAACAATCTTTAAGTTCAATGATTTGATATCCGAAGTCATTATTTGTTCCTCCGTAATTCTCTTCCCAAGATAAATTTCCAAATCGATTGTACTTAACGACCCAAACGTCTATTCCACCATTATTCGCAGAGACATCAAAGTTGGATGAAAATGTATACCCAATTGTCATATAGCCACCATCTGATGTCGTAATTGCATCCAGCAAGTAGTCTTGACTAGAACCACCATTGCTTTTACTAATAATTCTATCGGAAAACTGGTTGGCAGTGAATAGCCAATACTCTGCGCCACCATTTCCTGAAGGTACATCAAAGTTGGAGGAGGAAGACCATGCTCCAACGACTAGTTCTTTGTTGTTTTGAGAACGGACGACAAGTCCATCATCACCATCAGAACCACCATAGTTTTTTTCCCAGTTTAAACCTCCTGTATTGTTAATGTTTCCTACCCAAACATCAGAAAGTCCATAGTTTTTAGCTACATCAAAGTCTGAAGAAGAGGAGGTTCCTGCAAAGGTATATTCACTTGAATCGGCTTCAATGATAGATCTTGCCAAATCTGCGGCTGATCCACCATAGTTTTCCTCCCAGATGATCCCTCCTGCAGGATTGATTTTTAAAATCCAGACGTCTTGGTCTCCATTGTTGCCTCCAACGTCTCCGTTGTTTGATCTAGATTGACCAGCTAAAATGAAATTGCCATCCGTAGTTTCTTTAATATCCCAGCCAGCATCATCATTTGAGCCACCATAATTTTGTACCCATTCTATCTGTGGGGGTTTACTGTCTTGAACGATGCCCCTATACCGTCTTGCCTTACAAGTTGGAGTGCTCGAACTACCAATATCTACATAGACCTCTCCAGGAGGTAAGCTATTTACATTAATACCCGTTTGTCCGTTACTCCATTGATAACTGTAGCCTCCTACTGGGTTTTTAACAAGTGCTTGTCCGGCCCCAGAATTGAAACTACATTCTGATTCACTCACTCTGATATAAGCATTTATCTGTCCAGGAGGGGTTTGTACAATAGCATTGGCAGTAGCTATGCATCCTGCAGCATCCGTAACAGTGAGATAAACCACACCTGGCTCAAGTCCAACGGCATCTGCAGTTGTTGCTCCAGTAGACCAATTATACGTATATGGAACGGTGCCTCCTTGAACAAAAGAACTAATTACACCTGTAGAACTAGGACAAGATGGAGTAGTCTGACTAAAGGAAATACTGGGCGGTGAGCCAGCAACAACTGTTGCCGCTTGAACGATTGTGCATCCAGCAGCATCAGTAGCAGTCAAGGTATAATTACCAGGAATAAGCCCCGTGTTTGTCGCAGTACTTGCTCCATTTGACCAGTTATAGGTAATGGGGGGCAGTCCTCCACTAACAGTTGCGGTTATAGAACCATTTGCAACTGCTGCACAAGTATTCACAACATTAAATTGGACTGACAGGGGTAGACTCTGATCCAATACAATTACCCAATAGTCTGATAGGCCAAAGTTTAAATTGCCTTGCGTACTTCCAATCATAGCATATCCGCCATCAGCAACTTGTATTGCACCAGCACAATCGTCATTGAACCCTCCAGGGTTAGAACCATAAGTCTTTTCCCACTCTAATGTTGGATTTGTAGACGTCGTGAATTTCGTTAACCAGTATTCCGTACCTCCTGTATTTCCGCTTTGAATTGTTCCATTATTAGAAGACGTCGTACCACCTACGAGTAAACCACCATCTCCAGTTCTAACAAGCGAAGCAGGGATATCGCTTCCCGATCCTCCAAATTTATTGGAAGAATAAACAAAGTTTCCTGTTGAGGGAGGTTGAATGTGCATCAGTAGATAATCATTGCCACCAAAAACAGTGCTGCCTGCTTCTCCATTATTCGAGTTGGAGGCTGCTATTAGGTAAACACTATTGTCTTGATTAGCAATCATATCGTATGGTCGGTCATTTCCTGTTCCACCATAGTTTCGTCCACCTGTAAAGACGCCAGCACTATTGATTTCTGCAAGCCAAATGTCCCAGGACCCAAGACTATAATTTCCTGAAACGTCTCCGTCGTTTGATTCTGAGTAACCGCTTAACACAAAGTTGCCATTTGGAAGTTCAACAGCGCTTGTGGCATAATCGTCAAAGCTTCCTCCCACCAAGGTACGCCAATTTATAGCTCCACTGCTGGTGATTTTACAAGCATAATAATCATATCCACCTTTAACTCCTAGGTTTGTAGAAGCAGAAGCACCTACAAAAAGAAACCCATTGTCACAGGTTTGAATAATATCGAATAAAAATTCTGTACTGTTTCCCCCATATTTTAAGGACCAGACGATATTTCCTGTAAAGTCGATTTTTGTTAACCACATATCCCATAGCCCCAAAACATAAGTTGGAACCGTTCCGTCGTTTGATCGAGTGTGCCCAGCAATCATATAGCCATCGCTGAGTGCTAGGACTTTAACAATGACGTCATCCGCTGACCCACCATAAACTTTTGACCAGACAGTGCTAAGGTTGTGGTTTCTAACGGTAACCCACGCATCCTCAGCACCGTAAGTTGCTGCAGCACCATTAATACTCCCGACCGCAATAAAACCTCCAGTATTCGTTTCGGCCATGTCAGAGGCAAAGTCATCATCTGAAAATCCCATATTAGAGCTTGCCTCCACAATATTTTCGTCTGAATATCCAACAACAACGTCAGCAACAGCGACTAATGGTGGGGCAGTAACTGTCACACTGTATTTCCCATTTGGAAGACCTGTTATTGTGTAAGCACTTCCTCCTGATACTCCATTACTCCATGCAATTTGTGCTACTGGAATACCAAACGTTTCAACTGTTGCGGTACCGTTTGCTTCTCCGCAGGATGTATTTGTTGATGTAACAACGATTTGTTTATTGTCTGGATTAAGGTCCAGCTTATCATGCTCCAATAACGCGGGATGATGTGCACGAGCGATGATGCTAATGAGTAATAACACCAACAACAGGGGTAGATGTAAAAATTTTCTTTTCAAGCTTAATTAAGATTTTACGTAGAAATGCAATATACAAAACTTTGCAGCAAGGTGCATAATTAAAATATGTAAGGATACTCGTATGAATGAAGTTTTAATGTTTCATCTATGAATGATTGGTCAGGTTTAGGACAATGAACTCAAGGGTAAAATCTACCAATCTAAAATAAAAATAGGCGCTTTTTTCAAAGCACCTATACAAATGAGGGATAACCCTACAATTTATTCTGTTTCTACACAATTGGATTTGTGTAACGTTGATTTATTCAGCTACTGGCAACCACGTTTGTTGTCTTCCAAGTAAGGAGAACCCCATAAAACCTCTTACGATTAGGTTTTCACCATCTCTCCAAAGTTTACAACTATAGACTTTTCCACTTTCAGGATCAATGATTTCTCCACCATTGTACTCATCATCATCCCAAGAAAGTCCAGTGATTACTTCCATTCCCCAGATTTTTTGGTCTTTTCTGTGGTCTTTACAGGCTGTACATAAATCATCTACATGCTCTGCTCTTAATAATTTAGTGACCTTGCCATAGATTTTGCCATCTTTCTCATATATTTCTACATAAGACTTTTCTTCACCTGTCTCGTCATCAATTGTTTTCCATACACCAACAACTGCATCCTGGCCAAAAGCCATGGAAGAAAATAAAAACGTGGCGATAATACTTAGTAAGACTATTTTTTTCATGATTTGAATATTACATTTTTAATGAATAAGTTGAAATGCACTCAGCATAAACCAAACACCGTTCCAAACTAATAGGTTTTTCTAATAAAATAGGTTCAATTGAAAATTCTACATTTAATTTATCTTAAAATTAATCAATATTTAATGATTTTAATGCCTTAAATTTGCAAAACCTAAAATTTGAGAACATGTATGATCAATTAAAAGAGCGCCTTATTGAGGAAATTACCGAAATCAAGAATTCTGGTTTATACAAATCAGAACGCGTCATTACTTCCGAGCAAGGAGCAGACATCAGCCTAAACTCCGGAGATGACGTTGTTAATTTCTGTGCAAACAACTATCTGGGACTGTCTTCCCACCCACTTCTTTTAGAAGCAGCAAAAAACACCATCGATACACACGGATATGGCATGAGTTCAGTCCGATTTATTTGTGGAACACAGGACATTCATAAACAACTAGAACAAAAAATATCAGATTTTCTGGGAACAGAAGACACCATCTTATATGCAGCAGCCTTCGATGCCAATGGTGGGCTGTTTGAACCCCTGTTTCATAAGGAAGACGCGATCATCTCAGATGCACTGAATCACGCATCTATCATTGATGGGGTGCGGCTTTGCAAGGCTGCAAGGTATCGATATAAGACCAACGATATGGAAGACCTTGAGGCGAAATTGATTGAAGCACAGGCTCAGCGAAATCGAATCATTGTGACAGACGGTGTTTTCTCTATGGACGGAACGATTGCTCAATTGGATAAGATTTGTGCCTTAGCGGATAAATATGACGCTGTGGTCATGGTGGATGAGTGCCACTCTACAGGCTTCGTAGGAAAAACAGGCCGAGGAACACACGAGCACTGTGGTGTAATGGGCCGTGTTGACATCATTACTGGAACACTCGGCAAAGCGCTCGGAGGGGCCAGTGGCGGGTTTACAAGCGGTAGAAAAGAAATAATAGAGATGTTGCGTCAACGGTCTCGACCATACCTGTTTTCCAATACCGTAGCGCCTTCTATTGTTGGCGCATCGATCAAAGCCATCGAATTACTAGAAAGTAGCACTGCTTTGCGGGATAAGCTTGAAGAAAACACCCTGTACTTCAGAGCAAAAATGACGGAAGCAGGATTTGATATCAAGCCTGGTGAACATGCAATCGTACCAATCATGCTCTACGAAGCAGAATTGGCTCAAAAAATGGCTAAAGACTTGTTGGCAGAGGGAATATATGTCATCGGATTTTTCTTCCCTGTCGTACCTAGAGAGCAAGCAAGAATCAGAGTACAGCTTTCTGCTGCTCACGATAGAAAACATTTGGACAAGGCAATTGCCGCATTTACCAAAGTCGGTAAAACACTTGGAGTACTGAAACACACTTAATGGCCAACAAGAATCAGAAGGAAATATTGAAAAAACTAGGCATCCAGGAATTGAATGCCATGCAAGAAGAATCAAAAGTTGCTATTGAATCGTCCAATGAAGTGATGGTTTTGTCTCCAACAGGAACAGGTAAAACACTTGCGTTCTTATTGCCGATTGTATCGGAATTGAAGCCGGAAATCAAAGAAGTTCAAGCCTTAATTGTAACACCTACCCGCGAACTTGCAATTCAAATCGAACAAGTGATCAGGAATATGGGATCTGGCTTCAAGGCCAACGCTGTATACGGTGGACGGTTGATGTCGAAAGACAAAATAGAGTTGAATACCCCACCTGCAATATTGGTGGGAACACCAGGGAGGGTATTGGATCATTTAGAACGAGGAACCGTAGCCACTAATTACATCTACACACTTGTCTTAGATGAGTTTGATAAGTCTCTGGAGATTGGTTTCTTGGAAGAAATGGAGAAGATATTAGCATTAATATCACCTACAAAAAAGGTATTGACTTCAGCAACAAATGGTGTTCAAGTACCACCGTTTGTTGAGTTTAAACATCCATTGACTGTTAATTTTTTGGACGAATGGTCGACTGATTTAACGATTAAGGCCATTGTTTCACCAGAAAAAGATAAGCTAGAAACCCTTCAAAAAGCCTTGCGGCACCTAGGAAACGTGCCAGGTGTCGTCTTTTTAAATTTTAAAGATTCGATTAAACGGGTAAGCGATTACTTGACGCAGGAAGGGATATCACATGGCTGTTTTTATGGTGGTTTAGAGCAGAGAGAGCGAGAACGTGCTTTGATCAAATTTCGAAATGGGACGCACCAGTTGTTGCTTGCAACGGATTTGGCGGCGCGCGGGATAGACATTTCAGAAATCAAGTTTATCATTCATTACCATTTGCCGTTTCGGGCAGAAGAGTTTACTCATCGTAATGGTAGAACGGCTAGAATGCACAAGGCGGGTTCAGCATTTGTATTGCACTGGGTAGATGACGAGCTGCCTGATTTCATCGAGGAACTAAAACTGGAAGAAGAAGTACTTAGTGAGGGTGAAGACCTAAGAGCCTCTGACTGGGCCACGCTGTTTATTTCTGGTGGCCGAAAAGACAAAATCTCAAAAGGGGACATCGCTGGTTTGTTTTACAAGGATGGCGGATTAGAGAAAGACGGTCTCGGCATGATTGAATTGAAGCAAGATTGTGCCTTTGTTGCTGTAAAACGGTCTTCTGTTAATTTGTTGATTGACCGGTTTGATAATCATCGATTGAAAAAGAAAAAGGTCCGTGTAAAAGAGATATAGGTGCTTGGTGTGTCGGGACGTGTTGTAAGGGCGAATTACAATTCACCCTTACCAATCGCCACATATCCTATAGCACCGCAGTTTGAGATATAAGATAGATGATTCCCATAATGCCAATCGAATTGACAAGTGGGATAAATAGAAACCAGGGAGAAAGCGGTTCAAACTCTTTCTCATTAAACTCAAGTAAATCGAATAAGGTGTAAAACAATCCCATTATTGTAATCACGATAGAGAATACAAGGGAGCTGCCTACCACTCCATCCATTAGCGGAGAGTAAGATCCCGAAAATTTAATTACAAAAATCAAGTTTAGCCCTACGAGTAGCATGCTAAACAATAGCAGTCGTTTGAAAATTAGCTGTATCGTATTCATCACATTTCTTTAAACCTCAACAATAATAAGTCATACCGGCCCATTCGAACCAGTCTAATACGTGTTACCCTTTTTTGGCTATTCGATCTATGCGCATAGCTCGGAATAGGACATAAGTTGGTCACAGTGCTTGGAAACCCAAGCCTTTCAGCCTTTTTTTAATAATTTTGTTTTTGCGGACGTTTCAGTCAGTCTCAATCTAGTGGTCGGTTTTTAACCACGGCCATGTTCTATTGGGGATTGGCTCAGAAGATTTCAAATTTGTAGATTAGAATAGTACAACGGGTTAAGTTGTGGATTTAGGAGTTTAGCTTTTATGTTTCTATTACAAAATTTTGTTTTTAGACAGTTATTAATCTTCAGATTCTTGTAAAATAATAAATAAACTGGCTCAAATCAGAAATTTATTATTTTATCATTACTTATATAACGCAATATTTTGAAAAAAAGTTCGTTGATACCTGTTTTTTTAAGTAATTTAACTTATCAAAAATCAATTTACTAAGTTCCCTGATATTCAGCCATTTAAATAGGACATTATGATGCAATTTAAACGCATTCTTGTATTATTTCTCATAATTTTAATTCCATTCCTCAGCTTTTCTCAGCACGTTGACAACAGAGCGGAAGATAAAACGCTTAAAATACTATCGTGGAATGTTTACCTGCTGCCATACTTTCTTAAAAGTAGTAGCAAAAAGGCAAACCGTGCCAGCCAGATCGTTGAGGAAATTAAAAAAAGAGATTATGACATTGTGGTGTTTCAAGAAGCGTTTAAGAAAAAACCACGCAATATCTTAAGCAAAGGACTTGAAGCGCTTTATCCGTATCAGTATGGCCCAGCCAATAAAAAAGCAATGACACTAAAGACCAATAGCGGCATCTTGGTGATTAGTAAAACACCATTGAAGTCTCTAGGCACTATACAGTTTTCTGATTGTACTGGGGTGGATTGCATGGCTAGGAAAGGCGCTTTTCTGCTAGAAGGGACACTAGGAAACAATACCTTCCAGGTACTAGGAACTCATGCCAACAGCGGGAACGCCGCTGCAGAACGCCGAACGCAGTACAAAATGATGTATGATGAACTGCTAAAACCCAATGAGAAGCCAGGTGTACCACAAATCGTAGTGGGTGATATGAATTGCCGAATGAGCAAGCAGGAACACTATACTAAAATGCTTGAGCTAATGGATGTAGAAGACACACCTCTCAATGGAACACGAAGAACCAGTAACGGGAAAAAAACAGCCATCATCGATTACATCTTTATTCGAAGAAATGGATGCGCGTCCATCAAACAACAACACAAGGAGATTACTCAAATTGGACCAGAATGGAATCCAGATCCTCGTAAAGGGGAAAACAACTTGGGGTTGTCTGATCACTCCCCATTGGAAGTCTTTTATTCCTTTGAATAACGGATCAATTGGTATTAGGAATAAGCATTTTCAACCTTAGATCAACACGGATCTTGCACAGATTAATTATTCCGTATGCATTAAAATCTGTGGTGTCTATTTTTTATACTTAAAACGACAAGCCACCTCTATAATTCAGCAAATTAGCTCGATGCAGATCAATTTGAAAGCCGATACGGTTTATAAAACCTCCGCGAAACTTGAAATCTTGAGATTGTAATAATGGAATGTATATGCCCAATGCCTCAAAAAGCTCAATGCCGATACCGAAATTCGCAAGGAATTTACCTTCTTGATCTGAGTCAAGCCCAGCTCCGTAATAGCCAAGATCAAGATAAGGCTTGATTGGAAGATTCGCTCCCTTAAATGGCAAATCACCTGTTATATTCAATGCAAAACCATAACTATTCGATTCTCCTAGACTATATCCAGTATTGGGTCCTGGATTATGGAACCCTCCTCCACGGTTTGTGTTTACCTGTCCACCACTAAACGGATTCTGGGAATCGATATTTCCTGGATTTCTATGTAAAAAATAATCACCATAGGAATAATCAGAATGAACTCCCGAAATTAAACTTATCGCAGTATTACCATCATCTGTTTTGATTTCTCGATCGTCTACCGCCCCAGCACCATAAAATCTTATATTGATTTTTCGGTTACGCTTATACACGTAGCTGTATTTTGCTTCTAAGTCCATCTTGAACCGCATAACTTCTCGAAACGTTGTAGAATACTTACCCATTTCAACTGATGGCGTAAAAGAGAATGGATTCAAGCCTTGTTTTCCTTTAACTGAGTATATGAGTTTAGGGTAATAATTAAAGGTATACTCTTGCCCTCCATATAGCCGATCATATGCCGTTGCTCCCGTTGATGTGACTCCAATAGAGTCTCCAATTTCGGTTTGACCTTCTGACAAAATCACAATAGGAGCCTTTAATTCTATTGAATGCTGAGTTTTGCTTCTAGGTGTTGCTTTTTTTATTGTCAACTCTACCCTAGGGGTTACTCGATAATATTTTTCGTACAAATCAAAAAGTAAATCTTCATTTATTGCGTGATAGATCGATCGTTCACCATAATGAAACGTCTTCAGACCCAAGCCCACCGTCGCCCGATCCAAGAAACCACTCCTTGGATAACTGTGGAACTCGAAATCAGCCATTCCCGTCACATCCTGCGATTTAAAACCGTACATTGGTGCTAGGTGATACTCAAATCGGTTGCCGGGTATATTCTTGTTGTGGAAAGACAGTCCAGCCATAAACCCATCATAGTGATTGTAACCAAGCAGTGGTAAGTAATGAAGCACTGAATTCTTAGGATTTTCAAGGCTTGACAAAAGGTTTAGCTTTATGTTTCGCTTCTGTCCATTGTTTTTCCGATTGACTTCTGGGATCACTTCAATCGCATCAAGTTTCACCTCATCATAATCACCAGTAGGCATTGGAAGCTCCTTTACGGTTTCTGTGCCCTCATACCATTGCGTATTGGTGATTTCTCCATCCTTCAAGGTAGAGATAGAATACGGTCCTGCCACATTACCCAAATTGGTAACTTTTAACTTGCCACCAGTCTTTTTCAACTGATAGTCAATTGGTTGCTCTCCTTTTTGTCCTAAGACACCGTCAAAAAACCAAGACAAGTCTTTTCCAGAAACGCGTTCTGCCACTTCTTTGAAATCTTCTGGATATGGATGTTTGAATTTCCATTCATTATAATAGGTTTGCATGAGCTTGTCCATGGTCTCTACACCTAGATAAGCCTCGAGATAAGACAACGCACCAGCTGGACGCATATAGCCCGAAAGGTAATAGTTGACTGGAGTCAGATCTTGAGACGGTGTTTCTATGGCTTGTGCCATGTTTTGTCTGGCGTAGTACTGATATCCAAAATGTCCGAGCTCGGTGCCTTCTGCATTGAGCATTTTTACAAGCCATTCAGGCAATACATAATCCAGTTCATCCCGTTGATTGTAATATTTTTTATTGTAGAGCCCTTCGTAATACGAATTCATTCCTTCATCCATCCAAGGGTGTGTCCGCTCATCAGAAGCCAGAATGCCATAAAACCAATTGTGGCCGACCTCGTGTGTGATTACAATATCCAAGGCATGCGCATCTCCAGATTTACCAATGACTGTAATCATTGGGTATTCCATTCCTGCTCCTGCACTTAGTGCACTTTGTACAGCCGTTGCGTGTGGATATGGGTATTCACCAACCTTTTCTGAGTAAAACTTCACGGATCGATTCACATATTCAATCGCATCTTTCCAAAGATTAGCTTCTTGATCGGTAAACATAATCCAGGTATCTACAGACTTTCCTGAGTTAAGCGTTACTTGATCCTTGAGGACGTGAAATCGCTTATCAGCAAACCAAGCGAAGTCGTGTACATTGTCTGCTGTATATCTTATTGTTTTAGTTTCTGTGTCGGACTCTGGAAAGGCTGCTTTCTGGTTGACACCATCAAAGTTAATCGCCTTGGTTTCTCTTACCTTATTTGCTAGGAACTCGATTTCTGATTCTGTTTGGAGTGCTCCGGTAGCGCCTACAACATAGTTCTTCGGCAAGGTGATCGAAACATCGAAGCCACCAAATTCTGAGTAGAATTCTCCTTGGTCGAGATACGGCATTGGGTGCCATCCTTTATGGTCATAAACTGCTGGCTTAGGGTACCACTGAGTGAGTTGGTAAGATTGCCCGACCCGACCTAGTCTGGAAACAGATTTCGGTATTTTTACGATAAACGGTGTTCTGATTTTTATCGTAGTGTTTGGCTTTAGCGGTTTTGGGAGATTCAGAATAGCAATATCCTTGTTTTCGCTGTCTAATTCATGAGTGGATATTTTTCCATCTACGACAAACTCGAGTCCATAGATTTTGCCACGGTTTTGCTCATTAGAAAAATAAAATTTGGAGCTACCCGCTTCTATTTTCTGTTGACCAAAAGCTGATTTTGAATTAATGTACGCGTTCGGCCATAAATGGAAATAGATGAACGTTAACTCATCGTTAGAGTTGTTTGTATAGTCGATTTCAATAGAACCTTCTAATAAGTTGTCAACATCATTTAATGTCACATTTATCGAAGAAAAGGTCTCCTGCTGGAAATAAGAATTGTCCTGTCCAGTCAAGGTTTGCGGTAAAATGTTACTTATACAAAAAAGATAGGATAAGTATAGGAGTGAATGTTTCATGTTACAGTTGAAAATAGATACAAAAGTTGTTTACTAAATAATACGTTTAGACTAAACATGTTAGTACGTATGTTTTGAAGATAAGTTTTATTTTTATTAAAAAAATCTGTGCTGCCAAAGTTAATTTGTTTTATTCTTTTTTTAGCAAATTTTATTACCTAAACATGGCCTACAAAGTGCAAGAATGTCTATTTGTTTAATACGTTTTGAACTTAAACTGTCACTAAAAATTTAATTTTCCTAGTTAGTGCGGGTGATTCTTTATTATATTTATAAGGCTTAAACCCCCTAAAGGTATGAAAACTAATTTTGATAGTAATAATATCTTAACGATCGCGAAACAATTTGAACAATCGTTAATTATTAATCAGGCTATGTTTATTGATAGTAATAAACTGGAAGATCTAGTCTATCATTATCTTGATAAAAATGAATTGGAACTTGCTAATAAAGCTTGCGAATCAGGGCTTCACTTCTATCAATATTCCAGTCAATTTTATCGTCTAAAAGCTATAATCTTAGCAGAAGAAGAATCTTATGACAAGGCCTTAACATTTGCTGATAAAGCTGCCCAGATGGAAGGTGACTTGCCAGAGAACTATATTCTCAAAGCAGATATCCTTGTCCAAAGTAATCAATTAGCTGAAGCTGAAGTTATTTTGAAGAAAGCATTGGGTATTTTTGGTCCCAATTCAGAAGAATTACTATTCTGTAGGTTATCTATTTATGAAAAAAATGGAAAGTATTTTAAAGCATTCCTAATTTTAAAGGAATACATACTCTCGGTTTCGTACAATGAACAACTTCTTGAGCGTGTTTATTTTTACACAGAATTAGCACAGTGCTACAAAGAATCAATTAAGCTTCATAAGTACATTACAGAAAATGATCCTTATTCACTACTAGGGTGGTATAACCTAGGAACATGTTACTTCAATTTGGAACGATTTGATTCAGCAGTTGAAGCTTATGAATTTGCTATGGTGGTGGATCCCTCATTTAAAATGGCCTACTTAGATTGTGCAGAGGCTTATTTTAAAGTCGGAATGTATGAAAAGTCGATCCAAATCTATGAAGAGTATCTTGAAAATTTTGAATTAACCTCAGAGATAGCTGTCTGTCTAGGCGCCGCATTCAGCAAAATTGAGCATCACAAAAGTGCCTTTAAGTATTATCTTGAAGCATTAAATCTTGATCCTCAAAATGATACCGCCCATCATCAATTATGCCTGTACTACATGGGGCAAAATATGTGGAAAACGGCTAAAGAAAGTTGCTTGCGCGCGATTGAATTAGAGGCGTCAGAATCTGACTATTATGCTTCCCTTGGTATGGTATACTTTCATCTAGATGAGATAGAGTTAGCAAAGACTTCTCTTGAAAAAGCATGTGATTTAGCACCTGATGAATGTTGCAAGTGGATTCAATATGGAATCTTCTTACTTGAAATAAATTTACCGGAGTTTGCATTAGACATTATTGAGGAAGCTTACTTGTTTTGTCCACCAATAAAATTAAACTTTTGTAAAGCGGCATGTCTTTTTACACTAGGAAAAAGAAAAGAAGGATTTCTTGTGTTGAGAGAAGCTATGTCCCTAAATAAGGAGGATGCAGAACTTCTATATCAGTGTCAACCCTCTTTAAGGGAAGATACAGAAGTGATTCTTACAATCCAAGAGTACAAATAGTCTATTTCATACAGAACATCTCTGATTTTGTAAATCAAATCGATTGATTAATTTTGTACCATGAAGCGGCTGAAGATTTTTCTCAAGGGTATCTTTCTATGTATCGCAGTTCTTGCTTTTCAAATTCACCATTCTTCAATCAAAACAGTTCCCACACTACAACCCAAAGGACTTACCATAAACATTGAGGATAACACATTTATACTAGGGAAAAAATGGAAGATTTTAATTGATAAAAATAAGAATCATATTTCAATAAATGACCGCCTTACTAACCAAACAGTTTTTGAGAACTCACCCAACACAGCCTTCCTCACCACCGCCAGCGCACAGGAAACAGTCAACGAGCACCGAGGATCCTTCTACTTCAAAGACAAGACATCCGAAATCTGGAACCAGCAAACAATTGACCATATTACTCACAGCGATTCCACACTTACCCTCAAAGGAATCCTTGCTAACAAAAAAAGCACTGTCAATTACACAATACGCCTGTCAGAAGCAACTCCCCAAACCCTCAACGTCCAAGTAATCGTAGACCACCCAACTGCCAACCGCACCCAACTCACACTCAAGGCTCCTGCAGACGAACAGATCACAGGCTTCGGCACACAGTTCTCCAAGTATAACATCAAGGGAGAAGTCATCCCCATCTTCGTCTCAGAGCAAGGCATTGGCAAAGGCGATCAACCACACACTCGATTGGTCAATCTTTTTGCAAAGTCTGGCGGAGATTGGTATACCAGCTACTCCTCTGTCCCCTTCTTCATGAGTTCTAAGAATTATGGTTTATCGCTAAGTAACTACGAGTACGCCATATTCGACTTCAAGCAACCCAACCAGTCCAAAATACTTTGTTGGTCCAATCAATTAAACGCCACCCTGTATAGCCGAAACACAAATCTAGAAATCATCAAAGACTATACAGACAAAACGGGGAGAATGACAGGCTTGCCTACTTGGACGCAAGATGGAATTATCCTTGGTTTCCAAGGCGGAACAGACGTTGTGTTAACCAAATACAACACCCTCAAGGAGGCCGGAGCAAAAATCGCAGGTGTCTGGATTCAAGATTGGGTCGGCCAACGCACCAGCTCCTTCGGCAAACAACTTTGGTGGAATTGGGAACTAGACCCCAAACGCTATAATGATTGGGAAAAATTTAAGCAAACGCTGCAACAGGATAGTGTAAAAATACTAGGATACATCAATCCGTTTTTAGTAGACGTCACAGAGCGAAAAACGAAGGGACGAAACCTCTTCCAAGAAGCATTCAACAAAGGGTTTCTGGTGACCGATCATAATAAGCAACCAGTTTTAATTAAAAACACTAGCTTTTCTTCTGGGATTCTTGACTTAAGTAACCCAGACTGCCAGCAATGGATAAAAAACGTAATAAAGGAAAACATGATTGACATTGGTCTAGATGGCTGGATGGCAGATTTCGGGGAAGCATTGCCTTATCATGTGTCTCTACAGAATGCTGATTCCAAGGCATATCACAATCAATATCCAGAAGTGTGGGCAGCACTCAACCGAGCAGCGATCAAGGAAGCAGGCAAGGAAGGAGAAGTCTTCTTTTTTAGCCGTTCTGGTTATACCAATAGCCCAAAATCAACCACTGCCTTTTGGTTGGGTGATCAAATGGTTGACTGGGGCACGCATGACGGGATTAAATCTGCAGTAACTGGGCTTGTGACCGCTGGCTTATCGGGCATGTCTATCAATCATTCAGATATCGGAGGATACACCACGATTGTCCGTTGGCCGTTGAACATTACGCGTTCAGAAGAACTGATGATTCGGTGGTCGGAGCTCAATGTGTTTTCTGCAATTTACCGCTCACACGAAGGGAATTTACCTGACGCGAATGTACAATTGTATAACAATGATCGAGCGATGGAAGCGGTAGCTTATTTCTCTAGGCTTTTTAGTCGGATGAAGCCTTATCGCTTGTCCTTGATAGACGAATACCAAAAAACGGGAAAACCATTGATCTTACATCCCTTGTTGTTAGAACCAGAAAATACTGTCTTTGCTGACTACACCTATCAAGGGTTTTTCTTTGGGAATGATCTCTATGTTTCCCCAGTAGTCGTAGAAGGCATCAAGCAACAAACGATTGATCTACCTGAAGGTAAATGGGTCCATGTCTGGACAAATACGGTGTACGACGGAGGAACTACAGTCAATGTCTCAGCAGTAATCGGTCAACCTCCTGTTTTTGCTAGGCAGGCTTCTGAAATCAGTGGAGTGTTTGCTGATTATATCAAGGAGTTTGGTTTGTTGTTTGAGCACTCAGGAGCGAATAACGTAGATTAAATTTGTTTATCTTTATGCATTGTAAGCACTGATGCTACAGCAATACACCAATTAAATTACTACGCGATGCGGTACCAAGTACTTATTTTCATAATTCTCTTTGCTGGATGTGGGAAAGATGCAAATTCCCCCGAAGCCATCACCACTCAGTTTGTGGAGCTGATGACCCAGGGCGACAAAGTAGGTGCTGCAAAGCTAGGAACCGAGCCGACTAACAGATACCTCGATTTCCGAGAAGCTAGTATGGAGATGTTGGGGGAAACCGACAATGTGATAAAGGTAAGCTCTGTGCAGTGTTTTGTTGAAGACGGCCGTGCTAACTGCCTAATGTGCTGTGATGCTAACGGTGAAAAGCAAACCATTACCCTAGTAAAAAAAGAGAACAAATGGCTAGTAGACATCAATGTAGATGCACTAATAAAGGATCTAGATGATGCAATGTCAGATCTTGATAAAGCTCAAGAAGAAGAAGAAATTAAATAATAAATAGCATGGGAAAAGTTACAGGAATCGGCGGTATTTTCTTTAAATGTGATGATCCTGCCAATCAACGAGAATGGTATAGCAAAAACTTAGGCCTAGTCACAGATCAATATGGCTCATTGTTTGAATGGAGACAAGCCAATGACAAGGAAAAGCCTGGCTACACACAATGGAGTCCTTTCAAAGGAGACACCGACTATTTTGCGCCATCCGATAAGGCTTACATGATCAATTATCGAGTAGAAGGCATTGAAGAATTGGTTGAATCACTTAGAGCTAGTGGGGTAAACATCGTAGGCGAAATTCAATCATTCGAATATGGGAAGTTTGCACACATCATGGATCCAGAAGGCAATAAAATTGAGCTTTGGGAGCCAATAGATGAGGTTTTCACAAAATCACATGAAGGCAAAACCACGAAATAGAAATTCCACTTACAAAAAGTTAAACTCTAATAATTAATCCAATAATAAGCAGATAATGCCTATTTTTAAAGGCGAAAGCTAAGGAATCAATCCCATATGGACGCATGATTAATGTTTACTTTGTTACCTATTTTCATAATAATTGAACATTAATCCTTAAAAACCTAACCATTTTATTTCCATTGCCGTTTACAAGAATAGTTTTGGAATTATTTAATTGCACTAAATTTATTGTGATGAAAAAAAGAAATTTTGAGTTGAAGTCCCTTTCGTTAAATGTCTTACTATTGGCGTTATTTTGCATGAGTAGCCTCTTTGTTTATGCACAAGGAGAAAAGGCGATGATCAAAGAGAACGTAAAAAAGGTCATTGTTTTAGATAGTAATGAAGAAATCCCTCAAGAAATTCAAAAAGAGCTTGTTGCAATGGGCTTTGCCCTTCCAGATGTCAAAAATAAGCTCAAAGCAGCAAAACAGGGCATCGTCCTCAGGAAACCAGTAGGCAAAATAGCCAGTATTCAACAGTATACTGGGGCTTCGCTACAAGCAGAAAGTGCTCCTTACCTTTCGACCACAGAAACTATTGAGTTAAAAGAGACGCAAGCTTTCTGTAACCACAAAGGTCCAGGGTGCAATTGTGGCATTGCGAAACCAGTCCTCGGCGTACTCGTCAGCAACCACGAAAAGGGAGCAGAGATTGACAAAGTAATAGAGTATTCCGCTGCCAGTGAAGCTGGATTGCTGCAAAGGGATGTGGTAACAGAAATCAACGGAAATAAGATTACCTCTAATTATAGTTTGATTAAATTAATCAAGGCACAGGAGCCAGGCGACAAAGTAAAAATAAAGTTTCTTAGAAATGGCAAGAAGATGAGAACATCTGCTGTTTTAAAAGCACAAAAAATGAAGTCAAAAGGTTCTTCCTACTCAAAGCACCATTCAAACGGTTATCGGGCTCAAGAAGACTGTGAAACACTTTGCAACGCGCCCTTGCTCGGCGTTTTGATTAGCACAGATGCTGGTGCAAAAGTAAACAGCGTATTCCCAAATACAGGAGCCGCTTCTGCAGAATTGAGAAAAGGAGATGTTATCACTAGCATAGACAATGTTGATGTAGAAAGCTCTCCAGCACTAATTAGCGCAGTAAGCCAATACGCACCAGGTGATAAAGTAACACTCAAGTTCATCCGAGAAGGAAATACCCAAAAAGTAAGAACCACCATTTCAAATAAAGCAGCCATTCGATCAAAGACAACTTGTGACTGCGAGCAACTGGATTTTAAGAAAGAAGTAGACAAAGAAATCATCATCCTTAAAAGTAGTGAATCACCTTTGCTTTTTGATGAACCAGCTCCTACACAACCGAAAGCAAGTGCTAAGAAAAATACGCTTGAAGTATCAGCGGTTGCATTATATCCAAATCCGAATGATGGAGCATTTACCATCGATTTTGCGTTGGAAGATGCCCTGCCTGTAACGATTTCCGTTGTTGATCTAGTGGGGCGTGAGGTTTTCAAACAGCAGCTAGCAGAATTCAGTGGTAACCATCAACAAAAGATAGATATTTCTATGTTTGCTCCTGGGTCTTACTTCCTTAATATCATTCAAGGAGAAAACTCTTATTCCAAGAAATTTATTTACAATAGATAGCCATTGGAAATTGATCGTGGAGAATTGATAGTTTGACGCAATTGATTTAAAAGAAATAATAGTAACGAAAAGCTAGGGCAGTGCTCTAGCTTTTTTTTTGGATGAAAAGGAGGTTTATTGATTGCTCGTTGCCAATTCATATAACACTGGCTTACTTGGACTAGCGTCTAGCTCAAAGCTTGCAATTTGGATATTAAGAAGATACAACCCATCAGTCACTTCATTTGGGACATATACCAATTCAGTAATGGTGGCTTCCTCTCGTACCGCATCAGGATATTGCCAAAACGCTCGATGGGCAAGCAGCTTACCGTCATCCTGTTCTCGGTCTACGGATGGTAGATCAACAAGCAGATGGTAGACTCCGCGCTCTACAAGATACCGAATGGCCTCATGATGAATATAAGGCGGATTGGCACCAGAGTGATTTGTCTTCAGTTTCAACGCATCATTTGGCATGGTGCGGATAATGAGTGCTTCTGGTAACCGATCAGGCAATGATCCTTCTAATTGCTCCTTAGTGATGACTCGATCGCCATTTTCTGTTTTGAGAGGATAAACGGTCGTCAACCAAGCAGGAAACACAAACCGCTTTAAAGTTTGATTGATCGAGTACTGCTTAGTCGCAATGTGCCCAACGCATTCGGTATGTGTGCCATTGCCATGTGGATTAAACTGAACATTTTTAAAATTGACGAGTCCGCCCTCTTGAGTAGATCCTACAAAATCTCCAGCACGGACAGGAACAAATTGGACAGGCGGTGCGTAAAAACAATTAGCATTGTCTAACCCTTCATTCAATGGCATTGAAATATCAATTGGTGCCTTAAAATCGACTTGATAATTAGTATCAAAAATGGTGATTTGCGCAAGCATATTTTCTTGGTAATTATTGATCAACTTTCTTATTCTTTTTCATGGATAAACAAGGACAAAATAGAAATAAATAACTTTGTTAAAATGGATACTTTATTTGTCGGTCGTTCCTTATCTTCGCAGCAAGATACCAAAAATAGATAATTTATGGCCACACAATATTCAACAGAAAAGCAACGAGAACTTTATGATCTTTCTAAAAAGATTCTAGCACATAAGGATATTCCTGCAAAACCAGAAGCAGCAAAAGAAGTTGCTCAGCTACACGAAGTCATTGTGTATCATGAATGGCGCTACTATGTGCTAAATGAACCCGTAATGAGTGATTTCGAATACGATCACCTATACAAACGACTAGAAGCACTGGAACAAGCCTATCCAACCTTGGTATCTGAGGATTCGCCTACACAGCGCGTGTCAAGTGATCTCTCTTCTGACTTTGAATCTGTAGCACACCTCATACCAATGCTATCGCTAGATAATTCCTACAACGCAGAAGACTTGGGTGATTTTGATAAGCAAATTCAAAAGCTCACGAATACAGAACCGCCAATCGCTTACTGTGTGGAGCCAAAATATGACGGTGGTAGTATTGCCTTAGTTTATGAGAATGATCGCCTTGTGCGTGCCGCAACACGTGGAAACGGCACAACGGGAGAAGAAATGACCAAAAATGCAAAGGCGATGAAAACCATTCCGCTTAAAGCGGCCTTTTCAAAATATGGAATTCACAAAGTAGAACTTCGAGGAGAAGTCCTCATCCGATTGGATCGATTCAAAAAAGTCAATCAAGCAAGGGAGAAAGCTGGGAAATCAATCCTTGCAAATCCTAGGAATGCCGCAACAGGCGCCTTGCGGGTAAAAAACCCACAGGAAGTCGTAGACAGATCACTAGAAGCCTTTATTTATCAATTGGGGTATGCGGTAGATAAAGAAGGAGAAAATGTGCTAGACCAATTCCCAACACATGACGAAGGGATTGAAGCCCTAGCCAATCTAGGATTTAAAGTGCCAACCGTAGAGCGGAAAGTGTGTTCAAACATTGAAGAAGCCGCTGCGTTTTGTGATCATTGGCAACAGAAACGGGACGATTATGCCTACGAGATTGATGGAATGGTGGTAAAAGTAAACAACATTGATCTTCAAGAACTATGCGGCTACACAAGCCATCATCCACGATGGGCCATTGCTTATAAATTCAAAGCAAAGCAAGCAACAACGAAACTACTGAATGTAGAATATCAGGTAGGAAAACTCGGTCAGGTAACGCCTGTGGCAAAGCTGGAACCGGTTTCCCTTGCAGGTGTTACAGTCTCTTCCGTTTCCTTGCATAATGAAGACTTTATCAAGCAGCGAAACCTACATTTGGGTGATACCGTGCTTGTAGAGCGTGCAGGAGACGTAATTCCCTACATCGTAAAAGCAATGGAAGAGCTGAGAGATGGAAATGAACAGCCAATCGTATATCCAACACAATGTCCGTCGTGTGAGACGACACTTGTCAGGATTGAAGGCGAAGCTGTTTGGAAGTGCGAAAATGTCAACTGCGCTGCCCAAGTATTGCGTCGACTAGAGCATCATGTATCCAAAAATGCAATGGATATTGACGGTTTTGGTGAAAAGTATGTCGTCCGTTTCAATGAAATGGGTTGGTTGGACCGCGTACCAGATGTCTATAAGCTCGATTATGATGCTATTGCTAATCTAGAAGGGTTTGGTAAGCGATCTGCAGAAAAATTGAAGAAGGCAATCGATACAGCCAAGGGCAATCCGATTAGCAGATTGTTGTATAGCTTTAGTATTCCGCTTGTCGGAAGAACCGTTTCAAAGATTTTTGCTGGTGAGGTGAACGATATCCGAGATCTAAAAAATTGGGATTTGGAGCAACTCATGGCATTGAAAGATATTGGTCCAAAAGCTGCGGAGCATGTTGTCGCTTTCTTTGCCAATCCTGAAACCCTTCCGCTCCTTAATGAGCTAGATGCGCTTGGTGTCAATATGAAGCAACTGGAAAGCGAACGCAAGCAGGAACCGATTCTTGATGGTGCCTTGAGCGGCAAGACAATTCTATTTACTGGTAGCTTTCAGACGATGAAGCGGAATGATGCGAAAGCATTGGCGGTGGCTGCGGGAGCGAAGGCGCTGAGTGCTGTGAGCTCAAATCTAAATATCTTAGTCGTAGGAGAGAAGGCTGGCTCTAAGTTGACTAAGGCTCAGGCGCTTGGCACTGTAGAGATATTGACGGAGGAGGAGTTCTTGAAGGTTTTGGAAAAGGAATAGATTGGCCACTGTGTCATCCTGTGTCGGTTTATCGTCATAAAAACTAGATTTGACACACTTATTACATACGATACATTATTATTTTTTATAATTGTTATACGAGACTTAAGTTGGTTCAATTTATAATTTGAGCCTTCATTTTTTACTTAAACACCACAAAACATTATGAAAAATATCACAGTTATCCTATTATTTATTTTAATTGGTTGGACCTCTCATGCAGTAGCACAAGCAACATTTCCTACAGAAAATGCAAATTGGTGCTATTATTCTTTTGATGACAAAGGACAAAGCTATGGAATTGGGTGTATTTCTCCAATGGGATCAGAAGTCGTTGGCGGATTAACGTATTCTAAAATAGTATATTCACAACATCCTTATTACAACTCAGAAGAAGCACTGTATCGTGAGCAAAATGGAAGATTTTACGTCATTCCCCAGGATTCTATAAATGAAATTTTGGTCTATGATTTCAACTTGCAGGTAGGAGATTTGTTTCAAACCGACTGGGGATGGGGCATTACCGATAGTATTGATCTAATTGTACAAAGTGTAGACACCATAACGACGCTCGATGGTGTTTCAAGAAAGAAAATTGAGTTAGTAGGAGGAGTAGGAGGACAATATAATGGAAGGTGGCTTGAAGGAATTGGTTTTATGGATTGGGTCTTTATATATCCTGCTTATGTCGGCTCATTAGGAGGAGGATATATCTTTATTTGCCATGCAAGAACAGATACTATAGTTTATCCGGCTTGGGCCGATTCCTCTGATTGTGGCTTACTCAGTAGTGTAGATGGTGTGTTCAAGGAAGAAAGAAATGTTAAACTATATCCTAATCCAGCCAACAAGCATCTACAGATAGATTTGCAGAATATGCAAGCAAAAAAATTGGAAATCATTGACGTAAGAGGTAGAATCATCCTAGAACAAAAAATCAACAATCAGTACACTATAATTCAGTTGCCTAATGACTTGTTTGGTGGTCTTTACCTAGTAAAATTTACAAAAAAAGATGACTCGTTCTTTGTAAAGAAATTTATAAAAGAATAAGGCTTGTTTAACTTGATTACCTAATCGATTGCTTTACCTGATTTTCTTTCAAATGCGCTGCACCATTATAATCAGCATACCGATTAAGCGTTTCCAGAAAAGCAGTTAGAAAGCGATCCGTCAATTTGAAATTCGGATCTAGGGTGAACTGCTTGATATGAAGTTGCTTAGTTTTGCGGTCCAGCTTTAAGTCTAAATGGCCAGCAAAGGCGTCTCCAAAGAGGACAGCCAGAGAGAAATAGCCAAATTTCCGTTTGGGCGCTGGCACATAGCATTCAAGCTTATAGTCAAAATTAAAGAGAGATATAACGCGCTTTCGCTGAATGATCGCATTGTCAAAAGGACATAATAAGTGAACGCGTTTTTTGCCAATCCGCTTGGGGAGTTGCTCTAGTAATTGCGATGTTGTGTAGTAAGTGTCTTCCAATCCCTTGATAGTAAAAGGAATAATCTCATTCGAGTCAAGCAATTGCTGAATCGCTTGTTGAGTTGGTTTTTGAAATTTTGATCTCAGGTATCTTGCCTCTTCTTCCTTTACAAAACCAGCAGAACGAATGCCTTGGCGAATGAGGTATGTGCAGTATTCAGGTTGCGTGGAAGGCGTCGTGGAGATGTGGCTTGGTAGAATGCGTTCTGATAAGTTATACACCTTTTGAAAGCCTTTGCGGTGTGAGATCATCAGCTCGCCTTCATGAAACAGTTGTTCCAGTGCCATTTTTGTTGGTTTCCAGCCCCACCACGGTGTTGATTTTTTCTGATTGGGAAGTTTAAAGTCTTTAGACATCAATGGCCCTTCTGCTTTGATCTTATCTTTAACGTATTTTAAAACCTTGTGATTTCTAGGAAACCAGTGTCCTTTTTTGCGGTTTGCAACTATTTGCATTCTATAGTTAGCATGCGGGTAGTCTTCCATTGGCAAAAAGGCTGCGGCATGGCTCCAGTACTCAAAAATGTGTCTTCCGTTTTGCTGAAGGCGGTCAAGGTGTTCCCTGTTGTAGTTGGGCACTCTGACATACAGTGTATGGTGATGCGCTCGCTCTACCACGGAGATGGTGTCGATTTGCACATAGCCTAGGTGCTGTATGACTTTCTTTGTTGCATTGATCCCACGACCAAAAGGTTCAAAATCAGATAGTCCCTGTTGTTTAAGGAACAACCGTTTAGCTTGTTGAAGTGTGATTTCAAGCATTCATAAAAATAACAAAAAGTTATTTATTCTAGTAAATTGAAAGGTAAGATAAATAGGATTAAGCCTGAGAGAGTTCTACTTGCTGGTACTTAAATCCAGAAACATATTCGTTTTGGATAGCAAACTTTGTGAGGCCAACAAGGGTTCTGGATTTCGTTTTTAGCATGATATTTCTTCTATGTGATTCTACTGTCCGCTTAGAAATCCACAATTCTCTAGCAATATCCCCAGATGGTTTTTCATTCAAAATTCCTTCTAATACCTGCAACTCTCTTTTCGTTAATAATTTCGGTTTCATTTCAAACAGTTTAAGATTTGTTATCGATATTTTCGACTAATTTATGCTAAACTATCTATTTATCAAGCATAAAATCATATTTTTTGTGACGTGGATTTTAAAGGAAAAATATAAAAAACGAATTAAATTAATTTTTAATACTAGCAGAAGTAGTATTTAAGGAAATTAACTTTCTCAGGTCTAGCCTGTTAATATTTTAGAGATTTGCAGTAATTGTTGATGAATAATTCTTCTTAACAGAATCATCATATAGATTTATGTATCTTGTGACAGTAGTGAAGGTTCTAACAACATATTTCACAGGTCAAAACCAATTATTAATGGTAAGAATAACGGCGAATACCATTGAATCTGATAAAATTGTTGTAATTCTTTGCAAAGGTAGTTGAGAATATTAAATTTGCACTTGATTTTAAAATTCACATAATGAGCGATCACGGTAATCATAACGACGATAAGAAGGGACACTTTGTAATGTATTTCCTTCTGTATTTCTTCTTTCTCATTGGTATTATACTAATGATCTATTATCGAAACTTCCAATTGACTTTCTAATTTGATCCAATCAAGTTAGCACTTCTCCTCAATTGAACACTGTTCAGTATTAGACTTATTAATTCCTTATTTCCTTTCTCAGTAGAACCGAATTAAATTTATACTTGGTTTTGTTTCTTTTGGTATTGAATTTCAATGATAACAGTCGTTTTGACACTAAATTCTGCCAATCTGGCAAGCGTTTAGCAGTGGTACAGGATTTGAATATCGCTTACTTATTATTTTCATTTAACTAAAAATTCAATATTATGCAGAAAGGTAGTATTTCAGTACAAGCCGAAAACATCTTTCCTATTATTAAAAAATTCCTGTATTCTGATCAGGAAATATTTTTAAGAGAATTGATTGCAAATGCTGTAGATGCATCTACAAAGCTTAAAACCCTTGCATTGCATGAGGAAATAGAAGGTGATGTAGAAAACCTAAGAATCAGCATTACAATAGACGAAGAGGCAAATACTCTAACAATCAGCGATCAAGGAATCGGAATGACAGAGGAAGAGGTGAAAAAATACCTTAACCAAGTCGCCTTTTCAAGTGCGCAGGAATTCCTAGACAAATACAAAGACGAAAGTTCAATCATTGGACATTTCGGTCTCGGGTTTTACTCTGCTTTTATGGTAGCCGACAAGGTAGATGTGATTACTAAATCATACAAAAAGAAATCAAAGCCAGTCATGTGGACTTGTGATGGTGATCCTGAATATGCTATCGGAAAAGCGAAAAAAGACACAAGAGGCACAGACATCATTCTACACATCTCTGAGGACAGTAAAGAGTTCTTAGAAAAAGGAAGAATTGAGGGACTATTGAAAAAATACTGTAAGTTCTTGCCCATCGAAATTCAGTTCGGAACTAAAACCGAGACGAAATCAGAAGGGGAAGGAGAAGACAAAAAAGAAACGTCCATTGAGGTTCCAAATATCATCAACAATCCTAAGCCAGCATGGAAAAAAATGCCTTCAGAGCTAACAGATGATGATTATAGAAGCTTCTACAACGAGCTTTATCCTTACAGCCAACCACCATTATTCTGGATTCATTTGAACATAGATTACCCGTTCAACCTTACTGGTATTTTATACTTCCCAAAACTCGGTAATAACCTAGAAGTTCAAAAGAATAAAATACAGTTGTACTCTAATCAAGTATATGTGACGGATGAAGTAAAAGACATCGTTCCTGAATTTTTGACATTGCTTCATGGAGTGATTGATTCTCCAGATATTCCACTAAATGTATCAAGAAGTTACCTCCAAAGTGATGCGAATGTGAAGAAAATTACTTCATACATCACTAAAAAGGTAGCAGATAAACTGGAAGAACTGTTTAAAGCAGATCGTGGAAATTTCACAGAGAAATGGGAAAACATGGGCGTTTTCGTAAAATACGGAATGCTTTCAGATGATAAGTTTTACGACCGCGCTCAAAAATTTGCCTTACTTGAAAATGTGGATGGAGAATTTGCCACCATTGAAGAGTACAGAGAAAAAACGCAAGTACTGCAAACCGATAAAAACGACAGACTGGTCATGTTGTATTCTAACAACCCAGTAGAACATAACGGATTTATCGAAGTAGCCAAAAACGCTGGATACGACGTCTTGAAAACGGACCTAATGATTGACAATCACTTCATCCAACGTCTGGAGCAAAAGCTAGACAAGGTACAGTTTACCCGTGTAGACTCTGATACAATTGACAAGATCATTGATAAAGACGAGGAGCGTACATCTGTATTGACAGAAAAGCAATTAGACAAGGTAAAAGAGATTTTCACAGAACAGGTTACTCAAATGGGGGCCAGTGTTGAGTTAAAAGCACTATCTCCAGAAGACCAGCCTGTCCTAATCACCAAGCCAGAATTCATGCGTCGTATGCGAGAAATGTCAGCAATGCAAGGAATGGATATGGGCAACATGCCTGACAATTACAATGTGGTCGTCAACACCAATCACCCTCTTGTAACTGATAAGCTACTGAAAGCAAAGAAAACAAGAGGCGACCTAGCAAAGCACTTATACAACTTGGCTCTATTGAATCAAGGAATGCTGAAAGGCGCAGATCTGACTTCTTTTGTTAAGAAGAGCTTGGAAATCTTACAAAAGTAAGAACGCCCTAGTCCATTCGGCTTAAAAATACAAACCAGAATACTGCAAGTCAGTGTTCTGGTTTTTTTTAGTTTAAAGACCAACCTTTATTGTTTCCTAAAATCTAGTAATTAGCTCTTCGCCTTAATTAATCACTACCCGATAAAAGGTATCTTCATCAAAGTATTTATTGGCTAGCGCCATTAGTTCTTTTTGGTCAATGGTTTTGATCTTTTGAACAAGCCGTTCCATATAACCAAAGTCGAGATTTTCTAGAATCAGCATTTTATTCAACCCTGCCACATTGATCGGACCATCAAGGCTACTCAATATATTACCAAGGAGATAATTACGACAACGGCTTAGCTCCTCATTCGAAACGGGCGTACTTTTGAAGCTTCTGATCTCTTTTAAGATTTCCTGCTCTGTCGGCCCAGCAAACTTGTGACTCGTCTCTGTAGCAATGTAGAAGTAGCTACCGTTGAGCATACTGTCAATCGTAGAATAAATACCATAGGTATAGCCTTTGTCTTCTCGTATATTGGTCATCAATCGACTCCCGAAATATCCACCAAACAGCGTATTGAGCACATAGAAACTGTGATAGTCAGGATGCTTGCGCCCCACAAAAGGAAACCCGATACGAATAGCCGATTGCACAGAGTCGGGCAATGCCGCTTCATAGGATTTATTGGGTTCAGGGGTTGGCTGATGTTCGAAAGAACGTCTTGTGCCTTCCTTAAACCGATGACCAAACAAAGAATCAATCTTCTCAATTGTCTTCTCTGTTGTCTTGCCCGAAATCATGATTTTACAATTCCCAGAATGAAAATGAGTATTAAAATGTTCAAACAAATCAGCTCTTGTCAACTCATTATAAGCCTCTACAGAACTATTGTAGCCATAAGGATGATGGCTGCCAAACATCATTTCAGTGATTTTCCGATACGCCAGTACATCACTCTTAGTAGATTCGAGCCGAAGTTGCTGCTTGGCATTCTGCATAAAGTTGTTGAGTTCCTTTTCAGGAAAGGAAGGACTGGTCAATATCTCATGCGTCAACTCTAACAATCGATCAAAGTGCTTAGACAAGCAGAACAGCGAAACAGAAGTCATATCGAGACTTGAGCCAATGCGTAGCGTGCCACCATAAAAATCAATGGTTTCGGCAATTTCAGCTGAAGAGCGATTCGTCGTCCCTTCTCTCATAAGTCTGGCAGTTGTACGCGATACCAATTGCTTAGATTCTTGCCAGCGACCCGCATTTAGCAGGATGTCAAATTTCAAAATATCCTGTGTTCCAATGTTTACCTCATATAGAGGAATTCCATTGTGTAGGGTGTGTGCCTTATTCTTGTGCCACTTAATGTTTTGAATCTCCCGTAAAGGAGGTGCTGTTTTTCGGAAATTCATTTCAAACAGTTTAGACTATCATCTAAGTTTTGAAGTCGATTTTTTAATTTGAGTGTGTTGTTGAGTTATACCTTGATCCCTAGTGTTCTTTCTTTCGCTTCTTTTCAAAGAAATCCGTTAGCAACTGACTGCATTCCTTTTCTTGGATTCCTCGAATGATGGTCGTCCTTGGGTGTAACACACGCTCTTTGATTAGATGAATGCCTCGTTTTTCATCACTTGCTCCAAATACCAATTTTCCTAGCTGTGCCCAGTATAGCGCGCCTCCACACATCGTGCAAGGCTCAAGCGTTACATAAAGCGTACATTCACTAAGGTACTTGCCACCTAGATGATTTGCAGCAGAGGTAATCGCCAACATTTCAGCATGAGCCGTTACATCATTTAACAATTGCGTTTGATTGTGCGCTCTTGCGATAATCTGATTTTTACAAACGACAACAGCTCCAACAGGCACTTCTCCTTGCTCAGCAGCTTTTTGTGCTTCTTGAATGGCCGCTTTCATAAAATGATCGTCACTTAAAACAGAAATCATAGGAATAGTATTAAATATTCGTTTACGAAAAACCCTCAATTTTTGTTGAGGTTATCTAATCTTAATCAAAGTTAATCCATTATTTTTTATGATTGATATAATTATTTAGTAATTCCGCCAATTGAATACTATAATTGTAACACATTTTTATTAATTGATGCGATGAAACATATAATCCTAAATTTTACACCTGTTTTCTTCTTCATTTTCTTCACATTCTCAGCAAATGGACAAGAATCTTGGGGACTTGAAAAATGTATTGAACACGCTGCAACGAACAATCTACAAGTATTGCGGTCAAACATTGGAATAGAACAGGCAAAACTGAATCAAAATCAGACAAAACAACAACGCTATCCCTCAATTTCAGGTACGGGTAGCTATAGTGTCAACTTTGGTCGTTCGATAGATCCAACTACAAATACATTCGAATCTAAAACCCTGCAGGGGAATAATTTTGCGATTAGTGGAGGTGCGCCGATATATAATGGGTTTCAAATTAAGAAATCAATTGAGCAAGGCGAGTTTGATATTCTATCTTCTCAATCGGATAAGGAAGCAATCATTAACAACCTCGCTCTTTCTGTTGCTCAGGCTTATCTTCAAATTTTATTGAATGAAGATCAAGTTGAAATTGCTAAAAATCGAAAGGCGTCAACATTGCGACAACTGGAGCGGACAAACAAACTAATTAACGCTGGGCAATTGGCAGCAGTTAATAAACTTCCGATTGAAGCACAAATATATTCTGATGAACAAACCATCATTACGACCTCTAATTTAGTACAGGGAGCATATTTAAATTTAAAATCTCTATTGAATTTAGAGGCAGATTATGATTTAATCATTGAACGCCCAGATGCAATAGTACCTGAGCGTTACAATCTTGAGGCACTTGACTTAGAAGAATTGTACAATAGTTCGATTTCTTATCAGCCTCAGATCAAGGCAAATGATTATAAAATGCAAAGTGCTCGAAAAGCTATTGAAGTAGCAAAAGGCGCAAAACAACCTTCCTTGTCTGTATTTGGTAATTTAAGTACGAACTGGGCAGACATTGCTAAAAAAAGATCTGCAGTTCCTTCGACAACGCTAGTACCAGTTACATTTATGGGACAAACAGGCAATATTGAATTTCCAGGTCAGGATATTATTGTTGATGATTATCCTTACTTCAATCAATTAGGTGACAATTTTGGTCAATCTTTAGGACTACGTCTTTCAGTTCCGATTTATAATAATGGTATCTTAAACACAAACATACAGCGTGCAGAATTGAACTTGGTCAATGCTAGTTATACTGCCAAACAAGCAAAATTGCAATTGAAAGCTGACATTCAGAATGCATTAGCCAACGCTCGCGCAGCTGAAAAAGAGCTCAAAGCATCTGAGAAATCAGTCGAAGCCCAAGAATTAGCATATCAGAGCACTGAAAAACGGTTTAATCTTGGAGCAGCTACTACGTTTGAGTATACAGAAGCCAAAGACAACTTAGACATTGCAAAAGCCAACTTGGTCACAGCCAAGTATAAATTATTGTTTCAATTAAAAGTTTTAGATTTTTACGCGGGTAAAGAAATTACATTATGAAAGGGAATCGATTAATTTGGATCTTACTTCTTATCGTTGCTGCCTTTGCAGTGTTTGCTTACATCAGAGGCAAATCTGCTAAAGACCGCAATAAAACAGAGGTCAAAGTAGAAAAGGTCAATAAACGGAAGATCATTGAAACCGTAACTGCCAGTGGTCGGATTTTCCCTGAAGAAGAGTTAAGCATTACTTCTGATGTATCTGGAGAAATCGTGAAGTTACTGATCAAAGAAGGCGACACTGTTCGTACTGGACAACTGTTGGCCCAAATTGACAAAGAACTGTACATGTCGCAAATCGAACGTCTTGAAGCAGTGCTCAAAGGTACAAAAGCCTCCGCTCAGGACTCGAAATCACAGTCAGGGCAGTTTACCTCAAGTTTAAAGCAAGCAGAAGCGCAGGTACAGCAAATTGATGCTCAAATCGGAAATGCGCAAGCTGTGCTAGCTAGAACTACCGAACTGTTTAATGAAGGCATTGTGGCAAAAGCTGAACTCGAATCTGCACAAGCCTCTCTAAAATCCTTAGAAGCGAACAGAGCATCTGCTGTAGCAAGTATTGAAGCTGCTCGCTCCAATATCAATTCTGGCCAAGAACGGGTAAACGTAGCACAGTCAAACATAGAAGGAGCAGAAGCGAACTTAAAAGAAGCAAGGAAAAACCTAGCACGGACTCGTATTGTTGCACCAGTAAGTGGAGTCGTCTCCAAGCTCAACCTTAAAAAAGGGGAACGAGTAGTCGGTACTTCTCAAATGTCAGGAACTGAGATCCTACGGATCGCCAACATGGCTTCTATGGAAGTTCAGGTAGACGTGAGTGAAAACGATATTATCCGAGTCGCACTGGGAGATACTGCGACCATTGAAGTGGATGCTTACCAGGAGAAAACATTTTTAGGTGTAGTGACACAAATCGCGAATTCTGCCAATAATACTGGGATGTCACTGACGACAGATCAGATCACCAATTTTACGGTGAAGGTTCGAATGCTGTCTTCCTCCTATGCTGTATTGTCTAAAACTATGGGGCGTAGCCCGTTCCTTCCAGGTATGTCTGCAAATGCGGAGATTAAAACCAAGGAGATTAACGGAGTACTGTCAATCCCAATCCAAGCAGTAACTACTCGAGAAGAAGAGGAAAGCGATAATGTGAAAGAGGCTGAACTGAAAGAAGTCGTCTTTATTTTCCAACAAGATAGTGTGGTAATGAAAGAAGTAAAAACGGGTATTCAAGATGATACTTACATTGAAGTTCTTTCTGGTGTATCTGAAAACGACGAAATTGTGATCGGACCATATTCCGCAGTCTCAAGAAAACTAGAAAACGGTACAGCTGTTAAAAAGGAAGATCCCAAAAAGAAGAAAAAGGTAAAAAGAAGGTAAGCCCACTAGCGTTAGGTTAAAATTGTAGAGCATTAAATGCCTGCCTATTGTTATCGTTGCAACGCATGTATTATAAACGTTGTCACTTCTTTTTTACGTCTTGATAAAAGTTTATTGAATTCTTCCTTCGTTAGATTTGTTGAATTTTGTATCATTTTTCCTCCGATAAAGGGGAATACGCACAAGGATATCACATTGATATACAATTGCTTAGGGCAAACATTCTTAATCGCTCCAACTTCTACTTTGTGCTGAACATCCTTAAAGAAAGAAACCGACCAGTGATCAGTTACAATAGCCGTATCTGTCTGGTGATTGGGGTGTCGATTGAGTTCATTCAATACAAATAGTACACTCTCTGGTGATTTGCTTAGTTCTGAAATGTAACAATCCACAAAGTTTTCGAGCTTTTTAAAGATCGAATAATTAGAATTGATTAAATGATCGTGACAAGGAGTTAACCTGTTGTAGGTTTTTGAAAAAACAGCGGAAAACAATGCTTCCTTTGATTTGAAATAATAGTGTAAAAGTCCCTTGTTTATGCTTGCGGCATCGGCAATTTCTTGCATTCTAGCACCAGAAAATCCTTTTTTTACAAATTCACTTTTAGCAGCTTCAATTATCAGCTCCTGTGAACTTTTTTTCGCGTTCATCATCATTCTTCATTTTTAGCTTTTCTCTGGGTAGGTATTCTTTATACGAAGGAATAAAAAAAAAGTCATCAATTTTGACAATTTTTTAAATCAAATTGAAGTCAAATTTTTGATCATTTGTTCATGATTATTTAAAAAATTCTTTGTTGTCTGAAAATGCGCAGTTTCTTCGTAAGCAGTTAGTTCAATAGATTTTTCTGCGATTTGATAAATTTCTGAATTGGGGTAACTCATTAGTATAGGAGAGTGGGTAGCGATGATGAATTGAGCGCCCTTTTTTACAAGTTCGTGGAGACGAACAAGAAACGAAAGTTGACGGTCTGGAGACAAGGCAGCTTCAGGTTCGTCTAATATGTACAAACTATCTCCTCGAAAGCGATGCATAAACAAGGAAAAAAAGGATTCTCCATGGGATTGTTCGTGCAAAGATTTCCCACCATAATAATCAATAAATGATGCTCCTCCTGGCTCTTCTGACAATCGATCTACCTCAGAAGCTACATTGTAGAAGCTCTCAGCTCGTAGGAAAAACCCATCTCTAGGCTTTTTCAATCCTCTTGCAATTCTAAGGTATTGATCTAAGTTGGAATGGGTTTCAACCGTATTAAAAGAAAAATTTATACTGCCTCCTTCTGGATTAAATCCCCACGCAACAGCGATACCTTCTAGTAAAGTAGATTTTCCTGAACCGTTTTCACCCACAACAAACGTGACCGAAGGATGAAAGTTAAACCCTTCAAACGTTTCCAAAAAAGGCAAAGAAAGAGGGTATTCATCATAGGATTCAATATCTTCCTCTTTTAGAGAAACCCGTGTCAAAAAGTGTGTTTTAATCATAACTCTAAGACAAAGATAAGGGATTTATATTCCTATCCTCTGGAACTTTTTCTAAAATTTTTACGTTAATTATATTGATTTATTACAGAATCGTTTGTAATCTGGTTACAAGAATGTAACTTTGCTGCACAAATTTTGTGAGGGCCTATAGCTCAGTTGGTTAGAGCAACGGACTCATAACCCGTTGGTCCCTGGTTCGAGTCCAGGTGGGCCCACTAGATTAAAAGCCCTTTGTTTGAAAGACAAAGGGCTTTCTTTTTTATGTTAAAATAGTCACCATGGAAGAACTTAAAACGATAGCTGTTGGATGTGATCACGCTGGATTTCCATACAAAGAACTAGTCAAATCAGTTGTAGAAGATCTTCAACTAGAATTGATTGATTTTGGTACAAATAGCACCGAATCTGTTGATTATGCTGACTTTATTCATCCATTAGCTGAAAGTATTCTTAAGAAAAATGCAGAATTAGGCATCATCATTTGTGGCAGTGGAAATGGTGTTGCTATGACTGCCAATAAGCATGCAGGCATTCGTGCTTCAGTTTGCTGGAATGTAGAATTGGCTGCTCTTTCAAGGCAGCACAACAATGCCAATGTCCTATCTATTCCCTCTCGATTTGTATCAAAAGAAGTAGCTACTGCTATGATCAGAGAGTTTTTGGGAACAAAATTTGAAGGTGGAAGACATGAAAGACGGGTGAATAAAATTGATATTCATTGTTAAGATAAAAACAATTCTTTAACTTCGAACCACAGAAATAGTTATACCTCAATGTCAGTTATACGAAAATTACTACTCTTAATTCTTTTCCCAATCAGTATTTTACAAGCACAAGCTCCTAGCGACGCTGTAATACAAATTAAGGTTGGAGGGAAAACTGTTTTTTATAATTCAGATGGGGAAGTAATTGATAAAAATAGTACCCTAGAAACGAAGCAACCAGAAAAGTCGATTGACCTCAAGCAAGAACTCGAAGCCGCAGATACTTGGGAAGCAAAAGATGAAGCAAGTAAAATGGCTGCAACTATCACAGTAAAAGATCTAAAAAAACACCTAAAGTTTTTAGCTTCTGACGAACTAGAAGGCAGAGAAACAGGAACAAGAGGACAGCGAGAAGCTGCACAGTATATCGCTGATGAATTTAAGACCTACGGGTTTCCTACCCTAGGAGAAAACAAGACCTCGTACTATCAGAAAGTTCCTTTGATTACAGAAGATTGGAATGATATCGCAATCACCGTCAATGGGAATAAGTATAATCATCTCAAGGACTTCTATAGCTTTACAAAATCAAACAGAGCTCGCATCAAAACCTCAAGGGAAGAGGTGATTTACCTAGGTTATGGTATTGAAGATGAAAAATATAGTGACTATGAAGGGATTGATGTAAAGGGAAAAATCATCTTAATTTACCAAGGAGAACCAAGAGATGAAGATAATGTGTCCTTCATTACTGGAAAGACAGAACCATCAGAATGGACCACCGACTACAAGGAAAAACTGCAGCTCGCAAAGAAAAAGGGCGTGCGTGCGGTCTTGATGATCGAACGGAACATCCCATTTTATGTACATAAATACAACTACCGTCTTCGGAAAACACATTTTAGACTCAATGAGCTGGATCCAGCTAGAAAATTCTGTAATAGCTTATACATTTCACCTGATGTCGCAAAGGACATCATTGGTAAAAAGTTTGAACGCGTAGTGGAAGCAAGAGAATATACAAAAGCCACAGGCGAATCAGTTTCTGTAAAATTGGACTGTGAGATCACCATCAATCAAGATGAGACACATGGAACGGTAATGGCAGAAAATGTGCTAGGCTTTATTGAAGGCACAGACCCAGTGCTGAAAGACGAAGTGATTGTGGTCACCGCTCATTACGATCATCTTGGCAAACTAGGCGATGATATTTATAATGGCGCAGATGACAATGCTTCTGGTACTTCTGTAATACTAGAAATTGCTGAAGCATTTGCAATCGCAAAACAAGGAGGAAATGGCCCGAAACGTAGTATTTTGGTGATGGCCGTGTCTGGTGAGGAAAAAGGGTTGCTAGGATCTGAATATTATTCTGAAGAACCATTGTTCCTTCCTGAAAATACTGTAGCAAATGTGAATGTGGATATGGTTGGGCGTGTAGACCCAGACCACAAGGATGGCAAGGACTATATTTATGTGATTGGTGCAGATCGCTTAAGCCAAGATCTACACGATATTAACGAGGCGGTTAACTCAAAATATACGAACCTGGAACTGGATTACACGTACAACGCTCTTGACGATCCTAATAACTTTTATGAGCGGTCTGATCATTACAATTTTGCAAAAAAAGGCATTCCCGCGATCTTCTATTTTAATGGTACCCACCGTGATTATCACCGAATCACTGATACCGAAGATAAAATCGAATACAAGAAGATGCAACAGCGAGCTCGATTGGTATTTCTGACGACATGGGAGTTAGCAAATCGCAGCGAGCGCATACGTTTGAATAACTAGGAATCAAGTAGCCTCACAAATTAGAATAGGAAAACGATTATTCAGTAAATTTATAGGAGAAATAATTTAATTTTGCTGATCAATCAATAACTATGAGCAAAGGCAAATTATATTTGATTCCCACTCCTCTTGGCGAATCTACAGCACACACCATCCCAGAATATGTGATCACGGTTATCCATCAGTTAAACTGTTTTATTGCAGAACGACCGAAAACTGCACGACGTTTTCTAAAAGAAATCAAAACACCTGTTGCGTTTCCAGATATGACCTTCTTTGAACTCAATAAACGGACAGACCCCAATGAGTTATCCAATTTTCTGAGACCTGCACTAGAAGGAACTGATATCGGTCTATTGTCTGAGGCTGGTGTGCCTGGCGTGGCTGATCCTGGCGCTGAAATGGTTGCCTTAGCACACAAACACGGGATTGAAGTGGTGCCGCTTGTAGGACCATCCTCCATACTGCTTGCACTTATGGCGAGTGGGCTGAGCGGACAGCGGTTTGCCTTTCACGGATATCTCCCCATCAAGCGACCGGAGCGCGTAAAAGAACTTGCTAAATTGGAGAGCTTAAGCCAACGAACTGGGCAGACGCAAATTTTTATCGAAACGCCTTATCGAAACAATGATTGGCTGAAAGATGCGATAAATAGTCTTTCTTCAAATATTTTTTTGTGTGTTGCCGCTGATTTATCGCTTTCAAGCCAATATATTGCAACAAAATCCGTTAAAGACTGGAAGAAAGGAACTTTACCAGATTTACATAAGCGACCAGCAATCTTTTTAATTGGCCAACTGGCTAGTGGTTATTATAAGTAAAATAAAAATCAAAAGATTTTGCCTCCTTTATGCTTTTAATAAGGTTCTTCTCTGTAATTTAGAAAGCCAAAAGGACTAACAATGAAAGGTTTAACACTACTTATTTTCTGTCTTCTACTTCAAATTGCTGGTTGGACGAATTGTACTTTTTCCAAAATACCGACCTTGCCTGGCACCTATCAGGCAACCAATTCATGCGTCGATGGAGCTTGGACCCATTACTTTCATGAGACAGGTACCGAAGACTTAATCTTGTTTTCTGTAAAGACATCCACTGCTGCAACGTTTGATATTTCAACTATCAAGGTGGTAATACCAAGTATTGGGGTAACTAGGTTATCCAATGCTCCTTATGTTGTTGCTGGCGCTCCTTGGATCGTTTCAAATAAATATTGGGAAGCCAAACCCAATGAGTCAATGCCACTTGCCAATAATATCTCTATTCGAGTGTATATAGATGAATCAGATTACAATCAGATCGCAACAAACATTAATTCCAATTTTAATGGCCAAATTCAAACGATAGATGATTTGATCTTTTTTGGTTTTAAAAGTGGTTATAACATTAATCCTGATCCAACCGTTCCAGATGCACACAACAATGCTAACCACGACAACTTTGTACAGTGTTCTAGTACTTCTGGTGTATTTCAAGGTACGATTTACTTTGCGGAAATGATGATGAATGATTTTATTGGTGGTGGACTAGGGGGTAGTACGTTTGGTGGTGTTTTGCCAATTGAGTTAGCAGATTTCAACCTGGAAGAAGAAGATAAAAAAGTAAAGCTTACTTGGACGACTTTATCTGAAGTGGAAAACGACTATTTTTCAGTGATGCACAGTATTTCAGGAAGAGAGTTTCAAGACATCAGTCGTACAAAAGGGGCAGGCAACAGTTCAACAGCAAAGAACTATACCCATTTCCATAAGACCCCAGCCATTGGCGACAACTATTATCGGTTAAAGCAGGTTGATTATGACGGTATTGAATCGATATCAGAAATAAAAGTCATCAAGTTTAGAGGTACAAAATATATTGACATTACTCCAACCTTAGCCATAAACCAAATCAGAATCGACATTCCCTATCAGTTTGATTTTGGAGCATCACTTAAGATTTTTGATGCGCATGGACGTATGGTGTACAAAGGGAGTTTCCTACCTGAAGAACAACGCCAAACAGTTGATGTTGGATCATTTGCTCCTGGCTTATATCAAATCAAAGTATCAGATGGTGATATCTTTTTGAGTAAAGCATTCATGAAAGCTGGAAAGTAATTGTTACTATTAAATTATTACTCAGCTCAGGAATTAGTAGATTGGATATAAGCGCATCCAGAGGTTCTCCTTAGGTCGATCTCTTTCTCCAGTTTCCACAGAGGCAAGTTTATCAATAATATCCATCCCTGAAATGATATAACCGAACACCGTGTACTCTCGATCGAGCTGAGGCGCGCCACCGTTTTTCAAATACTGTTGTCTGATGGCGGATGAATAGCGGATGCTTTTTGTTTTTTCATACTTCTCCAACTTCTCCTCTGTAACCGTGCTTCCATCTACAATATAATACTGTGAGCCGCTTGACGATTTTTCAGGATTGTTGTCTCTTGCTGCTGCGATTGCCCCTTTCACATGGGCAAGGCCCGTCTCTAGCTCAGCAGGAATTCGGTAATCGGGTTCTCCACTTCCTATGTTATCATCTGGAGTGGCTCCTCGGGAATTTGGGTCGCCTCCTTGTATCATAAAGCCTTGAATAACACGGTGAAACAGTAAATCCTGATAGTATCCTTCCTCTACTAATTTGATAAAGTTGTCTCTGTGCTGTGGGGTGTCGTCTGAGAGCTCAATGACTAAATTTCCGTATTCAGTTTCTAGCAACACTTGGCAGTTTTCTGGTGGCGCGATTCTTACGTATTGCTCTAGTGTATGCGCCTTGCTTCCTTTCTTCACGGTTAGTTTAACAGGATAATTACCGGAATTTCGGAACTGATGCGTTGGTGTTTTCTCCTGAGAGGTGGTACCATCACCAAAATCCCAGTAAAACTGGTCTGCTCCTTTCGATTGGTTATCAAACTGAACATTAGTTGCTGCAATCGGGGCAGTCTTAGGAATTAGGAAAGAGGCTGTAGTAGGTGTACAACTTTGCCAAAGCAGCGCAGAGCTAGCGATCACCAAGTACAAACATCTATTTTTCCAATTCATGGCTAATGGGCTTTAATCTTTCTCCTTCGCTTCTTTTTCCTAGAACTTTTGTCCATAGTTTGTGGTAAGAATCGAGGGCGATGTTCTGGATTTTTTTGATAATAATTTTCTAACCGGAACAAGATAGCAATTGTAATACTCTCTTGGACAGGAACGCCCAATCTTTCTGCGGGCAACCATTTAGGAATAGACTGAATCAATCGTTTTGCTTCCTCATCACAAGGAGGAAACAAAGAACGGATAAGTTCAGTTTCAATCACATGGCCAGTAGAATCAATCGTCGTTTTAACAATTACTCTACCTTCTTTACCTTCTCGAACTGCACTGATTGGGTAAACCAATTGTTCGTTCATATAATTGATCAACAACTTTCGCTGACAGGTTCGTTGTTCTGTTCCTTCTAGTTGCTCACAACCGGGCAATCTGGGCATGATTGGAACTGTATCATTTTTTGCTGCTTCTTGCGCTTCAAGCGAAAAAGTAAGCACTATCATTATAAACAATGCGATTAATACGTTAGCTCGTTTCATAGATCTATTTAATCAAGTAATTTTCATTCTTGTATCTTTTTACGGAATGATTTACGAATTGTTTAAGCTAACAACTCAACTTTCGTCAAGACCTTAGGTAGTATTCAATAAGGAAAATTCAAGTACATTTTACTTGCCTTTTCCTTATTGAAGTACTTGATTATTTGAGTACCTTAATTTTCATTTTTACATCTTCCAATGGACGGTCTCCCGCTCTTCGATCTGTTTGAACCGCAGCGATTTTGTCAATCACATCAAGGCCTTCAACAACTCTTCCGAAAACAGTATACTGCATATCAAGGAACGGTGTTCCACCAACATTTTTGTAGGTTTCTCGCTGTTCGGCAGTGTACTCTATCCCGTTTCTTTGTTGCATACCATCTAAGGTTTGATCACTTTCAATTTTTCCTTGAACAATATAGAACTGAGAACCACTAGAAGCTTTTTGAGGATTGACCTGATCTCCTTGTCTTGCTGCAGAAAGTGCACCTTTCATATGAACAAATTTCGGATTAAATTCAGCGGGAACGGTATAACCTGGACCACCAGAACCAAGTGGCACACCAGCAGTAGCGCCGCGTGAATTTGGATCTCCACCTTGGATCATGAAATTCTGAATGACTCTATGGAATAATAAATCATTGAAAAAGCCTTCTTCCACAAGTTTTAGAAAGTTGTCGCGGTGTTGAGGTGTTTCATTATAAAGTTCGACAGTCATATTGCCATGAGATGTTTCAATAACTAACATACGGTTTGTTGATTTTATGGGTGAATTTGTATTGCGTTTAGGCTTTGCCGCTGGCTCCTTTACCGGTGGCGGCATAGTTGTAGGAGGTTTCTGAGTAACCACCTTATCCTGGGTAGAATTAATCGTAGTTTTCTTTGTTGATGAACATGCACTTGTTAGAAACAGACCCACGACTAGAATATACAGATAGTATGATTTCATAATTAGATTAATTTAAAACTTTGATTGTCATTTTTACATCTTCCACTGGTCGATCACCTGCTTGTTTATTTGTTTGTACTGCTGCAATTTTATCAATCACATCAAGGCCTTCAACGACCTGACCAAATACGGTGTAGTCTTTGTCAAGGAATGGAGTACCACCTACATTTTTGTACGCTTCTCTTTGCTCTGGAGTGTATTTAAATGCTTTACGAGTTTCCATGGCATTCAACATCTGATCTGTTTCCTTTTTGCCTTGAACGATGTAAAACTGTGAACCAGAAGATTCTTTTTTCGGATTTACTTGATCGCCTTGTCTAGCAGCAGATAACATTCCCCTTGTATGTACTAGAGCATCGTTGAATTCTGCTGGAATCGTATAACCAGGTCCGCCTTGTCCTAATGGTTGGCCTGCTGGTGCACCTTTGGATTTCGGGTCGCCACCTTGAATCATAAATCCTGGAATAACACGGTGAAACAATAAGTCATCAAAAAAGCCTTCTTTTGCTAGTTTGATAAAGTTATCTCTGTGCTTCGGTGTTTCATCGAAGAGCTTTACTTTCATCGTACCAAAAGAAGTTTCAATGGAAACCATTTTTTGTTTTTCTCCACAAGAAAACTGCAAAAGCAATAGTAGTGGAAGAGCGTAAACAAGTATTTTTTTCATGATTGTTAATTAATTTTGATTCGGCAAAGCTTCTTGTTCTTTTTGCCAGTCGTTAAAGTATTTTATAATATTTTTCTTTAATAATAATTCCTGATTTTTTACGCCTTTTTCTTGAATTGGTTTCAACAAATCAAAGTGTGGCCAACCATCTTCATCTCGTCCTTTAAAGGAATAAATTCCTTCGTAACTAAGCAATGTACAAACTGCCACATGCATAAGGTCTTGCTTCTCTTCTTTTGTAAACTCCTCCTTCATCCGACCATATTCCTGAATGCCTATAACAAATAGGATTGAATTCATATCAGGCAACTTTTCTTTCCGCATTATGTCTTTGACCAGATGCCTAGTACGCAACCATTCAAAGTCTAATTCCCATTCTTCTTCCATATTTTCTTTATTCAAAGGTCGTAAAAATAGTGATTTTACAATATGAAATAAAATTTGACAAGAAAAATAAGAAAGTAAATCTGTTTGAGTATCATTAATTGCAGATTCTCATCCTTATTCTTGACTTGAATGATGTATTGATTGTAACTACGCTGCTACGTTTTGCGCTCTAAGTTTTACCAGTTTTGTTGCTTCTCTAAACGAGACCATTTTTGCTGTCTCTTCGTCCCACAACTTATTCCTAATCAGCTTTAAGCTTTGCCAGAACGAGATGACGGTGACGTATTTGCTTAAAATCTGGTTTTCTCTCATACACTTTTCGAGGTTATAGTTAGGAATCAGACTACTCAGATGGTGAATGTGATGAATACCGATGTTTCCAGTTAACCATTGAAAAACCTTGGGCAATTTATAGTAAGTAGAGCCTTTGATGGCGGATAAAAGATAATCCCAGTTTTCCTTCCACTGTTTGTAGGAGCGTTCGTGCTGGTGTTGCACATAAAAGAACCAGAAGGCAATAACACCAAAGGTAAACACAAGGAACAACTGTATGAATAAGAATTGTTTCCAGCCCAGTAAATACGCAAGTAAACCATATAAAAGAACAATAGAAACATTATTCTTCAACTGATTATAAATCACAGATTTCAAGCTGCGCATCTCCTTCGTATAAAGCGGCAATCGATTCGTAATGATAACATAGTAAATCGGTGCAATTCCGAAGGTGACTAAAGGCATTCTCATGATTCGGTATTTCAGCTTGCCAAACCAGCGTTTCCCTTTGTATTCGTTCACGGTTAAGGTAGGAATATCGCCAATTTCATGTACTTCAAGTTGTCCGTTATGACCATGATGGAAATTATGCACCTTTGCCCAATATTTAAAGGGAATTGTGCTGAAGAAGCTGCAGATAAAACCCACTATATTGTTTAATTTTTTAGAATTGAAAAAAGACTGGTGACCACAATCATGCTGAACGATAAAAATTTTGACAAGAAAAAAAGCATTGATTAAACCAAGTGCACAAGTCAGTAATATCGAATAAGAAAAGCTAAAATACATGAGCACCCAAAAGCCGATAAACGGAAGAAAGGTGGTGATCAACTGAAGAACCGCCTTTTTGTTGTTCGGGATTTGATAAGATTCAATAATTGATTTCCAATTACTCAGCACTTCCTTTATTTCTTGTTCTAGTTTTAAATTCTGCATCACTAATGTTTTTAGAATGTTATTTCTTTTTTTTCTTCTTACTTGCTTTCGCTAATGGATTAAACGCCAACGCAAGTTCTAGCCAATATGACAAATCGTCGTCCATATCAACACCCTCTGGCTCAACAAAAACATAACCTTTCATTGGTCTTTTGGTAAAATCCATTGGTCGTGCTCCAGGTTTCTTCACTGCTTCATCATAAATCTCTGTACCGATGCGTGCCATCAAATCTTCCTTTACAACACCAACACACATTTTTTCATCCACCATGAAACATAATCCACCCATCATTTTCATTTCTCTGTAACCCACTTGGTGAGTATCGAAATGTAACCGAATTCGATCAGCTAGTAATTCACTATACGCCATTTTTATAGATTTTGTTATACAAACATAGAACATGTTTGGAACAAATGCCCTAAGCGACAATTTTTATAGTCTTTTTAACAGTTTTGTTTACAAAATGTTAGTAAACGAGGGTTCTTTTTTCGCAAGACAATTTAGTGGGGTTTTTCAACAAAATAAGCTATAAATGTTGGTAAAAAACCTGTATAGAATTTGTCCTATAATTAATACTTCCGTATTTTTAAGTATCAAAACAAGACATAGATTAAAACAATTAATTATGAACCATTTAGCACAACATATTGAATCTCTTATTTTCGTTTCTGAATCTCCAGTAACTCGGAAAGAACTGAAATCATGCTTGGAAGAAACCTTTGCAGCAGAGGTACACCATACGGATTTAGATTTAGGACTAACTCAAGTAATTGACAAGTATAAATCAGAAATTTATTCATTTGAAATAGCAGAAATATCAGGCGGTTATCAGTTTCTTACCAAAGGTGCTTATCACAATACTGTAGGAACTTATTTAAAACAAAAAAACAAGCGGAAACTGAGCAAATCAGCTATGGAAACCCTTGCGATCATTGCTTATAAGCAACCAGTAACCAAATCTGAAATAGAAAAAATCAGAGGCGTGAGTTGTGATTACACCATCCAGAAACTCCTTGAAAAAGAATTGGTGGCTATTGCAGGCAGAAGCGAGGTGCCAGGAAGACCATTACTCTACGTAACCAGTGATCGGTTTATGAATTATTTCGGAATAAACTCTATTAAAGACTTACCAAAGCTTAAAGAATTCAAGCCTGCCGATAGCGAAATCGGTACAGACAATACTATAGATACGCCCAATGCGTCTAGCGATAGTTAGCACATAGGTTTTCATTGAATAACCAGCACCACTGGTTAACCCAAATTTTAATGGTGGCTTGACAGTTCAAGTCACCATTTTTTATTGTTCATCCTGATGAAGAGCTAGAGGTAAAATAAATGAAAAATTCCTTGGAGTATTTGTTGAACTAAACCAATCTACTAATTTTAAAATCAGTATTTTAAATGGAAATTAAAATCTTACTCATCCGATAAATACTTCCTTATTTACCACTCGACACAGCCTACACCTTCATCCCAAGCATCTCATCTTCTTTACTACGCATTTTTGCCTTCTCCTCATCCGTCTTATCCGGATAGCCAAGCAAATGCAAGACGCCATGCACCATCACTCGCTTCAGTTCTACCTCAAAGGCAATCCCGAGCGAAGCGGCATTCTCCATAACCCGTTCTACACTAATAAAGATGTCACTTTCTATGGCTGTGTCACTATAATGAAAGGTAATGATATCCGTTAATGTGTCGTGCTGTAAATACTCTTGATTGAGTTTGAGCAAATAGTTGTCACTACAGAATATGTAGTTTAGAAAGTTTAGTTCACCGTTTTCCCGCTTGATTACGGCATTAATCCAAGCATTGGTTTGCGCTTGATTAGGAAATACAAAATCGATGTCTTCTGTTTGAAAAGTAATCGAGTTAGGCATCATTTTTTAGAATAAAGTCAATCTCTACTACTCTCCCATTCTCATGGAAGCTCAGTTCATCTGATAACTCACGCATGAGATAAACGCCTCTACCACCAATCTTTAACAGGTTGTCAGGGTGAGTTGGATCAGGAATCTTCTTAGGATTAAATCCAGCTCCTTCATCTTTGATAAAGAACTCTAATCGTCTATTTCCATGTCTTTCCATTCTGATTTCTACTGTCTTGGATTCATCTCCATTGTTGCCATGTAAAATAGCATTGGTGACTGCCTCCGTAAGAGAAACCAGAATATTACCGAATACCTCCTCACAAACATTGCATTCTCTGCGCATCGATTCTAAGAAAGGCTGGATACGGGCGATGTTCTTGGGGTGTGATGATAATACTAACATTTTATAATACGGCATACGTGGGTCGATCGTTTTTGTCATAAGCAGGTTTAGACTAAATCTATTTCGATTTCAAGGACTTAAAGTAGTCCTCTACTAGTGATTTATAAAATGGTTTCAATGATGGAGAAACCGCCTTGTACATTTCAATTTCAGCTTCTCGTTTCTTAATATATTCTTGTAATTCCGGTGGCATTGTGCGATCGCGTTGTTGTGCAGTTTCCGACTTGCGCTTCTTATCATACTCGCGTTCGCGCATTGCATTTTCAGACTTCAGTAACTTAGTTAAAATCTCCTTTTGGCGTTGCTGCATCTGATTGCTCAGTCTCTTATTAACTAAATCTGTTTCTGTTTTGTTCATTTCATTGAGCATTTCCTCTACTTCCTTGCTTCCGCCACCACCTTTCTCTTGCGACTCTTTCTGCTGCCTCTCTAGCTCTTTTCGTATTTCTGCTTGTTTCTTTGCCATTTCAGCAAACTGCTTTGCTGTTCCTCCAGATCCTTCCTTGCCGCCGGGTTTCTTCCCTCCAGGCTTCTTGCCTTTCTCCATTTCTTCTTGCATCTTGGAGATCTGATCGTTCAGCTGTTGTTGCATTTGGCTCATCTTGCTTCCTTTACCTGGTTTCTTACCGCCTGGCTTGTCGCAAGATCCTGGGTTTTGGCACATTTGGTCGCCTTTCATCTGCTCAGCCATTGCCTGTTGCATTTGCTCCATGGTTTCGCTTAGCATCAAAGCCAAATCATTCGCACCAGTCATGGTATACTGTTGTTGTACATTGGCTGGTTGCTTCTTTCTTTCTTCTAGCTCAGTCAAGCTCTTTTTAATGCTTTTCTTGATATCTGTTACTTTCTCTGTAACGAAGCTCTCAATTTGGAATACCCGCTTACTCAATTCTTGCAAGCTGTCTTCAATCATTTTGAAGTCGTCCTTGAGCTTATATTGGTTTTGAACTAGTTCGATATACTTTGGCGTATTGATTTGTGTTTTTTGGATGTCCTTCATCACTTCCTCTTGATCAAAAGACATGTTGACTAGATTCTCAAGCAACTGACGGAGCGACTCCATGTCTTCTTCCATATCATCCATTTCCGCTTGCTCCTTGCTTCCAGCCATCTTATCCGCCATTTCCTGCATTTTCTCAGAAGCGCTTTTTTGTTTATCGGATGCTTTCTTGTTGTCTTGTTTTTCTAACTCTTCAGAACTATCCTCTTGTTCTTCTTGGATTTCTTCAGCGTCTTCGCTTGGGTCACCGATGTCTTTCGGTGATTCTAGCTCTTCATTCTTTTTCTCGATATCCTCAATTTCTTCTTTCAGTTTATCGAATTTTTCGTTGAGTTCTTCTTGTTCCTTTTTAAGCTGTTCTTGGCTTTTCTCTTTGTTCTTAGTTTCTTCACTAAGCTTCTCTTGTTCTTCCGCTAGTTCTTCTAGTTTATCGATGGCTTGTTCCATCTGATGTTCTAGTTCTAGTTCCTTGAATAGTTCGAGCATTCTGTCCAGCTCTTTTTCGAATTCCTCATCTGACATCTCCATGTCTTCTAGTTCCTCAAGGACTTCATCTCTATTCATCTCCTCCATCATTTCTTGGAGTTTTTCCATCATCTCCTTCATCTCATCACTCATCAGTTCTTCAAAGAGTTGATCTAGTTTCTGTTGTTTTTCTAGAATATCTTCATTTGTTTCCTCGAACTCGGATTGGTTTTCTATGTTTTCTTGGAAGTTCTCTTGAGCGTTTTCTAATTGCTCTTTGAGTTCTTTATGTTTTTCTAATAAATTTTCAATTTCTTTTTTATCCTGCCAATCCATTTCCTTTTTCTGGAACAGCTTCTCCTTGATGTCTTTCAAATCTTCCTTGACTTCTTTTGCTTTTTCGAGCGCGTCTTTCAGATCTTCTTTGATCTCATCATTGTTTTCTTCCTCCATGTCTTCGAACTCTTCCACAGTAGGAATCGCATAAGACATGACGCCTGTTTTTGCTGTTTTACGGCCATTTACAGCATCATTATCAGAAACTTGAAAGTAGTACGTTAGTTTATCACCAGGATTAAGATTCAGTTCTAGTAAATCCCAAGTCATATCATAGTTCGTCTGTTTACCACCTTTGATAGCCATTGGCTTTGACTGAAGTGTTGACGGCTTACCATCTTCCCTATCTATTTTATAGTGGAACGCTAAGTTAGACAGTCCATAATCATCAGAAGCATCGCCTACAAAAAACAGCAACCGCTTTTCAGTAGTATCTGTTATTTGCTCTACATTAATTGTTGGGTGTAGGTCTGGTGTGACTGCAATCGAGTAACCAACAGAATCTGCCTTATTTAAATGTTGATTAGAGACATAGATCATGTAGTTCTCATCTCTGTAGGCTCCTTTCTTGAAGGAAAAACTGTTGTCTCCAGTCCGTTTGGTTGTTTTTAGCCCTTTTTTGCTAGAGAATTTTAAGTCTACTGATTCTGTATTTTGAGACGTAAAGTTCCAATTAATTGAAGTACCGACTGGAACAACCATATCACCGATATTGCTTACGGATTCATTTTTTCTTCCTGTATAGGAAGGATAAATCAACCGCAAGTCAAACCCTACAAGGCTTGGCTTCTTTAATACTTCTATATCATATTCCTTAGATTCAAACTCACCAGAGTTGAATTTAAACTTGGTGTCTTTACTTACTTTCTTGAACGTATAAAAAAACTTGGATTTATCCGCTTCACTTTTGGCTAGTTTATAACGATAGCCTTCTACATCAATAAATACTTCATTAGGAAGTGCGCCACCTTCATTTGCTTTTACCTTCACTTCAATCTCATGATCTGTATATTGAACGATCGTATTTTCGGTGGTCACCAAGTCAAATGTAAATGGTGCTGGTCGTTCAAATTCAACATTATTATTAATTAATCGATTTGTTCCATTCTTTAGGAGTGAAGGAGCAGCAAATACTAATACCGTAAGCAACATCAGCGGTGGCATAGCATACTTAAGATATTTTTTATTCTGAGAAAGATTAATTGCTGATTTGAAAGGAACTGGTTTGAGGTCAACAATTTTCTGGTCGATACTGGCAAGGACTAAACTAGAGCTACCAGAATTATCTTCTTCTGTTTGTTTTTTCAATTGTAGAATGTTCAACAACTTATCTTGAACATTTGTAAAATGACTTCCTATAATATTTGCTGCTTTTTCATGCGATATAATTTTTCCCAAACGAAAATAATTCATCATTGGAATCAACACACCAAACAGAAGTGTTACACCAGTAATTCCAAGAAATGAATAAAACATTCCTTTTCTTACACTAGTTGAAAAATAATAAAAGTGTTCTAACGTTGTAAAAGCAACGAACAGTAAAACAATAACGCCGATACTATATAAACATCCCTTTATCAATTTATTTACATAATACTTACGTATAAATTGATCAAGCTTTGATATTAAGGTCTGGTAATTACTCATTTCTTCTCTTTAATTCGGCTTTATCTGGGGAATTTAGCTAAATGTAGGCTCATAGTAACTTACAATTTACAAATTGTGACAAATATTGTCAAGGAAATAAAGGTTATTAGTACGTTAAATATTCAGATAATAAACTAATTAGTTAGTTTAGTGGGGTTGATAGATATTATAATTGTTAAATACAAAGCTACTATCATGTTGAATGTCTGAATATACGTCTACGTTTGATGGCCGAATGAGAACATCTGCAAAGATATTGTTCCAAGTAAATTCATTTTCAGTCTTAATGGTAATTCGAATCCTATTCGCTGCGTTTTTAGGTTGTAAATAGATTGTAGACTTAGCAAAATCAGTGATTACCTCAGTATTCAGCTTTGCATTGTATTCCTTAAATTGAACCACTTCATCTATACTATTAAATTCTTCATATCGCAATACTGGAAAAGAAGCATGATTCGGGTCCATGTACATCCAAGCAGATATTTCAATCATCTCAGCAATACTATCAAATTGTATTTGATCGTCAAACACCACCGTAGATTTTTCCTTACCACTTTGAAAGACACCTCCAGTTCTGAAATTAATTGGAGAATCAGAAATGGGATAACGAATAAATGTGACAGCTTTAGTTGGCTTTGAAGTATAATAGTTCTCATATTTAATCAGTTGATCTTTCACCTTACTATATTGCTTAATCAATTGACTATGATTGGTTCGAAAGATAGCTAGGTCTGCTTTATACAGTTTTAATCCTTCTGTATCATAAATTCTTTCTGCCTTGTCCAACAACGCCCTTCCATCATGCCAGATGTTGCCATTGGACTCGATCAGCAAAAGGGGTTTATCATTAAAGTCTTTTATTATTTCTTTGTGAATGAATGCACTACTAATCAACTGCGCCAACTGGGTTCCCTGTTTGATAGATGTGCGCGGCGAATGAAATGTGGCTAAGGGCAAACCAGTATCATAGGCGCACTTCATCATATCAATCGGTGCTTTCCCATGTCGATAGATATACAGTTTTTCAGTTCCGTTGTTGATATAAGGAAACCCGAGGATTGCTTGAAAATCTGATGCTTGGTAAGGCGTTGTTGCCAAGGCTTTACTAAAGAAGTCTTGCTGTTTGAAAAACACGTCGTTTACCGTATTTTGTTTAAATAACCTTCCAATAAAATAGTTTGCGTGCAAGTAAGATTCAAGCGCCCAGCCACCACCCAAACCCATCAACAGTACCAAGCCAATCGGCTTCCAACCCTTGATAGCGAAAAACCGATACACGACATACAGCAAATAAGCCGAATAAACAGCAAAACAGTAATACAGAACCCAAGCAAACCGCCCCAAGGACCGAAACTGTCTTAACCGTGGTATGTACTCCAGCAAAAAGTCAAAATGCTTGAACAAATTGCCTGTGGCCAGATAAAACAGTAGACCTGCAGCTAGGACTGATAAACCAAGGTTATTGTTTACGAATATGCGTTTGATAGAAAAGCGCTGCTTAACGATATTCCAGATGAACCGAAGTCCAGTGAAAACCAGGGCGATAAATCCCACAATACCAATGTAGGCATGTCCTTCAAAATCTTTTGTTGGCGATATTACAAACAACTTATTCAACACATTAAACAATGGACCGCCATGTGGCATAAAAGCGCCCTCAAATTTTGTATTGTAAGCGAACATTCCGTAAGGTGCTAGGTGTCGATCAGTGATACTGTCATTGAGGCTGATAAATAACGAGAAGACAAAAAATGGCAGAATTGCAACACACAATAAGCTGATAATCTGTTTGTAATGCAGTTTTAACGAAAGTAAATGTTGAAGCGTATAAACACCTGCATAAGCTAATATAAAAAACATTCCTGCTGGTAGATAATAGGGATGTAGAAATCCAAAAAATAGAATCGCAACCACCAAAGCCATAAACCACAATAATGGCCGTTTCCAATCCATCATACGCAATAAGAAATACCAAATCATTGGAATAAAAAACGACCACGCTAAACTATAATGCGCGGACAACCGCTCTAGCTGGGGAGATAAGAAAGTGATGATTAAAGCAAAAATCAATGCGTACCAGCTCGGCAGCTTAAAGTAACGTAGGAGTAAAAACAGAAAAATAGCACACAGAACGCTAGAAAGCATCATGCCTAAATTGATAAAACCAACCGTATAATGGTTGATTTCTATAATGTGGTTGTCTATCAGATTGAGCAGATAGACTAGCGAGAAATGACTGTCAGTGAACAAAGCCAATTCTCCATAGGGATACGTGAAGGCAGTGGTGCGCACTCCCGTATCATGCTTCATGTAGTAACAAGGATTGTAGTAGTTTTTGACGCCATCTCCTGCTTTGCTAAAGACATGTTGATTTGGATTTAGCAGGGCATCTCCATAAAACCAGCCAACAAGAAAAAGGGCGCTGATAGCGACTAGAAGTATGGGAATATATGGAGAAAAACGCTTCATAGTGCTAAGATACTATTCTGAGATGGTGTAATTATTTTTCTTGACCGTTTTATCAATTGTTACGTAGGTATTGATGGATTTTTTTCGAATCATCAAATCATCAATCCAATAGGAATTGCCGTCTAGTAGCACTTTTAGTTGATCAAACTCTGGTTTCACTTTAAACTCGGCAGTTACTTTTAACCAGTTTTTGTAAATATCGGTGAGTTGCTGTGGGTTTATTTTTGTTTCGCTGATGACTTTGTTGTTTGTTAAGTGCTGAATTTCTACTTCTGGGAGGCCATAAACTGAAGGTTCTAGGTAGATCCAGAAAGACAGTTCTATAAAGGAAGTTTCGTTGGGTAGTTTCCAGGAGAGCAATTCGACTTGTCCATCTTTTTTATAGAATGCCCCTGTGCCTGAAAGTCGGTGTCGCTGTGTACTGTTTTCGAAGCTATTCCAATAGATAGGTTTTTGATAACCATAGACTAAGCGCTCATTAGTCAAAGTAGTGGTGAATGCAGATATTGGTAATTCGAACAAGCTAAATTCATTGGATTTGTAAATCAATTTGCCTTTGCCGATCAAATGCGCTTCGTAAGGGTCGTATACTTTGTTGGTGACCACTAAAAGAAATGGTTTTTGATTTGGCAATTGATTGATTATCTCTTTTGGTATTAAGGAATCGCTTAAAAGTTGAACAAGTTTTGCTGTTTGACTGATTGAAGTACGTGACATTTGCACTTGTATCATTGGAAGTCCCAATTTGGTCGATACGTTTACTGCACTTTCAAATGCTTTCCCATCTCGATGAATGCTTAGCTTTTCTGAACCTAGATGAAAGTATGGAAGGGATAAAATTGCTTGAAATTCATCAGGGACATAACCTTGATTTTCAATTGTTTTTAAAAGATCATTTGAAGTATTACTTAAATAATTTTCTACAGGAATTAATTGTGCCTTTGTTTCACGTAAGTGAATATAGGATTCAACCATCCATATTCCAATACCAAAGACGAGCAGTGAAACCGTAAAAAGTGGTTTATTTTTAATCGTGAATGATCTGAACCATAAATAAATTGTGTAGGCCGTAAATACCGAGAAAACATAGTAGAATATCCATGCAAAACGCCCGAGCGAGCGAAACTGCTTAAGTGGAGGCAGTAATTCAAGCAAAAATTCCATTCCCCAAATAAAAGGAATGCCTAAGGAGAACAACAGTGTTAAGACAGCCGCTTTCAACGATTGATTGAGCCACTTGACTTGTGTCAACCGAATCCGGCGATCTCCTTTGAAAACTCTTTTGAGCAGTCGAAAAATCGTGAATAAAGCAACCAACAATCCAATGAAACCAATGTAAGCATGTCCCTCACGACGATCAGTTGTATATGGAATAACTTGTTGAAACAACTCTTGAACTGGACCATAAACTGGTAAGAATACCGTCTCTAAAAATGCCCGATAAAACGTTAAACCAAATGGCGCAACAGGCCGATCAATAATGGGATCAGATAACGAGATCACTAGTCGCACAACAACTAACGGAACGAGTGCTGCGATTAACAAAAAGGCAGATCGCTTTTTTATGTTTGAAAATGTATTTCGATATTCAAAAGCAAAAACGAACCAATAGGCTAATAAAAACAAGGCCCCAATTAATAAATAATAGAGATGGACAAAGCTAAAACAAATACAAAGAGCCAGTAAACTCAAGGTACCTGGTAACATGTTTTTACTTTGCTGTAAGGAGATCAAACAATACCAGACCATTGGTATAAAACAAGTATATGCCAAACCATAATGACCTGTCATTCTAGCAATTTGCGGCGATAAAAAGGTAATCAATAAGCTGAAGACCACCGCGTAAAATTGGGGAAGGTGCAGTTTTCTATGAAGAATTAAAAATAAGAACCAAGCACATAGCCAAAGACTTAAAAACATCAAGCTGTTTAAAATGCCGACCGTATAGTTGCTGATTGTAACAATATTGTTGTCAATAAGGTTTAAGCAACTCGAAATAAGTGGTTGATTATCAGTATAAACAACATGTTCTCCGAAAGGGTAATTCATCCCAGTAAATCGCCAGCCTTTGTCGTTTTGAATATAGTAGGAAGGTGTGTAGTAGTTTTTCAGACCATCACTTTTTCCGTGAAGCATGTAGCGATTCGGTTCTAGCACAAATTCTCCAAAGTGCACATAGAGTGCAGCGACCACCAAAACCAATAGAATAAAAGGAATGAAAAGCTTTCGCAACATGAAGAAATTTTTGCAAATATAAATTTAGTTAACTGAAGCTCAAAACGAATAAGGTTAGAAGAGGGTCTTTCTTAAATTATATTTGTCGTAGGAATGATAATTCAAAAGAGAAAATACTTGTACATTTGTTGCTATGAAATCAACAATCACATTATTCACTATCTTTTGTTTATTCGTTTCGTGCAATGATAGTGCGGAAAAGCCAGGAAAACAAGGATCAGAAAAGTCAATCTACATTCCATCAAAAGAAGATGAAAAATTTATATCTGTCGGGTATGATCTTAGCAAAGGTCATCCTAAAGGATTAAAAGTTGGATCCGAGGCTCCTGACTTTAAGCTTGAAGCTCCAGATGGTTCAACTGTGCACTTGAGCAAATTATTGGAAGACGGGCCTGTTGTAGTTTTATTCTATCGGGGTCAATGGTGCCCAGTTTGCATTCGCTACTTTTCTGGATTTATTGAAGATGTCCCAAAGCTTACAGAAAAAGGGGTAAACGTAATTGCCATTGGACCTGAAACAGGAGAAAATATTGAGAAAACTGTGGAGAAGTCAGCCATTGATTTCATGGTATTGCAGGATCCTGATCTTGAAGTAATGAAGGCGTATGACGTGTTGTTTCATGTCACTGAAGCGTATCAGGAAAAAATCCGGAAAAAATTTGATGTGGATATTGCTGAAAATAATGGTAAGTCTACTGCCCAATTGCCTGTGCCTGCTACTTATTTGATTGGCAAAGATCGCAAGATTAAGTATACCCAATTTGATTTGAATTATAAGAACCGAGCTTCGGTGGATGATATTCTTAAAAACCTTTAAAATCTGTACAATGAGATATTTATTTTCATTGATTATTATACTTTTTTCGCTTTCAACGCTAAGCGCTCAAAGTCCTTGGACGCAGGACAAGGGTAGTGGATTTGCCCAGTTGTCTCTTATGACAATACCAGGTTATAGTGATTTTGCGCTAGCGGGTAATTTGAACCGGCCTGCTACTCGAGTGTATACAGAGTACGGAGTTCAGCTTTATGGTGAATATGGGTTGATTGATGGGACAACGCTTGTTGGGAGTATTCCGTTGAAATATTTACAGGCTGGGGCTGCAGTTGACTCGTTGACGCCGGTTACTGCTGAAGGCGATTTTTTATCGACCGGAAACTTTAGGTTGGCGGTAAAACAACGTATTTATAATGAAGGACTTGCGGTGGCAGGTCAGTTTGGCATTGAAGCACCTACAGGCGCCTCTCAAGCTGCGACTGGTCTACGTACTTCGTTTCAATCTTGGACATTCACTCCTAGTTTGAGTGTTGGTTCAGGCTTTGGAAAGGGTTACGTTTATGGTTATGGTGGAGTTGCATTCAGAACGAACGACTACAGTCATTACTTTACTGGAGGACTTGAAGGAGGATACAAGGTATTTAAACCGCTATGGGCGATGTTGTATATGAATGTTAATCGTTCGTTTTGGAACAGCACTCGTTTAGAAACTCCTCAGCACATTGATTCTGGTTTCTATGTTAATGATCAGGAATGGATAACGCTAAGCTTGAAGTTATTGTTTGAGATCAATGATAATCTAGGATTGACGACTTCCACGACATTGATTGGTTTTGCTGCAAATCAAGTACCGTTGTCCCCTTCACTTACCTTAGGATTTTATGGAAAATGGGATCAGAAGAAGGAGAAGCCGCCTATAGAGTAGAGATTGATGTCCTTGTTTTTATACTTTGAAACACGTGGGAAATATCTATGAGGATTGAAAAGATGATGTGGTGGAAGTAATCGGAAAGATTGATTACCTATAAATCATCTACCGTATTTGATTAATGAGTGCAGTCTGCGTTTACTACAAGACTCCTTTTTCCTGCATCGCTTTTGCTAAACTCTTTGATAGTTTGATTGAGCCATCAAAATTGAGATGATTGCCATCTGAAAAGTGATGAAGATTAGTGATGGAATCTCTTAAATCGAAGAATGGAATATCAGGAAAGTGTTTGATTCTGTAGGTTGTTGCTCCATTTTCTATTGTATCTAGATTTTGATATTTAGCTACCTCTTCTAGGTAATTCTTTGATACTGGCATTCTTACTAGGATTGGTTGCTTGTTTTTTTGCTTGCAAAGTTGAATCATCCGATTCAAATGACTTAGGGCGAATTGGTCTGGAACGGTTGCGTCCTTAAACTGTAGTTTGGCAAATCGGTTGGCGATTTGTTGTTGATTGGTACTGTTGGCGAAGTTCTTGGATCTGACTTCTATTCCGTCTTTTATTTCCCTTGGCTTGAATCCTTTTTGCCACTTTCTCCAGTTACCTAATTGATCTAAATAGCTGAATGCCTTTGATTTAATAAAGTCGTTGACCAAACTGATGTTCTGTTGGCTGATGGCTTCTTTGAGTAGCGGGATCTGTTTTCCGTAATAGCTATGGTCTGTAATTCTGTTGTTTCTGAAGGAGGAGGCACTGTGTAACTCAAACGGGAGGATAACTGTTTTTATAGCGTTAGGTTGCTCAAGTACTGAATTTAGCTTATAGAAATTTTGGAGGTAGTTTTCTCCTGAGCCGGCGTAGTTGAATGACTGATGACCGAAGTGTTTTGTATTGAACCCCGCAGCTAGGTGCGAGTCACCGATGACTAATATTTTGATGACTGGTAACTGATTGGTGAGTGCTGCCTCCTTTCGGTTAAGGAGGCTATTTTTCATGATCACTTTTTTATGAAACGCATCAATGATGATTGAACAGCAAAGAAAAAGCAGACTAAATAAAAATAGTTTAAATAAAAAATGATTTATGTTATTCAGTTGCTTCAATTATAGAATTTTTCTGATTATTGAGAGAATTTGGTTAAAATTTTTGATCTAATGTTTTACTTTAGTTAACGTTAATTAATCTGTTGTTTAATAATATTTTAAGTGAAAAATTTGTGTTTTTTATTGAGTATAAATAGCGTTTTATTTTCGATTATGTACCAAGGGTCACTTTAGCGGATTAATTCTTTGTTTAAACTTGTTATAATAATTTATTAAGAGTTATATTATTTAAACAAAAGTGATTTAGAATTAATTCCACGCATTTTTAATGCAACTGAATCCAAAATATAGTTTTGGTTCAATTTCCATGGTTTTTTGTCACCTTGTTTTGGCAATTCATGTTCTGATCGCTTGATGTATCCAGAGGTCAAATCCAAAAGTGGTTGTTCATTGATTTTTTCAGGATCGATGTAAGGAATACAGACGTTGTGTCCTTTTTTATCCATGTACTTTAACAATCTCATGATGTATTGGCAACATAGCTCACACTTTAAAGTCCAAGTGGCGTTAGTATATCCGGCTACAAAAGCTAGGTTAGGAATATCGCTCAACAGCACACCGAGATAAGTGAATAATTCGTTAGAAACAATTGGTTTATCGTTGATCGTAACCTGCATACCGCCAAAGAATTGCAGTTGTAATCCCGTAGCTGTGACAATGATATCGGTTTCCAGTTCTTTACCAGAAGTAAGAAGGATTCCCTTTTGTGTAAATCGGTCGATGGTATCGGTGACGATATGGGCGTTGGACTGCTTGAGTGCTTTCAGAAAATCAGAATCTGGATCAAAGCAGACTCGTTGATCCCAAGGCTTGTAACTAGGGTTGAAATCTTCTTCTTTATACTTATCGCCGATCTGATTTTTGATTTCTTTTTGAATGGCTCGTTTCGCCTGAGCAGGTCTTCTCTGACCATATTGATAAAAAAGCATGGCAACGAGTATATTTTTCCAACGTATCAACCAATGGTTAAATTTTTCAGGTAAGATTTTTCCTAATTTCTCAGCAATCGTATCCTTTTTCGGAATTTCTACGATATAAGATGGCGAACGTTGAAGCATAGTAACAGGTTTCGCCGTTTTCTGAAATTCTGGCAGTAATGTCACCGCAGTTGCCCCGCTTCCGATGATTGTGATCCGTTTTCCCGAATAGTCTAGGTTGGTGTCCCAGTGCTGTGGGTGTACAATTGTGCCTTGAAAGTCGGATTTTCCTTTGAACTCAGGATTGTGTCCTTGTTGATAATTGTAATAACCACTGCACATAATCAGGAAACTGCAAGTAAGTTGCCTAGTGGTACCAGTTGTCGGATTTTCTATTTGTAGTGTGTACTGTTTTGTTTGGTCAGACCAGTTTGCTAAGTTCGCTTTGCTGTTGAACTGAATGTTAGATTTGATGTTGAACTTTTCTGCAGTTTCCTTGATGTATTGGAGGATGGAAGGACCATCTGCTATCGCTTTGGGGCTGTTCCATGGGTTGAATGAAAAGCCCATTGTATACATATCTGAATCTGACCGAATCCCTGGGTACTTGAACAGGTCCCAAGTTCCTCCCATTGCTGGTCTGCCTTCAAGAATTGCGTAAGACTTGTCTGGCCTGTTTTTCTGATGAAAATAGGCGGCTCCAATTCCTGATAATCCTGCTCCAACAATAATTGTATCAAAATGGGTTTGCATGGGGCAAATTTACATAAAAAATGGTTTGGATTTAAACGAGCATTATGACCAAGCTCTTAACGTTAGAAGTGTTAGTAGACAGACCTTTATTTAAAATCTAGAGATTTGTAATCTATTCCTCTCAATTTCTGTGTAATTGAATCTTTAAGAAAGTTTTCGCCCAATTGCCAAGGTCGTTGGTCTCCTTGGCTAGGTAGTTTGTCCTTTACTCTCATGATGTAGCCGGAATTTAAATTTAGCAGCGGTTTGGGTTTCATACCTGGTTTGGGTGTAGGTGTACAAACTTCAAAGTTATTTTTATCCATATGTTTGAACAAGCGCATCAAGTATTTACAACTTAGTTCACATTTTAGTGTCCAAGTAAGGTTTGTGTATCCTACGATTAGGGCAAGGTTCGGAATACTGCTGAGCATTGTTCCTTCATAAATGAATAATTGATTCGCGATTACCTTTTCTCCATTCACTTTCAGGCCCATACCACCAAAAAACTGAAGCCTTAACCCAGTTGCTGTAATGATAATATCAGCATCTAGTGTTTTGCCAGAATTTAAGAGAATTCCATTTGCTGTGAACTTATCAATCGTCTCTGTTACAATATTGGCATTTTCATTTCTTAGCGCATTAAAGAAATCTGAATCTGGAATGATGCAAACTCTTTGATCCCATGGCTCATAGGATGGATTGAAGTCTTCGTGCGAATAGTCTTCTTTCAAGACTTTTTGAGCTCGGCGCTTAAGGTATTTCCTCATTAAACTAGGTGTTCTCCTAGATAATTGATAAAAAAGAGAGGCGAGCACTATGTTTTTCCACTTTGCAGCAGCACTTGCCACCTTCTTAGGAAATACTTTGCCAACGAACGTTGCTAATTTATCTTTTGAGGGAAAACTAAACATGTAAGTCGGCGATCGCTGCAACATGGTAACGGAAGTCGCTGTTTTCTGTAATGCTGGTAGAAGGGTGACTGCTGTTGCCCCACTTCCAATAATGACAATTTTTTTATTGGTACAATCCAAGGAAGGATCCCAATGCTGCGGATGTACAATGATCCCTTTAAAATCTTCTTGTCCCTTGAACACAGGTTGGTGTCCATTTTTATAATTGTAATATCCGCTACACATGATCAAAAAACTACATGATAATTGACGTTTTTCGCTTGTTAACGGATTTTTGATTGTAAGGGCGTACCGTTTTGTTTGGTCGGACCAATCAGCTGAAATGACTTTGCTGTTGAACTGTATTTTTTTGTCGATCTTGTATTTTGTTGCAGTTTCCTTAAGGTATTCAAGAATGTTCTCCCCTTTTGCCACTGCAGCTGGAGCCTCCCAGAGATTAAATGAAAAGCCCAATGTGTACATATCTGAATCCGACCTAACTCCTGGATATTTAAACAAATCCCATGTACCCCCTAATCTAGGCCTTCCTTCCAAAAGTGCGAGTGATTTAGATGGTCTGTTTTTTTGATGATAATATGCAGCGGCTATCCCCGATAATCCAGCTCCTATTATTATTGTATCATAATGGGTTTGCATGTAGCAAATTTACGTAAAAGATGTTAAAAGGAGGTATCTGGTTTCAATGGTGAACATTTCAATTTTTCGATATTATTGCATTATTAAAATAATGAAGAAAATTGTTAGATTTTAATAGAAATTTTCTGAAATACAATGAAAATTGTAATTTAAATAATTACTTTAATTAAATTAGGTTAATTAATTGTTAAACAACACTTTATTTATTGATTAGTTTACTTCAAAAGCAATATAGTTTAATTCAAATAATTTTCCTTGTACATTGTACAGTATATTTAGTAGTAATTCTTTCTATTTTTCCTTTATTTCTTTCAATTCTCTAATCAGCGTATCGATTTGCTTTTGCTGCGTATCGATTATTTTTTGTTGTTCTTGAGTAGCATTTATTAATACAGGAATTAATGTTTGGTAAGTCATTCCCATTCTTTCCATTTCCACTTTTTGCATTTCCAGATTGTTTTCATCCAAAATTTTATAATCATGTGTTTTAACTGCTTCTGGCACTAAAGGTAATACCTCCTGTGCGATCAAACCAACTTTTGATTCCTGATTGGGATCTAGATTTAAGGTATAAGATACTGGTCTCATTTTAAGAATTTCATTCAGACCATAGGAAAGATTGGTAATGTTCGATTTTTCTCTTTTATCGGAAACATTTACAAAATCATCTGCAAATACATCATCCCAAGCTCTTTCTGTAGTGGAGTGTCCTAAATCCTTGTTCAAGTGTGTTAACGGAGAAAATTGGCCATTGATTGCAATTTCATTGTTATAGTCAACTAAATATTCGGTGGATCCTATCCCAATTGTAGTTCCTGACTGGGTTCCTCCTCCAATATCAAAATCGGCAACATATGTTTGCGTCACACCATTAATTATTGTGCCGTTTGCTGGTAAAAATCCATCGTCGGCACCAAAACGGACAACATCATTTATAGCATCCAATAAAAAGGCGTTTTCGTTATTCTCAGATTCCATTCTAGTGTTATTCGCTTGGCCGGATTCATTTACTATTACAGCTCCATCATTAAAGATTGCAGCTGTTTTTCCAATACCATATGAATTAAAATAACCAGCAACGGAACCTGCAGCAGATTGGCTAGTTACAGAGTTATAAGTGCCGTAAACGCGTTGGTTATTTGCATTTCCTCCTTGGATGTTGTTGTGAACACCATATGCAGAACCATTACTTTCAGATATAAAGTTTCGTGTTCCATACTTCGTATCCGTGTTTGAATTGACAATACTATTATAAATAGCAGTTATCTGACCAGCTTCATCTCCAGCTGCATTACTTCCACTTTTCTTACCAAGGGTATTTCTAAAACCCATGATGGCACCAGGCGCATCTGCCACCGAATTGGAGATACCGTATTTTAAGCCAGTTCCAGTCAAAGTGATATCGTTAGCTATACCTGTTGCGGTTTGGTCACCATCTCCTCGGAGTGAATTATTTATTCCATATAGAGATCCAGACTCTCCTGCGTCGGTATCCATTGTATTGCTAATTCCAAACTTCAGGTTAACGGGTGACGGTCTCATAAAATTCGCGATCCCTGTTTGATAGATTTCTTCAGTTACTACTTGAAAGTGAGCAGCTGAGGCAAAGGAAAATGTTCCAACATGGACACCACCAGCTGAAGTTATCCCCATACGTTTTAGGTTATTGGTTCTAAAATTGAAATGTTGAGCATCTGTTGTTCCTATAAAGTTAGAAAAAGGGTTGATACCAGCATTCCCATTAAGCTCCCAGCCTGCTCCACCAGCGGGTAGATTTGACCAAATTGCAGAACCGCCAATGGAAGTCAATACTTGACCGCTTTGTCCTGGATTCACATTAAACAAAACACCACTCGGATTTGATAAGACTACTCTACTGCCTGATCCAGAAAGACTACTGATTTTTACTCTGCCTAAAACATCTAATGATTCAGTTGGTGTTACAGTACCTATTCCGACATTTTGAGCATTTGTGCCATTTATGAATAATAGGACGAGAAAAAGAGGGAGAAGATTTTTCATTTTTATTACAGATTTCATTAATTGATACTTACAATATAATGAAAATTCGATTTATCTTTTGAATTTTATTTAAGTAAAAAAAATATAACTCCTTGTCTATCTAGGTTTTAATTAGGAAAAGCCCAAAATTAAGGTGACTTTCTTGTGAAGCACTTTTGAAAAATCGAAAAGCGACTAATAGCTGTATACTGTGGGTAATTCTTGCTTTACTAACACCTTAATAGTATAACTAAAAGAAAAGAAATCCGTTAATGTATACGCAAATGAAGAAAAAAATTACATTTGTGTATATAAACGAATAACTCAAATGAAAGTATTAAAATTTGGAGGGTCATCTGTTGCAAAACCAGAACGAATAAGCCAAGTGGTAACGATCTTGAAATCTTACCTAGAAAATGGGCAGCAGTTTGCGGCCGTTTTCTCTGCATTTGGTGGAGTGACGGACAGTATTATCAAAATGGCTGATCTAGCGCAAACCGGCAATGAGGAATATAGAACTGTGTTAGCCGATTTTAAAATAAGGCACAGAGATGCTGCAAAACACTTGATTACAGGACCCCGACGAAACAAAGTATTCTCCGAACAGGAAATCGCGTTTACGGAAATGGGCAATATCTTACATGGAATTTTTCTAGTGCGTGATGTCTCGAAACGGACCATGGACTATTTATTAAGTTTTGGTGAACGGAATTCTGCTTTTCTGATTGCGCATGCCCTTCTGGAACATGATGTGCCAGCAAGTTATCTCGATGCTCGGGCCTTGATTAAAACCAATGATCAATTCGGTAGCGCGAAGGTAGATTTTGCACAGACAGAAGAAAACATTAAAAAACACTTTAAGGAACAATCCGATATTCAGATCATCACAGGATTTATTGGTTCTACTAGCGACGGTATCACTACAACACTGGGTCGAGGAGGTTCAGATTATACGGTTTCAATAGTTGGTGCCTGCTTGGATGTTGAGGAGATTGAGATTTGGACAGATGTGAATGGAGTAATGACTGCAGATCCAAGGAAAGTGAAACGTGCATTCAGTATTGACAGTATGACATATGCTGAAGCCATGGAGATGTCTCATTTCGGAGCTAAGGTAATTTATCCACCAACGCTTCAACCTGCATTGAATAAGAAAATACCGATACGGATTAAAAATACGTTTGAGCCAGCATTTCCTGGTACAAAGATCAGTGAAGAACTTATAGAAACAAGCCATCCTATCAAAGGTGTTTCTTCTATTACAGATATCAATTTGATGACATTGCAAGGAAGCGGTTTGGTTGGTGTCAAGGGAACAGCTGCCCGCTTGTTTCAGGCATTAGCCATTAGTGGTGTGAATATCATCATGATAACTCAAGGGTCATCAGAATATGCGATCAACTTTGCAGTGAAACCTGGTGATGCAGGATTGGCTAAAGCAGCAATTGAAGAAGAGTTTGCTTTGGAACTGAAAACCAATTATATAGATCCCTTGAAAATAGAAGAAAATCTATCTGTTGTAGCGGTGATCGGTGAACATATGCGGTATCAGCCAGGAATTGCCGGTCGGGTGTTTCAAGCGCTTGGCAAAAATGGGGTTAACCTAGTGGCTATTGCACAAGGAAGCTCTGAGCTAAATATCTCAATGATTATCGGCAAGGAAAATGAAGTCAAAGCGTTGAATGCCATTCACGAAGCATTTTTCTTGTCGGATATTAAAGTGATTCACTTGTTTATGGTTGGTGTGGGTTTGATTGGTGGTACATTGCTTAAGCAGATTCAACAACAACATGATTATCTCAGTAAGAATAGAGGACTAGAAATCAAAGTCGCCGGACTCGCCAACAGTAAGCGATATGTGATGGAGTCTGACGGAATTGATCTAAACAACTGGAAGGCTGCACTTGATGGTAGCAAGGAAGCCATGACCATTGAATCTTTCATTGATAGAATGAAAGGGTTGAATTTAAGAAACACGATTTTCATTGATAATACAGCAAATAAAGATATTCCAAATCAATACGCTTCTATTTTAGACAAAAGTATTTCAATCATTACTCCAAATAAAATAGCAACATCATCTGATTATCAAAGTTATATCCATTTAAAATCATTGGCTAAAAAACGGAATGTCGGTTTTCTGTATGAAACAAATGTGGGTGCAGGATTGCCAGTGATACGTACGTTGAGTGATTTGATTTCTAGTGGTGATGAAATTCTGAAAATTGAGGGCGTATTGTCTGGTTCACTGTCTTATATTTTTAATAAGTTTGAACCTGGAATGGCTTTTTCTGATATCGTACAAGAAGCAAAGGAACTGGGATACACTGAACCTGATCCGCGAGAAGACTTGAGTGGGATGGATGTGCGAAGAAAACTATTGATCTTAAGTCGGGAGGCAGGTTTGCCAATGGAGGCAGATGATATTGTAATTGAGGGTATCTTGCCACAGGCCTGTGTGGACGCGCCAACTGTTCCTGATTTTTTTGAGGCACTGAAGGCGAACGAATCTCATTTCAGTGGGTTGATTGAGCGGGCGGCTGCTAGTAGCAAGAAGCTGCGGTTTATTGCTGGGCTAGACAACGGTAAGGCTACCATTTCACTGAAAGAGGTGAATAGTGATCATCCGTTTTATGGGTTGTCTGGTAGTGATAATATGATTGTGTTTACGACTGCACGATACAAGGAGCGGCCATTGGTGGTTAGAGGACCAGGAGCAGGTGCAGAGGTTACTGCTGCTGGGGTGTTTGCTGAGGTTATATCGCTAGGATAATTTTTGAAAGATATGAACACCAACCTTTGAAATTATTTGTAATATTATCGTGCAAAGAGAAGACATATGAAAACAGGAATTAAGGTATTTGCTCCAGCTACCGTTTCGAATCTAGGATGTGGTTTTGACTTATTGGGTTTTCCTATTAATGGACCTGGGGATGTGGTCAATGCAAAGTTTTGCGATAAACCTGGGATACACATTACCAAGATTACGAAAGGGAAGATGTTGCCTTATGAAACACATAAGAATACTGCTGGAGTAGCTGCCTATGCTGTCCTCGAGAAATTGGGTAAAGAAAAGGAAATTGGTATTGAATTAGAAATTCATAAGAAAATGCCTTTCGGTAGTGGCATGGGAAGTAGTGCAGCAAGTGCAGTCGCTGGAGCAATCGCTGTCAATTACTTATTAGACGAACCGTTGACTGAATGGGAATTGTTACCGTTGGCTGCCAAGGGAGAAATGATAGCGAGTGGGGGAGACATTCATTTGGATAATGTTGCTCCTTGTCTGCTAGGAGGATTGACGTTTAATCGGAATAATGCAGCGTACGATGTTCATCGTGTTTATACACCGAAAGGAGTGCACTGCACGTTGATTTATCCGCACATTAAGATATTGACAAAGGATGCTCGTGATATTTTGAGTCCAACTACGACCTTAAAAAAACATGTGGAACAGTCTGCGAATATGGGCGGGTTGTTACTTGGATTCATTAATGGTGATTTGGAACTGGTTGCTCGCTCCTTGAAAGATGTAATTATAGAACCGCAACGAGCAAAATTGATTGCTGGATTTTATGATGTACAGAAAGCAGCCATGGAAGCTGGAGCATTGGGTTGTAGTATTTCTGGTGCAGGCCCATCTATTTTTGCCTTGAGTGACAATAGTGTAATTGCTGAAGAAATTGGCGTTGCTATGAAAGAAGTATATGATCGGATGGGAATTAAAAATGATTTGTTTGTTTCTACGATTAATAAGGAAGGGGCGGTTTTATATTAGTAACGGATGTAGTGGCGAATTGTAATTTGTCCTCAGCACGTTTTTTAAAAAAGATTCGAATGAAATTATATAGTACGAAGAATCCGAAGGTGTTTTACAGTTTGAAGGAAGCTGTGCTAAAAGGCTTGCCAGATGACAATGGGTTGTTTATGCCCCAATCGATTCCGAAATTGCCCAATACTTTTTTTGAAGGGATAAAAGGAATGTCGTTTACTGAAGTCGCTTTTGAAATGGCGCATGGTCTAATTGGTGATTCGATTCCGGCTAACGACTTACTTCAGATTGTGGAGTCTTCTGTGAATTTTCCTGCACCCGTTATCAGTTTGTCTAATGACATAAAAGTTCTGGAGTTGTTCCATGGACCTTCACTTGCCTTTAAGGATTTCGGTGCGCGTTTTATGGCGCAGCTGATGAGTTATTACAATGATAGTGATGAACCATTACGAATATTAGTTGCAACTTCTGGAGATACGGGTGGGGCAGTGGCTGCTGGTTTTTTAAATACACCAGGCATAGAAGTAGTGATTTTATATCCAAGTGGAAAGGTATCTGATTTACAGGAAAAGCAATTAACTACGCTGGGTGGAAACATTACAGCGCTTGAAGTAGATGGCACATTTGATGATTGCCAACACTTAGTCAAGCAAGCATTTTTAGATAAGGAGTTGACATCAAAGCATCGGCTAAGTTCTGCTAATTCCATCAATATTGCTAGAGTGATTCCTCAGATGTTTTATTATGTAGAAGCTTATAAGCAGTTATCCGATAAGCGTAAACCATTGGTGTTTAGTGTGCCAAGTGGGAACTTCGGAAATCTGACTGCAGGCCTTTTTGCTAAGCGAATGGGCTTACCAGTAAGTCAGTTTATCGCTGCTACAAATGAGAATGATATTGTACCTAAGTACCTAAAGTCAGGGAACTATGAACCTCGTCCTTCTGTCCGCACATTGAGCAATGCAATGGATGTTGGAGCACCAAGTAACTTTGCTCGAATGTTGGATTTAAATTGTTCCACGTGGAACATTATGAAAGACGAAATTACGGGATACGCGTACAACGATATGGCTACGAAAAAGGGCATTGCTGAGGTATGGAATCAACACGATTATGTGATCGATCCACATGGTGCAGTTGGGTATTTAGCATTGCAAGATTATATGAAAGAAAACGGTTCAGTAAATGGGGTAGTCCTGGAAACTGCCCACCCTTCAAAATTTTTGGATACTGTAGAAGAGGTGATTGGAAAGCAAGTTGAGGTTCCTGAAAGACTAGCTGTTTTAAATGATCGAACTAAGGTAGCAATCGATATGAGTATTCGCTTCAAAGACTTTAAGGAATGGTTGATTTAATGTTTTATTAAGCGTCAGAAAATTAAATTGTAAATAAAAAGCCGATGAATGATCATCGGCTTTTTAAATAATTCTATTCTTTAATTAATCATCAAACATAAATAACTAATCATTATCGTTCTGCCTTTTTAGCTTTGTTTGCTTTTTGCATTGGATTGCCATAAGACTTTTGTTTGAATAATTCGAACCTTGATGGTGTTTGTTTTGGTGGCCAATAGTTGTTTGAAACATCAGTATCCGCCACTTCTAGAAATGGATCAAATGTGATTTGTTTGATTTCTTTCTTCGTAACAAATACTTTTTGAATTTCCTTTTCTTCTATTTTCCAGATTTCTGCTGGTATTCGTTGAACCTCTTTTGAACCATCTTGATATTCAAATTCAAGGATTAAAGGCATAACTAAACCACCGTGGTTATGGAAAGTGATTTCATAAAAATTATACCCTTTTTTGATGAATGCTTTTTCATCACTTGTCAAGTTATTTAAGTACTGGCTATAATCCTGTCGGTCTAGGATTGTTACTTTGAATGGATCATAACTATCATAGAAATCCTTTAATTGTGGTTTTCTTTCAATTTCTGTTCGCGGAATATCCTTGTCATTGGCAATGTCGTATTGTGCTCTAGGTCTTGCTTCATATTCCTTCTTAGCCAATTGCATTGCAATGGCTGGATCCTGGTCACTGAGTTTAAACCAACGCACATTTTCAATTCCAATGTCTACATGATCATTCGTATAGAACCATCCTCTCCAAAACCAATCGAGGTCAACACCTGATGCATCTTCCATTGTTCTGAAGAAGTCAGCAGGTGACGGATGCTTGAACATCCATCGTTGTGAATACTTTTTAAAAGCATAGTCGAATAACTCACGACCCATTACAGTTTCCCTAAGTATTGATAAGGCAGTAGCTGGTTTACCATACGCATTGTTCCCAAATTGATGGATGGATTCTGAGTTCGTCATGATTGGAGAGATCTTACTTTTATCACCTCTCATGTAAGGAACAATGTTTTTCGGTGGTCCTCTCCTTGATGGCCAATCTCTATCCCATTCTTGCTCAGTGAGGTATTGGAGAAAACTGTTGAGTCCTTCGTCCATCCATGTCCATTGTCTTTCATCTGAGTTGACAATCATCGGGAAATAGTTGTGTCCTACTTCATGGATGATGACACCAATCATCCGTTGTTTAGTTCTTGCAGGATACGTTCCATCTTTTTCAGGGCGACCGAAATTGAAGCAAATCATTGGATACTCCATTCCAATTCTAGCAGCGTGCACGGATATTGCTACTGGATACGGATAATCAAATGTATGTCGTGAATAAACTTCAAGCGTTTTTGCTACTGCTTCAGTGGAGTATTGTTCCCATAATGGGTTTCCTTCTTTCGGGTAGTAACTCATTGCCATGATGGTTCTGTCTCCTTGTTTGACACCCATCGCATCCCATATGAACTTTCTGCTTGTTGCAAAGGCAAAATCTCTTACATTCTCAGCATGGAATGTCCATGTCTTTTTAGACTTGCTTCTTGATTTCTCATTCCGTTCAGCTTCTGACTGATTAATAATAATGACAGGTTTGGTTGCTGTCTTTGACTTATCGTATCGACTCATTTGTTCCTTGGTCAACACTTCATCTGGGTTTTGCAATTCACCTGTAGAAGCAACTACATGATCACTAGGAACGGTTAGGTCTACTTTGTAATCTCCAAACACAAGCGCAAACTCTCCTCTTCCAAGGAACTGTTTGTTTTGCCAACCTTCTACTTCATTGTAAACGGCCATTCTTGGAAAGAATTGGGCAATAGTGTAGAGGTAGTTCTTATCTTCTTCAAAATATTCGTAGCCGGATCTTCCCCAATACTTCATTCTATCTTGAATATTGTACCACCATTTTACTTTGAAACTGACTTTACTTCCTGGCAATAATGCAGTCGGCAAATCAATTCTCAGCATTGTTTTATTGATGGTGAAGTCAAGTGGTTGACCATTTGCTTGTTTGATATAGTCGATATTGAATCCACCATCAAATTCAGGGATCAACTGTTTGAGTGCTCGGAGAGATGGTTTCCTGTCATCTATTTTCGAGGTTCTGATCTTGTATGAATCGGAGTCTAGTGCTCGTACATTCTGATCTAGTTGTACCCACAAATAATCTAAGACGTCTGGTGAGTTGTTGTGATAGGTAACGGTTTGCTCCCCAAGTATTTTTTGTTTGTCATCATCCAGCTCAATGCTCATTTCATAGTCGGCTTTTTGTTGCCAATACTCATGACCAGGTGCCCCTGACGCTGTGCGATAGATATTGGGTGTGGGTAGCTCTTGTCCTAGTTGTTTGAACTTAGATCTGTTTAGGTTTTCTTGGGCGGAAATCTGAGACAGTATAAACACAAAACTGGTTAGGAGGAGAAGGAGATTTTTCATTTTTACCAAAATTTAGTTTGAGTCATTAAATAGATTGAAACAATACCTGCCAAACTCGAAATCAAGTAATTCCAATGCTTTTCTTTAATAGAAATAATATTCATCATGAGATAAGAAACCGTCAAAATTACAAATACTATTGCGATTTGTCCTAGTTCTAATCCAACATTAAATGCGAACAAAGGTTTAAGAATACTAAAATTACCTTTCATTAAGGCTCCAATGGTTGCTTTCAAATAGTTTGAAAATCCAAGTCCATGGATTAATCCGAACAATAAAGCGATACCGTATTTAACTTTCAGGTTTCTTTTTTCAAGTAAATCATCGTTATTCAAAACATTGTAACCGCAAGTCATCAGAATCGTAACTGGTATTAAAAACTCAATGATATCTGTTCTAATATCTACTAATTCTAATACTGCAGCGCCAAGAGCAATGGAGTGTCCAATTGTAAAAGCAGTGACAAGAATCAAGACGATTCTCCAATGAACAATTCTGTAAATAGCACAAAGAGCAACTAAAAACAAAATATGATCATAGGCGGTAAGATCCGAAATATGCTCAAATCCAAGTTGTAAATAAAGTCTAAAGGTGGACATTACTAATAATTTTTAATTTAGCTTATCAAGTTGAGCTTGTAAAGTAATCACATCTTCTTTCCCTACGATCAAATTCCAACACTTTATTCCTAGTTTTTCAGCAATTTCTATGTTTTCAATAGTATCATCGATGAATAAAGTATGGGCAGGGATTAGGTTATTTTCACTTAAAACAAACTTATAAATTTCTCTTGAAGGTTTTCTTAAACCAATTTCATGAGATAAATAAAACTGCTCAAAACAATTCTTAAACAAATTGAATATATTAGTTCCTAATTTATTTTTAATATGATTAATATGAATCGCATTTGTATTGCTCAATAAAAATAACCGGTACTTATTCTCAGCAGCCAATTTTTCAATAAAATCGATTCGATACGTTGGAATATCAAGCAATATTGAATTCCAAGAATCAACGATTTCCGCACTTGAAGTAATCGAATTAATCTTTTTGATTTCTTCAACAAATTCATCAGAATTAATTTCTCCAACTTCAATTGATTTATTCAATGCTAAGATCTCATTCATTAAAGCTGGATCTCCAATCAATTTTTCCATTCTTTGATAGAAGTATTCCTTGTCTAAATTAACGAAAATATCTCCTAGATCGAAAATGATGTTTTTTATCAAACTAAAATTTTATACAGCGTAAAGAACAAATTAATCTTCCAATAATAATTTTCAGAACAGCACAAAGTGCAACTAAAAAAGAAAGTTGATCGTAAGCATTAAGATCAGAAGATCATTAATTTCAATTGGAAATAAAGTCTAACTCTGGACATCGAATGAAATTACTAAAAAAAATAATACTTTTGCAAAAACTATATTATGGCTAAGGCACTAAATTTTAAATTTCAGGATCATACTTTCTCAGCAAATATAGAAAAAGTAGATCGAAAGAAGCTATATGGCTACTCACAAGTGGAGGTCAAAAATGAAAAAGGAGAACTATGCTCTCTGGCAAATGTGACATCCGATGGTGCTAGTATTTTACCTTCAGGTTGCACAGGAATTGTAACCGTGAATGCAGATGGCCACTTCGTAGGCAGATCAGAGTTAAAAGTAGTGGATTCGGAAGGTAAATTACTTGAAAAAATACCATCCGTTTTTGACACAGAAGGAATTGAACTTACAGAAGCTGCTATTGAAGATTATTTGGATTTGAATGTAAAATCTATCTATCAACTTTCTTTTTTAGATGAAACCATAAAATCAAGTCTAGGGAAATCAAAAGTCTATTCATTCAAATTTAATTATAGAGCAGATTATCAGCAAGATGACGCCTATTTAATAAATAAAGAAGATGATTACTTTATTGTTATCGGCTATAAAATAACTTTTGAATATGTCGGATTGGCTGAACAGTTAGATGAAGCCATTGTAGAAGAAGAGACCACAGAAGAACTGGATTTTGGAATGATGTAAACCACTGAAAAATGAGAAAAATTAATATTGCGAATGAGAAAGGAAGAAATGCCGAAATTGGATTTTTACCCTTTACTCAAACAAAGAGTGTCTCTTATGTAGACCAGCAAAACAAAACCGTAGAAAACAAGAAAATAATCAAGGCGACAATAGAATCAAGTTATTCGCATATCCTAAAAGAAAACGGCGCAGATCCAGCGAAAGTTGCTGATGCCATTATCAACCATAATCCAGAAATTGATCTTGAACTAGTTGGAAAGTTTATTGGTAAAACCTCTAGAGTGTTTATCGATTCAAGTGCCAACCTAGTCTACAGCATCAACAAAACAGAAAAGGTGTTTAACAACAAAGGCGAGCTCACAGCTGAACGAGAACCTAGACATCTGCCAGCAAACATAATATCTGATATCCCAATCAAGTGGTCAGGAAAATTGTTTAAAAAAGAAGATGTTTATAATAAGTTTGTCTTCGTAAGAAAATACCAATTACAGCATGACAGTGGATTAACATTTGATTTCTTATTCGATATGGCTAAAAAGTTACACGATGCCAATTCACTGATGTTGATGGGAAGCGGAAACGGCACTGGGCCAATCGTTTTTCAAGATGGTGGAAAACCATTTCGAGCGTTCTTAGAAGGAAGAGTAAAAGATGATCAGTACCTCCTAATTCTACACATTTCTAACCTAGAGCTAAAACCTTTACCGAAAAATGATTGATATCAAAAAATACCAAAATAAAGTTTCAGAATATAAGACGTATGTTGCTGGTAGACTTAGATCTGTAGAAGGACAAAAGATAAAGGAGTCAATTCCTAAACAAGAAAAATATCTAGCTTCTACAAAATACGATGGACACTTTTACACCTTAATCAAAGAAAACGATCAAATTATCTTTATTAATCACCGGGATAAAATCATTGAAAAACATCCGCTTATTGATCAAATAACGGAAGCTTTAAACGATGTGAAACAAGTCGTTATTCCAGGAGAAATTTACTTAGAAAGTGAAGAACGGACAAGGTCATTTAATGTTACAAAAGCCATAACAGATCAGGATCCTAATTTACGGTTCGCTGCCTTTGATATTTTAGAACACAATTCAGAAGCCATCACGGCAGCATCAGCAAATGTGTTTGATCGATTTGATTTATTGAAAGAAATACTTCCTAATAAAAGTGTGATCCATGTTGCTCATCATGAAATATTTGAAAGCAAAAATGATATTGAAGAGATGTTCAATAATCACGTGGCTAGTGAAAATGCAGAAGGCGTAGTCGTAAAATCAATTGCACCAGGTGGTTTTAAAATTAAACCTAAGTTCACACTAGATGCTGTCATTGTTGGTTTTGCTGAAGGCGATGGAGATCGGGCAGGACTGTTGCGTGATTTCCTATTGGCGTTTATCCGACCAGATGGTACTTATCAACTGTTTGCGCATATGAGTCATGGCTTTAGTGAGGAGCAGCGCAAGGACTTACTAGTAGAATACAAGAAAAAAGTAGTCGCTTCCAGTTTCATAGAAGTAGCTAGGAATAAGCTTGCCTTTCATATGGTAAAACCGGAAACAGTTGTTGAGTTTTCTTGTTTGGATGTGATCAATGAAGATTCTAAAGGTTTCATCCACAAAATGAGTCTTACGTATGATGAAAAGACAGGATATAAACCAAGTAGATTGTTTCCTAGTGTTTCAGTTACCATTCCATTGTTCATTCGGTTTAGAGATGACAAACTTCCTAACAAGGAGGATGTCCGTTTTGCTCAGGTTGAGAACATCGTTTCATTTGAAGAAAAGGAGATTGCAGTAGAAGACTTAAAGCCATCAGAGATTCTAGATCGTAAAGTCTACACAAAGGAATCAAAAGACACGACTATGATCAGAAAGTTTATCATAGCAAAAACAAACAAAGAGGAATCAGGTAATTTCCCTGCTTATATTTTTCATTATACTGATTACAGCCCCAATCGAGCTGATCCTTTGAAGCGAGATGTAAAGATTTCAAGCTCTGAAGATCAAATTAAATCAATTTTGGATGCAGCAATCACAAAAAATATAAAGAAAGGCTGGAACTTGGTATCTTAGTTGTATTGAAGTAAGAGAATTAATTAGATTAGAAAACTACTTGTTCTTTTTCAAGTAAATTATACACCATGCAATCGATCATTACTATTGCGTTAACTGCTCTCTTCTACTTACATCCCTTCTATGTGAGTATAACTGAAATAAATCATAATGAGAAGGCCCAAACGTTAGAATGTACCATCAAAACATTCACCTCTGATATTGAAGATGCCTTAAAAGAAAAAGGTTTTGGAAAATTATCAATTGGCACGAATGAAGAAAAATCAACTGCTGATTCTCTAATAAATATTTATCTAGATGATGTTATTGATTTTACTATTAATGGAGCAGAAGTTTCTTTCAATTATCTAGGAAAAGAAGTAGAAGAAGACGTATCCTGGATTTATTTAGAAATAGAAAATGTTGCCAATTTAAAGGCATTTGAAATGACCAATCAACTCTTGTTTGATTTGCAAGAAACACAGTCGAATTTGGTTAATATTTTTGCGAATGATTCAGAGTACAGTTTTTTACTAAAAAAAGGAAGAGATACTGACTCAATAGAGTTCTAGTTTTCAACTTATCCACAAGTTAACCAACATTTTCAAGCGCTTTATTTCTTCTACATAAAAACAAGAGAAAAAGACTAGATCCAAACAGTAATAACCCAATTGCTTGATGCAAAGCACCTAACATCACTGGTATACTTCCCTTACAATTAATAATGGTAATTATTCCTAGGAAAATCTGGAGTATAAACAATCCTATTAACAAATTTAGTGCTGTCGTAACTGTTTTGTTTCGCTCTATCTTATAAAACTTAACAAGCATGTATACAAAACTAATTATTAACAAATAAGCTGTAAAACGGTGCAATACTTGTACAAGTGCTGGTGCAAAGCTATTTCTACTATACAATAAGAAGTTTTCTTTCGTCCAATTGCTGCCATCTAGTATCTCGCTTGGGATGAATGCTCCGTTCATGTCAGGGAAGGTGGGATAGCTCAATCCAGCCTTCATACCACTCATCAACCCGCCAAACAAAATCTGGATAAACAGAAGCACCGTAAAGCCTACGACTAGCTTTCTTAACATCGAATTGTGTAAAACTGATTTTCCGAAATCGTGTTCATGCAAAGTTGTCCACAAAAGGTAGCCAAATAGGCTAAAACCAATGCCTAAATGGATCATTAATTTGTAGGCACTTACCCATGCCCGTTCAGGTGTATTCAGACCACTTTTTACCATGATCCAACCGAACACTGCAGCGGTTGCTGCCATCAATATTACAATGCCTAATCGTCGTATAAGTGTATTACTTAGTTCTTTCTTTGCTAAGAAAAATAGAAATGGAAATAAAAAGATAAAACCCATACCTCTTGCCCATAATCTATGGAAATATTCCCAGAAGTAAATCCACTTAAACTCTGACAGTGTCATAGTTGAATGAATGGCCTCAAATTGTGCTTTCGCATGTGTTTTGTATTTTTCGAAAGCGATATCCCATTGCTGTCCAGTCAAAGGAGGTAATGTTCCTTTAATAACGTTCCATTCTGTGATCGATAGACCCGAATCTGTTAATCTTGTAATGCCACCGATCACCACTTGACCAAATACAAGTACCACGCCTACTAAAAGCCAAATTCTAACCCACTTCTTATACATAGTTTTGTAACTAAATTTAATTTTTCTCGTTGAATACAATATTAATCATTACATCTAAGTTTTTATTCATCCATATAAACTAAACCCCTAAACTTAGAATCTGTTCAAATTACGTTTTCCACATTTCTGTTGGTCTATTATTATTTTTTTGATTAATTTTTATTTTCTATTATCATCATCAGTAGTGTTAGTTTGTAGATAAAATTATTCTTATAAATTATGAATAATCATTGTTAAGAAATTCTACGAATAGTTAACATCTAATTCACATCATTTATCCCTTTGCTTTTCTAGGATTTTGAAACCTTTTAAACATTCTGTTAATTAATGATGTTATTAGTAAATTTTGTTGTTGACAAAATTAATAACTTCAATTTGATGTATATAAGTAGTGTTCAAATCAACATACTTATCCTTCATATTGTAATTATTTAATATTATTATTTTTTAATTAGTTAGTGAACGTTGATAACTTAGTATCTATAATCATTGTTTTTAACAAATAGTGTTATTAACTTATCGGGAATTTTATATTGAATCATTTTCATTTGAAGATAATTTTTATTAAGGATGTGCGGAAGATTTTCATTTGCCACAAGTAAAGAAAAACTAATCAAGAGTTTCCCAGATATTCAGGTTGAGACTATACCAGTTGCCAATTTTAATATAGCGCCAACTCAAAAGGCTGTTGTAATAACAAACGAGCAGCCTCAAGTATTGCAGAATTTTCGCTGGGGGCTCCTAGCACATTGGGCAAAAAATGACAGAGCAGGGGGAAAGCTGATCAACGCACGCGCAGAAACCGTCATCAGCAAACCGTCATTCAGAATACCAATCCGCAAAAGAAGGTGCTTAGTAGTGGCTGACAGCTTTTATGAATGGAGAACCCACGGAAAAACAAAAATCCCGTTTCGGATCACACATGCTTCTGGACAACTACTAGCCTTTGCTGGCATCTGGGATTACTGGAACAGTCCTGCTGGAGTTACGATTAATTCATTCGCAATTATCACCACTTCCGCCAACAAAGAAATGAGCGAAGTGCATGAGCGGATGCCCGTTATCCTCGATTCGAAAGAATTGCAAGATACCTGGCTCGCCGAAACTGATCTCGATACCACCTTGTCCTTGATGCGCCCACTTACAGATAATTCATTAGAGATGTATCGGATTTCACCAGCTGTCAATTCTGTTAACTTTAATTCCAAGGAATGTCATAAACCACACAACCCGCCGCTGACATTGTTCGATCAGTTTTGAAAATTTTCTCGGCTTCGCCGTTTTACTGAAATGAGAAAATCCAATAATAACTAGGTCGAGCAGATTATTCTATTTGGATTTAAGTAATATATTAATGTAATTTAAACAACAGGCATTGTTCCAAACAAGTCTTCTAGTAATAAATGAATTTTCTAATTAAAAACCAATCTCAAATGAGAATTAACAGAAGATCCGCTTCAAAACTAATAGCGATTGCTGGTGCTTCAATTTTATTTGATCCATTTTCTCAACTTCGGACAAACAAACAGATGAATTTTCGACAAATACCAAAATCAAGTGAAAAGATTCCTGTGGTTGGACTAGGAACTTGGCAGACGTTTGATGTTGGAAATTCTGCTGAAGAAAAAGCACCTTTAAAAGAAGTTTTGAAAATCTTAACTGAACATGGTGGCTCGATGATCGATTCCTCACCCATGTATGGACGTTCAGAAAAAGTGGTTGGTGAATTAACAACAGAATTAAATCTGAAGAACAAAATATTCGAGGCTACTAAAGTTTGGACTTCAGGAAGAGAACAAGGCATTCAACAAATGAATACATCTATGGAATTGATGCAAGCCAATCCGATTGACTTAATGCAGATCCATAATCTACTCGACTGGAAAATACAGTTAAAGACCTTGAGAAAATGGAAAGAAGATCAGAAAATAAGATACATCGGCATTACACATTATCATAAAGGTGGCTACCAAGAAATGGAAGAAATCATGAGAAATGAACCACTTGATTTCATTCAAATAAATTACAACGCTGCTGTTCGAGATGCCTCCGAAAGAATATTGCCCCTAGCAAAAGACAAGGGCATTGCTGTGATAATTAATAGACCTTACCAAGGTGGCTCTCTTTTTAGAGCAACCAAAAATAAAGCCTTACCAGCTTGGGCAGACGAATTTGATGCAACCACATGGGGACAGATTTTTCTAAAATTCATTCTCGCAAATCCAGCAGTTACTTGCGTAATTCCAGGTACATCAAAAGCCAAACACATGTTGGACAATGTTCAAGCAGGTTTCGGGAAGTTACCAACTCTTGAGCATCAAAAAAAGATCATTCAATTGATTTCATCTTAAATCTTTCCAAAGAAGAAGTAATAAAAATCAATAATATTACAGAAATAACCAATAAAATGAATTTCAGTTACTGGGAAAAATCCACCTGGCTTCAAGCCATCGACTACCTCATCATAGGCTCTGGAATAGTTGGCATCAACGCAGCGCTCACCTTCCGAGAAAAACACCCCAACGCTAATATCACAATCCTGGAACGAGGAATGCTGCCAAGTGGTGCCAGTACAAAAAACGCAGGCTTCGCCTGCTTTGGAAGTGTTACGGAATTAGTCAATGACTACAAAGAAAACACCGAAGAACAAATAATCGAGCTACTACAACTCAGATGGAAAGGCCTACAGAAAATGAGAACCCTTCTAGGAGACAAAGCAATCGAATACAAGCCAACTGGCGCACACGAATTATTCAAAGAGGAAGCTGAATTGCAGATGGCACACGATCAAATGCAAAAGCTAAATTGGACCATCGAAGAAGCAATCAACCAGAAAGACACCTTCACGCTAGACCACGACGCTCAAAAATTTTTTGGCTACGCCAGTTTCCAGACAACATCCATTTTCAATCAACATGAAGGCCAATTAAATACAGGCAAAATGATGAAGGCGTTCCTGAAATTAGCCCAATCAAAAAACATCCAAATCCTCAATGGTTGCGAGGTATCTGAAATCAGAACAACAGGAAAACCAACGATCCAACTAACAAACGGTCAACAAATAGCAGCAAACAAGATCCTAGTCGCCACCAACGGATTTGCTAAACGGCTTCTGCCGGAAATAAAAGTCACCCCAGCCAGAAACCAAGTCCTAATCACCGATCCGATTAAAGGATTGAAATTAAAAGGCTGTTTTCATTTCAACCAAGGCTACACCTATTTCAGAAACGTGGGCAACCGTGTTCTACTAGGCGGTTCACGCAATATCGCTCTAGAGCAGGAAACCACCGACACCTTCGGGCTCACACCTGACATCCAACAACATCTAGAAACCATGCTCAAGGAAAACATAATCCCCAACACGGAAGTCCAAATTGCACATCGCTGGAGTGGAATACTAGGAGTCGGCAACAAACAACCCATCATAAAACGATTATCCGATGATGTAGGAATTGCGGTCCGACTAGGCGGAATGGGCGTTGCGATTGGCTCATTGATTGGGGAACGCGGAGCCCAATTGCTAATGGAGTAACTCTTGTCAATCATCACTCAACTCAGTAGGCGACCTGCTTCAACCAGCCTGCAGTTCCTTTTAAAATCTCAGCTCTATCCAACACATTTTTTATGTATCTGTGCAGTATTCACAAAAGGCAATCGTTTTGATTTCTTTATCTGCAACAGGAGCACCACAAGGCATTACAGAGTGTCATAATAGTTAGTTTAATTCCAGATTAGAGCATTTCACGGGTTACAATTTTAACTGTCGGCATCAACGAAGTTCCCTTTTCCTTAAACTGAATTACTTCTCGCTCATAATGTGGATTTTCACCTTCAGCTGGCCCAGGAACAAACAAAATAATAAAATCGGTCAACTCATTTTGCATAGAAGCATTATTCAACACGACATCATATCGCTGCGTTTCGGTAGCAATGATTGCAATACCTCGCTGCTGAATTCCCAAGGGCAAATCTGCCTGAATCGCATAAGCCTCTTGATCCGACCATTGCAATTTTCCGTTGACCGTAAAGCCATTTTTTTCAAGATAATTAAAGCAGCTTTCGCTGAACGATTGGGTGCGTTCATTATTCAAATTGATTTGAAAACGATCCACATCAAGCAATCGTTTATCTTCCCAACCCTCTAATTTATTTATTTGTAGTACTAATCCTCGAAGCACTTCATCCATAGAACCATTGGCATCTATTTCAACAATATTTTCTTGGCGTGTAGCTCTCAAAAACTCAATTCCTTTGAGAAATTTGTTTCGAGTAGCCGTTAGGTTATCCTCAAATAACTCCTTTGCTTTATTCCGCTGATCCATGCGCTGATAGCACACTTCATTCGACACATTAAAAAAGAAAATGATAGCTGGTTTCCTTGCCATTCGATTCAAATGCATCACTTCTTCCATTGGTGTTTCCTCTGTGGTCTGATAAACAAGGGAAGAGAGATAATACCGATCACAAATCACGATGCGCCCTTCCTCACCAGTAAGCCAATTGCTGATGACTCTTGATCCGTGGTCCATTCGATTAGCAGCAAAGGCGAGCGCTAATGTCCGATGACTGAAGTCTGTGATCTTTTTTTCAAGGATCTGCCGAATATACAACCCACTAGTCGACCCATCATGTGGCTCAAACGTTAGCTTAATTTTGTTTGGATAAATACCATTAAGAAAAATAGCCAATTGACGAGCAAGCGTTGACTTCCCTGACCCATCCAGACCTTCAATAACAATAAACAATGATTTTTTCGGCATGTTCTCAATTTCAATAATCACTAAAATTAGTGGATTAAAGTTGAATCTTCAAAGTCTGAATGAAATTGTTTTTAACCAGCAATAAATTCGCATGTAACTTACATCTGGCTATTCTGTATTAATGGAATAGTTAAAACCAAAATTGCACTGAATGTGCGAATATTACTTAGGGCAAAACCCTAGGACGCAACACAGGAAGAACCAAAGCGCTGAAAGTGCGGCATCATATGTATCATAGAGTTTTTGTATTGTAAAATAGGGCTTAATTACAGTTAGAATTATAATGGTTAATCATGGTTACGATCGAACGTTTGGGATAATGTCCTTTTTTGATTCTTTTTGATAATTCAGGGCAATCCTGAAAGTATTTTATCATATCCCTTCTAAAAAAGAGTGGTCTTACCCTTTTATATAAATCGTCCTGCCTTTGAAGAAAATATATCGGTCCGAAATTAGTAAAGTTAAACCAGCTCGGATTTTTATAGAAATGAAACAATTTCAAACCGCCATCAACTCCCACTCTCAGAAAGACATTCGTACTTTGTGCATTATGAAATTGTTTTGGTTTAATATTAGAAGGAGTTTTTACAGATAACATTCTAAAATCCTGATTCGCATAATTAAATCTGATTTCTTTTGCTTGATGTGGTTTTAAGATCCGTCTTTCACCATTGGGATCTAAATAGACTACTCGATACTGGAATTCGTAAAGTATGGATTCATAGTAAACATAAAGTCCTGGAATCTTAAACTTCACCTCTACAATTTCATTTTCAAAATGAATTTGTCCTTTTACTGATCTAGCTTCAAGTTCAGCGACAAAAAGGGACAAAAGAAAAATTGGGATAATTAACTTTTTCATTTTAAATTGTTTTTTGAATTTCAAATATAGATAAAATCATCCAAACATTTGACCCTGATATTTTGGTCGATACTCCCTTGATTTCCAAACCAAAGGCCAGAGGAAGAATCAATCTAACAGCCTTAAAAAGGTGAACAATTAAAAGAAACTTAATAGTTACCGCTTCACAGAAAAAAACACTAGAAATCTCCAATAATTAATTAGTAAGAAACCCTGCTATTTCCAAGTAAAAGAATATATTTGTATCTAGCAAAAAGGACATTATTCAATCACAATTAATAAGTGAATCTAACAGAAGCGTACATTGAGAAACTAGCAGTAAATGCAAACGCTTTTAAAGCAGGAAAAAAGCTATCCCTTTCGTCCAAATGGGTAGAATATCACAAAAGCGAAAGAGCAATTTGGGGCGCCATCAAAGGTTCGGGAAAAAACCCTTACCACGTCTCCATCGATTTGCAGGATCTGGCCTATAAGTGTTCCTGCCCTTCAAGGCAACATCCATGCAAACATAGTATCGCCATTCTGTTGCTACATTGTCAGGAAAGCGCTTCCTTCACTCAATCAACAGAACCACCAGAAATAGCTGAATGGCTTGACAAAAGACACGCAAAAACCACTGCAGCAGATACACCCAAAGTGCTCACCGAGAAAGAAATTGAAAAACGAGCTGCCGACAAAGCAAAAAGAGTTGCCAGTCGCTTCGATTCCATCAACAAAGGAATACAGGAATTAGACCAATGGCTAAAAGATCTAGTCAGATTAGGTTTACTTGAACTTCCATCAAAAGATTACGCGTTCTTCGAAAATTTCGCCGCAAAAATGGTCGATGCGAAAGCACCAGGCCTAGGAGCCAGAATCCGATCCTTAAATGAACTGAACTACAGTGTACAAGACGGTTGGCAAGAAGACGCCTTTGAAATCATAGGACAATTGTATCTACTGATAAAAAGCTTCCAGCAACAACCCAAAGACCAAGAAACACCTTATCTGCAAACACTTAAATCCCTGATCGGTTGGAACATAAATAAAAAAGAATTACTAGTAAATCCTGATTCACTCAAAGTAACTGACCAATGGCTCGTTCTGGGTTCTTTCGTTGAAGAAATGGATGAACTCACTGCCTACCGCACATGGGTGCAAGGAATCAAAACAGGCCATCGCGGTTATCTCCTTGACTTTGAAACAAAATTCTCAACGGGTCCGCCACCTTTATTGATAGACGGTGCATCCTTAGAAGCTGAACTTATCTTCTATCCTGGAAATCAACCCTATCGAGCTTTTGTCAACACACAAAAGCCAATAGAAGAAAAAACCGTACCGGCCAAGCACTTTTGTAAGAACTGGGACGATCACCATAAGTTAACAGTAACCCGACTATCCGAAAACCCTTGGATAAATAATCAATTTTATCTCATTAAGAATGTTCGGTTTGTTAAAACAGGAAACGATTGGATTGCTTGTGATGAAAATAAAAAATTCCAACACATACAGCGCTCCGTCTACCAACATTCAAGCGATAAAATATTGACAATGATGCTACTAGCCAATCATACACCAGTCGGACTTAGTTTCGTTCAATACAATGATGGTATCTTGCCACTAGGCATATTTCATAACCAAAAATATACCTGCTTGTGATCCTTGATCAACACATAAAGGAAGTCGCTCTGCTTGGGACCAATAGGAGGAAGATCGAAAAAGCGAAGCTACCAAGCGTCATTTCAGAAGCGATGACTGAAAAAGAAGATGAAGGACACGAAACCCGCTTGCTAAACGCTATGGCAATCGACCTATTTTATAAGGAGGCAGGAACTGTGCCTCCACAATATGAAGGAGAAATTACTGGCGAGCCAATTATTGAAGAAAAAACCATTGCCCCAATTGATTTAATAAAAATTTTCAAAGTAATCCAAGAAGTCGACGGACCTGTACGAAACCACCTTTTTTCTACTTGGTGCAAAGTACTAATTCGACACAATTGGATCTTATCTGCCAGAGAAATCATCCCTGCAATAAAAGAAGGAGTAAGACTTAAGAAATCAAGCAGAGCGCACGTTGTCCAAATTATTGGTAAAAAAGGCGCGTGGGCCATTCTGCAAAATGAAGAATACAAAATAGCCTACAACACCAAAAGTTCGATCCCTGTCAATAATATCTGGGAGGAAGGAACTTCAGATCAACGATATATTCAGTTACTTCAAAAGAGACAGAATGCCCCAAGTGAAGCACAAGAAATGCTCAACGATACTTGGAACACAGAATCTATCCACGATAAAATAAAATTCCTGACAGCGATTCAGTCTACTGCAACAAAGGCTGACATCCCGTTTCTCGAATCCTTGCATCGCGGAGAATTTAAGTATTCTGCGAAGGAAAAAGCAAAGCAGGTTGCTTGCAGAAGAATAATCGCTGAAACATTGTTAATGCTACCTGACTCAGATCTAAACAAACATACAGTAATTCAAATCAAAAAATATGTACAGTTGCCAGCAGCAAAAAATTTCTTTAAAAAACTCCTGTCCAACGATTCACCTAAGCTAGAACTCCCAGAAAAAACAGATGATTTTTGGAACCCACTAATGATGACAGGAGTCTTTGGTTTTGAAGAAAAAAATGTAGACATCGGATTGTTTAAATCGGATGCTTTATATTGGTTTTCTTGCTTAGTTCAAGTTATTCCAATACAAGAATGGAATGACGTTTTTGGGTTTGAAAATGATCAATGTCTTGAATATTTTACAAGTAATGAATCCTTCCTTTATACTGTAAAAGGAACAGACTATAGTTGTTTAATACCAGCCTTGAAAAAATTAGCGACAATTCATCAGAACACAAGAATCGCCAACTATATATTAGGGATTAAAAATCAAGAAAAAGACGCTAAACTCTTATCTCTATTGACGCCAGAACAATGGGAAAAACACATTATTCAAAATGAACTATTCTTTGAAAGTGCCGTATTGCGATCTGGTAGATTTGAGAATGGACAAGAATGGAGCAGAAACTTTTCAGAAAAATTGGTATCAGCCATCCTAAAAAAACTGCGCACTCAAGCTTCGATCTATGATTATCAGATTGGGCAATATGCAGCAATGAGCTTCAATGAAGACAGTATATCGATGCTAGAAAAAAGACACCAAACAGAAACCAGTAGCCTGAAAAGTAGTGCCTGGTGGGAACGCCATTTTTATGAACCGATCATGCAAGCAGCCAACGTAAAAACAAAACTTAAAAAATATAACAATGGGAACGCTTAGAAGCCACGCCGAAGTAGAATACAAGGAAGAACTAGAAGCCCTGAAAAAACAGGACTCCGCTCACAGACCTCCCAATTGGGACCTCTCACCCCAAGCCGTAGTAGACTACTTAATGGGAACCACCCTCAAAAATGGACTAGAAATCTCTCCCAAGTACATCGGTGACAGACGTCTAATGGAAATCGCAGTCGCCACACTCACCACTGACCGCGCACTCCTACTCTATGGCATTCCAGGAACCGGAAAATCATGGGTGTCCGAACACATCACCGCTGCCATCACTGGCAACTCAAAACTCCTAATCCAAGGAACTTCAGGAACTAGTGACGAAGCTATCCGATATGGGTGGAACTACGCAAAACTACTGGCAGAAGGCCCTAGCGAAAGCGCACTCGTCACAACACCATTGATGACGGCCATGAAAGATGGGAAAATCGCTCGAATCGAAGAATTAACCCGTATCTCAGCCGATGTTCAAGACAACTTGATCACAATTCTATCCGAAAAGACCTTACCTGTTCCAGAGTTAAGCATAGAAATACAAGCACAGCGAGGCTTCAATGTTATTGCAACTGCAAACAATAAAGACAAAGGAGTCAATGAGTTATCCTCTGCCTTGAAACGACGATTCAATACAGTGATCCTCCCAACACCGAAAACAGCTGAAGAAGAAATCAATATTGTTAAAACACGCGTTGCCAAACTTGTCACAAGCCTTGACTTACCAGCAGAATTGCCAACACTACAAGAAATACAACGCATCGTCTCTATTTTCAGAGAATTGCGCTCTGGCGTTTCCGAAGACGGAAAAACAAAAATAAAACCACCCTCAGGAACCATGAGTACCGCAGAAGCCATTTCTGTAGTAAACAGCGGACTCTCCCTAGCAGCACATTTTGGTAACGGTAAATTATCAGCCCAAGACATCGCTTCAGGCCTGATCGGTGCAATAATCAAAGACCCAATCCAAGACAAAGTCGTATGGGATGATTACCTAGAAACAGTCGTAAAGCCAAGGAAAGAATGGAAAGATATTTATAGAGCGTGCAGAGAAATTAGTTTATAACGAAACTTCAATATTGTTTTTTTAATTAAAAGGTTCAATAGTTTAAACTAAAAAAATCAGAAGCAATTGCAAAATTGATAAACTCAATTAACCAATAACAATTATAAGAAATGGCCGTTCACATTTTAGGCATAAGACATCACGGAGTAGGCTCAGCAAAAATGGTCGCGCGCAGACTTGAAGAGCTAAAACCCGACATAGTACTAATAGAAGGACCACCCGAAATCTCCGAGCACTTAAAAATCGTCGGGCACGAGGAACTAGTTCCTCCCGTCGCTATAATGATTTACAATACAAAAGACCCAAAGCAATCCACCTTTTATCCATTCGTCGCATTTTCTCCAGAATGGGTAGCCGCCAAATACGCAAATGACAATGCAATTCCGCTTCGTGCCTTGGATTTACCAGCAGGCGTTCAATTTAAAGCACAGCAAAAAGAAAAACAAGAAGCAGTATTGTTGAAGGAAATTGCTGAAGAAGTCATAATAGAAATGCCACCTAGAGACCCAATTGCCTATCTCGCAGATGTCGCAGGATTTAAAAGTGGTGAAGCGTGGTGGGAAGCACAATTTGAGAAAAACAGCAAATACGCCGCTGCAGATCACTTTGAAGCAGTTCGCTTATGTATGTATACCTTACGAGAAGAAGGAATTGCCTCCTCTCTTGACAAAGAAAACATAGTCCGAGAAGCCTACATGCGCAACATTATTCAAGCAACCATTAATGAATTATACGAAAATATCGTGGTGGTTTGTGGTGGTTGGCACGCGCCTATGTTAGAAGATTTAGATTCCTTCGTAAAAGGCGACCAAAAAATATTAAAAAAGGTGCCTAAATCAAAAGTTCCTATCTCATGTGCTTGGATTCCATGGACCAATTCTCGATTATCCTATCACTCGGGTTATGGCGCAGGAATCAAATCGCCAGGTTGGTATGAACACCAATGGAAATTGACAGAAGATGTGGAGATAGGATGGCTCTCTACGATTGCTGAAACGTTCCGAGAAGACGGCGTAGACATTTCTACTGCCCATGTCCTTGAAACATATCGACTAGCTCACGCCTTGGCAGCCTTGCGCAATAAAGCCCAAATCTCCCTAGCAGAATTGAGTGAAGCCGTGCACACAGTAATGTGCATGGGAGACAGCATCTTTTTTGAGTTAATCAATCAAAAAGTCATTGTAGGCGAGAAAATTGGAAGCCTGCCAGAAGACCTACCCAAAGTACCACTTCAAATGGATTTTGAGAGCATTGCAAAGAAACTCCGCTTAAAATTCGAAGCAACTAGGAAGGAAGTCAAACTGGATCTAAGGACACCCGCAGGATTAAAAAAGAGTATTTTCTTTCACAGATTAGAGTTACTAGACATCAATTGGTCGACTAAAGCGTTTGCTAGAAACAAAGGAACATTCAAAGAAATTTGGAAGTTGAAATGGAACCCACAAATGCAAATCGCCTTGATAGACAAAGCCTTTTATGGAAATACCGTCGAAGAAGCAAGCCTAAATCTTGTGGCAGTGAAGATGAAAGAAATGAGTCGGATATCCGATTTAGTGGAATTGGTGCAATTTTGTATTCCTGCGGAACTATTCCCATCAATTGATCAGCTACTCACCAAGATTAGCAATGAGTCCGCTATTTCTTCAGATTCAAAAGATTTGATGAATGCGATTCCTGGACTTGTCGATATCGTAAAATATGGAAACGTTCGAAAAACGGATGTTACTCAGATTGAACAAATCGTTAACCGTTTATTTAGCAAGGTCTGCATCACCCTGGCAAATACCTGTTATGGTCTAGATGAAGAAAACTCAAACGAGCTCTTCAACCTCATCGGAAAAGTCGACACTGCCGTAAAGATATTAGAAGACGATTCTTTATATAATCAATGGTTTAAAGCACTGCGTAAAATCCTCACAACCCCAGGGATCCACAATGTGATTGTCGGATGTACTGTCCGACTACTACTAGACAATGAACAATTGAAAGAAGGAGAAGCAGACAACTTATTTTCCTACTACCTTTCTGCTAGCAATCCCCCAGCAGAAGTCGCAGCTTGGGTAGAAGGATTTTTAAAAGGAAGCGGCCTGATCCTAATCTATGACAATAGAATTTGGAATCTAATTTTTGAATGGGTAGACAGTGTACAACGCGAAACATTCGTAGAATTACTTCCAGTCTTAAGACGTGCCTTTTCCCGTTTTCAGTTTGGCGAACGACGCCAGATTGGAGAAAAAGTAAAACATGGCCTAGTAGAAGACGACCAAACCACAAACAAAGAAGAAGACACACTATTCGATGAAGCGCTCGGAGCTTCAATTTTACCATTTATTGCAAAACAACTAGGATATTGATTATGGATGAGCAACCCGACTTAAAAATACTAGAAAAGTGGCGCCTCATCCTAGGCGGAGACCAAGCAGACGGCACAGATCACCAGCTTTCAGAAGGCCTACAAGGTTTAGATGATGCCCTATCAGCGCTATACGATTTTGAACAAACCAACAAATTCGATTACGGTAAAGAAAAAGAAAAGGGTGGACAAGGAAAATCAAGCCCAAGCATTGCTCGATGGCTAGGCGATATCCGAAAATTTTTCCCGCAATCTGTTGTGAAAGTCATGCAGAATGATGCCATGAAGCACAAAGCACTCAAGCGAAAACTGATGTTCGAACCCGAGATCTTAGAACAAGCAGAAGCCGATGTGCACCTAGTCGCCACCTTAATGGAACTAGGCAAGCTCATTCCCAGCAAAACCAAGGATACTGCAAGGCGTGTTGTGCAAAAAGTAGTGGATGAACTCATAGGAAAACTAGAACAAAAAGTAGTCTCTGCAGTCAGTGGCGCTCTCGATAAATCAGGTATCAACCGCCGCCCGACCTATCGAGAAATCAATTGGAATGCCACCATTCGCAAAAATTTAAAACACTACCAACCCAAATATAAAACGATCATCCCAGAAACGAGGATTGGCTATGGCAGAAAGTCACGCAAGTCATTAAAAGACATTGTCCTGTGCCTAGACCAAAGTGGTTCAATGGGCACATCTGTAGTCTATTCAGGAATTTTTGGCGCCGTGTTGGCTTCCATACCCAATGTCAGCACAAAGATGCTAGTATTTGATACACAGGTAGCGGACTTGACGGAGGACCTGCAAGACCCAGTAGATTTATTATTCGGTGTGCAGTTAGGTGGTGGCACAGATATCAATTTAGCACTACAACATTGCCAAGCAGCTATCACAAAACCAGCAGATACTATTTTGGTTCTAATCACGGACTTGTATGAAGGCGGCAACCAACGAGAAATGCTTCGCCGAGCTAGCGAACTAGTAGCATCGGGCGTACAAGTCATCTGCCTACTAGCCTTAAACGATGACGGAAGTCCGTCTTACGATAAAAGCGTTGCGGGTCATTTTGCAAAGATGGGAATCCCAGTATTCGCATGCACTCCAGACGTATTTCCAGACCTAATGTCAGCTGCAATCAAAAAAGAAGACATCAGCAAATGGGCCGGAGACCGAGATATTGTAGTGCAAGGATAAAAGAAAAAATGCAGAATTAGATGGAAAGGATTTATTAGATAAATAGGATTTAAATGATTGATTGTACTATGAATAGATTAACCTATCTAATGTAAAACTCAAAGGGATTTCGCTTCAAAGATCTTCTAGAAACCAGTCACTTGGTTTCACGATTCCAATCAAAGATTCGGAAATTAAGATCCTACAAATCTTAATCCTGCATTCCTCAAAAAACAAAAAGAGGCTGTCAAATCAATGACAACCTCCAACTTCTATTTAGGTTTGTTTCTTTTATACAGTAACCCCAGCCGACTTCACCGTCTTCACCACTCTACCCGCAACAAGATAAGGATCTGCATTAGAAGCCGGTCTTCTATCTTCCAAATACCCTTTCCAGTTTTTAGCTGTAGAAACAGGAATACGAATCGAAGCACCTCTATCACTCACGCCGTAGCTAAACTCATCAATGGATTGTGTTTCGTGCAAACCAGTCAGTCGCTGTTCATTGCTTGAGCCGTAAACTGCGATGTGTTCTTTATGCAATGGTCTAAAACTTTCACAAATAGCAGTAAACATTTCTTTACCACCTTGTTCTCTCATTTCGGCATTAGAGAAGTTGCAATGCATACCCGAGCCGTTCCAATCGCCCTTCACAGGTTTCGGATGTAAATTAATGGTTACACCATATTCTTCTGAAATGCGCTCTAGCAGATATCGAGTGACAATCACATCATCGCCTGCTGTTTTAGCACCTTTCGAAAACACTTGATATTCCCATTGCCCAAGCATTACTTCGGCATTGATTCCTGTTAAGTCAATTCCAGCATCCAAGCAAATATCTAAATGCTCTTCTACCATTTCTCGTCCTGATACTTTTCCATTTCCTACCGCACAATAGTATGGACCTTGTGGTTCTGGAAAGCCACCTTCTGGAAAACCGATTGGCCGTCCATTATATTCAATGACATATTCTTGTTCAAATCCGAACCAAAAATCTTTATCGTCATCTTCAATCTTAGCTCTTGTATTTGATTCGTGTGGTGTACCGTCTGGGTTGAAGACTTCACACACAACCAAGTAGGCATTTCTTCTACCTGGATCAGGATAAACTGCAACAGGGCGCAACAAGCAATCTGAAAAATTACCTTCAGCCTGTTGAGTAGAACTCCCATCGAAAGACCATTCCGGTAGAACATCTACCTCACAGTTATATTTATCCAATCTTATTACTTTGGTTTTACTTCTCAAGTTGGGTTCAGGCTTGTATCCATCCATCCAGATGTATTCAAATTTTAATGCTGTTGCCATTTTTTCTTTAATTAATAGGTGAAATAGTTAGAATTCAAATTAATTACCTGTACAAATATAAGACGCATTATTTAAAGATGCCAGATATTTTTCAAAAATTTCTACCATTTTCCATAAAAATCAGCTCAAAACTCGAATATTTTTCAAAAATTAATTAATAATATACAAAAGAGCAGTGTTTTACTTAATAAAAACATAAAAGATGGCATTCTGCTTGCATATAGATAAATGAAAAATGAAACCAAAATCGAATAAGGTCGTTTAAATCAATAATTACGCAAGTAAAATTTTATTCAGCCTCATTCATAATTTTCTTAAATGCTTGAAAGATGAGAAAAAGTTTAATCAAGGCATTATTATCAGGATTTGCAATACTATTAATTAGTTCCACCAGCATTAATCCTATTATAGATCTAATAGACTTCAAGATTGTAACTGCAGAAAAGAAGGTGACAATCACTTGGGAAACCCAATTTGAACAAAATGTCAAAAACTACTACATCGAAAGAGCCATTAATGATGGTGAGTATAAACGCCTTGGCACAGTAAATTCCAATGGCAACTCTACAGAATTAAGCAAATACAACTTTCGCGATCAGTTTTCCGAAGATTTTGCTGGCAAGGCAAAGTATAGACTTATGCTACAAGATACACAAGGACACTGTTCTAGATCCACCAGCAGGAGCATAACATTCAGATAAAGCAGTTTATTTAGGATAAAGAATTTGTTTGGGCGTATCCCTCCGTTACACTCCGGGTCGTGCTATTCGCTATTATGTGCTCATTACATTCCGCGCATACCGCTGCTATCACTTACGCACACCATTGCTATAGCCAATCAATAGCTTTTCCTTATGACTTGTTGGTTCAAAAAAATCCTGTATCCCACCAGCTAAACCCTAGACTCATTTAACAATCAAAAATCGCTCCCCAGAAACACTGTCCTCAATCACCTCCTCAACCAACCCCAGTACCTCCTCACGAACCAACCCGTTCCTAGAAACCACCACAAAATCCAACTCGTATTGCCGTATAAAAGCTACTTGTGACGCACCAATCGAAACAAATGCCCCATCAGCCCGCTGCTGTTCAACAAACCGATAAAAAAGATTAGATGCCCGAGCCGCCCTATCCTTCTCAGTCACATTAGGAATGTCAAAATCACTTACCTGCAATGCAAGCGCACCATTTTCCATATACGCCAGATAATACCCAAGCGTATAAGCCGCTGTTTGCTTGGAAAACGCAGACCGATAATCCTGCCCACCCTTTATCGCCGCACCAACCGTCAAACCCTCATCAGCAAGAACGAACGCCTTGATTTTCATCAGATAGTCATCACTATAATGCTTTTGAGAAACAGGCGTAATATTTTTCTTTATTGCATGCGGCACTTGCTTCAGAAATATCGGGATTAACAAGAGACCAACGCCTAGATAATACCAAGCACGGACTTTCTGATTCCCATCGTTCTCAAAACTCAAACAACGGATCACCGCCCAGATAAGACAACAGTTCATCAAGGCATTCCCCATATTAAAAAACAATTGAGTCGCGTCTTTTTCCCCTTCAAATAAAGCATACGCCCCAGCACCGCTGACCATAATACTAGAAACAAGGATGAAAAGCGATAAATTCCGAGTAAACAACCCCTTTTCTTTCCAAAGAAGAAATAAGCCAAGCAATAACAACGGTAGATAAGAGACCAACTCCCGCAATAAATGCTGTACAAGGAGCAGAGCTATGTGAAATGGGTGCTCCATCAACTTAGAAAGCACACCGCTTGTCAGACTACCTGAACCAGCGTTCGCCCGTATATTAAACTGTCCAGTCTCAAGAAATTTGTAAAACACAAAAACAAAAAAGACCATAGAAATTAGTATCCCCGCAGATTCAAGGACATTCCGCTTATACTTTGCTCGAAAAAACTGAACACCCAAATACAAGAACGCACCACCCATAACGGCAGGAGCCACCACAACAGTAGCAAGAACAAGCCCCGACAATAAAATCATGGAAAACTGCGGCTTTTCCTGATCAAACATTAGTAAACACCCTAAAATAAACGGATAATACACACACATCTTAACTCGATGCGTGAAAATAGGCAAACTAAAATCCAGCACCCCAAATTGATTGAATACAGAGAAGTGGACACCAGCCAAAAACAAAAATGAAGCACTTAGTAAAAAATGATACCATTTGACCGATTGATACCGCTCCCACAAAGCCATTATTCCAGTAAATGCGATAAAATGATACAAGGGAGTCACCATCAAAACAAACTTCTCAGCAGTCAGCCCACCGAAAATACTGTTGAGAGACACCGTCGTCCACATTTCTAGATAGTGATAAGGTTTCGGACCATGGTAGGCAGCATCCAATTCATTGTAGAAGTGATAGTAGTTTTCCTCCCCACTCACACCAAGATAATGGCTTCTCAATACATTAATCAGATAATCGTTTGGAGCCATTGCTGAACCAGCAGGAATATGATAAGGAAAACCGTCAAATTGAATAAGTGTAAAGAAAGACCAACTAAAAACGAATAACGAGCCAAACAACAATCCACCAATTGCCAATCTCCTAGAACTGGTAGCAGGCCTCGCCATGTGCACAGGATAATTACGCCGTTCTAAAACAGAAAAACAAGCAAGCAACAAAAACCCTAGCATCACCGTTTTTCCTCCTGTTTTTACAAGGGCAAAACAAGTACTCAGCAACAAAGTCCCAATAAACAAAGAGAAAAATAACTCCCTAAACGTGATTTCAGAGCGCTTAGCGAATTGTCGACCAATTGAAATAAAAACCAAGCAAACAATGCCTAATTGGATGAAATTTATAAGATATATGCTCAGCCCACTCATTATCCCAGTTACTTCGAAGCGCTAGAACGCGCAAACGAAATCGTCTCTTTAAATGATCGAAACGCCACTTTAAGCAACTTCATTCGTTGTATAGAAACGGTTCCAGTTGCTCGGAAACTAGTTGGAACATGAAAATCCTTGATCTTCATTTTTTTGCGAATCGCCATCCCAGAGATGATGACATTGGGAGCAAACGTATCTTCAGGAATTGCCTCAAAAATTGCCGAAAACGTAGCACGATTCATCAATCGGTAAGGAACATTCATATCTGAGATTCCTCTCCCATAAAACAGATGCACACATTTTTTGGCAATAAAACTCACTACCCTTCTAGGCAATGGCACCTTAAAGTTAAACTTACGACGACCAATCACAAAATCATAATTCTGTCGTTCTTTCCATAGTTGTTCAAAGTATTCTCCACGCATCTCATTGTCTGAATCTACCTGGAACACAAAGTCAGAATCCGCTTCACGATAACCCTTTAAAATAGTAGGCCCATGACCAGAATTAGGCTTATCTATAATTGTTAACTCTGGATAAGTAGCCGCAATGGCTTTGAGCTTTTCAACTGTAGCATCTTTCGATCCGTCATTGTAAGCTTTCAGCTCAAAATCAATCTTTAATCCACGTAATGTGGTTGCCCAATCCTCGATGACTGTTTGTATGATCTCCTCTTCATTGTACACTGGGATCACTACCGTTAATTCCTTCGCCATAGTCAGTTCTTTTTGAGTTTACATACAATGATTTGATGCATTAACCAAATGGTATCATAACTCAAAATCTGATAATGCTTTCCTAGTAAACCAAGGATATCCTCCTTGCTAAAATCTTGGACATGCCACTCAGAAAGAGAAGCCTCAATCCCTTTAAAAAACAAGTTAAACAGCCGAAGCCTGACCAGCCATTTCTTAATATTGTTTTTATGCTTTTCAATTGGGACAGTGATGATCACAATCGTGTCTTTCCCTGTTGATTTAGCAAGGTTGTCAACCGCCGCCTCGGCATTGGGGATATGTTCAAGCGTTTCACTGCAAACGAGATAAGCAGGTGGCGTTTCAAAAGGATATGGCCCGCTGGTGATGTCATGCTCGCCAAGCACAGCAGATTCAGGAAGATTTTCCTTCGCATCTTTCAATGCCTTAGAAGAGATATCAAGGCCTATTAACTGAAAACCCTTATGTTGAGCACTCAAAAAACCAAGGAGATTTCCTTCCTCACAACCAATTTCAGCCATCGTGTCACCTGTTGTTGGGAATTTGCTAATCGCAGCCGAAATTTTTTCTAAACGCTTTTTCTGTATGAATCCAGCAACTCCATTATAGGGAGTCGGATGTTTCTCATACATCTCATTATTCCAAGATTTTGAGCCGATTTCACTTCCCATAAGTCTCCATTAGTTTTTCGAATTTCGTCATACTAGCTGCAATTACCTGATGCATATCATAATATCTAAACTCAGCCAATCGACCAACAAAGGTCACGTTTTCTTCCGCTTTCGCTTGATCATTATAGGCTTGAAACATAGCAGTAGAGTCGGGATTCCGAATCGGATATATCGGATTTTTCCGACTGTCTGTATTCCCAGGATATTCTTTAAACGCAATCGATTTATCAAATTTCCGTTCAGGAGTAAACCATTTGTGCTCATGCATCCTAGTAAACGATTCACTCATATCCGTATAATTCATCACCGCATTGCCAATAATCTCTTTACCTCGAACCGCTTCAAAACGCAGTGTTCGATATGGAAGATATCCATTATTATAATTGAAATAATTGTCAATCGAACCAGTAAACACTAAGTGCTTAAAATTTTGTCTCCAACCAGCTCGATACAATTCAAAATCTTCCCCTAAACTAACATGAATATTCTTATGATCAAGCATTCGCTGAATCATCTCCGTATAACCGTTTACAGGAATACCCTGAAACTGATCATTGAAATAATTGTCATTATAATTGAATCGAATCGGCAATCGTTTTGCTGTAGAAATCGGTATTTCCGTTGGGTCAACACCCCAGTGTTTCGTGGTGTAATACTTGTAAAACGCTTCATACAACTCACGTCCCAAATTGTGGAGCACATATTCCTCAAAATTAGTTGGTTTCAGTTCCTTATCTCTTATACTGTCAATGTGTTTTTCAGCTTCGGCAGGTGTAAAGTCTTTACCAAAGAACTGATTCAAGGTATGCAGATTGATCGGCATGCCGTATACCCGATTCCCCGTTCTAGCCTTCACCCGATTCACATAATTATTAAACGCCGTAAACCGATTGACATATTCCCATATTTTTGTAGAATTAGTATGAAAGATATGTGGTCCATATTTGTGTACTTCCACTTGAGACTCCTCATCCTTATAAGAATAACAATTACCTCCAATGTGCGCGCGTCTATCCGTGAGTCTCACAGTATATCCGTGTTCAGCAGCAAGATTCGCAAACGTAACACCAGCAAGCCCACACCCTATAATAAGAAAGTCTGTTTTCATTGGTTCATTGAAGATTTTAGTAGTACGCGTTAAAACACATAGAGTAAACCACCAAAGGTAAGAAAAGTTTTATGTTTAAAGTTGATTTGTTAGCATATGGTTCCAAGCAAATTTGTTATGCTCAACAATCAATAATAGCAACGTTTGTCACAATTCTTTTCCACAAAATAATATTGCAATACTAATCATTCATAATTAAATAAATTATCTTTGCCGTTGCGAAAAGCAATACTATGATTCAACGGATACTTATCAGCAATTATGCATTGATTGAATCTGTAGAGATTCAGTTTTCCGATCAACTCACCATTATAACTGGTGAAACGGGAGCCGGTAAATCTATTTTACTAGGAGCTCTTGGCTTGGTAATGGGGAAACGAGCCGACTCAAAAGTATTGTTTAACCTTGACAAAAAATGTGTTGTAGAAGCCCATTTCAATATTAAAAACTACACACTTAAACCCTTCTTCGAAGCGCACGACATCGATTATGAAGAAGAACTCATTATCCGTCGAGAGCTCACTCCAAGCGGGAAATCACGTGCCTTTGTAAATGATACACCAACGACGCTTAATGTATTAAAGGCGTTGAGTAATTCTTTAATTGACTTACATCAACAATTTGATACACAAGATATTAACAATGTGTCCTTTCAATTAAGAATGATTGATGCCCTTGCCGGGAATGACAAACGTTTAAACAAATACACGACCCTCTACAAACGCTATCAGACAAATAGACAACACCTCAAAAAACTCACAGAAAAACAGGAATCAGCAAACAAGGAACTAGACTTCCTTCACTTTCAACTAGAAGAATTCAGTACTGCAGGCCTAACCGCAGGTGAACAAAAAGCCCTAGAAACAGAACAGAAAACACTCTCCAGCGCTGAAGAAATTAAGTCTGCGCTCACATCTGCGAAACAACTACTCAGCGAATCTGATTATTCGATACTTAATCAACTAGCAGAAATAACAAATAGCCTCAACGGACTTAGCCACCTCAACGATACACTAAAGAATCTTAGCGAACGACTTAACAGTACAGTATTCGAATTAGAGGATCTGTCCAACGAGATTGTCAACATTGAAGAAAAAACAGAGTACAACGAAGAGCGAATCGCCGAGCTCACAGAGCGCCTTGACTTAATCTATAAACTGCAAACTAAACATCAGGTAACCACGATTGAGCAACTCCTAGACATACAAACTGCAATTCAAAAACAAGTCACTGATGCAGGAGATCTCTATCAAGAAATAGAAACACTCCAAACTGTAATCGACGAGCAGGAAGACATCCTATACCAACAAGCAGAACAGCTCACGGAAAAACGGAAAGCAGTCATCCCAAAATTTGAAAAAAGCGTCCAACAGCTCTTAAAACAACTGTCTATGGAAAATGCTCAACTAAAAGTTGAAGTAAAAGAATTAGATTCATTGATTAACAGTGGAATAGATGCAATAAATTTTCTGTTTTCAGCAAATGCAGGAGGCCGATTAGAATCAATCAAACAAGTCGCTTCAGGTGGTGAAATGTCACGCCTTGCCTTGTGTACAAAATCATTGGTGGCAGATGCGATTCCACTACCTACTCTTATCTATGATGAGATAGACGCTGGTGTTTCTGGAAATGTCGCTCTAGAAATGGGTAACATTCTAAACGATTTAGCCTCCAGACATCAAGTAATTTCTATAACACACACACCTCAAATTGCAGGCAGAGCAGACAAACACTATCTCGTCTATAAAGAAACAGTAAATGGAAAAACAAACACCAACCTAAAAGTATTATCAAAGCAAGAGAAAATAACAGAAATAGCGACGATGATAAGCGGTAGCCCGCCGACAGACGCCGCATTAAGCACAGCAAAAGAACTATTAGTAAAAGTATAAATCCAATGGCAAACAACTTATTAAAAGGAAAGAGAGGTATAATTTTTGGCGCACTTGATGACAAATCACTCGCCTGGAAAATTGCAGAGCGATGTGTAGAAGAAGGCGCACAGGTCACACTCACCAACGCACCAGTAGCACTTCGATTTGGCAAGATTAACGAACTGGCTGAAAAGCTGAATACGATTGTTATTCCAGCAGATGCAACAAGCCTAGAAGATATAGAAAACCTGTTCGATCAGTCCATCGAGCATTTAGGTGGAAAGATTGATTTTGTTTTGCATTCTATAGGCATGTCGGTCAATGTTAGGAAGAAAAGAGCGTATACTAATCTCAAATATGAGTGGATGAACAAAACACTTGATATTAGTGCGATTTCTCTACACAAAATCCTTCAAGTAGCTTATCAAAAGGATGCACTCAATGACTGGTCTTCTGTATTAGCATTGTCCTTTTTAGCAGCGCAGCGTACCTTCCCCCAATACAGTGAAATGGCTGAATCAAAAGCGTTATTGGAATCAATCGCGCGAAGCTTCGGTTATCACTATGGAGCGAAGAGAAAGGTAAGAGTCAATATCATTTCTCAATCACCAACAAAAACTACAGCAGGAACTGGTGTTGATAGTTTCGATACGTTTTACAATTACGCCGAAGAAATGTCGCCATTAGGCAATGCATCTGCAGAGGCGTGCGCAGATTATGCCGTCACCATGTTTTCTGATTTAACGCGATACGTTACCATGCAAACATTGTTTCATGATGGCGGATTCTCCATGATGGGGATGAGTGCTAATGCCTTGAAATAAAATAATTTAAATCGTTTCACTTTAAGTAAAATGTTAACAACTAAAGTAAAGGCAAGTCAGATTACTAACTTGACTGATGCCCGCTACTTCGCTGCAATGGGTGTTGACTGGTTAGGGTTTAGTCTTGACCCTACAGCAACTGATCATGTACCGCCTAAAAAAATGCAGGAAATGACTGCTTGGCTAGAAGGTCCAGCCATTGTTGGTGAGTTTTCAATGGCTTCAGCACAAACCATTCGCGAAAGCTTTGAAATCCTAAATTTAGATTTTGTTCAACTCGGACATTTTCATAATGCGGATACAGCAAGAGCCTTACACGGTCTTCCTATTATTAAAGAAATCATCATAGAAAACCTAGAAGATGTTCTGCAGTTAAACTCAACATTAATTCAGTTGTTACCCTACACTTCTATCTTTTTGATTGATTTCTCAAAGAATGGATTATCCATTGAAAATCAAATAAATGTGTTGCAGAGCTTAAAGCAATTTTCCAACGCTTTTCCAATATTACTCAAACTCAATGATAATTTTAAATCGTGCAGTAAAATCATTGAAACCGTAGAACCACTAGGGATTTCTGTAACTGGCGGCGAAGAAGAAGCGGTGGGCGTCAAGTCTTTTGATGAATTAGACGAGTTATTTGAGGCGTTGATGGATGAATAGCTCATATGAAATTTATTTAAGACAAGGAATGGCCCCTTACGAAAACGATAACCGTGAAAACGAATCGTTAAAAGACAGCTGCAGGAGCTAATCATTTTTATTACTTTAGAAATCTTATAGGGTGCATTGTTCTGCCAGTCGCGTTTATACAAATGTTAGGCAAAATAACAAGAATCAATATGTTTTAATAAGGATATTCCTATGTTTTGTGTGTTTTTTATAATATTTTAAGTAATTGTCGCTAATAAATTAATATTTCTCCTTGCGATGTAATAAATTTAAAGAAACAAGCAGAAATGACTTTCGAAAGTAAACTTAAAATAGGATCTGGGATTTATCCAATTTCTGAGATTGCTAAAATCTTAGGGCTTCCATATTATAAGGTCAACTCTTGGATTAGCAGGTATTGGGATGATCAATTCCGAAAGGAGTTGAACTATTCTTATACTTGGAAAGTTGGAAAGTCGAAAGCAGTTGATTTTTATACACTCGTTGAACTTTATGCTTTGATATTGTTAAGCGAAGCTGGTGTTAAAACACGTGAAATTATCAAGGCTAGATTAGAGTTGTCTAAAATTTATGATACTCCGTTTCCTTTTGCACAAAAAAAAATAATCGAATCAATAAAGACGGACGGCAAAAAAATATTTTTTAGAACTGGGAAAGGTACGATTTCATTAGATGGAACCAAGCAGTTCCAAATAGATTTTATAAAAATATTTTTTAAGAATCTTGAGTTTGATAAAGAATTGCTTGCAAATAGATTTTATCCATTAGGAAAGAATAAAAAGATAATTGTTGATCCTAGCAGACAATTTGGACTTCCTGTAGTTGGAGAGACTAATATTTATCCTGAAACAATTTATAACCTTCATAAAGCTGGAGAACCTACGAAATTTATTGCATATATGTATGAAATAGGTGAAAGTGAAGTTTTAGACGCAATTGAATACTGTAATAAAGCTGCATGATTATTTACATAGATGAAAATATGTCACCATTTCTGGCAGAAGGATTCAATGTTTTACAAGAACCTCTAAATCTTAAATTGAAAGAATCAATTGAGGTTAGATCAATTAAACAGGAGTTTGGCCAAGGTGCCAAGGACGAAGACTGGATTCCTTTAGCTGGAAAGCAAAATTCTTGTGTAATAACACAAGATTATAATATTAATAGAATTAGACATCAGCGAGAATTGTGTGAAGAGTATAATTTAGGAATGTTTTATTTTAGGCCTCCTTCGAAAAGCGGATTTACATATATGGATATGCTCAAGCTTATGGTAAAACATTGGGAAGAAATCACTAAAAAAGCCACAAGAGAGAAACGACCGTTCTCTTATAAAGTAACTCAAAAAGGAAGTCTCGAAGAATTAAAATAAAAGATACTTTGCCTAACAAAAGCATATGACGTCCAGCCCTCCCATTCGGTCGGTCCGTCGCATATGCAAAACGTTGTAACTATTACTGAGAGAATAGAAATTTGGAATATTTTATTGACAATTCCTTCAACCTCAAAAGAAACAACTGAGTTATCAGAAATAACGATGGGGCGAACATTTAGATTAAATCTACTCCTTCGTTATCAAAAGTGGATTGTATTTATTTCAACATTCATATTTCCATATCTTATAATTATCCTACAATTTCCAAGCAGTCAAAATTGAAATTTTGTACCTTTGCATCTCAATTTTCAAAAGAATGGGCATTTACAAGGAATTTAAGGGGTTAAACTTACCAGAAATCGATAAAGAACAACTCGAATTTTGGAAAGATAAAAGCATATTCGAAAAGAGTATGCAGGAACGAGAAGGACAGGAAACATACGTGTTTTATGAAGGGCCGCCGTCAGCAAACGGAAAGCCAGGAATACACCACGTATTAGCACGATCTGTTAAAGACATTTTCTGTCGGTTTCATACCATGCAAAACAAGCTGGTAGAGCGGAAAGGCGGATGGGATACGCACGGTCTTCCAATTGAGATCGCCGTTGAAAAAGCCCTCGGAATCACCAAAGAAGACATCGGCACCAAGGTCACTGTAGAAGAATACAATGCAAAATGCAGAGAAACGGTCATGCAGTACAAAGATCTATGGGATGACGTGACCAACAAAATGGGCTATTGGGTAGATCTGGAAAATCCGTACATCACCTTCGAAAATGAGTACATCGAATCCGTGTGGAACCTGCTTCAAAAGCTCTATAAGAATGATTATCTCTATAAAGGATATACCATTCAACCCTATTCACCAGCAGCAGGAACAGGCTTAAGTACACATGAGCTAAACCAGCCAGGTAGTTATCAGGATGTCAAGGACACAAGTGCTGTTGCACAATTTCGTCCGATCAGGAATGAGCAATCAGAATTCCTGTTTGATTCAGCAGATGAAGATGTAGCGATCATCGCTTGGACAACAACGCCATGGACGCTTCCTAGTAATACAGCATTAGCCGTAGGCAAAAAAATCACTTATACTAAAGTAAAAACATTCAATCCATACACAGGAAAACCGTTGAGTGTGCTATTGGCGCAAGATCTTGTGGGGAAATGGTTTAAAGCGGAACAAGCTGAGCTGAAACTAGAAGACTACCAGCAAGGAGATAAGAAAATTCCTTACCTAATTGCTTCAGACTACTTAGGCGCACAGCTCCTAGACATTCGATATGAACAATTATTGCCTTACGCGCAGCCAGAAGAAGGTGATGCGTTCAAAATCATTCACGGTGATTTCGTTTCTACGAGCGACGGTACTGGTATCGTGCACATTGCGCCTTCCTTTGGTGCAGACGATATGTTTGTAGCAAGACAAAATGGCATTGGTGCGTTGACGATGGTTGACAAACAAGGGAAGTTCATTGATAGTATGGGTGAATTTGCTGGCCGCTATGTCAAAAATTACAAGGACGATCCTGATTATGTGAATGTTGACATTGATATATCAGTAAAGCTGAAGAAAGAAAATAAAGCGTTTAACGTTCAAAAATATGCGCATAACTATCCGCATTGTTGGAGAACGGATAAGCCAATTCTCTATTATCCATTGGATAGCTGGTTTGTAAAGGCAACCAAGGCAAAGGCTCGGATGGTAGAACTCAACAAAACCATCAACTGGAAGCCAGCACATACTGGAGAAAAGCGGTTTGGCAAGTGGCTAGAAAACCTCCAAGATTGGAACCTGTCGAGAAGTCGCTATTGGGGAATTCCTTTACCGATCTGGCGTACAGAAGACGGTAGTGAGGAGATTTGTATTGGCTCAATTGCTGAGCTGAGAAGTGAAGTCGAAAAGTCAGTAGCCGCTGGGCATATGACTGAGCAATTGGCTGAAGGCTTTGACATGCACCGCCCATTTATTGATACTGTGATCTTAACAGCAGCTGATGGACGTCCGATGAAGCGAGAGCTGGATTTGATCGATGTATGGTTTGATAGTGGCTCTATGCCTTATGCACAGTGGCATTATCCGTTTGAAAATGAAGAAAAGTTCAAGGCGAATTACCCAGCAGACTTTATTGCAGAAGGAGTGGATCAGACAAGAGGCTGGTTCTATACCTTGCATGCAATTGCTGTAATGTGTTTTGATAGTGTCGCCTACAAAAATGTGGTTTCTAACGGTCTGGTATTGGATAAAAACGGCCAGAAGATGTCTAAAAGTAAAGGAAATGCAGTAGATCCGTTTACAACGATTGCTAAATATGGAGCAGACGCCACTCGCTGGTATATGATATCCAATGCGCAACCATGGGACAACCTTAAGTTTGATCTTGACGGAATTGACGAAGTGCGACGTAAATTCTTCGGGACACTTTATAATACCTATTCTTTTTTCTCGCTTTACGCGAATGTTGATGGCTTTGATTACAAAGAAGCAGTCATTCCAGTAGCGGATCGCCCTGAGATTGATCGCTGGGTTATTTCTATGTTGAATACACTGGTCAAAGAAGCAGGTGAAGACTTTGCGGCTTATGAACCAACACGCGCTACGCGTAAAATACAGGTGTTTGTAACAGATCACCTAAGCAACTGGTATGTACGATTGTGCAGACGCCGTTTCTGGAAAGGAGAGAAAAATGCAGATAAGATTGCTGCGTATCAAACACTGTATGACTGTATGGTTACCATAGCAAAACTAATGGCACCGGTGTCACCGTTTTTTGCTGATTTCTTATATCGTAACTTAAATGATAGCACGCAGCAAGAAGCACATGAGTCGGTACACTTGGCATTTTATCCTGCTGTAAATGAGTCTGATATTGACAGTGACTTAGAGCAAAGGATGAACTATGCTCAACGAATATCTTCCTTAGTCTTATCCCTTCGAAAAAAGGAACGACTTCGAGTACGTCAGCCATTAAGAAAAATATTGTTGCCAGTGTTAAATCCTACATTCAAAGGACAAGTGGAAGCAATCAAGGAATTAGTGCTTTCAGAAGTGAATGTGAAGGAAGTGGAATATTTAGAAGATGGCTCAGGCTTTATCAAGAAAAAAGTTAAACCAAACTTCAAAACGCTTGGTCGACGAATGGGGAAAAACATGAAACAAGCTGCAGCAAAAATCAGTACATTTACCCAAGAAGATATTGCATTAATTGAAAAAGATGGTTGCATAAGTCTTACTTTAGGTGAAGAAACATTTAATCTTGAAGCAGAAGACTTTATAATTTCATCAGAAGATATTCCAGGATGGTTAGTTGCGAATGATGCTGACTTGACAGTTGCCCTAGATATCAGCCTAGATGATGCACTTTTAGCTGAAGGAACCGCTCGTGAGCTCGTCAATAGAATTCAGAATATTCGAAAGGATAGAGATTTTAATGTAACGGATAGAATTTCCCTTACAATTGAAAAACATGATGACATCAGCGGTGCAATTGACCAGTTTAAAGATTATATCTGTACAGAGGTGTTAGCAACTGAGTTAACGATTGTTGAAAATTTAGAAAACGGTCAAGATGTGGAGTTGATTGATGAGGTTGTTGTTAAAATGAATGTTTCATTAAATTAATATCACTAAAAAAATAACACTATGAAAATGAATATGGTAAGTTGGTTCGAGATTCCAGTAGAAAACATGGACAGAGCAGTAAAATTTTACCAATCTGTATTTGATGTTGAATTGCATCTAATGAACATGGGCGGTGAAGATATGGGTTGGTTCCCAAGTGAGGAAGGTGCTCCAGGCGCTGCTGGTTCTCTTATCAAGTCAAAAACGGTAAAACCATCATCTGATGGAGTTTGTATCTATTTTGCTTCTAGAGCAAACGATGTAGACGTTGAGTTAGGAAAAGTAGAGCGCGCAGGAGGTACAGTAGTTGTTCCTAAAACAAAAATTTCAGACGAAATCGGCTTTTTTGGACAATTTATGGATTCTGAAGGCAATAGAATCTCTCTTTTTTCATCACCGCAATAATTAGACACAACTAAAATTTGATCTTGAATTATGGAACTTTATGTTCTAGTTTGGGGTTGAATTAGATTAATAAAAATTTTTTGAATTATGATCAACATTACATTACCGGATGGATCGGTAAGGCAGTATGACAAAGGAAGTTCTGCCATGGACATCGCCACTTCAATCAGTGAAGGGTTGGCCAGAAATGTATTATCAGCCACAGTAAATGGTTCTGTACAGGACGCAAATCTCCCGATTCAGGAAGACGCGACTGTGCAGTTATTGACCTCGAGAGATAAGAAGGGAATGGCTACATTCTGGCATTCAACCGCTCACTTGATGGCAGAGGCGTTGGAATCTCTGTATCCGGGAATGAAATTCGCGATCGGCCCTGCAATTGATCAAGGGTTTTACTACGATGTTGATCCTGGTGAGCATAAGATTTCATCTGATGATTTCAAGAAGATTGAAGACAAAATGATTGAACTCGCTCGTCAAAAAAACACATTCGAGCGCAAGGAAATCAGCAAGGCAGACGCGATTGCTTTCTTCAAGGAGAAAGGCGATGAGTACAAGCTAGAATTACTTGAAGATTTGGAAGATGGTACCATCACGTTTTACACGCAAGGTAATTTTACTGATTTGTGTAGGGGACCACACATCTCTAATACAGGTGGAATCAAGGCGGTAAAACTGCTAAAAGTGGCTGGTGCTTATTGGAAAGGTGACGAAAAACGTAAGCAGCTGACCAGAATTTACGGAATCAGCTTTCAAAAGCAAAAGGAGCTGACCCAATATCTGCACATGCTTGAAGAAGCCAGAAAACGGGATCACCGTAAACTGGGGAAAGAGATGGAATTATTCATGTTTTCCGAGAAAGTAGGAGCAGGGCTACCGATATGGTTGCCAAAGGGAACCGCTTTACGAACCAGGTTGGAAAATTTCCTTAAAGACGAACAATTGAAACGTGGCTACAAAGCAGTAATCACGCCACACATCGCTAAAAAAGAGCTTTACATGACCTCTGGTCACTGGGAAAAATACGGTGAAGACAGTTTCCGTCCAATCAGTACTCCAAGAGAGGGCGAAGAGTTTCTACTCAAGCCGATGAACTGTCCGCACCATTGCGAGATTTATGGCCACAAGCCTAGATCTTACCGTGATTTGCCCGTTCGGATTGCTGAGTTTGGTACGGTGTACCGATATGAGCAAAGTGGCGAACTGCATGGCTTATCTCGTGTACGTGGTTTTACGCAAGACGATGCCCACATTTTCTGTAAACCAGATCAAGTAAAAGAGGAATTTCTTGCTGTGTTGGAATTGACACAGTTCGTGTTGCGCAAAATGGGTTTTGAGGAGTTTACTGCTCAAATCTCTTTACGAGACCCAGAAACACCAGAAAAATACTTTGGTACACTGGAAAACTGGGAAAGTGCAGAACGCGCCATTATAGAAGCAACGAAAGAGGTTGGTCTAGAAACCACAACAGAGTTGGGCGAAGCCGCTTTTTACGGTCCTAAGCTTGATTTTATGATCAAGGATGCGCTTGGACGAAGCTGGCAGCTAGGAACGATCCAAGTGGATTATACCTTGCCAGATCGCTTCGAGCTTGAGTATATCGGAGCAGATAACAAAGCGCATCGCCCCGTAATGATTCACCGTGCGCCATTTGGTTCTTTGGAACGGTTTATCAGTGTACTGATTGAGCACTGTGCTGGTAAGTTTCCTTTGTGGCTGGCTCCAGAGCAGTTTACTATTTTGCCGATTTCTGAACGGTTTAATGCGTACTCGAAGACTGTAGAGGCTCAATTGGCTGCGCATGATATACGTGGAATCATTGATGCTCGTAGTGAGAAAATCGGAAGAAAGATCCGTGATGCAGAAGTCAATAAAATTCCATTGATGCTTATTGTTGGAGAGAATGAGGTGAATGAAGGAAAGGTTTCTGTCCGTGTTCAAGGCGATGGAGATAAAGGGGCGATGACGATTGATGAGTTTGTGGCATTTTTTAAGGAAATGGCATAATAGGGTTTCATCAAGTCTTGATACGGCGAATATTAAAAAATAATATTCACCTGGTATACAAATTCCATCAAAAATATTCCTATCTTTTTGGGTACAAGTTCCATTGAATTTCAACCTGAAGGTAAAACTTAGGAGAAACGGCTTTGGACTATCATTCTTTTTCGACTAATTTCAAGTATCTTTTTACTTGAGCTAACAATGAATATGACTATTAAAAAGAATCTCTTTTTATGCATTGGACTATTATGTCTGTCCATCTTTGCATATAGCCAACAACCAGCCAAGCCATTGGTAGAAACAGAATCTGGTGATTATTTTGGCACAGATTATCGATATGGCATTATCTTACCTTCTCCAGATGGAACCTGTTATCGAATAAGGATATTAAATGGAGGAACCGTCATTACAGAACCCGTGACATGTCCTGGAGGTTCTGGCCCTGGACCTGGCGGGCCTTTAATCTCTAGGATCTTTGGTTTCGCTGCGGTGGCAGGTGTGACTGGTGGCACTAATGTAGTTGTGGTTTCTAATCTAGCCCAACTTAAAGCTGCGGTTTCTGCTGGTGGTAATTATGTAAAGATAGCGCCTAGTTTAGCGGGAGGTTACATTGAACTGAGAACTGGCGATAACTTGTATTTTGGCAATAGTACAACCCTTGACGGTTCGGATGCTCCAGGCTTTGAGTTAAGAGTATTACCTGACAGTAAAACATCCGCTGATAAGGTGCATGCCATACTACTTAACAACGGCAACTGTATTGTTCATGGAATTACGATAAAAGGGTTTTATAATGGGACTAATGGTGATTCCTCTGCTGGTATTTTTGGTAGAACTGGTGTTGGCTACTGGATAGATCATGTCACTATCACAGGTCTTGACGATGATGGCATTGCTTTTGGTGATGCGAACCTAGCCAATAGTGCCAATAAGGTAACTGTTTCCTACTGCCATATTTACAACACCGACAAAGCGGTTCTTCTAACTCATAGTGGTACATCTCCCCAAGGAAATCCAAAGGGATTCACTTTTGCTTACAATAAATTGACGGGTAATATAAGAGATAGAATTCCTGTTGCGGATGGGGTTCAAGACTTCCATTGGTTCAACAACTATGTTCACGATACGAACGGTCTATATGCAGAAATTGGTAAATTCCATGCAGGTGGCCCTCAAACTGCTGCCTTGTTTGAAAACAACTATTACATCAACCAAGGTGGCAGCGCTGGCGCTTACGCTATCCAGGAAAAAACTGGACAAGGTTCTTGGTCTGGGATTAGTTGGTTGTACCATAACGGGCTCAACAGTGAAGGCAACAATGTAAATGGCCAATTAGTAATCGGTACAAATCTGTTGCCTAAGACAAGTAACTTAGGACCAGGTGTTACCATCCCTTATACCTATAATTTACTTCCAGCTAACTCCGTTCCTGCTTATGTGAACGCAAATGCTGGGGCTAACTAAACAATAAGGCTAGAGGTTAATCCCAGATTATGCATTAAGAATCAAATTTTGACCACAAACTACTTCAAAATCAATGAAGATGTATGTTGCTCGAACGCTATACACTTGTACTCAGCACGTTACTAGGCTTGTCAGCAATTAACAATGTAGGTTCATGTGTTGTGTATAATTTCGATCAAGTCTATTTTTAGGTGGCCTAACCATATTTATATAAGCGGCATTATTACGTAGATCCATCTAAATTATCAAGCGTGGTTTTTTAATTAGCAGCTAGAAGACATTCTCTACAGTCTGTTCTTTATCGTTTTGGACTTCAAGTCATTTATTGACTATATTTAACCTCATTGTGCGCTATTATTCAAACAAATTTAGTTTCATGAAACATTTCTTGTCATTAATCTTGATGTTTTGCTGTCTACTTGCAGAGGCTCAAACTCAAATTGGGAATGATATAGATGGAGAAGCGCCGGGTGACTTGTTGGGAAGGTCTGTCTCGCTTTCAGCAGATGGTAAGCGCGTTGCAATTGGCGCACCGTTCAATAGTGCAAATGGCCTGAGTGCGGGGCAGGTGAAAATCTATGATGAGATTGGTGGGATTTGGACTCAGGTTGGCAATACGATTGAAGGAGAGGCTAGTGGCGATAGAAGTGGATGGTCTGTCTCGCTTTCAGCAGATGGCAAGCGCGTAGCAATTGGTGCGATCTTGAATGATGGGGGTGACTTGAATACTGGTCATGTACGAATTTATGAAGAAAGTGGTGGCACTTGGAAACCAGTAGGAGATGACATAGATGGCGAAGCAGCAAGAGATCGATCTGGCTATTTCGTATCGTTGTCTTCAGATGGCAAACGTGTTGCGATTGGTGCGATTTATAATGCAGGCAATGGCATTAACTCAGGACAGGTAAGGATTTATGAAGAAATCAATTACACATGGGCGCAAGTCGGAAATGATATAGATGGAGAAGCGGCTGAGGATGAATCCGGTTGGTCAGTCTCCCTGTCTGCAGATGGCAAACGTGTTGCGATCGGAGCGATTTTTAATGATGGGAATGGGGTAAGCTCAGGAAATACGAGAATCTATAGTGAATCCAATGCGGTATGGACACAGGTCGGAATGGATATTGATGGCGAAGCCTTAAAAGATGAATCCGGTTGGTCGGTTTCCTTATCTTCTAATGGCAGAAGAGTTGCAATCGGTGCTCGATACAATAATAATGGGAATGGTCTTGGTGCTGGACACGCAAGAGTCTTTGAAGAAAACGGGGGCAGCTGGACACAGATCGGCCTAGATATAGATGGAGAGGAGGGCAGCGCAGCAGGAGTCGTATCACTTTCTGGAAATGGTAAACGGATTGCTCTTGGAGCTCCCTTCAATAGTGAAAGCGGATCTAATGCTGGAAAAGTACGAATCTATGATGACATTGGAGGTACGTGGACTCAGATCGGTAGCGATTTAAACGGGGAGGCTGCCGAGGATCGATCAGGATGGGCGTTAGCACTTTCATTAGATGGTAGGAGACTCGCAGTTGGTGCCATTAATAATGCTGGGAATGGGGTAAATGCAGGACATGTTAGAATCTTTGGAGGGGCCTTAATTCCCAATGAAAATGTTCTAAATGAAAAGAACAATATTCAGATAAAACCAAATCCTACTAGTGGCAAATTTACGTTAAAAATTGACCATAATAAAGCATCAAGCATTCAAATAAAAATAATAAATTTCCTAGGACAAACAATTGTTAATGAATCAATTGGGGTTAAAGAAAGCGGTTCAATTCAACAATTAGATTTAAGCGATTATAATAATGGGATCTACTTTGTACAGGTACTATTAGATGGGGAACCGACACTAAAGAAATTGTATAAAGTGGAGTAAAACTAATTCGATAAAAATTCTACAATCAATAAAACCATATTAACGCGAATCTTTACCATTCAACAACAATTTTACCCATTGATTTACGGCTTTCTAATAATGAATGCGCTTCATTGATTTGATCAACTTTATACACACCACCAACAGTTGGATTAAACACGCCTTCCTCTACCAACTTCACCACGCCCTTTAAACAACGATTAAGGGTGTCTGGGCGATCATCCGCTATTCTAAGCATGTTGACACCGATAACGCCCTTAGAAGGCTTTAAAAACTGTATAGGAGAGTAAAGACCAAAGCCAAACGCAACACCAAGGAGCTTTATTCGGTTATTCACAGTATCTGACATGGAGGCGGCACCATAACAAACGAGTCGTCCACCTGAGCCCAATAACTTAAATGCTTTTTTGACATGCTTTCCACCAATACTATCAAAGGCAACGTCTATTCCCTCTTTACCACGAATTTTGCGCACAGCAGTTTCAAAATCTGTATTTCTGTAATCAATAGGATGGTCTACTCCCATTTCTCTTAAGTAGTCGAGTTTATGGGTTGATGCTGTTCCGTAAACGGTAGCCCCACGGTGTTTTGCTAATTGTACTAGTGCGGTTCCTACACCGCCCGCTGCTGCTTGAATCAAGACGTGGTCTCCTTCGTGAATTCTTACCATTTCTTCACCTGCATAGTAGGCTGTTCCGTATTGCGTAGTCAATGCTGTGCCGACACCAACTGACATATCGTCTGGCACTTTTGCAACGGCTCTCCCATCGGTTACCGCATATTCTGCATAGCCGCCAAAGCGTGTTAGCGCAACAACTCGATCTCCTACGGCCACTTCAGTAATTTCGCTTCCAATAGATTCAATTCTACCAATCATATCATACCCTATGACAGCTGGCAAAGGAGGACAATCTTCATATAGACCCAATCTTGCCATCACATCTGCATAATTTAAACCAAAGGCTTCTGATTTAATCAATACTTCATTTGGTTTAGGGCTAGGTTTTTCAACATCACGAAGTTCAAACGCAACTTCAGGTTTTCCCTTTTTAACTAGTACTACAGCTTTCATATTTATGTTCTTATATTCTACAAAGTTAATATTATGTTGGTAAACTCAAATTATCATTAAAATTCAACTTAAAATAAACGTTCTAAGAAATAAAAATCCTTTGTTTTTGAATCATTTGCTTTCCGTCTTTGTTAAGTAATTAAAAAGGATAAAAACTTATGTTTGCTTCATGTCAGCACAATTCAAAGCAATTCCTTACTTTTGCAGAATAAATAATTTAAATGAAAAAATCTCTAGTATTACTTCTAACCTTGCTATTACTGGGAATTTCTGCCTTTTATTTAACTTCGAGAGGAGATACAACACCTAATGGATATGACTTTGCGATTAAAAATCCAGATGATGTCTATAAGGTTGAACTACTTCATAAGAACACGAATATTGTGCTGGAACGTGTCGATAAAACAAAATGGAAAATGGATGACCATGTTGTTCGACCTGAGGCGATCCACATCCTGTTAGAAACGTTTCGGAAATTACACATTAAGGAACGCGTACCGCTTGCTGCAGAAAAAACAGTGCTCGCCAGATTGGAGAAAGACGGGATAACAGCACGTGCATACAATAAATCGGGGAAACTAATGAAGTCAATTATCGTAGGAAGTTCTTCCCCAGGAAAAAAAGGAACTTACATGATCGTGGAAGGAGCAGAGCATCCATTTAACATAGATATTCTGAACTGGGAAGGGATCTTGAGAACTCGGTTCATGCTCAACAAAGAAGACTGGAGAGATCGGAATGTTTTTGCAACACCCAAGGAAGAAATTGAGTCCGTTTCCGTTAAGTTTTACAATAAAGTACATGAAGAATCCTCTTTTAAAATTAACCGGCTCAATGATGATAAGTATCAACTAACGAGATTGGCAGGAACGCAAATTGAAAAAGAGCCGATTAAAGGAAAAGTATTGTATTACTTAAAAGGGTTTGAAGGCATTGGTGCTGAAGCCTTTGAAACCAAAAATAAGTTGAGAGATTCAATTGCGCAATCGATTCCGTTTTGTGAGATTGAGTTGAAACCAACGTCTGGCAAGATTCGAAACGTGAAGTTCTACCCAATTGAAGTGGATAGTGCATCTATAAATAAAAAAGGGGCACCAGATCGGTCAGATGCAGAGCGATATTTTGCTTCAGTAGACAACAACAAAGATTTTATGCTGATACAGCACCGTGTTTTCCAACGGTTGTTCGCACCCTATCGGTTTTTCTTTGAAGAGGAAAAAAAGAAGAAATAATTATGTTTCCAGAATACGATTTAATAGTAGTCGGAGCCGGGCATGCCGGTTGCGAGGCAGCAGTTGGCGCAGCTAACATGGGCTCAAAAGTCTTATTGGTGACCATGAACATGAACAACATTGCACAAATGTCCTGCAATCCTGCAATGGGTGGCGTGGCTAAGGGGCAGATCGTTAGAGAAATCGACGCACTTGGAGGCTACAGTGGCATTGTGACTGATCACACCATGATTCAGTTCAGAATGCTCAATAAATCGAAAGGCCCAGCCATGTGGAGCCCACGTGCACAAAGCGACCGAATGCGCTTCGCTGAAAAGTGGCGACTGATGTTGGAGGCGCATCCGAATATTGATTTCTGGCAAGAGATGGCTGTAGAAGTGATTATAAAAGATGGGATGGCCAAGGGTGTTCGCACTGGAATGGGCATAGAAATTCCTTCAAAATCTGTTGTATTGACCAACGGAACCTTCCTAAACGGCTTGATTCACATTGGAGAAAAACAGTTTGGAGGTGGTCGTGCTGGGGAAAAAGCGGCTACTGGACTTACAGCGCAACTTACTGAGTTAGGATTCGAGTCTGGACGAATGAAAACGGGTACTCCACCAAGAGTAGACGGTCGCTCGCTTGATTGGTCGAGGATGATTGAGCAGCCAGGAGATGAGCAAATGGGGAAATTCAGTTACACAGACACCCCAACACTTAAGAAACAACGGCCTTGCCATATCACGCATACCAATCAGGAAGTACACGATATACTAAAAACAGGATTCGACCGCTCTCCTATGTTTAATGGCCGAATCAGGGGACTCGGACCTAGATACTGCCCATCTATTGAAGACAAGATTAATCGATTTTCAGAGCGGGACAGTCATCAGTTGTTTGTAGAACCAGAAGGCTGGAATACGGTGGAGATCTATGTGAATGGCTTTTCATCTTCCTTGCCGGAGGACGTTCAGTACAAGGCGATGCAAAAGATTCCTGGCTTCGAAAATGCAAAGATGTTTCGTCCTGGATATGCGATAGAGTATGATTTTTTTCCACCGACACAGTTAAAGCGTTCACTAGAAACGAAGCTTGTGAAAAACCTGTTTTTTGCTGGTCAGATCAATGGGACTACTGGATATGAAGAGGCAGCGAGTCAAGGGCTGATGGCAGGAATCAATGCTCACTTAGCCATTAATGAGGCAGCGCCTTTCGTGCTGAAGCGCTCAGAAGCGTACATTGGTGTTTTGATTGATGATCTTGTAAACAAAGGGACTAAGGAGCCGTATCGGATGTTTACATCACGAGCGGAATACCGTATACTACTAAGGCAAGACAATTCTGATTTACGATTGACGCCACTCGTAGCGAAGTTGGGCATGGAAAATCTTGATGAGCGGATGGAAAAAGTGGCTCAAAAGGAACAATCGATCAAGGAGATCACCAAGTTTTTCAAGGAAACCAGTGTGAGCCCTGATCAGATCAACGGTTTTCTCGAGTCGATTGGTTCGCAGCCGCTAAAGCTGAAAAACAAACTACACCAAACCTTGATACGGCCACATGTTTCAATGGAGGCATTGAGTGAACATCTGCCTGATTTAAAGGCTTTTATTTCTAAATATCCTCTAGAACATTTAGAAACTGCGGAAATAGCCATGAAGTATGCCGGTTATATCAAAAAAGAGCAGGAATTGGTGGATAAAATGAATCGTTTAGAGCAAGTAAAACTCAAGGAAAGCATTGATTACCATCAAATGACATCCTTATCCTCTGAAGCACGTGAAAAACTTACTAAGATAAAGCCAGATACGATTGGGCAGGCGAGCAGAATATCAGGGGTTTCTCCTAGTGATATCTCTGTGTTGCTGGTGTTTATGGGGCGGTAGGATTGATACTTCATTCTAAAATATTTTTGAATTAGCCTGATTGCATCATTCCCATCAATTGTAATATCTCCTTGAATAGCAGGGACGGGGTTTGACGTAAAAACAATAGTATGTGGTCCTGCTCCTCCTGGTAAATTAAACTCGATAATGTCAGGTCCTAGGTTGGTATTTGCATCTAGAACAGCTTGTCTAAAACTTCCAGTTCCACTGTCATTTGTGTTTATGACAGTGTATGTTAAGCCAAAGGATTTCGGAGTAATAAAGAATATTAATAGTACACCGATAAATACGGATCGTAGAAATAGATTGGGTTTCATTTTGAAATGGTTTGATTGATATAAAGCATAACAACTAGTTCGTTGTTAAATGAATATTAGCGTATATGGATTATCCTGATTCTAAATTAAAAAAAAAAAACATTGTATTAAAAAAATATTAGTGTAGTTTAAATATTAAATCCTAGGATGCTCCTGACTTTAGAAGGGATATGGGCAATTAGAAAACTAAAAAGAGGCTGTCTCAAAACGAGATGGCCTCTTTTCATTTTCAGAACTTTCTACCAGGAAGATTGGTACAAGATCCTGTCCTTAAATTTTCAAATTTTAGTTTTGTGATGGATTGTGGAGTATGGTGCCAAAAAAAAGAC
>CALGAW010000023.1 GCA_937959115.1 uncultured Saprospiraceae bacterium
CTAACGCCTCCACCAACCTCACCATCTGCTGAATTAACTTCTGGCAAGTAAAAGGGTTCAGGATATCCTTGCTGCCCCGATATGTATTCAATCACTCGATCGACCTCAGGCGTGTCTACAAATGCACACTGCAGTCGAATCATCTTTCCATCGACAGACAATAGCATATCCCCTCGTCCCACTAGTTGATCAGCGCCGCCGCCATCGAGTATCGTCCGACTATCAATTCGAGAAGTCACCTTAAAGGCTATCCGAGCGGGGAAATTCGCTTTAATCACACCTGTGATAATATTCACCGATGGCCGTTGTGTTGCTATGATTAAGTGTATTCCAACAGCTCTGGCCAATTGTGCTAATCGACCGATAGGTATTTCGACTTCCTTGCCCGCTGTCATAATCAAGTCAGCAAACTCGTCGATGACTAGCACGATAAAAGGTAAAAACCGATGTCCGTTGTTTGGATTCAGCTTACGTGCTACAAATTTCTGATTGTATTCTCTTAGATTCCTTACCATTGCCTTCTTCAGCAAATCATACCGCTGATCCATCTCAATTGTCAAGGAGTGCAGCGTAGACACTACTTTCGTTGTATCTGTCACAATCGCCTCCTCTTCTCCTGGCAAATACCCTAGGAAATGTTTATCGATTTGATTATAAAGAGACAACTCTACCTTCTTTGGGTCAATCAAGATCAATTTCAACTGAGAAGGGTGTTTTTTGTACAACAGACTCATCAAAATTGTATTGATACCAACAGATTTACCTTGCCCAGTTGCACCAGCAATCAACAAGTGCGGCATTTTGGCTAAATCAGCCACAAACACTTCATTGGAAATAGTTTTTCCAAGTGCAATCGGCAAATCCATCTTTGCTTGCTTAAACTTTTCTGATTGTAAGACTTCTCTTAAGGAAACAATCTGCTGTTTCTTGTTTGGTACCTCGATACCAATGGTTCCTTTCCCAGGAATTGGGGCAATAATCCGAATACCTAAAGCGGCAAGGCTTAGTGCAATATCATCTTCTAGGTTCTTGATTTTCGATATTCGGACACCAGCTGCTGGCACTATTTCGTATAAGGTCACGGTTGGCCCAATCGTCGCTTTGATCTTGGTAATCTCAATCTTATAATTCAACAACGTCTCTATAATCTGATCTTTATTTTGCTCCAATTCCCCTCGATCTATTTCCACAGTACTATCACTGTAGTCCTTGAGCAGCATCGTTACTGGATGCTCGTAAGAGGACAAATCAAGTGTTGAGTCATAAGGCTCTAGATGGTTTTTATTGTCTGCTGAAATGCTAAGATCATCTTGAGCTAATGGTTTTGTGTTTGTTTCCAATTCTGGTGTGCTTGGCTCTGTTACCTGTGGTTCTGATGCTTGGGTCGGCACGATTTCCAATTCCGCATCTTCTGGATTCAAGGTCGTTTTTTTCTTCGGCGCCTTACTGTCCATTTTAAAGATTAATTGTCCTTTTTCATCTATTTCTGGTTGGTCCTCTGGTTGCAGTTCATCCGCATTGCGAGAAGCCGTTAGTGTTTGTTCAGTTTTGACTGGGCGTTCCTTAGGACGGAGTGCAACATCTTCTAATCCAGTCGCAGCAGCAAGTGAGCGTCGTTTCATTAGAAAGCTCAGATTAACGCCAAGTTTTTCCTTCACCGCATTGATCATTTTCTCGAACGTAACGGTATTGAAATCTGGATTAAACCCCCAGATTACAAAAGCCAAGAGTAGGAACAACATCAGCAATGACATACCAACGTTACCTAAAAAAGCAGAAAACCAGCTACTCAGGCCTTCACCAAACCCGCCTCCCCATGAGAAAAGAGACGCAGTAATCAATCCTGGATTGACAAACAGAAAGGCAAACAGCATTGAAAGAAACACCACCAATACTGCGCAGTAAAGGTAAAAATGCTTCAATGTTGCAAGGGATTTACCCAATACCAATCGGATACCAGTCACAAAGGTGATTAGAATAAAAATAAAGGAAGGTAACCCAAATAAACTGAAAAATTGATGTGAAGTGAATGCACCAAATCGACCTAACCAATTGGCTATTTCCACATTTCCAGATAGTAATTCCGTCCATGAGAACCGAATTACTTTGTCCTGATCAATCCGCCAGGTAAATAAATGAGAAGTGAATGCGATAAACAAATAAAGGGATACAAGCAGACAAACTAATCCGATGATTTTAATCGTTCGTTCATCTCTTGGTATCAAATTAAATGACCGCCGCTTCCGGGTGCCTTTTTTTTTCTTAGGAGCTCTCGCTGCCATATCTACTTTTTTAGTTGGTAACGCGCTCTGTCTATGTAAATTGCTCGAAGAGGTAAATTTACAATTTTTTTATGAAAAAATCAGCTATTCTATAAGGCATTTGTTAAATGTGTGCCTGTAGACGAACATCCTAAGCCTCTGGTCTGCTTGGATGAAACAGATTATCTAACCAAAATGAAGGTTTATTCAGTAGGACAAAACAGTTAGAATGCAGTAAAGTGCCTTGCCCTGATGGTTGATGCATGGGCGAATCCCCCTAGTTGTATGGGCGAATTGCAATTTGCCCTATACGACAACCGCGGTAGATTCAACAACTTTAAATGGGATTTCCCAGTTTAATTTGGCCAATTCTGAATTAAATGACTCAAATGTATATACGTCTGTAGGTGTCAAAAGACCTTTGAATTTTTCAGGGTGTTCAAAATAGTTTAAGGCAATCACAATTGGTAAATATGAGGTCATAACACTGTTATCTTCCACTTTGATTTGTGTTTCAATGGTCTTATCACCACTTACGACGATCTTCAAGTAGCCACCGGGATTGAAGCCTTCCTTTAGTCCAATTTTGTAGGAATCCTTTAAGCTTTTTTTCATTAGTGCTTCTAATAACTTATAGGCCCATTTTCTTCTGTGTGGTTTCAAGAATTTTAGGATTGAATCGATTCCTTTTGGGAGATCCATGTCTAATCCGTACATGGTCATTACAGTCTGACATTCTACCACTTCAGGGACTAAAAAGGCATCAGCAATAGGTACTGATAGCATTTTCATTGTTCCAAAAGGTGCGGGAAAACTATGCTCTATAATATTGGATCCGAATGGTTCTATTTCGTGTTGTCCTTCTACGTAAACCACTGATTCTAAAGAGGCTTCTAAGATTCCTCCCATCATACTTCCTAATCCCTTATCAGGTGTTGGGAGCCTTCCAATGACCCCAAACATATGGATAGAGTCTACGTTTTCTACCAAGTCCCCCATATGCTTCATCAGTAGTGTTGAAACGCCTGGAGATTGACCCGTACAAGTAAATACCATAGTATTTGCAGCCTCAATTTCTGCTTGAATGCCTCGAAGCCTTTTCAATTGCAGTTGTTCATTCGCAAGATCAATATAGGGCAATTTTGCTTTTAATGCCGCTTTAACGATATCAAACCCAAGAACGGAATATGGACCAGACGCATTGATCAATAAATCTGCTTTTTGGAAAGCCGTTTCCATTGATTCCTCACTTTTTACATCTACTACTTGTATTTGTAATCTGTCTGATGGATTATTAGCCTTTAGTTGCTCTAATTCATGAATTTTACGACCTGTTGCAAGAACATTAAATGGTGTTTTTTCAAGTAATCCCTTTATGATTTCGTTTCCAGCATGACCATAAGCCCCTGTAACTAATATTGTCTTCATCTGTTTTGGTTTAATTAGGCTGGAAATTAATTAAAAATGAGGTATTTTTTTTATTGACCTAAAATTATTTAATATAAATACTGAAGAAAATTAAAATAATATCATTTTAAGGTAAAAATTTGCAGCTGAACTCTTTTATTTTTCTTTTGTTTATAAGAATAATACAACCATTAACTATGTGTGCATACACATTAAAATACTTTGCAACTATAGCGTAAGTCTTTCACTACGAACATATTGAATATCAAGGGCTAATTGAATATTTTAAAGATTTTTTTTTATAGATCCAAATTTGAGGTAATGGAGTACAACTTCTATCTAAATTCATTTAATTTAAAGAAAAAATTAATTAACAATTTTTGTATTATTATTAGATAATTTCATAATTACAATCAATTAAAGCCTTAATATACAAACACATGGGACGATATGACGATTACCTAGATGCTATAGAATTTAATCTATCAAAAGCTAGGAAAAAGGGTGTAATCAACTTAAGTACTGGAACAAATAAAATTGAGAAAAACATAATTAACGTTAAAGAGAATCCTGTTGTTAATTTTGGCAGTTGCAGCTATCTTGGTTTGGAATTTGATCCTAGGCTCAGACAATCCGCTATTGAAGCAATAAATAAATATGGGACTCAATTTTCTTCATCAAGGGCATACATGTCCATCGGACTTTATGAAGAGTTAGAATCAACACTTGAACAAATTTTTGAAAGTAGCTGTCTAGTTGCTAGTTCAACAACTCTAGGACATATTGGCTGTATTCCCGTTTTAGTAAAGGATAATGACGCAGTGTTATATGATTATCAAGTGCACAATTCTGTTCAGACGGCGATAACCATGTTAAACCCTCGCGGTATTAAAGTAGAAGCAATCAGACATAATAGCATGGAAATGCTAGAAAACGCGATTGTAAGATTACTGACAGAACACGATCATGTATGGTATATGGCAGACGGTATTTATTCAATGTTTGGCGATGTATGCCCAATGGAAGATATTCAGCGATTGTTGAATAAATACAAGAAATTTAAAGTGTACATTGATGATGCGCATGGCATGAGCTGGTATGGTGACAAGGGTAAAGGATATGCACTCTCTCATCTTCAACCAAGTGAACAAGTGATTGTGGCAGTTTCTCTTAATAAAGCATTTGCTAGTGGAGGAAGCGCCATTATACTTCCCAACAACGAACTGAAAAAGCGTATAATGGCTTGTGGAGGCACGTTCCTGTTTAGTGGTCCGCTACAACCTCCTATGCTTGGTGCGGCAATAGCTGCGGCAAAACTACATCTTCAACCTGAGTTTAAAACCATGCAACGTGAGCTTTGGGATAATATCAAGTATACTAAATCCCAGATAAAAGAGCTCAACCTTCCTACCGTTTCCTATAGTGACACCCCAGTATTTTTCATAGGACTAAGTCATTATAGTTTAACAAGTGAAGTCATCAGTCAATTACTAGAGCGCGGGCATTATGTAAATTTTGGAACTTACCCAGCTGTTTCAGCCAATAAAAATGGTCTTCGAATAACAATTACAAGGCTTCACACTAAAGAACAAATAAAAGCACTGTTTTATGACATTAAGGAGATCATAGATGAAGTTATCAGTCAGTTCGACTTTTCCTATGAAAAGATTTATAAAGCTTTTAGAAGACAAATGAAGGAACTCAAATTTGAGGAAACTGCCTCTATAGTTCCTGTTAATACCGATGTTAAAACGAAAAAATTGCAGGTCTGTAGATACTCTAAAATTGAAGAAGTAGATCAAAAACTTTGGGATAAATATTTAGGTGGTGCAAACTTGGTGAACTATGATACATTAAAGCTTCTTGAAACTTCTTTTTCTAATAATCTAAAGAAGGAAGATAATTGGAGTTTTGAATATTTCATTATTAAGGATGAACTACAACATCCAGTTTTAATGACCTATACCTCTATAAGCTTAAACAAGGACGATATGTTAAGTGATCGTGAAAAATCTGCAGATATAGAGGCGATCAGAAAGCATAATCCTTACTTTCTTACTTCAGAGATCTTGTCTATTGGAACGCCAATAACGGAAGGCACACAAATGTATATTGATAGAGAACATCCAGAGTGGAAAAAAGCGTTAAACTTATTGATTGAGATACTTTATCAAAAACAAGAGGAACTTGATATAAATCAAATTGTTGTTCGCGATTTTGAACACGCAGATCCTGAATTAGAATCTATTTTTGTGAATAGTGGATTTTTAAAATTCAGTTTATTAAACAACAACCATATTTCTAATTTTGAATGGAATGATTTTACCTCCTTTAAAAAGCTTTTAACTAAGAAATCTAGGAAAAACTTTAATGCTGATGTACTTCCTAATATTGATAAATTTACGTTCAAGAAGGTGGAGCATTTCGATGAAGAACAACTAAAATACTGGTACGACTTGTACTTAAATATAGGGCAGACAAGTACACTTGTAAATACGTTTAACCTCCCATTTAAGTTGTTCAAAAACATTGCGAATGACCCAGACTGGACAATATTTGAGCTGCATCCAAAGGAAGCGTTTTTAATCGCTCCTAATGATATAAGAGCCGCTGCAGTTGGATTTGTTCAAACAAATGGAGCTACTGCAAATTTTGCACTTATCGGATTAAATTATGAATATAACACTCAATATAGAGTCTACCTTTGCATGATTTATTATGTTGCACAATGGGCCAAGGAAACAAACAAAAAAAGATTGAATCTTGGTTATACTGCAGACAGAGAAAAGAAAAAGCTAGGAGCAAAACAAACTGCAGTACATTCTTTTGTACACACGAAAGATGAATTCAATCTCCAAGCAATTGAAATGGGAGCTTATCAGAAACAACTAGGATAGATCGAGGATCACCTCCAACTACATAATCAGTACATCATTTAGAGAAATCAGAGGTCTTCTTTGTAAGCAAGTTAAGTCTTTTAGGACTTAGCCATCAGATTCCTCTAGGTGTCAGATATTAGCTAATATACAGTAGATTATACTTTTAAAACAGTAGTCATTTCGGCTAATTTTCTACAATTAAACAGGAACCATTGATCATTAATAATAAGTTAAATCACTAACAATTAACAATTAGTTTTTGCATATTTGCCGAGATGAAAGCTTTTTTAAAGACAGTACCAAAACGCCTCAGAGGTTTTCTAAATTATATTTTAGCAGCCATTGTGGTATTGTTAATTAGCTTTCTATTTCCCAATAATGTTAAGTTCAAATACAATTATACAGAAAGCCAACCTTGGACATATTCCAGTTTAAAATCTGCATTTGACTTCCCAATCATGAAGTCAAAAGAAGAGATAGAAAAGGAGACGACAAAGCTAAAAGGAACATTACACCCTTATTATGAGCTAAATAGAAGCATAGTTACCAAAAACAAGCAACAATTTCAATCCAATATAGATGCTGTTTTAAATCAGCCAGGTGCAGATTCTACTTATGTTGAAGTCAAATCTAATCTCAGTAAATACCTGCAGGTAGGCAATCAAATCCTTGATACGATTTACAAGGGAGGTGTGTTAAAGGTTGACCCACTACACCAAAATAAGAATAAAGATTTTATCATAAATATTTTAGATAATAATACTACCAATAAACGGAAAATTGGCACCTTCTTTACTTCAAGCACACTTAATCAAACATTGGTTAACATGCTAAGTAATTGTGGTTTAAGTAATTGTTTCTTTCTGAAAGAACCGCTTCAAGAATTGTTCGAACCCAACCTCTTCTATAGAGATTCTATCACTGTTCAGCTACATGAGCAGGCGCTACAAAACGATATTACCTATTCGAGAGGTATCGTTAAAAAGGATCAACTGATTGTTGCAAAAGGAGGGTTTGTAACGAAAGAAATCTATCAGCAATTAGAGTCATATAAAAAAGCGTACGAGGAAAAAATCACCCAAGACAAAAGTGCGAATTGGATTTTCTTAGGTTATTTACTCCTAACGAGTTTAATCATTGGAGTGTTTATCGGCTTTGTTAAAGTGCATAACCCAGAAATCTGGAACAACACCCGCCAATGGCTATTCCTGTTGATGTGGATTTTGATTTTTAGTTATGCTGTATACCTTTCAGTTAAATCTGGAGTGATTAGCTTGTATGTGTTGCCGTTTTGCATCGTACCAATTGTCATTAAAAACTTTTACAACGCCAGGCTTGCCTTATTCACACATATCATCATTATACTGATTGCCAGCTTCTTATCTCCACTTGGATATGAGTTCACTTTTGTACAAATATTAGCAGGGATTGTTGTGACGCTTGCAAATGTCAGTACCCGTTATATCTCAAAATTCTTCACCGCTATTTTCTACATCCTCCTAGTCTATCAAGGAGCCTTCTTGGGGCTCTCTTTAGTAGAAGAAGGAACAATCAGTCGACTAACTTGGGGCTCACACGGTATTACCCATGGCTGGCTGGCGCTAAATGTATTCCTTACACTTATTAGTTATCCCTTGATCCCATTATTGGAAAAACTCTTTGGCTTTATATCAGAAATCACCCTTATAGAATTATCTGACCTAGACAAACCACTCCTTCGAAAGCTATCGATCAATGCACCGGGCACCCTGCAACACAGTCTGCAAGTCGCCAACCTTTCAGAAGCTGCAGCTAACGCTATCGGAGCCAATGCCTTGCTAGTAAAAGTGGCTGCACTCTACCACGATGTTGGCAAAACAGCCGCACCAGTCAGCTTTATTGAAAATCAGAATGGCCAAAACCCACATGATGAAATGGACGAAAAGCAAAGTGCAAAAGCCATCATCGATCATGTGACGGATGGTATTAAAATGGCTAAAAAAGAAGGCTTGCCAAAAGTAATCATCAACTTTATTAGAACGCATCATGGAACGACTAGAGTTGAATATTTCTATAGAAATCATATAGCAAAAAACCCAGATACTGAAGTAGATGAATCTGATTTTTGCTATCCTGGTCCAATCCCAACATCAAAGGAAGAATCAATCCTAATGGTAGCTGACTCAATAGAAGCAGCAAGTAAAAGTTTAAAAAACCCTACTGAAGCAAGCATTAATGAATTAGTAGATAACATAGTGAATAGTAAAATAAATCATGGCCAGTTTGCTAACTCGATGCTATCGTTTTCAGAATTGGAAACATGTAAACAGGTATTCAAAAAGCTTCTAAAAAGCATTTATCATGTTAGAATTGAATATCCTGATGAAGTACAACAAGCTGCTAAATAGTATAGTTTCGATCAAAATTCCTTTTAAACTTTGCATTTGAAGGAATTTAACCTCAATTTTGCATTAAATCATCCATCTACCTGTTAAGTTTAGTACTTTCCAAGAAGTTTAGTCTACTTCAAAGGAAAAGTTTGTTATTTTAGACTTAGAAATGAAAAAGATGCGTAGATTCCTCCAACACTTTTCAACTGCCATTATCCTTCTTTTGTTTTTTTGTACTAGTTGCATTCAACAAAGGAAATCGGTAATATTACTCCCAGAGCAGCATCAACATCAAAACGCAAAACGAAACAAACAGCCTCCTGTTTCAACCTATTATCACATCTTGATGACAGGGCAATCTATATCAACTGGAGCATGGGGATCGGACAGTCTTGGCGGATCTTTTTCCGACCAACAACCCTACCCTAACTACATGCTTTCTCAACCTGCGCATCAGCCTAATCTTCAAGGGCCGCTGGGCACAATTGCGCCACTTATCCCATTGGTAGAGCCATATTTCTCTTATGGTATCAACTTTGATGTTGAAACACCTGTCACTGGAATGGCAAACACAATGTCTGCACTTGACCATCCCGTATCTCCTTCTTACGGTGTGATTGCAACAGGGCATGGTTTAGGCGCACAGCCTTATGCCCAAATTAAAAAGGATCCTTTAGTCACAACTCCGCCTTCATTATTGCGCTATTCTATTGGGCAGCAGCAAATCAGTAAAGCCTATCAAGAGATTAGCACAAATCCTGCATTTAGCAATTCTACTTATAACCCATTGGGCGTAGTGGTCATACATGGTGAAACGGATCAACTACAAGGCAATTCAGCATTTTATGAAGAGTATCTAAACGAATTTCAATCAGACTATCAATCTGATATGATTCAATTCTTGAGAACGCATAATGAGCCAGAAATTACTGACTTTCCAATGTTTGTGACTCAGATGAATTCAAGAGGGCCTTCACAAATGGCTATTGCACAGCTAGATGCTAGTAGAAACAATAAAAACATTTACCTAATTGGACCAACTTACCAGTACACTTATCATGACAAAACGCACTTAAAAGGAGCTTCGGAATATCGATATCTAGGAGAAAACGTAGGCAAAATCGTCCACAAAGTCGGCATTGAACGAGAGGAATGGGAGCCGTTGTCTCCAAAGAAAATTAACTTTGATAGTACATTGATAACGATTGAATTCCATGTTCCGGTAGGCGATTTAGTCTTGGATGCCCCTCCGCACAGCACAGACTCAATCACTGGAGTTAAAGAGTTCTATGAAAACTTTGGTTTCGAATATATAGACGACTCTTACAGCGCTAAAATTGCACATGGTGGTGTATCTATAGGAGTAGACAAAAAATCCGTTCAGATTAGCTTAAACAAGCTACCAACGGGTTCAAACCCAAGGATCAAGTATGCCGCTCAAGCATATGCAAGCGTTTTACCCTCTTCACCTCTTGGCTGCCGTTATGGTGATTTGGCAAATGGAGACAAGTGTTATGGTGGTAACCTTAGGGATTCTGACCATACTGTACCGAACGCTATAGACGGTAGTGGGAGACCACTTTATAATTGGTGTGTTTCCTTTGATGAGCCTTTATACGTTGACATTCTTTTGAAAGCAGTTTTGCAAGGACCTTATGACCCCAATACGGGATTAATGCAAACGAAGTTAGGCGAAAGAGGCCTTCTCCCCTTGCAAGAACCCTACAGTTCGCTTGGATATACCTTTGTAAACAATGAAGAGGTTGGTACAATAATTTCCTCCAATGTATTAAATGCAACTGGAGCTGATAAACCAATTGATTGGGTACTGGTAGACCTTTTACATCCAGTAAATAGAGATAGCATTATACAAACACAAACTGGAATACTTCAAAGCGATGGGGATATTGTAGATCCATCAGGGGTGTCCAAAGGTGTTCGTTTCTACAGTCTCATTACTAGAGATTATCATATACAAATTCGACATAGAAACCATCTTCGAGTCTCTACGTTACGTCCTGTTCGAATCAACAGAAATCTTGGTGTTTTCAATTTTTCAACTTCAGTCAATACGTCTTACCAAAAAAGATTTGGCCCTACGAGAGGACTATGGGCAGGAGATGTTGATAAAGACTTCATAATTGATCTAAATGATAGAAATCTTATTCAGGCTAATTCTGCGAAAGTTGGCTATCTAGGAACAGATATAAACCTTGACGGAGTCACCAATGCAAGGGACAGAGCATTGGCATGGAATAACAGAAAATTACCCGGGATTGAATCAATTCAAAAAAAATGACTCTAGGAATAGTTCGATAAATGCAACCGATTACGTATTTTCACGTCTAACAAAGTAGTACCTTGCTAGATTCCCAACCTTATTATCTTTTTTAATTATAAACATTTTTTTGTTATGCGACAATTAATCAATCTTTGCATTTTTACTTCTTTTATATTTGGCCAATCTATACTCTTTGCTCAAAATGGGAAAGTAGACGTCCGAGTAATAAAAAGTGGGTTTAGCTGTGACAGTTTATTCATGCTTGCCGATGTGGAAATCAAAGCAAATGATAATATGACTACCTTTAGCCTAGCTGATTTAAACGTTCGGTTATCCTTTAATCGAGATGCGTTTTATGAAGGCACAATGAGCAACCCATCAGTATTTATAGAACAAGAATTAACTGTTTCTGGTCTTGTATCAGGTCCTGGTTTTACAGCATTCTACAATCCTCACTCCTTAACTGGTTCTCTTGACACAGTTATTTCTTACAATGTTGAACTAGCGGGAGGAGATGGCCACCCAATTTCGGATACAAGTTGGATCGCAGTTGGGCGAATCAAACTAGGCGTAAGGGATATTAATGCTTGTTCTGACATCTGGGTGCATACAAACGACCCAATCGATTTCCCTCCTACCTTTGTGAGTGAGAAATTCAACAACTTACTTTATCAAGTAAATGAAGGAACTTTTAACGATCAGCAAGCTTGTTTTCAATCTTTTTGCAACCAAGCCCCAATTGCTATCGACGATTTAATCACAACTCAAGAAGGCACTCCAATTGCATACAATATCCTTGCAAATGACTCTGACCCTGACAATAATTTAGACCCAGCATCTCTTACAATTACCTCAACACCTCCTGCTAATGAAATTACAGTAGTTACCGGACCGGGTCAAGGTGAAATCACTGTTACACCGACAGGTATTTGGTATGGTGTGGCAACTCCGTTCTCTTATCAAATTTGTGATGATGCAGGGGCTTGTCATAGCGCCAATGTAACCGTTACAGTCTTGGATGACCCTTATACAGGAGTCTCTAATTTATTAGCAACTAAAAACCTAAGTATTTATCCTAATATAACGACGGATCAAGTAACTGTTGAATTTAAGGACGGTTGGAATTATAATGATAACATCACGATCAAGCTATATTCGCTTCTTGGTCATTTGATCTCTGAAGAACACATTGATGTTTCTGGGAATGGTCATACGTATCAAACAAAACTAGGAAACTTACCACAAGGAGCTTATCTACTTAGCCTTTCAAATGAATCTGGCACTTACACCGAGCGAATCATTAAGCAATAAGAATCACTTTAAAATATTTTAAAACAGTATTGGTGCATGCATCAATACTGTTTTTTTTTTTGCAGTAAGCTAAACTGTTTTACAGTGTAGCTAAATCAATCTGTTTCAAGGTTTAACCCTTCAACTCGTATTATGCATTAAGATTCAATTATTAAAGTAGAAACCAAATTAGTAATTTTGATCTATAATGAGAAAAATCACCATACTTGCAGTTGTCATCATTTTAATTGTTTGGGGCTGTGGCTCAGAGACTTCTAGTAATGAAGGATTATCTTCAGGTACTAAGATTTATACCCTATACTGTACTCAATGTCACGGCAATAATGGCAGTCTTCAACTAAATGGAGCTAGTAATTTCCTTACCTCTAAGCTAACATTAGAAGAACGAATTGACGTCATTACAGAGGGTCGTAAAACCATGTTACCTTACAAAGACCAGCTTACACCAGCTCAAATCAAAGCAGTCGCAACGTATACGATGAATTTCGGCAATGGAACAAAGTAATACACATTATGTAATTGGCTTAATGTCTGGTAGCTCATTGGACGGGATCGATCTTGCTTATTGCAAATTTACCCTAGTAAATCAACATCAGTTTGAATGGGAACTAATTCTTGGTGAAACCATGCCTATTCCTGAAAGTTGGAAAGCTAGACTCGCTCACTTACCTACTCAAAACGCAGTAACTTTTGCGAGAACACATGTTTACTTTGGTCATTTCCTAGCAGAAACAGTCAACAGTTTTATAGCAAAACATCAGATTACGGCCTTGGACTTTCTATCCTCTCATGGCCACACGATTTTCCACAATCCTGACAAGCGGTATACAACTCAAATTGGTTGTGGGTCAGCACTTGCTGTCCTAACGGGTTATCCCGTCGTGAACGATTTCAGAATGCAAGATATCGCTATCAACGGTGAAGGAACTCCTATTGCTCCAGCTGCTGACAGGTATCTGTTTTCAGAGTACGACTTTTGCTTAAACATTGGTGGCATTGCAAATATCACTTCCCTAGTGCACGAGTTACCAGTTGCTTATGATATCTGCCCAGCCAATCAGCTGTTAAACTTTTTAGCTAGGCAGTTGGGAGTTGAATTTGATGCCGGTGGACGCCTTGCTGCTTCTGGTGGTCTGTTGCCAGATTTATTAAGTGCTCTGAGGGATTTCCCATACTATCAGTCTCCATACCCTAAGTCAATTAGTAATGAATGGATCATAGAACAAGTATTACCCATTTTAGACTCATTTGAGGCTTCTATAGAAGATAAACTGCATACAGCAACCCAGTTTATCGCACAAGAAATTAGTAACAACATCATGCTTCTAGCAGGCCAATCCTCAAAATCTAATTTCAGATTAATGGCAGCAGGAGGCGGTTCCAAGAATGATTATTTAATTCAGTCTATTCAATCTTACCTTCATAAAGAACTAAATATTGATTTAATTGTTCCATCTACAGAAATTATTGATTTTAAAGAGGCTATTCTTATGGGGTTAATGGGAGTATTAAGAGTATTAAATATGCCTAATTGCTTTTCATCTGTCACTGGAGCAAAATTTGATACCATTGGAGGTGCCATCCATCAAGGCCCGCCTTCCGTTGTACAGCAGGCAGGCAATAAAAAACGAATCATATGATACTAGTCACAGGAGGAACAGGTTTTATTGGCTCTTACATTTTAAGAATGTTGGTTGCTCAAGGCAATCAGGTAAGAGCATTGAAGAGAAGCAGTAGTCCTATGTTTTTAGTTGAAGACATTGCGGACAAAATTGAGTGGGTAGAAGGTGACTTGCTCGATATCGGCAGCCTAGAAGATGCTTTTGAGGGGGTGACTCATGTGTATCATGCCGCTGCGATCATCTCTTTCAATCCTAGAGAAATTGAGCTAATGAAAGCAATAAATGTTGAAGGAACAGCAAACATTGTAAACCTATGTCTAGACTTTAACGTAAAAAAGTTGCTACACGTAAGTTCTGTAGCAGCCATTGGAAGAAGCGAAACGGATGATCGAATAAGTGAAGCCACAAAATGGAAGCAAAGTAAGTTGAACTCCAACTATGCAAAGACAAAATTTAAAGCGGAATGCGAAGTATGGCGCGGTATTGAAGAAGGCTTATCAGCTGTTATTGTTAATCCTTCAGTTGTACTTGGTGGCGGAATATGGAAAAACGGCAGTTGTCAGCTCTTCAAACGAGTAGAAAAAGGCTTAAACTATTATCCGGTTGGGGTTACTGGTTTTGTAGATGTTCGAGATGTCGCTAAAGCTAGTATTCAGTTAATGAATAGCACGGTTTCTAGTGAACGGTTTCTGTTGAATGGTGAGAATCTTTCTTTTAAAGATTTTATCTCAACGACTGCAAGATTTCTAAAAAAACCACTTCCAAAAACAAAAGTGGGCAAAGAAGTGCTTGGTCTACTCTGGAGGCTCGAGTGGCTAAAATCAAAAATCACTAGAAGTAATCCCTTACTTACCAGAGAAACTGCAAACAATTCTAGCCATAGCAATCACTATGATGGAACCAAGGTACTCGATTTCATACCATTTTCTTATACACCAATTGAAGTTACGATTCAAGAAACATGCAAACAAGTCATTGCTTGTAGATCGAGTGGGAAATTGTTTGGAGTGATGGCTTTAGCTTAATCTTCAAGTTGTTTTCAGAAAATAATTTATCGGTGCTTTGTTATAAGACAAACAGCACTTCTGATATTTGCAAATTTACAAAACTACTGAGCATCCCACTTTGCAACAGTAGATCTAAAAACCGTGAAAGTTACAGAGTAACGTCCCTTTTTATAAAAGCAAGATCTTAGAGACCATTTCAGTTAAGACAGCTCTTAGTTTCGAGGGATCGCTTTGATGAACCAAAGGCTATAAATAGTGTCGCAGTATCAACACTGAAGATTCGGCATTCTTTGTTTAGCCATTTATTCTTTGTTTAGCTATTTTATGTGAACATCTAAACAAAAAAAAACCATCTGATTGCTCAGATGGTCTTTATATTTTATTAGTTGTATCTAAATTCTAGTAACCAGAACCTGCGTTACCTGAGTATTTAGTACCACCTCTAGAAGATTTAGGTGTATCTTTTCCTACAGACTCGAATCTTCCGTTGTAAGAAGGTGTTGCCATATCGTATTGAGTTCCGTCAGAAACGATAAATTCAACTCTTCTGTTCATGTACTGAGCAATTTCTTTCTCTTTTGAGTGACTGTGGTTATCAGGAAGTCCAGGGACTAAGTTCTCTTCCTCACCGCCATAGTTTAGTAAGAATCTGCTTCTATCGATGTTGTAGTTAGCAACAAGGTAGTTCATAGCTTTTTGAGCTCTCTTGTATGAAAGTACAACATTGTACTGTGATGGTAAACGAACATCAGTGTGTCCTTTTACAACCATTTGAAGACCTGGGCATCTTTTCATTACAGTTGCAACATGGTGCAATTGTGGATAGAATTCAGGCTTTAAGTAGTACTTGTCCAAATCGAAGTGGATCATTGGTAAGAACCAATCTCCTGAACAACCAGAAGCAACAGAAGGAGCTGAAACGTACTGAACAGGCGGAGGAGCAGGAATGTCGCTCTTCTTAGCGTATTCAGATAAATCAGGCATCTCTGGTGCAGGTACGTCAGCAACACCTTGTGGGTCTACTGGGTAACCTGGAGGAGAATAACGCTCTTTATCTTCGCAGTCAGATACTCCGTCACCGTCGCTGTCAAGAGTTACACCTCTTGTATCAACTGGGCAGTCAGGTGGAGTATTAGGCTCTCTATCCAATTTGTTAGGTACACCATCTTCGTCATCATCGTCAAGTTTGTCACCAGCTTTTTTCTGAGTGTTCTTAGCGATTTGCTCGTAAGGTGCATCTAAAGGATTCAACCACCATAATGGCTCAACTCTGTTTTTGAAGCTTCCTAGGTGAAGGTTCAATCTAACGTGAGAGTACTGAGGAACATCAACGTCTCTTGTGAAGTCGCCTTGCTCAGCCCATCTGTAGCCATCTTGAAGATCATCATCAGCAAAAGTAGCTTGGTGCTCAAGAGTTAAAGTAACTCTTTTGGATAAGTGAAATCCAAGACCAACACCTACATTCACACCGAAGTTAATTCTGTGCTCATCAGTGTCGTCATCACCAGCTAGGTTCCATAGGTTACCCCATGCTTCACCAGATGTTTCGTAATCACCATCGAGGATTTCATTCTTCATCTTGTCTCTGATAGCCTTTCTGTCATCTTTAGTATCAAGATCATACCCATTAGCAAGTGTTCTGAATTGCTCATAAGTATCACCACTACCGTTTAATGCATCATGGTAAAGAGAGTAGTACTGGATAACCGGACCACCGATGAGGAAAAGATCCAAGAAGTTTCTTTCCTTGTGAAATTTAAGATTGTTCAAAGTCATAATACCTTGAACACCACCTTCAATGTAAGTGTTCTTAAAGTTGTAATAGTAAGGAAGTCCAGTACCCGCAGTTCCATTTAAGTTAGAACCGTAGCCAGGTATCTTTCCTGTTCCACTATTAATGTTTCTTAGTGCATTGTTTTTGAACGCACCAACCGAACTCGGCTGGAAGTTCAATCCTTTAGCTATACCATACATTCCGTTAAAACGAACTGCAAACGTATAACCAAGAGATTTTCTAAGGTGTGCACCTACACCAAAACCTAGTTGCGGGTTTACATCGCCAGCGATGACGAAGTAACCTCCGTGTAAACCAAGTTCCCACATGTCTTTTGGCTTAGAAGGATATTTCGTTTTCCCTTCTTTCCATTCTTTGTGCTGACCATCAGGATCCTGAACTACGGCGTCATCGTAGATCATGGATGTCTGCCCCATAGCCAGTGTGCTGAATAGCATTGTCAACGCTAAAGCAACCAATGAGTTAATTCTCCTTGTCATAGGGTTGTTTTTTTTAAATTTAATTATAAAATTCTAAGTATGTGAAGTAGTTCAGTTGCGATTTTCTTTAAATCAAGTACAAAAGTATACTTTTTTTCTTTTGTAGCAAATGTTTTCATTTTTTTTTTTAAAAAACTTTAACATTCAACTACATGGTCTTTTCATTCCTTCTCTAACTAAGGTTTGCATTTAACAAAAAAACTAAAATAACAACTATTAAACTGTATATTCTTTTTAGTTATCTGCTTTTTAAACCTGAAGTCTTGGTATCTATTATTAATCATATTACTATTAATAGGTCAACCTCCGAGCTCGTTGCAAAAACAATACCGAACTCGTTTAATTCGGAAATTATTTCAAACTTTAACATATCGTCAAAGTTTTCAACCTTAATGATGGGGACTAAATTGTAAGTTTAGATTGAGAAGAAATGCAATTTACATCTTTTAAATAGAAAATACAAGATTAATTGATTCTACTTACAACAAAACAGTAATATGCTGAATCTAAACCAGCAATGTATAACGACAATTTAGTCAGAATGTTTCCATTTAAAACAGTTGAAATAAAAATTGTTTTGATCCACTCTTAATTGCAGCACTTCGTTACTTCTTCTCAAAAAGCAGCTTAAGCCCTATTTCAGAAGCTTCACATACCCCTCGTTCGGTAACTAAGGCTGTCACTAACCTAGAGGGAGTAATATCAAATGCTAAATTTAAGGCGTTACTTTCTTTTGGTGTTAAACGAACTTGGACTGTTCCATTTTGTGTTCCACCACTAATATAACTTACCTCTTCGCTATTGCGCTCTTCGATCGGTAGTGTAGAAAAATCATCTGCGAGATCCCAATCAATAGTTGAGGAGGGAAGTGCTACATAAAATGGAATATTATTGTCTTTTGCTGCTAAAGCTTTGAGATAAGTACCAATCTTGTTTACAACATGTCCCGTTCTTGTCGTTCTATCGGTACCTACTATACATAGGTCAACTCTTCCTTGTTGCATCAGCAATCCTCCAGTATTATCCGCTATAACGGTGTGAGGAATACCATGCTTGCCTAATTCCCATGCTGTCAATCGAGCCCCTTGATTTCTTGGTCGGGTTTCATCTACCCACACATGTAGGTTAATACCTTGATCGAATGCTTGATATATTGGTGAGGTAGCGGTCCCCCAGTCAACACATGCTAGCCAACCAGCATTGCAATGGGTTAAAATATTTACTGGTTTTCCGTTTTTTGCTTTGCTTATTGCTTCTATCAGGGGCAATCCGTGTACTCCAATCTGCTTACAGACTTCTGCGTCTTCTTTTTTTAACCGAAGGGCAACAGCTTTGGAGACCGCTATTTTATCACTTAAATCATCTTTCTTGCTTATCGCCTCCAGTTGCTGGTCAACCGCCCACTCTAAATTAACAGCAGTAGGTCGAGCGGCTTTTAGCAACCTCGCTGCTTGTAATATATAGGTCTCGGGAGTATTAGAATGACTGGCTTCAATTGTGGCTAGGTACATTCCAAAGGCAGCAGTGACACCGATCAATGGCGCTCCTCTTACCCACATTTCTTTTATTGCAATTGCGGCCTCCTCTACTGTTTTCAATTGGACGATCGACAATTCATGTGGTAGGGCACGTTGATCAATCACATGAAGGACATCCTCTTGCAGCCAAATAGTTTCTAACGATTTACCATCTACCTTCATGTTCTATGTACTTAGTGACTTGTTCTTTTATATTAATTTTTCTAACGCAATGGTTAATGCAGAAGTACTTATTCCTGTTGTTTTGTTGTTTGCAGTTTTTACTTCTTCTAGTGCTTCTTTGATTGTTTTGGATACATCCTCCATAATTGCTTGATCGGACGTTTCTGAATCTTTCAACATTAAATAGGCAAATACACGGGCCATTCCACAGTTCGCAATGAAATCAGGGATGATGCTTACTTTCGAATCTGTATACTTAGCGGTTTCACCAAAAAAGATTTGATCATCTACAAAAGGCACATTGGCACCACATGAGATCACTTCAAGTCCGCCAGCAATCAATCGATCTACTTGATCACGCGTAACTAGCTTGGAGGCAGCGCCAGGAATAAAAATCTCAGCACCTGTATCCCAGATCAAGTCTTTTGCTTCATCAAAAGAGATCATGTTCGGAGCATTTAGCTTATTACCATCCTTCGTAAGGAATAATTCTTTAACTGTTTTAAAATCAATTCCATCCTTATTAATCACGCCACCTGCTCGATCAATAATACCAACTATTTTGGCACCTTTATGTGCAAGATATAATCCAGCAGCTGAAGCAACATTCCCCCAACCTTGCACAATTACTCGCTTGCCTTCTACAGACGTTCCACGAAAGAGATCATAATAATGGTGCACAGCTTCTGCTACACCATATCCAGTAACCATATCTGCAATTGTATATTTTTTGGGTGAATCAGGTATGTAGTTTCTATTTTCTATTCGTTTAGAAACACCGCTTCTTAAATCACCAAGGATTTTGATGGTCTGTCCTTTGTTTGGCTTAAAGTGTCCATTTACAATTCCTTCTTGTGGATGCCAAAGTCCGAGATCCTCTGTAATCTCTATTACTTCTGATATATCTACATCCAAATCACCTCCAGTACCATAATAATTTTTCAACAATGGAAATACAGCTTTGTACCATCGTTTTAAGACATCTTCATGCCTAGGATCTTTTGGATCAAAATTAATTCCTGACTTTGCTCCTCCGATTGGTGGACCGCAAACAGAAAACTTTACTTCCATTACTTTTGCTAATGAAACTACTTCCTCCTTGTTGAGTCCTTTTCGCATTCTAGTTCCTCCTCCAGCTGCTCCACCTCTTAAGGAATTGATCACTACCCAACCAACTGCTCCAGTTTCAGCATCATGCCACTCAAAAACTATTTCAGGTTTTTTTTCTTTATATTTTTTTAGAAGCTTATCCATAGTGCTTTATATGTTAATTATGAATTGTTAGTTATGAATTGTTTGATTAAACCCGAATAATGCAGGTAACAATTCTTTATGCCATTTGCATGAATTTCCTGCAAATGTAAGATTTAGTAACGATAAAACAGCAACTTATTTAGTTGATACGTCGGTTTTATTGCCTCATTCGATACTTCAATTATGTCTTGTGGTTGATTAGAATTTAAATCAGTAACAAAATAAGCTGCCTAAAATCAAGAAGTTGTTATTTTATCGTCACTTACTATTAGAATTGAATACGATTTATTTCATTTGTATGAATTTTTATCTGAACAATCAAATATGTTAGAAAACTGGTTAAATCCTGTTAATTTAAAGAATGTCGTTCCAATTGATATGTTAAGCGACTATCAATGGGGCAAAAACATTGTAAAATATTCTGATGAAATGCCTGATTTAGGCAACGTCAAACTAGCAATCATAGGTATTGATGAAGAAGTGGCTGATGCCGTTCGCTCTCAATTGTATGCCTTAAGCATGCACCAAGAGAGTTTTCAAATTGCTGATTTAGGAAACATTAAAAAAATAAATCCTGAATTCTTAATTCTTATACACGCTGCCTTAATGGAATCTGGAATTTTACCCATCTTCCTAGGGAAACATCGAGCTTATACTTATCCTATGTATATGGCTTATCTGAAACGTGGGCAATTAGTCAATACCGTAATTGTAGATGAACGAGTTCCTTATACCTTTGATTTTCAGAAGAAAGGAAAGGACTTTTACTATCTTAATCAGCTAATTGATAAACGGGAATTAGGTTTGTTCAATCTTAGTGTTATCGGTTTTCAAACACATTTTAGTGATCCGGCCATCTTTCCTCTTTTTGAGGAACATGGATTCGAGCTTCTTCGGCTTGGCAAAGTTAAGAATAGTCTATTGGAAGCAGAGCCTGCCATCAGGGATGCTGATTTCCTGAGTTTCGACATCTCTGCTATTCGGTATGCAGATGCTCCAGGTACTCCTTTTCCTTCTCCTAGCGGTATTTACAGTGAAGAAGCTAGTCAGTTAACCTATTTTGCTGGGTTGAGTGATAAAATGACATCACTTGGCATTTTTGGTTATCATCCGGAATATGACACAAAAGGCTTGACTGCTCAACTGATTGCACAGATGATCTGGTATTTTGCTGAAGGCGTATTCAATCGCAAGCAAGATCTCCCATTTGAGCAAAGCCGCTATACACGCTATCAAGTCAACCCAAAATCAGTCAGTGAGGACTTAATATTTTGGAAAAGCAAAAAAACGGACCGCTGGTGGGTTCAAGTTTCTGGAAACACCAATGGCAAGACGAACAGACACCGCATTGTCCCTTGTTCAGAAAATGACTATAAACTAGCAAGCCAAGGAGAACTTCCTGACCGATTTCTGAATGCAGTGAAACGGTTTGATCAGTTTAAGGGGTAATTCATTGCGAATTGTAACGTTTAACAACATTGATGATGCTTAATTATTAATGAGCATTACGTTAATTCACCAGTTAGATATCAGTTGGCTGCAAAAGAGTTCACGAGGTATATCTCTATTGTATTTAATTAATCATTGACAATTGAGTCCACTCCGAAAAGTCTGTTTTTCAATAATTAACAATAAATTAGAAATAAGTTTAATGTTTTATATTCGTTTTTGCCTTGATGCAAAAAGAACCAAAAAAATCAAGAATTGTAAACTCGCTCCGCTCAAACACTACAATTCGGCCATCTCTTCTGTCCACAGAATTCAGATTACAGGCTCAACTGATGCTTTATGGGGTTTAGTGTAATTCGTTTTTACACACTAGGTTTATTGTTAATGTTTTTGTGTTTTATGAAAATATGACTTTTCGGAGTAGGCTCACAATTAATAATTAAGAACTACAAGAAAGCATTGAGCAGCCAGCCTTGTGTCTTGCCCATTCAGGTCGTTTAGCATACCACTCTTCATGTTCTGGCTGTTCGTCATATGGATTGCGCAAGAGCTTATAAAAGGTTTCAATCAGTGAATAGTCACCAGTTTCTGCTTTATCAATTGCTAATTGTGCCATGTAATTTCGAAAGACGTACTTGGGGTTTACCTTCTTCATTTCAGCTTTTCGGGAAACATCGTCACTTGGTTCTAATTGAAGTCGTTTTAGATAAATTATCATCCATTCTTCCCATTGTTCCTTTACGGTTTCTATTAATGCGGTAGGAAAATAAAAGGCTGACGCTATCTTCTTCAAGGCAGTAACCGAATCATCTGCTTTTGAGATATTAGACAACTCTCTAAAAAACAACGTAAAGTCGATTTCTGTCAAAAGTAACACGTTATACATTGATTCAATGAGCTGATCATCCTTTGGACCTTCTACTTTTAAGCCTAATTTTGACTTATTCATAGTGCGAAAGTCTTTGATGTATTGACGTTTATAGTTTTCCAATATTGATTCAAATGGTTTTGGGTCATCCACTAGAAGATACAAGGCGTTTGCAAGTTGATAGAGATTCCACAACCCTATTTGTGGTTGATGCCCAAACCGATATCGCTGATGTGAGCGATCAGTAGTATTGGGTGTCCAATTGGGATCAAAGCCTTCTAGCCAACCGTATGGCCCGTAATCAATTGTCAAGCCGAGTATTGACATATTATCTGTATTCATGACACCATGGACGAAGCCAACCCGTTGCCAATGCATAATCATATCAAGCGTACGTTCCGAAACGGCTTTGAAGAATTGGATATAACCTTCCTTGGTACCACTTTTAATTTCGGGAAAGAAATGATCAATTGTATAATCTGTTAGTTCAGTAAGGGTTTTGACATCATTTCTTGCAGCAAAAATCTGAAAATTACCAAAACGAATGAAGCTTGGTGCTACTCGGCACACAATTGCTCCTTTTTCGAACGCTGCGTTGCCATCGTATAGCATATCACGCCATACCTCATCACCAGAAAGCATCAAGGAAAGTGACCGAGTGGTAGGCACACAAAGATGAAACATGGCTTCACTACACAAGTGCTCTCGAACGGAGGAACGCAAAACAGCAAGACCATCTGCAGAACGGGAATAAGGTGTTGGACCAGCTCCTTTCAACTGCAACATCTGCCGTTCTCCGTTATGCGTGATTTCTCCTAGGTTGATTGCTCGTCCGTCTCCTAACTGACCAGCCCAATTACCAAACTGATGGCCACCATAACACATGGCAAATGGTTGACTGTTTTCAATCGTCTGTGCTCCTGAGAAGATATTTTTGAAGGCTTCTGATTGCAGGAACGTCTTGTCAAACCCTAGTAGTTTAGCCGTCTCTTCTGCGGTGTGAATGACTTGTGGTTTTTTAGGAATTTTCGGTGTGACAAATGAAAAACAAGCTTTAGTCACCTGTCGTGTGCTATTGTTCAGATTACTATCTGCAGGAAGCTCTTTGGTAAACGTATCGTTTAATTGAATCGGCATTCAGTTAGTTAAAAAGTGAAAATTATTCAAATATAAATATAAAACAGTATGAATTTATTATTGTTTATGTCAATCGAGAGAACTGTTGTGCGATTGACAATTTAGTAGCCTATTGAAGTAAAATTCGCTAATCTTGCGCTATTGGTCAAAGGAGACAACTACCTTATCGGACAAAGGAAATGTCTGGCAGGATAAGGTATAATTCCGTTCAAGTTCGTCTTCACGCAAGGCATAATTTATTCGTAATTCCGTTTCACCCTCAAGGACTTTAGCGCGGCAGGTACAACAGTTTCCTTTTTTACAGGAATAAGGCAAATCAGCTCCAGCCTTTAATCCAGCATCTAAGATAGAACGATTATCCTTCAACATAGGAACTTCGATAGCGATCCCGTCTTTAATAATTGTGACGATACAGTCAAAATTCGTTTCAGTGGCTTGTTCAACTTCTTTTGTAGGAACTTGGTTTGCTAAGTCTTCTGCAGTGCCAAACAGCTCAAAGTTTACTTTTTCTGAGGCGACACCAATTTCTTCTAGGCCAGCACGAACATCCATGATCATTTGATAAGGACCGCAAACATAATAAGCGTCAACAGTATTGGCATCAAAGAATTTATTACTAAATGTAACACACCGCTCCTTATCAATTCTACCAGAGAACAGTGGCCCGTTAAGCATTTCGCGACTAAGCACATGATAAATACTCAAGTTAGCGAGGTGTTGGTTCTTAAGTGCTTCGATTTCTTCCAAGAAAATGATAGAATCAAAGTTCTTATTTCCATAAAACAATGTAAAGTGACTGTTTGGCTCTTCGGTTAAAACTGATTTCATAATGGAAAGAATGGGCGTGATCCCACTTCCTGCAGCAAATGCCACATATTTCTTCTGGTGGTCTGATGCAGTGTTGAGCTGAAAGTTTCCAGTTGGATTCATCGTTTCTAGCACATCACCAGCTTTGAGCTTTCTATTGGCATAAGTAGAGAATCGTCCATCAGGCACTAGTTTCACTGCAACTCGTAAGTCATTCTCAGCAGGTGCTGTACAAATTGAATAGGAACGTCGGATCTCTTCTCCGTCAATCTCTTGCTTAAATGTTAGATATTGCCCTGGGATGTACTTAAAGTCTGTTTTCAGTGCTTCTGGCACCTCTAGTGAGATGGAGACACAGTCTGCTGTTTCTTTTCGTACTTCCTTTATGATTAGCGGCTTAAAATCTGACATTCCAATAGTTGTGATCTGTTAAATCATTGATTTAACTTCTTATTTCTAAATGTAATTCTGGTTGACTGATTCAGTCCAACTATCAACAAAACGCAACTTTCTTGCAGTTGGGTCATCAATAGAAGTCAAGAAAACAGTTGAAGAAGGTGTTTACAGTTTCATTACACCTGTAGCCGTAACATGCACCTCGCGTTTTGGTTCAGTGATTTTAGCAATTTCTTCGGCTGTTGCACCATCGTCTTCAGCGTAGTGTTTCAACTCTTCTACTGTTGTGATTTGTTCTTTTGCAGTTCCTTTGATCAATACTTTTCCAGTAAGGTCAAGCGGCATAAAGAACCCATAATCTTTAAAACGGACCATAATGTCTTCTCCATCTTCAACAGCAACAGTCATCCAACAACCTTTTTTCTTACAAACAGCAGTCACTTCTCCTTCTATAATTGCATCGACTGATTCCTTGCCTTCCATTTTGGCTAAAAGCGCCTTAGGTGCCATTCCTTTTGTTGGCTTAAATACTTCCCCAAAGAACTCATTTCCTCCTTCGACTTGTTTAGTTGCTTTAGATGCATTGTTACAACTTGTAAAAATAAGGGCGGATATTAATAAATAGAATAAATGTTTCATGTTTCTTTTTTTGCAAAAATAAGAAATTAATTTTTAACTTTTACAATGTGAATAGTGTTTGATGCTCTACTTTGTGCACAATGAACAGCGTTTTAATTCAGAATTGTTAATGAATAATTTTTGATAGAAGATTAAGATCAATATAGAAATGAAAATGTAATTCGTATTAATTCAATTGGAATAATATAAGTTGGGTTTAATATCGCTCAAAATCAACTTTAACGACCATAATAAGATTGTCATTATAGTTCAAAAACTATCTAGAAGCACACCGCACACAGCGATCACTTTCTGGCATAAGTAGTATGCGCTTTGGGTTGATTTTCCCTTTGCAGGCGCTGCATATACCGAAGGAAGGATCATCAATATTCGTTTTGGCGTGATTCAGTTTTCCTAGTTTTCTTTTTGCAGTTCGTAAGGCCGCCTCCGCAACACTTTTATTATTGATGGCATCCATTCTGGTTAGGCGTCCCAAGGAAACGTCAGGGGCGATTGGTTTACACAATTCCTCGTATTCAGCCACTTTTGCGGTTGTTTCTGCTATTAGTTTCTTTAATAAGGCCTTGATATCCTTGCGTTCCTGATCATTCATGATTCATTCTTTGCTTTTGAAAACAGGTTAAATGGCAACTCGAACACCCATAAAACAGGGACGAACAATAGTAAAAGTAATTCAATTATTGGTTTTATTAGCATAAAGCTTATTGTAATTACCGTCCCAGGCACAAGCATAAGTCGGCTATGCTGAAATTGATATCCTGCTTGATCAGCAACACAAGTTTTCGGTAAATTTGCTAACATCCCCTCAAGTCCTAATGCTTCATAACGCTGCTTAAATTCGAACTCGTGCTGATATGCTGGCATCTCCATTGGATGACAATCATAAGCAAATTTACTTGCGTTGAAAAAGCGATGATCCTTGAGGTTTTGTTTTAATAAAATAAAGTATTCCGTAAGGTAAAACACGAGAAACGAACGCATAAACCCAATCCCATAACCACCGTGCAACTCCTTGTATTGCAACCCGTGAAACAACTCATGGACAATCAGTCCCAGCCCTTCCGTCGATCGCTGATTGCAGCCGTCGAGATATATGTTGATTCCAGATAAATTATACGTCCCTGGCAAGGTGATTCCCACAGCAAAAGCGTGCTTCATAAACCAAGGCATTCCATTAAAAAAGTAAATCCGTTTAAAGTCGAGCGTAGGATATACATCGCTAAGGAGCTGAATGATCTTCGGCTCGAGCGTTACCCGTTTTGGAAAAATAGAATAAAAGAGTCTTGCTGACCGACGCACGTATTAGCTGGTTTGATAGTGGTTAGGAATTGTACTATTCATTTGAACATGTTTCTTTGCTTGCAATTTAAGCAATATTTCATTGTGATGAATTACATTCAATGTTTACAAACAAATTAAGCTCCACAGATTTACACGGATTAAGGCACAGATTTTTTAAGCCATTTACGATTCATTCGACTCGAAATAGGTGCTTTTTTTATTTAGGCGCTGACACGAATCTTTTTATCTTTGCGCTATGGGACTAAAAGGGACATTAGTAAAACCGTTTGCCAGCCTTACAGCGCGCAAAATCAACCGAGATGCGGAGCAAGCCATCCCTCATCAGCACGCCATCCTCAAGCAACTAGTCAAAACAGCACAGAATACTGCTTTTGGTAAGGACCATCACTTCCATAAAATCAAGACGTACCAAGACTTTAAGCAAGCAGTGCCCATTCGTGGTTATGAAGCGCTTCGACCTTATTTTGATCAAGTAAAAGATGGGAAATCAGATATTCTCTGGCCTGGGCAGCCGAAATACTTCGCTAAGACATCAGGAACGACTTCAGGAGTTAAATACATCCCACTGACGAAGCAAAGCATCCCCAATCACTTTGGCAGTGCAAGGAATATGGTGTTTAACTATATCGCCAAAACTGGCAAAACGAAGTTTATGGATGGCAAGATGATTTTCTTATCAGGCAGCCCTGAGCTTACCACCACAAATGGTGTGCTGACAGGTCGTTTGTCTGGTATTTCCAATCATATGATTCCTGGATGGCTAAAAGCCAGTCAGATGCCTTCTTATGAAACAAATTGCATTGAGGATTGGGAAACAAAACTGGATCGCATTGTTGAAGAAACGGTCAAAGTAGACATGACAATGATTAGTGGGATTCCTCCTTGGGTGCAGATGTACTATGAACGCTTGCTTGAATTCACTGGAAAAAGTACGGTACTTGACGTCTTCCCAAACTTTTCACTTTTTGCTTACGGTGGTGTCAACTATGAGCCATATCGGGCCAAGTTGGAGGAATTAGTCGGTGGACGTATCGACAGTTTGGAGACTTATCCTGCTTCAGAAGGGTTTATTGCCTTTCAGGATCGGCAGGATGATTTGTCCTTGCTCTTAAATTCAAATTCTGGTATTTTTTATGAGTTTGTGCCTGTAGACGAGATTTTCAAGGCATCTCCTAAGCGGTATTGTATTGAGGAGGTGGAGACTGGAGTCAACTATGCTGTCATCATCAATAGCAATGCGGGTTTGTGGGGCTACAGCATAGGCGACACGGTGCGCTTTACCTCAGTTCAGCCTTACCGGCTGCTCGTAACTGGGCGTGTGAAACACTTTATTTCTGCATTTGGTGAGCATGTGATTGGCAAGGAGGTTGAGGAGGCACTATTGTCTGTATGTAAGGAGGAAGGGGTTGCTGTTGTTGAGTTTACTGTTGCTCCGCAGATCAATCCTCCTGAAGGTGGTGTTGCTTATCACGAATGGCTGATTGAGTTTGATCGGGCACCAAAGGATCTTACTGCTTTTGCCTTAAAAATCGATAAGGAGATGATCCGACAAAACATTTACTACAAGGACCTGATTGATGGGAATATCTTGCAGCCATTAAAGATCAAAGCCTTAGCCCAAAACGCATTTAGGGATTACATGAAATCGCAAGGGAAGTTAGGCGGACAGAATAAGGTACCACGGTTGAGCAATGACCGGAAGATTGCGGATTTGTTGTTGGGTGCTTCGTTGTAAATCAAAAGACCTAATTAACGCTGTTTGGCTCAATAGGAATACATAAATTATGCTTATTGAATGAGCATGACTAGAAGTGCATAACAATTTTTTGTTCTACTCCCGAGTCACATCAATAATCTCAATCCGTCGCTCTTGTGAAGCTTCTACACTGAAAATAGAATTCCGCCGATCTGCATAAGCGTCAGCAATGCCGTCAGGAGAACGGGTTTCACCGAAAGGAGTTTCTATGATTTTGAGTAGTCCCTTTCTTATGAAAACATTGAGAATTCCCCCTTTGTATTCACGGAAAAAATTCTTCCCACTGTCTATCCGTCGTTTTGCAAGATTAAAGTTGTAATTCGTTGGAGACCGAGGGCTGGTGTAGCCTTTGATAGAGACTTTTATCTTATTGCCTGCCTTGAGCAATTCTAGTAAATTGTCTGTAAAAAGTAATAGATCGTCGTGTCCTTTTCGCACTTTATATTCAAAGAAATCATCCACTTTGTAGCGATCTTCTGCCTTGCCTAAAGAATAGTTCGTTTTGTACACTTCCTTCATGGAATAATACCACTCATAATGCCTGATGTAGTTCTGTTGTGTTACAATGGCCAATGTGTTGGAATCTGGTTCATCATTATGAAAATATAGTGTAACAGGCAACATACTTTGCAGCTCCGTAAAAACATCAGGAGTAGATGTCGGCCAAGGCGCTGTCGGCGGCACAGGTTTTGGTGTTTCAAAGATTACAGGTGGTGGTGGCACTGAAGTATTTGCAGGAACGTTAGGAACCTGAACAACAGGTGGCTCTGGCTTTGTCTCAGGTTTTGGTTCTGGCTTTGGCGTCGGTGGAGGCACTGGATACTTAAAGGCATACAGATCATTGCAGCATGCCTCTTCATCTGTTAAGCTGAGTGCTCCTTCTCGGTTGGATGACAGATAGCCTGATTGCTTGTCTTCAGTATTCAGTACATAGTACACGTCATTGTAACTACTGTTGACAGGATAACCTAAGTTTTCAGGAGTTGAATTCCAAGCACCATCTTTTCTTTTAATCTTAAAAATATCGAATCCGCCTAGTCCTTGGTGCCAATTGGAACTGAAGTAAAGTGTTTGTGTTTCACTATTGAAGTATGGCGTAATCTCATCATCAGGGGTGTTAATTCCCTTTCCTAGGTTGATTGGCTCAGTAAAGTCACCTGAATTGATGATATAGCTGTACCAAATGTCCATTTTCCCTTCTCCATTTGGTCTATCAGATACGAAAAACAAGATAGGTTTGTTTTTTACACTGTCAAACGCGATACAGGGGTGTGTGGTTGAATATCCTTCCATATTGATTTTAGTACTCAAAGGCTGAGACCGCTTCCAGCTGTTTTCAGATTTGACTCTAGTGTATATTTTACAGTTGATGTCTGCGTTGCTTGTTCCAGTACATCGGGTATAATAAACCGTGTTCCCGTCATGGCTAAAGGTGCTATTTGCTAGGTGTTCTTCCTTAGCACCGTATCCTGTTTGCCGTTTTCCTTTTTCACCATCCTTGGAGGTGTAAATTCTGGCAAAGAACCGTTCTCTGCCTTCTTTTTCATCTTCTACTTTGTGTTTGAGCGAGCTGAAGTACAATTGATCTCCTAGCTTATAGGGTGCAAATTCGGAATAAGGGCTATTCACCTTTTCACCAAGCCAGTTAATCTCAATATCTACAGGATTATCAATGATTTGATTGGCGGATTTACTGGCTGCGATGTGCTGTTTAGCTTTTTTGTGGTAAAAACTATTTTTATCCGTATTGACATCCAAGTACCGTTCAAATAATTTGATCGCTGCTTTGTAGTCTCCCATTTGCTGATTGACAGACCCGTGCCAGAAGAATAGTAATGGAAATTGGCTTTTTTCTTTACGAGAACCGATACGACGATACATTTTATCAGCTTCTTTAAAATAGTTGTATTGTCGACAGGCGTTGGCGTATTTGAAGACTAGATCCATCCTGTTTTTATCCATTTCTAATGCCTTTTGGAAATATTTTCCAGCTGCATAATATTCTTTTTGCAGATAAGCCTCATCGCCGGCTTTCTCGTAGGCTTTTAAGGTCTGGGCATTCCCCGAAAGGGAGATAAATAAAGCCAATATCAATAAACTAAACAGTATGGTGTATCTCATGTGCTTCTTAAGTCTAGAATATAGGGCAGGACTTATATGTTTCTATAGGTTTAACTTTTGAAATTATATAGATTAAGCCAAGTTCAGGGCCTCCTTGCTTAGTTGAGGCTGCTTGAAATGGCGAAATGTTAATATCATAGGTAAGGCCAACTCTTAATGCATTGTATGACATTCCAATCCCAGGAGCGATGGCATCTCCAACTCTGTACTTTCCGCCAACGAACAATCCAATCATTCTTCCTGGTATCTTACTAAGATGGTATTTCACATTAAGTGAAGGAACCATTTCTGTATACGTTCCTTGCCTGGAATAAAGAAACCCTGGCAAAATATCAATCAATGGATTTATATAGAAAGAGGCATCAAAAACACCTGTCCATTTCCTAGGAAGTCGAACATCACTATCATTGAAAAAAGATTGATTAGGTGAATTGACGTGTTGCAGTGAACCGCCTAGATTGATATAGGTGAATTCATCAATCGCAAGTCGATAATTAATCCCCACATTTATATCTGCAAAGCCGAATGTCTTGTTGTTAAACAGCTCTTGAGAAGGCAATCCTGGATCGAATACATCTCCATTAAATTGTGAATCAAAAGTCAATGCTTCATCCGTAAAACTTCGTTGCGCCATTCCGACTTGAACGCCAGCAGACAGAAAATTATGCTTACTTAATTGGATCGCATAGGCTAGTGACCCATTTAACTGTAATAAACTAAGCTTCGAATCTCCAGCTCTATCGTAATTAAACTGGAAACCACCACCCAATATGTTGTTCTTCATTTTCTTAGCCAAAATCTTAGAGTCAAATGACCCAGCCACCGAGCTATAACTTACGGGAACAGAATACCACTGAAATCTATAATTGGCTGTAAAACGCATATCACCATCAAACATCCCTGTTGTAGCAGGGTTCATATTCAGCGGAGTCATGTAAAACTGTGAATAGTGAATGTCCTGTGCCATTAAAGTGATGGACAGCAAGAAGAAAAGGATGATATGTACAATGCGTTTCATTATCGTATTAAAGTTACATTTCCTTTTTTGAAATATTCTTCATTATTCAAGCAACGTAGTCGCAAATAGTATCCGTAAACATCGGGACTTAGTTCTTTTCCTTTAAATGTTCCATCCCAACCTACATTAAGATCTTCCGTTTCAAACATCATCTCCCCCCATCGACTATAAACAGCAAAATAGAGCTCTGTCACAGCGTTGCCACGAACATAGAGCACATCATTCGTATTATCTCCGTTGGGTGTAAATGCGTTGGGAACAAATATGTATGGTTCATCACAAATGAATGCTCGGATATAGACCGTAACCGTATCACTATTAATACAGCCATACTGATCTGTAATCAATAGCTCATAAGTCGTTTCCACCAACGGAGCGGCTGTCGGATCAGGGATGTCTGTAGCTGACATCGACGGCTGAGGCACCCAAGTATACGTATAATTCGGATCAACAGTCGCGTCTAATTGCACCGTTTCTCCTGGGTAGATAAGCGTCTGATCTACTGAAACACTTAATGGCGGAGTGAGTCCTGACACATCCACGACAAACAGCGCACTGTCAACACATCCTGCTTGATTTGTGGCTGTAACCCAGTATTCAGTAGAAGCGGTAGGGGCGATGGTTATCGTTTCTGTGCCTTGTCCGTTAAGAATACCAGTGTTTGGCGTCCAGACATAAGTCAACTGATCAGTAGGATCTAAATTTGTAACGGTGAGTTGAGCTTCATTTCCAATACAAACAAGTGCCGTATCGCCTAGTATATTTACTTCAGGATAATCAATAATAATTTGATCGGCTATTTCACAACCATAAGAATCGACTGCCTTGACAAAAAAGACATTGGGTCCATCAATAAGCGGCACCTGAATAGAAGGATTTCCTGTTGGATTTAATACAGGTAAAAAAGTTGGATTACTCGACCAAATCACATCGGCTGTAGTCGAAGTCGTTGCGTTCAGTTGATAAAAATTCTCGCAAACACTAACATCAGGACCTGCATCTACAAGCAATTGTGGCGGTATTACGACTTTTACATCCGTAGTAACAGTACAGGTATCAAACAAATTAAACGTGGATACGACAACGGTGTATACTGTGGTCTGTGTAGGTGATGCTTCTGGATTTGCAATTGTGGGATCATTCAATCCTGTTGCTGGTGTCCATTGATAGTCATAGGTTGGATCACCATTTGGATTAAGTTGGACGGGTGGATCGCCTGCGCAAATTATAAAGCTATCAAGTGTATTGATTGTCGGATTACCGAACGTCACTGTAGCATCAGCGGTATTTGTGCATCCATTGGCAGATGTAACAACTAATTGAATCACATAGGTACCTGCAGTATCGTACTCAATTGTGGGGTATTGAATGGTTGAAGTATCACCATTTCCAAAATCCCACCACCAATCCGTGATAATACTGATACTATCAGTAGAAATATCAATGAAATCGATAAGAATACTGTCTGAACAAGTTTCATATTCAAGTGTAAAGTCTACACTCAACGATTCATATTGTAAGTTAATATCTTGAAAGGAAGTATCAGCACAAAATGTTCCTGGAGCTACGACAAGCATAATCGTATAGGTACCAGTATCTGGATAAACATAGACAGGCGCATTTAAAATAGAGGTATCACCTGTCGTAGTTGTATCACCAAAATCCCAAAAATAGGATGAAAATCCAGAGCTTTGATTGGTAAATGAGACTTGAAATACATCATTAGTACAAACGATTTCCGGAGTAAAGAAAGAGGAATTGTTTAGCAATTGGCAACTACCAATATTGTATTGAAAATCTCTTTTTGTGGTAGAAATTAATATTCCATTTCTATATTCTTCTGCACAGACTCCTACAACATATTGGCCAATACAGCAAGGGGTTCCTGTTAACAATCCTGTAACGGGGTCAATTTTCAGCGGGTCTGCTCCTCCAAGCATATTGTGTGCACCAAAGGGTGGCGAAATCCATTGAACGGAATCGTATGCAGGGCTAAATGGGGGCTGGGGTCTGACTCCGCAGGGCTGGGGCACACAATTGTAGTTCCCAGATGATTCGGCACCGTCAAACGGAGCACACATCTTGTAAACGACTGAATCACCATCTGCATCAAACGTTGAATGATCAAAGGTGATGGGAACTCCAGCACAGATGTAAATAGGAGGCCATTCAACAAAGTAGGCACTCGTGTTACAACCTGACAATCCTTCCTCGGATATTGTGCTATAAAGTGTCATCCCAGTGCTATCGGGTGCCACTATATTTAAGATGGTTCCATTTCTACAACATCTTTGGTAGGCGAACTGATAACCACCAGCAAGAAATGGCAAATCTATTGTATCTACATAGGTAGCTCGGTGCACACATGCAACGGGGGGAACAACAAAACAAGAATCATAAACGAAACCTGCTAAAGTATCATCGGAGATCAGATAAACACGTCTATCTTGAAGTAAGTTATTATTTATATCATAGATTCCAATCGAAACTGGATTATCAAAATAGGGAACTCCGTTAATACAATCTCTATAGACTGTCATGTTAAGCTCGTAGCTATTATTTCCCAAACATTTGTAGTTGATTTCTCCACCAATAAGATGCGTTGCCTTCAATGAAGAACACGGGATCAACAACATCAATATAACCAACCATTTTAGGATTCTATTCATACTCATGAGCTAATAAAAACGGTAATACCAAATGTAAGGAATTTTAATATAAATACAAAGGGTCAAATGCGATATCATATTGATGATATCTGTATTGTCCAATGTGTTCTATTATAACCTATTCATTTGTTGTACTATATAAACGCAAGAGCCACAACAAACGTTACTTTGGGTTTCCATTTAGCTACCGCAAGCCAAGTGCAAAACGTACGTTTGGTTCTAGGAACAAAATTACTTTTTAATACTTTACAAGATGAGAACAGAACAAGTAATTTAAGTCAAATCTGTTTTTCTAACCTTTATAAACATGGTACTTTTCTTATATTTGACAACTATTTTCACTATTACTATTGCAATAATAATACAGCTAAATACACTAATATGAGTGCTAAATCCTTCGTTCTGGAAATTGAAAATTCCAAGTTTTTATGTATACTAATGCTGATTTCCACTATACTGCTAAACAACAACTCTTTATCAGCCCAATGTTATACAAACCCATGTGGAAACACACCTGTATTTACGGATTCCTTTACTGGAACCTTAGGACAAAGCACAGTTCCGCCCGGATGGGTAATCGTCAGTGGTAGCCCTGATATTAATCAAGGACAAACAGCTATTAATACAACTCCTGGATATAGCTGGTGTATACCGGATATTGATGTGCCCTACTCCTCCAACGGAGGAACCTTTGTTTCTGGCTGTTGTGGCTCTGAGCGCATGAAAAGAGACATCACGGGACTTTCTCCATCCACAACTTATACGATCTGTATAGAACAAATGGCAACTTGTATTGTCAATAATTCGTTTGTGTATGATGGTCTTGGTGGAAATGCAGCTATCCTTTCAGGACATGTTGTTGGTGGATCTATCACGCGTAACTTTCCAATGTTAGATTCCCTATGGAATTGGGAATGTGGGTGCATTGAGTTTACGACCATTAATATTGCTGCTCCAGTTGTTTCCATTGAGCTTGTTTCTACTGATCCAGACGCTTATTCTGCATTTGACGGGTTAGAGATATATGAAGCATGCCCAACGTGCCTAACCACAGCTACGATGACCACTACAAATTTAACGTGCAATGGTGATGCGAATGGTGGCGCAACTGTTACTGCGGCAAATGGAACACTCCCCTACACTTATTCTTGGAGTAATGGTTCAAATTCCCAAACCATCAACGGACTAACAGCAGGAACGTACACCGTAACCATCACAGATGCAGCCGGCTGTGAGCTTATCGAACAAGCTGTAATCAGTGAGCCTTCTGCCCTACAAATAGCTGTTTCAGGTGCTTCAATTCCTTGTAATTCAGGAGGAGGGTTTGCCTCAGCAACTGCAACAGGAGGCATACCAGGATATACCTACTTGTGGAGCGCAAACGCTGGCGGACAGACATCGCCAATGGTATCTGGTCTTTCCGCAGGTACCTACCTTGTCACTGCAACTGACGCAAGTCAATGTCAAGTGATTGGATCCATTACGATTGCTTCAAATGAGCCAATCATCCTTGACATCTCAAGCACTGATGTTTCTTGTTTTGGTGAAAACGATGGAGTTGCAATTGCATCGACTACTGGCGGCACTGCTCCGATTCAGTATACGTGGAGCAATGGAAATGCTTTAATGACAGCAAGCTCCTTGGATGCAGGCACCTATTCACTTACAGTTAGCGATGCCGCAGGATGCACAACTACGGGTACGGTTACCATTGATGAACCGGATTATTTATCCGTTATTTTTAATACCGTGGATGTTGGATGCGATAGTATTGATGACGGTGCTGCGATTGCAGTAAACGATGGTGGTGTTCCTCCGTATTCTTATGAATGGGATTCGGGACACAACGGTTCTACTGCTAGCAATTTGTCAGTGGGGATCTACAAGGTGACATTGACTGATGCAAGTGGCTGCTTTATTCGAGCAGGTGTCACGGTAGGACAAGAGGACTGTCAGCCATTTTGCCCAATTAATCCTTGCGTTGAGGCAATTGTTAATAATACGGACATCTGTACCGCAATTACGACTGACCCCAATGATCCGTTATCCACGCTTGACTGTGACAATGACGGTGTCACCAACGCGGATGAGTGTTTAGACATGACTGATCCGCTTGATCCTTGTGATTATGTGGATACAAGCATCACACTGCCTGTAACTGCGGATCAAAGTGAATGCCCAGTGCCTTGCCCTGACCTGACTCCGGTGATGACTATTTTGCCAGGAAATATTGCTGGGCAATCTGCAGTGGAAGTGGCTGTACAGGTAACTGAGTTGGATGATGTTGATTCGAATGGTTCTATCGTGACGGTTCGTGTCCCCTCGGACCCTCGTTTGGTTTTTGTTTGGAACATAGGACTCACTGTTGCTGCGCTGATTCCTGTTCAAAATGCAAAGTGGAACTATCTAGGCGACAACGGGTTTATGCATACTTGGACGTATAATGGGCCTGGCTTAATCATTCCTGCCAAAAGTGTGGCTGCCTTTGGTTTCCAAGCGTTTTACGACCCACAGTCTACGGATGGTCAAACGACGCTAACGGCGACTATCCTACCTTTTAGCGGAGGAGAGTGTAATCCATTGAACAATACAGACTCGGAGCGGTTGGTTTATTTTGAGTAAATCAAAACTTAAACCCGCAATATACAATGGGAACTTTCGGAAAGGTTATACCATCCAAAGGTGATTGAGTAAAATTAACAGATGCAGCTAGTTATAAGTCATCGAAGACCCAGTGAATTTAAATCGTCACTCTCTTTAGCACTCAAATCGTACCAGTTTCGAAACTTCTCAATCGTAGGTCGTGCATTGAACAGCAACAATAGATTGATTAGGATTAGGATAATAAAGAAACCATTGTTTTCTAGTAGCATAAAAACGACAGAAATCATGGCTGGTCCTTCATGGAGTGCTGCGTTCAAAACAAAATTGGATTTAAAATCTTCGAACTTAGCAGAAAGGCCTTCATGATTCGTTGATTCTAATCGCTTTTTAAGGATAAAGTTTGCCATGAATGCACAAGAAACGGTCAACCCAAAGGCAATAAACATTAATGGATTCGATAGAAATTTATTGTAATCGTAAAAATCAGGAGTTGTATAGGTAATAAAAGTAATGACAGTAGTGATCATTACAACACCAGCCATAAGCGATCCCCAAAGTATTTGATTTTGCCTGTAAGCGTTGGTTATAGTTTCCTTTAATTGTTGCTCCATGGTGTTGTTTTAATGAGATTAATTTATGAAGAGTGAGCACACCCAATAGTTGTTCGTTATTTCATATCAAAGACTACTGTTTTAACACGTTTTGTGATCAATTCGTTCCCTTTTTTCTCTTCAAGAATCAAATCTTGCGCCATTTTAGTCTCAAAAACCTGCTTCATATTCTTGATTTCTGCACAAGGAACACCAGCAGCCTTAAGGCGTTCTAGGACATCAGCGTCAACAGTACCAAACGCTTCCTTCAGATGAGCAACCAAGGCATGTCTATTCTGAACGCGCGCAGCATTGCTTGCAAAAGCGGCTTGGCTTCCTAGAGATTCCGCACCAATCACCTTGCAAAGCATTTGGAACTGACGATCGGTGCCAACAGCAAGAACAACCTCTTTGCCATCATTTGTCAAAAAGATATCTCCGTAAGGCGCAATATTAGGATGCTGAGTCCCCATCTTTTCAGGAATATGACCAGCCATCAGCCAATTAGTCGCTTGATTTGCTAGTGACGCCACTGCCGCATCATAGAGCGACACGCTCACACAACCACCCTTCCCCGTTTTCATCTTTTGAATCAACGCAGTCAAGATGCCCTCCTTAAGCTGATGTGCTGCCAACAAATCAATCAAGGCAACAGGCATTTTGACACTTGGACCACCAGCTGCTCCACACATATAGAGAAAACCCGTTTCTGCTTGCATTACCACATCAAACGCTGGCAAAGGATTATCTGCTCCATACCCCGTAATCAATCCAAAAATCAGCCCTGGGTTGATTGCTTTTAGTTGTTCATAGCTCATTCCTAATTTCCTCGCGCTCACAGGCCTGAAATTACTAATGACTATGTCAGCATTAGAGATAAACTCAGAAGCCACTTGTACATCTTCTTCTTGCGTTAAATCAAGGAAATGCGTGTCCTTTTTCCAGTTAACACTGCAATAATAGGAGGAATAGGGTAAATCAGGGTTTTCAGAAGGCAGTTTCCACCGTCGTGTAACATCTCCTCCAGTTACTTTATTCTCGATTTTGATGACTTTTGCACCAAGCTCCCGAAAGAATAGACCAACTGCAGGACCAGCTAAAACACTTGCTAATTCTACAACAACTAAGTCCTTGAATACCATAATCGATTTTAATTGTTAATGATTAATTATAAACGAACATCACGCTGAATACCATTAGATCGCGATGGTCTGAAGAGCGTTTTCGACAAAAGATGTACATTTAATTGAACTTTATTAATTGATAATTAAACAATAATAGCGCCTTTTAATTAATCATTAATCTAGTAAGTATAAAATTCAGGCCCATCAATCGTATAGGTCAATGTGATTTCATGATTGAATCCTAGATAGGAATGCAATTGCGAGAAGTGAAACCCAAAATCGTAGTAAAGGCGAGCACGTTGTGCTACTTCAAATCCGAGCTCAGCTGTGATGGTTTTAGACGTGTTGTACCCTAGGCCAAATGAGATAAGATCTTTGTACAAAATTGCTGCATTAATATCAACGTTTACGGGGGAATGAACTGCATATTTTGCCCAAACAGCTGGCTTAAATGTATATTCATTGTCGACACCAAATTTGAAATTGGCACCACCCATTACATAAAAATGAGCAACACGACGAACCTCTGATAAGCCATCTGCACCTTCAAACTTAACATTCATTGAAATGGCTTGTGGTACAGAAGCCCCGACATGAAATTTGTCCGTATAGTAAGAGACACCAACACCCGCATCAGGGATGATTTTCGAGATATTATTAGAAAATACAGCATTGTCATCTGGCTCATCAGTTATCAGCTCAGAACCTCTAAGTCGGTACTGGTAAACCCCAGCATTCAATCCAATTGCTAGTCGCTTAATCTCTCTTGGCTCAAAATCAATGATATAAGCATACGTTCCATTGATCCCCATCAGGGAACTCGGTCCTGTTTTATCATAGAGAAAGTAACCTCCAACGCCCATATTGTCTTCTTCCAGATAATGCCGATAGGAGGCACTTGCAGTTACTGGTCCTCCTGGCATCTGTTGCCACTGTTTGCGGTAAGAAGCAGACGCTTGTAACCGATGATCAATACCAGTGAGTGCAGGATTGATAACAAACCCATTTAATCTGTATTGGCTATATAGTGGAAGCTGTTGTGCTTGTATTTCAAAAGCAATCAATAGAAAAATGATGATATGGATAAACGGTTTATTCATGGCTTATTTCTTCTATGATTGAATGTCCTTTGGACAAGTCACCGCTTGTCCATTGCCAGTGTTCGTGTAGCCTGATGCGTCCTGCTTCCGTTATTTCTGGTTTCGAATGACAGATTCCAGTTTTAAAGGAATCGTCTTGACTCAAGTGCTGATATCTCATTTCTATTTGGCCGTCAGGACTGACTTTTCCAATGATATTCCCTTTAACGATCGACCCACCACTATATTCAGCCCACAGCACATTGTCTTCTTGAAAATAGCGAAAAATGGTTGCGCTACTCACTTCCCCGTTATCGGAGTTTTGGACAGATCTGAATATTTTATTGTGATAGTTCATTTATTATATCAAATTGTTCTTTTTTTCGTGAATTTCCTCTTTGGCTTCAATGTTTACAGCTAAGTTCTGTTAGCTTTTTTTTTGAAATTTTTCAGTTTCCCCGTTCGCTGTGAGTTCTAGCATGCCTCTACTATTTAATTTCATAGTAATTCCCTTAGGAGTGTACACTGATTTCGCTGGATCTTCTTTGATCAGTCGTCTTCCTGTCAGTATTGTATCTTGCAAAACAACTGCATCAAACTTTGAACCTGTATTGGGTGTCATTTCTCCTTTAAAAATATGCCCTTCTTCAACTTTCAACTGATTCTTTTCATCTTTGGTTATCTGTAGAAAACCTCCTTTCACTAGCGTGGGTTGTCCATAGAAATTAGCTCTTTTCCATATCCCTACATAGTTATTCTTTTTGGATTTTTCTGGACGAATCCAATGACTTTTATTATCAATAAGCAACTGATCTTCAACATCATACTTGATACTTACCTTTGAATCTGCTGTAAATTCCAATACATCATCGATCAACGTTCCTTCCAATGTTCTACCATTTACGTTAATGTTAAACTTATTGCTACTGACTTGCTCAATAAGCAAGGTACCCGTTTCCGTTTTTTTATCATACCAAGTACCATTGAACTTAGAATCTGTAGCTGATTTACAACTAGCCAACAACAGTAGGAATGACAAGATGAATAAAAAAGTGTTCTTCATTTGGTGGTGTTTATCTTACGATGGTTAATGGGCCTTTAAACACTTTAACTTCATTGTTAAAAATCACTTTTAAAACGTAGTAATATGTTCCTCTAGGCAGTGCTTTTCCTTGAAAGGTTCCATCAAATTCATCAACATATGGGTTTGCATAAAACAGTTGATCTCCCCAACGATTAATCACAATAACTTCATTGTTAGGAAAAGCATCTAAATAGCTAATATGCCATGTATCATTTTTACTGTCTCCATTCGGAGAAAAGGCGTTTGGAATGTTCACATTCTCCTCTTGAAATGGCACAACAGTTACAAGCACCGAGTCTACAGCAATGCAACCGTATATACTCTCAACAGTAAGGTGATAAAGGGTTGTACTATCAGGTGTTGCAATAGGATCCGCACAATCATCACAACTTAAAGTGCCACCAGGTACCCAATCGTAAAATCCACCTCCAGAGGCAAAAATTTCTACACTTTGTCCTTGAATAATTGTTGTATCTGGAAATGCATTGGCAACGGCGTTAGGATATATCAACACCATCAACACATTACTCGTATAAAAACAGCTATCAATCGAAGCGATCACCTGCACAGAATCCTGGCTGTTGAGCTGATTTGAGCTAAATACATTAGAGGTACTTCCTTGAACAGAAACACCGTTGACTAGAAAGTCGTAGTAATCAAATCCGAGATCTGCCGTAAAGTCGACAGCAGCTCCGTCGCATACTTGCAAGGCTGAAGCAGTAAGCACGAGTGTCTGAGCTGTAAACTGAACATATACTGTAGCACTTGTGTATGGGCAATTCAGATCCGTCACCACCACATAAATTGAATCGCCATTCTGAACAGTGATTGGTGTGTAGGTATTGCTGCTGCTTGATTGTTCAAGCGTTCCATTTAGATAAAAATCATAATTTACAAACCCTGTACTTGCTATAAAACTAACAGACTGATTATCGCAAAAATAGGGTGGATCGGTCATCAATCCTACTTGAGAAGAATATACAATGACTTGTAAATGATTACTTTCAAAATCACAAACTGGATCAGTCCCAATCACATAAACATCATCACCGTCCGACAAGCCCGTTGCAGTATAGGTATTGCTTGCACCTGATTGCACAAGCGTGCCATTCACATAAAAATCATAGTTAAGAAAACCTGGCGTTGCGGTATAGACTTGGCTATCTCCTTCACAAATATTTGGAGTATTCACCGTAAGGGAAATTGTATTTGTATACGACTGTATAATGATTTCTCTACTAGAAGTAGCACAAAAACTAGTTGAATCAACGATCACTTGCACCACATCACCTTGACTGAATACACCCGTGTATGTATTAGAAGGGCCAGATTGAACAAGCACTCCATTGACATAAAAATCATACGTTGAATAACCCGCGTCTGCAGTTAATGTTGCGGAGTTTCCATTACAGAAGTCACTGTAAGTCAATGTTATTGAATCAGCCACTTCAGCGAGTGCAAATGCTGGATGGGTGAAGTCACTTATATAATTTGTACTGGTAATGGCAGTTAAGTTATAGCTAGGATTGGTGGTTTGAGTTACATCGCCCGTCAACTCCCATTGCGGAACAGTTTGCCAATGCACGAGACTATCCCACGTGCCATCTGCTACTGGATCATAATGCACAGCCACAATCGTGGAATCACTTCCCTGTTCTTGGTAAATCCGATGATAAAACTGAGGATTCACTTCACAGATTGTTGCATCTCGGACCGCTCTATCGTAGCTTTCTGTCGTTGCATCTACATTAGCCATTCGCACCTTGTACGTATTCGCATTTGCTGAACTCAACGTCAAATCAATGGGACGAAAACGTGTAAGGCCCAAGGACGAACCAACTGGAAATGAGTAAGGCTGTGTTGAAGCAGTATTTCGCAGCAAACCGCCAGACTGAAGGCTAGAAACAAATCCACCTTGCTGAGAAACCGCATCCACATTACTTGAAAACACATGAACTGTATTGACATCAAGATTAAACTCTCGATCGCTTAATCGTAAGAAACCATCCACAAAAACGTCCAAATCGCCATACTTGATATTTGTACCAGTAAGGCGTAAATCATAGAATCGGGTGATATTGTTTCCCGAAATACGTTGAACATCACCATAAAAAATAACGATGCCTTCACCTGTTGAAGTAAATGCTTCGTTGCCTGCATTATTAATCCAGTGCTTGTTGCAATAAATTGTATCTGAATTATGGAATTCACCACCATTTGAGTTGATAACATCGCCTCTTGCAGAGAGCATAGCATCATTCTTTATAGAAATCAATCCACCATTATTGCTCAAAAAAGCCTGCGAAAAGGAGGCTTGTTGAAACAGCATAAACAACAATATGTAAAGAAATCTATTCAAATGATTTTCTATTTAAAACTGAAAAATAGCAATTATTTTTTCTAATTTGGATTCTCTAGCGTAATAAAAATGGTCAGATGAGGCAAAAGATCCAAAATATCCTTAAATTAAATGTAGGCAAAGCCCTTGGTATTTGTCTGATTTCTATCCTATTATCCCTTACGGGAAATGCACAAGTTGGTATTAATATACTTGTACCAGATACCAGCGCAGTTTTACAATTAGAGTCTACAGAAAAAGGTTTTCTTCCTCCTAGGATGACTACGGCCCAGCGAGATGTAATTTTTCAGCCAGCTGATGGTCTGGTTATTTATAATACAACGGATAGTACTGTTCAATATTACAATGGCGTTTGTTGGTTACGCACGTTTCAAAGAACCTGTAATGATTGTTTTTTCAATCTCTCCTCTTCTAGTACAGTTGATACAATTGACCGTGTCATAACTGATTCCGTTGCTTTTCAGCTAACAGTGAATCAAGTAATTGGAACGCCACAAAACATTGGTTTTACTGTAGTAACGCCCTTGCCATTGGGCATGACATACGACATCATACCAAACCCAATATTAGGTTCTGGCACCGTTGATGTTACCTTTTATGTGACGACGTTTACACCACATGGTACCTACCCTATTATCATACAGGCAGTCTGTGGTGGATCGGTTCAAAACTTTGTGTACTCACTTACTATTTTGCCTTGTTATGAGGTAAATGTGTTGAATAATGCAATCAACTACGACCTAGCAACCGACTTGTATGCCACTTATCCTAGTTTACCTACGACTCAACCGGTGTGTGTCATTAGCAACGTAGATAAAGGCGTGTTGATCACAAGCGATACCGCCATTACCCCAGCATATACAACAGGAAACTTGCCGACCGGCTCTGTCGTAGCGATTGTCAACGATGGGAATATCATTGGTCGAGGTGGAAATGGAGGAATTGGAGAAGACAGTAACCTAGGAATCACTGGAGAGGGAGCCAAAGGTGCAGATGCGATCAACTTAACAGCAAAAACGTATATCTTAAATAATTTCAACATCTACGGTGGCGGAGGCGGAGGAAACGCAATGGCATTTGCCATCTCGCAAGCGCTAGGCCCAATCACACTTGGTATATTTATTGGATCAGGAGGTGGTGGAGGAGCTGGAGATGCAATTGGAGGGCGAGAGCCTGGAGGGATCAACATCTCTGTATACCAAGGCGGGCAAGACGCTACAGGTGGTCAGTTTGGTGTACCAGGAGTTGGTGGACTGTTGACTTACCCAGTGAGTTTCCCAGTAGGCCCCGTGGATGTAGATATTGAGCCCAATGTGCGTGGTGGAGATGGAGGAGCATATGGTTTCCCAGGAACACAAGGTTCTTTTTTCGTCGAGCTTGGGGCAACGGTAAACGTAGGACCATTTCCGATTCCGATTGGACCATTTCCTGTGCAAATACCTGTTCCTATTCCACCTGCGGGAGATGCGGGATTTGCGGTAAAACGCAACAGTAATGTGTTGAATATTCCAGATAATAATTACAATACTTCTTTCCTAAAAGGAAGGATCGGCAATTAAAAAATATATTCTATGAATCGGTACTTTTCTACCTTACTTACATTGCTTCTTTTTGTGGGAGCACTTCAGTCTCAATCCTTTGAAGGCACGGTTGAGCTAAAAATTACTAAAGTGCAAACGCAAGAAGTTTCCACAATGATTTGGTACGAGCAAGACATCAACAGCAGACTAGATGTTACAACGGTTTCACCACAAATGACTTACGAGATGAGTCTGATCATGCAGGACGGAAGTGACAAAATCACCATGTTAATGGATGTGAATGGCAAAAAATCTGCTTACACATCAGCAGTTAGCGAAGTAAAGAGCAAGGATGAGCCTATTGTCAATGTCACTGATGAGGAAGTGCAGAATGGCACACCAGAAGAAAGAAACGGATTTGCTTGTGAAGTCCTTACGGTAAAAGGAGAAAACGGGATGGTAAAGTATTGGCTTACCAGCGATATCGACATTGAATTGGAGGCCTTTCCTCCTTTATTGCGCCAAGCAAACTACTACCAATATTTACTGGCAAACAATCCGAATGTTATCCCAGTTTCAATTCATTCCTATAATGCTAAAGGGGAACTTGAATACACTCAAGACATTGAGAAGGTAACGGAACAAAATGTAGACGGCGCTGTCTTTCAAGTTTCTTCTGAGTATGAACAGGTGGGGAATTAAACCCGCATTATGCAATTGAAATCAACTATTAGCCTTAAAGCAATTATCCGCAGCGCTACGCCACTGGCTTATTTAGCCCTTCCGTCAAGGACTGCACAATCCTAAACTCACTAAGGAAAACACTAGCAATTACCCTTAAAATGGTATACATTGGAATAGCCAGTACCATACCAGGAATGCCTCCTACCTTTGCACCAACAAGCACAATGATAAAAATCTCTAGAGGATGAGCCATGACACTATTTGAATAAACGTAAGGCTGAATGAGGAAATTATCGAACATCTGCATTGCAACAAACACAGCAACAACCTTTAAGATCATTGGAACCATGACCGTATAAAAATCAGCATCAAGGTTTGAAGAAATTGCAATGAAGATCCCAAATGCACCACCGATCATTGGTCCAACATAAGGAATAACATTGATCAATGCGGCGAAAAACGCTATGAGCAAGGCACTCGGAATTCCCAAAACACCGAGCAAAACAGCCAGAAAAACAGAAACAATCGTTACCTGAATGAGAATCCCCCCGAAATACCTAGTAAGCATCCGAATAGAGGAGGCTACAATATTTTTGGTTTCATCTTCATACTTTGTTGGCACTATGGTCAATAATCCCTTCATAAACAAACCATTGTCTTTGAGAAAAAAGAAGGTAATGAAGATGATAGAAAAGATAGAGACCAAGAGATTTCCAGTTGTACCAATCACAGTTCCAAAGATATTGGTGATTTTGGCTGGAGATAATTTCATAATAATATTGTCCCGTATAAAGTCAGATGGAGAGTTGTCTGTATGTTCAATGAGTCCAAGATTGACCAACCGCTCAGTAAAATCAGAAATCGGCTTATCCAAACTATGGACAATCGCTCCATAATCAACAGATGCGAGATTTCTAGCTTGTTGCAAAATAGGTGGTGCGAATAAGGCAATAAATGCAAAAATGAGCACAAAGAAACTGAACAGTGTGATCACAGCCCTAACGTTAATACCAAGACTAAATCGTCCAATTTTAATTCGCTTGAGCAAGCGCATCATTGGTTGTCCGATAAGGGAAAGAATCCAAGCAATGACCAACCAACTCACAATGTCAAAAAAGAAATAAACGATGGCCATTAGCAAGATGACACTAATAACAATGAGAATGTTTCGGTTTGTTTTTTTCATTTTGGTGCTTGGTTATTCGTTTTTATGTTTATTGGGGTAGACAAAAGAACCTGCTTTGGGAACAGGTTCTTTTGTATGACATGTATTTTAATCCAAGAAGAGCTTTCAACTGAACGTCCTGAATTCCTAATGTTTAATTACTTAGCTGCAGCAAAACGCTTGCTTACTTCTTCCCAGTTGATCACATTGAAGAATGCAGAAACATAATCTGGTCTTCTGTTCTGGTAGTTTAGGTAGTAAGCGTGCTCCCAAACGTCAAGGCCTAGGATTGGTGTTCCCTTGTCATCAGCAACGTCCATTAGTGGATTGTCTTGATTTGGTGTTGAAGTCACTGCTAAAGAGCCGTCGCTTTTTACGATTAACCAAGCCCATCCTGAGCCGAATCGAGTTTTTGCAGCAGCACTAAATTTTTCTTTAAATGCATCGAATGAACCAAATGCTTTATTGATTGCTTCTCCGATATCGCCAGAAGGGTTTCCTCCGCCTTTAGGACTCATGACAGACCAGAATAGACCGTGGTTATAGAATCCTCCACCGTTGTTTCTTACGCCGTTACCATGCTTAGAAACATTTGTTAAGATCTCCTCAATCGATTTTCCAGCAAGATCAGTGCCTTCAATTGCAGCATTTAATTTATTAGTGTATCCGTTGTGGTGTTTTCCGTGGTGGATTTCCATTGTTTTTGCATCGATATTTGGTTCGAGTGCATTGTGACTGTATGGTAAATCTGGAAGTGTAAAAGCCATAGTGTTTACGATTTAAATGATTAAATAAATGTTTAAACAACAAGCGCGCGAATTAGTTTTCGTACTGCTTCATTTTGGCGCAAAGATACGATTTTTTTAATTGTTAATGATTAATTATTAAGGTTTAATTAATAGCATAGTACGGAGACTACGGCATTATTATAACCTGACTTCCTTTGTGAAGCAGGAAGGTCAATTGCTTAAGGTTTGGGTCGGATGAGAAACAAAGTCTGAAGACCTAAAGGTGCTAAATTCCGAACTAAACTTAGATAAAAAAGTCCTGAACATTTCTGGACAGGAAAATCATACTCCTTAACACAAAAAAATCATAGTCAAAATTGAATAGCTCCGCGAAAGTTGCAAGAAGAAGAAAATCACGCCTCGATGGCTAATCCAGTTTTGCCTCAAAATCGTGTCTAAGTCCATCGTAGCTTTGGAGGAACGCTTGCACTGAGCCAATTGAAACAGGAGACTCAATAAGCAACGGTAAGCGATTTCCGTCATCAGTTGTCCAGATCATCATTTGGTCACCTTCCTTAAACACTTCATCAATGATCAGCTCAGGGCTAAATCGGATAGAGTTGTATTTGCCGCTTCCCTTTATTCGTTTTACCTCACTACCATAAAATCGTACATTGAGATTCCAGATTTCTTTATCAAGGAAAATCTTTACTGGAACAGAGGTATTGTTAACCGTATATTCAGGGTTTATATTTCGCATATAATAGACAATTGACAATAGATCATGCATGCAAGGATCTACGTTATATTCCGTCTGCTTGGCATCATGTGCAAAATCTCCCCACCAATTGGTGAGTTTTTGATTCGCTTGGTCAAATTCTATGCGACTGTACAAGCGGTAGCTGCCTTCTTCTATTGTGCGAATATATTTCACCGGCAACATGGTTTGTTTGTCGACAAATGTCTCGTAACTGTGTTTGGCTTTATAAAACCACTCGTATGATTTCATCGTACGCCCTACAACAGTCAAATGCCATTGATCGCCAACATCATTAACGGTAAAGGTGGCAATACCGGCAGGAATCCAGACAAAATTCCAATTATAATACGCTTTGTAAACTAATTCTTCTCCATCAACAAACGTCGTGTTTTCCATATAGCATGGATCTGGTATTTCCATCAATACCTTTGGCTTTGGGAACGAAAAGGCAAGTATCAACATTGATACTCCCACAATTGCAACCAACTTAATCAACACCCTTATCATAGCCTAATGATTTTAGTATGTTGATGTTTAGAATAAAAATTGTACCAAACAACGCTGGAAGGATTACATTAATCAACCATAAGCCAAATGTAGCGGCCAGAATGCTTAACACATTCAATTGGAAAAAACCCCAGATATTCAAGGCCACCTCGCCTCTTATCAAGAGCCCTGAGATTGGAGGCATCGGGATACTGGTTTGAATTAAAAAAATAGTAGCAATGGCAGATAAGCCAGTAAGGATATCAATCTCAATTCCGAAAAAACACAAAATCAGATAATATTGTAGAGAGTACGTAAGATACCTAAGAGAGGAATAGCCTAGTGATTTCAACAGAATGTTCACACTGTAACTCCTAAGTATTTCCATGTGCTTGACCAATCTACGCAAAAGAGGAAGCCGTCTAAAGATTGGAATGGCTAAATCCACATTAAAATAAAAGAATAGTAGAAGGATCGAGCCTAAAACAGTCGCAAGGCCAATCCCATATTCAACTAGCGTTGGGATGTCAAGGAACAAGTATACAAAGTACGACAAACCAACCATACCAGATACAAGCAATACAACCAACTGACTAAAACTACCAACAAGCGTAGCGACCACCGTTTTTGCATTGTTTTCTGGCTTTACGACTAATATCCGCCCGCCATATTCACCAATTCGGTTGGGCGTAAAAAGGGACAAAGAAACGCCTGCCATTACTCCTCTGATCGCTTTCAGCAATGGGACGCGCTCAATTGGGTCGACCAGCATTTTCCACTTGAGTGTTTCTAGCAGCCAGTTGAGTGGCATGAGTAACACTGCAACAAAGAGATACCAGCTTTCACTACCTTGCAGTCGGTCGTTAAACGTTTCATACATTTCATAGAAATTACCCTTTCCAAGTGTTTGATTGTATAAGACTAGACACAACAATAGCACAAAAGCAAGTTTCAGTGAGGTATTAATCCACTTGTTACGAAGCAGTGACCGAGCACTCTTCACGCCTTTGTATAGTTGACGGTTCATAAGCTGCAAAATTAGCCAATTCAACGTAACTATTGAAAGAAGTGTGGATTTAGTTAAATTCTCTTGTTTTTAACTTGCATGATTACAAGCACAACTCAGTAAATAAAAACAGCATTACCAGATTACCTGATAATGCTAAAATATTTAGAATTCTGATTATAGCCTGTTCCCTTTTCTTGCTATCCTCATTAAAAAATGCACCCAACTCAGTTTTGAGTATGGGTGCTTCTTATTATATTAAGATACTAATGTTTTATGAGTTTTCTTGTAATGACCGTATGATCTGATTGAAGTGTTACAACATAAATACCGTTCGTCAGATTAGACAGATCAATGTTGTGCACTTGTACTCCTTTTTGAAGGTTGATCGCTTCATTGTAAACTGTTTGCCCAGTTAAGTTATGAAGACTGATCATTACAGAGCGGTGATTCGGGACACTGATTTCCAAGGTCACGTTATCACTTGCTGGATTTGGAGCTAGTTGAAAGGAATTCAACCATTCAATTGTCTCCACATCTGTACTCACATTCCCATCATTGTCCACTTCAAAATCTAGATCGGGGATTTGCTGTATAATTGGGCTCAGTTCAACAGCTTCACCAGCATGAGTAACACCTGGCATATCTATCCGAATTCTGTAATCTCCAAACTGTAACAGATCGAAGCTGTATATTCCCAAAGCGTCTGTAATATCAGTAGCCAAGATTGCTCCATCTGCACGTTCTAAGTGGACGGTAACGTTTGGCATTGGGTCACCAGTACCCGTTTTTCCATTTGAAACACCTCCGTTTCCGACTAAATTGGAAGCTTCGAAAACACCTCCTGTGATATTTCCATTAGGATTTACCAATACGACAATCGTTTCACAGTAATTAGCAACACAACCTGTACTATCTAGGACAGTCAGACAAACGGTGAATGCTTGTAAGCTATCAATAGAAGTCGAATCTGAGTATGTATGTGTAGCGTTGATGCCAGTACCAGTAGAGCCATCACCAAAATCCCAGAAGTAGGTAAGTGCAGGAATTCCAGTCCCCGTTCCAAAGAAATAAACATCATGTCCAAAAGGTCCTTGGACGTCTGTATACACAAAACTAACAGAAGTGGTACATGTAGAATCTTGTGATGTCGGGCAAGGTCCTTGCGTCCAAGTACTGACTCCGTAGCATTTTTCAGCGATACAGGCGTTGTCATAGGAGACATTATCGCATCCACAAACAGGATTGTAACCTGGGCAAACGGCTGTTAGATCAATCAACGTAGCATCAATGCAAACAGGACCTGAGCCCACAGTTATTGTGGAATTATAGACACATTGATTGGAGAGACTATCGATGATCACTAGCGATACATTGTAAGTACCTGTTAGATTGTAAGTATGTGTAGGAGCAGCTGCACCAGAGTCATTACCATCACCAAATTCCCAATAGTAATAGGAAATATCGTGCGGATGACCTGTTAGGTTGAAACTGACGTCTGACCCTGTTACGGTAGAATTAATCGTCCCAATACATGCGTTAGCACCACCACAAGCGCCTTGAGTCCATGAAACAACACCATGGTAATTCTCAGCAATACAGGCATTATCGTAGGTTATAGAATCACATCCACACACTGGATCAAAAATCGCTATACAGGCTATTGAAGTATCAATTTTAGTCGGATCAATACAGAGGTTATTCGGCACAGTAACAGCTATCGTAAAACTACATTGGTTGAAAAGAGAGTCAACAATCGAAAGTGAAACTATGTAAGCTCCTGGAGCTGCATAGGTGTGCGTAGGAGCCGCAGCTCCTGATGTGTTTCCATCACCAAAATCCCAATTGAAAGAGGAAATATCGTACGGATAGCTACTTAAGTTAAAACTAACATTTGATCCAGATACAGTTGAATTGATAACCCCATTACTACATGCGGTAGAGCCACCACAAGTACCTGGCCACCATGATACAATCCCATAGTAGTTTTTAGCAATACATGCATTGACATAAGTGATTGAATCACACCCACAAACAGGATCATATACCTGCGTACAAAAGAATGAACTATCAATTTGAAGCGGATCAATACAAAGATTATTAGGAACGTTGACAACTAAAGAATAGGCGCACCCTTGAGTTTGGACAAAAACAGTATATGTTCCTGGCGTTGAATAAGTGTGTGTCAATGGCGGAGCATTGGTACTTTGATTACCATCTCCAAAATCCCATATGTAGGTAGTAGATGGATCTAATGAAGGTGAAAAATCGAGCGTAACTGAAGAACCATTGGTAGAAGACACCAAGTCTGAAGCAATCATGGTAAATGAAACTGGCACTATACAACCAACTTGATCCTCAATTGTAACAGAATAGGTTCCTTCACAGATTCCTGTAATAGAAGGCGAAGAAAGAGGACCGCCTGACCAAACAAACGTGTAAGGTGGAACTCCAAAATTCACAACGATAGTAGCTTCTCCATCACACACCCCTGAGCAAGATACTGGAGAATCAATGACTACAGTTGCGCTGCATTGTGCGCTTGCAGTTGAAAATAGAATGAATAAACTTGAAATGATAAGAAATAATCGCTTCATTTTAAATAATTTTTTGTGATAAAATGTTGTTTAATTCTTTGATTCCTGAATTGGAATCAATATCACATTAGTATTTTAGTTGTAGTATGGTAAAACCTCGTTTGATTAATCTGAAACCATTAATTTTTTAATAATAATTCCAGTTGGGGTGGAAAATTTAAGAACATATATTCCTTTCGGTAAATCGTACAATTGTATTTTAAATTGGTGTTTATCTGATGGTAGAAGTGTTTGAACTAATCTCCCATTAAGATCAATGACTTCTAGGCGGTTTATTGCCTTGTGTTCACTGTAAACAGTACAGTATTCATGTGCTGGGTTTGGATAAATCAACAGGTTCGATTCTTCTATTATCGGAGCAACATTATTTGTCATGATCGTAAACTCTGATATGGAAGAAACAGTAGGCTGTAAATCTAGGGTTGGTCCTACCATTCTAATATCTAATACTTCAAATTCGAAATTGACAGGTAAGCCGCCCATTTTCCCACTTACATTTTCTTCCATAATGATAGAGAATAACCCGATAATGCCCGATCCGAATACAGGAACACCATTGGTTCTTGAATAGCTGATATCTAGTCTTCCGTGTTTACCATTCGCAGCATTTGATTTTAGATAGTCTTGTGACATTTGTACAACTGCACCTTGTGCGCTTGTAATCCAGCCTATAGCAGGAAAAACATTGACAACACTGTCCACATATGCTGTATCGTAGCTGATAGTGAATGAGATCCCATAAAAATTATTGATATGATTAGGTCCAAGGTGTATTTCGAAAAACTCTAAATTTCCAGGTGTCAGCGTATCCGTTGTTGTACGTTTGATTTGTACTGTAGGATCTAAACCTGCTGTTCCTTGTAATAGAGGATCAGGAGTTACGGTGTTCGTGAAATGATAATTTTGATTAAGAACAAGAATGTCTTGGAGATCTACTATCCCATTTCCATCACAATCCGCATAAGATATATCTAATTGGTTTGGAGGAAAAACTACTCCCCATCCTGGAGCTGCTGTTTGTGCCAACCAATTCGTGGAAGCACCTGAACGAACGGCTCCTTGTTGCCCAAAGGCGTATCCGAGATAAAGTAAATCGAAATTGTTTACCTCTCCATTGTTGTTTGCATCACCTGGCCAAACCTGTGCTAAAATCGGATTTGAAATAGCAAGGAAAAAAACGCAGATAATCGATGTTAAAAAGAAGTTCTTCATTCGTTTTCTATTAAATACATACCAAAACTAAAGTATTAAGGATAAGATCACAATAACAATTTTATCATTTTGCCCTACATCTCAAACAACAATAAACTTTAATATATAAAATTATCATTTCATAAATAATTGTTAATTAAGTATTAAATTAACAAAAAAATCAAACTTTATCTATAGTTTTGCCCCAAAAAACAACCCTTTTATTCTATCACAAAATTTCACAAATGGATTCAAGTAAGTTAATCAGTTTGTTAAAAACATTTGATTCTGTTGAGATTAAGTTGTTTACTGAATTCTTAGCCTCTCCATTCTTCAACAAGAAAACAGAAGTGATTGACCTGTATGGTTATCTCAAAAAGCATGCTCCCCACTTTCCAATTAAACGGATAGAAAAGCAAGCCGTCTACAAGGCCGTTTTCCCTAATCAACCTTTTAACGATAAGAGATTGCGAAGATTAATGAGTTCATTGTTAAAGCTAGCCGAACAATTCATAGGTTTACAAAAGTATCAATCAACTCCTGGAGTGTCCAACTACTATGTCATGTCTTCATTCGTGGATAGAAATCTGGACAAACACTATGAATACAATTTTAAGCAATCGCAAGAAAAACTAGAATCTTCTCAGTATAGAAATGCTGATTATTACTATCAAAAATATCTCTTCGCTGACACACTTAGTCAACAATTTTTCAAAAAGAAAATCAGACAATACGATCAATCCTTACAAGATACATCTGATTATTTTGACATCTATTTCTTAAGTAAAAAATTGATTTATACATGCGAAATGATAAATCGGAATAAAATTATTTCTAAAGCTTATGAACTACAATTTCTAGAAGAAATACAACAGTTTTTATCGAAATATCCTCTAAATACAGTTCCATTCATTCATGTTTATTATAATATTCTAATGATGTTAATCTCTGAAAATGGGACATCCTTTTTCCAGACACTGAAGCTATTGTTACAGGAGTATGAAGATTGCTTTTTGAAAGATGAAAAAAGAGAAATGTTTGGTCAAGCATTGAATTATAGTATTAGAAAGTTGAATCAAGGTGATCAAAGTTATTTAGGAGAATCCTTTAATTTATGTCGTTATGGTATAGAAAAGGAAATGTTAAACGACAAAGGCTACTTATCACCTTGGGCGTATAAAAATGTAATTAAACTAGGGTTAATGCTTAATAAATACGGCTGGGTGAAAGATTTTATTGAAACACAATCGAATAAATTGGCTCCTAATTTCCAACAAAATGCATTGCACTTTAACCTCGCCGATCTCTACTACTCAACAAAGGAATTTGACCAAGCACTTCATCATTTGAATCAAGTAGAGTTCTCCGATATATATCTTGCTATTGATAGTAAAATACTTCTGATGAAAATCTATCACGAATCAAACGAATTTGACAGTTTATTTTCTGCTTTAGCGGCATTTAAACAATACGTTATTCGAAACAAAATACTTTCAAAAAGTGTAACACTTAAGTATAAAAACTACATATTCGCGCTCAATCTTTTGTTAAAAAGTGACAATAAATCAAAAGAAGAATGCAAGGCATTTCTTGATAGTGACGTACCTATCGCAGAACGAAACTGGCTTAAAAAAGTAGCTACTGAGTAAATTTTATTCATTTTAAATATTTTTATAGCCTTTGTTTTCAAACAATACTTCCTTAGGATACAGTACCTCTGAGGTTAAAGAAAACTTACGTTTACAAGCATTGCAAACAAGGAGGAAATCATTTTTTTAGTAATTTTTTTAATGTGAATCTAACAAATCAATCATTTCTTGCGTTATATAAATACATTCTCTTATTCTTATTTGTTGAGCCCTAATTATGCATTAGGAATTATCGGTAAAGTTTTTGATAGGCATCTAGTTACGTGTTATACAAAACTATTTTGTCATACATAAGAGAGATAAAAAACTATAGACTTCGATGAAGAACCATTTAATATTATTATTCCTGCTTTTCTCAACTATCGCTATTGCTCAACCAGCAAATGATGACTGTATAAATGCGATCTTTATTCCAAATGTGAACAATTGGTGTTCGAATGATGGTCAGTTCAACAATTCAAGTGCGACCGTCTCGCTGCCAACCCCACCTACTTGCTTCAACAGCAACAACAATGATGTGTGGTTCAGCTTTACAGCCGTCGCAAGTAATTTGAATGTTAGCATTGTCGGAAATTCTACTCCGATCTCAGGTGGAACAATTAATAATCCAGAAGTAGCCATTTTTTCAGGAAATTGTGGCAGCTTAACCGAAATAGCCTGCCGCTCTGACGCAATTGGTACCAATGTTGTCGATCAATTCGCTACCGGATTAACCATTGGCGATACCTACTACATCCTAGTAGATGGTCGTGGGAATAACGTCGGAAACTTTAAATTATGCATTAACAGCTTTAACCCCGTTCCAGAACCGTCCTCAGATTGTGCGACGGGTGTTGTGCTCTGTGATAAATCATCCTTTAGTGTTTCTAACATCTCAGGAAACGGATTTGACCCGAATGAAATTGGTGGCGCTCCCTGCAGCTCAAGCGCTTGTGCGTATGGAGAATACAACTCCGTCTGGTACAAATGGACGTGTGATCAGTCTGGAAGCCTTACCTTCACCGTTACCCCACTCAACCCTTCCGATGATATCGATTTCTGGCTATATGAACTACCCTCCTTAAATAACTGTAGTGGCAAAACTCCGCTTAGATGTATGACATCTGGCGAAAATGTCGGCAGTCCACTTGCGGACTGGATTGCCTGTACAGGTCCAACTGGACTGCAAGCAGGAGACCCAGACGACCACGAAAACTGTGGTTGTGCTGCTGGTGACAATAATTTCCTAATGCCTATTGCAATGGTGTCCGGAAGAAGCTATGCGCTAGTCATCGAAAACTTCTCTGGTGTCGGTAATGGTAATGCGAATAACGGAATTTCCATCGCCTTTGGAGGAAGTGGGACATTCCTAGGCCCAGAAGCTGATTTCACGACCAATCCACCCTTAACACAAGGATTCCCTGATACGGTATGCTGGAATGATATTGAATTCTCAGATCAGTCAACCGCTGGTGTAAGTCCACTTATTGGCTGGGAATGGGATTTTGGAGCCGATGCATCTCCTCCTTCTGCGAATACGCAAGGCCCGCATACCGTAAGTTATACCACACCTGGTATTAAAACTGTTACATTAACCATTGAAAGCCAAAGCGGTTGCTTGACCACCGAGGTAACGACTCTTTATGTTGATCCATGTTGCGGAGATGGTGCAAATGGCCCTTGGTCACTCGGCGCTACAGGCACCACAACTGACGTAACTTGCCCCTTTGCTGACGACGGAAGCATCACGACAACGATTGGCGGATCTCACAATCCAATAGATATTGTTTGGAATAATGGAGAAACCACTCCAAACATCTCTGGACTAGGGCCCGGAACCTACAGCTATACCCTTACTGACGCTTATGATTGTGAAGCAATCGGCGATTTCCTTATCATCAGTCCTGTAGAACCAGTCATCGACATTGTAGTCACTAAGCCTACTTGTGATGGCGGAACAGATGGCGCAATTGTGGCTACGGTCACTGGGCCTGAGCCTCCTTATCTTTTCAACTGGGATGGAACTGGATTTGGAACAAATAACACCCTAACAAATTTACCCGTCAGTGTGCATACACTTATTATTGAAGACAATACTGGCTGCCAGTTTGACTTTACCATCGATGTAAATGAATTAGTACTTGAGCTAGATCCAAATGTACAAGTAATCGTTGATCCTTCTTGTAACGGAAGCTCTGATGGATCCATTACGATCGCCCTTTCTAACGGATTACCTCCTTATGAATATAACTGGAACAACGGGGCAGGTTGGGTGACATCAAACACATTGCTTAACCTACCTGAAGGCACTTACAGTGTTCAAGCTAGGGATGCCAATGGCTGCCTTGGTGATTTCTCTCCTATTATTTTAGATGATCCAGACCCGTTAGGCATTACTACGACGAGTATGGACGTAAGCTGCTTTGGCGATACGGATGGCGTAATTAACACGGTTGTGACTGGGGGTACCCCCGGATATACCTATATCTGGTCAAATAGTGCAGTGGATCCTGATTTATCCAACTTACCACCGGGAAATTACGAAGTAACAGTCACTGATGCCAATGGCTGTACGATCGTTGCTCTTGATACGATTGGTGAGCCAGATCCAGTATTTATTACAGGGATTGACGTGGTAGACAATGTATGTTTTGGAGGCAATGAAGGTGGATTATCTATTACCGCTACTGGTGGTAGCCGCCCGTTCGAATACAGTGTAGATGGGGTCAACTATCAAATAGATTCCGTCTTTACAGGGTTACCTGCTGGCACCTATACAGTAATCGTCCGTGATGTTTTTGGATGTGAATTTACAGAAACAGCAACCATCACAGAACCCTATGAAATTCTAGTAGATGCCCGTTGGGACACCATCATAGACTTAGGTTATTCTGTTGGGATTCAAGCAATCATCAATACTTCAGACCCACATACTTATTCTTGGACACCTTCTGAAACGCTTTCGTGTGACGACTGCTTTGAGCCAGAAGCCATGCCAGTCGTGACAACGACATACACCGTAACTGTAGAAACCTATCTCGGATGTACAGCAACCGATACCGTAACGATTATCGTGAATCCTGTTCGCCCTGTTTACATACCGAATGCCTTTACACCAAATTTAGATGGTGTCAATGATGCGTTTGTCGTGTATGGCGGTCCAGCAGTAGCTGGAGTCAGAAAAATGGATGTCTATAGCCGTTGGGGAGAGCATGTATTCAGTGCTTCTAATGTTGAACATAGTCAAGACCAATACGGTTGGGACGGTACTTTCCGCGGAAAATCCATGAATCCTGGGGTGTTTGTTTACTTGGTTGAAGTGGAATTTTTGGACGGAGCGACTGAGCAATATAGCGGAAGTGTAACCTTGGTTAAGTAGTGCTTAGTAATTAGTGCTTAGCAACTGAAATTTCGCAAAAGGTAACAACGATCTACCTAGGAAAGTTGATCGCGCACTATCCCGCTGGCGTGGGCTAGGGGTGGACTTCCTTTATGTTCATCAAAAATAACAGATTGCTGACTTTTCGGAATGAGCTCAACGTTATGATGGTTAATCTCGCATGGCCTTTATTAAGGTTTTGATTGATTCATAAAATCAGGTTCTTCCTAGTACTCTCCGCATTAAAAAAACGTTTTTCAATATATAAAGGCATTGACTTTTAGTACTTTTGCTAGATAATCTAAAAAAAATGCCCAAAAACAATAAGCATTATCTTCCTACTGCGATCCTACTCTGTTTCCTTCTTGCTGTAGCAGGCTATCTTTGGTATAATGGAAACGACGTCTTCTGGCCTGGTTTTATGGCAATGATTGTCTTTTATGTATTGATTTTCTTTCTTGGATCTTATGCTGCCAACTTAAAGAAAACGGACTCCACGACGGATGTAATGTTAGCTGGTAGGGGCATCCCGCTTGGCTTAGCGATTTTCACTATGAGCGCTACTTGGGTTGGTGGTGGCTATATCAATGGTACTGCAGAATATACCGCCTCCTCAGGAATTGCTTGGGTACAAGCACCCTGGGGCTATGCGTTGAGTTTGATCATCGGTGGATTGTTCTTTGCGAAAAAGATGCGCCGTCATCGGTTTAAAACCATGCTCGATCCACTAGGACAACGGTATGGTAAGAAAATGGCAGTGGTGCTCTTCCTTCCTGCCTTGACTGGGGAGATCTTTTGGACAGCCGCAATACTGACAGCACTCGGCACTACCTTCGGAACAGTGATCGGTCTTGACTTTAATTCCTCCATTATACTTTCTGCTTTTATAGCCATTGCCTATACATCGCTTGGTGGTTTGTGGGCTGTAGCCATGACGGATATCGTTCAGCTCATCTTATTGTTTCTAGGCTTGTTCCTAGTGATTCCTTTTGCGCTTGAAGCAGTTGGTGGCTGGGATGCAGCATGGACAGAATATACAAAGCAAAAAGGCTCCTTGGCTTCTTTTCTTCCACCTTGGGACGGATGGCGACATAAGGATTGGGGCGATTACTATTGGCATTGGTGGGATTACGCGTTGCTGTTGATGTTTGGTGGTATTCCGTGGCAGGTTTATTTCCAGCGAGTACTAGCGTCTAAGGATGAACAGACAGCTCAAAACTTATCTTTAATTGCAGGTGTCGTTTGCATTCTAGCTGCAATTCCTGCGATTATCATTGGCGTGATTGGTGCTACCGTGAGTTGGGAGGCAGTTGGAGTGGCTGCTCCTGAAAACGCTTCACTTACCTTGCCCTATGTTGTACGATATCTGACCAACCCTTGGGTGGCAACGATTGCCTTAGGTGCGATAGCGGCAGCGGTGATGTCTTCTGTGGACTCTTCTATTCTTTCGGCTTCTTCAATGGCAAGCTGGAATGTCTATAAGCCATTAATCAACAAGAATGTAACGAATGAAGGGTTGGCTAAAGTGATCAAGAAGTGTATTTGGATCGTTGGGATCGCGGCGACACTGCTTGCGTTGCAAGTCAAAAGTGTTTACGCCTTGTGGTTTTTATGCAGTGATTTTGTCTATTGCCTATTGTTTCCGCAACTAGTGACGGCATTGTTTGACAAGAAGGCGAATGTCTTTGGATCTGTGGCCGGTTTTGCTGTGGCGTTTTTGTTGCGGTTCGGTGGTGGCGATGCTACGTTAGGCATCCCTATTCTAATTGATTACCCGATGATCGAGACCACAATTGCAGATGGGATTGAAACTAGTAAAGTATTATTCCCGTTCCGTACACTCGCAATGGTGAGCGGATTGCTGACGATTATTGTGGTGAGTCGGTTGACGCAAAAGCTAAGTCCGGCGGTGCCTTTGCAGGTGATGGAGGAGGAGTGAATTTAGTTATTAATGATTCTTAAAACCTTTTCATTTTATTATGAAATTAAAAACCGACATAATAGAAAGAATACTTTATCGAAACAATTTTTCATTAGAAGTATTAGCAGGAAATACTTACAAGTATTTTTAATTCTGAAGGATAAATAAAAAAGGCCCAAGTCATTACAACTTGAGCACAATTATCATCCTTATTAACAAAACTCTAATTTATTACTTCAGGAGCATCTTTATCAAGCTCCAAAGTCAATTTCTTTGTAAACGTAAACAACTCTATTCTAAAATTTGCTGTGTTCTCTTCTGAGAAATCCCATTCATAAATATTACCATTCAAATCGAATTTGTCCCATAATTGATCGGCAAAGATCACTTCGTTGTTTCCATTTTTTATTACAATTTCTTTAGCGTAACCATTTAGTTCTTCAAAGTCAATAAACATTACTTTTTTGTCAGGATCTACAAAGAAACATTTGTCTCTTGGAGTGGATCGATCATCTCCTTCGGTCGTATCGTTTGCGAAAGCTGAGAAAATTACTAGAAGAGAAAGAGCGATTGTTGTGATGACTGACTTCATGTTGCTAATTTAGTTTCGGTGTTGATTACAGGAAGCAAGTTGCAGGATATTTCATCGTCACACAAATTCCATTTTTGGTAATGCTTTGATTTTCAATCTTCTTGTGACAACTAATATGTTCTTCTTTTTTTGGGGAATGCCTACAATATTGAGGTTCAGACGAGACCAGTGAAACATGAATATCATTTTTTTTCGTGACCGAAAATTCGAGCTTATTTTTTTGATAAGAATTGATTGTGAATTATTTACGCTTGATTTCTGTAACTCATTTAATGGTAAAAAAAATGTTTATCGATGCGTGTTTTTCCTAGTGCAGAATCTTTTTTTTCTTGTAGAATTGTTGATTCGGTGGTTTGGATAGTTTTATTTGTCACAAGATTGAAGGTGCTAATCAATTGTCCGAATCAGGATTTGCAGGATTTTATTGATTTTAAAAGAAAGGAATTCTGACTATTCTATATCCGCGCTCCTTCCAAATATCCACCGTTTTCCAAATACTCCGCATCAATATCCACCTTCGTATTACATAGATAATAGTTACCTCGCGTACGAAAGGCATTGCGCTTAGCTGTCAAAACAGGCAACAGTGGATCGCGCTCCAACAAACTACACAGCCACGAGTCATACATTACACCGTCCATGCAATGCTTCGAAACACCATCTAGCAAATCAGAAAACACTGCTCGGTCTCCATCCTTTACAACGATCGTATGCAAATAGAGATACCGCAATACCGATCCCGCCTTAGGCAACAATACTCGATTAGTTAACCTAGCATACAGATTATAGAACGGTCTTACTAGTTTGAAGCGATTGCTATAAGACGCAACACGCGTTTGCTTGATGCCTTTCAAATCCCAGACACCCAGTAAGCCAATGATTGCACCATCTCGCTCAGCAATTAGAAAATCACTAATGTTGCAATCACGAAAATAAGGGTTGTGAAGGGCGGAAAAATCATAATATGGCATGTAAGACCTTTCCTTTGCAATCTCATCATAGAATGCTTGTAAACGTGGTATATCACTATCATTTGCCTTGCGTATTCCCTGCAATTGTTTTTTTGAAGCCTTTTTGTCATAAGGAAGGATAAAATTCTCGATGTGCTCTACAAAATGGTAGGATGCCATAACACTATTGTTGCGTTTGCTCTTTTCGGCTAGTTTGATCATAGGAGCATTGTCAGAAAAAATAACGGTTTGAGCTGGGAATTCATCTGTTCTCATCAGATCTGTCAAGAACTTCCCCATGCGCATAAACAACATGGATTTTTGCTTGTCTGGATGGACTCTTAGATCGCACAAATAACGCCCCCACTCTATTTTACCATTTATCCATACTCTTCTGAAACCAACGTTGCAAACCGCCATCACTTTGCCATCTACTAACGCTAGGTAAACTTCTGGACGTTCGCATTGGATGTGCGTGCCATACATATAATCAGGTTCTCGTTCTAGAGCAAGTGAGATATCCGAAGACACTGTAAGTTTGAGCAGGGCACGGATCTCTGCATCATAGGTTGGTTGATATGGAATGATTTCAGTCATTCATTGTGTGTTTTTTTTTGATTCTAATAGATTAGAATCCAAGATATAAGGAATTTTTAAATCGCCGTCTTTTATTCCCTTCTCCTCTTTATATCGTTGAATAATTTGGGTTGAAATCCCTTGTTTAAAAACGGCAGAAGTCAACGGTGTTAATTGTCCTAACTGAATGGCTTGGAGGTAGTACGGATTTTCACAAAAAGCGGCTTCTATCTGTTGACAAATCACTTGTTCATTCCTTAGCGCATTCGACTCAATAATCAATCGATAACCTGGTTTATGATTTTCATTAATCATTAAATACAAGGCCTGAATTTCTGGAAATTGTTGCTTGGCCATGGAAAAGGCTTTTCCGATTTGGAGTTGACTCAATTTTTCTCCTACGAGATCGCTTGTCTGATTCGAACGTCCAAGGAATTCTAGCTTCGGCACTTGTCCATTATAGCCTAAGCAGCGAACGGTGTCATGCGTGTTATATCGATACAACCCACCAGCAGTAGTCATAACGACTTCATATGTATTACCTTCTTTCAATTGATGCAGCATGCAGGTTGCTCCATCTGCTGCTTTAAACTCATAAAAGTGTGCCGTGTAAGCAAGCAAGTGACTACCAGCATAAGGAATCGTTACCACGCCTTCCGTGGAGAGTAACCCCTTGCCTTGAATAGGCACCTTACCTAGCCGTTCCTGCAATTGATCTATCCTCAAACTTGCTTGGCCTTGTGTCCAACAGCTAACCAATGCGAGTTTTGGAAACAATTGACCAATGGTAAAGGACTGGTTAAGAATTGCTTGAATTTCGTTTCGTTTTTGAACTGAAAAATCCTCTAGAATTTCTTGCGCATGCTCCTTCAAAAAATCGAGCAGTCGAATCAAGAAATATGGACTCCAGACCGAGACAAACGTAAGCTCCCTATTCCTAAGTAAATGTTGCCAAGAAATCACATAAAACGCATGTGGATCACGGATTTTGCTAATCTGTGAAGGCACTGCAAACACCCTACCCAATAGCCAAGCCGTTAAGGGATTGAAGTAATCCGAATCATCTTGTGTTCCTACCGAGATACCGCTTTCAAGCACTTCCCGCTGGCTCGTTACTGGCGACAATGACCAATAAGACTTACCGACCAATGCCTTGGGATACTCCATTGCAACTCCATGCATCCAAGGGGCGATGGCTTGCTGAAATTCTTCTTTCAGTGCTTTGTTGTAAGGGATGTATTTTGCGGCTGTGGTAGTGCCTGATGTTTTTTCAAAGAAGGATGGTATTCCGGGAAACAGGATGTCTGATTGACCGTTTTTTAATTGTTGGATGTAGGGTGCGAGTTGGCTGTAATCTTCTAGGATGGGTACTTGCTGTCGGTATTGCTCGTAGGAGTTTATTTTGTTGAAGTGATGCGCTCTTCCGAATTCGGTGTGCTCAGAGGCTTTTAAGTAGCTAAAGAGTTTAGATAACTGAACGGGGAGCGCAGTTTCTAGCTGGTTTATGAATGACCGGTGTGCTTTCCGTTGGGTTTTAAGCCATAGGCGGTTAGCGATGTAAGGGATGTTGAATTTTGATGGCATTTATTGATTGTTAACTTCTATTCCATTGCAATATTTTGCGGTGAACACTGAATGTGCGGTATTCTTATAGCCTGCATTCTGTTACACGTCAGGTTATAATAATGTCGCATTTACAACCCTTAACCACCTATTAATAAATCATTTGTTTCAATTAATACTTAAACATTAATCATTAACCATTAATAAAGTAAATCCTTGATCAATTCCTTCTTGTATTAGTTTTTTGGAGGAACGCAATACGTGTTCGATCTCCAATTTTGCTACGCAGACAAGCTCTTCTCCTTTGTCGAATCCTGGGTTTCGTTCTAGGAAAAAATTGACCCATTTGCTAGAAGTTTTGTTGCGTGTATCCGCTGCTAAATCTGGTTTTAGTTGGCCTAGGCTTTTACTAAATCGTAGAACACCTTCTGCTGGTTTCCAATCGGCTCCAAAGAGTTTGCTTGATACGGCATTGGCTATGGCAGCCATTTCTTCGTGGTATTCTAATGGCACCAATGCAGGGTAATAATGTTTAAAAAACAGTGGTAAGTACATGTACGTTCTATGTCCTTTGGATAGTAGGTACCAGTACCATTTTTTCTCTACATCTGTAGACATTAAACGACCAATTGTGTTGCACCAGCCTTGCATCATAATCTGACTTCCCCAATGTTCTTTTGCGATGATGGTGTCACCAGAAAAGACGACATTGTACTCCGTTGTTCCAGTGCCTTTAGGATTTACAACATAGGTCGTAAACCCTTGTACAGTATTGTTTTCATCTTTGATGAGTCCAACAAAATCTTTGCGTTTTAGATCTATCTGAAATTGTTCGAACGTCATTTCGTCGTAATGAATTTCCATTAGTAAAAACAACCGTCTTATGATAGACTGCTCAATTGTTTCTGCACGTACTAGCGAATAATTTAATTCATTTTTCATAATTCATTGTTTTTTGAATGATGGAGGAGAATTAGTTGATTTAACATCAAAAGAAAACAAAATATCCTTCAGGAAGAACCAAGTAACATTTCTACAGTTTAACTTCATAAAAATGGACGATTCGACTTGTTTATGCAGTGCTGGTGATTCACTCCAATGCTTTGAAGGATACAAGTGGTGAATCGTATGATATCCGGTGTTAAACACCAATAAATTCATCAGCTTTCCAGTAAAGTTTCTAGAGTGATTGTATTCCGATTCGTTGTCGCATCCTCTATGTTGAAAATAGTTGAAGCTGACTAGAATTAAAAAGGCTCCGATCGCTGGTAAAACCCAGAAAAGCAAGGTTGTTAGCGGTCGAATAACCAAGAGAATAAGTAACGTTCCATAGATCACCAGATTTTCAAGGCGATTTCTCCTTTTATTTGAAGAATTGCCACTTTTTTTCACCCAATCTTTGTACCCAGAAATCATCTTGAGCGGTGCTGTCAAAATGTAAGATAGGTAGTTGACAAATTCCCATCGAAAAGTAAACGATTTTGTTTGTCCCCAATCCTGCTCAGTTTCACTATGCTGATGGTGATTTAAGACATGGACCACATGAATCCCAATCGAACTGCTTAACGTTGTTGCGCTAGCAATGATATCGAACAATCGATTGAAACGTACTGATTTGAATACTGGAACATGCGTATGATTGTGCCGAATTGGGTGTAGTAAAAATGTAATCCAAGACAACAACAAAACCCATAACACAACAGTATTTGGCGCAGCAATCCACACCGCTAACTTAATAGCAACCAATAGAATAGCAGTTATTATTGTGATTCGATCTTTTTTATGATTTAACATCTTTCAACTTCTTTTAGATCCAAAATTCCACTTCTTTTACGATCGGTTTTGGTACTTGTTTCTTTGGCTCAACAGCATGTTCTCTAAGCGATTCAATGTAAATGTGCATCGCGTCACATAGCGTAGAGCGGTATTCCGTTTTGTAGTTAAACTTTTCTAGGTTCTCAGCATGGAGTTTCATGATATCAACATCCTGCTGTATCACCTTTCTCGTATAAAAAGGCAACCCTAGACCGATCAACGGAGTGAGCCAGCCAAATTTATAAGAAATCAGGGTATAGACCATCGTCTCAAACGGGCGTACCGGGGTACAGGTGCTGCAAATGATAAACCCGCGTTCTTGCTCCCCATAAGTATAATCTACCCTTGTGTTATTTGGCATGTAGAAGTTATCGGTATGCTTCATCGGTAGCTTTTTTGGGTTCACAATCAACTGTGAAAAGCCGATGGAGTCGTTGGGTTGATCGTAAGACACCAGCACACTGTCTTCTGTGCGTTCTACCTTTGCCACAACAGCGATCTGCTTGCGATCGCGAAACCAGCCTTCATGTACATAAACTGTGTGTGGTACATCCATGAAGTTTTCTACAAGATCAGTGACATTATTCGGAAACGGTGTTCGCATGTAATACCATTTCCAGCCCTTCTCTTCCATGATAGGCATTTTGAAGGGTTCTTTGTCTGGTGCTTTCCTGCCCATCCAGACCCAAACCAATCCATACTGCTCAGTGATTTTGTAAGCATCTACTTTTTTATTTGGAATACGCTCCTTGTAAGGGCCTTCAGATGGAATGTCAACACATTGGCCGTTAGGGTCGTATTTCCAACCGTGATATGGACAAACCAAGCAATCATCAATCGTTTTCCCTTTGCTTAATGGAGCGTTTCTGTGATTGCAGCGGTCTAGGATCGCAGACACGGTTCCATCCTTCTTGCGCCAAAACACGATGGGTATATCGAAGATGGTTCTTGCTTGCGGTTTTCCTGTCTTAAATTCTTTCGACTGTCCAGCGGCATACCAGTAATTGACCAAATCACCTGAGGCTTCATACATCTTACTTGTATATCGATCCTCCTTGTTGGCTATAGCGTTGGTTTGGTCTGTTGTATGGTTTGATACTTGTTCCATGATTCAAGATTTAAGATTTGTTCTTCGCCATTGTGCCACTGCACTTTGACAGAAAGGTTGTTGATTTGATCTGATGCCTTGCCTAAGCCAAACAAGAGGCGATTGTCACCCATTGCCATAAAGCCTGAAACCAAGCGTTGCTCTTTGTATTGTACCTTGTCTTCTTCGTTTACTTCGTAGGAAATCCAGACTTTAGAACCGACAGCATCAACCGTTGTGTTTATGCCGTTCCCTTCTAGCTCGAGACCAACCCATTGTTTGTCTTGCAAGGTATTTTCATACAAAATAGGTGCACCAAATTGGTCGGTAAACAATAGGTCTGGATCACCGTCGTTGTCAAAGTCTGCCATTGCGACGCCTCTTGTGTTTCGCTGATGCGTTAAGCCAATTTCTTTTGCCAGATCAATGAATTCTTCTCCATTTTGGTTGATGAGTGCTCTGTCTGGCTCATTTTCGTAGATGGCACAGCCTCGAATGTCTGCCCACTTATCACTGTAGCTGTGGATTTCAGGGCCTGTTCTGGCAATCTGCGCTTGGAAGTACCAGTAATCCATTCGTTCTTCATATTTCTTATCCCATTCATCGTCTACCATGCCGTTGGCTTGAAGTATATCGGGGTAGCCGTCCATGTTGAGATCTCCGATAGCGCCACCCCAACCAAAGCGATTGGTATTCAACGCATTGTATTGAAATGCTTTATCTACTAAATCTACCTTTTTTGCTCCTTTCTTTGTTGTATTCATCCAAAGAAGGCTGCCTTCTGCCTGCATGGCGTGATGCACATTACTTACGTAAATATCTTCCTTGCCGTCTGCATTGATATCGCCTATTGACACATTCATTCCCTTGTAGGTATCTAGTCCAATATCGCCGTAGAATTTACCTTCTTGCCGTTCGAATTGGTTGTTGCCTAGATTCAAGTAGCAGTCATCTCTTCCAAAGTCATTGGCGATGTACAGATCGGTTAAGCCGTCTTCGTTGAAATCGAGGGTACCGCTTGCTAGGCTCCAGCGTGTTTCCGTGAACCCTGACTGTGAAGCAATGATTTCTTGATATTGATTCGTTTTTTTATTTCCAATGAATAGCTTATTTATCCCACCGTTATTGGCGTTGTGCCAGCTTTCATGAAGGAATCTGAACATCCTTCTGTCACCTTCGTAAGCAGGTTGGGGTAAATCAAAGATGTTAAGTGGCGTTGGCTTAGCGTAGTCTAGGAGATGCGTTCGAAGCGTATTAAACAATAGAATATCAAGCATTCCATCATTATTAAAATCAGCCGCATTCGCAGATAGACAAATGGAATGGGCATCTGTAATTCCTGGAATATCAACTTCTTCAAATTGTAATTCTCCACTAGGAATAATTTTATTTTCAAATACTCTGGAGTTTCCAAACCCGAAGCCTACAAACAAATCTTTGTCTCCATCATTGTCTTTATCAAAGAAGAAGGCAAATCCAGGCAAACCAAAAGCTTTAGGATTGTCGAGGTAGGGTTCAAGTGGATTGATCGATTGTTTTTCGAAAGTAAAATTTCCTTTATTTATGTGAAGTTTCCCTCGATTTCCTAGGGATTTCAAGGACTGCGTTAGAAAGAGATCAGGTAAGCCATCCAAGTTTACATCTGCAACTGCAGCTGCGTCACCAACAGATAAAATCCACTTCGCCACGTGATGTAGTCTCGGATCCGTTCTGAGCAACATGTCTGATCGCTCTGCAGTTAAACCACTATGCGATGCTGGAATTCGCTTTAAAAGTTGCTGTGCATTGCTTTGATTATCCAATACTGAAAAGCCAGAAACTGCCCAAAACAAGGGAACAAACAAGCAACTAACCACTGCCCACCGCTGGGCACTTAAGGTTAGGGATCGAACCGAGATATTTCTGAAAAATGCTTGTTCTTTAAAATAAATAATGACAAACCGGATAAAGGCAACGCCTAGTCCGGCAAAGAAAAACGTGTAGTAGCTCAGCTTGAGGTGAAAGAGAAAATCGAACACTGCAATGCCAAGACCAACTAGGATTTGCTCCTTGGTACCAGAAGGACTGGTAGAAGGGTCAGTAATCATAAAAAAGGTAAAGAGATAAAAAGCAGGTGAGGTGATGGAGCCTACAAAAATCGTTTCCCACGGAATGATATGCTCCATGATGTTTGCTCTGTAAATACTAAGCAGAATAAAAGAAAACAGAAAGGTCAGTACCAACCATGTTCGATTAATTTTAAAGTAAAAAAGCATCAGTCCACCTGTAAGGACAAACCACAGCATCATCCAAGCTGAAGAGGCACTTCCGTACCATTGATAACTTGGAGCAAGCGAGATGATTTCGTCCGTAAACAAGATGCAAAACACCACTGCCATGAGCGATGGATTGAACAAGTGTTTGCCCTTGTATGTAATTAGGTATTTGGAGCCGATACAAATGAGAATCGGCAACCAGAGGTTGATATAACTGTAGGACCAATTGAGTAACAATCCAAGCGAACAGCAGGAAATAAGTGCTGAAAGTGGAAAAATTTTTCTTTTTTTGAAGATGCCACTGAAGAGCATATCCAACATTCCACCTCCGATCAATAGCGAAAGCAGATGCATTGGTTTCCGGTCAAACCCCAGGAATGCAATGCCCAGGAGGAGAAATCCACCTAAGATTGCTAGGACACGCCAGCGCAAATCAGTGATGCGTGGTGGGGCGAAACTGCCATCCCAAGTAGATGGATTATAGTGAATCATAGATCAATATTTTTGCAATCAGCCCAATACTAAACACCAAATACAAGGTATTCATTTTTGCAGTACACTGATTTATTTTTTGAAATTTGGGTGCTGTTGAGGCAAACCAGATTGCTTTTTCGCCCTTGGTGGCATTGCCCACAATGGCTCCGAAACTGTGCGCATAGAAGCTATCGGTGATTTGGAAGCAGAGGAGGAGTAACAGGTAGCAGATGAATGAAATTTCTGTTGGTGTAAGGCTGTTTTGCTGTGTTGCTATGAGCAGGCCAATTACTAGGAGAATGCAGCCAATGCTGTTGAAGGCGATGCCGTGTGTTGTAGTCCAGTTTTGAGCGCGATACATCATTGCTGCTTGCACAATTGCTCTGAAATAGAAGAAGCTGACGACAGTGATCGCTAATGGAAATAGAGGACTGGCTGTTGGCAAGATAGCTAACCACCAGCCTGAAAACACGAAATAGTAGAAGAGTGCGAGTCCCAGCCAAACTGTTTTTGCTGTCGAGATTTTTCCTCCGATCTGTGCGCTATTGTTCTGCTGCTGATGGTATTTAGCCATAGCAATTGAAAACAGTGATATGATTCCTACTAAGTACATTTTCAGTATTTCACATTAAAAGTAATTCATCTATAATAGAATATAAAATTAGGCTTGGAATATGGAAACATCAAGGATTTCAAAGAAATTTCTATTATTTAGGAAATTGTTGCGTGTTTGTTGAGCAAGGACGATACAAATAGGGTTTGAGTGATAATGATTCTGAGTTGTAGCTTGTTTGTAATTAGGTTTGTGTCTGGCATTAGGCTAAACTTAGGAAAGATAATTTCTAGGTACGTTTAGCCGTTCATTAATATCTTCCTCACTAGCTCTTTAGTCACTGGCTGACCAGCCACCTGCTTTTTCACTTCTGCGAACAGAAAGCGGTAGTTGCAGCCTGATTGCCAGTTGGAACAGCCGTAAGCGGTTTTTCCTTTAAGGATGGTGCCTTTTTTGCATTTTGGGCAGGTGAGCACTTCTTTAGCTGGGGCAGGTTTTTTGGCTATTTTCTCCTTGGTTTTAGGCTCTTCTAGGACGAGTCCAAATTGGTCATTAAATCTTACTAGACCGTTTACTTTTTGGCCTTCGCTTTTGAAGCCTTTTAAGGAAACGGTGCATCCTTTTTGGAGTAGGCGGATCAATTGTATATCTGAAATCTTTTTCTCCATAAATGTAAATGGCAACCTAAATGTACAGCCTGCCTTCCATTGCGAACATCCATATGCGGTGCTCCCTTTAAGTAGGTTGCCTTTGTTGCACTTGGGGCAGGTGCATTCGATAACGGCTGATTTCTTGTTTTGCTTTTTTGCTTTTTTAGCTGGTTTTGTTGGCGTTTCTTTCTTGCTTGCTGTTGATTTACTTTTGCTATATTTCCCGAATCGTTTATCAGGGATTTTAGAAAGGTCAATTTTGGACAATGCATTGGAAGAACGGACTTCAGTGACTAAGTCATCAGTCATTTTTTTCATTTCACCAATGAACTTGATGGTGTTGTATTCTCCTGATTCAATGAGTCTTAATTTTTTCTCCCATTGGCCTGTTAATTCTACAGATTTTAGTAGATGATTTTGAATGGTGTCGATGAGCTGGACACCAAGGTCAGTTGCTTTGATTGTCTTTTTTTGTCGAAAGGCATATTTCCGTCGGAATAACGTCTCAATGATGTTTGCCCTGGTGGAAGGTCGGCCTATGCCATTTTCTTTCATCAGATCGCTTAATTCTTCGTTCTCGACGGTTTTTCCAGCGGTTTCCATTGCTCTAAGCAAGGTTCCATCTGTGTAATACTTGGGAGGCTGTGTATTTTTTGAGACTAAAGAAGGCGTGTGTGGTCCAGATTCTCCCTCTACAAAGGGTGGTAGTATTTTTTCTTTGTTGTCGTTTTTAGTCTCGTCTTCTGTATTTGATTGTTTTTTTGATTTTGGATAGACGACTTTCCATCCTGGATCTACAATCTCTTTTCCTTTTGCTTTAAATTGTAAACCAGCTGATTCACCAATTACAACTGCATTGTTGACGATACAATCGGGATAAAAATTAGCTAGAAACCGTCTTACTATTGCGTCATATACTTTACTGGCATCCCCCATTAATCCAGTTTGCACCCCAGTTGGAATGATTGCATGGTGGTCTGTCACCTTTTTATCGTTGAACACTCTGTTAGATTTACGGATGGTTTTCCCTAACAATGGTGCTGTCAATTGACTGTAATTGGTTAGACGGCCTAGGATGTTTGCAATTTTGGGGTATACATCATTTGGCAGGAAGGTGGTATCAACTCTTGGGTAAGTTACTACCTTTTGCTCGTATAATTTTTGAACAATCTTTAAGGTTTGATCTGCAGAAAGGCTGAATCGTTTATTGCAATAGACTTGTAAACCTGTAAGATCGAATAGTTTTGGCGCATACTCTTTACCCTTTTTCTTTTTGGATGAAATGATCGTGAATGGTTCATCTTTTATCTTTTCTAGGGTTGCTTCGCCGTCTTCTATTTTTAAGAATCGTCCTTTTTCGTATCTAAATATGACTTCTCTGTAGCATGTTTCTAATTCCCAGAAGGGTTGGGATACAAAGTTCGTGATTTCTAAATGCCTTTTTACTAGCATTGCAAGTGTTGGTGTTTGCACCCGTCCGATGGACAGCACTTGCTTTCCTCCTCCATATTTCAAGGTATAGAGTCTTGTGGCATTCATTCCTAGGAGCCAATCGCCTATTGCTCTAGCGCTTCCAGCATGGAATAATTTGTCAAAATCGCTCGCAGGTCTTAGTTTCTTGAACCCTTCTACTACAGCTTCTTTGGTCAAGGAAGAAATCCATAACCGTTCTACTTTTCCTTTGTATTTTGCTTCTTTTATAACCCAGCGTTGGATGAGCTCTCCTTCTTGTCCGGCATCTCCACAATTGATGACTAAAGAAGCTTGTTTGAATAGTTTTTTAATGACGGCAAACTGTTTTTTCACACCAGTGTCCTTCATCAGTTTGGTCATAAACTTTTCTGGCAACATTGGCAGTGTATTCAGGCTCCACCGTTTCCAGTCTGGCCGGTAATCATCTGGGCTGTAAAGGGTACAAAAATGGCCGAATGTCCAAGTGACAGCATATCCGTTTCCTTCGAAGTAACCGTCCTTACGACTGCTAGCTCCAACGACATTGGCGATTTCTCTTGCTACTGATGGTTTTTCCGCAATACAAACTTTCATTTAAATGTACTGGTTTAGTCCCTCAAAAATAAAAAATTTATAGGGATTTGTAGAAAAAATATTCACTACGGATGTATAAGGATTTGCATAGATTTATGGCGCATTCTAGCTTAGGCATGGACAATTGTATTCTCAGTAAAAAACAAAATAGTCACACAGGTGTACGTAGATTTGTACAGATTATTATGACTCATTTTATCTTAGGCATTGACATTCGCTTTCTCAATAAAAAGAGGGGACGTTTAACTCCTTCCTTTCACCTTTTAAGCTTTTGCGTACCCTTCCTCATTCTGTGCATCTATTGCAGCGATGCCAACCATGTCTACAATTTGGCGAACGCTTGCTCCTAGTTGCAATATGTGTACTGGCTTTTTCATTCCTAGTAGAACAGGCCCGATGAAATCCATATCAGCTGCTTGGTTTAAGAGGTTGTAAGCAATGTTGGCACTTGACAGGTTTGGGAATATTAGGATATTAGCACGCTGACCTGCTAGTTTCGAAAATGGATAAAACTCTTTTGAAGTTTCAGGATTCAGCGCAACGTGTGCTTGCATCTCTCCATCAACGATCCAGTCTGGATGCCTTTCGTGCATGATCTTTGTTGCTTGACGCATCAGCAATGCAGACTCTCCATTTGCTACTGAACCGAAGTTGGAATAAGTGAGCATTCCGATCTTTGGTGTAATATTGAAGGCTTCAGCCATGTTTGCCACTAGCTCTGCGATATCAGCAATATCTTCTGGTGTGAGAAAATGGTTGATTGAGGTGTCTGCAAGAAACAAGGGGCCGAAACGAGTCATTAAGATGTGTGTACTCGCTACTTTTTTAATTCCTTTGCGTGGCCCTATAATCTCAAGTGCAGGTCTTACTGTTACCGGATATTTTTTGGACAGTCCGCCGATTAACGCATCAGCATCGCCCATTTCTACCATCATAACGCCGTAGTAACTACGCATCCGTACTAAGTCAACGACTTCATTCGGATTGACTCCTTTTCGTTTTCGTTTCTCATAAAATACTTCACAGTACTTGTCGAACCGTTGTGCTTCTGCATCATCGACTGGTACTTTAGGATCAATTATCTTAATGTTGGGCAAGGTGATTTGATTGGCCTCCATAATGGTTTTCACACGTTCTTTGTTTCCTAGTAGAATTGGAAGGGCAATCCGTTCTTCCATTACCTCTTGGGCGGCCTTGAGAACAGAGACGTTTTCCGCATCAGAAAACACGATTCGCTTAACATCTTGTTTTGCTTTATTCTCAATTACTTTGGAAAGTGTGTTGTCTTTCCCGAGGCGAGTGGACAGTACCATCTCATAAGCATCCCAGTTCGTAATTGGTTGCTTGGCCACACCGGAATCCATTGCTGCTTTTGCTACTGCAGCGGAGATGGTGTTTATCAGTCTAGGGTCTACTGGTTTGGGGATAATGTAGTCTCTACCAAATTTTAGATTGATGTTGCCGTATGCCATGTTTACGATGTCTGGCACTGATTTTTTTGCTAATTCTGCTAGTGCACGAACGGCTCCTAGCTTCATCTCTTCGTTGATTTCAGTTGCACGTACATCAAGCGCTCCCCTAAAGATAAAGGGAAACCCTAGGACGTTGTTCACCTGATTTGGGTAGTCTGATCGGCCAGTTGCCATTATGCAATCAGGGCGGGCTGTTTTTGCTTCTTCGAAGCCAATTTCTGGTGTTGGATTGGCCATTGCAAAGATGATGGGATCCTTTGCCATTACTTTTATCATATCTCCATTAAGGACACCGCCTCTTGATAAACCGATAAACACATCTGCGTCTTTGAGAATATCGGCAAGGGATGTTCCCATTGGTACTGTTCCGTTGACGAATTCTGGTTTTTTACCATTTAGGTTATCGCGGTCAGGATGGATTAGTCCTTTGCTGTCATACATGAAGATATTTTCTTTTTTTGCTCCTAATGACACATAGATCAACGTGCATGAAATTGCGGAAGCACCTGCACCATTGACAATTATTTTGACTTTTGAAATGTCCTTTCCTACGATCTCAAGTGCATTGAGCAAGGCGGCACCACTGATAATGGCTGTGCCATGCTGATCGTCGTGCATGACGGGAATATTGAGTTCTTTTTTGAGTCGTTCCTCAATTTCGAAGCAGGCGGGTGCAGAGATGTCTTCTAGGTTGACACCTCCAAACGTTGGTTCTAGGATTTTGACGGTACGGACAAACTCATCGACGTCTTTGGTATCGAGTTCTAGGTCGAAGCAATCAATGTCTGCATAAATTTTGAAGAGGAGTCCTTTCCCCTCCATGACTGGTTTGCTTGCTTCTGGTCCGATGTCGCCGAGGCCGAGTACTGCGGTCCCGTTGCTGATGACAGCTACGAGGTTTCCTTTTGCGGTGTACTTATAGACATCATCGGGGTTGCTGTGTATTTCTAGGCATGGTTCTGCTACGCCAGGAGAATAGGCTAGAGAGAGATCTCTTTGATTTGCATATTCTTTGGTCGGAATGACTTCGATTTTTCCTGGTTTCCCTTTTGCATGGTAATGAAGGGCTGCTTCTTTGAATGATTTTTTGTCCATAATGCTAGTGTGTTTATTAAAACAGATGCGAATATAGTAAATAAGTAGGAAGGGGTCGGTCTTTAAAAAGAAGGTTTCCTAAAGATTACGCAGATTTCCACAGATTATTAAAAAGATCTATTGTGCCTAACAGATTTACGGTTTTAAAAAGTAAGGCGGCTTAGGTGACCGGAATGGGCGACGATAGGAGCAGTGCGCAACGCAGTGGAGTACCGAGCAAACCTGCGAGCATGGAGGGGACCGACAGCAGACGAAATGACAATGAAGTCTGGTGGAAGCCCCAAATAAAAACCGTTTTGAAAATTGTATGCTCCTGGGAACTTTTTAATAGAAATAGCGACCCAATAATTAGAACTTCCTGCAAAAAGTGGATGAACCAAGCCAAGAATATTCCATCGGTTTCTAGGACAGACTAATATTCCACGGTCAGTCCTTTATCCTATTTATTATTTCTGAAAAGTAAACGTCTTTATTACAAATCTAGGTTACTTCTTAATTTCCATTCTTTGGTCCTAGGTCCTCCTAATTGATTTTCTGTTGCTATTTTTAACTGTTCTATTGAAAGCGTTTCATTCCAATTTTCTAGTAATGCCAATTGAACTTTCTGATTGAAACTAGGATTTAACTGTTCTATTTGCTTTTGTAATCTTTTATCTTTTTCTCTTCGAACACGATGGATTTTACAGAACACATCGATGCATCTATTTATGATTTTACTCCTTATCAATTTTGCTCCAACGGGGTCATTGTTTATTACTGTATCATCAAGATCTTTGTAGAAATCGTCTATAAAATAGCGGTCCAATTCGATTTCGAATTCTTTTAAGGCAGGTGGCGTTTGATTGATAATTGTTTTCGCTGTTGCAATTAATTCATCAATAACCTTTGAGTTCTGGTAGACTACTTTCCCTTCGGCTAGCATTTGTGCTGTGTGGGGACTTTTCTTTTCTTTTTTGAAGTAACTTCTAATTTGGGCTGGTGGATTTTTAAAGTACTCGACTTCAATTCCATTGACCCATGTATTTCCTCTTTCTCTGTAGGTACAATTCTGATCTAGGATAACGTGAATGTCGATATCTGAATTTTTATCCAAGGTAGAATAGACCATTGAACCTGCTACAATAATACCAATGACTTCTTCCTTGATTTTTTCTTTTTCAATGTATATTTTACTTGCTTCTAGGTATTTTTTTAGTTGTTCATTCATGTTGTTGATTTCTAGTTGCACTTAAACATTGACAAACAATAAGAAAAGATGAGACCTCTCATTTCTTTGGGAACTAACAGGTCGTAGGACCTGACAGCAATGGGTTTGGAAGATCTAATCCCCCCTTGGCTCCACCGCAGCAAGCTCCTTGTCTTCAGCCCCCGCTACTACCCCATCAGGACTGAGTAACTCATTATGAGAAAACAGGATCATCAAAATACCAGCAGTAATAGCGAAATCGGCAATATTGAAAATAGATTGGAAATACAGAAACTGGTCGCCTCCTAGCAAAGGGAGCCAGTCTGGATAGTGCCCACCCCAAATGGGTAGGTAAAACATGTCAACGACTTTGCCGTGAAGGAAATCCGCATAACCTCCACCTTGGGGAAGAAACCTAGCTATGCCATGGCTACTACCGGAAAACAGTAAGCCATAGAACAGACAGTCAATGACATTGCCGATGGCGCCTGCGATTACTAGGCTTAAACTGGCTATGATTTTCTTGCTTGCTTTTTGTTTTATCAGATAAGAGAGGAAGTAGATCATTAGAACGGAGGCACACACTCTAAATAGACTGAGAACCGTTTTACCATGATAGCCTCCGTAGGTAAGACCAAAGGCCATTCCTTCATTTTCACGAAAGTGCAGCCTACACCAATCTAGCCCGAACAGAAAGGTTTCCTGGCCGATATACATGTTGGTTTTCACCCAAATTTTAACTGCCTGGTCGAGCAACAATATTACACTTATGATAAAAATTGCAAGAGTAGACCGCCTCAAATTCAAGTATTTAGGTTTGTCGATTAAGTTATTTCCCTGCAGTTTTTGCCTCCATACTAAGTGTAGCATGCGGTACTGCGAAGAGCCGTTTTTTGTTAATAAGTTTGCCCGTTTCTCTACATACACCATAGACTTTGTTGTCTATTCTAATCAGTGCATTCCTTAAATGACCAATGTGTTTCTTGGTTCTTCCAGCTAATACATTAAGTCGCTCTCCTTCTGATGTGCTTGTTCCGTCATCAAGTCCCTTCGCCTTGGAGTCTGGGTTATTCGCCCGTTCTTCCAATTGATCTTTATAATGTTTTAGATTTAATTCAGCCTCTTCTAACTTACTCTCAATTAATACTCTAAACTCCTCGAGTTCTTCGTCTGAGTATCTTGTTTTTTCAGACATAGTCCATGGTTTTTAGTTTTTCAAATGTGCCGTATCTGTAACCAGTTAAGTAAAAGACTTAATTGTACAAATTTCCTGCAAAACTACTCTTTTTCCATTAAACATAAAAACAACGAATGTTATTATGAATATATACCTTTATTTTAAGACAAAATTTTATAAAAATAGTCACAAGGCTGGAAACTTTATTATCAATACGTTTTCAAGCGGTAATTTGTTTTATATTTGACCTGTTTTTTAATTTTTGCCACAGTCAGTTATATATTAAGTTAACAAATAAAACACATCATGAAGGGAATTATTCTTGCAGGAGGATCTGGTACGCGTCTTTATCCAATCACAATGGCGTTAAGTAAACAACTCATGCCAATTTATGATAAACCAATGATATACTACCCATTATCCATACTGATGATGGCTAATATCAAGGAGATCCTTATTATTTCAACACCTCATGATCTTCCGAATTTTGAGAAACTGTTGGGTGATGGTAAGCAATTTGGTTGTTCATTTTCTTATGTTGAACAAAAAGTTCCAAATGGACTTGCACAAGCATTTGTTCTTGGTGAAGAGTTTATTGGTGATGACAAAGTTGCGTTGATCTTAGGCGATAATATTTTTTATGGTTCAGGTTTACAAGAAACACTCCTTAGTCATAATGACCCTGATGGCGGAGTGATTTTTGCCTATCCTGTTTCTGATCCAGAACGCTATGGCGTTGTTGAATTTGACGAAACCAATACTGCGATTTCCATCGAAGAAAAACCAACGGAGCCGAAATCAAACTATGCAGTGCCTGGTCTTTATTTTTATGATAATTCTGTGGTAGAAGTTGCTAAAAACATTGAGCCAAGTGCAAGAGGAGAATATGAGATTACTGATGTCAACAAGCATTACCTCAAGGAAGGGAAACTAGGTGTTGGTGTCTTTAGCCGTGGGATGGCTTGGCTGGACACTGGGACGATTGATTCGCTCATGCAGGCTAGTCAGTTCATCCAAGTTATTGAACAGCGCCAAGGGCTTAAAATTGGCTGTATAGAGGAAATCGCTTATCGCAAGGGATTCATCGATGCAGATCAGCTTAAACGATTGGCTGAGCCCTTGATTAAAAGTGGGTATGGAGAATATTTGATGCGATTGTTGGGGTAACATTCGAAAAGTTTAGAGCGCAAATTGCAATTCGCCTTTCAGCTAGATTTCAGTTTGTTTATGAAGCAGTCCAAACGATAACAAAAAAGAAGAATCGCATATTCACCTAATTTACTAACTGAAAAAGCTATTTCACTCGACCTGAATCCCTAGATTAATTCAACTTCTCTAACAATTCCTTTGCCTTTTCCGAATATTCTGTTTGATTCGTTAGTACGTTCAATAACTCTTTGGCTTTGGGCTGTTGGTTGAGCTGGAGGTGCGTCAGCGCAGCATACCATTTCGCGTGATCCGCAAAGAGTGGACTGTTGGTTAGGCTTTCAAACTGCGTTAATGCTGTTTTCGGTTGATTGGTTTCTAGGAGGGCAGTCCCTAACATGAGTTGTGCCTCCTCGTTTCCTGTTGCCAGTTGTTGGAGCAGCGGGATGGCAGCTTTGTAGTCTTTATCGGTATACAATTGATCTGCTTTTTCTTTGGGTGTCGGTGTATCAGAACTTCTTACTGTTATGGAATAGGGAGAATAGTAATCAGTCACAAGCGGATTGAGGCTTGATTCTGTTTGAAAGATCATCACAAAACAGATCGCCAATATACAAGCGGCTGCTAGGAGATAAGGCATAAGTTTAACCCGCTCCCCCTTTTGCGGGTTGGGTTTTTGGGTGGATTCTGTGCTGTCGTTTTGAGGGGTTGGTTTTTGGGTGGATTCAGTATTGTCTGTTTTGATAGCGAGTTGCTCTAACAAGTCATGCTTTGCGTCTGCGTCAGTAAGGAGCGTTTTAAGTGCCTTTTTTCTTTCATTCCCGCCGACTAGCTGAGCGATTAAGACGAGCTCTTTGCGCTTATTCACCGCTGCTTGTAGCTTTGTATCTGAAGCAAGTGTTGTCTCAAAGTTGTTCTTTTCTTGAGAAGAGAGTTTTCCAAGTATGTAAGCATCTATCGTATCTATATCATACATAACCAATATTTTTAGCGTAAGTCTGAATTAATAAAAAAAATCTTTGCCACCAAGACCACCAAGGAAATCTCGGAGCGCTTTCATACATCGATTTTTCGTGGTCTTCAAAACATCTACACTTTTCATTTTCAACCGATTTATAATTTCTTGGGAGGAGCGTTCTTCAAAATAAATAAGGGTCAATAATTCTTTACATTTAGGTTTCAAATGATCAAAAATATATCTTATTTTCTCTTGGATATCATCATCTAACAAAGAAAATAGGGTGATGTTTTCTTCTGAAACAAAATCCTTATAATCATCTAGGTTCCTGAATCTTGGATGATTCTTTCTTAGTTTTTTAAGCCAAATGTTTCTACAAACCGTTTTCAAAAATCCTTGAATATTGTCTTTAGGCCCAAACCGATTCTTCTTTGATTCTATATCTACTACGAGTATTCCATCCCAGAAGATTTCTTCAGCATCTTCCTTCGAGGAGCCTCCTTTCATGATCATACTAAGAATCAGTACATACATTTCCTCAATTAACAACTTGAATCCTTTGTCTCTTTCTCTTTTAATTTTAGAGGAAAGTAACTGCCATAAATCATCTGAATCCATCTGTTTTCTATTAATTGTATTCCAAAAATTGCTTTAAGGTAAACAGTTCAAATTATTTTTTTGTAAAATTATTACCATTTAAATAGTTAAATACCTAGATTCGACATATTTACATTTAGTTAGACTTTCCTTTATGATTCGTTTACACGCCCTGATTTTGGTCGTTATTTTATGGATAATAGTTACTCTTCTAAGTTGTAATTCTACACCAGAACAAATTTCCAGTACAAAGGAAGTTCTAAATTCAACAGATGCTCCTTTTTCTGCCTGCGGTAAATTAGCGTTGCATTCGCAACGTGTACTTTGTTATCATAAGGCAATAAAGCATTATAAATCCAATCAAAACTATGAAAAATTAGTTCATAATCATTCTTATTTAATGAATGAATATAATAACGTTAACCTCTTAGATAGCGCACAGCATTTTGCTGACAAAGCATATGATCTAGCTGAACAATTTGACATTGACACTCTTTCAAACGTCTATGCTACTGCTACTTATAATAAGGCATTAATGTTTGAACGGAAAAATCAATTTGAAAAATCAGAGCAATTTTATAAAAAAACACTGGCAATTGACATCCATAACAAAAGTGAGTTAATTTCTCATACTTATAATGGAATTGGACATATTTTTCGTAGAAAAGGAGATTTTGAAAATGCTAAATTATATTTCAATCAAGCTGTAGACAATGAAACCGTAAAAAAAGCACTAATTCCATTTTTGTATGACTTGGGGTATTTACATAGTAAATATGACAACACAAATCTAGCATCTTCGTATTACCGCAAAAGTCTTGAGTTGTTTGAACGGTATGGTGATACAAAAGATAAATTTTATTTGCAAACAGCTTTTAATGATTATAATGGTTTAGCTGAGTTGGCGATCTCAACAAAGCAGCTAGACTCTGCTAACTATTATCTTGATAAAGCAGAAATTATTAAGCAAAAGTACGACACCTTACTTTCGAAACTTTATTTCACCAACCTCTTGAGAGGGAAATTAGCTGCAGAAGAAAAGAAAATCGATGAAGCGCTTACGTATTTTGAACACTCAGAACAAGAAGCAATAAATGAATTTAAGTCCATTGGAAAAGATGAGGTTACGATTCCTTTTAAGGAGAAGGCATTGCTGTTTTTGCAGTTGGGCAAGCATAAACAAGCGCTAACAAGCATACAGAAAGCCATTCATTTCGTGTCCAAATCATTTGAGTCTTCTGATCCATATCAGCATCCTGAAATAACCGATATTTTCAGCAAACACACTGCGATTGAGCTGCTTGGAATCAAAGCCCAAATATTTAATTCCTACTATAAACAAACAAAAGAGCAAAAGCAGTTATTTGCCTCAACAAATACGTACCAATATATTCACAAATTAATCCCCGTCGCTCGGCAAATTGTGGTAGAAGATGCTTCTAAATTTAATCTTGCCAAACAGACTTCTACGATCTACCAGCAAGCTATAGCAACAACCATCGAGCTATACAAGCAAACAAAAAACAAACAGCACATTGAAACTACACTACAGTTTATAGAAGGCAATAAAACCACTGCCCTTCTAGAAAACATGAAACATAATCAAGCATTCGATAACGGAAATATCCCAGCAGAAAAACAACGCGCAATCTCTTATTTGAAAGCTGAAATTGATCTCTATGAAAAGGAAGCCAGAACAGCCAAATCTGAACAAAAACAACGTTTTGAAAACCTCATATTCAATAGCAAACAGCAATACCAACAACAGCTCAAAGACCTAGAGCAACAATATCCCGAATACTATGCAATAAAGTACGACAATCAACCGATCTCCTTGAAACAAATACAGCAAACGCTTGAAAAGGATGCGGTGTTGCTAGAGTATTTTCTTGCCGATAATCAGATTTATCTCTTGCGTATTTCCGCAACCGATACCGACATTATCACAATTGATAAGCGACCATCGTTTGATGAAGATGTGCTTCACCTGCTTTCTATTATTACGGATCGAGCGGCGACTGCTGCAGGTGGGTATTCTTACTACAACTTAGCCCACCGTCTTTATAGTGATCTGCTAGGCCAAGCGAAGTTAAACTTAAAGACCACCAATCAGTTGATCATCATTCCTGATGGCCAATTGAGTCAGCTTCCTTTTGGTTCCTTGTTGACCAATCAGGTTCAACCAAACAAAGCAGTCCCCTATTTCTCTAAAGAGCACTTGCCTTATTTAATAGAGGAAACAGCCATTAGTTATCACTATTCAGCTAAGTTGATGTTAGAAACGGCTACCCGCAACCAGTCCGTAGCAAGCAAACTCTTTTTAGGCATTGCGCCAGAAAGCCAGTTGACTTCAACGAAAAAAGAGGTGGAACAAATCAAGCGTTTACTGAAATCTGGAGCACTATTACTAGGAAATGCTGCTACAAAAACTGGTGTCCAACAATCTGTTGCAAGGTATCGAATTCTTCATTTTGCAGCACACGCCAAGCAAGACAAACGAAATCCGAAATTTAATGAAATTGAGTTGTTTGGTACGGACAAGCTGACGAGTTCGGACATTGAATCAATGCGTATCAACGCTGATTTGACAGTTCTGAGTGCTTGTGAGACGGGTGTGGGCAAACTACAAGCTGGCGAGGGTGTGCTGTCCTTGGCACGGAGTTTCTTTATTGCTGGTAGCCCGAGCCTTGTGGCGAGTTTGTGGAAGGTGGACGATCTGGCGACTGGTCAGCTGATGACTGGATTTTATGAAGGGTTGACTGAAGGACGGAGAAAGTCAGTGGCGATTCGACAATCGAAATTGGGGTACCTCAGTCTACACAAAGACAGTAAATCTCGGAGCCATCCGTTTTATTGGTCAGGATTGGTTGTGATTGGTCGAGACGGGGCGATTGGTTTTTAAGCAGTTAATAAATATTCTTTCAGTAAAACTTATATTCATCCAACTTACATTTCTTAATTATTTGTTAGAATCCTACAATTCAAAAAAAAAGATTCAATATTGTTTACCTTTCTGCTTTTTAGAGTATAACTTTAATAGAAGGCCTTTTACTTCTACTTAACTTTTTTCTATAGTTAAGGTTATGCGTTATTATTAACACTATATATTTTAAAATTAAACAAAATGAAAAGGATCTTTTTATTCATTATTTTAACTTGCTTTACTTATTCGCTATTTGCAATTGATGGACGCGCGATTCGATCGAATTGGGAGTGTATGGCAAGTGAATACAATTGTGTTGCTTTAGACCAAAACAATTCAATACACTTTACAGTTTCGTTAATGTTTCAACCAAATCAATATAGTTCAATCGACCGATTATATTTAAAGACTACTATTGATAATCAGACTAGTTTAAGATCAATAAGTATCGAAGAAATAAATAATGGCACAATAGAAAACAAGATTATTTCTTATGACCAAAATGGTGTGCCTCAATTTGCTGATGTCGTAGTACTTCAATACCCATTCGCTGTCAATATGGCTGCTAATGCTACTTCTTTTAGCTATGATTTCTCTTTGGTTTCAAGCAATGACATCCCCTTTCCAATAGCAGCTTATCCCAATTTAATGGCAATGATTAAGACTGAGGCATATTGGCCAGATTACACCGTTGATGAGGAATTAGAAATCACTGAAAGTGGAATAAAGGCTATTTGCCCACGTGGCTGTATTCTACCAGAATATTCACAAAGCCCAGCAGTAAAGAAAGACCTATCTGAGTCATCCCATTCGAATGTAACAATTCACCCCAATCCATTTTCTGATCAAATTTCAATTACTTTTGAAAACAATGTCGCTGAAAGCACAACATTCTTTGAGATTCTAGACCTCCAAGGAAAAATGGTAATGCAGGTCATCAAAAATGAGGTAACTGTCGGCCGAAATACGGAGGAGCTTGTACTAGAAGATTTGGCTGCAGGAGTTTACTTTTGTCGGATATCAAGTGCGGATGGTGTAAAAACAATAAAGCTAGTAAAGCAGAGGGAATAGACGTAAAAGAAATTTAGGCATCCCTGATAATACCGTTTACAGCCCTAACAAAACGCATAAAAAGCTAAAGAGGCAATCTCAACGTAGATTGCTGTTTTTTTATTATAAAAAATAAACAGAAAATTATGTTTACTACTCTCTCTTTTAAGGTATATCAACAATAAGACTTTATTTAAATCAGTTCATTCAGCTGCTCTGATAAACAATAGATGTAGTAAGATCAAGATTCCCTAGCCACTGGAATCTACTACTTAAGTATTCAATCTGGTTTAGACAACACTGTTCATAAAATCATGAAAGTGGAATAACTGATCTTGGCAATCAAAAAACGCCTAAAAACAATATAAACGTAGACAGCAATCCGATGGGTTGTTGTCTTTTTATTTGCCAAAATACACGAGACATTTCTTCCTTCTTTTTAAGAACTTAAAACGAAGCACTTTTTTACGACAGAAATGGTAACTTTACCCTCGAACCAACCGTTAGAAAGTCATAACTTGATCTTATGGAAAAATACGACATCAACGACCCAACTGATTTAGACATCATGCGCAGTGATTTCGATTATATCTCAGCACATGAATGGGAGGAATATATCGAGTGGGCAGAAGATAAAAATATGGGCTACAAGAACATCAATGCCCTAAAAGGAGCACTGCGGAAAGCCGGTATCTCGAAATACCTAAGTCCTAAGATGATCCGTTGGTGTCTCAACTTAGTTGATCAGTTGGAGGAGGCCAAGGAAGCTAGTAGCAAGGAACTTGAGGACGAGTAACTGTTATTGTTTGTCTGTGCATGCAGAATTAGGCTCGGAGCAGTTCGTCTTTATTATAATTTTATGATTTGCTGGGCACCCATCACTTCATTGCTTGCATTACAAGTCCTGCTTGACGAAATAGGGGGATCTTTTGAACGCTCAACGAGTTTCTACTCGCCTTTTTTGAACCATTAAGTTTGTGTCTATGCGTTTTAAAAAAGGAATTTAGAAAATTAAGGATGATAATCTTTAAGGAAAATTAAGGATTAGACGATTTCATTAAAAAGAGTACGTTTCCTACAGTGTACTAGATCGTTCAAAATATTACACCCACAGATCAGCCTTAAAGTCCATCACCTAAGCGCTCACCACAACAATGGTCAATACAAGATTCTAAGGAAATACCGACGCTCAAGTTACCTTTAGTCGTTGACAAAGCATGGTTTTTGGGAGCACTGTTGTTGCGTTTTCTTTTATTCGTTTTAGTGTTGAAAGTTCCATCTGGAAACGGAATCACGGCAGAGGCATTATCTGATTCACCGTTCCAAGCGCCAGCGCCACTAAACAACCAATCGTTGGAATTAAATTTTGGGGTATTGGTTTTATTTTTCATTCTGTAGGCAAAGCCATCCGTATATTCCCATGCCGATCCAGTTCCATCTTCCTCAGCTGCTCCAAACACATCCACAATCGTATGATGTTCATACAAGGCAACCGCATCATTTCCATTGAAATTGATGGAGAAGACCAGATAGTCTGGGGGAAAATTAAACCAGTGTCTAAATCGGACTGCATCTGTTGTGACATATAGATAACTTCCTGCCGAAGCTGCTATAGGTGGAAATGTAAATTCAATCCCAGTCGTCCCTTTACCGTTATGAATCGTTTCGAGGCCGTAACTACTTAAATCAGGAACGTCTTCCACCACATATAGTTCTAGGAATTTTGGTGTTCCATTGAATAACGGTCCATCTCCAATACCTGAAATCAACAGTTTACTACTAGGAACCTTTACTCCATCGTCCTCAGATTCAGGAGTAAAGGTTTGAGCAAATTGTTTTCCATAAATTAGCGTTAATAGGAATAGAGTTAGTATTGTTTTTATTTTCATATTGAATGATATAAGTAGTTATAAATTTTCTGTTGACAAATGACATAGGTATGAAGGGACGACTTAAAACCATAAGGTGATCGCCCTAAGAATTCAAGTTGATTCCTAAACTCTTGTATATCAAATTAGCAGCCTTTACAAAAAGGACACCTGAATTTGATTACTTGATAAAACAATAAATTATGCGAGACTTAATACCTACCTGCTGCAACGGAAGGCAGGTTTAAACTTACGTTAATTTGCATTACAAAGATACGACATCTACAGTTGAAATGCAAATATTTTGATTACATTTTATAATCTATTTGATTACAAATTAAATTGCAGCCTTTCAGCTTCTATTCTTTCCCTTTTCTATAATTTTTGATCCGACGATTGGGATTTTGCATGAGCCTTGGGGCAATGGGAAAAAATAGTGTGAAGTACTACAGTTTTATATGATTAGGAACTAAACGGTTTGCACTAAAAAGACTTGATAACGCATGAAATCGAACTATACTATAGTTGCCCGCATGACTCCAAAAATTGGAATAATAGACGTATTTACCTCCTATTTTCAGTACTTTAATGAGGTCACACACCAATTACACATTAATCACGAACAACTAAAATCACCGTCTCAAGTCAGAGAAAATACCATTGTTGATACTCCATAGAATTCGGTCAAACCCATTCACATCGCCATCTAGATTCATGTCTGCAGAATTATAGATATTAAACAAACCATTGGAAAGACTCCAGAATTGGCGATCACTGCCATTGATATCATAGCCTGGCATTTCGCTTTGCTGATCACAGTTGCCACCATACATAGCCCAAACTCCAACGCTCACTTCCTTCGCCGCAAAGCCCCCAGTAGCTAGATAGCCGTCCTGAGCCGTAAAATCAAACACTAGCGTCTTGTCTACAACAGCAACTGGCGTAGGAGACATCACACCATTGTGCGACCAGTGATCTGCCTTCACATAATAGCTCTGTCCGTCTACAAGAAAGTCAACAGGCTCAGGAAAAACGAGCTTCCCGTTATTCATCACCAATGCGGCTTTTCGACCGACACTAGTTGAAGGAAGTGGCCCTTCTCTAAACTCCATAAGCACCCAGTCAATTGCACGACCGTGGCCGTTGTCTTGTGCCATATTGGTATAAATGTTTTCATCGAAACGACTAGACTCCGTCCCAGCATAATTCCAAGGAACGCCTGCATATGGTAAGGTTAAATTAGTATTGTTTGACTGACCAGGAAGCAGCCCAAGTGGATTTAGAGCAGAGGCCATTTCATTAATAGTAGCATCGTAACAACCTTCCATAAATAGGGTGATATCTAGTGCAGTTGTATTCCCACATCCGATTTCCTGAACATTGATATTGTCGAAGTAGACATCAGCAGCGGAGTTGCCTAGGAAAAATTGAAAATTTGCTGCTGGATCATCAGGCTCACGCATAGTAATTATCGCACTAAACGACTGCATAGTGGTCGTCAATTCAAAGACCGAATAGGAATAAGCCAAATAAGGCGTTACTGATTCTCCTATTTTAAGGGTGACAGCTCTGTCCATTTCCGCTCTCGCATCAAAGCTGATTTCGTATTGTTTTCCTTGTTCTAGATTGATATTTGGATACCCCATTGTCACCTCCCAAGGATTAGGAGTTTGGGCAGGAATCTCCACATGCGCTTCTGAATTTAAGGAGCTGACCGTACAGCCAAAACAGTTGAAATTGCCCGTACCAAATGTAAAAGGTTGAGGACCTACAATATCACAAACTTCTGGAACACAAGTTACTTCTACAATTTCTACATTATCAATCACTACATCACCTTGCTCTTGTCCGACATGAAACTCAAGCGTTGTATTTGGGTCAGTAGCCTCATTCATCGTGAAAGTATAGGTGAAGGTATTCATATCCTCCGTTAAACTTTCATTCTGATAAAAATAACCTGTAAAAGGGGTAACGCTTTCTCCTACTTTAAACCATATTCCTCGATTTACAGAAGCGCGAGCATCATAGGTAACTCTATAGGTTTTCCCTTGCTCCACCAACAGTCCTGTTTGCTTAAAGGTAATACTCCATGGATCTGGGCCTGGTGTAACGATTTCAAGATGTGCCTCTTCATTGATTTCTTGTAAATTAGCTCCAAACAACGCCCAATCTGTTACACCGTTAGAGAAATCACCATTTAGAAGGAAACTACACGGATTATTAACGATTGGAGTCCCGGCGCAATTACAACTACCATCCTCAATATCACTTGCTGTGTTCGCATCGTTATCATTACAAGCAGTTCCGATAGGAAGACAAGAGCTACCAGTAAACACAATGTCTACTACTTTATCGTTATCGATGACCACGGGGACTGTTTGTGTCAAGCCATTATGCTTGATTGTAATGGTATGCTTGCCTTTAAATCCTCTGATCGTTGCTTCTCCATTAGAGGCAGTGTTTGCTTGTTCGTTGGTCCACCAATCATTAAATACCTTATCGATAAATGCTTGTCCCCCTGGTTTCAAATTCCAATTGATATCATACATTGGGGCATCGCCTAACCAATGTGCCCCATCCCAGAATCCCCAAAACATAAACCCGTTTACACCTTCATGACTAAAGGTTGACATAAGAAAATCGCGCATATATTCATATTGAATAGCAGGATTTATGCCCTTCATATCATATTCGGTGATTTTCATTTCTTTACCATATGTTACATGAAAATCCTCCAATATATTGTACACTGTCAATGGATCTACGGGAAAACTGACATGTGCTTGAAAACCAATGCCTTCATAGTTTACAGCATTTCCCAATTCGTTTAAAAACTGTTTGTACCGATTCACTTCGAGCGTATTCAATCCTCCGTTTGTGATGGTTGCGTAATCATTGATATATCGTTTAGTAGTTGGATCCAATTGGGCAGTCCTGTTAAAGAGCTCAGGATAGATCTCCCGACCTGTTACATATTGTTGATAACCTGCAAGTGCATACTCTAAATCACGGACATTCGTCATTTCATTGAAAACATCCCATTCTTCAATTGCACCATTTATTGTCGGATTGGTGAGTATATTCGTCAGATGATTATCTATTTCCTGTACCAAATAAGCGGGATCGTTTTGATTGGCTTGCATTCTATCTGGCATGACCGACCATCCTCCCCAGGCCAATGCATGGCCTCTAAGCCTAATTCCTCTTTGCCTCAACCAATTAATTGCATTTTCCTTTTCTGCAACCGTTCCTGGCCAGTTACCCTCCCAGGCGCGCCATTTCAAATCATTTTCAAACACCACTGAATTAAAGCCGTGTCCATTCCCATCAATGTTCAGCATTTTATCTTGATAGGTATTATTTTGTTGACTATTACCAGCAATGAATGAACCGTTAACTGCTGAACCAAATACAAATTCATGGCAGTCCATATCCACCTCAACCGTTGCTCCGCTAATCAGATTACCTTGAGTATCCTTTACACGGACTGTTAGATCAGCTTTTCTGATTTGTTCAATTCGGTTATTCGCATCTGTCCGCCACTGTGCCGTTGGCTCTATACCAGGATAATAATCGTTAAAATTCTTTTCTGGCAACTGACCTAGGGAGTAAGATGTTCCATAATTGATGAGTGCCATACCTGCAAACTGCACCTCTTGCACCTGGTGACCGACTTGAAACGAGAACTGCATTTCTCCAGGCACGTATCCAGTAGTAAACTCAAAAGGAAAGATATACTGTGTCCAAGTCGTTGAAAACTGAGCTAGGGCAGTCACTTGTTTTTCATAAGGAGGTCCTGCACGTTCTAAATTAACTCTGGCCAACCCATTTCCACCATTCGCGCCACTAATTCCCCTGCCCCAAAATACAAGCACGGCACGATCTCCAGCATTAATTGTACTGGTATTATTGAGAATAGCGACTGCATTACTGTAGGGAGCACTTCCAGGGTTTGTAACATTTACATTTTTACCTTGCGTAAAGGGTTCTCCCGTGACGTTAATATCTGTGAGGGCCAACCCATAGCTAGTATACTGACTAGTCTTAGTCGCTTCATTGTCAGCAAATACCCAACTACCACCAGTAATGTTGTATTCAGTTTGCAGTTGATTTTGAATTGCGGTATGATAACCATCAATAGCAAAGAGATTAAAAGAGAGAAATAAATAAATTGCACAATGTAGATAAAGGATTAAAGCCTTCATGTTAGTTAGTTTATTGGATTATAATAATACGGAGTGTATATCAATTGGAGGAGTACTAAAGATAATAAATATTCAGAATAGACTTACCAAATTAATCTTTTATTTTTTAGAACTTAATACATTTAATTAATTCGATATGTCTTGAAGAATATTTGTAAAAAAAATCATGATTCTAGTTTTAAACATTAAACGCATAACAATTTGAACAATAATTACTGAGTCTCCTAACAACAGGTTAATACTTACTTTTCTAAAGTATAAATTAATAGATCGATAAAAAAATCTTAATTTTCTAATTTACGATAATACAACCAATTTATTTTTTTAGAATCTTAAACAAATGACGCGTAAAAGCATGATTTATAAAACCTTAAGACAGTACAAGCTTAATTTGTATCCGATTTTATAAAATAATAAGACTTAATCGGAAAAAATGGTTTTAAAATATGCCTTTAGCTTCCTACAATCCAGTACAAGCTTGAATCATTCAAATTATATATCAAGATTGCTGACATTTCTTCATTCTATACCAATAGCCAAGTAATCCAAAAAAGAAGAGGTATTATAAAACAATCAATCCTAAGTTTGCACCAATCACAACTCTTCAATATCATGTCACAAATCGTTGTTTTTCAAGCAATAAAAAGGATTAAAGAATGAAAGTTTATTTGTAAATTCGCCCTTCTGAAAAATGATATAATCTATGAAACAATTTCTCTTCTTGATAATTTTAGGTTGGAGTTCCTTTCTCTTTGCTCAGCAAGAGTTTAAGGATCCAACTAAATGGAGGGCGCACGTTAGTATTTCACAAAATCCCGCTGTCCTTGTGGTTCCTAACTTTAAACCGGTCCACCCTGGCTTCCAAATAGGTACAAGCTATCAGTGGAATGGTCATCAGAAACATCGTTTTATACAAACTATAAATGGAGGCTTTGTGTATCACAAACATGTGCAAAAAGCAATACAACTGCAAACGGAAATTGGGTATGAACTAAAACTAAAGCGGTTTTCCATCGTCCCCTTGGCAATTGGTGGTGGCTATGTGTTCTCCATATCTGATTTATCAACCTTAAAATGGAATTCTACCAACGCAGAATATGAAACCGTCAAGACTTCTATACGTCACAACTGGCTAATATCACTAGGCCCATCTCTTAGTTATGATACTCAGCTGCCCATTTTCGAACGCCCCCTAAGTGTTTTTCTTGATTATCGACTTCAAGTACAAGGTATTTTTATTAACGAATCATCTCCTTTTATTGCATACACTCCCATTCGCATTGGTGTGAGTGTCCCTTTCTCTAAAACAAACGAGGCTAAACAATGAAAAATCTAACACTACCGATATTGTTTTCAATCAGTTGCATCTGCTTGTTTAGCACCTGCAAAAAGGAATTTATTGAAGATTCAAAAAACTGTGTTTATGATCGGACTACAGTTAATGAAAGTCATCCCAAACGCATTGCGATACAAGAAGAGATCGACATATTCGTCAACAAAGGACTACCTGGAATGAGCATCTTGATTAGCGATGATGATGGGGTCTGGATAGGAACGGGTGGATATGCGGATCTTGAAAATAGGAGAGAAATGGAACCCTGCCATCTTCTGAAACTTGGTAGTATTACCAAGATGATGATGGGCGCATTGGTTTGGCAATTGATTCAAGACGGTGATCTAGCGATTGACGATCCCATAAGTAAACATATCCCAGATGTTGCAAATCGTATTGAAAACGGGAATGCCATTACATTAGCCATGTTACTCAATCACACTTCAGGTGTCTATGATATTGCAGGAGATCTATCCTATAACCTAGCTGTAATCAATGATTTTACAAGAAGCTGGACGTCAGAGGAAATTTTAAAATTCATAGAAGGAAAACCAGCAACAGGCCTGCCTGGAGCAGAACTTAAATATTCCAACTCCAACACAATGCTAACAGGGCTAATTATCACTGCTGTTTCAGGAAAACCGCATGGACAATTATTAAAAGAACGCATCTTTGACCCTTTGCAAATGGACAATACGGTTTATTATGATTATAGTTCAGATTTTCCAAAAGAGTATCTAGCACAAGGCTATCTCGACTTTCACAATGACGGAAGATCCATTCAAAACATATCCGCACTCAACCCAGGCAGCGGCAATGGGTATACTGGTGTCTATTCCAATGTAACTGATTTATTGATTTTCATGAATGCCCTGCTACGAGATAAAACCTTGACCACACCGGAGAATTTAGATAAAATTTTCGACAGCATGGTCTTAAGACCAGGACAAAACTGGAGATCAAGCATTGGTGCTATCCACGATGAAAATATGGATTTATTCGATGAGCCAGTTCATGCATACGGACATGCAGGCGGAGATGTCGGCTATTCCGCTAACTTAAACTATTTCCCTCATAACAATACAATTTTCGCTGCCACCTACAACTATGGGACGAATCTACCTTCTGATTTAGGAGAAGAACTAAGCACCTTACGCAAGCGATTAATGGAAATTATGGCAGAATAGAAAATAGGTTTGACGGTAGCAGCGAATTGCAATTCAACCTTACCATGGTAATACAGTAATGCTACCCCACCGTTCCTTAAAGCTTTTCGTCATATCCAAATAGTTCGTCTTACTCATCGTCCGTTTGTTTGGCTTCACAGTCATGGCAAACGCATCTTCTAGGCCATATGGCGCATAGATCTCATACTCAGTAGATTTCCTTACCCCTATAGCAAAAGCGGACAGCCAAGTATTGATGCCTTCTTCAGTCGTTTTAAATGGTTCTATTTTGTTTCCATATTTTAGATGATACCATTCATGGACCTTCGCTTGATTGACCGAGTCTAACTTAAATTTATGCGTCACTAGTTTTGTTAGTTGCTCCGGAATAGAAGTGCTGTTTTTCTCCTGATCAAAATAAACGATGTCAAAGTCTCTTACACTAGCCAGATTTGACTTTCCAGTTATATTGTTCCAAATCAATTGAGTGATTGCGCCTCCAGCCAGATAGTAATCCGTTAAACCACATTCATTGCAGGCGTCTAACGTTTCAAGGATCTCGGGACACGCTTCTATGTAGGAAAGCAATTGGTTTTCAAGGTTTGTCATTCGTCTCTAATTTCAGGAGTTTGTATGGATTTGTGCATTGATTAGGAGCGAATTGCAATTCGTCCTTATAAAAAACGCTTTACCACAACACACCCTACCAGAAGCTTCGTCCTCAACACGCTATGGCAATTGGCCAATAAGATTTCGGTTGTTCCAAACCTTGCTTCGATCAAGGGCATTGCAAATGCCATCTAAATTGCTATCCGTTGGTCGATAGCCATTGTTGTTCCTGTCATTCCATGTTTGACTTCGGTCTGAAGCAGAAATCGTTTGATTCGAATCTGTGTCTCCTGTCCATAGTAATTGGATGTTGCCATATGTCTTGACTGGCCGAGTGCCAAATAAGGGCACCGAGGTCATATCTACCTTAGGAGTCGTGCGGCTCACAGCAATCGGCTGCTGCGTCATCGCACCTAAATGATTCCGATGTATGATAGCGACATGATATGATCCCGGACTAATGGAGGTTAACTCTAAATCAGAAACACCATCCATTCCCACCACATCTCCATCTCGCTGCAGCAATGCCGCTTTTCTTGCTACAACAGTGCTAGGCGAACCAGCAGCACGCAGTTCCACCAATACCCAGTCAGTAATCGCATCATTACCAGAAATAGCAAACACACCATTGGCAACAGATTCGCCACCAGTATAATTCCAAGGCGCTCCGCCATACGGATGCGTAGTTGGTAAGTAATTACTAACCCTCAACTGATCACTCATCGTGGCAGCTACTTGGTCATAAGGACCTTCCAATAATGCTTTCATCGGCAAGGCAACTGCCTCTGGAGCTAAAAAAGTAACTGCTGCACACATAATGTCATTTCTGACTTGAGTAGCAGTGATCGTCTCTAGCGGAAACCCAAAATTGACGACACCAAAATCATTGCCTTTGTAGGCAACTGCAGCGCCATCTCCTGTACCACCTGAGTAATTCATTATAACCGCAGAACCGCCAGAAGCTCCCAATCTATCGGGATAGTCTGTATCGTAATAGCCTTCCGTATTGTCATCAAATTTGCCCGATATTCCATCAAAAATACCATTGGCTACCCCAGCAAAATTATAGGTATTACCATCATCTCCTGCATAAGTGGCCTTGAGATAGTTATTGTAAAAAGGAAGATCTGCATTTGGAGAACCAGCTCGACCGATTTCCCAACCGATTTCAGCACCAGAAACAATTAAATTGCCCCCACCATTGAGGTAAGCGATGACAGACTGTTTTTCAACAGCATCAAAGGTATTTTCAAACGTTGATTCTTCTCCAAGATACCAGTTGACTCCAGTATAATCACCTAGGACTGCGTCCCCTTGGATGACGGCTTCATTACTGGCTCCATCAAAGCTAACACCACAGTATTCAAGTGATTTCGCGTGTTCGACCATGTAGTCATAGCTATTCATCTTTTCTAGAAACAATCGACGAAGATTGACAAGCTGAGTGCTTGAAGTAATTCGTAAGGCAGAAGATCGGTCTAGTCGGTCATATCCATCTACAATAAGATAATCGATTGCAGAAACGCCTGCAGAGGGCGTCCTTGCTGCTACCGTTGCAGATTGAAAGGATTCTCCACCAGGATTGGTAGCTGCAACTCTAAAGTAGTACGTTTTGTCGGCCAATAGTCCAGGAACTACATGAGAATTACCAGTAACAGCAATACCGTCGGCAAATGCTTTGCCATGTGTACCAATGTACAGCTTGTAGCCTGTTGCGGGGTCTCCTAACACGCCATTGCCGTTGTTGGCGGGTGGAGTATTCCAAGACACTGTAATCTCTCCGTTACCGGTGTTTTTAGCAAAAACATGTGTAGGAGGTTCTGGGACCATTGTAATTGGTGAATTATCTCTATCATTGAAAAACTTAACGATTCCTTTATAAACGCCCCTTGCCATGATGTTTCTAAACTCTGGCGTGGTATATTGTTGGGCATCTGTTGCATTGTCATGAAAAACAGTTTCAAGTAAAAGACCTGGCATTGTGCTTAATTCTCTTATTTCACCAAAGTTTGCGAAAGCGACGCCTCGATCATTCCAACTAGGATCCCATCCATTCCTGATTCCATTAATTAATTCATTATGCACAAAGGATTGTAAATCGTAGCTATTAGGAGTTGGAGCAGTGCTATGAGCAAATGTTAATGTACCACGTGCTGTGCTATTTGCAGCATTACTGTGCCAAGAGATATAACAACTGTTTGCTTTTTCCTGCGCAGTCCCTTTCGCAAGTTCATATTCTGAATAAAAAGGACGCATGGTCACATCTCCTCTGCAAGTCGGATAATTTTGATATTGTGCATACTGACGTGCTGATTCTTCAAAACGAAGCTTATTACTCTGTCCTATGGATGGCGTTCCACAATCGGGAATTGCTCTTGCTGCGCCTGAGCCAGCAGTATTCACTCCGCCTCCAAAGCGCATGGCATCAGCAATAACAACCTGTTGAGCTGTTGGATCCGAAGTTTGATTAAGCATTGTCACACTTCCTCCTGTACCGGCATCGAAGTAAAAACGGCCTAGGTATACCCAAGTAAGACCATGTACTTCTTGGTTGATGCTGACATTGCTGGTTCCTCCTGCATGTGTTACTTGAAACTGGCAATCAACGATTCTATTGGCTCCACTTCGGTATTGAGTGGATATCCAGTACCAGCCTGACTCTGGGATGTTTGGCGTCCAAGTAGCTGTGGCGGTGGTTGCATTAGGGTCTGCCCAAGTGTATCTGTAGCCATTTGCACCGTTGGGCCTTCCTGTTGCTGGCGAGTATCCTGTGCTTGTGGTCGTAAACCAAGTACCTGTTTCACTGTATCCTGATTCAGAGTTGTCGACAATCACTTCATTTGGGTTATTGTCACGTTCACGGACCATCCATACGTTGGCGCCAGCGTTGTACAAGTATTGCAAGAGGTAATAGTTGACGGTTTCGATGCTTGCGAAGTCCTCTACCATGTCATTGGTGTTTCCACGTTGTGTAGAGTAGGTGCCAAGCGAAGAGAAGTAAAGCCATCCGTGTCCTGGACTAATCCATACTGTTTTACCAGACAAGGAGCCAGTTGGTTGAACTTGGGATGTGTTGGGGTTTTTCAATTGTTTTTCAAAGTCAATTTGATCAGAAAGACGAATGGGAAGTCCTGGATCGGTATTTTTATCAGGTGCTGGGTAAGTCCTAGGCGGTTCATTCGAAAACGTAGAGTATTCAACATATTCCCCTGCTTTGTTTTTGACAAGTATCTGCCAAGCATTTAGGTTATACTCAGGAGGGGTAAGGTTATAAAGACCGAGACCAATTTCTTCGAACAAATGATCGTCATACTCTGAGATTAGGTGTTGATGCACATTGAGGTAGTAGGAAATTCCTGTTTTCTCAATCTTGACTTTATGGAGTTCGATTTCCTTCCAAAAGTCATGACAGTGTTCCTTTTTCTTGCCTTTATTGGCGTTGATTAACTGATTAATCTCATTACTGATGGCTGTCTCTTTATCGGAGTTGGAGATGTACGTTTGTTGTCCTGAAAAGATGAGTAGACAACAGACTAGGGCAAGTGTTAGATAAATAAATGACTTGTGCATGGTAGTTAGTTTGTTTCCAATAAATTTAATAAGTCGAATCCTTCAGAACAATAAATCTTATATGTAAATAATTGGATTACTTTTGATGCAATAGTATTACATACAAGCGAAGGACCTCGCTACAATGTTTATGGACGACTATGTATAAAGATAACAAAAAGGACGAGCCTAGCAAACCCAAAATTCTAAGTTTTACGCATAAAAAAACACCCTTTTACATTCGTGTGTAAAAGGGTGTATTGTATAATTTAAACGTAATTTGTCTACTTAGATGATCAACATCGCATCTCCGTAGCTATAAAACTTGTACTTATGTTTAATCGCTTCATCATAAGCCTTCATGATCAGATCATAGCCTCCAAATGCACAAATCATAATCAGAAGACTAGATTTTGGCAAGTGGAAGTTCGTTATCATTGAATTGGCAATTCTGAATTCATGTGGAGGATAGATGAACATATTGGTCCATCCTTCTGCTTCTTTCAACATTTCTGTTGCAGACACAGCCGTTTCGATAGAGCGCATGGAGGTAGTACCTACAGCACACACTTTTCGATTTTTCTTTTTGGCTCTATTTACAATTTCAATGGCCTCTTTGTTTACTTTAAAGTATTCAGCATCCATTTTATGTTTTGAAAGGTCTTCTACCTCAATATTTCGGAATGTTCCTAAACCAACATGTAGGGTCACTTTTGCAAAGTCAATACCTTTCAGCTCAAACCGCTTTAAAAGCTCGTGGCTAAAGTGTAAACCGGCGGTTGGTGCAGCCACAGCTCCTTTCTCAGATGCGAAAACCGTCTGATAACGCTCTTTATCAATCTTAACGGCTTCTCTATTGAAGTATTTTGGAAGTGGTGTATTTCCTAGGCTATCGAGTATCTCAGTAAATCGTTCTTCCTCACCATCGAATAGGAAACGAATGGTACGTCCACGAGAAGTCGTATTATCAACTACCTCGGCGATTAGTACATCATTATCCTCTTCATCACTAAAATAAAGTTTATTCCCAACTCTAATTTTTCTAGCAGGATCTACTAATACATCCCATAGCTTCATTTCAGGGTTGAGTTCTCTAAGAAGAAAGACTTCAATCTTGGCGCCTGTTTTCTCTTTTCTTCCAAACAATCTTGCTGGGAATACCTTGGTATTATTAAGAATTAGAACATCTTCGTTATCAAAATAATCAAGTACATCTTTAAAAACCTTATGCTCAATTTTACCTGTTTCCCTGTGGATCACCATCAGTTTTGACTCATCTCTAACATCAGATGGGTATTGTGGTATTAATTCCTCTGGTAATTCAAAATTGAAATGCGAAAGCTTCATCCTCATAATCCTGTAATCTTTAATTTGGCTGCAAAAATAGTAATTTATAGATAGAAATACTTGGTTAATCTCTTTTAATTATTCAATAGATTACAATATTGTAATCCACTGTAACTTATAAGCACCTATTAGCAAATCTATTACTGAACTTACAAAACTTATTTCAAGCAATTAACTAGCTGAAAATCAATTCACTAGAATCAGCTTGCAAAGATAACTAACTTTATTCCTAAATCAAAATTGATTTGAAAACAAGATTCCTGCTTACTGATTTGCCTAATTCGGAATGAATTTATATCTTGGAACGCGAAAACTATTTTAGTTTAGAAAGTTTTCTGCCGTATTATTTAAGCATAACCTAATTAAAAATGGAAAATACAGAAGTAAAGCAGATCATGCTAAAAGGTGGTGAATTCTTGATTAAAGAAACTGTACCAAGCAGCGTCTTCATTCCTGAAGAGTACTCAGAAGAACAGCTAATGGTAGCGGATGCCGCAAAAGAATTTGTAGAACAACAAGTCCTCCCAAATCTAGATAAACTAGAGCAGCATGATATCGAACTCAGCAAAAAGCTGCTAGAAATGTCAGGTGAGTATGGACTGTTAGGAACAGCCATTCCTGAAGAATATGGTGGTACTGGGCAAGATTTCATCACAAACTCTCTGCTTACTGAAGTAAATGCTAGTGCTTACTCCTTCGCGCTTACAATGGGAGCACATACAGGCATCGGCACACTTCCAATTCTTTATTTCGGTAACGAAGAACAACGAAGCAAATACCTACCTAAGCTTGCAACAGGTGAACTAAAAGCCGCTTACTGCCTCACCGAACCAGATTCTGGATCTGATGCCCTTGCTGCTAAAACAAAAGCTGTACTATCTGATGATGGTAAACACTACATTCTCAATGGCCAAAAAATGTGGATCACCAATGGTGGTTTAGCGGATATCTTCGTCGTTTTTGCAAAAATCAATGGAACTGACTTCACTGGCTTTATTGTAGAATATGGCGACGAAGGATTTACAAGAGGAAAAGAAGAGCCAAAACTTGGAATTAAAGGCTCCTCTACTTGTCAAATATTCTTTGAGAATGTAAAAGTACCTGTAGAAAATGTGCTCGGAGAAATTGGAAAAGGACACCGAATTGCTTTCAATATCTTAAATATCGGTCGAATCAAACTCGCTGCTGGCGTAATCGGTGCTTCGAAGATGGCGACTTCAGCGTCCATCCAGTACGCTAACGAACGTAAACAGTTTAAACGAACAATTGGCTCATTTGGAGCAATCAAACATAAATTGGCAGAACAAGCCATAAGAACATATGCCGTAGAAGCAGCGACTTACCGCACCTGTGGAAACATCCAGCATGAAGAAGAACGCCTACTCGGAGAAAGTAAGTCCTATGGACAGTCATTGCTAGGCGCTGCCGAGGAATTCGCAATAGAATGTGCACTACTTAAAGTAGCTGGCTCTGAGGTCTTAGATTTTGCAGTAGATGAAGCGGTACAAATACATGGTGGAATCGGTTACTCAGAAGAAGGACCAGTTGCAAGAGCTTACAGAGACTCAAGAATTAACAGAATATTCGAAGGAACCAATGAAATCAACAGAATGCTTGCAGTAGACATGTTGCTCAAACGTACCTTGAAAGGAAAGATTGATTTAATCAACGCTGCTCAAGCTGTTCAAAAAGAACTCATGACTCCACCAAGCTTTGGCAACGGGTCTAATGGCGAATTGTTTGCTGAAGAGGCAAAAGCGGTTAAAAACATGAAGAAAGCGACGCTATTGGTTGCAGGCGCTACTACCCAAAAGTTGATGGCAGAACTGCAAGAAGAGCAAGAAATCCTTATGTACATTTCAGATATGATGGGAGACGCTTTAATTGCAGAATCAGTCTTACTAAGAACAAGAAAGCTAGTAGAAATGAAAGGGGAAGCTGCTTGTTCAGCTCAACTAGACATGATGCGCGTTTACCTTAGTGATGCCATGGAACGCTTAGGCTTAAATGGTAGAAAAGCCTTGAAAGCATGGGCAGAAAATGACGAATTACGCATGTTGCTCCTAGGTTTAAAGCGTTTTACCAAGTTTGAAGGAATAAACACAAAGAACGCAAGAAGAAGAATTGCAGATGTCATGCTAGAAGCCAATGAATACTGCTTCTAAAAGGGAAAAGAAAAATTGAAAAGAGCGTACATCTTGATTGAGTACGCTCTTTTTTTTATCGATATTCCCTCTTAAAAATTCGTTATTCTCTTTCTAAACTTCCCTTTTCGAAAGTTGTTATTCGACATTCCCATTCTCCTCTTTTGACATTCCCATTCTCCTCTTTTATAACTTAGGTTTGCCCACAGTGAATGAAACACGCGTTCCAATACCAGATGCAGGAGTTTCCATCCAGATATCTTGTTTTCTGTTGTTGAGTACTTTTTTCGCCATGGTTAGCCCAATACCAGTTCCCTCATAGCTGTTTATGTTTTCGGTGCTTATTCTGGCGAACTGGTTAAACACAAGTTCTTGAAACTCTTTTTCAACACCAATGCCATTGTCTTCTACCGAGATAACGTACTGCCCTTCTTTTTCTTCAGAGGAAACCACAATCTCAATTTTCTTTCCTGCATTGTGCTTAATGGAATTCATCAGAATAGACTCAAGTACAAGAACCAGCTCATCAGGCTCTGCATTCACCTTTGGCAATTCTGATAGTACAAGTGTCACATTTGACTGTGTCTGTTGGTTGATACCAAGGTTTTCAATAACTTTTGCGATAATCGTCTCTAAGCTAATATTCGAGGTCGGATAGTTTACCTTATTCATAAGGCGGGTAAAGGTGTAGACATCTTTTAAAAAACTGTGAATTCTCTTAGAAGATCGATTCACGATTTCTAGAAACTCATCTTTGTTTTCTTTAGACTCATCATCAAGCGGTTTCATCAAAATTTCTGTAAAGCTAGCGATAAGCCTTACAGGGGCTTTAAGTTCTTGAATCGCATTATAGATAAACCATTTTAATTCAATGTTTTGTCCATGAAGCTGTTTTATCATTTTTTGGTTCACCACCGTATTATCTTCAAGCTTCGCTACTTTAGCTCTGTCATTGTTGGTTAACTTAAACTCTAGTAAAACATTGAATTTTTTTTGCATCTGAAAAGCCTCTTCAAACCGATTTAACTGAGCATAACAGTTCGAAATTTCTTGATAAATCTCAATGAATTTTGATTGCAAATTTGACGATTCTGCCTTGCGGATACAATTGTCAAAATGAGCAATTGCTGTTTCCGGATTTCTAGTTTTCAAAGAGATTTTTCCTAGATAAAAATGGGAATTGATGATCAAATGATGATCTTTTAGCAACACACCAAGGTCAAGCGCTTGTTTGAAAAATGAAATTGCTTTTCGATATTTTCTTAATTGAAAGTTGATTTTCCCCAATTTCTCAACCAAAACAGCAATCTCTTTCGTTTCACCCAACCCTTTAAAAACAACCAACGCTTCATTATAGTTTCGAATACAGGTGTCATAAATGTCCAATTCATAATACACATCCCCCAACTTTTTTAACGCTGCGGCAATTCCTAAATTATTTGCATTTGATACATTATTATTTAACGCGTTATTTAAGAAATGAATAGATTGATCAAATTGCTTCAACTTCAAATAGACATGCCCTAAATGTGTTGAGTTCTCTATAACTCCCAAAAGGTCATCATTTTCTTTGTTAATCGACAACGCTTCCAAAAAAACTGTTTCCGCTTCTTGGTATTGCTCTGTCTGCAAATACATACAACCTAATTTATCAAGGATCAGCGCTTGTTTGTCCAATTCATTTTTTAGCTGTTTTTGCTGAGATAATGCCAACTTAAAATACCCTTTCGCATTCAAATGATTACCAATCTCCTTACTTAGTTCTCCTAAGATTAGAATCAACTCGAGCACAATTTCATCATTGTTTAATTCCTTGTATAATTCAAGTCCTTTTTGATAATTACTAATCGCATTTTTTATTCGCCCCAGTTTCCAATTTGCTTTCCCAGCCTGCACGTAGCAATTCGAACTCGATAAGTTATCCTCTAATTCCAAACTTACAAGAAGAGCATTATTAAAATGGGTAAGTGCAGACTCATAGTCTTCCTTATCATTATAGAATGCTCCAAGGATCAGGTTGGATTTTATTATATGCTGTTTGGAGTTTACGACTTTTCCCATAATTAAAGCCTGAGAAGCATATTTTACAACCTCTTCTGGTGCTATAGTCAACAGCTTTTCACTCAATTTATTAAGGAGGATAAGACGCTCTCCTCTTTTATGTGTCTGGCCTAAAATCTCTTTTAAATTATTAACCTTTGTTAGTTCAGATTCTAAAATAGATGAAGATTGGTCAGTTTTCTGTCCATTTGTTGGTGCCTTAATCATAGAAGTGTCTAATTGCCTAATACCTTGTGACTCTTTCATGAAATTATCTTTTTTTTGATAGAACTCGTTTTTATATTATTTTTTACGAGATTTTAATCTTTTTGTTACATTTTAGACTAGATAATATTATGTGAAAGCCTTAATCCCGACGTATTCTCAACATGTTTTAATACCTTTTATTAACACAGTGTTGAGAAAGAAAAGAGATGTCAACTACATAGTTAGTTACCAGCTATTTACAAGTAAGTTTCAATAGTAACGCGATGTGAGTAATTGGAACCCACAACTATTTTAGAGCTATTATCAATTAGGATTCTCTGGTTAAACCCTGATTATGTATTAGACTTTTAGCGAAAAGGCTAAGTGCTTTTTTATGAGTGGATACGCAGGATGTTGACAAGCAGTCGATGTGGATATCGTCGAGTATTTAAATTTGAGTAATTCACTCATAACCAAACAATTAGTCTTTGCAGCAAATTTCTAATGCAGAATCAGGGTTAACCTACAAAACTTTTCTAGCCCGAGATAAACAATGAAAGAATCGTCGATTTGCTATTTAAATTACGAAGACAAGTAAAGAGAAGCACACAGTTTAACCCTCATTATGCATTGGGAATTAGCTTTTGGGTTTAAAATACAATGAAATCAAGTGCTCCACGCCTATTTTTCATTGAAAGCATAGTAACCCCTATGGTGAAATTAAAAATAGGCGGACGTTCGAGTAACCTACGTCTTCATTGATTTTGAAG
>CALGAW010000024.1 GCA_937959115.1 uncultured Saprospiraceae bacterium
ATTGGGAATTAGCTTTTGGGTTTAAAATACAATGAAATCAAGTGCTCCACGCCTATTTTTCATTGAAAGCATAGTAACCCCTATGGTGAAATTAAAAATAGGCGGACGTTCGAGTAACCTACGTCTTCATTGATTTTGAAGTAGTTTGAGAACAAAAGTTGATTCTTAATGCATAATGAGGGTTAAAATGCTTTTCTCCCCAAGCACCAACCTCAAACACACCAACAAAACATCAATTCTCACCGCTCAACTTTCAATCATATACATCTTTTCCTATAGAATAATTTGACTTTTAATCAAAAATGAGTAAGTTTGTTACTCAATATTACAAATGATTGAAACTTTAATTTCCTCTAAGACGCGAATAAAGTTACTATTAAAGTTTTTTCTTAATAGTAAAAATAGTTCCTATCTGCGCAATTTGGAAAGTGAATTCGGTGAATCCACAAACTCCATCCGAGTAGAATTGAACCGTCTAGAGAAAGCAGGAATGTTACATTCTTTCTTGAAGGGAAATAAAAAGTTTTTTCATGCAAATACAACACATCCGCTGTTTAAGGACATACACAATATCATCCTTAAATATGTTGGAATTGATCACATCATTGAAAAAGTGGTAAATCGATTGGGAGATGTTGATCGTGTGTATTTAGAAGGCGATCTATCCAAAGGGTTAGATAGCAAAATAATTGATTTGATATTTATCGGAAACATCGATCGAGAATATTTAATCAATTTAATTGATAAGGTGGAAAAAATGATTAGTCGTAAAATCCGGTACTTGATTTATACCGATGAGGAATTCAAGAACGAAGATTTTACAACTTCTGGAACCGAACCATTATTGGTTTGGAAAAAAGACTAGTGCTTCAAGAAGTACTAACTAAAGATAAATGTCATAGGTGCAAGAGCACTAGGAGCTTAGGCTCTGAAAGTTTGTGAAGGAAACTTTCTTCTTGTCGTTGTTTTATTAAGCCAGAGATACTTTATAGCTTGAAAAAAGAAGTATCAAAGTAGGTGTCCGAATTTCCTACAAAATGCGTCAATTGATGGGCCATTAACTCATCAATATTTTAATCCCTTAAAATAAAGGAAAATGGACACTCGGACATCTACTTATCCCTGGTTTTTCACCTTAACAGAAAAGAAACTTCTGGATCCCGTTCAGCAATCATATAACAATTCGCCTCTGGTTTTAGACGGTTTATATTGTTTGTTGAATGATAGACGAAGAAGAACCACAGCCAAAGCTACGTGACTGATAAGTAACAAATTGCAGCAGCAAAAGAAGCGCATCAAATCAACTACTTATTAGTTTATCGTTACTATATAACTTAAAAGACTTGCAATGAACAGTATTTTTACTGGTATTCAGATGGTTGATCTTAAGTCGCAATACAAAAAGATTAAAACTGAAGTTGATCAGGAAATATTGGATACAATAGAATCCGCTGCATTTATTAACGGCCCAAAAGTTAAGCAGTTCAAAGAACACATGGAGCGCTACCTCAATGTAGCCTCCGTAGTTCCATGTGCAAATGGTACGGACGCCCTTCAAATTGCCATGATGGCGCTAGGCTTGCAGCCAGGAGATGAAATCATCGTCCCAGCATTCACCTATGTCGCCACTGCTGAAGTGATCGCCCTACTCCAGCTAAAACCTGTCATGATTGATGTCGATCCAGATCACTTTAACATCAACATAGAACAAGTAGAGCAAGCACTGACACCGAAAACAAAAGCCATCGTGCCGGTCCACCTCTTCGGACAATCAGTAGACATGACTCCACTACTCGAGTTTGCTAAAGCACACAATCTTTACATCATAGAAGACAATGCACAGTCAATCGGTGCAGATGTCCAACTCTCAACAGGAACTCAGAAAGCAGGAACAATAGGCCACATTGGCTGTACCTCCTTCTACCCTGCTAAGAATCTTGGGGCATTCGGAGACGGTGGCGCCATCTTCACCAATGATGCCGAACTAGCAGAAAAGATTACCGCAATCGCAAACCATGGCCAAGCAAAACAGCGGTATTACCATGATATGATTGGCGTAAACTCTAGACTAGATGCCCTGCAGGCCGTTGTACTAAACATTAAGCTTAAGCACCTAGACGACTATGCTGCAGCACGCAACAAAGCAGCACAGTTCTACGATAATACACTGAAAGACATCGAACAAATCCAAACACCGAAACGGGTCAGTTGGTCCAATCATGTCTTCCACCAATATACACTTAAGGTACCAGCCAATCATCGGGATTCTCTGAAGCAATTTCTTCAAAAACAAGGTGTCCCGTCTATGATTTACTACCCCGTACCACTCTATAAACAGAAAGCATTCCAGCCTTTTGTTGACAGCAACATCACGCTACCAGTTACAGAGAAGCTTTGTGATACCGTTATCTCCTTACCAATGCACACAGAACTTCAAGAAGAACAGTTAAATTACATTTCGGAACAAATCCATACTTATTTTGATAAAAATGAGTAATTATTTTAGTCACTCTTCAGCAGTAATTGACCCAGGATGTCAAATCGGAAGCGGAACCAAAATCTGGCACTTCTGCCATATCATGCCTGGTGCTAGAATTGGAGAAAACTGTAATCTAGGCCAAAATGTATTTGTCGCAAATGAAGTCGTACTAGGCAATAATGTCAAAGTGCAAAACAATGTATCCTTGTATGCTGGTGTCGTTTGTAAAGACGATGTTTTTCTAGGCCCTTCCATGGTCTTCACCAATGTAATCAACCCAAGAAGTGCCGTCAATAGAAAAAACAGCTATCAGAAAACACTTGTCGGGAAGGGGGTAACGATTGGTGCCAATGCAACCATTGTTTGTGGTATTGAGATTGGTGAATACGCCTTCATCGGAGCAGGAGCAACTGTTACACGGTCGATCAAACCATACGCCCTAGTGCTTGGCAACCCCGCACGACAAACAGGCTGGATGAGTGAACACGGCATCCGCCTTGAGTTCAACCCTGAAGGTAAGGCGAAATGCCCCGAAAGTGGACAACACTATTTATTAAAAGATGAAACCGTTACCAAAATCGATTAGTGGATGAATGAAAAGCAGATAAAATTTGCAGTGATAGGCATGGGATACATCGGAAAACGACATGCAGAGCTAATTCAAAAAAATGTAGAATGCGAACTAATCGCAGTCTGTGATACAAAAGATCCTTCCACCTTAAATCTTGAAGAGATAAACGCACCTTTTTACTCTAATATCCAACAACTACTTGAACAACACCCAGAAGTTGATGTGGTTTCTATATGCACACCCAATGGCTTACATGCCCAACAATCATTGCAAGCACTAGATCACAACAAACACGTGATCATCGAAAAACCAATGGGTCTGACCAAGTCTGAATGTGAAGAAGTGATATTCAAATCGCTAAATAAGTCAAAACATGTGTTCTGTGTCATGCAAAACAGGTATTCTCCCCCCTCCGCATGGCTGAAGGAAATGGTAAGCACGAACAAGCTTGGAGACATCCACATGGTTCAGGTCAATTGTTATTGGAACAGAGATGATCGATATTATTTTAAAAATGGAGAAAAACATGCTTGGAAGGGAACAAAAAAGCTTGATGGAGGGGTATTATTTACCCAATTCGCTCATTTTATTGATATTTTGTATTGGTTGTTTGGAGATATTGACAAAATACAGTGCAAATTTCATAATTTTGCACACTTAACCTCCACAGAGTTTGAAGATAGTGGAATGGTTGCCTTTAACTTTAAGAATGGAGGAATGGGCGCTATCAACTTCTCAACAGCTGTTTGGGACAAAAACATGGAGAGCAGTATTACTATCCTTGGAAGCAAAGGAAGCGTAAAAGTTGGCGGGCAATATATGAATGAAGTTGAATATTGCCAGGTAGAAGGGTATGAAATGCCAGTATTACCTCCCACCAACCCTGCAAATGATTACGGCAAATACAAGGGATCTGCCGCAAATCATGTTTATGTATTCGAAAACGTTGTGGATGTTTTAAAAAATAGAAAATCAATTACTACCAATGCACTAGAAGGGCTGAAGGTAGTTGAAATAATTGAAAGGATTTACTCAACTAAAAACTAACAAATGAATATTGCAGTAATCGGAACCGGTTATGTAGGCTTAGTTACAGGCACTTGTTTTGCTGACACTGGTAATCAAGTCACCTGTGTAGATATTGATGCCAATAAGGTGAAGCAAATGCAAAATGGGATCGTTCCTATCTATGAACCAGGCCTTGAATTATTATTTGAACGAAATACAAAGCAAAAACGATTGTTTTTCACCACCAACATGGAAGAAGCAATTCTTGATGCTGAAATCATATTCCTTGCCCTACCCACCCCTCCAGGTGAAGATGGATCTGCCGATCTAAGCTATATCCTAGGAGTGGCAGATCAATTGGGCGATCTCATTACCGATTATAAGGTAATTGTAGACAAAAGTACCGTTCCTGTAGGCACTGCTGAAAAAGTGCACGCCATTATCAGTAAAAAGCTGTCAGAAGACCTGTTTGATGTTGTTTCCAATCCTGAATTTCTTAGAGAAGGAGTAGCTGTTGAAGACTTTATGCGACCAGATCGCGTTGTCATTGGCACCAATTCAGAGCGCGCCATCAAATCCATGAAACGCTTGTATGAGCCATTTGTACGCCAAGGAAATCCAATCATTTTTATGGACGAAAGGTCGGCTGAAATGACCAAGTACGCTGCCAACTCTTATCTAGCCACTCGGATCTCTTTTATGAATGAAATTGCCAACCTATGCGAACTAGTTGGAGCAAATGTGGATATGGTAAGAAAAGGAATCGGCACAGACACTCGAATCGGTAAACGCTTTCTGTTTCCTGGTATCGGATACGGGGGTAGCTGCTTCCCAAAAGATGTCAAGGCATTGGCAAAAACTGCAGGCAAGAATGAGTATGACTTTAAAATATTGAATGCAGTAATGACGGTCAACGCCATACAGAAAACCATCCTTTCTACTAAGATCAACCGGTTCTTTGGTCAACACCTTAAAGGCAAAACCATTGCAATTTGGGGATTAGCCTTCAAGCCAAATACGGATGACATTAGAGAGGCACCAGCCCTAGAAATTATTGACGAACTGCTGAAACAAGGAGCTAAAATCAAGGCGTATGATCCTGAAGCAATGAAAAACGTTCAGGCGATCTACAAAGACAAAATCAAGTTTGTTGAAGACCAGTACGAAGCGCTCATTGACGCAGATGCACTGGCGATTCTTACAGAGTGGAGTGTTTTCAGAACTCCAAGCTTTAAAGTGATGAAGGAACTGATGGCAGCTCCAGTAATTTTTGATGGTAGAAACCTATACGATCTAGAAAGAATAGAAGAAAAAGGGTTTTACTACGAAAGTATCGGACGGTCTATCGTTCAACATAAAGTTTACGGATAAATCATTGATATTGAATGTCTAATTCACTTACATTGAGGAGTAACAATGCAATGATTCCTGAAAACCATCTGCATACGACAGAGAAACGATGGTTTGCTATTTACACCAATTATAAGCGTGAAAAACTGGTAGCAAAACACCTATCAGAACTAGGCATAAACTGTTATCTCCCACTCCAAAAGTTGGTTAGGCAATATCAAAGAAAACGAAAGGTGGTAGAAATTCCATTGATCAATTGTTACGTCTTTGTCAATATCAATCAATCTGAATACCTGAAGGTGCTACAAACCGAGTACGTTCTAAGCTTTATAAAATTTAATAAAAGTATCATTTCTATTCCCAACAAAGAAATCGATTTGCTCAAACGATTACTAGGAGAAGAAATCGCCGTTTCTATTGAAGATCAAGGATTTGAAGAAGGAGAGATCGTAGAAATCGCGAGCAGTGGTTTATCCGGTATAAAAGGAAAACTAATAGAGAAAAGAGGGAAACGAGAAATGATTGTCGAATTGGAAAAAATAGGCTTTAACCTCCGTATATCAGTGCCTCCTGAGGCCTTGATTAAAGTGGCGCGGCCAATTTAAATATATGGACAATCCATGGCAAGTTCCTTTCGCATTGGAAGGAGCCGGTTTTGTTTTAAAATTTAGAGATCAAGTTGCGACTTATCGATAGCGAAGCTCTATCAAGCGAAGACTACTGGGTGCTAAAATCAAGATGGTTTGTGGTTGCAAATGCAAGAACGACACCGGCAATATCAAGTAGATCGTGAGCAATAAAGAAGTATTTAAAAATTGGTGGATCAGTACACCTAAATTGTTGAGAATCATTATCGTTTTCATCATTTTGTCCATCATACTTACTGGAATAGGCAATATACTAGATCCTATTTTGCGGTGATTTCGAATAGCCTTAAATTGATGACAAATAAATGAGGAATAGCGAAGAGATCAATCTCTGGTTGGAATGGGAAATGGCTAAAGGAATAACCAAAGAAGTTTGAGTACTGCTCTACTAAAGAAATTTTTCAGCCATTCTGCTATCTATGGCCTTTCGGGGCAGATCTCAAAAGTAGCAGGTATCCTAGTGCTTCCCATCATCACTCCTTACTTAACAAGGGAAGATTATGGTACCATGGGAATCATAATGGCTTATACCGGTTTCGTTCTAATCCTTCAAAATATTGGGTTGAATGTAATCGCAGCCAACTCATTTTACCAGCACCCGAGTCGTTATAAATGGGTTTGGAGGCAACTGATGGGGTTCTTAAACCTTTGGTACATTCCATTTCATGTGCTTCTAGGAGCGCTGTTATACGTTGTTTTGCCAGATGCTGCACTGGAGCATCGCTGGGAGATTATTTGGCTTACGGTGATTCCTGGTATCTTGTTTGGGCCTTCACTTTTTTTAGGCCTGCTCTATTTTCAGCTTAACCAACGTCCAAAATCCATTGCTATAAGAGGCATAGTTTTCGGTTTTTTGACGGTCGCACTAAACGTAATCACCATTGTTTGTTTTGAGATGGGATTTATGGGCTGGATATACACAACCGCTTTTGTGACGATCCTCAATAAACTATCCTACTGGATTCCGTTGCGATTTAAAGTAGGTATAAAGCCTATTTATGCAGTAAGATGGCGGCTATGGAAAAAGCGACTGAGTATCGCCATTCCACTTATGCCGCATTACTATTCTTCTTTTTTACTGAACAGCTCGGACCAAATGGTCATGGAACGCTTAGAACTGCCAACTGATTTGATTGGAGCCTATAACTTCCCAGCACGGTTTGGTGGTTATTTTGGTGTATTAGCTGGTGCATTTAATCAAGCCATTACTCCTTTTCTCTTGCAATCCTATAAAGAAAATAATGAAGCGAAAGCCAAATTTCTTGTATATAACTTCCAACTAGCATTGTTTGGCTCTACGTTCACGTTTTGCTTGTGGTCAAAAGAAATTTTTCAAATACTTGTCAATAATCCATCGCTCGAAAGTACTTACTGGCTTGTTATTCCTATCGTTATGGGCTATAATTATCGAGGAATGTACGTAGGAGCAAACTCACGTCTTTTCTTTTATGAACGTACAAAAGTACTTTGGAAAATAACCTTTCTTGCTGGCGTGTCCAATGTGGTTTTAAACGTGATTTTTATTCCTATTTATGGAATTGTAGTGGCTGCTATTACAACCTTCGTTTCTTTAATGTACATGGGATATGCAGGTTTTTACTTAAAAGATTACAAAGAATTAACCGGCGAAGATTACCATCCAATGAAATGGTTGTTTGCCACAATTCTCCTTACTGTTATTGCCTTTCTAGGAGTTGACGTCTCTTTATATCTAAAAATATTCATCTTCATTTTCACCCTTTCAGGAATAGCGTGGTTTTTCAACTATTTCAAGAAAAACATTAAGACTGATACAGAGAATGTCTAAGCCACAAAACAAAGAAATAGATCGGTTTAAAGCCCTAGAAGTATTCAGCAATATTGCTAAGAAATACCCTGTCAATAAATGGCAAATAGATGGGGTAGATATCTGGCCAATTTTCAAAATTTTAATTGTCTTTGAAATAAGCAGCGCACGGTTTTGGAATAAAAAAGTCTCAACGTCACTGCTTCAACGAGTGGTGAATAAAGTCTCGAATATTCTTCAAAAAAATAAAACAAAACCAATCCCTTCTTTAAAACAAACGGATATCCTATTCTTTGCTGCACGATCACACGATGTACAATATGACAACCGTTTGTACAATCGATTCTTTGAACCCTTAATAGAAAATCACCCTATTCACTCAACCTACCTGCAATATTGCAATACAGAAAATAGTGAATTTGATAAACGACACTTTAGCCAATCTGCTTATCTCTCTAGCTTAAAGGATATAACCGCAAACTATTCCGTAAATGAATGGTGGCAACTTTTTTTAGACTTACCTAATGCAACTGATGTAATTGCTTGGTTTGAAAAGGAGTTGAATTACAATGAATCAAAAATAAGAAAGACGATAAATACTTGTAGAACGATAGCCAATACTGCTGCAAATATTAAACATGTTCTACAACAAATAAAACCTAAAATCGTCTTTGTATTAAACTATTATGGTCCACTTGGATTAGCCATGGTGCATGCAGCAAAACAACTTAATATTCCATCAGTAGATCTGCAACATGGACCGCAAGTGATGGGAAACAGCGGGTATGCGAATTGGGAAGAAATCCCTGTGGAGGGATACAATGTGTTACCAGATATCTTTTGGAACTGGGATACGCTAAGTCAAAAGAACATCGATCTCTGGGCAAAACAGACAACCGCACACCGATCCCTCCTTGGTGGTAATCCATGGAGTGACTTCTGGAAGAAAAAGTTAGCAGGAAAAGAGCTCGAAACTGAAACAGAAAACAGGATTTTGTATTCCCTGCAACCGATTTCTACACCACGGCTCTTCCCTGAATATCTGATTGATTTCATTCGTGCCGAGACTCAATACTCTTGGACAGTACGCTATCATCCAAGGCAATCTGAGAGTCAAATTCAGGAGATCGAAAAACTGTTAAAGCAACAAGGAGTCTTTTCCCTGATTAACTTTGAGGATGCTGTAAAAACTCCATTGCCATTGTCTATTGCAAAATCAAAAATAGGGGTTACAAACTACTCCGGTGTAGCAATTGAATTGGCAGATTTCGGAAAACCGAGTCTAATCATTCACCATTTAGGCGAAATTGCCTTTTCAGATTTAATAGAACAAGGGAAAGCCATCTACCTAAATGATAAAACGGAGTTAAAGTCAACAATTGACCGATTGATCCATCATCCAACAATAACAAACACCTCAGAGGGACTCAGCCAGAAAGTATTTCAAGCGCTAATAACCCAAGAAAAATCATTGTTAGACAATTGATAAATAAGCCATTCAGGAATGTCGTTTAAACAAAAACTAATTCGGTATCTGAAATCTAGAATTCAGCGTGCAAATGTGATTAATCTTGCTTCTGGGTCTAGCGTTAGCAAAACATGCGCATTCTCCAATGCAACCATTAACGGATTAGTGCACCTTGGGGATAATGTAAAAATTGTGCACGGGGTAACACTGCATGGAGGTCGTAAAATTACAATTGGTGACAATAGTATTATCAATGGTCCGAATACAGCAATTAAAGCTAGAATAAATGAAATTACAATCGGCAAATTTTGTTCTATTGCTAGAAATGTTGATATACAGGAATTTAACCATGCTTTCAAAGGAATGAGCACCTACTTCGTAGCAAAAAACCTACTAAACAGCAAGGAAGAGAACATAGGCATTAACTCAAATGGCCCAATTGTAATCGGAAACGATGTCTGGATTGCTACCCAATGTGTGATACTTAATGATGTGACCATTGGCAATGGTGCAATTATCGCAGCAAATAGTCTAGTAAATAAAGATGTTCCTCCCTACGCTATCGTTGGAGGAAGTCCAGCAAAAGTAATCGGCTATCGGTTCGAAAAGGAAATCATCGACAAATTTCAGGAAATCTGTTGGTGGGATTGGAACAAGGAAAAAATTGAAAAATACCGCCATCTATTCCTACAAGAAGAAATTAGCTTAACCGATTTAGAGCAGCTCACATGAAAGTAGATTTTATGATCGTCGGAGCACAAAAATCAGGGACAACCTCCTTGTATCGACTGCTTGAGCAACATCCTTCGATTTGCTTCTCAAAAACAAAAGAACCAAACTTCTGGTGCGCCGTGAAAAACTGGAAACAGGAAATCACCAGCTACCATAAACTGTTTGAAGAGAAAGAAGGTGTATTGTATGGAGAAGCATCAACAAGCTATACGCTACTACCTATCCTGGAAACTGGAAAAAGCTTGAACGGTAGATTCTCAGCCGACAAACTCCCATATCGATTGACGAATGCTCGTATTTCCGATGATTTGCATGAATACAATCCTAAACTCAAATTCATCTATATCGTAAGGCGGCCATTTGAACGAATCGTCTCCAACTACAAGCATTTCTATCAGCGCGGGTACACCAATGCGGGACTGAATGAAGCAGTTGTTTCAGAACGTTTCCTAATCGATTTCACAAGATATCACACCCAGATTTCTCCGTACATTGAACGATTTGGACGAGAAAACATCTTATTGTTAAACTTTGATGATCTTAAAAACAATCAAGAAAAAATTGCAACTCAAGTACTAGATTTTCTAAACCTTGAACATAAACAATTCTCTCTGAAAGAGACGGTGCATGCCAACAAGACTACGCAATCAAAGACCCATTACTATTTTGATAAATTACCGCCAATTCTTGTTCGTTTGCTACCGTTTATTGCGAAAAGAAAATTGAAGAAGAAACCGCATTTGTCGGATACATCAAAGCAAATTATTGCTCTAATGTTGAAGAATGAAATTCAAATGCTGGAAGAATTAATGCAGGAAGACCTCAGCAGTTGGCTACTCTACTAAATAAAATTACACGGCGACTAGGCGACCTTTTCCATGCCACCCGCACTCAGCTTTTTGGGTTACAGAAAGGATGGTACGTGCTTCTCTACCATCAGGTTTCTGAGCACAATCCTCCCTTTATGGAAAAGCTTGGGGGAAACATAAGTCCACAGCTCTTCGAAAAACAAATTAATTTCTTAGCAGACAGATTTGAGTTTGTTTCCCTAAAAGAAGGTTTATCGAGACGCCTTAAAGGGTCAATTGACAAACCCATTTTTTCAGTAACATTTGATGATGGGTTCAAAAGTGTACAGGAAAACGCCTTACCAATCCTAAAGAAAAGAGAAATCACTGGTGCACAAGCAATCAATTCATCTTTCATGCAAGGAGAAGATACCTTTTGGCGCATTAAGCTAGGAGCAATTCTTAACACTAATGCATGTGATCAACTGAAAACCTTCTTAATACCGCTTGGATACAAGGACGATCAATCAATTTTTAACTTTACGTTAGATCATTTTAGTAAAGAAATCGTAGCAACCATCAGCCAAATATACGAGGAAGCAGTTTCAGACGATGTCAAGACCCAGGCCAAGGATTTGTTTGATAATCCAACTGCAATTAACCAACTAGCAAAAGAAAATTGGGAAATTTGCAATCATACAAAAAACCACTTCCCAGTCACCGAGTCAACAGGCATTCACTTGATGCAAGAAGAATTTGACACGTGTGAATCAGAAATAAAGGAAGCGACTGGCGTAGCTCCGCAGTTTTGGGTAATTCCATTTGAGCGAGTAGACAAACGCGCCCCCAACCTACTAGAAACATTTGAGACTATAGCGCCGAAGGATACGGTACTCGTATTTGCAGGCAACAAAATTAACAAATCAGCAAACAGTAATCAGCGCACGATCTTCAGAATCGCCCCTCCAAATGTAACGGGTGCTTCCTTGATCAGATTTTTAGGAAAACTTAGGTAACTCAATAAAAAGCCAATTGTCAATCATTAGAAAAATACCAGGGAAATTAATTCGGGAAACACGACATTTCTATCAGTTTGTTATAATGCTACCGTTCAAAATCATCTTCCTTTGGATCAACAATGTGAACTACAGCAAACGACCAATTTTAGGCGGCTTACCAATCATCAATAATGCTGGTGAACTCAATTTAGGCAGCAACGTACAAATTACTTCAAGCGCTCGATTTAATATGGTTTCCGGCAAACAGAAGACCTGCTTGGGTGTCGGAAAAAATGCTGTATTAAGTATTGGAGACAATGTAGGCATTAGCAACGCCTGTATCTTTGCCCTAGAAAAGATAATTATTGAAGAGGAGGTACTTGTTGGCGGTGGAGCTTCTATCTACGACTCCGATTTCCATGCACTTCTATACCATCAGAGAATACAACGACCAGATACAAATATCAAATCAGCTCCCGTCGTAATTAGAAAAGGAGCGTTTATTGGTACAGAAGCAATAATAATGAAAGGTGTTGAGATTGGTGAACGAAGCGTCATCGCAGCAAAGTCTGTTGTAACGCGATCTGTACCTCCTGATGAAATATGGGGAGGAAACCCAGCCAAATTCCTTAAGAAAATAGACAATCAGAATAAAAAAAACGCGTGAAAAGAGTCTTATTTATACACCATGGCGACATACAAGGTGGCGCGCCACTTAGTTTACTCTACACAGCCCAAGGAGTGGAAAAGAAAGGATATCAACCAGTGATTGGCTTGATAATGGACTGCCACCGAACTAGAGAATTTTATCAGGACAAAGGATACGAAGTCATTCAAATGCCTTGGATATTACGTATCTTTTTTCACAGATCCGCCCCACAACTCTGGAGTCAACGTCCTACGTATACCAATTTGATTCGGTATGGTTTAAAGTGGAATCGATCGACTCGACTAACCCATAAGTTCTTTAAGGAGAATAAGTTTGATCTCATTCATCTAAACTCCGTAGTGCTGATTAATACAGCAAAGGTGCTAAGGGAACTAGGAATACCCTATGTTTGGCACATCCGAGAATATGCCCCAGCCAATCATGACTTCAGGTGGCAATGGTTTTGTGATGAAATCAGGAAAACGAAATCAGTCATCTTCCTAACAGAAACCGAGCAAAAATCGTGGATAGACGGAACAGACCTTGGCACTATCGTACACAACTTTGTTGATTTAGATCGCTTTAGCAAAGACCATCCCTATCAAGATATCCGAAAACAACATGGCATAAAGCAGGAGGACACCCTATTACTATTTGTAGGAGGACTACGCCATCACAAGGGAATTGGAGCATTGATTGATTGTCTCCACTACTTAAAACAGCAGGGCCATTCAGTGAAATGTCTGATGCCGGGGAGCAAGGAAGAAAACAACTCCAACCCTTATTTTAAACGGATCCAAAAACTAGGGTTGGAGGATTGCTGCATCTTAGAAGATTTCAACCCTGACATTCGCTCCCATTACGCTTCTTGCGATATGCTAGTATTCCCTGCAAGTATTCCTCATTTTGCGCGCCCTGTAGTGGAAGCTGCTGCTATGAGTAAGCCTTCAGTTGTCAGTAATATGGCTCCGATTAATCAGCTGATCGTTCCTACGGTTTCAGGGTTGACTTTTGAGACGGATAACGGGAAAGACTTGGCTAAAAAAGTCGTACAGTTGGCAGAAAATCCAGATTTGCGAAAACAAATGGGTATCGCAGGAAGAAAGGATGCCGAACAACGATTTAACTATTACCGACAAGTAGAAAAAATTGAAGCCGTTTACAAACAAACGCTTAACTAGCAACTGATTATTGTCATCAAATAAGTCTTGACTGAACTTCTTAAATATCTAATTGCCTCTACAACTGTCTGGACAGGATGGTGGATGTACAAGGGGCCGCCTTCCATTTTCTTTTATTATTTGTTGGTCGTGCTCATCGTCCCGATCCTGTTTTTTCATTTCAGGACAATTTTCAAGAAGTTATTGATCATCCATGCAGTGATGGTTTCAGTAGCGATTTATCAAATATCGATTGGGAATAACACGATACTTCACTTCGTAAAGGTGTACGCTGCCTTGTCGGTGGTTTCGCTGTTTTCCTATTATGCGATCAAGCTCCATAAATTTGATGCCCGAAGTATTTTCAAGTACTACCTGTTCTGGCTCCGCATTATTGCAGTTATCGGTGTTATTCAGTTCTTTTCTTACTTGATCGACTTTAGGCTAGGATACGACTTAACTTTCTTCGATTCAAGAATCATTATAAACGGAAATCTGTTACGAATAAACTCGGTTCTAGGAGAGCCGTCGAATGTTGCTTATGTCTTTGCTCCTGGCTTTTTTCTTGCTGTTTGTAGGTTACTAGGCATCCGACCTTTCCTGATGGGTATCCCGACTGCTATATTGATTATTTTCGTCTATATTTTCAGTCAATCATCAACGGCATATATTGGCATTTTCGCAACGATTCTTATCCTAATGTTTAATTATGCTAGGCCCAAAATGCTTATCGGCGCTAGCCTTTCGATTTATTTAGTTTTTACCTTAATGTATACATTTTCTCAGTCATTTGAGGTAAGAATGAATAGTTTTTCTAAGGTGTTTTTCTCTTGGAATTTAAATACTTCAATCGATGATTCTGACGGAATTAAGCGTGATCACGGGATTGACGGTTCTACCTTTGTCTTATTTAATAATCTGTTCGTTGCATTTAACAATATCAAAAACAATCCAGTGACGGGTTCAGGATTAGGCTCGCATGAAATAGCGTTTGAGAAATATTCAATCACCAAGCGATTTACAGAATTTTTAGAGTATCCAGAATACAATAGTAAGGATGCCAATTCTTTAGCCATTCGTATAATATCTGAGCATGGAGCCATCGGAATCCTGTTTAGTCTTGTACTATTTATCGGTTGTTTTGTAAAACGAAATCGCTACAACCGATCTCAAATTTACTGGCAAACTTCTGGTGCATTATTGACGTTCCTCATTGTCTGTTACATAAGAAACGGTCATTATTTCCATTTTGGGGTCACCTTTTACATGATGTATTACTATTTTAACTCGAAAAACCACAAGCAGTTTATGCAAAAACAATTATTGGTTAATGGTTAATTAGGAATTTATGATCATATATTTGTATAAAACAAGATCAAACAAATGGTAGAACTGTAACAATATGCTTACATTAATAAAGCGCAAACGAAGAATCGAACAGATTGATTTAAACATAAATAATTAATAATTATTAAAATGTTTGACAAAACTATAAAAGTACTTACAATAATTGCTGAAGGTCGATTTGGCGGCCCTCAACGACAAATACTAGAATTAGCAAAAGGGCTCAAAGAGCACAAAATAGAAACAATGGTGGTGTGTCCTAACTACGATTCTACACGCTTCCAAAATCTCCTCAAAGAACAAAACACCCCATTCAAAGCGATTCGCATTCATCGAATTACTAAAGATATTGGGCATCTACTCAAATTTATTATTCTGTTTATCCCAGAATTGCTGCATCTGATGCGCATCATTAAAGAATACAAACCGGATATTGTACACTGCAATGGCGCTTGGCAAATCAAAGGAATCATTGCGGCAAAGCTGACCAAAACCAGGTCTTACTGGTACCTTAATGATACATACATGCCCGGGTACATCCTTTGGCTATTCAGAATCATCTCTAAGCTATTTGGAGACGAGTACATTGGCTCATCCATCCGCACACAACAGTTCTATGCACCACACCTCCCAAAAGGCAAGGAAGACATGACAATTGTGCTTCCTCCAGTAAACACCGACCAGTTTAACCCTGAAACCAACGATACCTGTAGTGATATCGAAGCGTATGAAGGCCTCAAAGTAGTCACAGTTGCCAACGTCAACCCAATCAAGGGTTATGAAATGTTTGTAGAAATGGTGGCAAAAGTAAATGCATCAACAAAAATACCTTGCAAGTTTTTTGCTGCTGGGAAAAAACTGGATAACCAACAAAAGCTACTCCTCAAACTCAATAATAGAATGAAGGAGCTTAATATTGATAATGTTGAGCTCATGGGCGGTCGAGTGGATGTGACCAACATCCTAAAATCTGCCGATGTGTTTGTCTGTTGTTCCTTATCAGAATCTGGCCCGATGGTTGTTTTTGAAGCAATGTCCATGGAAAACCCAGTCGTTTCTACTGATGTTGGAGATGTAGCAACCTTGTTTGGCAACAAAGAAAATGGGATCATCGTTCCTGTTAATGATGCAGACCAAATGGCCAAGGAAGTCGTAATGCTGCTCGAAGATGAAGCAAAACGGTTACAGCTAGGCAAAAATGCTAGGAAAGTAGCGATCAATGTAGTCGATACCGCTTGCTGCGTAAGAGCACATGCAAACGCCTATAGAAATACAATTTACCCAAAAGCAATTGCGACTTCAATCATCTAGGAGATCATGAAGAAAAAAGTAAACCTTTCAACGTTCAACAACCACTGGTATCATCCAGGTGGCGGACTGATTAAAAGAATCGTCTGGTACTTGATAAATGGTTTATTCCTTAGAAACCCGCTTAATCTCTCCTCTGGAGTTAAGAAGTTCTTCTTGCGGCTATTTGGAGCTAAAATCGGAAAAAACGTCCTTATCAAGCAAAGTATTAATATTAAACACCCTTGGTTGCTCTCCATTGGAAACAATGTTTGGATTGGAGAGAATGTTTGGATCGATAATCTAACAGACGTTTCTATTGGAGCAAACGTCTGTATTTCTCAAGGCGCCATGCTTTTAACAGGTAATCATGATTACAAGAAAGAAACCTTTGATTTAATCGTAGGAAAAATAATACTTGAAGAAGGCGCATGGATTGGCGCAAAATCAGTAGTTTGTCCAGGAGTTACGGTAGGTACACATGCTATTTTAGCAGTAAACTCCGTTGCGACCAAAGATTTAACTGCTTGGCAAATCTACCAGGGAAATCCTGCAAAAATTGTCAGAGAACGAATTATTAGTTAGTAAAAGAATTAGAATTGATGAAAGTTTCTGTCATCACGGCAAGTTACAATAGTGAAGCAACCATTCGAGATACACTAAAAAGTGTACAGGAACAGACATATGGGAATATTGAACACATTATTGTAGATGGTCTTTCCAAAGATAGTACCATGGAGATCGTTAAAGAATTTGACTCCGTATCAACGGTGGTTTCAGAAAAAGACAACGGTATTTACGATGCGATGAACAAAGGCATTGCCCTAGCAACTGGCGATCTGATCGCAATCTTGAATTCAGATGACTTTTATGCTTCTGATAAAGTAATAGAAAAGGTGGTCGATAAAATTAAAAGCTCCAATACTGATACAGTCTATGGCGATTTAAAGTTTGTTGATCCAATTCAAAAGGACAAAGTAGTAAGAACATGGAATGCAGGTACTTTTCAAAAGAACAAATTCCTATATGGTTGGATGCCACCACACCCAAGCTTCTTCGTAAAATCTGAACTTTATAAAAAGTTTGGTAACTTTGACACTTCATTCAAAAATTCGGCAGATTATGAGTTAATGCTTCGATTTTTGTTTGGAAATAACGTGTCTACTTCTTATTTAAATGAAGTACTGGTTTTTATGAGGACAGGAGGCCAAAGCAACCTAAACTTTAAAACCAGAATTTTAGCCAATCGGGAAGATCAAATGGCATGGAAAAAAAACAACCTAAAACCCAAGTTTTATACAACAATATTAAAACCAATTAGGAAAATAGAACAGTTTTTTAGAAGTTAGAAACATCAAAATACAAATGAAGAAGGCGTTAATTACAGGTATTACAGGACAAGACGGAGCCTATCTGGCTGAATTTCTTTTGAAGAAAGGATATATCGTTCATGGTATTAAAAGAAGAAGTTCTATGTTTAATACGGATCGAATTGATCACTTATATCAAGATCCGCATATTGACAATAGAAATTTCATTCTACATTACGGTGACCTAACTGATTCTACCAACATCATTCGAATTATTCAGGAAACACAGCCTGATGAAATCTACAACCTTGCGGCTATGTCACACGTGCATGTAAGTTTTCAGACGCCCGAATACACGGCTAACGTTGATGCACTAGGTACGCTTAGAGTACTAGAAGCAGTTCGCTTACTAGGTTTAACACAAAAAACTAGAATCTACCAAGCCTCTACCTCAGAACTGTATGGAAAAGTGCAGGAAATTCCGCAATCTGAAACCACACCGTTCTACCCTCGTTCTCCATATGCTGTCGCCAAAATGTACGCGTACTGGATTACAGTCAACTATCGTGAGGCTTATGACATGTTTGCTTGTAATGGAATTCTCTTTAATCACGAAAGTCCACTAAGAGGTGAAACCTTCGTGACTAGGAAAATTACTAGAGCGGTATCTAAAATCGGCCTTGGCATGCAGAATAAACTGTTCCTAGGCAATATGGACGCAAAACGAGACTGGGGACACGCTAAAGACTACATAGAAGCGATGTACCTCATCCTCCAACAAGACACGCCTGAAGACTTTGTGATTGCCACTGGTATCACAACCACAGTGCGCGATTTTGTGATTATGGCATTTAATGAAATCGGTGTTGAAATTGCCTTTAAAGGCAAAGATGAAGAAGAAACTGCGGTTGTCGTCTCTTGCTCCAACGCTGAATACCAAATAGAAGCTGGAACTGAAGTCGTAGCAGTTGATCCACGTTACTATCGTCCGACGGAAGTTGAATTGTTGATTGGCGACCCTACCAAATCCAAGGAAAAACTAGGTTGGACACCCAAATATGATCTAGCAGCACTAGTGAAGGAAATGATGGCATCTGATACAGAATTGTTCAAAAGAGAAAAATACTTGAAAAAAGGCGGTTACGCGATTTAAATCAAGATCATGGGTATTATTGCACTTTTTCTAATCGTATTAATTGCTGGTCTTTTTGTAATTAATAAGGCTACAATGAAGGGCATTCGTACAAGTCGAGAATCTATTCTTGATGATGCTAATGCCATAAATTTTGAAACGTACTTAGCTGCAAGAAAGCCGCAACTCACCTTGATCAGAGCAGGTGTTTTCATCCTTGCCTTTGATATTATCATGCTGATTGTGGTGGTAGTTGTATTTGATTTAAATTCAACATCAACCGCTTGGGAAAACTGGTTTGCCGCTTTAGTCATGCTTATCCTCCCAGCCTTAGCCATTTTCCTAATCATAAGAGGATTCTTGAAACTAAACCAGCTAAAAAAACAATACAACGAGACGAATTATTAATTGAACGGACGTTAATCCGAAATTTTAGATGAAGAAGAAAGTGGTTATTGTTGGTCCAGCTTATCCTTATCGAGGCGGACAATCGTTAGTTGAAGCACATCTATTCGATACGTTGACGAATCTAGGTTATGAAGTTCATACGGTTTCATTCATATTACTGTATCCAAAGGTTTTCTTTCCAGGAACAACTCAATTTGACACGTCTAAAAAAACGTTTTTTAGTCATCAAGACAAGATCTATCGGATTATTAATTCCGTCAATCCCCTAACTTGGTTTAGAGCCGCTAAGAAAATCAAAGAAATCAACCCAGACAATACTATTTTTGTTTGGTGGATGCCCTTCTTTGGCCCAGCATATGCAACAATCGGCAAGCTCATCAAGCGCAGCACCAATACGAAGATCACCTACTTGGTGGAGAATTACATTTCACATGAAAATAGATGGTTTGATAAATTTTCAAGCAAACAAACCCTAGATCAATCTGACTATTTCATCTGCCAATCCAATTTTGTGTACAATCAAATCGCTGAAGTACACAAGAGGCAAAAGATCTTTAAGACAACGCTTTCAGTATTTGACTGCTACAATTTGAATACGTACACCGCTCAATCCGCAAAGGAGTTTTTAGGCATTAAAACAAAAAAAGTAGTCATGTTCTTTGGACTGATACGTCGTTACAAAGGATTGGACAAGCTAATTTTGGCCTTCAACCAAATCGAAAAACAGCACCCAGATCTCACCCTACTGATTGTTGGTGAGTGCTACGAAGACATTAGCTACTACGAGGACCTAATTGAGCAAGAAGGGATAAAAGACAAAACAATCCTAGTCAACAAATTTATAGCCAATGAAGATGTTGAGCCTTATTTCAAAGCGGCCGACATGGTGGTCTTGCCTTATAATTCGGCTTCTCAAAGCGGTATACTTATGATGGCATATGGATTCAATGTACCAGCTGTGGTTAACAATGTTGGCGGCTTACCAGAACTAATCGTAAAAGGCAAAACGGGAACCGTCATCCAAGATAACACTCCGCCTTCTATTGCTGATGGAATAGATCGTTTATACAAAGTGATGGAAACCGAAGACATCGCTAGTAACATCCAAAACCTCAATGAAACCTTAGGGTATATCAATGTCCCTGGTATGATGGATGAAATCATGGGGAGCTAAACTGAAAATATAGTTGATTTTAAACGCATTATCAAGTAAATAATTATCAAGTAAATAATCGTGAAAAACAAGTATAAACCAATCAACTGCTCCTTTTATGACGTATTGCTTGAATTTGCAACGAAGAAGAACCCCGTAACGCTTATCTATCAGACAAGTGACAATAACCAACACACTAGCCAAGCCATCATCAAGGATGTATTCACAAAAAAGGGAGAAGAATTCCTTGAACTGGCAACTGGAGAGCGGATTCGCCTGGATCACATCATTTCTATCAATGCGCATGAATTGCCAAAGGATTCCTCTTGTAAGATTATTCCTAATGAGGATTAGTAGTGGACTTACCTCCTTTGAACATGATATTAGTTTCCGCAAACCTCACAGGTCAAAAAAAGACCTTCGAAGACCGTTTTTAGTGGACGGATGACGCAAATAATCAACCATCATTTCCGCAAAAAAAACATACCACGTCTACGTTGTTGAACTCTCTAAGCGCGTCTGGAATGAAAACAAAAAGTTCCGAGATGCCAACCCACAGTTCAACGGTGTGCTTCAATGCTTGTATGTAGGAATGACTAGCCAAACACCTCAAGAACGCTTCAAAAAACACAAAACAGGCCATAGAAACAAGAAAGGCCATAAAATATCATCCAATATCGTTGAAAAGTATGGTCTTTATCTGCGCCCGTCACTATACGAACACCTCAACCCCATGACCAAAGAGCAAGCAGTCGCCATGGAAAAAACCCTAGCCCTTAAACTGAAGGAACAACGATACGCTGTATGGTGGAACTGAATGCTCATTATACAATTAGGGATAGGGCGAATTGCAATTTGTGCATCCACCTCATTCCCAAAACATCCTTAACGACTAAGTAAGTAGCTATGATCAAAAAAGCATCGCTCCACGACCTACCTCAACTTTCGAAACTCTTTGATGACTACCGTGTGTTTTACCACAAGGAAAGTGACTTGAAGAGTGCCGTCCAATTCCTTACAGATCGTATCACAAAAGGAGAATCTGAGATCTTTGTACACGAAAACGAACAAAAAGAGCTAACGGGATTCACCCAACTCTATCCACTGTTTTCCTCCACTCGAATGAAACGCCTCTGGCTACTGAATGATCTGTATATTAAACCAGAACACAGAGGCAAACACATCTCCAAAGAACTGATCAACAGCGCAAAAGAACTTGCACGTACTACAAATGCGGCAGGTGTCATGCTCGAAACCGATAAGACAAACCAAGTAGGCAATATGCTTTACCTGCGAACAGATTTCAAGCTGGATAAATCCCACAACTATTATTTCTGGACGAACACATAACCAGTAAGGGCGAATTGAATTTCGCCTTCAGCACTATGAACTACAGAATTAAAAGAAAAAAAACATGACAATAAAAGAGGCAATTCTAAAAGTATTGGAAGATAATCAAGGTTCATATACGTACTTGGAAGTTCTTAAAATGATTGATGCAAAAAATTACATCGATTGGACTAATGCTAAAACTCCATCAGATACGATTGGTGCTCAATTAGGCCATTTTATTAGATTGAATGATTCAAGGGTTAAAAGAGTTAAAGGCAAAAAAGGATTTGAATATTATTTGTCCAAGTATGAAAGTGATTTGAATCTATCTGAAGTTGTTTCTAAGGATATTACATCTAAAAAGGAAACAACGAAGAAATACCAAGAGAGAGATCTGCATAAACTTCTTAGCAGTTACTTAAAGAGTCAAAATATTTCTTCGAAAACAATATTCCACGAAAAATCATCAAAAAGCAAAGATGATCATCAGAAATGGATTCATCCAGATATGATAGGAATTAACTTTCTCAATCTAAAAAACAAGTCAAGTAATGCACTTCTAAAAGTCATTAATAAAGCGGATGCTTTTGATTTGATTTCATATGAATTAAAAAGGGAGATTAAATCGGATTATGAGTTGAAAAAATGTTTCTTTCAAGCTGTTTCTAATTCAAGTTGGTCAAACTATGGATACTTGGTGGCTTTTGAAATAAGTAGGAACCTAATGGACGAAATGGAACGGTTAAACCAATCTTTCGGGATAGGAATAATTGAATTGAGCGGAAATCCTTATGAAAGCAAGATATTGTTTCAACCAAAGTATAAAGAGCTTGACTTTAAGACAATGGATAAATTATGTGAGATAAACTCTGAATTTGAAAAATTTATAGGGCAAACAGAAACAATGTTAATTGCACCTGAAAAGTATGTAAAAGGGACAAGAAAAGAATTTGAAGAATTTTGCGACGATTACTTTAAGGCAGATTCAGAAATTGAGAAATATTGCAAAGCAAAGAACATTCCATACGAAGAAGAAAAAACTCTGTAGAACATGTGACATGACGATCATGCTTCCTTAGACAGCACGCCCTCAGCACTAAGCACCAAACACTAAAAAAATCAATCCCTTAGTTTCCATAATCACAGTTGTATTAAATCAAGCAGAAGCGCTTGAGCAAACGCTCATTAGTATTATCAAGCAAGATTACAAACCCAAGCAACTAATTGTCATTGATGGAGGCTCCAATGTAGATACGATTCAAGTATTAAAGCGGTATACGCCCTATCTGAGTAAACTGGTTATCGAACCCGATGAAGGTATTTATGATGCAATGAACAAAGGAATTCCACTTGCAAAAGGCCAATGGATCCAATTTATGAATGCTGGAGACCGATATTCTGCTACGGATGCATTAAGCCAGATGATGGCAGCAACCAGGAGAACACATAGTCTTGTTTACAGTGATGTTTTTTTAACGTCTGGTGAGGAAAAAACCCAAAAACAGCATACTTCAATTTATAAGATGGGACTGTTTACTAGTGTTTGTCATCAGTGTGTCCTATATAACTACAAGAAACTGAAGCCGCTGAAATTTGATACCCGATATCCCGTTTCAGCTGATTTTGACTCCTTGCTAGAAACGTATTACCGAGATCCGAAACACTTTGCCATTCATGTAAAGAAACCGCTCATCGAATATCAGTTAGGCGGCTTTTCTGATCAACGGTTGCCTGAAATCTTGCAAGAGCGTAAGCAGCAATTCGAAAGACGGATCCCTAATCCTTTGATTAAGTGGTGGAATCTGCAAAACTTGAAACGGCAGACTGGTAAGCTTAAGGCAATCAAGGAATAGAATTAGGAAGTTGATCAGCATAGATCTAGGACGTAGGCTTTAACACATGAATCAATTTGTAAAATTAAACCGTATTCCGCCAAATTCCTAAATGTCTTAATGGTTCAAACAACCAATCATTTGCTTCCCATACAAACCAATCACTAACAAGTTCCATTATCAATCTCAGCATTATCATCATCGGACAAAACAACGCCAAGACGCTTGAGCGCTGCCTACAGTCCGTCAGGGAGGCGATCGAGCAAACGACCTACCTACAGCAATCAGAAGTCATTTACGTGGACTCACGGTCTTCTGATGACTCGGTGCTAATTGCTGAGCGATTCCAGAGTGTGATTGTTCAGATTACGAATGGCTTTACGACTGCTGCACTGGGAAGAAACCTAGGGATGGCCGTTGCTAAGCATCCACATTTACTTTTTTTGGATGGCGATATGGAGTTGGATAAAGATTGGTTCAACCAAAGCAAGCAACATTACTACAACTACCAAGCAATCAGAGGCATACGGCATGAAGTAACATATAACGAAGGAAAAATCATTGATGAAAACCCAAACTTTGATCTGATTGAAACCGTTAAACCTATGGTTAGACCAGGTGGATTTCTTCAAATTAGTAGAAAAGTCCTAGGAGAAAGGCAATTTACCTCGATATTAAGAGATGAAGAGGAATCAGATTTATACGCGCAATTTATTCACGAAAGTAAAATTTATCAAATTCCTGTTCCTTGCTATAAACACCACAATTACAAGGGATTTAAGCAAAAGCTACTCGCTTATTTCACACTAGAACGACATACTGGTTACATCATCTCTTTCTTACGATCAATGACCAAAGGATATATTAATGGCTACTTTATACTGCAACTTAAGTATTTTTTAGCGATATTGTCATCAGGTTTGTTCTATTTAGGTGTATTCACGCTTCAGCCGTTATTTTGGCTTGGATGTTTGATGATCCTGCTGGTTGATCTCGGACTAAAAAAGAGAAGTCTGCTAATAATCACACTTTTGTTTCCATATAAATTGGTGAGTGCGCTTATTATATTGTTTCAACAACCGAAATCAACCGTACGTTACAAGAACAGCCAGATAGAAATTGATGTAGCACAACTAAACACTAAACAACTTGCACTAAAGCTGAATGCGCAAAAAGTATAAAATAGCGATCGTAGCCAATTCTTCTTGGAATGTTTACAATTTCAGATTGAATTTGCTTAAAAAGTTCAAAGCAGAGCGCTTGGAAGTGATCATTATTGCTCCAGTAGATGAATATATTGCGCAATTAAAAAAAGAACACAGCGATCGCCACATCCCATTAAAATCATTATCTAGAAAAAGTACAAATCCGTCAAAAGATTTGATGCTTACTTGGGAGTTATACCGCATCTTAGCAAAAGAGAAACCAGACGTAGTGATCAACTACACGATAAAGCCTAATGTTTTTGGGAATATCGCTGCAAAACTAGCCAAGGTAAAGTCTATTTGTGTTGTCACTGGCTTAGGATATACCTTCTTGAAAGAGGGACTGATCAGAACCATAGCAAATACGCTTTACAAAGCCTCTTTCCTATTTGCAGACAAAGTGATTTTCGAAAATCAAGATGATCAAAAGCTTTTTATTGAAAAACGACTGGTTAAAGCAAATAAGACCTTATCCGTAAAGGGATGTGGGATAAACACAAAGCACTATAAACCAGGATCTGATCCACAAAATAAAGACTTGGTCTTCACCTTTATTGGTCGATTGCTCTACGACAAAGGAATTGTGGAATATGTAAATGCTGCTAAAATTGTAAAACAGACCTACCCTAATGCTACGTTCAGTGTTATCGGTGAGTTAGATATAGAAAATCCTTCTACTATTTCAAGAGAACAACTGGTAGAATGGATCGAAAAAGAATACATCCAATACCAAGGAACCACCAGCGATGTCAGACCATTCATCAAAGATTCTGATGTCATCACGCTCCCCTCTTACCGAGAAGGATTGCCTAAGGTAGTCCTTGAAGGAATGGCAATGGGCAAACCGATTATCACAACGCATACTGCAGGATGTAGAGAAACAGTAGACCATGGTAAAAACGGTTTACTCGTCCCTATAAAAGATGCTGAGGCACTTGCAAATGCAATGCTAACCATGATTGAGATTTCTCCTGAAGAACGTCAATCAATGGGTCATCAGAGTCGACTTATGGCAATCAGCACATTCGACGACGAACACATCACAAACTTCTATCTAGGCGTCATTGATCATATTATGACAGGCGCTCCTATCACTTCACAACTTCCCTCTACTACTTCCAAAAGAAAAGTTTAAGTTTTTCTGAATTTATCAGAATTAAATTTTGAATTACAAAAATCATTTCTTAATTTAGAAACTCAATTAACAGTTACTGTAAATTATATTTTGTTTGACTTACATAGTTGTTAATTCCATCCCGTAAACTATTCAGTTGTATTTCTGAAATTCTTAGTAATCGCATATTTATGCTGTGCTGTTTTATCATTCATTTTTCAGAATAACTTATCTCGGACCAACCTAATAATTCGATTATTCCAAATCAGAATAATTAAGCACTCTAATCGTATTTAAATGTTCTAATTGGAACCTCAAATTTAGATTCCGAAGATCACTAACTCATTATCAAAACTAACAACATGAAAAGTTTTCAACAATCTCTTACTCTATTAACTAACGCCCTATTGATTTGCTTAATGCTTTGCGCATTCAACGCAAGTGCACAACATTCTCCTATATTGGAACACAGCCATTCTGACCAATGCAAAAGCATCTGTTATGTTACGCCAGACTCAATGGTTCGAATGCAGGTTTACTTACCGTTTGATTCAGTTCAAACCACTCAAGTCGTAGGTGTTAAAGACGGACTAGTATATTATCAAGGAGATATCATACTAGGAGAATACAACGATTTGATCGGTCAAAATTTTGGACTTGGTATTAATGGATACCGATGGACAAATTCTACAGTTCGATATTATATAAATGCTGGATTTGCAAATTGGCAGCGTAATCAAATTATTCAAGCAGCCAACGATGTAGAATCTAAAACAGACATTTGTTTTGAACAAATTTCCGCTCCTTCTGGCAATTACGTCAATGTCGTCCAAGGAGGTGGCTGTAGTTCTTTTGTAGGAATGAGAGGCGGTGGTCAAGCACTCACCCTTGCTGCAAATTGTGGGCTTGCTGCAACCATACATGAATTTTTACACGCTGCAGGAATGTGGCATGAGCAATCTAGATCAGACCGTGGCAACCACATTACGATCAACTGGGGAAACATTATGTCAGGAATGGAATCAAACTTCCATGTTCAATATTCTTCTACTCTGTATGGAAGTTATGACCTAAACAGCATCATGCATTACAATTCCTATGCATTTTCAAGTAATGGACAACCAACAATCACTAAGCTAAATGGTAGTACGCTTCCTTATATTTACAATATGAGCGCAGGAGATATTGCAACAATCAACGCAATGTACAATGCATGTGGTGGTGGTGGAAGTACTTGTGTTGCCCCAACTGCCGCACAAAATTACACCTCCTCTATTGCACAAAATACAGCCCGTTTGTACTGTACAGCCGCCTATAATTACCGACAGTGGAGATATAAGCACGCTAGTGCATCAGCCTGGACCACAACCAACTACACGCACAACATCTCCTATGTAAACATCACTGGTTTAGCTGCAGCAAATAATTATGTATGGCAAAGCCGTGTCTGGTGTGGAAATCAATGGAGTGCTTGGTCTGTAAACGAAAGCTTTACAACACTTGGTGGCGGTAATGCTTGCGTTACTCCAACTGCATCAGAAAATACAACAACGGGTATCACAACAACTGGAGCTGTTTTGAATTGTAGTACGAACAAACAATACAAGCAATATCAGTATCGAGCAAGCACAACAGGAGCTTGGACTCAAACAAACTATACTTCTAATCAAAACACAAAAGCCATTTCAGGATTGAGTGCTTCAACGGCTTACTACTGGCAAAGTCGTGTTTGGTGCGGTTCTACTTGGAGTGCATGGTCGACCAGTGAAGTCTTCACAACCAATGGTGGCGGTGGTGGTGGCACATGTGGCGCTGCTAGTGGCTTATATTATTATGGGCTTACTGCCAAAACACTAAGTTTAGACTGGAGTGATGCTAGTGGTGCAACTTCCTATCAAGTTTATTACTGGAATGGCTCAGCTTGGGTATCATTTGCTACAGTTTATACATCAAACGTGAATGTTACTGGTTTAAATGGTGGCTCTACTTACTGTTTCCTTGTCGGAAGTTTCTGTGGTGGCACACTAGGCGGATATTCAACCTACATATGTGTTACAACGCCTAATGCACTCGGCCAAAATACAGCCCCTATGGGCGTAGGAATTTCACTGCCGAACGAAGGTCCAGTAAGCGTGGCACTCGACGTTACAGATGCCACTATGGTCCCTGTGCCAGCAGCTCCAATTCCTAGTGAAGGTGAGTTACTACTTGATATGACCATCTCGCCCAACCCAACAACTGTTGATCAGCCAATCACCCTTGAAGTAAATTCATCTTCTGAGGAGATAGAGGTAGTGATCTCAAACATTAATGGAAGTCGCGTTTTCCAAAGAGGATATTCAATAAATCCAGGAAACAACAAAATACAACTTGAACCATTGGCTAATGCTGGAATGTACTTCATCACTGTTCAGAGCAATGGACAAATACACACCAAAAAAATGATGATACTGGAATAGAATAGTGTTAGTTATACTTATGTGATAGAGTCTGCCGTAACTGGCGGACTCTTTTTTGTCTAGGGAATCCTGCTGGATAGATGGAAGAAGTCGTTATGCCATCCAATAGGTAGGTTTTAAAGTGAGTGCGAAGTTACTACTCACTACCATTACTGACTGTCCGTTTTGTTCTAAGCACAAAATTAGTCCCTAGATACACTTTCCTAACCATCTCATCGGCTGCTAGCTCTTCAGCGGTACCTGCTTTCAGTATTTTCCCTTCAAACATAAGATATGCGCGATCAGTAATAGAAAGCGTTTCCTGTACATTGTGGTCGGTAATCAGGATGCCAATATTCTTTTCTTTGAGTTTTTCAACGATTGACTGAATATCCTCGACAGCAATCGGGTCAATACCTGCAAAGGGTTCATCTAGTAATATAAAGTGTGGGTTTACGGCAAGTGCGCGGGCTATTTCAGTCCTTCTACGTTCTCCACCGGATAGCGTATCGCCTTTACTTTTTCGTACTTTATGCAGGTTAAACTCGTTGACCAAATCTTCTAGTTTTTCTTTTTGCTGGTTTCTATTCAGCTTGGTCATTTCCAGTACCGCCTTGATGTTGTCTTCTACGGACAGTTTTCTAAAAACGGAAGGTTCTTGAGGCAAATAGCCAATCCCGTGTTGAGCTCGTTTGTACATTGGTAAGCTTGTGATATCTTTATCATCAAGAAACACTTTACCAGAGAAGGGTTTGATGAACCCGACAGTCATATAAAAAGTGGTGGTTTTCCCTGCGCCGTTCGGCCCTAGTAATCCGACAATCTCTCCTCTGTTTACTTTCAGAGACACGTCATTTACAACGGTTCTTCTACCGTACTTTTTCACTAGGTTGTCCGCTCTTAAGATCATACTGTCACTATTTTTTATAAAAATAAAAAACCTGCCTTCAAAAACGAAAGCAGGTGTAATCTTTTATGTCATGCTACTCTTTACTCATAGTTAAGATCATGAGAGATGTCGTAAGTTCCCAATACACTTTCCAGAATTGGATCTTTTTTCGGGTCGTAGCCTTCTCTAAGGTTGTATCCCCAGACTCTTCCGATGCGTGTCCAGAAGGTTGCATTTATATTTCCTTTGACCATCTTAATCAAGTCATGTGTTGGCATTTCCAGTTCTCTTTCCAGCATTTTAGTCAGCACCATTCCTTGTGTTTTAGTCAAGTTTCTCAATGGATCTTCATACTTTTCTTTCAATTCCTTCTGTAAGCGTTTGATGTGTTTTTTTCGTTCTCTTTTCTTAGAATCTTTCGAAAACTCTTCTAATTCTCTGAATAGTCTGATCGCGTCTACGGCATATGGGTATACCTTTGCAGCATGATATTTCATACGTAACCAATGGCGATAATCTTCTTTAGAGTCAAAACTTCGAGGGGCGGCAATGGATACATCATTAAGATCTGCTACAATCACTGTGTCACCATCTATTACCATCATCTTTACAATCTGACCATCTATTTCCATTGTTTCCAGTTCATCATCGACTGACATTTGACCGAAGGTCAAGATCGGAAGCAACATAATTGTGAATAATAATTTAGTGTTCATGGTGTTACTTTTTAATTAAGTAATTTTGCTTTCGCAAATGTTCTATTGATTATGAATAGCCAAATCTTGTGCCAAGTCAAATATTCGAGTGTAAGTTTACAATTAAACAACTATCTAACAAACTGATTATCAAAGCTTGATTGATTTTTTGAATTATTGCCTCAAATTATAGAAATTCAGATCAAAATCCATATCTATTTACTGAAATTTATCAATAAAGTTACTATTTAGTAGTTAAATCCACATTAGACATTGAAAATAGACATAGAGGCTAAGTACTTACGGAAAATATAGAATAGTCTTATAAAAAAAGCCGTTTCAACGATTGTCGAAACGGCTTATAAGTTTTTCTTTCTATTCTAGAAATCTGGACAGAAAACACCTCTTCTATCTGGATTACAAATTTTGTAGACTAGTGATGCCTCGTAAGCACCGTTTGTGTTAGTCGCTGGTGAAAGCGAAGACACATTGACATCGTAACTAAATCCGATGGAGAAGTTGTCATAATCAAATCTAGTTGACAAAATCATAGCATCTGCGTGCACGCTTCTTTCTGTATTTGAGATTCTCGCCCAAAGACCTAAGTGGAATGCTTGATTCGTTCGTCGTCCTTTACCGAGTTTGAATTTAACTGATGTACCACCATTGATTTGCATGGACGGTCCTTGAAAAAACATAACCAATCCTGGTACTAAGCCAATTCTATCATTTACCATAAACTCACCACCACCATGGATTGTGATTTTACTGTAGTAAGGTTCAAACTGCTCATCATCATTGACATTGCCAAAAGATTGATTTGCTCTATTCAAGTGGCTAAATGTACCACCAAAGTAAAAGTTGTCTGTTTCGTTGAAAACTGAGTACCATAACAATCCAGCTGCAAGGTCTGCAAAGATGAAGTTATTATACTCAAATGCTTCTTGAGAAGGTAAGTTTGGATCAAACGTACCACCATCGTTTTGTGTTCCGTACTGCGCGTTTAGGAAGTTAATACTTCGTTGCGCAACACCAGCGTCAAAACCAGCAGTTAAATAATTAGATTTTTTACGATAGCCGCTAATTCGTTTACTGTAGGCCATTGTTATTTTTCCTTCAAGCGTAGAAAAATCAAGTTCACCGGCTCTATCACCCCAAAACTGAAGACCAAAGCCAAAATTATCATATCTACCTACAGATTGTCTCATATCATAGGAAACGGAATAGGTATTGAATGCATTGCTCTTCAAAATACTTGCCCACTGATTTCTGTAGTTGGCAACTAATCTGTGCGAACAACTCATTACTCCTGTCATCGCAGGATTTAAATCCAATGGATTAAGGTAGAACTGAGAAAAATGAATATCCTGAGCTTTCAGGTTATTCACAGACCCAATAAGTAGTGAAAATATTAAGACAGCAAGGAGTCTATTTAATTTCATAAGATAAAGATTTAAGATTCGCTTAGACAAAATTGAGAAAAACCCAAAAAGATAAACGCTTCAATAATAGATTTATTTTGTTTTGTTTTGTTTTGCCTCTACAATTATAACGATAATTCTGTATTTCTACTATTTTATTTACCCTTTTTTAAAGGAAAAAATAATTTTCGTAAAATTACTTCAATTTAAAAAAGACTAAGGCATTATTTTATTTCGAATAATACCCAAGTACATTGATTTAGCAACTTCCAGATTTAATCCGCTTCTTGCTCTTTGTACTCGATTAATTTATCATAAAAGATCGCTTAACAGAGTATTTTACGTTAAAAACGGTCGAACTGATTCAAATCTTTCTAAGAGATTAAATGAAATTCGACAAACCATGAACTTACTTCTTCATCGGAAGTAATTCAATAATCGTACTAGAATTTTTGAAATAACAATAATTGGTTGGAAATATATCTTTCTGACGATTATTCACCTACCTGAAATACATTATATTTATTCATTAAGGTAAGTACCTGTCTAAACGCTCAGTACTTTAAATTCGTCCACTGTAAAATAAAAAAAGAACACAATTATAGGATTGATGTGTTCTAAATATGTCGGGATGACAGGATTTGAACCTGCGACCACACGACCCCCAGCCGTGTGCGCTACCGGACTGCGCCACATCCCGATAAGTAGCAATTTGCTTAGATCCAATCCATGCCTAAAGCGAAAGCAGTACCAACAAAGGGTAAACCTACCCAAAACCATTGTGGCATAAAAATCAATAACGCAATGGTAACGATCAGGGAAATTATGGTATATATCCAGTACTTTCCTAGGGATTTTTCTTCTTTATGAACTGTCTCACTCATAACATTTACTTTTTTATGTGGGTAATACTGGATTCGAACCAGTGACCTCTGCCCTGTCAAGGCAGCGCTCTAAACCAACTGAGCTAATCACCCGAATATTTGACAAAAATAACATTCTCCATTAAAAATAAGTTCCTTTTTGAAGATAAATTATTGAACGAAACAACAATTTAACACAAGTAGTTAACAATCAACACATTAAACAATTAAATTCTTTACTCCTAGGTGATCAATCTTAGTGCTCTTCTTTTGACTGTAAAAACCAACAGTTCTTCAAAAGCAAAGCAATTTATAAACCTGCTGAATTAATTATGGGATAGATTGAGATTGTTTATATTGAAACCATTCTTTAAACCCAAAGAAATATAGCTTTTTGTAGGGTTGCTCCATGTATTCAGCACCAAATTGCTTTTCTATTTTACGATTTAACTCTTCTATTTTTTCAATTAATTTCTTAGGATTCGATCTTGTTAAATTAGATTTACACCAATTCAATATCAATTTATCAATTTCATCATACAGATTATTACTTTTCAAGTACCAATAAGTGGCATCTGCATAGGATTTAATCAGCAAAAAATTCTCTAATTCATAGTGAATAATAAGTCTTAGGAATAAAATTGCAGCTCTATAATTTTGCATCATTTTTTTATCAAAATCTTCTAAAATTATTTTACAGTAATGATCCGCCTTGTTATATGCTCTTAAATCAATCAAACTATGCGTAAAAATGAATAATGTAAGGTACTGCGTGGATAGATTGGACTTTCCAATATGCTTAACAATGAATTTGTCTATTCTACCCTTTAGCGCCACTACTTTTTCTTTTTCACCGTCACTATATAGACTTGCCACCTTCATTGAAAGGAATAGATTCTCATGTAATTTTTTTAGTGAGCTATAATTTTTGGGGATCTTCATGCTTGAAAACGCCTCCAAGTTCTGTTTCTGGAGTTCACTATCAAGATTCCCTAACATGGAAATGATATTGTACCTCGTTTTTAGGTAATATTCAAAGGAATAGTAGTCTTTATTCAAGTCAATATACCTTTCCTCAGTTAGTTCGAGCGTTTCTAAGCATTTTTTGAGATTCCCCTTGATTAAATAGTAATAATTCCAGGCAGAATAATAGGAAATATGCTCCCGATTAGATTGTAAATTACCTTCTAAACTTAACAACTGATTTTTATACGTTTTTAACGTCGAATCTAACGTTTCAGAATTATTCAGCCCTGTTCTTTTCAACAATAGCAGGTAGAGGTTGGTCGAAATCTGATTTAATTGGTTGATCAATTGTTCTTTTTCAAGTAATTGAGCGACTTCTGTATTTATAGAAATCATTTCATCATGAAAATTGTTGATCGCTCTTATATCGTAAAGTTGATTCAGTAAATGTCGCTTTAAATCCAAAAACTGAATCGCTATTGTAAACGATTCTTTTCTCTTAGCTGATGCAATGCCTTTTCTTATGTTTGTATAGCAAGCCTCATAATGGCCTTTTTTGTAGAGGACTTCGCAATATCGATATAGATCCAAACTATCCTCCTTTAACTTAGAAATTCCTGAGGAATAAAAAACTAAGGATTGAATAAGTAACTTGCCAAGTCTATGATTCTCGAAAGCTAGATTGTTAACTATTTTGCTATCGTTAAGGCTTTCAGACAGCTTTTTTTTGTCAAATTCATCCATTTCGCTGTAAACATCAAACAGTTGCATGGCGTTGCTCTTCTTCTCTAATCGATATCTAGAATTAAGTAGTTGAAAATACCTTTTTTCTCCCCTTGTTAGGGATTTTAATAATTTGAAATACTCCATCTTGAATCATTACTCTAACAAAAAAATAATTGATTATCAATTTATAACAATCTACTTTAAATCACGATTCCTATTTTAGATTTAAAAAAAAAATAAAAGTTACCTCTAAATAATCAAGGTAAGAATTATTTATTATTGCGAGAATACCCCATGCCTTCAACCTTGATAAACAATGACTTACAGTTTTTACTTAAACTATTCAAGATTTTAATTCCCAGTTGAAAGGACAAATTTATAACGGAAAATTTATTGCAGATATCCAGACGCTTTTCTTTTAATTCCAAAAAAATAAATCTTGACTTACTTTTCAATTTATAATTAAAAATAAGGTAGTTTTTTATTCGAAGCACACATGAAACGTGGGCGTTGCCGTTGAGATTACTGAATTAAACGGAATCAATACAGACTCGGAACGTCTGGTTTAGGTTGAATAAAATAAAGTTGATAAATAATTGGCTGATTAAACGTTGAAAACTGTCTCTTTCGGGGGCAGTTTTTTAATTTAATACGTTAAATAATAAAAAAAATCCCCTATTCATTAAACCATCAGTACTTAAAAAGTGTTACTTTTGCGGTTCTTGTTACTCAAATACTTATTTAATATGCCATTTAAGCTTCATAAAGAAGGATCAAAAATTATCCTTTCAACTGTTGTTATCCTATTGATATTAAATGGGCTAGCATTATTTTCAGGATGGTTTGGACCAGGAATTCAAACAGCAGTTTTAGTATTCTCAGGAATCATGTTTTTTCTTGTTCTTCAATTTTTTAGAAATCCCAATAGAGAAGTCAAGCTTGCTGACAACGACATAGTGTATGCTCCAGCGGATGGTAAAATTGTAGTGATAGAAGAAGTGATAGAAGAAGAGTATTTTGGAGATAAGCGCCTTCAGGTGTCAATTTTTATGTCGCCAACTAATGTGCATGTCAATAGAAATCCGATAGGTGGAAAAGTGAATTATTTCAAATACCACCCAGGAAAGTATTTAGTAGCTTGGCATCCAAAATCTTCTTCAGAAAATGAACGAACAACAACAGTAATAGGCAATGGAGACGTAGAGGTAATGTTGAGACAAATTGCTGGAGCACTTGCTAAACGGATCGTCAATTATGTTGATGAAGGACAGCAAGTCATTCAAGGGAAAGATCTTGGATTCATTAAATTTGGAAGCCGGGTAGACTTATTCTTACCTATTGGCTCGAAAATTGAAATAGGTATGAATCAAAAGGTAAAAGGAAACCGTACAATAATAGCAAGACTCTAATTTGAAACGACCCTTTTGCATTAATAATGCGTCGCAATACGTGAGTAGCATCTACAATTAAAGAATTAGTTAAAATTTGTAGTCTAACTGACATTTCGTTTAATTAAAGATGCATTAATAGATATTAATTATTATTTTTGATAAAAATAGCGAACTTTTAAAATTAATTAAGTTATGAAAAAAATGTTAATGGCTTTAGCTGTATTTGCTTTTGTTGGCACTTCTAATATTACTTATGCTCAGTGCTCAGGCAAAACTGCTTCTACCGTATCCGGTAAGAAATCTTGTGCAAAGACGTGCGCATCTAAACTAGCTGCAAACGATGCATCTATAGAGAAAAAAGTATGTGAGAAATCTGGAAAGGTATCTTACATGAGAAAAGCTACTTGTGAAAAATCTGGAAAAACAAGCTTTACGCCTGTTCAATATGACGCAGGATCTAAGAAATTTGTAAACGTTGCTCCAGCTGCTTCTGATGTACAATTGGTATCAGGAGGCGAAAAGAAAATGTGTGCTAAATCTGCTGCAGCTGCTGCAAAATTAGCATCAAACGATGCAAACATCGAAGCTAAGACTTGTGCTAAGTCTGGTAAGGTTTCTTACTACTCTAAGCAAACTTGTGCTAAGTCAGGTAAAGTTTCTATGGCACCAGTGAAATACTGTGCGGATTCTAAGAAATTTGTAAACGCTGCTCCTGCTGCTGATGTAATGTTAGCTGGTGGAGAAAAGAAAATGTGTTCAAAATCTGCTGCTGCTAAATTAGCTTCTAACGATGCAAACATCGAAGCTAAGACTTGTGCTAAGTCTGGTAAGGTTTCTTACTACTCTAAGCAAACTTGTGCGAAATCAGGTAAAGTTTCTATGACGCCAGTGAAATTCTGTGCAGATTCTAAGAAATTTGTAAACGTTGCTCCAGAAGGAGAAGTTAAGTCTACACTAACAGGTGGAAGCAAAAACTCTTCAACTGTCAATGGTATGCAAGTTGAGAAAAAAGCTTGCACAAAAGCTGAGAAAAAAGCTTGTGCTAAATCTAAAAAAGCTTGTGCTGGAAAAGCAAAAAAAACTAGCATGCAAGGCAGTCAAAAGTAATTAAGATTTTTTATCGATAAAAAAGGTTGTTTGATTCACTTCAAACAACCTTTTTTATTAATACTTCGTCTCCATAAAAGACAATTTATTTAATTCCTACCATATTTTTTTCTTCCTAATTAAACCATTTCCATTTTCATAAGTCTAATTATAGTTTTCAGGATAGTGTAATCAAATTAGAATGGAATTGCTTTCTAGGAATTAGGCAAGGAACACCCAATGCTTTATTTTCCCAAATTCGTTTCAATATTCCATTTTGATTGTTTTTTTGCTATTTTAACTTTAATTAATTCAATTTACCACTTATGAGATCTTTCCTTCAAAAGCTTGTTTCTTCTGCATTCCTCTTCCTCCTTTTAGGAACAATGTTCCTTAAGGCCCAACCAAATATCTTATTCGTCATTGCAGATGACTTAGGAACGGATGCAGTAAATGGTTATATCCAGAGCCCAGAAATGCCAACAACACCCAATCTGGATGCATTAATGGCAAATGGAATAAAGTTTACAAATACTTGGGCAGCACCTGTGTGTACACCAACACGAGCTGCAATTATGTCTGGGAAATATGGCGCAAAAACAGGCGTAACACAAGTCCCGGGAACTTTGGATACGACGCACACCTCACTTTTTAAACGAATGAGTGCTATGGCATGCGATAATTACGCCAAAGCAGCCATAGGTAAGTGGCACTTGGCTTCACCTGCTATTAATAGCCATCCCGCTGATCATGGTGTAGACCATTATGAAGGGGTTCTTTTAGGAGGAGTCAATAATTACAACAATTGGAACAAAGTAACAAATGGTGTAGCATCCCAGGAAACAGATTATGTGACGACCAATTTCACCGATGCTGCCATCAACTGGATCGGCAATCAAACTCAACCGTGGTTTTTATGGTTTGCACATGTTGCTCCTCATGCGCCCTTTCATGTTCCACCTGCACACATGTATACAAGAACAGACACCTCAGATGACTTAGGCAAGTACCTGGCTATGGTAGAATCAGTAGATTATGAATTAGGTCGACTACTCGCTAGTATCCCGCCGGATGAATTGGAAAATACAATTATCATTTTCATTGGTGACAACGGTACACCGAATTCTGTATTGCAGAGCTTTCCAAATGGTCGGGGGAAAGGTTCCGTGTACCAAGGTGGCGTTAGTGTCCCTATGATTATTGCTGGACATGGTATTGGTCGAAAAGGAGAAACCGAAGCCGCTTTAACCCATGTTCTCGATCTTCATTCTACAATATTGAATGTTTCAGGGGCCAATCTTATCAATGGGATTGAAAATAGTTTGCCAATGGATAGTCTTTTTGTTACGAACGATGCGACTACCCGTACGTATAATTACTCAGAAACTACTCAAGGTAATAATGCAGGATGGACCATTCGCAATCAACGTTTCAAGCTAATTGAACGGGCAAACGGAACACAGGAATTTTACAACCTTATGAATGATCCATTCGAAATGAATAATCGGATTAACAATCTCAATCAGAATCAAACAAACGCTAAAAACCGTATGGAAGCAGAGGCTGCAGCTATTCAAAATGGCTGGTCTTGCCAAGATTTCATCCAAAATGGTGATGAAGATAATAAGGATTGTGGTGGAACCTATTGTACTGACTGTGTTGTGACTTGTACAAACAACAACCAAACCTCATCAACAAATATAGGATGTTGTGTAACACCAACAGTTAACAGTTTTTATTATGAGTCAATCGTTAGTGGTAAACGGAAAATTTTAACCAATAATTTTCCGAATCACGATTATTGTCATACTGCACAAAATGTTCCTGCCCCACTCTATTATACCTTTGAAGTTAACCAAACCCCAGTACTGAACAATTATAAAACGTCTTTACTTTCTCCAGACAATCGACCTGATTGGTTCTTTGGAGTCGCGTTAAACAGTGTACTCATTGCACCTGCTCCAGCAACACCCTTTATCTTTGAAAACCCAAATTCTGGTCAATACAACTGGGATTGGGTGTTTGAACCAACAAATACTCAGGGATCTAACGCTGGTAATCCTCCAGGAAGTCCTTGGGTTCAACTTGATTGTTCTTCAGCACATACTGGACCACAAGGATATCACTATCATGGAAATATGTTTGAATATGTAGAAACACTTCAAGCAGGCATTTCCACTACGAATACACCACCATCTGCTCCAATTCAAGTCGGCTGGGCAGCTGATGGGTTTCCAATCCTATATCGATTTGGCCCTGACGGTAATGGAGGAATGGCTTTGTTACAACCTGGGTATGAACTAAAACCAGGTGATCGTCCTGGCGACGGGATTGAGGCACCTTGTGGCCCATTTAATGGCCGCTATACGAACGACTATCAATACAGTTGTGATGTTGGAGATTTAGATGCGTGTAATGGAATAGAAAGATCGGTTACGCTAACGACTCCGCAAGGGTTAGAAACCTTTGAATATTTCTATGTTATTACAGAAACCTTCCCACAAATTCCAAGATGTCATTCAGGTGAGCGTGATGTTTCCTTTGACAATTCAAACAATGGGTCAACAACACCACATCCCTTACCACCTGGCGATTTAGCTCCTGTTTTGAAAGTGGTACCGTCTACCCTTCAAGGTGTGTCTAACCTGAATGTAATCGTTAAGGTGAGTGAAGTTGCTCAAAGAGATACAGATGGCTCAATGATTACCGTTCGTGTACCAATTGATCCTAGAATGACATTTACTTGGGATCCTACGCTAAGTAATATTGGATTTGACATGGTTGATAATAACCAATGGACGTATTCTTCTACCGCACTGTTTCATTCGTTTCAATCGAATAGTGTGATTGCGTCAGGTGAGACACTTACATTTGGCTATGTTGCTTCTTATGATCCTCAAAACACAAGTGGACAATCAACCATTACTATGACGATTGTGCCTGGTTCTGGAGGGGAGACCCAGTATACCAACAATAATGATGCAGAATTGGTAACTTATTTTTATTAATTGATTTGTAACGTTGAAAATTCAAATTATTACGTTTTTAGTAGCTATCACTGTAACAATCAATATGGAGCGCACTCCAAAAAGGTAGTAAATTACGCAACCTAAAAATTACAAGTTTAAAATCCCTTAATTTATTAAACTTTTTCAAGTAGAAAGCGTTACCTTTGTGAGCCGAAAGCAATGTTTAGACGAAATCTAAATAATAGACAAAACTTATCGGAAGATAAAAGTAACTAATCATGAAAAAATTAATCTATTTAGATAATAATTCAACGACGCCTACAGATCCGCGTGTTGTAGAAACGATGATTCCTTATTTCTACGAGAAACATGGGAATGCAGCAAGTCGTAGTCACAAATATGGATGGGAAGCAGAAGAAGCTGTCGACTATGCTAGAGAGCAAGTAGCGCAACTGATTGGAGCTGATCCCAAAGAGATCATCTTTACTTCTGGTGCAACTGAAGCCGATAACTTAGCAATCAAAGGCGTATTTGAAATGTATGCGCGCAAAGGCAATCACATCATCACAGTAACTACTGAGCATAAAGCAGTACTAGATACCTGCAAGAAAATCGAAAAGCTTGGTGGAGAAGTCACTTACTTAGAGGTAAACGATAAAGGGTTGATTGATTTGGATGAACTGAGAGCAGCGATTAAGAAAAATACGATCCTAGTGTCCATCATGTGGGCAAACAACGAGACTGGCGTTATTCAGCCAGTAAAAGAAATTGGAAAAATCTGTGAAGAAAACGGTGTACTGTTTTTCTCTGATGCAACTCAGGCTGTTGGTAAAATACCTGTAGATGTAATCGAAAACGGCATTCACTTAATGGCATTCACTGGTCATAAAATGTACGGGCCGAAAGGTGTTGGTGCGCTATACGTACGTCGTAAAAAGCCTAGAGTTAAAGTAACTGCACAGCTTGACGGTGGCGGACACGAAAGAGGTATGCGCTCAGGTACGTTGAATGTACCTGCGATCGCTGGCTTCGGGAAAGCAGCAGAACTCTGCCGACTAGAAATGGAGCAGGATGCTAAGCGCTTAAGTGTATTACGTGATCACCTTGAAGCTGAATTCAATAAGCTTGAGGAAGTTTACGTAAACGGAACAACAGAAGCTAGAATGCCGCACGTTGCCAATATTTCTTTCAAGCACGTAGAAGGAGAAGGATTGATGATGACCTTCAACCAGAACGTAGCAGTATCATCTGGATCTGCTTGTACCTCAGCGTCACTTGAACCTTCTTATGTATTGAAGGCGCTTGGACTAGGAGACGATCTTGCACACAGCTCTATTCGATTTAGCTTAGGACGCTTTACAACAAAAGAAGAAGTAGATCAAGCAATTGAGCTCGTCAGTAATGGCGTACAACACATGAGAGACTTAAGCCCAATATGGGAAATGTATAAAGAAGGAATTGACTTAGACGCAGTAGAATGGTCAGAACATTAAACACCATTTGATTGTTCGCAATATTATTAATATTTTTGTAGTAGATAATTCACAAATTATCTCTAACACAATAACCAAAAAATTATGGCATATTCAGAGAAAGTTTTAGAACACTTCAAACATCCTAAGAATGTCGGAACGCTTGATAAAGCAAGTAAGACTGTTGGTACAGGACTTGTTGGTGCGCCTGAGTGCGGTGATGTTATGCGTCTTCAAATTGAAGTAGACGAAAACACCAATATGATCAAGGACGCTAAGTTCAAAACATTTGGCTGTGGGTCTGCTATCGCTTCTTCTTCTCTTGCAACGGAATGGTTGAAAGGAAAAACAATTGATGAAGCTATGGCAATTGACAATATGGATATCGTAGAAGAGTTGGCATTGCCTCCTGTTAAAATCCACTGTTCTGTATTAGCAGAAGATGCGATTAAAAGCGCGATTAAAGACTATCAAGAGAAAAACGGTATAGAGGTAACTGTTACCGAAACTAGCCACTAGACCAGCTCTAAGCCACTAGGGTAAATGAACTTCGCCCTTACTAAGGTAAGACTTAGGGCAAAAGACTTTATGAAAAGTAAGGATTATGTTATTTGTAGCTGAATCAGCAAAAGATAAAATCACTGAAATACGGGGATCCGGCGAGATAAAAGATGATTTTTTTATCCGGGTTTCTGTTACAAGTGGTGGGTGCTCTGGCCTCACCTACCAAATGGATTTTGATAATGAGTCAAAAGCCAATGACCAGATATTTGAGGACAACGGCGTCAAAGTCGTTACGGATCTCAAGAGTTTCCTTTATCTATGTAATTCAACGCTAGAGTTCTCTGGTGGCCTAGAAGGTAAAGGTTTTTTCTTTTCTAATCCAAATGCTTCACGGACTTGTGGCTGTGGGGAGAGTTTTTCGGTATAGGTATTATTCCAGCCGTTCACTATACTATAGTTTGATTCCAGTATCTCTAAAAGTATTTCTTTTTTCAACGATTTCCGAAGACTTTATTGGATAGGTTTTGTTTTCCTATAAAACATTCATAGGAGTTATTCCCATCAACTTGGTAGTTAGTAGATTTTATCCGACCATTTTCCTAGTCTAATATTGGCCCTCCATGTTGTAAGGGTTTCTTCTTCGGAGAATTGTTTAACTACTTACTTCAATTAAACTATTTCAATACTGATGCGGGCGAAGGGGCGGAAGTGTTGTTTGAACAGCGAGCTAAGACTTGCGGGATGGAGCGCTGAGAGTGCTGAAGCACCTGACGCCACAGGTATATCTCTGTATGAATATAGAGATGTATCCCATTAGGGGCGATTACAAATTATTTGCAAGAAACTAAATAGCACTTCATCCGAATTGGTTTATTTTTAACAAGTATAAAATATTTTCAATTTTCAACTTTCAATTTTCCATTAATTATTAGCAAGTTTGTACTTTGCAGGTTTATTGAAACACTTGTGTAAACACGTTAGATATAATGGATAATCCGATCTTTAAAAAACTACTTCCACATATTGCTGCTTATGTCATTTTGGCTTTAGTGTCAATTGTATTCTTCCTTCCTTATTTTACATCAGAAAAAACACTAGGACAAGGGGATAATATGCGCGGCGAAGGCATGCAAACCGAAATGAGAAAATTCCATAAAGAGACTGGAGATTGGCCGCTTTGGACGAACTCTATGTTTGGCGGTATGCCTGTATATCAGATATTGCAAAGCCATGAAAAAACGTTTATACGCTACCCCTATATTGTTTTTATGTGGGGCCAAAGTGTGAAACATCCTGCATTTGTATGCTTAGTTGCCATGTTTTGTTGCTATCTCCTACTCATTACGCTTTCGGTGGATTGGCGGATTGCGATTTTTGGTGCGATTGGATACGGATTATCTACCTATAATATCGACTTAGCGGAGGCTGGCCACTCCACAAAAATGATGGCCATGGCTTATGTGCCTGCCATGTTTGCAGGAGCCTTGTTAGCCTTCAAAGGGCGGTATCTGCTCGGAGGGGCAATGTTTACATTCTTCGCTGCATTAAATATCTATGCCAATCACTTGCAGATCACTTTTTACACCTTCATTCTGCTTGGAATTCTAGGACTCATTCAAATCATATATGCTGCAAAAGGCGGGCAAATGCAAAGTCTAATGAAAGCTGCAGGTGTTTTAATTATCGGTACTTTACTTGCTGTTTCATGTAATATCACTAAGATTTGGTCGACTCAAGAATACGCTGCGGAGACGATAAGGGGTAAAACAGAATTACAAAGTAAACTAGACCAGAACAAAGGAAATGGCTTAGATACTGACTATATTTTTGCTTGGAGTTATGGTATTGCAGAGTCCTTCACGCTCCTTATTCCAAATTTCATGGGCGGAGGTACCTCACATCATTTTAGAGGCACTAAAACACACGATAGAGTATTTAGGAGCGTAATTGGTAATGGCGGCTCAAAAAAACAAGCAGAACGGCAAGTCGCTGCCTTATTCTACTGGGGATCACAACCTTTTGTAGGAACGGCCATTTACTTTGGAATCGTGTTTATTTTCTTCTTTTTCCTAGGCGCGGTGCTGGTAGATGGCCCAATGCGGGCCTGGCTGATTGCTTCAGCTATCGTGATGTTGATGATTTCTTGGGGTGGCAACTTCTTTTTAAATCATTTCCTAGTGAATAATGTTCCGTTTTTCAATAAATTTCGAGCAGTATCAATGGCATTAGGCCTATCTCAATTGGCCATTATTATGCTAGGAATGCTTGGCGTAGTAAAACTGTTTGATAAGAACATTACGATGGCTAGTAAGCAGCGCGCCTTGTATATTGCAGCGGGAATCACCGCTGGGCTTTGTGTTCTTGGCTTCCTAGTTGGGAGTTCGATGGACATGACAGGACCAAGAGATGGTCAAATCGGTGAATTGGCAAGTGTGGTAATGGATGATAGGGCTGCGATCCTAACGAGTGATGTGCTGCGATCTCTGTTTTTAGTAGCAATAGCAGCTGGACTGATCTTCTTCTATCTTAAGGGAAAGCTCAAGGCGCTTTACTTGGTCATTTTACTTGGGATTCTCAGTGTTGGTGATACTCTTTCGGTTAACAAACGAATTTTATTTGCTGAAAAATATGAAACCAAACGAGAGAAAGCAGCAGCGTCAGCACCGACACAAGCGGATCAGCAAATCATGCAAGATCCTGATCCACATTACCGAGTAGCCGATTATGCACGGGGTACCTTTTGGGAAAGTGTTGAGGCTTCTAAGTTCCATAAGAGTATTGGCGGTTATCATGCTGCAAAACTGATGCGCTACCAGGAAGTCGCTCAAAAGTATTTTGCCAATCCACAAGAGAATATGCACTTGTTAGGCATGTTGAATACGAAGTATATCTTGTTTGGCAAAGATAAGATTCAGGTAAGTGGAAATCCAAAGGCGATGGGGAATGCATGGTTTGTCCCTTCCTATCAAGTAGTAGCAGATGGTGATGCTGAGTTTAATGGATTGGCGACTCTAGATCCTGCTAGGCAAGCACTTGTTCAAAAGAAATATGCTACCCCTTTGGACGGATATACTGTTCGTTTTGATTCGACGGCGACGATAAAGCTGACGAGTTATCACCCAGATCGGATGGAGTATACCTATTCTGCTAACAGCGATCAGTTGGCCGTGTTCTCAGAGATGTATTACCCACCCTCAAAAGGCTGGAATACTTACATAGACGGTAAGCTGGCGGAACCATTTATGAAGGCGAACTACTTGCTAAGAGCAATGAAACTGCCTGCCGGACAAAATCGTAAGGTGGAGATGCGGTTTGAGCCACGATCTATTTTGACAGGGAATATGATTGCTTTGCTAGTATCCTCTTTAGTAATATTAGGTTTCCTAGGTAGTTTGTTCCTTTTCTTTAAAAACAACAGTCTTCCTTCAGTTGATTATTTAAGTGAAGTAGAAGTAAGCGACGCACCAAAAAAGGTAAAAGCAACGACTTCAAAAGTTAAAAAGACAACATCGAAAAAGAAAAGAAAATAAATATTAATTGTTAATGATTAATTAAGAACCATTTAGAACGAGCAGGTTTGTGTTTTGGGTCAGTATGTTCGTTAACCATCAATCATTGTTATTAAGTGTTTTTTAACTCTATAGATTTTGCGGTTTTCTTACCAATAGTGTTTGCATTATATTGGTTTGTAGTGAATCGTGATCTTCGCTTACAAAACCTATTGATTGTTGGCGCTAGTTATCTGTTTTATGGTTGGTGGGATTGGCGTTTTCTCTCCTTAATCCTACTGAGCACAGTTGTTGATTACACCATTGGTCTTCGGCTTCAACAAGAAGCGGATAATCAAATTCGAAAGCGGTGGTTGTGGTTAAGCCTTAGTGTTAATCTTGGTTTGCTTGGTTTTTTCAAGTATTGTAACTTCTTTATTGAAACGTTTACAACTGCCTTTTCCTTTATGGGTGTGCCGCTTAGTACGAATTCACTTGATATTATTCTGCCTGTAGGTATTAGCTTCTATACCTTCCAAACACTGAGTTATACCATAGATGTTTATCGTAAAAAACTGGCTCCTACAACTGATTTCATTGCCTTTGCGGCATTTGTCAGTTTTTTCCCACAGCTTGTTGCAGGACCAATTGAGCGCGCAACCAATCTATTGCCCCAGTTTTACAAGGATCGATCGTTTGACTACCATAATGCAGTAGACGGTTTACGGCAAATCTTATGGGGATTGTTTAAGAAAGTAGTCATCGCAAACAACTGTGCAATATTTGCCAATCTAGCGTTTAACAATACCGATGAGTATGGTGGAATGACCTTGTTGTTAGGAGCGCTTTTTTTTACATTTCAGATATACGGTGATTTCTCTGGGTATTCTGACATTGCAATTGGGACGGCTCGACTGTTTGGATTTGATTTGAAGCAGAACTTTGCGTTCCCATATTTCTCCAGAGACATTGCTGAATTTTGGCGAAGATGGCACATATCGCTATCTACTTGGTTTCGGGATTATCTGTATATCCCACTAGGAGGCAGTCGCGGCGGAACGGGCATGCGGATTCGAAATGTATTTGCGATTTTCCTAGTAAGTGGTTTCTGGCATGGAGCAAACTGGACGTTCATTGTCTGGGGGTTTCTGAATGCGCTTTACTTTTTGCCGATTATGTTGCTTGGTAACAATCGAAATAACCTAGGCGTAGTAGCAGAAGGCAAGTGGCTACCTTCCCTCAGAGACTTTTTTGCAATACTAATCACCTTTGGGTTGACCGTTTTTGCTTGGATCTTCTTTCGGGCAGACAGTGTCATTCATGCTATCACTTATATCACAAAGCTGTTTGACAGCAGTCTATTGAGCATGCCAGCGTTTAGTGACACCATGAGATTGCTGGTGACTGTGGTGCTTGTTGTCCTGTTTATGGTGCTTGAGTGGCTTTGGAGGAGTGAGCAGTTTGCCTTGGCGGGGATTGTGCGGGTAAAGTCGCAAGTCTTGCGGTACTGCTGTTATTTCCTGTTGGCCATGTTGATTTTACTTTTTAGTGGATCTGAAGAACAGTTTATTTATTTTCAATTTTAATATGAAACGATTCATCCTACATACAATTGGATTTGTGACGATTGTTGGTCTATCGTTTCTGGCACTTCTTAGTCGAGCAGATGGAAGTTATGATGAGTTTTACTTAAGGTTTACGACTCCCAAACAAGAAAACCTCATCCTAGGAACGTCTAGGGCTGCACAAGGAGTTCTCCCATCCGTTTTGGACCGTTTACTTCATCGATCGTTCTATAATTATTCGTTTACCTTGTCGACGAGTCCTTATGGGCCAGTTTACCTAGAAAGTATCAAGAAAAAGGTCGATCCAGCAATATCGACTGGTATTTTCATCTTATCGGTCGATCCTTGGAGTTTATCAAATAAAGATTTGAAAGAAGACCAAACTTCTTCCTTTCGTGAAAACGACAATTTTGTTGCATCTACTACTCGAGTAGCCCAACAACCAAATTTCGAATATTTATTAGAAAATCTAAATCCTGCATATCGCATCCTACTTCCAAAGCGAAAAACGACCAAACTTCATAAAGATGGCTGGCTAGAAATTACGATTCCGATGGATGATAAGTCGGTTTTGAAGCGGACAAGTGCTAAACTTAACGCTTATAGGAGCGACTTGAGTCGATTTACGCCTTCTGAACGACGTATTCAGTCATTAGTCGAGACCGTTGAGTTTTTGAAAACGAAGGGTGAGGTATACTTGGTGCGCTTGCCTGTGCACCCAGAGATGGCAAGGATGGAACAAACACTGATGCCTAATTTTGATTCTCGTATCCAACCAGCTATTAGTTTGGCAAATGGTTATAAGGATTTGAGTACGTATAATGACAAACTTCAGTTCACGGATGGCAACCATCTGTACAAGGCATCAGGAGAGACGGTATCGGGTATTATTGGGGACTGGGTAGGGAAGCGTTAGGCTTGTTAGCCTTCTTATGTAATCTGAAAAAGAAATGCACCAATGAATAAATTGTCTTTACTTTTCTTAAATCGAGGTGACTAGTTACTAGCAAAACTTTGACTTTGTAGGACTCGAAGTTTGTTAATAAATAATTCCAAAAAATGCTTTTAAAAGGTTGGTTGGTCTTGAAACTTGACACCATTGCTATTCGGAAAGAAATAATGCTGTTCGGAAAGAAATTCTAGTATTTTGCAAGGAACTGACTAATTTTATGTTTAAGTTTTATATCCATCTTATTTTGTTCAATTTTTTCCAAAAAACAAATTCAATGAAAAACGTAATTTTTATCTTAATTATTGCCCTAACCAATGCTAACCTATTGTTAGGAAGTGCATTGACAAGTACTACACCACCATGTTGTCAGGACATTAACATTTATGGTAATCAGTATGATAATGCTCCAACCAAAATCAAGCACTATAATGGTCATTCTTACATAACAGGCACAGCTATTGTGAATAGCCAATCATATTTTACTTTTTCTAAGTTTGATTCAAACAATAAGGTCATTTGGGAATATCAAAGTACAACACCAGCACACATTTTCGATTTTGTAAAAACAAATAGTAACGCCTTTTTACTTGTTGGACGTACTAATCCCCCGAATGCTAATAACCGTGGAATAATTGTTAAAATAGACGATTCTGGAAGTTTAAATTTTTCCAAAGCTTATGACAATTACGGCAGAGAACAATTTCACAAAATAATCAAACATGACAATCCCGTTAATGTCAACTTTCCTTATTATATGACAGGTATTCACAATACCCTTACCGGTACAATTTATAGTGATGCTGCTATGCTTATAAATTTGGATGAGTTTGGAGTCATAAACTGGTCGATAGAATACCCATACTCTACTGACAATCAATTTACAAGAGGACTGCTAGGCTTGGATGACGGGAATGTTTTATTAATTGGAGATTCAGAAGGCAAGGCTTTGTTAGCTAAAGTAGATGGTGCAAACGGGCAGCTTATCAGGGGAATAAGGGAAACAAGAATAATGACTTATTATGATGGTGTAGAATTGTCCAATGGCAATATCGTTGTTGCTGGTTTAGACGGTACAGGAACGACAAATATTAATGCACAGCTTTCATTATTTGATTCTAACTTAAATTTTCTGGACAATGTAAGATTCGTTAATGAGGGAATCCTTCGGTTTCAAGAGGTAGTTAAGGACAATTCGGACAATTTATATTTGTCTGGTGAAACTAGAAATGGTTTTAATGTAATTTGCAAGGCAAGTACAACTGGAGCCAACCTTAATATAGATCTAATGCGTTATTTTTCGAATGGTGAAACTACATATAATAGTCCTTGTATTGACGTATTTGGTAATCGACTTTATTATGCTGATGCAAGAACAGATCATCCAAAATCTTTTGGAAACTCGGACATCATTTTTGGACATTTCAATACCTCGCTAGCAGAAGAATGCTTTAAAGATACCACAATATCCTATATTCAGCCTACAATGTTTTTTACCCCGATACAAATTAATTCCTTCTCATTTACAATGCCTTCTCCTACTAGTATTGTAAATATCGGGAATCAATCATATTCAGAGGAACATATCTGCCAGCAACCAAATTCTAACGAATCAATTGAGCCAATAAGTCACTTGGTGGACGTTTCCCCTAATCCTAATAATGGAATGTTTCAGGTAACTGTAGACCATAAGGACAACTTTTATTTTCAACTTTTTAATGAATTAGGACAAGAGGTTATAACTTCAAAAAAACATAATGGTCGAAACTTATTTGATATTTCTCATTTAGCCAATGGTGTTTATTTTTATAAAATATTGGTTTCAAACAGCTATCAATCAGGAAAAATAGTAAAGCATTAAACCTTAAATAAATAGGGGTAGCGTTCGATTGCAGGGGCTTTTCAATTTTTTCGGTAAATCTAAATTGGATTACTTGTCCTGTTGCGGGAATCCTATTTTGACTTGCGTGCCTGGGCTCAAATCTGATATCTCAAGACTGACTTTCTCTTTTTCTACGGCGTTGATTAAGTCAATTCGTTTTTCGTTCGCTTCTTGCGAGAAGGAAGTGTGATATTTTTCTCGACGTTTGCTGATTGCCTTGGAGGCGTCTCTTCCAATACCGTTGTCACTGATATAGCAAATTACATATTGCCCTTCTTTCCGAAACTCAATATCTAATCTCTTACTTCCTTTTTGGTGTAAAAGCCCGTGTTTAATTGCATTTTCGATATAAGGCTGTAAAATCATAGGGTGAATCAACACAATATCTGGTTCGAGTTGCGGATCAATTATGATGGATACATTAAAATCATCTCCAAATCGGAGCTTCTCTAAATCGAGATAAGTTCTAAGCATTTTTAGCTCTTTTTCAAGAGTGATTTTTTCTTTCGAAGAGTTGGCTAAGACCAATCGCAATAAGGAGGCGAATTTTCCTAAATAGATATTAGTACTACGCACATCCTGCTTCATAATCAGTCCTTGGATCGAGTTGAGTGCATTGAAGATGAAATGGGGATTCATCTGCGACTTCAGTGCTGTGATTTCAGAATTAATCACTTTCTTTTCTAAATCAGATCTTTGTTTTAATTGTCTAAAGCGTAGACGGACTGAAAAATATCCAAGGAAAAGCACTAATAGTGCACAAAGTGAGTAAAACCAAATGGTTTGCCAAAATGCTGGAGTAATACGAATGGACAATTGCATTTCCTGACTTTCAACACCATCTTCGTTGAGTGCTTTTGCCTTAAAGGTATATTTACCATGTTTTAAATTGGAGTACCTAGCGATTGGGTAATTCTCTTCAGACTTTATCCACTCTTCGTCAATTCCTTCTAGCTGATAGTGGATTTGATAATTCCCCTGAGATCTATACGACAATGCATTGAGGTGTACTTGTAAATTGTTTTCTTGATAGGTAAGTTCTAATTTATTAGTAGGGTGGAGCGTATCTGTTTGATTAAGTACCAACTTCTCGAAAATTAGTTTTGGTGGCGTAGCATTATGAGTTTTGAGGTGTTTAGGGATTTCAATTAATCCTTTTGAAGAACTAGCATAGATGTAGTCCCCCATTTCCTCAACATCTAAAATGGAGTGTGTAGGAAGACCATCCAGTTTTTGGTAGTTCTGAAATTCTTTTGTGACAGTATTGTATTGTTGAAGGCCGTTTTTACTTCCTAGATAGAGGTTGTTTCCAATTACCTTAAGCAAGGTGATCTCATCGTCTAATAACTGTTGTGGATACTGAAAGTGCTGACGTACAGAGTCTTTTATAAACAACATTACACCTTGATGAGTACTAACCCACACTCCAATTTTTAAGTCACTATCTAAAGCATAGGCTGTAATCTCCTGATCATTATTCCGAATGGTGTCAATTCCATCAGATTCACTAAATCGAAGAAGTCGTGTTCTAGTTGCCACCCACAAACTACTATCAATGGTATTATTAGTACAACCTACAGATCTTTCTTTTGATAGTCCCATCCTTTTGACTTTTCCCAAAGTTGTATAATTGTATGGATCTTTGATATTGTAGGCAAAACTAGGAAAAGGACTATTTATACGCAAAGGATTGCTTACAATCCAAGCATTTGTTGATGTTGTCGAAACGATCTTGTTTTTATAGAATTCCAGATCATTTCCTATATTAAAGTTGCATTTGAGAATGAATTTAAGAGTTGACGGGTCAAAAATGTAAAGATGCTGAGGGGATCCAAAGTATACTAGATTGTCAGGATTCAATTTAATATTCGATTGGATTTCAATTTGTTCAGGAAGGATCAGTATGGTTTTAAAATCAGCATTTCTGTTCCAAGAATAAAAATTCCCAAAGTTAGAACTAAAATAAAGTAAATTATTGTGTGTTTCAAGACTGTAAATTGATGTTTCTGGAATAGTTGAATTTTGAATTGTATAATGCTTAATTAGAGGGTTCGGAAGATAAATTAAACCATCTTTTAAAGTAGACATCCACATACTGCCTTCAGTATCAATTATAGTTTGAGTACAAAAAAAATCAGATACTAAAGCATGATTATTTTGTAATTGTAATTTTTTATTAAAAATAAATACACCATTATTAGAGGAACAGATCAGTATCTCATCCACAACTTTAACTCTGACAACTTGATTTGTTTTTAACTGATTACTCAACTGCACGTTTTTTCTTAATGTTGTTCCTTCTAGCTCATAGACTATGTTTCTTCGATGTTTCCAAGTGTTAATCCAATAAGTTTTACTATTAAACTTGAAAAATATTCCAGTGCTTAAATTTGAATCTTTAGGCTTATCAACAATGTTTAATGGTGTGATTTTTCTTGTTTTATAATTCATTTGATACAATCCATTATTATGAACCCCAAAAAACACTTTATTATCAAATACCCCTTGAGGTGTGATGGAATGGGGGGCAATTTGATTTTTTACTTTGTTGTTTGAAAGTATTTTAAATGAGTCAAGTTTGCTTGTAGATGGTTGATAGCGATAAAAATAATTTTTGTATGCTGAAAGCCAGATGAAATCATTTTCCTTGTCATAGACAAATGATAAGACCTTACTTGTGGATCGATTATTCCAGTTCAATTCTATAGAAATACTATCATTTTCAATTTTTAATAAGGTATTGTTAAATCCAACTGCCCAGATAATATCATTTTTACCAATAGTTAAATTGGTCACATCGATTTGTTTGTCACCGATTGATTTAAATGATTTACCATCGAATTTGGCAATTCCTTCTTCTCCTGCAATCCAGATATAGCCATTAGAGTCTTGTATTACATCATATAAATTGTTTGTTGGGCAACCGTTCTCTAGATCATATTGAATAAAATAAGGTGCTTGACCAAGGAGGGCTAAGGAGATAAAGAATGCCACAATGACAATTGATAACTTCATTTAAATTTATAAAAATGATTTTCAAAATTTTCCGTTCGTTTTCTAGATACTTTGACTAAAAGGTTTTTTGCCAATAGAAGCTGCATTTCCTTTTTATTATAAGATACTACGAATTTTAAATTCACTAAAAAGGATCTGTGTACTCTTACAAATTCTTTATTTCTCTTCAGTATTTCTTCAAAATGGCTTAGGCTTTTACTGACCAATATTTTATTGTTATCTGCTAAATATATATGGCAATAGGCTCTAGCTGCTTCTATACATACTATGTTAGGGATTTCTACAAATTGATAAGAATTGGCCATTGGAAGTGCGATCTTAGAGAGTTTTGTTTGTTGCATATTTTCCTTTAATGTCTCAATTCTTTTAGCACTATTTTTCAGCACTATTTTTTCTTTTACTTTTTTAATGGCTGCCTCCAATCGATCTATTTGAAGTGGTTTTAGCAAGTAATCAATCGCTGATACCTCAAATGCATGAATCGCATATTGTGAATAAGCCGTTACAAAAATGATCTCAAAATCAATGTTTTCGAAGAATTCCAATAGTTCAAACCCCGAATAATTAGGCATTTCAATATCTAAAAACACAAAATCTGGATTGTTTGCCTTGATTTCAATCACAGCAGATTCTACATCTGAACACTTGGCCATAATTTTTACAGGCAAATTACAGTGTTTGATTGTGTCGGCAAGTAAATCACGGGCATGTTCTTCATCATCAATAATAATTGCATTTAACATACTGAAACCTATTTTGTATTTGTTTCTACAAGATTAAAAAAATACATGAATTTTCCTTATTCCTTTTCCGAATGGGGTAAAATAGTTTCCAACACGCTTCCTTTTTTTCAAGACTGTTTAAAATACACCTCCTTCAAAAATTTATCCGTGTAGAGTTTATCCTTGGTATTATTGGGGACTGGATTGATAAAAGCAAAAAGTAGAACGCAAACAGGTAGAAATCCCAAACAACTAATTCTGATTTCTAACAAAAAACCGATTACGTACGTATACTTGGTTTGTAAGAAAGTATCCTTCAGAAAGATGGTGACGTAACTGAACAAACATTAAAATTTTACCTAACTAGACAAGAAGCATTTTTTACTCCCAAAAATCAACATCTCATTTTGATGACTAAAAAATTGAAACTTTAGACCGTTTGAATCGTAAGTTAGACCAAGTAACTACTTATTATGACTTGGCAGAATTTCATTGGTAAAGACAAGCTTTTATATCTTATATTTTCGCTAGCTTTAATCTGCTTGGTTATCACCTGCTTTTCTGCCTATCAGAATGTTCAAAAGATAGAAAACCAAAAGAAAACAAGTTTAAAGTTAATGATTACAAAAGGGACAGTTGTTTCTAATGCTAGAATTATGCAAATGTCCGCAGGTCTTTTTATTGTGACTAAAGATCAGAAATGGTATAAAAGAGCGAATGATTCAAAATCAAATTTTCAAAAAACACTATATAAGTTTAAAAACACTAAACTGAACAAGAAAAGTAGGTATTATTTGAAAGAAATAGATGAGTTTGTTTATCAATTTGAAGAAACGTTCGATGCATTGTTGCAAGCAAAGACCAGTAAAGAAGTTATACAGTATGACCAGCTACTCGACCAGCAAATTACTTCAATAAATGATGGTTTTGCGGATTTATTATTGCACTTAAATGAAGAACAATTATTGATTCAGCGTCAAGCGGAAATTGTTCAAAATGACGAAATTCTTTCTATGTCTGCCTTTATTGCAAGTTATGATACCACTAATTTAAACTATTGGGAAGAAAAGTATATGCATAGTGATCAACAACTTGCTAAAGCATTTGAAAATTTAACTTTTGCATTAAAACTAGATCAGACTTCGATTACTTCAGAAACAAACGATAAACTGTTAGAAACCGAAAAACTGGCCTTTGCCGCAATCCGAAACAAGCAATCCTCAATAGCCAAAGACAAACTCTTTAGTGAAGATTATCAACAGTTAAAAGACCAATATAACATCCAAACGGGTAAAGCAAACTCGATTATAGAGCACTACCTTTCGATGCTTCAATCAAAGGCAACTAGACCCTTCAAACTTCTAATGTTGTTAGGATTATTACTAATATTCGCCCTTGTCTATTTTGCTTACAAAATCGCACAATCAGAAAAACAAGTAGAAATCAAAACTGAGGAAAACTACGAACTTGAACAGTACTCCCGTATCGTGTCGCATGATTTGAAGGCACCGCTGCGCAACATATCTGGCTTCCTGACTCTTCTTCAAAGGAAAGAAGGCGACCACCTTTCTAATGAGTCTCTTGAGTATATCGATATCGTTAAGGATCAAACAGTTCAAATGAGTAACATGATCAATGGAATTCTTAAACTGAGCCAAGTCAGCAAAAATGAATCGACCCTAGAGAAAATTTCCGTTACAAAACAACTAAAACTGATCACAGAACCCTTTTTAGCAGACAATCGAACGATCAAATTTAAACTTCCTAAGAAGGAAATTGATATGACTTGCTCGAAAATCCGATTCTCACAAATATTCCAAAACTTAATCTCAAATGCTGTTAAATATAGTGACAAGGACGTCGTTCACATTGATATCACTGCTAAAGAAACAAATGAGCAATTGACCTTCAACATCAAAGATAACGGCCCTGGCATCAAAAAAGAATATGCTGAACGGATTTTTGGCCTCTTCCAAACCCTTGGACCAAAGTCCAAAGAAAACACAGGACTTGGACTTGCCATCGTTAAAAAGGTGGTCGAATCTGTAGGAGGAAGGATCAGACTACTCACCAACGATCAAACGGAAGAAGGCGCTAACTTTGAGCTCACACTCCCAAGGCAATGGAGTTAGATAAGATACAATGCGGTCTGCCTTTTAGACGATTCTTATGCTTACGATATGGACTATCATCTACAGAAAAAATAGCGTTATAACAAATCGCGCAATTCAAATCGAAATTGTTTAATCTCCTTGCCCCGTTTCACTCGAACTCGGATGGTCTTCCCCACTCGCTTCTGCAACAGTCGTGTAGCCGTCTCAAGATTTAGTGTAAACCGATTCAACCCATTCAAACGGAGAATCAGATCTCCTGCCAACAGACCTGCCTCTTCCCCAGGGGAACCGGGTATCAGTCCTTCTACAATCAGCTTATTTAGCATTTCCCCTTGAATCACCAACAGTAATCCGCTTCTATCATAATCAAAACCTCGGTCATACTTCCCAAGCGGCTTGAGGTACAGGTCATGTTTATAAAAGTCAAAACACACTTTAAATCGCGAAAGCAACCGATTCCCTAATACCCCATCCCTACTTACATCGATCACTGAATCCTCAAGAATAGGCATGTTTTGAAAATGAGTGATTAAATTCTTAAACTCATACCCTCCAAGATCCAATCGCTTGATTCGTCCTAGGTAACCTTCTAGATATCCGCCAAGGCCAGAACCGATTTCCCCTTCTACAATCTGGATAGGCAACTCAAAATCTGGTCGAGCGTTAGGATGAAGAATCAAGGACAAATCTGCTCCCGTGTCGATCAGCAATCGAGCATCAATCTGTGCACTGTCCCTTACCGAAATCGGTACAGAGAGGTAAGGCTTTCCAGAATTCAAATCCATCGGCATTGACTTCCATTGACGGGATGGCTTAAAACTGCTTCTACTATAAATGGTTAATTTCTCCTCTTTATAGTTAACACTAAGCAGATTGAATTGAAAAAAATCTGTCCCTAGTATACCATGAATCTCAGTACCGATGATCTGTTCGATTCTTAGCAAGTCCTCATCCAATACTAGAATAGACATCTTCTTTGTTACTTCAAAACCAAGCGATACATTGAGATTGGGCGCTAAGAAGGCTCCTATATCTTGACTTCGATCTGCGCCATACACAATAAACTTTCGATCGAACGAAATATTTGAAGGATGAATCAATACCTTTTTTGTAAGAATTGTGTACCGTGATCCCGTATCGATGATAAACCGCAAGGGGATTTTCCCATTGAGACTTACCGTCACAACAATAAAATTATTGACCTTCTCAAAGGGAATGACGACCTTCTTGCGTCCTTCCAGTAAATTATTAGCCGATTGGCTATAGAGGGCTGTGCAAAAGAAGCAAACCAAGGAGAAAAGAACAAGAATACGTAAGTTGCAAAAGAAGCTCAGTGCTGTTTATTTTTAAATGATCATGATATTAATAATCTTTGCTCGATTCATTGTGTCTTGCAATTGACTACTGCTAATTTAGGAACATTTCAAGCAGTTTAGTAATTTGAGGTAAATTTCATATCCAATAAATTGGAAAATCACACAAAGGGACATATCACACACTCGATAAAAGAAGCCGCTTACCGGCTTGGGTTTTCACATATCGGAATCTCTAAAGCTGAGGAACTCACAGAAGAAGCCAAATTGCTTGAACAATGGCTCAACCAACACCAACATGGTCAGATGAGCTACATGGCCAATCACTTTGAAAAGCGAATCGATCCTAGGAAACTAGTGGATGGTGCCAAGTCTGTGGTTTCACTAATTTATAACTACCATACACCAAAAGAGCAACAAGACCCTTCTGCCCCAAAGATTTCCAAGTACGCGTATGGCAAAGATTATCATCATATCATTAAGCGAAAGCTAAAAGATTTAATTCAACACATAGAAACAACTATTGGTGCGGTTTCAGGCCGTTGTTTTGTAGACTCTGCCCCTGTAATGGAACGAGAGTGGGCAAAGCGCAGCGGGCTTGGATGGGTAGGAAAAAACACCTTGATCATTCATCCCAAGAAAGGGTCTTACTTTTTTCTTGCTGAGTTAATCATTGATTTAGAACTGGAATACGATGGCCCAATGAAAGATCACTGCGGTACCTGCACTCGATGTATTGATGCCTGCCCGACAGACGCCATCAAGGAAGATGGATATTGGTTGGACGCTAGCAAGTGTATCTCCTATCTTACAATCGAGTTGAAAGATGCCATCCCAGATGAATTTAAAGGAAAAATGGAAAACTGGGCCTTTGGCTGTGATATATGCCAAGAAGTTTGCCCTTGGAATCGATTTTCGACGCCACATAACGAACCAGCGTTTGAACCACACGAAGAATTGCTAGACCTAACCAAAAAAGATTGGGAAGAGTTGACTCAAGAAGTGTTTTCCAAAGTCTTCCAAAAATCTGCCGTCAAGCGCACAAAATACAAGGGATTAATGCGTAATATTAATTTTTTAAAATCAGAAAATGAACCATAGTTCGACATTGACTTATGCTAGTCGAAGTGTGATTGATTTAAGACAACATTCATTGTTAAAATTAAATTACCATTTTTCACATTATATACTTCAATACTTAATCATTGAGTGCACTGCAAAAAGTCTGTTTTTATAAGAATGCAAAAACATTAATAATGAAAATAATATGTAAAACAAATAACACTAAATCCCCGGAAGCAATCGGGCGGGAGGGCCGAATTGTACTGTTCGAGCGGAGCGAGTTTACAATTCTTGATTTTTTTGGTTCTTTTTGCATCAAGGCAAAAACGAACATTAAACATTAAACTTATTTCTAATTTACTGTTAATTACTGAAAATATGACTTTTCGGAGTAGACTCAACATTAATCATTAACAATTAATCATTATTCCAAGGATGTATAATATATTTAGATTCATCTATAAAATTGCACTTCAGGTTTACTTCAGACAATATAAAGTCATCAACAAAGAAGTCATTCCTCACAAAGGCCCATTGATTGTAGTTGCTAATCATCCAAGTACGTTTACAGATCCGATCATCGCTGCAAGTCTGCTGAAACAACAAGTATGCTTTATTGCGAAAGGGACGTTATTCAAAGGAAAATTTAAAAACTGGTGGATGCGAAATATGGCATTCTCTATTCCCGTACATCGAAAACAAGACAATCCAGCGTTAGCACATTTGAATAAAGACATGTTCGAACATTGCTTCCAGCATCTAGAATCTAAGGGCACACTTATATTGTTTCCTGAAGGAACAAGCATCAGAGAACGAAAGCTTCGAGAAATCAAGACTGGGGCTGCACGGATCGCCCTTGGAGCTGAAGCAAGAAACGATTTCAAATTAGGAACAAAGTTACTTTGTATTGGCATCAACTATACGGATCCTCAGTTGTTCAGGTCCGATGCTTGGATTAATATCGAAGATCCAATCGAGTTAAAAGATTATAAGGAAGCCTATCTTGAAAATGATCGAGATGCGGTAAAGCAACTAACAGAAAAAATCAAAACGACCCTAGAGAAAAATCTGATTTTAATTGAAAATGAAGACGAAGATCAATTTATCAGAAATGTTGAAACGCTTTACAAAAATGAATTGGTAAGCCAGTTCAACCTTGACCCCAAATGGCATGGCTTTCCCTTAACCAAAGGAATAGAGCAAGCGGTAAAACACTTTGACGGGCTGGATGAAAAATGGGCAGGTGGAGTTAAGCTAACCGTCAATCAGTACTTCAATCAACTGAGTAGTTTTCAGCTGGAAGATCGATTTCTGACCCAAGAGGGCAGTAAGAAAAAACCATCATTAACTAGGCACTTTTTATATGCTGGAATGCTTCTATTGGGTTTACCGTTTTTCTTATATGGTTTATTGACCAATTATCTGCCCTACTTGATTCCAGGCAAGGTGGCAAAACTAATGACTCCATTTGATGCGTTTCGTGGTCCAATAAAAATGACGGTTGGGATCTTTAGCTTTGGTCTCTTCTACAGTATGCTTATACTTCTGTTTATGCAATATTGGGGTATCAAATCAGTAACTGCGCTGTTGTTCTTTGCCTTGAGTTTGCCGCTTAGTGGCTATTTTGCTATGAGTTATTACCGACGCATTCAAAACTTTAAGTCGCTATGGGCATGGCTCACTACTTTTTACAAACATCCTTTAGAAGTAAGCAGTTTAATCCAACAACGTAAGACCATATTAGAAGAGTTGGCCTTTGCGAAAGATCATTATTTAGGAGCTACAAAAGCTGAAGAATAAAGAAAGTCAGAAAAAGATGGGAGACTGAAGTAAAACTGAAGACGTTTATCCCATTCTTTTCATGCGCAATACATTCAACTTATGTGAACTAGATTGTTCACCTCTGACTATAATGAAGGCCAAAGAGTTCAAACAAGGCTAAAGGACACTATGACCACATCCTACTATAAAACAATGAATCAAACCCTCTACGGGCGAACCAAAACGTTATGGATTGAAGGGCACCCACATTTCATAAACCCCCTATTTTACAGCCAAGTACAAATAGATATTCGTAGACAATGAATAAATTGAATAAAATATGACAAAACATTTAACAAAATATTAAGAAAAATACAGTAGATTTATATACTATTTTACTTTTGGTATGCATTCAACCGAATTTTACCGTTGAATAAATACAAATCAAACTTCATTATTTACTTAATAATCAAACATTTACTTATGCTGAAACTTATTACACCCTTATTAATTTGCTTTAGCCTGCTTACTAGTCAGGTCTTTGGTCAAGTTGTATTAACAGAAAACTTTGACACTGGTATTCCAGCAACTTGGACAGTTAATGACCTTGGAGCTGCAACTGGTGACTCATGGGCTGGAACTACAGGAGGATTCGGAGGAAGTTACCTTGATGGTACCGAATTCGCTTTTGTCAATTCTGATGCTAATGGAAATGGAACCTTAATGATTGAAGAGCTTGTCTCTCCCACATTTGACGGTACTCCGTATACTTCTACAGGATTGTTTGTATCTTTTGACCACTTTTACAGAAGTGTTGCAGGAGACCAAGGACTAGTTTTGTTAAAAAATACTGCTGGCGGATGGGACACACTTGATGTCTTTGTTGCTGATGATGGTGCATTTGGCGGTCCTGCAAATAAAGTTTATGACATTACTTCATCAATCCATGCAGCAATGCAACTTAGATTTGTATATGATGATGGTGATCAATGGGCTTGGTACTGGGCGATTGACAATTTTAATGTTTACGTACCACTTTCAAATGATATGTCTGCAGTTGGAGTTAAGGCAACTTCCGCTTGTGGAAGTAGTGATTCCTATGTTGACGTTACCGTTTTAAACAGTGGATACATAGCACAAAGTAATATACCTGTCAATGTAGACATTTCAGGTGCCTTTACGGCAAATGCGACTGCGACTATACCTGGACCAGTTGCCCCAGGAGCTTCAATGACAGTTAGTGTTGGACCATTCAACTCTGCTGCTGGAGGAATGGTAATGGTTGATGCTTATTCTGCTTTAACTACGGATCAAAACACTGCAAACGATACATTAGTAAGCTCAGCGATTTTTGCTGCAGAAGCGTCACCTATGCCAGCTGCATCAGCTGCATGTCCAGGCTCAGATGCTTATGCTATTGCTATGCCAGTTGCTGGAACTACGAATCAATGGTTCGATGCGGCCAATACACTAGTTGGTACTGGAGACAGTTTAGCGTTAGGTATGATTACAGCTGACACAACTGTTTATCTATCTACCTCTTCTGTTTCACAAGAAACTGGTGGACTAGCAGACCAAATAGGTGGCGGACAATACAGCTTTTTTGGAGACGGATTGATCTTTGATGTAACGACTCCTATCACACTAGACAGTGTATTCGTTTATGGAATTGACGCTGGTGATGTAACGGTTAACTTACTTGATGCTTCAGGTGCTGTTTTAAACACAACAACTGCTCCATTATTAGATATAACAGGCGCAAAATCAGTTATTCCAGTAGGGTTTGCAATCGCACCAGGAACAGGATACCAATTAAGTGCAAGTGGATCAACAATTACCTCTTTAAATAGAGAGAATGGAGATGCTGTTTACCCATATAGTTCTAATGGCGTAACGATCACAGGACCAATTAACGCACTTGCCGGTTACTACTATTTCTTTTATGACTGGGCTTACACAGCAGGTTGCGAGAGTGGCCAAGTAGCTGTTACAGTTACGGTTTCTGATCTAGCGGCAACTGCAAATGTCACAAACGAACAAGCAGGTAGTGATGGATCAATTGCCCTAATGCCTATAGGCGGAACAGCTCCTTACACTTACCTTTGGGATAACGGTGAAACGACTGCAACCATTATGAATCTTGTTGCTGGCAACTATTGTGGTACTGTAACAGATGCTGACGGATGTACTGCTGCATTATGTGAAATGGTAATGCCTCCATCTGCTACTCAGACAATAGAAGGATTACAATCTATTAATTTGTATCCTAATCCAACGCAAAACAGAACAACTCTAGAGGTAGTTTTTGAAAATGCGCAAGACATAGAAATGGAAGTAAGCAATGTTCTTGGACAAACATTAATTCAAGAAAACTACGGCCAAGTAACAACAATTCAAGAGGAAATTAACTTAGAGAAGTATCCAGCTGGAAATTACTTCATGATACTGAAATCAGGAAATCAAGTACTGACAAAACGTATCGTACTTTCTAAGTAACAAACTTACTTAGTATAACAAAAACGGTTGTCTTTTCAGGCAACCGTTTTTTTTTGCTGAATCGATCGATCCTGCTGCCTTCTATCACCTATCGGTATTTGCTCCTTATTAACTAAATCGAGCGTCAGGAGGCGAAATACTGCTTCAAAAGCTCACTATAATAATCATTATTGTCAAGTTTTGATTTGAACCAAACACTATAATCTATCAATTCATTTGATGCGATTTCTATATCAGCATGCTTAGAAGAAAATGATAAAATACTTGACTTGTTCGAGGAAAGCTTCCTACCATCTGGTGAGTTGATAAAAGTCTTTTTGAAGATATCTAAAAACTGAGATTGTTTTGTATAGGTTTCCTTTTTCAAATCAATTCTAAACTTTCTTTTTATCTCTTTAAATTTATTATTTACATATACAAAATCTCCATTGTCAGTCCTTAGGATGAGTTCGACTACTAGGATGTTAAGTTGAAGATAAGGTGAAATTTTACTAAACTCCTTTGATAAGATCACTTTAGAAAAATAATTAAAACAACTATCCATATCCTTAATATAATAATAGAGTATTGCAAGGTTTAGGTTAATTGATAACTCACTAAGCATATATTGTGGTCGAATTGACCTATTCAGCTCTTCTAGATCTTGTATTGCTAGCTGTGGAGTATTATTTAGAACATTCAAAAGCGTTTTACTCTGATAATAAAGCCACACATACTTATTGTAATAAACAGAATCCTCTATACACTCTTTCAATTGTCTAATTGAATGTTCACACTTTTCCAATTTTTTTAATTTGCTAAAAGTATTGAACATCCAAACATGCATTTTTATCTTTTCTTCATGATTTTCTGTGGTAAATACATTAGCATTGGACAACTCCCTATAAGAAGACTCTAAAAAGGAACCAAGTTCATTATAATCTCTTTTTTGCAATAGAATATTTCGAACTACCTTGTTGATTTTTAACCTATTATCGAAAGATAAGCTTTCCTTTGATTTAAGTTGAAATTCTTCTAACACATTTTCCAACAAATCGACTACACCTAGATCCTTCTTAGAATAGTTTGATTGATTTAATCTGTAGGTAACAGTAGCAAGTAATAAATCTATTTTTTGAATCTGTCGGTATAGAATGTGATTTTTCTCTTTTTTTCTAACATATGGGGCAGGATCTCTATCTATCAATTGATTACACAAAACAATTTGACGATCATAAATAATGTTTAACAAATCATAGCGCTGCAGCTTAATGGCAAGACCTTCACCTTCCTCGAGATAGGACATTGCAATATCAATCATTGACCGATTGACAAAAATGTTAGATAACTCAATACAATTCAAAATTTTGTTTTCATTGATTTTACCTTTATGAAAACTTAACAAACTACTTTCAAGATCTTCTCTTAATCGATTTTTGATCCTGTAATAACCATTCGCATTGGCCTGGTCAAAAAACAAAAGCTGTATTTCATCACTATACTCATCAACCTTGTTCTTCCTTAACTCATTAAAAAGCACTACAGTCCTCTTTTCTCCTCCTTTTTGCCTGTAATTCGAACTAAATAATTTGAAGTATCTAATTTCAGATGTCTGAAGATTATTAATGATTTTTGTTAAAAAATGCTTCATGGATATCAATTAAACGTGTAATATTTTGGTGATAAGTTACTTATTTTGTTGTAAACAATCCTTATTTTTAAGTACAATTGTTGATTTCTAAAGTTAAACTAGGTTTGAACTAATGAAAAAATTCTCCTTCTTGTTGTTTGTTGTCCTCTTTTTTGGTGTCTCTCTAGCAGGCCAACACCAAAACATTAACTTTGATATTGAGTTCGAAATCAATAAAGATTCAATTGAGCTTGCAGATGAATTTGATATTGAAGGGGAAGTAATTAATGTTAGCAACATTAACTTACAAGGAGATGTCTATCTCGATTTTTATGTAGGAACAAGCATTCCTCCATTGTTTTTTAATACGGTATCATTTTCTGACACCATTCCCGTATCGGGAACGATTCAGCCTGGAGATGATGAAGATTTTGAAATCGAAGACATAAAAGCCACCGATCCACTATTTAATCTTCAGATAAATCAGCAAAACATCATAATTATTTGGCCTAGACTTGGCGCTGGAGAAAGTGGAGATTCAATTAAATTTCATATCGATACTGTATTTGTTAAACCAGATTCTTCTGTTTCAAACCAAGACTTTGAAATTCTACCCTTGAATATTCATCCTAATCCGGTAACCAACAATAATCTAACAGTAGATTTGACAGACCTTCCACTTGAGCCCTACTACCTAACCATATGGAGTATCCTTGGGCAAAAGTTAACAAGCGATATCCCTCTGCTAGGTGGACAAATCAACCAGTTTAATACTAAGGGGCTTAATAATGGCATCGTCATTGCGGAATTAAGCTCAAGAAAAGGAATACCAATAAAAAGAAAAAGAATTTTATTACAATCATCTAAACAGTAAATGTTTGTATTTTGATACAAACATTTATATTCGGTATTTTTTTTACAAAAAGTACCGATTTTTCTTTATGTGAGATATTTTTATTCTTAATTTTTATTAAAGATTGGAAATCACTAGGAATAAGACCTAAATTATTAAGATATTGCAGAATAATAGGTTATTATATGTAACTTTTATTCCATTTAACGTCTATATTAATAGAATCGCGTCAAAAGAATCAACTTTGATAAAGAGTACTTCCAAAAAACTAAGTGATAACGAGGTAATTGACCTATACCTTGAGACTCAAAGTCAAGAGTATTTCAGTATACTGTATGGGCGCTATTCCTCAAAAGTTTACAGTAGATGCCTATCCTTACTTAGAAACGAAGCAACTGCTGCTGATGCCTCTCAGGATGTTTTCATGAAAATATTCCTTAATCTGGCAAAGTTTAATCAAAAATCTAGATTCTCCACTTGGGTATACTCTATCACCTATAATTACTGTATAGATCATATCAGAAGAAAGAAAAAAGAAAAAACAGTGCTCACTGATGAAGATGAGCGAATAGAAGACGTGCAAGAAGAAGTCGGTGATAAAGAGCTGTTTGAAATTGAGCTAGACAGAATTAAGGAGATCATGGATAAAATCCCAGCTGAAGACAAGGCAGTACTCACTATGAAATACCAGGAAGGCCTTTCAATAAAAGATATTGGAATTGTGATCAACAAGTCCGAGAGCGCCACAAAAATGAAGCTAAAACGTGCCAAACACAAAGTTAGAACCATCTATCTCGAAAACTACTTGGACCGATATGCATCAATACTCTATGTCACCTTTTTATTAAACTTACTCGCCTAACAATTATGTCAGAATTCAAAAAACTACCCCTCGAAAATCAAGTAGAGGCACCTCAAAGCATAAAATCTGGTGTTGGTGGAGGACTTAACTTTATACGTTTCGTATCAGAAGTCATCGACCTTTACGTGGTCAAAGGAGGCAGCTCCCTTCTTGGATTTATGTCCAATTTCGAAATGCAGGAGCCGAAAAACGATCAAAAATAAAAACAAAAATATAAGTTTACTTTTATGTGACTTGAGAAAATTCTTGACGTCTCAAACATATTCACTAACAAACCTTAAAAAGTTAAGGAAAGTGCAATATGTTATCATATATATATTAATTTTGCACAAAATAATTAGTGAATTATGAAACAGTTAATTGAACAGTTTATTGCTACAATCCCTAAGTTGGTAGGTGCAATTGCCATCTTGATCATCGGATACATCATTGCAAAAGTAGTGTCTAAAATAGTCTTAAGAATCTTAGATACCATTAAAATTGATGTCGTCGCTGACAAGCTGCATGAAATTGAAATAGTTGATAAGTCAAACGTTAAAATTGTCCCTAGCAAGATACTTTCTAAACTGACTTACTACGTCATCTTATTCATATTTTTAATTGCTTCTGCTGATTTCCTAGGAATGGAAGTCGTATCCGAGTTAATAAGCAGTATAGTCGCCTACTTACCCAAAGTCCTTTCGGCTGCAGTGGTCTTAGCTGTAGGTATTTTTATTGCAGATATGATTAAACAAGGAGTTCGTAGTGCTTGCCAAGCTATTAATATGCCAGCAGCAAGTGTAGTGAGCTCACTCGTGTTTTACTTTATCCTGATCAATGTATTGATGATGGCCATGAATCAAGCCGAAATTAATACAGAGTTTCTAAAATCTAATTTATCACTTATTCTTGGAGGAATTATTTTCGCTTTTGCCCTTGGATATGGAATCGCTTCCAAAGAGATGATGGCTAACATCTTAGGCGGGCTCTACAGTAAAAATAAATTTGAAATAGGTAACGAAATAAAAGTAAAAGACGTTAAAGGCACAGTTATTGCAAAGGACAGTTCTTCGATTACCATTCAGACTCCAAACAGTAAGGTAATTGTTCCAATGGGAATATTGACAAAAGAGTCGGTAGAAAAATTTGACAATTAATAATTTTAATATACTAATTGTTGAAACAATAAACACATATTTATAGTATACATTGAAATGAGGGAATATATATTCTACCCTAAACCTATTTTTTAAAACGAAATCAAAAAAAATGACAAAGAAAATTTTAATTTTCACATTCATGTTCTTGTTTGTAACTGGCTTATTTGCACAAGGTCAAGAAGATGAATTAAGAAACAAACAATCTCTTGCGAAAACGGCTGAAGGTGTTCCTGAAGGTTGGACAACTGGAGGAAACTTCGGTCTAAACTTAGATCAGCTTCTAGTAATTCAGCCTCGTTCTGGTGCGGGTGACAACAAATTGTCATTCGGTGGACTAGGACAATTGTTTGGTATCTACAAAAGTGGAAAGTTAGTTTGGGATAACACATTCAAACTTCAAGAAGGCTTCCAACGTGTTGGTAAAAGCTCAAGAGGAAAACCGTTTGAAAAAACATTAGATCTACTTGAAATTTACACAAAACCTGGCTACGCACTTACAAATGATGAGAAATGGTATGTTGCAGTGAACGCTGGTCTTCAGTCTCAACTGTTGAAAACGTACCCAGGAAACTTTTTAAAAGGTGAATCATTCACTGGAGTTGTTGATACTTCTGGAAATCCAGTTTATACAGACCTTGATCCTATTTCACAGTTTATGTCTCCTGGTAACATCGTACTAGAACCTGGTATCGAGTATAAGCCTAATGCGAAATTCTCTGCTTTATTCTCACCTGCAGCCATCCGATTGACAATGGTTATGAATGATGTCATCGCTGACGATCCTTTGTTTGACGATACTGGTGCGTTCTTAGGTTCTAGACACGGTAACCCAATGGTTTACGATTCTACTGGAGTTGTTAGCTACGAAAACACTGACTTTCAAATGGGTGCTGCACTAAGAGCCTTGTACCAAGACAAATTTTTGGATGGTAGAGTTTCATTCTCTACTACTCTTTATAGTTTCTACAACTACTTAGGTGGAAAGAATGGACAGAAAAACCTTCCAATATTTGAATGGACAACTAGTACAGGTTTCGAAATCTGGAAAGGTATTGGTGTTGCAATTAACACTGGACTTTACTACGATTACCTAAAACCAGTTCAAGCGGATTGGGACTCAGAAACTGGTTACCAAACTTCTAAAAGAGGTGCTATGTTCACTGAACAAATCCTGTTAACTTACTCTAAGAACTTCGGTTCCGAGCGTAAAGCTGACAAATAAATAATTTTTTACACTACTCTACAACAGCGAAAAGCCTGTCCTCATTGGATGGGCTTTTTGTGTTTAACGAATGTAGGGGAAATTCGTGAATTGCCCCTACATTCGTCTCCCTACCTCTTTCAATTTAAACAGACATTTTCAATTATCAATTTTCAATTACTAAATTAGTTACCTTATCTTGCGACATCTTATTATTAATTGATCAGTAACAGCGACTTGAGCACAGCAATACCCAAATCTCAATACCTGAAAAGTGATCAGTCAACAGAACACCAGGAATCCGTTCCGCTTAATAGATTAGCATGTCAGAAAACAAAAAACTGTTCTTACTTGATGGCCACGCGCTTATTTATCGCGCTCACTTTGCATTTATCAGCAGACCTCTACTTAACTCCAAAGGATTTAACGTAGGCGCCATTACTGGCTTTGTCAGAACCCTATGGGAGGTCATCTCCAAGCAGCAACCGACTCATATCGCTGTCGCTTTTGACTTGTCTGGTCCTACATTCCGACATGAGATGTACGAACCCTACAAAGCAAACAGAGATGCCCAACCAGAAGACATCCGTGCAGCATTTCCTTTCGTCAAACAGATCATCAAGGGGTTTAACATCCCAATCATCACCAAAGAAAACTATGAAGCGGATGACGTCATCGGAACGCTTGCAAAACTCGCAGAAAAAGAAGGATTTGAAGTCTATATGATGACGCCTGATAAGGATTATGCACAACTTTGTACAGATAAAATTAAAATGTACAAGCCTGCTAGATCTGGAAACCAGCCTGAAGTCCTCGATGGAAAAGCCATTTGCGAAAAATGGGGCATCAAACGCGTAGAACAAGTCATCGACGTACTAGGACTACAAGGAGACAGCGTTGACAACATCCCTGGTGTACCAGGCATCGGCCCAAAAACAGCCACAAAGTTGCTCGCACTCTACGATTCCGTTGAAGGCATCATCGAAAACGCTGATAAACTCAAAGGCAAACAAAGGGAAAATGTAGAAACCTACGCCGATCAAGCACTTCTTTCTAAAAAACTAGCTACCATCATCACAGACGTTCCGGTCACGTTCGATGCTGAAGAATTTAAGCTGGTAGAAATGAATAAGGAAGTCCTTACTCCAATCTTTAAAGAGTTAGAGTTTAGAGCACTCTCTAGACAGATCCTAGACATTCATGAAGACGATGGAGGGCAGAAAGACCTATTCGGTAATTCGGTAACCATCGTCAAGTCAAAAACGAAAAAATCAATCGTCGGAGATAAGAACATTAGAAATACACCGCACGAATACTTACTAGTAGATACCAAGGAGAAACGAGCGGAACTTATCAAACTGCTCAGCAAACAAAAAGAATTTTGCTTTGATACAGAAACGACAGGCATCGATGCAAATAATGCAGAGCTCGTTGGAATTGCCTTCACTACAGAAGCACACAAAGCACATTATGTCAATGTACCCCGTGATCAGGAAGAAACAAAAGCTATCCTCCACGAATTTAAAGCAGTTTTAGAGCATCCTGACATCCGAAAAATCGGGCAAAACCTCAAATATGACATCACGATCCTCAAATGGTATGGAATTGATGTCGCTGGTGTCATCTTTGACACCATGGTAGCACACTACTTGTGTGAACCCGAGTTGAGACATGGGCTCAATTTCCTAGCAGAATCCTACCTTGACTATTCTCCAGTTTCGATTGAAACCATTATTGGCAAAAAGGGGAAGCTCCAGCTGAATATGCGAGACGCCAATATCGAAAAAATCAAAGAATATGCAGGTGAAGACTCTGACATCACCTATCAGCTGAAAGCGCACATGGAGAAATCGCTCAAAGAAGCAAATCTGGAAAAACTGTACTACGAAATGGAGGCGCCACTAATCAACGTGCTTGTAGATATGGAATATGAAGGCATCAACCTAAATTCCGAGTTCCTAGACTCTTATTCCGTTCAGTTAGCTGAAGAAATCAAGGAGGCAGAGGCAACAATATATGAGGAGGCAGAAGTAAAATTCAACATCGCTTCGCCACGGCAAGTAGGAGAAATCTTGTTTGATAAAATGAAAATCCCCTACCGTTGGAGAAAAACAAAATCAGGCCAATATTCAACAGATGAAACGAAGCTTACAGAACTTGCAGAAAAACATCCATTTGTAGCTAAAATCCTGAAATTCCGTGGACTTTCAAAACTGAAATCAACTTATGTAGATGCTTTGCCAAAGCAAGTAAATCCAAAGACAAACCGGATCCACAGCTCATTTAACCAAGCATTAGCAGCAACTGGGCGTCTAAGTTCTAACAATCCAAACCTTCAAAATATCCCAATTAAAACGGAAGCGGGTCGTGAAGTTAGAAAAGCCTTCATTCCTAGAGACAATGACCATGTTTTGCTAGCAGCCGATTATTCTCAGATCGAGTTGCGTATTATTGCAGAAATCAGCAAAGATGAGGCAATGCTTGAAGCCTTTCAGAAGGGACAAGACATTCACCGAGCTACAGCAGCTAGGGTTTATCAAGTAGACTATGATGCTGTAACAAAAGACCAGCGACGGAACGCCAAAACAGTTAACTTTTCAATTATTTATGGCGCAGGATCCACCAACCTCTCCAAGCAGTTGGGAATTAAACGTAAGGAAGCCAAGGAGCTAATTGAGCAGTACTTCATACAATATGGTGGCTTAAAAAGCTATATGGACAACACCGTTAACATGGCACGTGAAAACGGCTATGTCTCCACGTTGATGGGGCGCCGTCGTGTACTCAGAGACATCAACTCTGCCAATGGTTTTATTCGAAGTAATGCTGAGCGGGTAGCCATCAACACACCGATCCAAGGTACCGCAGCGGATATGATTAAAATGGCGATGATCAAAACGCATAAAGCATTGACCGAAGGCAATTTTGCGACTAAAATGATTTTGCAGGTGCATGATGAACTCGTCTTTGATGTCCCAAAGATCGAGCTAGAAACAGTAAAACCGATCATTGAAACCAATATGACGAATGCTATTACCGGATTGAGCGTCCCGATTATTGTTGGAATGGACGTAGGAGCTAATTGGCTGGAAGCGCATTAAACTTTGAAAATTTATTTTCTATAAAATAGTTTAGTAGATTTGCACCTCAATTGACCATAAAGTGAATAATTACAGAATAGTTCATTAATACGCAGTGAAAAAATGGAAGTCAATAGGAATATACTTGCTTTTTTATTCATTCAATATACCAAGAAAATTTACGCAGCAGCAACAAATGGAACGACTGCATTTCCTGATATAAACACCTATTTCCCAGACCATAAAATTCTAGAAGAAAATTGGGAAATGATTCGTGATGAAGTACTTCAAATACTGGAGAAAAACAAAGTCCCTCAATTCCATGAAATCGATCGTGGACAGGAATTTATTTCTAACAGAGATGATAAAGCTTGGAAGCTCCTAGTCTTAAAAGTATATGGCATGTGGATCCAAAGCAATGCGGATAAGTGTCCCAAAACATGCGCGTTGCTAAAAAACATGAAACAAGTTAAAACCATCAATTTCTCCATACTTGCTCCTGGCAAATACATACCACCGCACGAGGGCCCGTACAAAGGGATCCTCCGATATCAGCTCCCGCTTGAAGTACCTAAGGGAGAATGTTACATCATTGTAGACGGCAAACAGTTTTCTTGGGAAGAAGGTAAAAGCGCCTTTTTCGATGACACCTTCACCCATGAAGTCCATAACAATACGAACCAACGCCGAATCGCATTGTTGCTTGACATTAAACGAAATGATGGCCTAGGATTCTTCATGCGCATTTTTGATTGGTTGATCTACAAAACATTTCAAACCGTCATCTTTCTTGGTGGTGGCCTTAGGAAAAGTAAAATTTAATCCCAGATTATTTTAAGCTAAACAACCATTAGTCTTTTGTTTATTCGAGAGATTTTGGGCGTATCCCTCCGTTACTCTCCGGGTCGTGCTATCCACTATTATGTGCTCCTTGCAGTCCGCGCATACCGTTACTATCACTTACGCGCACAATTTGCTCAAGCATTTATCCCAGACGTTCAGGCAATACCAAAACAGCTAATTCCCAATGCATAAAATGCAGGTTAAAGCATTTTATAAAGAAAATTCGTAAATTAGATGTATGAAATGTCTCTCAAATACGTTTTTAGCCTTTCTCATCGCCCTAATGGTTCCGCTACTTGGTGCAACTCAAGACAGCTCAGCCTTTGACCTAAGTTATAATGTTCACAGGAATTATCCCGCCATTGAGATGACAAAAGAAAAGCTAATGGACGCACGATCTCTGTCGGACATAAACAAGCATTACCCATCCTCATGGATCAAGGAATACAACCTAGTTACCTTCCAGACAAAACACCAAGGAAACACAAGGAAAGCTACTAGTAAAGACAGTACCCTCACAACAGAACAAAAAGACCTCCTACTTACAGCAGACCCTGGCGCACCTATTACCGTCAACGTTCAATACTTACCAAACAACAACTTATCGCATAACGAACCTAAAGAGATCAGTTTCACCTTTACAGTAGAACCTGAAATACAAGCATCATTCACTGGAGGACAGCAACAACTAAGACAATACCTCAAGGAAAAGGCAATGGATAACATTGCCGAAGACCATTTCAATAAATACCAGATGACTGCTGTAAGGTTTACCATAGACGAGGAAGGGCAAGTTTTGGATCCACTCGTATTTTGGTCTTCTGAAGACAAAGAAATTGATCAAGTACTCTTAGAAACCGTCTGCAACATGCCCCGCTGGAAACCAGCAGAATACGCCAATGGCAAAAAAATCAAACAAGAATTTGTGTTCACCGTCGGCGACATGGAGAGCTGCGTAGTCAACATGTTCAACATCAAAGGAGAAGGAAGAAACAAATAATTGTTCATCAAGTTACCTAAGATAAATCGCCCATTTCTTGGAGCAGTAACAGGTTTATTCGGGGTAAACACGCACTGACCTTTTACTTCTTCAAAAAGTGAGAGGGCTCAAGCAAAGATCAAGAAACCTACAAGACCTAAAACTCAACAAAGTACAGCGTACTGTCCCTATTTGTATTTCAAAACTTATCCATTTCATCCCACAAACAAAAAAATTACCCCAAATTTTTGCGAACTTTCAACACTTACAATTACCTTTGCGCCTCTAACGATATATTGAAACAAATAACGACAGGCAAATGGAGGCATTTAACTCATTTCTCGGGAATTCACCAGGTTGGTACAAGAAGACCATTTTAGCATTCCTAATATTAAACCCAATTTTATTATTCACCGTGGGAGCAACAGCCACAGGATGGATTATCATTGGAGAATTTATTTTGACACTAGCAATGGCGTTAAAGTGCTACCCGCTGCAGTCGGGCGGTCTCATTGCTTTTGAAGTTGTGTTGTTAAACATGACTACACCCCATACGGTTTTCCACGAAATAGAAGCCAACCTTGAAGTGATACTGTTATTGGTGTTCATGGTGGCGGGTATCTACTTTATGAAACCACTATTGATGTTTATTTTTGGAAAAATATTCATTAAAGTACGTTCTAAGCTAGTGCTGTCCTTGCTATTCTGCTTCCTCTCCGCCTTTTTAAGTGCATTTCTTGATGCCTTGACCGTAACTGCTGTATTGATCAGCGTTTTCGTCGGCTTCTACCAAGTATATCATAAAGTGCATTCTGCGAGCACCGACTTTGATGAAAGTGGTGTGGAAGATCGTAAAGAATTAGGAGGAGACACACTAGAACAATTTAGAAGCTTCTTAAGAAGCCTAGTAATGCACGGTGCTGTTGGTACTGCACTAGGAGGCGTTTGCACTATTGTAGGAGAACCACAAAACCTACTGATTGGTGACAAACTAGGCTGGAACTTCATGGAATTCTTTTATGCCATGGCTCCGATCACAATGCCTGTATTAGCAGCAGGTTTATTGACTTGTGTCTTACTAGAAATCACAAAGAAATTTGGGTTTGGTGCGCAATTACCCGGTCAGGTTAGAGATATCATCCAAGGCTTTTTAGAAGATCAAGATGAAAAGAGAACAGGTGCCGAAAAGTATGCCTTGGTTGTTCAAGGTATTTCTGCATTGTTTTTAATTGTTGCTTTGGCCCTTCACTTAGCGCCAGTTGGGTTAATCGGCTTAGGGATTATTGTATTACAGACAGCACTCACAGGTATAACTGACGAACACAGCATCGGTAAAGCGTTTGAAGAAGCATTACCGTTTACAGCATTGCTGACGGTCTTTTTTGTTATTGTAGGAATGATACATGACTTACACCTATTCAAACCGATTATCCAATATGTATTAGAGCAAGACAAAGCCATTCAGCCCTCTTTATTCTATGTCGCGAATGGTGTTCTATCCATGATAAGTGATAACGTATTTGTGGCAACTGTTTATATCAATGAAGTAAAAGCGGCCTTTGATGCAGGCACTATCAGCAGAGCAGAGCTAGAAATGATGGCTATTGCCATTAACACAGGAACCAACCTTCCTAGTGTCGCAACTCCGAATGGCCAAGCAGCCTTCTTGTTTCTACTTACATCTGCACTAGCACCAGCAATCCGGTTGTCTTACTTAAAGATGATTTGGATGGCATTGCCCTATACAATTGTCCTTGGTGGTGTTGGGTTATTAGGAATTATATTCTTTTTGTAACACAATATACCCCAAAGGGGTTTAACAAAATAGCTAGGGGAGAAGTACTGGACTGTAATCCCTAGTAAACGAACACCATTTTTTAAGCTCTGAAGCGGCGAAACAAAAAGACCTATACAACTGTTAATACCCGCTTCTTTAATCACTTAAAGTAGATATGTTCGATGTCCTTATCATTGGTGGTGGCTTAGCTGGTCTTGTGAATGCTGTTCATTTATCCAAGGCAGGTCTCAAAGTGTTGGTCTTGGAGAAAAACGAGTATCCAAAGCACAAGGTTTGCGGAGAATATATTTCTAAGGAAGTACTTCCCTATTTAGAGCATCTAGACATCCACCCCTATCAGATAGGAGCAACATCCATAGACAAGTTTCTACTTAGTAATACCAAAGGTGCTCAGGTACACACACAGCTTCCTCTAGGAGGGTTTGGTGTGAGTCGGTACACCTTAGACCATTTGTTGTATCAAAAGGCGTTAGACAATGGATGTGTCGTTGTAAAGACAACTGTTGTAGAAATTGACTTCCTCGGGGAAAAATTCAAGGTAAGCACGCGTGGTGGAGAAGATTATTTTGCTACCTTCGTCATCGGTGCTTATGGAAAGCGGTCAGCACTAGATGTCCACCTTAACAGAGAATTCATCCAGAAAAAAACGCCATTTTTAGCAGTAAAAAATCATTATACGGGTGAGTTTCCTGAGGATTTAGTTGCATTACACAACTTTTCTGGAGGATATTGCGGTGTTTCAAAAGTAGAAAACGGGTTTATTAACGTCTGTTATTTAGTTGATTATAAAACATTTAAACAACATCAAAATATAGAATCATTTCAACAGAACGTACTTTGTAAAAATCCTCGTTTAAACGAATTATTTGCAACTATAAAACCTGCATTTCCTAAGCCATTAACCATAAGCCAAATTTCATTTTCATCAAAACAGACCATTGAAAACCATGTTCTTATGAGTGGAGATACAGCAGGAATGATACACCCTTTATGCGGCAATGGCATGGGCATGGCAATTCACAGTGCGAAGATTTTATCCGAACTGTTAATTCAATTCTTTGATACTAAAGCAGCAAACCGCCCTTCCCTAGAAAACGCCTACGCTAACGCTTGGGAAAAGACCTTCCAACCCAGATTAAGAGCAGGCAGATTGATCAATCTCTTTATAGCAAATCAACGATTGTTAGATATTGGGATGACTGGGCTGAGATTGTTCCCTAAATTATTGCCGTTCATGATACAACAAACACACGGCGAAGAACTAACCCCGAAAGGGTAAAACAGTTCCCAGCTCATTGATTAAATGATTAAAAGCGATCAAAATAGATGTTCCTGAATTTAGAAAATAGAAGTAATCAACCAGAAATCATGGACGATTTTGCAATGGAAGGTGACCTCCTAAAGCGAACACTAGACCAGATCGCCTGGATCAACCAATGGCTAGGTGGCAACAGCGTCACGCTCAACGGACTAAAAAAACTATGGCAATCCGCACCAAGAAACAAGGAATTGACCATCGTAGACCTAGGATGTGGTAACGGTGACATGCTCAGAGTAGTCGCCAACGCCGCTAGAAAGGAAAACCGAACCGTGAAGCTCATTGGAATCGATGCCAACAGCTTCACCATCAACTACGCTAAAACATTGTCCAAAGCGTATCCAGAAATCAGCTACATGGAAACGTTTATCCCTTCTGAAGCCTTTAGCAGACTCGAATATGATGTGGTCTTGGCCACCTTATTTTTCCATCATTTTAAAGATGAAGAGATTATATCCTGCTTAGCAGAAACCGCTGATAAGGCAAGAATTGGAATAGTCATTAATGATTTGCATCGAAATGAATGGGCTGTTTTTTTGTTTAGATTATTAACAATATTCATCCCCAACCCAATGGTTAGACAAGATGGAATAACGTCGATTTTACGCGGATTTAAACGATCAGAACTACTGAAATATGTCCGTCAGTTAAACGTCACAAACTCAACAATACAATGGAAATGGGCGTTTAGATTTCAATGGATTATAAGAAATAAAAAAAGGGCACCACAGATAACATAGATGACCACACGCTTTGCTATTGAGCACAAATTTAAAATTGATTACGTACAGTTTGAATGGATGAAAGCCTGTTTAAAATAGATTTATGGTAAAAATTAAAACGGTCGCAACACAGTTACCACCCTACACCAGGACCACAAAGGAAATCATCCCTTACGTGGAAGCATGGCTGACTGGGCAAGAGGAACGATTTCGGCGAAAAGTAGTGAAGATTATGAGCAATGCGGGAATAGACAGACGCTATTCTATTATCGATGCCGACGAGCTATTTGTACTGCGCAGTTTTGAAGAAAAAAATCAACTTTACATCAAAGGAACGCTCCCCTTGGCAGAAAATGCCTTGCGAAAAGCCCTAGTAAAAGCAGATTGGGATGCAAAAGACTTAGATTACATTATTACAGTTAGTTGTACTGGGTTTATGATCCCATCCGTTGACGCTTACCTGATCAATTCAATAGGATTGCGGCAGGAGGTGGTCCGCTTACCTGTGACTAAGATGGGTTGTGCAGCGGGTGTCTCAGGAATTATCTATGCTAAAAACTTCCTTAAAGCCAATCCAGGTAAGCGAGCAGCAGTCATCGCTGTGGAGTCACCTATGTCTACGTTTCAGCAAGAAGATTTTTCGATGGTCAACATCGTCAGCGCTGCAATTTTTGGAGATGGAGCAGCATGTGTTTTATTGTCGTCAGACCCAGAAGAAAAGGGACCAACCATCCTCAATGAAGACATGTATCACTTCTTTGATGCAACGCACATGATGGGATTTGAGTTGAAGAACACAGGTTTGCACATGGTATTGGATCCAGAAGTACCAGAAAAAATAGCAGAACATTTTCCTAGAATAGTACATCCTTTCCTAGAAAAATCAAATACCTCAATTGAGGAAATCAATCATCTGGTCTTTCATCCTGGTGGTAAAAAAATCGTTCAAACCATTGAAAACCTGTTTGGAGTCCTAGGCAAGAACATTGATGATACCAAGGAAGTATTGCGTACCTATGGAAATATGTCTAGCGCAACAGTATTGTATGTATTAGAACGGTTTTTAGAAAAAGACATTCCAGCAGGAGAAAAAGGGCTCATGCTTAGTTTTGGCCCTGGATTTTCAGCACAGAAAGTATTGTTAGAGTGGTAATAATTTCATGAAAATGAACAACGAATTTAAAGATAAAAACTATTGGGCCATTATCCTTGGAGGCTCTGCGGGCCTAGGACTAGCAACAGCTAAAAAGCTGGCATCACTAGGACTGAACATTTGTATCGTACATCGCGATAGAAAATCAGCCCTTCCCACTATTCAACAAGAGTTTGAAAAGATAAAAGCAAATAAGGTGGAATTCATTTCCTTCAATATCGATGCGCTTAACTCGGAGAAGAGAGAAGAGATGATCTTCCATCTAAAAACTAAACTAGGAGCAACAGGAAAAGTAAAAGTATTGATACACAGCATTGCTAAAGGCAACCTAAAACCAATGGTGGCGCAATTCAAACCTACGTTAAAAAACGATGACTTTCGGATAACAATAGATGCAATGGCCATTTCGCTGTATGACTGGGTGCAAGCACTTTTTACAGTAAAAGTGCTAGCAAATGATACACGGATTATCAGCTTTACAAGCGAAGGAAATCAGAAGGCTTGGGATCAGTATGCTGCAGTATCTGCCGCTAAGGCAGCCTTGGAAGCGATTACCCGCAACATCGCTCTAGAGTTTGCACCATACGGGATACGAGCCAACTGTATTCAGGCTGGAGTGACCGATACTGCTTCCTTGCGGATGATTCCAGGAAGCGAGCTGCTGATAAAACAAAGTTTTTTACGTAATCCTTCCAACAGATTGACAACGCCAGAGGATGTAGCAAATGTAGCAGCATTGCTCTGTTTGAAAGAAGCCTACTGGATCAACGGAACAGTCATCCCTGTAGATGGAGGAGAACACATTCGGTAATTAATTGAGCATAGATAATTATTAAGAATTCAGGTATTGAAATTTTAACACATGACGATTGAAAACATCATTACTTTATTACCCTACTCTACTCCTTTTTTGTTTGTAGATGATCTTGAACACATAGATGAGGATGGTGTAACTGGTACGTATGTTTATCCGTCTGATTCGTATTTTTATCAAGGACATTTTATTGACAATCCTATTACGCCAGGTGTGATATTGACGGAAACCATGGCACAAATTGGATTGGTTTGTTTAGGAATATTTTTAATGAAAGATAAAATTGAAGCAGGAACCCAATTGCCTACAATGGCGATGGTTTCTAATCAAATGGATTTCTTTCTGCCTGTTTTTCCAGGAGAGAAAGTAACCGTACGATCTAAGAAACAGTATTTCCGCTTTGGAAAACTAAAGTGCCAGGTAGAAATGAGAAACGAGGAAGACAAAATCGTCTGTAAAGGAACCATAGCCGGAATGATTGCCGGAAAATCAATCCGTTCAACTAAAGAAAATGAGTAAACGAGTCGTCATAACTGGGTTGGGAGTTGCCGCTCCAAATGGAGTTGGCCTTGCCGATTTTGAAGCAGCCATTAAAGCTGGAACCTCAGGTATTCAATACTATGAAGAACTGAAAACAATGAATTTTTCTTGTTGTATTGGAGGCATTCCCGACGTTTCAGAAGCGTTAAAGCTTAACTACCTTACCCCGCTACAATTAAGGAATTTCAGCAGTTCAGGCATACTCTATGGCTGTATGGCAGGTGTCGATGCTTGGAGGGATGCAGGACTGTCTTTTGCCGAGGAAGAACCGCTATGGGAAAGTGGCTGTGTATTTGGCGCTGGAGTTTCTGGTGTGGAGAAAATGAAAGAAGCAACCTACAAGATCGATAGTGGAAAAGTCAGACGGCTTGGAAGTAATTCTGTGGAGCAAACTATGTCGAGTGGTGTGAGTGCTTACCTAGGAGGTATCATCGGCTTTGGCAATCAAGTCACAACGAATTCATCTGCTTGTGCAACAGGCACAGAGGCTATCCTACAAGCGTTTGAACGGATCCAGGCAGGCAAAGCCACCCGAATGCTAGCAGGCAGTAGTGGTGAGCACGGCCCATACATCTGGGGAGGGTTTGACGCTATGCGTGTTATGACGTACAAGCACAATGATACACCAGCAGATGGGTCACGACCGATGAGCGCAACCGCTTCTGGGTTTGTACCTGGCAGTGGTGCAGGCGCTGTAGTCTTAGAAAGCTTAGAAAGTGCCCAAGAACGCAATGCCAAGATCTATGCTGAATTGTTAGGCGGGGCAGTCAATTCAGGAGGCCAGCGCAATGGAGGAACGATGACAGCACCAAACAGTGTAGCGGTTCAACGGTGTATCAAGGATGCTGTGAAGGATGCAAGCATTCACTCGAATGAAATAGACTTGATTAATGGGCATTTAACAGCAACAATAAAGGATCCTGTCGAAATACAGAACTGGGTGGCTGCTCTAGGCCGTGAAGGCAGTGATTTTCCGTACATTCACTCCTTGAAATCTATGATCGGTCATTGCTTGAGTGCTGCGGGATCTATTGAGTGTGTTGCCGCAATTTTAGGTTTGAAAAACGGGTTTATCTTTCCAAATACCAATTGTCATGACCTACATCCCGAAATTTCTTCGTTAATTGATCCTGAAAGAATTCCTACACAATTGATAAATACGAAAGAAATCAACATTATTGCAAAAGCAAGTTTTGGTTTTGGTGATGTTAGCACTTGTCTAATTTTTAAAAAAATAAACAATGAATAATACGGAATTAATCGAATCTTTGAAGGAAATTGTAAAACCTTACATCCAAGACGAAGAAGCGTTTAAAACAATGACGGAAGACACCAATTTTATTGATGACTTAAAAGTCAACTCTGCCCATTTGGTCGATATCGTGCTAGATGTCGAGGACAAATTTGATATTCTCATCCTTGATGACGCAATGGAACAAATGCTAACCGTGAAAGGCGCCATCAATGTCATTAATACCAAGATCCAAGAGAAATGATTGGGAACGATATTGTTGATCTGCAGCAAGCCCGTAGGGAAAGCAACTGGAAACGACCTCGATTTTTAGAAAAGATCTTTACCAGAGAAGAACAACAGTTCATCCAATCTGCAACCAACAAAGAGCTTGCAGTGTGGACACTATGGAGCAGAAAGGAAAGCGTTTATAAAATTGTGGCACGCCTAGGAAGAAAACGATTTTATGCCCCTAGGAAAATCCATAGTATCCAATTGAATTCAGCCGTTACTTCTTCCTTGCAGTCTAGTGAAGGACAGGTGGTTTTTGAAGCGTTTAGTTTTGTGACAAGAAGTGTGGTGACAAAGGAGTTTATTCATACCGTTGCAGGCTTGACAGATGCTCCGTGTCACGTGACTAGTAATTGTTTTTCATTGGAAAAAGACGACTACTCTACGCAACATAAAATGACAAGGAAAGAAGTATTGAAGGAATATGCTTTGCAAATGAAGGTGTCGGACAAGGAGTTGAGGATTGAGAAGGATGAATTAAACGTTCCGTATTTGTATTATAAAAATAAACAACAACCTGTTATGGTTTCTATGGCGCATCATGGGTTTTATGGCGGATATGCCTTGGCTGGATTAAAAAAAGGGTGTACCACAGAATACACGGATATCCACGCGCCTCGCTATTGCAACAAGTTTAATTGAACAGTTTAACTAGATGAAATTCCAACAGATTATTCAATTTGTATTCGATTATAAGAGAAGCATTAGTCTTCTGCTTGTTCTCGCGGTATTGATTGGTTCTGTACAGACGTTGCGACACATAACGGTTGACAATTCGCTTGGAATCTGGTTTTTAGAAGACAATGCTGATTATAAAGAATATCTGGCGTTTCAAGATGAACAAGGCTCTGATGAAGTGGTGATTGTGATGATTCCTACGGATGATCCGATTGCGAAAGTACATATTGATCAGCTGAAGCAACTCCATGCGAAAACGGATGACTTGCCTTATGTAAAAACGACGTTTAGCCTTGCCAATGCGAAGTATCCGATCTACTCCAATCGAAAAATTTATTATAGAAACATCTATCAAGACAATCGGAATCGAGAAAGCATCACTTCCCTACTAGAAGACCTTCCTGCCTTGAGCAACCAGTTGATATCAGCTGATCAACGGTTTACGTTCTTTTATCTTCAATTGATTCCTGCGGATAAAATTGAAAAACGAAGCGAGATTATAGCACATATTCGTCACCTCATTGAGACAACAGTTGACAATAGCCACATTTCTGGTGCCCCTGTTCTAGGGGAAGCGTTTAACAAGACGATTTATGACGAGAGTATCTTCTTTGCTGGGTTATCCATCTTTGTGATAATGGGGTTACTGTTGTTTTTATTACCGCATTGGCATTATATACCAATTGCATTGATTTCGATTATAGTGCCTGTAACCATTACGTTTGGGCTGATGACAAGCATGGGATATTCTTTGAATTTGATTTCAATGCTTATCCCTACGATTCTAATGATCTATAGCGTTAGTGATTTTATTCATATTGCGAATATTTTTCATCATCATCGGAAAGAACAGCCCAATCAAACCAATGCCGAACAAGTAAAAATTGCCCTTCAAAAGAGCCTGAAACCTTGTTTCTATACTACATTGACGACCATTACTGGATATCTAGCGTTGGTATTGTCTCCTTTGCCAGCGTTTAAGATCATGGGGCTGTTTACCTTTATCGGATTGCTGATTGCTTTTTGCATGGTTTATGTGATTTCTGCCATTGGCTTTACCTTTCTAGATAATCGATCAATGAATGCTGATGTTCGGAAGATCAATATTGCTGAGATTACGAGAAGAGTGAATGGTTGGACGACACATCATACGTCTACTGTGCTTGGGATTGGGGTGTTGGTTTTTATTTTTGGAACGATTAGCCTGTTCTCTATTGAAGTCAGTACCAATTCCTTGGATTTGCTGGGCAAGGGAGCGGTTAAAGATGATTTAGAATTGATTGAAGAAACGCTAGAAGGGAGTATCCGACTGCAGTTGAATATTTCTAATACAGATCAAGCTTCGTTGCTATCTAGGGATGTACTGCTTAAGCTGAAACGGTTTCAGAAAACCTTGGATGAGAATCCTATGATCGCACATCCTATTTCTATTGTTGACTTTCAAACGTTTCTAGAGGATCGTATGTCTAGTCTTTCTAAGTTTAACTCCGTTAATTTTGAAACCATTTTTGCTAACAACAAGCAGCCTTCCAATCCATTTTTCTCGTTGATGGGGCAGGATTTATCTTATGTTGCTATGAACATCAACATCAAGGAGTTGCCTACAAGAGCGCTTAAGCCGCTGTTGCGGAGTATCCAAACGGATTTTAAGGCGCACTTTCCAGAAGAGGCATATCAGTTGAAAATTCATGGTTTCTCCCCTATTTTTGCTAAGATTAGTACATTTATTCTTCAGACTCAGTTTCGTTCGTTCGGGGCTGCCTTCTTTATTTCATTTTGTATTCTATTCTATTTTATTGGGCAATTCAAAATGAGCCTTTTGGCTTTGATTCCGAATCTGTTGCCTTTGTTTTCTGCTTTTATTGTGATGTATTTGCTTGGGATTCATCTAGAAGCAGCGAATGCCATGCTTGCTCCAATCATGTTGGGTGTTGCGATGGACGATACGATTCATTTAATCAATAAGTTCAAACATTATAAAAATAAAAACGTATCTACTACTGAAAGTATTGACAAGGCATTGGAATATACAGGTGGTGCGTTGTTTTCTACTACGATATCTCTAGTGTGCGGTTTTTTAATTGTGGGCTTGAGTGGAGTCGCCTCTGTCAGCACATTTGGCTGCTTGTGCGCCTTCACTATCCTAGCGGCTTTGCTTGCTGACGTCTGTTTTTTACCCGCGTTGCTGAAGTGGTTTAAGTAGCGCCTAAATTTCAAAGGTCTTTACTACGACATTGGTAAGGTCATATTTACGACATAACGATCAGTAAACAAGGTAAACCCCTTTCACTTTTGGTTTTCATCACCTATATTGCGACCAGTTAATAACACAAACAATCAATATTAAGGAATATACTTACTAATAATAAAATTTTAAAACGATGAACATAATGAAAAAGGGAATTTTTGTAGCGATGTCTATCTTTATTGCTTTTGTAATGCAAGCACAAGATAGCGAAGGAAACAGTCGTTTACATCACAACGTTGATTTAGCTATTTCAGGAGTGCCTAGCTCTCAGATGGTAAGCCTTGGCTACTTACAAGAGTTTGGAATCGGCAAGAAACAAGCATGGAGACTTGGATATGGCGTCCGTCTTTCAGGTTACTTTGGCAATAATATCACACATGTTTCTGCTCCTCCAGAATTTTACAATGAAGATGCGACTAGGGACTCTGTATGGGTGAGCAACCCGCAAATGAATAATATTGCTCTGTACATTGGTGCAAGCTACGTTTATAAGAATATGATAGAAGTTGGTTTTAATATTGACGCCGTCGGCTACACGTTTGGTGGAGACAAGAGTGCTACGTTTATCAGCAACGCGAATGAAGCTACTACAACCGTAAATCCTGGTTCAGTGACTGCTTTGCTTATCGGACCAGCTGACATTGGCATGTTAAAATCGGAATTTTTTGCTGCCTACAAGTTCAATGAAAAATGGAAAGTACGAGCAGGATGGGTCAGTTTGTTTACTGAATACCGCACACCTACGGAATTACAAGTAGGCAATACACGATACAGAGGTACCGCAATTCAGGGATTACTTGCAGTAACTTACACGCTCTAATCAGCTAAAAATCGTCACTGGCACGTATTTAGCAATACAATACTTGTTCAGTAAATTTTTATACAGATGAATGCAGCAGGAAATATGCTAGATTCATAATTTCTAACAACGATAAATCATTAACAATGAATACTATAATAAAAGGAATAACAATAGCAATTACTATATTCTTTGCCTTGGGTTTACAAGCGCAGAGTATTAATGCAGATGAATCAAAAGCCGCGTTTACTGCTACTAATATGAGATGGATGGAAGTAGAAGGCAGTTTTACCGGTATGAAAGGTGAAGTTAACTTTGATGAATCGAATATAGCGGGTTCAAGTTTTAATGTTTGTGTAGATGCGGCGAGTGTAAACACAGAAAACGAAAAACGAGATGATCACCTTCGTAATGAAGACTTTTTCTACGTTGAAAAATATCCGACTATTTGTTTCAGATCAAGCAGCATCAGTGAATCTGGTGGTAGTTATGTTGCAAATGGGCAATTAGAAATGCACGGAGTTACAAAAGATGTTACCATTCCATTTACCTATAGCAATGGTACTTTTTCAGGTAAATTAAGCGTTAGCCGATATGACTACTCAGTAGGTGCAGACACTGGAACTTTTATGGTTGGCGAAAATGTTGACATTAAAATTACTGCGGTTATTAATCAGTAGAAATACCAATTAAATAAATAGATGATCGTCCAAGGCTATAGGAATGTAGTTTTGGACGATTTTCATTTTTAGAATGAATTGAATCTACTCTTCATCTGCAAGGTGCTCAAATTCTAGTTTTTTCCTTGATACCATTGCTGTATGTCTTCTAGAGATTTGTCATTTATTTTTCAGTGATTCCGCATATTCCTTTAACGCCATAAACCGGCCAGCCACTGTCAATTGCTCATAAGCTTCTAGCTCTTCTTCTTTGGTGGCGATTAGGATTGCCTGCATCCCGAGTCGTTGGGCAAATTCTATATCGGAGACCGAATCGCCTACCATAACGGATTGCTCGAAATCGATTTCTGGGAAGTCTTCTTTTGCTTGTAATCCCATGCCTGTGTTGGGTTTTCTGTCGGGAGGATTGTCCTTGGCAAGTTTGGTACAGACATACACCTTGTCGATTCGTCCGCCTGCTGTCTTTATGGCTTCAAGCATGTGTTCGTGTACACGAGTCAGCGCCATTTCTGAGAAGATGCCTTTGTCCACGCCTTGCTGATTGGTAGCCACTAGGACTTTATCGAATTGGGTGCCTAAGTACTGAATGGCTTCTAGCGCACCTGGCAAAAATTCAAATTGATTGGGGTGAATCACATAACTGCCTGGAATTCGTTTGTTGATCACACCATCTCTATCTAGGAAAAGTGCTTTCATTTGAGGTGTTTGATTTTGACTTTTATGTCATGCTGTATCTTAAGAAACTCAACCATATCAAGCAATTCCTGTCTATCTTCTTTTGTTTCTAGGTTGATTTCGTATTTGTGATTTCCGTCGTCCATCGGTAGGATCATGTAGTTACCTCCTTTTATCACTTCTTCTTTCTCCTCTGTATTTTCTTTTTTCTTCTTGCGTTTTTCAGGCAATGGCTTCAACTCGAATTCCATCTTTGACAATTTTTCTTGCGGGATTTCGTAACGTTGTCTTCCGTCTACAATGATCAGGTTTTCTTCATCAAAATCGATGTACCCACGTTTGACGACTTGCTTTCTGAAAAACTGATAAATTCCTGGAAGGGCGATTAATAAAAATCCAATAAAAAAAATCCCATAGATGAATCCGGAAGACCGAAACAGGTTAAAAAAGTCAATAAACCATTCAATAAAATCCACTTTATTATTTTGTAGATACCCAAACAGATTATAGACCAAAGCCGCTACCATCCCAAGCGAGAGAAGCAAGTGACTGTAGTTTTTTTTCCTTGTTTCAACGATCCAAGTATTAAATTTGAATTTCTTCATGTGCAATAATATCAATTTTGGAATAATTATTAATGTTTAATGGTTAATATTAACGTTAATGAAGTCTTGGAATTGTTTCAATTAGAGTTTTCGGGGTTTTCTCCATTAATAAGAAAAATAGGGCTTAAACTACGATGTAAGCCCTATCCTTCGCTCGATTATTTTGAGATTGACTTTTTGAACTTTACTGAAAATAGACCAATCGTTCTGAATCCGAGTTATTTAAAACAAAACACTCACCACCACTGAAAGGCACAAGAGAAGCAGTTATCGTTGTCTGTCCATCTGTGTTTTGGGGATCGTAAATCGAAGTAAATCCAAACGCTGTTGTTGAACTTCCTGCAATTACAGTTCCATTTCCAACGTATTGGAAGGTATGAACGACTCCATTATCACCAAGATAGTTCCAATCCGAATTGTTAACAGGTATCAAAGCAATAGAGGTGAGGAATGGGTCCCACACAAATGCTAAACGTGGATCAGAAGGCATACGCACTAGGATTCCGGAGCCATCTGTATCAAATCCATTGAGCTCCGTGAGTTCAACCGCAACATTCACGACAGACCCTCCAGCTATATTGCCAGGTAGAATCGTTGTTATTGGTGTCAAGTCAGGGCATAAATTCTCACAGTCACTTTGGTCTGCAGTAATTGGATCTGTAATACTTGTATCTACAAAATCGCAAGGATCTACTGGATTTGTCTGTCCTGTACATTCCGCCGCATTGAGGACGCCATCACCATCACAGTCAAGGGTGCTCAATTCATGCGTGGGATCGTTGTTGAGGGTCGCACAGATGTCAAGATTACCTAAAATCGCATCGACACAGAAGTTTACAGGGCAACTCGCATCGTCTTTCGGATCGTTTGGATCTGCGTTGTTATTACATTCTGTTTGGTTGTCCGTTCCACCGTTATCACAATCCATTGTGGCCAATGAATGATTGGGATCTGCAGCAATTTCTGCACAGATATCGAGTAGTCCGCTGGCGCCTAAATCACAAGGAGAACAATTCTGTGTACCAACCATTAATGAAACGTCAGAACTACAGCCATTGGTATCTGTAATGGATACTGCATAAGCACCAGTTGTCAGACCAGTCAAAGTCGATGTCGTTTGTCCTGAACTCCATTGATAAGCATAACTTGGCACACCACCTACTACAGTTAACTGTACCGCTCCATCTGATGTTGATGCACAGCTTACGTTGTTGATACTAGCAACTACATCCATTTTGGGTGGACTAGTCAACGTTGTGTCACTCGTAATCATACAACCTGTTCTATCAGTTATTGTAACGGCATAAGTACCTGGAGGCAGATTGTCAATGGTTGGTGTGTTTGCTAAAGGACCGCTCTGACTCGAACTCCATTGATAGGTGAACGGACCACCAACATTTGAAACAATAGAGGCGGTAATCAACCCGTTATTTGCATTAAAACAGTCTATGTCTTGTACACTTAAATCAATACTAGATAGGGAAAAATCCGAAATAACAACTGTATCTCTACTGAATTCACAGATCGTTCGGTTATCATTTTCCCATTTTACAATATAGGTTCCTGCAGACAGGTTGTTCCAAGTTGCTTGTGTTGAATTATTTGCGATTAAGGCAAAGGTTGGGGCAATCCTAAAAATATCATACTGTACATCGAAATTACTAGTCCAACTGAGATTTAATTGGTCTGGTCCTTGGCAATTCGAAATTGTCTCAACGTCTGTATCATAGATGATTTGTTTTGTAGCATCAACGCATAAGCTATCCTTTCTCCCACAAGAATCAACCATCATGACACAATAATTGCCCGGAGGTCCAACGATGTCATTCACTAGTAGGGGGAACGTATCTGGGAGCGGATTTGAATACCCTGCAGGTGCAGAAGTTAGTATTGTCATCAACCCACTTGGCGGAGCAGGATAGTAGGCTGGCCAAGTAAAAAAACCGATCTGATCGGGATCACATGTTTGAATATCGGTTGTATCAATTCTCAATCCCCAATTTATTGCATCTATTGCTCTGCAGCTTTGCCAAATGTTCCCGCAACAGTCTGTTGCTCTAAAACAATATTGTCCTGGGATGAGACCAGCCCAATATCCAGTATCTTTTGGTGGAGGAATCGGAAATCCTGCAGGCGCAGAAAAAATTTCATAGGTTACCGTTCCAGCTTCACAGTGGGCGGTTGGGCCATCGATTATGATTTCACTTGTTCGATCACAAATTCCAAATCGTTCTTCTATATTGAGTGAAAATGTTGAAAAACCCAAGGTTCGATTAGAAACCTTACCACAAGCATCTGTAACTTCAAGTGTGGCTGCATTAAAACCAACAAAATGCGGGGAAAAACACAAGGAGTCTACTTCATTTAGAGTATCAAACTGGCCTGTTAGTCCAATCAGCCCAGGAATACTTGAATTGATGACCTCCCATTGATAGGGATATTCCCCCCAAGGGCTGCTTCCAGGTGATTCACTTACATTAAAAACCACACAACCTGTATCACAGTTTATTGGTAATGGGTAAGCACTAAGTGAGAGATTTGAACTATAGGAAGAAGCCGAAACAGTGACCATCTGAGTAACAATAGTACCGCATGAGTCCATAACTTCTATGGTATAGGTATCAGCTGGCAAGTTCATAAATACTGAATCTGCTTGTCCGCCTGCAGGCATAACAATAGGCGCAATAATCGTATTATTGTATACTGGATTACCGCTTGGGTCAATAAAGGGAACTCCGCCAGTAATATGAACGGTTATTGTTCCACTTGAATCACATGACGCTTCAGTAGATTCAAACGTAAAAGCTAATGGTGAGTTGCCAGGACACTGACCAGTCAGGTATTGACAGGATAGGACAAGCAATAGGAAGAAAAAAATCTTCATTGATTTCATAGCAGATTTGGATTTAATTACAACAGAGGATTTCTTCAGTAGCAAAGGTAATAAATTATTATTGATAATTACATAATTCATTGAAAATCAGTTATTAATTGTAGATTTTTTTTATTAGAATTGTTTCTATATTTTGGTTAGGAAAACGATCTAATAGTACAAAAACATTGGTGCCTGCTTGGATAATACGATTTCCTGGCTACCTCAAAGGAGAAAAACGACTGAACAACTTCCGAAGTACAACTCAAAGAATGGTGATTGCTTTGTTTGATTGAATCCCTACCTGATTGACCAAAAAACAAAAAGACCTGCAACTTCTAAAGAAGTGACAGGTCGATCTCCATTATAATAAACAAACTATTTTTCTAATTTGACTAGCTTGAACACTACTTCAAACTAGGACAATTCTGTACTTGATCGCTTTATCTCAATACAATCATTTTCTTCACAGCAATCTGTTCTTCCGTTTCCAGGGTAATCAAGTACGTACCAGCAGCATAGTCTTGCAAATCGAAGACAAATTGACGCTCCTTAAGATCGTTTTCCTTACTCGTATACAAGACTTGCCCTAGCAGGTTCACCACCTTTAATTGGACGTCAGTGGAAGCCGAAAAACGGATATCTAGTGTTGTGGTAGTATTTGCAGGATTAGGATACAGCTCAAATGTTGTTAAGCTTTCGAGCGCACCTAAGCTACTTGTTCCTGGGTCTACAGTCGAACAGCTAAACGCTTGACAGCCGTTGGCATCAGTAGTTGTGACGCAGTATATACCAGGGGTTAGGGCTGATAGGTCTTCAGTTGTTGCACCATTGTCCCAATTGAATGTGTAGGGTGGGATTCCTCCTGTGACAGTTAAGTCAATAGCACCGTCGGTTGCTCCTGGAAGGCTTTCGTGGATAACTGAGGTTGTAGAAGCAATCGCGCTAAGTTCTGGAGAAAGTTTTACGACCCAGACATCAGACGAGCCATTATTTCCGGTAACATCCCCATCATTAGATTCTGAGCTTCCAACTATAATGAATCCGCCATCTGCTGTTTGTTGCATTTCATTTGGTTGATCCCCATCATCTCCTTCCTCACCAGTACCTCCCAATGTTTTCTCCCAGGATAAATTCCCTTGAGGATCTAGTTTTATAATCCAATAGTCCATTTGACCTTTCATTCCAGTCACATCACCATCTGTTGAATCGGTATAGCCTCCAACAACAAATCCACCATCAGTCGTTTGATGAACTGAATAGGGAGAATCTTGATAACTACCACCATATGATTTTTGCCAGACCAATGATCCTTGCGGGTCTAATCTTATTATCCAATAGTTCCTTATGTGTAGGTTTCCAATGACGTCTCCATCCATTGAACTTGATTCTCCAGCAACAATATAACCGCCATCAGTGGTCTGTTGAATAGAATTACCGCGTTCGCTTTGACTTCCGCCATAGGATTTCTGCCATTCTATAGTTCCAAATGGATTCAATTTTACGATCCAATAATCCCATGTACCATTGTTTCCAGTAACGTCTCCATCTGATGAATTTGAGGATCCAGCTACAACGAAGCCGCCGTCCGTTGTTTGTTGAATTGAACTCGCACGATCAAGGCCACTTCCTCCCAATGATTTTTGCCACATAAGGTTTCCTAAAACATCCAATTTTTCAATAAGATAATTACCACCAAAATATCCTGCAACAATATATCCATCATCCGTTGTTTGTTGAAGAGAAGTAGCAGTGGCACTATAACTATTTCCAAAAAACCTCTCCCATTCTAATGTTCCCAACGAATCTAACTTTCCAACTCGATAATTTTGCAAAATGGCAATGTATCCACCATCTTTGGTTTGCTTAACGCATGTAGCTTCTCCACCTGGTAGTTTTTGCCACTCTATATTTCCTAATCCATCCAATTTTATCATCCCCGAGTTATCTCCCGCAACAACATAACCGCCATCTGTCGTTTGCTGAATAGAATATGCTTCATCCCAGCCAGGTCCACCGATAGACTTTTCCCACTCGATCACAGGGACAATAGAACAATTTAAATGGGTTGGATTGTAAGGCGTTGTAGGATCTAAGCTTGTTTGCGCAGTCAAGACTTGTCCTGTAAGCAACAGGATAAATACGAATTGAACTGAATGACTTACTATTTTATTCCTGTTTTGTCCGTTGAACCTTATAAAACAAGTCATCCGCCCTAATTTTTTAACATACAGTTCAATTATTGAAGTTTGATTATTCATTATTAATTGTTTAATGTTCTTGAAATTATTCACTACATGAACAGTTTAGATTTCTTTGGTCAGCATTTCAAAAGCTAAATTAAAGGCTTCTAGATGTATTTTCTGATCAAACAAATGGAGCAAATAGTGGTTTTTGTTTACAAAAAACAACAAACACAAACATAAAAAACTGACTATCAAACATTAAACAGCTATGCTTATTGAATAGGAATAACCCAAAAGCAGTTAATCATTGTTGTCCATTTCAACGTTTTCATACAACAATTGAGTATTGGTATTCTCATTTTAACCCAGATAACCATGAAAATACAACAACACTAATGTCCGTGTTTACAAAAATGGAAGAAAATGAAGAGATTCCTTCTGATGGATTGGATAGATTCAAAAATTGGGCGTACTAGTACGATTCAGGAATATTTCAATGCTAATTAACGGATAATTGCACAACGTTACAAAGTTAGCTAATACCCAGCCTTCAGCACTTTGATCTGCTGCACCTCGCTCCCATTACCAATCCGAATAACGTAAGCACCAACGGGTAGTTTAGTCCCATCAAACACTGTAGCTTGCAAGCCATTGCCCATTGTGCGTTGAGGTTGCTCTAACACAACACGGCCAGCCACATCGATCACTGAAACAGTCACGTCACTCTCCGCTCTCAAGTAATACTGAACCGCAAAATAATCAGAAAACGGATTCGGGTGAGCACCCAACAGAACCATCGCAGCCTCTTCCTCAATGCTTGTACCTAACGGATTCCTAGGCAACGGTGGCGCAGGAATTGTCTGTGTACCTGCTGGAGGAACCGAAGCGCCACTTCCAGGCGTCAAATGCCGAGAGCCAGTTGCAGTATACCAGCTTTCATCATAATTCTGGCTAGTAGATGGTTGGAGAACTTGATCTACATGATACCAGTCTGCTTGTGCTCGCTGCTGATTTAAATCAAGCACAAAGTAACCATGATCATTGATGTCTACATACTTGATTTGCTCATTGAAGAACTTGATCAGGCTTTCACCAACACTTATCGGAAGGGTTGGAGTTGTAACACTTGGTGTAATAAACTCAACGCCTGCAGAGTTAGCACCTGTATTCTCATCATAACCAGCCATCGGCAAATCGCTCGCCCAAGAAGAATGGATGTCGCCGGTTAAGACCACTAAGTCTTGGATATTGTTATTAATAATAGAATCATATAAACGGTTCCGCTCTGGAACATAACCATCCCAAGCATCATCGCTGAATTGGACACCAGCAATTTCAAACGGTGTCATCATCACTTGTTGTGCCATTACTTTCCACTGCGCCGTTGAATTTTTCATCCCATTGATCATCCAGTCAAACTGGCTAGCTCCTAGAATGGTTCGGTTTGGATCATTTACGTTTACATCTTGTTCTTCTCGACCTTCTAGACGAGTATCCATCACAAAAATGTCAACTAAGTCACCGTAGGAGAGTTGGCGGTAAATGCGTTCATCATCTGTTGGGTCAGGCATGCGTACTGGCATCCATTCTAAGTAGGCTTTAATGCCAGCAGATTTACGGTCAAACCAACTACCTTGTGTGGTAGTATCGTGATTATCAGCACCTCCAAACCAGCTGTTATTGGCCGTTTCATGATCATCCCACGTTACGATAAACGGATATTGTTGATGAACATCGCGCAAGTCAGCGTCTAGTTTGTGGTAAGAATGGCGCATCCGGTAGTCACTAAGATCGACTAACTCGTTGAGTGGTAGGAGTGGGCGCACAGCACCAATCGTTCCGTCATCGCCTTCATAGATATAATCTCCTAGGTGCAAGACTGCATCGATGTCGTTGCGTTCTGCTACACGCTTATAGACGTTGTAGTACCCCCACTCATAACTAGCGCAAGACATTACTGCAAACCGAAGGCTGTCTTGATTGGCAAGTGGTGCCGTACGTGTTCGGCCTCTGATTGAGTACTTGTTATCTGTAAGAAAATCGTAGTAATAAGTTGTGTATGGGGAAAGCCCTGTGACATCTACTTTTACTGTGTAATCTTTGGAGGCATCTGTGGACACGGTTCCCTGCGCTACGATTTGAGTCATTGCAGTATCCAACGCAACGAACCAATCAACGTCTACCGTAGGCAATGAGCTGGTAACTCTTGTCCAAATGATAACAGCATCTGGTAACGGATCACCAGAAGCGACACCATGAAAAAACGGAGCGAATTGCGGATCAGCTGTTAAACGATCGGGATCAAGAGGGCCTGCTGTTTGGCTGATCACTGATTGACTGAATAACAATACAAGGACAAACGGATAGAAATATTTCATTGAATGCTAGTTTACATCAAATTTAAGGATTAATGCTTAATTAATTGTCATAATAGTTTTAATAAAGTCGTTAACGCTAAACACCTCTTTTCTAGGAACTAGGGTTGAGATAACAATAAACAAATACAAAAAAACAGTCTTCCAATACAATTTCTATGCGTTCAATTTTGACAATAGTTCGAAAAATAATTATCTTAAATTCATAATTCAATTACACACTACTAAAAGAAGAGCACTTTTTCGCAAATGATACGATTAGATGAAACAGTAATTTGGAAGCAATTGAGCGGTCCATATGGCAATTCTGAAGAAATTCCTCCCTTGATTGCTGACTTAGCTGAAACGAATAAAAAGGAAATTGCAGACCAACTAATTTGGGAATACCTTTATCATCAGGGAACTGTTTATGAATGCACACTTGCCTCAATTCCTCATTTATTAAAAATAGCGAATGAATCTAGTGATCCTGATTTTAAGCTAGATCTAATTCTTTCCTTAGGAACGGTGCTTATTGGACTTGATGTTGACTCCAACCTTGATGACATCTTTCATGAAGATATGTTGAGAGAAAATCTAAAATATAGAATTAAAACTGCTTTTAAAGAGTCAATCGTTGCGTTTAAAACATTAGTGGCTGATGTATTGCCTCAAGCAAAACTTGCAGATGAAGCGTCAAAACGCTGGTACCTCGTTGCTCGACTAGCAGCGGATAAAAGACACAAAGAAGCCGAAGTTTTTAACACCTTTAATGAGAATGATGAATACATGTTTGTCTGTCCAAGTTGTGAAGAAGAAACCTTTTTATGGAATGAAGACAATGTATTAAATGCCTATGATAAAGATCCTGTTAATGATAACAAGAAAAAGATTGATCTTAGAGTAGATCCTTCTAGCACAAATCTGGACTGGCTAGAGGACATTGTCGATGAAATAAATATAGAATCAATAAAACCACTAATTACCTACTTCAATGGTAATATCAATTGTTATCGTTGTACCGAAGAAAGTAATGTGTTTGAAGGAATAGTAAAAAGTATTTCTTGATTTGGTATTAGTTTAAAACGCTCATTTCTGATAGAAGTAACAAATCTTTGCAGTATTCGTTCAAGCCAATGAATCTTGACGAATTCATTTGTAATTAAAAGGACTACCTTCAATAAAGGTAAGATTCACGCTCATCAATTCTCCATTATCAATTATATGTTCGTTTTCCAGAAAACAATTGCTAGTTTTGCGTGTTGAATATTCTTATACAAATCGAATTTGTGCGCTTTAAACACATCGAAATTCGTTATTTTTTATACCGTGAAAGAACTATTTTATCTCAATAAATATTTTGTAAAATATAAGTGGCACTTGCTACTAGGGATGGCATTTGTTATTGCTCAAAATTATTTTAAAGTCTGGCAGCCACAAATCATTCGCGAAGCGCTTGACAGTGTCGTAGACAATCTTAAACGCTATAAGGCATTAGAAGGAGCGGAGGCAGACGCCCTTTTCAACGAAATTGCTCAGGGTTTATTGGTTTTTGGCTTAATGGTCGTTGGCCTTGCTCTGCTGATGGGCGTCTTTATGTATTTCACTCGACAGACAATCATCGTGATGTCGCGACATATTGAATACGACCTCCGAAATGAGATCTTCAGCCATTACGAAAAACTAGATTTCGCCTTCTACAAACGCAACAACACAGGAGATCTGATGGCTAGAATATCAGAAGACGTGAATAAAGTAAGGATGTACCTTGGGCCAGCCGTACTGTATGCGATTAATCTTGTGTTCCTATTTGTATTGGTGATTTCCTCTATGCTACGCGTTAGCCCAGAATTGACGTTTTACTGCTTGCTCCCGCTTCCGATTTTGTCGGTTTCGATTTATTTTGTAAGTAATTTAATCAATAAAAAAAGCGAGCAAATACAACGACAGCTCTCTGTGTTGAATAGTTTATCTCAAGAAGTTTATTCTGGCATCCGTGTAGTGAAATCATATGTCCAAGAATCTTCCATTGGCAAGTACTTTGGTCAGGAGAGTGATCAGTTTAAAGACCGTTCTATGGAACTAGCAAGAGTGGACGCGCTCTTTCATCCATTGATGTTGTTGCTGATTGGTATGAGTACACTGATCACTATATACGTGGGCGGTTTGCAGGTAATCAAAGGCAATATCACACCTGGCAACATTGCTGAATTTGTGATCTACATCAATATGTTGACTTGGCCTGTTACAGCGATTGGCTGGATTGCTTCAATTATTCAGCGTGCCTCTGCTTCTCAGCAACGCATCAACGAATTTTTGAAGGAGGATCCCTTAATCACGAATCCGTCGACAGAGACCTATCCTATTCTAGGAGCGATTCAGTTTGACGATGTCAGTTTTGTGTATCCTGATTCAGGGATCAAAGCGCTACAGCAAGTATCCTTTTCATTAAAAAAAGGCGAGAAATTAGCCATTGTAGGTAAAACGGGTTCTGGTAAAACAACAATTGCAGATTTATTGCTCCGAATGTACGATGTAAAATCTGGTTCGATCTCCATTGATGGGAAAAATATTCAACAACATAATCTTGCTTTACTACGTGATCGAATTGGTTATGTGCCACAAGATGTATTTTTATTTTCTAATACTGTAAAAAATAATATCGCCTTTGGAGCACAAGTAAATGATGAAAAAAGTGTAGAAAAGTATGCAGAACACGCATCTGTACACAATGAAATATTGGAATTGGAAAATGGATATGAAACCATCGTGGGAGAACGTGGTGTCACCTTGTCTGGTGGTCAGAAACAACGAATATCAATTGCAAGAGCATTTATCAAAGAACCAGAGATTGTACTACTAGACGACTGTCTATCAGCCGTTGATACTAATACAGAAAAGCACATATTACAATACCTTAAAGGCGCATTAAAAGATAAGACAACCATTATCATCACCCACCGAATTTATTCTTTCCTTAAATTTGACCGCATTATTGTCCTAGAAAACGGAGCAATTTCCGAACAAGGGACACATGACGAATTACTGAAAACAAAGGGCTTCTACTATAATATGTATCAGAAACAAATGCTTGAAGATTTGGAATTTAAATCTTGATAATTTTTGAAATGTTAAAGTAATAATTACCTTTATATAGAATCATTAACATTATTTGAAATCCAAAATCGTAACTCGTGGATAGAAGATTTGAAAGTGTTTTTTCCAAAAAGGTAAAAGCAGGAAGAAGAAGAACCTATTTTTTTGATGTGCGGCAAACGAAAGGAGATGACTATTATCTTACGATAACTGAAAGCACAAAGAAGTATGAAGGTTCTGGCTATGAACGTCACAAAATTTTTCTTTACAAGGAAGATTTCAATAGGTTCGTAGGTGCATTAAATGAAACCGTCAATCACATTAAAACGGATTTGATGCCAGATTACGACTATGAAGAGTTCGACCGTAAACAAGAAGAATGGGAACGCGCCAGAGATGAAGGCAGATTAGAACAACCTTCTAATTCTGAATCTAATGACTCACTAGCAAAAGAAGATACGCCTTCTGAAGACACAACCTCAGAGGACACTTCCATTGATGGTGATGTTGTAGATGATGGCGGTGAAGATAGCATGGATTGGTAACAATCCTTGTCATCCAAAAAAATTGGTAAAACCCGAGATGTGCTTAGTGCGTTTCGGGTTTTTTTATATGAAAAAGGAAAATTAAAGGAATGTAAGTTCTACAATCATCAATCATTTTCCTCCTACTTCTTAATCGCACCTTCCGTTCCTAGCAAAAGAGACAACTCTTGTTGAATCGTTTTCATTTTCATTAGAACTTTCATTAGCTTGACTGCTAGGGGGAAATCGTCTGCTTCTTGAGCTTCTTTAATTTGCTTGGAAATGGTTTGGATCAAGCGATTTGCTTTTCGCCACTTCAACCGGTTGACTGTATTTTTTGTGTCTTTTACGAAATTCAGCTCTGGTTTTTTTTGTGTTTGCAAGGGGTTTAACATTACTTCCGCCCAGTAGGCGCTGTAATCATGAGGCGTGGACAATGCTGTACTTGCTAGATTGCTAATTTCTGAACGTTCATGATGCTTGAAGAATTCTTCAGAGATCGGCTCTTTTGCCTTTATTCGGTCTCTGCACATTAACACCACCTCCTTGTATAATGGATGATTGAATTCCTCGATCACATCCTCAATATTAGACAATACATAATGGGCAACTGTTCGCTCCTCATCAAATGGTTTTTCGCCAAACTGGATCAAAATATAGACGACCGCCTTCTCTTGGTGCATATCTTCTGATCGCTCCGTTGTTTCAGCGGGGGCTGTTGCGTTTTCAGCGTAATCCTGGTATCCTTCTTCTGTTGGAAATGGGGCACTTTCCTCACCGCCTTGACTTACTTGCCGCTGTTGGTTCTGCCCTTGGCGGTTTTGCGCTTGACGATCCCGCTCTGCTTTCTTGCGTCGTTGGCGTTCATCCTCCAACCGCATCTTGTTGGTTTCCGTAACCAGCAATCCTTCATCTACAGACATCTGAGCAGCACACTCTTTAATAAACAGCGAACGCTTGATTGCATCAGGGATTTTGGCAATGCTGCTTACAATATCTTTGATCAGGCTTGTTGTTTTCACAGGATCGCCCTTCGCTTCCTCCATCAACAAATTGGTCTTAAATAGGATAAAATCCTGCGCCTTATCATTGATGTATTCCTTGAAAGAGGTGACGCCCACCTTTTGTAGATAAGAATCAGGATCCTCTTTTTCTGGCAGCAAGACGATTTTCACATTCATATCTTGCTCAAGCACCAGATCTAACCCACGCAATGCAGCTTTGACACCAGCAGTATCCCCATCATACAGAATTTTCATATTCGGTGTGTACCGCTTGATTAATGAAATCTGTTCTACCGTTAAGGACGTTCCCGAGGAGGCTACGACATTTTCAATCCCTGACTGATGCAGTGAAATCACATCTGTATAGCCTTCCACCATGATGCATTCGTCTAGCTGCCTAATATTTTTCTTTGCAAAGTAGGCACCGTACAGGATTTTACTTTTGCTATAAATCTCTGATTCTGGTGTGTTCAGGTACTTAGGCGCTTTGGGGTTGTTGGTCATGATCCGGCCACCAAACCCTACGACCTTACCCGTAAGGTTGTGGATGGGAAACTGGACTCGATTGCGGAAGAAGTCACGTCCTCCTTCTCTGCACAGGCCGGCTTTTACTAGGAGCTCTTCCTTGTATCCTGTCTTTGTAGCGATTAGGGAAAAGGCATTATTGTTCGACGCGTATCCCAGCTCAAACTTTTTAATCGTTTCGTCTCTAAACCCCCGTTCTTTGAAGTAACTGAGCCCTATACTCTTGCCTTCATCGGTTTCGTGTAGCTCTTTGATGAAGTGCTCTTTTGCAAAATTGTTGATTAGATAGAGGGAATCGTAGAGCTGTTTTTCTTGTCGCTGGTCTTCTGAAAATTCGACTTCGTCGAGTTGGATGTTATAGCGTTTGGCGAGGTGGCGAAGGGCTTCCGGGTACGACATTCCTTCGTGCTCCATGATGAAATTCACAGGATTTCCTCCTTGCCCACAGCCGAAGCACTTGTAGATGTTCTTCGCGGGGGAAACAGTAAACGAAGGCGTTTTTTCATGGTGAAATGGGCAGACTCCGATCAAGTTTACACCTCTCTTTTTCAGTGTAATGTAATCACCGATCACCTCTTCCACCTTTGCGGCTTCGAATATCTCTGCTATGTTTTTTTGACTAATCACTGTTGAAGCAAAGTTAGTGATTTTTTACACGTTTAGAACGTTAAAACGCAACTTACTTGTTTCTTTAAAAATTCGAAATATCTAATAATGTTTCGTACTAAATGTAAAGAGACGAATTCTCATGAAAAGAAAATTATTCGGAGGAAAAACTTTATCGTCAAGTATTGAAAAAACATTCATTATCAAAAATATAAAACTGACTGGCATATTTTTTTCATTCATCTAATACATACCAAGCATGAGATAGATGGAGTTGAGCTAGGACCGGATTTTTTTTAACCAACTTTTTAATCTTCCTATGATCGATTTTTCTTTTTTTAATTTTTGGTTAAATTGTTCTTTTTGTAGTGTGTAACATTCCTTGTTAATACTTACATCTTCATATTCTCCATTCCTGAGAAGAGCAAACAATTCCATCTCATTGTAAGAATCACCTTCATGGATCCAAACAACAGCAACACCTGCTTTTCTGAAAATGTTTTTAAGTGTATGAATGTTGAAATAGTAAGTGTGAACCATTCTAAAACAATGGTCTAAAAGTTTATGATTTCCAAAATTAAGGCTATTGGGTACAGCGATATACAAGATACCGTCCGCTTTCAACAAGGTTTTTACCTTATGAATGATATTGATTGGATTTGCAAAATGTTCTAATACATGTCGCATAATAATCAAGTCAAAAAAACCGTGAAACTTCGTATCAAATTCCTGCTCTACATCTGTTCCAAGAATGTTAACGTTGATTTCTTTTAAAGCGTTTCTACACGTTGGTGATGGTTCGATTGCATAAAAACTTGCCTGAGGTAGCTGTTCAATAATATGCTTTAAATTGTTTCCTTCTCCACTTCCAACATCCAGGATATTGTTCATCTTACTTAACTCGATTTTTTTAGATTTCAAACGCTCATACATAGGAATGTACAAACTTTTTTCCGAGTCTGAACTCATAGAAGGGCGGTAGTAACTGTCATATTCTTGCTCGTAAAATTTGGTAAGCCTAGCTTTATTCCAACGAGGATTCAAATAAGTTAATCCGCATTGACGACAAATGACGACATGTGCTGGCAGTCCAAACTGACCATACTCGCTAATTTTATCCGTATCATCAACTCCGCAAACGATACAATCTGTTGTTTCAAATTCTTCTTTTGCTGCTGTACTCATATCTATAATTTACAAACAATTTATTCAAGTTTTACTAGAAAGGAATCTACTTTTAAATCTGGGTTTAATCTATTAGAGGTTGAATCCGAGCCAAAAATAAGAATATAATTAAAGCACTGTTGTTTTTGTATTCAAATTTTGAAAAAATCTTAGGAGAACGAATACATTAGACCAACAAATTGTTCAAAATGAGGTGAATTACTACTCCGCGGATACATTGTAAAGTGCATTTGCCTCCTGCGGATACTATCAATTTCTACAATTAATACTAAATCAAAGGTAATACTCCCGTTCAATTCCATCTCAGATTCTGTTGGAATAATCTGCTTTTCTAATTGCTCCTATCTTTTTGGATAAGAATTGATTTATTATTACTCAAATTAATTCGCCGTCGCCTAATATATAAAACAATACACATTTATATTAAAATAAACTAAACTCCTATATCCTGACTTTATTTTCCACTTCCATCAATTTATGCTAACCAAACTAATATATTTTTGAGATGTGAAATAACGATAACCATTAATTACAAATACTTACATAAAAATGAAAAATCTACTCGCCATTCTTATCCTAACCTTTTCTTATACCGCTTTTGGTCAAGTATATTATGCAATGAGTTATTATCCTAATAGTGGCAATCCTGGAGGTCACACTGACTTGACTGTAAGTGGGACATATATAGCTTTTGACCAATCTTCCAATACTTGGACAAGTTCTTATCCTATTCCCATTCCATTTTTGTTTTATGGTGATACTGTTAAAACATTTCGAACATCACATAATGGAGTAATTACTTTTGACAATCCAGGCCCTGCCCCTGGAGATAATACAAGTTTGCCTACCGCATTGTTGCCTTCGAGGTCGATCTGTGGATTTTGGGATAAACATCATTATGATTCCTACTACAACTATGGTTCAATTGAAACCAAAGTGCTTGGCACTTATCCCAATCGACAATTTTGGATCATAAATTGGTCTTGGTCACTTGGCTCTGCAATTTTTAATAATTTTGCAACTGTCCTTGAGGAGACGTCTAACAAAGTATACGTTGTTGATATATCAGGCCATGGAGGTTTACATGGAATTATAGACGCCACAGTTGGGGTGCAACTAAATGCATCAACGGCTACACTAGCTGGGACAAACCTTGACGTAATATCTGGGAATTCAACTAGTGATAACCACTATTACGAGTTCGAGCCAAAGCCAGTGCCTGACGAGGATGCAGGAATTGTAGGAATTGTAAGTCCTACCATACCCATTACTCCAGGAATTGACACCGTTAAAGCGACGCTCAAGAACTTCGGATTAAACCAATTAGATTCAGTGCAAATTAATTGGACAGTGAATGGTGTTCTTCAACAGCCTGTACAGTGGCTCGCTGGAAGTTTAGCCACGTCTGATGAGACAACCGTTACCTTAGGCGGTTATAGTTTCACTGGCGGACTTTATGCTGTTAAAGTTTGGACAGCGCTTCCTAATGGTCTTGTTGATGGGAATACATCCAATGATTCTTATGAGCAAACCTTGTGTACCCCACTTCAAGGCACCTATACAGTTGGAGGCTCTGGAGCAGACTTTCCAAATCTGACAGCTGCAGTAAGCATTCTGGATTGTGGTGTTTCTGGTCCTGTTACTTTTAACATAAATCAGGGATCCTATAATGAAAGAATTACGATTGGCCCTATAACTGGAGCCTCGGCTACAAATACCATTACTTTTAATGGTAATAATAATGCAACTATTTACAGCAATCCTGATTACCAATCAGTCATAAAATTAGTTGGAGCAGAATACATTACATTTGAGCATCTTAATATTGAGAACAATGGATATTATGCTGCAACTGGCATTTTACTATTGAATGGCTCTGACCATAACACATTTAAATCCTGTCAAATCCGAATGTCTGGTCCCTGGGGCACATCCTATCCAAATTCATTAGATTGCATTTTGGGCAGTGCAAATTATCTAACCGTGGAAAACTGTGTACTAATTGGTGAGGTAGGTATTGAATTAACTGGAAATGGGGTAGGAAATAGAATACTAAATAACACGTTCTCTTACGTGTATCACAACTCAATTGTATTAGAGGGACAGGACAGTCTGGAAATTATTGGGAATTACATTGAATTAAATAATATATGGGGGGCAATTCGAGTCAATGATGTTAAGAATTTTAAAATAAATGAAAACCAAATTATGGTTGAAGAAAGCTATAACTATTTTTTCTTTTCCTCAGTTATCGAAGTAACAGGTGGGAACAATTCAACTCCTCAGTCATCAAATTCCCAAATAATCAACAATATGATTTATACTGAAATGGGAGTTGGAATTTATTTAAGTGTTAGCGATGTTGATGTTCATCACAATACAATTCGATCGAAAGCTGACGAGTGTTTGAAGATCTTAGGAACCAATAGCAATGTTAACATTCTAAACAATGTCTTCTACAATGATAATAATCGCATAATCAACATTTCTCAGCCGTTTCAGGGGAATAGTAGTTTTGACTATAATTTATTCTACACTCCTTCTTCTACCCCATTTCAATTGTCTGGGGTCATTTATTCTAGTCTTTCAGCAATGCAAGTAAATATTCCCCAAGACAACCAAAATTCAGTTTTTCTTAATCCTCAATTCTTAGGTCCTAAGAGTCTACGGTTTAATTTACCCGCAGCGAATAATCTAGCGTTACCTCTAGCACAAGTAGTCAACGATATTGACGGAGATCAAAGACCGTCTCCTAATGAAATTAAAGTGGATATGGGCGCTGATGAGTTTTCAGTTTCTATTGTCGATATCGCATTGACTTCGATGGTTGCACCTGGAGATACCAGCTACGTTTGTATCGGTGACTCCTTGCCAATAGAAGTTATGCTTTTCAACTATGGAACAACATCCACATATAGTATAGCATCTATAAACGTGACAGGAGCTGTAACTGGAAGTTTTACTCAAAACGTAACAGATACATTATATAGCAATCAGCCTGTTAGTCTATTTTTGGGAAATCTACCGATAACAGATTTTGGAAACATAACAATCTCAATCTCAGTCGTAACGCCGGGAGATATCAATTCTGGGAACAACACATTGTCAAAGCTTGTTGTTCTACAAAGTGCTTTAAACGCATACACAACAGTAATGGACGAAACGGTACTTGGTGCAAATGACGGAACAATTCTCATCGATTCAATTTTGGGTGGCGTTTCACCTTATACAGTCAATTGGGATAATGGACAAACAGGAATCAACATCTCGGGTTTAGCCCCTGGCAATTACAATGCTACCATCACCGACAATACTGGTTGTCAAAAGCTAGTTAGCTACGAAATTTTGCCTGGCTTCCTAACTGGTGTTTTAGATTCTAATCCAATTGAAGAAATCAGCGTACAACTATACCCTAATCCGACAAGCCGCTTTGTGGTTTTGGAGATCGACAACCCCCAAATCAATGATACAATGATAGAATTGATTTCTTCAAATGGAAGCGTACTTAGACGAATGGATTCATTTGACATCCAATCGGGCAAGATAAAGATGGATCTAAGTTCTTTTTCAGTTGGGATGTATTGGGTTAAAGTTAGAACGAACGGAAATGAAATCGTCAAGAAATTAATGATAATAAGGTAGTAAAAACAAAGAGTTGAATATTGCCTAGGCGCAGGGATTCTGGACAGGAATTCCTGCGCCGTTTTGATATATTTACATGTATTTTTTAAATTTGTTGAATGCAACGTCTATTAACCATTTCTATACTTGGTCTAATTTTGAGTTTTATTTCTTGTACTACAAAACAAGATACCAATCAACAACAACGGCCCACAACTACAACGAAACCAGATAAACCAAAAATTCCAATCTTAGGTGTAGACGACTACCCCCTGAGTAATAAACGGTTTAGGGGAGCTGCACAGCCAGAAACACCCGTCTTCGAGATGGATGGTGTGTTCTTTTGTAATGAGAATCAAGTCATCGCCTATCATCTGTATACTGATTATTTTAGGTTAGGAATCTTTCATTTTTATAATGATGCTGTGCCAACTGAGCTTCTGAAAGCACTAAAACTAAGAAATCCACTTAGTGAAGGGCAAACTGTTGTCCCCAAAATGAATGAATTGCACAAAGACTATTTTATATCAAAGAAGGGATTTAAACTGGGAGACTCAAAAGAAAAAGTCCTTGACATATATGGTCCACCAGATAACCAAGCAACAACAAACAAAACAGAGCATTTGCAATGGGTTTTCGTAGGCGATCAAGTATATAAACCTTCTCAAGACCTTAAAGGCAAACCCCTTGCCTACAATAGCTATGGGCATCAAGTCAACATGTATTTCAAGGATAATAAGCTTGTTGGCCACTACTTAATGAATGAAATTCCGTAATAAAAGGTCAGGAATCGTGGAAAACTTCCCTTTTTTAATAAAATTTGAATCCTTTTGGAACTATTCTGAAAAAGGGATTGTTAAACATTTTACAACGAAAGTATTTCGTACATATTGAAATTTTCATAAAAAATAAGTACTTTAGGATATGTTAAACAAAGTAGCAGAGCAACAAGCAACCTACAAAAGGATACGTGCTAAGCTTAAAAAAGCAGCCTCTACCTCATCAGAGCGTGTGCATATCCTTCCTATGTCAGATGGCTGGGTAGCCAAGATTGACGGGGCTAGCAACATAGCTACTTACCCCTCAAAGGAAGCATTAATTAGAGCCTTTAAAAACTCTAGATTTGCTCACTATGAAATGATTCTACATGAAAAAGATGGGAGTTACAAACGAATTGCATAAACGTTATACTGGTGATATCGTCCATTATTTATTGCAATACTCTTCTAACACCTTAATTTCTAAGCACTAATCACCAAGTACGTTTCAATGGCAGTAAATAAGAAAGTCTTCATCAATTGTCCGTTTGATCAACAATACTTTCCTATTCTGAAGGCCATCCTATTTACAAATCTCTGTCTTGGACTCGAACCGCTAATTAGCGAAACAACCAATTCCGGTGAATCTAGGTTTAGAAAAATTAGAAAGTTTATTCGAGATTCCAGTTTTTCTATTCACGATTTATCTAGGATAGAACCTTTAAAAGCTGACGATCTTCCTAGGATGAATATGCCATTTGAACTAGGTCTTGACTTTGGTGCCAAGTACTTCAACAAGTCACTCGAAAAAAAGAAATTCCTGATCCTAGAGGCTGAGCGCTTCCGCTACCAAAAAGTGATATCTGACATCTCAGGCCACGATATCAGACAACACAACAATCAACCAGTTGAAGCCATTAAAGCAGTCAGAAATTGGCTCGCTACGCATGTAAAGGGAAGAGTGCCCTCCTATAAGATGATCTGGTCCGCCTATCAAAATTTTAGGTTCGAGTATGACCAAACACTCAAAAGCGAAAACATTGATCCTGAAGCCATTGGTGACATCCCTTTTAGTGAAATAATTCGAGAAATGAAGGGCTGGATAAAGAATGAGTTACCAGACAACAGCATCGACTACCCTGATTTTGAATCAGATGATACCGACTTTTCTGAACGGGAACTCATCCTAGAAAACCTCATCCGTAAAGTGGATGAGCTTTTAAAACGAAAAGGACTGGAAACAGACAGTGAGAAACAAGGATTGCTACAAACACAGAAAGTACTCCAAGAAAAGCTTAATCACCTGCGAATCGCTAATGCCTCTCTAACTGACGGAGCAAAAAAGTTTGAAGTGATGAAAGACATTGAGCAAATCGAAAAAGAAATAAAAAAAATAGAGCTGTCCCTTCAAAAACATTCATTGAATATCGAATGAAAAACAAGGAATTTCGAACGCTAAATCGATCGATTGGACATTTGGACAAGAAATTTCCTTTTTTCTAAGAGATACATTTTACTTATAAACACCTAATGAAAGCAATCACCATAAACGTCATCGGTAAAGTGCAAGGAGTCTGGTACCGAGCTTCTACACAACAGAAAGCAATAGAGCTAGGCGTAATGGGTACCGTCCGGAATCTACCGAATGGCTCCGTATGGATTGAAGCACAAGCAGAAGAAACCGTATTGGAGCAACTAATCGAATGGTGTAAAGTCGGACCACCAAATGCCAATGTCTTGGAATGTATTGTCGATCAAGCAATCGTCAAGGAGATTAAAGGATTTGAGGTGATTCGATAACGGTTAAACACTGTTATTCTAGTAATTTCTGGTACAATGTAAAATTCGCTTCATCAAAACAAACAAACACCACACGGTCTAGTAAGGAACTAGAATACTCTTTTACCACTTTCACAGCAATCTCAGCAGCTGCTTGCTTTGGATAACCGTATATACCAGTACTAATATTTGGAAAGGCAATGGACTTTACACCTAATTCCTCAGCCAGTTTCAAGGAGTTGATGTAACAGTTTTCTAATTTTTCTGCCTCATTTGAGACCCCATTATTCCACTTTGGACCAACTGTATGAATCACATATGCTGCAGACAGATTGCCAGCTGTAGTAACCACGGCTTCCCCTACCGCACAGCTCCCTTGCCGATTTCTGATTTTTCGACAATCTTCAAGTATTTCTGGACCTCCTTCTCTATGGATCGCACCGTCTACACCACCACCTCCTAGTAAGGAGGTATTGGCAGCGTTTACAATAATATCAACGTGCAGCTTAGTAATGTCACCTTGGATTATTTCTATTGTCATCATTGGAAAACCAATTTTTTATTAAAAAAGTTCAATCGTTAAGTGTTTGAAGTAGATTTACTTCATTATCTTTGAGCCTTGTAAGAAATTATTACCCTCAATATACTTACAACACAATAAAAAACGTTTACAAACAGACATTCCTTTTACTGAATTAGAATAAACAACTTGTTGTCTTTCTTGTTAAGATGTCTGTTGGTTTTAATTTGGATAAATTTTTAACTATAAATCATAGTTCGATGTTAAAATATCAAGCAGATCTTCGCTCCGTTTCCTTTATGATCTTTACTACAATATTGCTGTTTATGTTATGGCAATTCGGTGCTACCTTAACTTGGTGGACTTGGGTTCCCATCTATATCGTTCAGTTAGTAATGGCAGTTTCTGTGTCTGTGATGACGCACAACCACAAACATCTTCCAATGTGGAAAAGTAAGTTTATGAACATCATGACAGATAACTGGTTAACCATGTTTTACGGCTTTCCTGTTTTCGCTTGGGAGCCGACTCACATGAACAACCACCATGCACACATCAACACGGATGAAGATTATACTAGAACTTATCGATACACAGAAAAGAACAATCTTTTTACGTTACTCACCTACCCTACTGTTAGCAGTCGTTTCCAGATGGGGCCAGTCTTTAACTTTTTTATAAGTCGATGGAAGGTCAACAAGCGAAAATTTATGTTTAACTCTTTACAAATCTTCTTCTTAGTTCTTTTTGTAGCTGTAGCGTTGCTACTAGACTGGAAGAAAGCGCTGCTATACGTCATCATTCCGCAACAATTTTCCGTCTACAGCGTGTTGATATTCAACTATGTACAACATGTACATGCGGATGAAGAAACGAAATACAACAATTCAAGGAATATAACGGGACCATTGCTCAATTTCATTTTAATCAACAATGGCTTTCATACGGCGCACCACATTTCTCCAGGATTACACTGGAGTAAACTCAAAGAAAAGCACTATAGCTTGGCGGATAAAATCGATCCATCGCTTAATGAACATAGTTTCTTTTGGTTCCTTTTCCGTACCTACGTTCTTTCGATTTTCATTCCTAGATTCCGATCAAAATCAATGCGTTTAGCACGTATTCAAGGAGAGAAGGCATTAGTTAATTAGGAACTCATTCTGTTAAGGCTTATTGATTAATTAATTGTAATCATTTAATAATACTGGAATAAGCTAGGGTGCTTTATATACTGTAGCATTTTCTGCCTTGAACCTAATTCCTACATATTAAATAATTAACGGATGCAATTAAACATTGAGTCTACTCTGAAAAGTCCATTTTTAAAAAACCAAGCAAAATATTGTTATTATTAAAATGTGGAATGTTGCTTATGTTCATTTTTTTCTTGGCAAAAAAACGAACTGCAGCGGCGGACCGTCAAAAAACCCAAGACCTGTAAACTCGAAAAAATCGTTGGTTCTCGAATGCTCGAACACTACAGGTCGGCTCGCCCGCTCGGTTGCTTCATGAGAAGCTGTCAATTTTGCATTAAACATGTTGTTTTGTTGTAATTTGTTTGGGTCTTAACAAAAAAGAACTTTTCGGAGTAGGCTCAACATTAGTTAATCATATTCCCAATACTTGCATCAAATAATGACTTACCGAGCTTTTGGTGCAGGCTAAATCCGAAATAAGGGGAACCACCCAAGTCTTTTTGAAAGTCAAAGGATGGTGCGCCAAATCGAAACTGCCGCCATGGCAAATAACCCGCAAATAGATTGAGCCGAGCCCGTTTTCCAACCTTAAAACCATAATCGATACCAGACTTGAGATAACTAGCATTCAGATTCCCCACATTGTACTGATAAGTACCTACACTGTCAGAATTCGGAACAGATTCATAACCAGATACAAAACCGCTAAGGCCCAGAAAGACAGACAGCTTATGCTTCTTTACTTTATAGGTCAGTTTCATCTGAACAGGCAGCGTCACATTCAAGCGCAATCGCTTTGCTACACGAGTGTCAAAACCTAAAAACGGAGCTGGAACGACTCGATTATTAGCATATCCAACAAACCCACCGAAGTAAAACACTGAACGCACACCAGACAAAATAGCCATCCCCGCCAACGCAGAACCCTGCACATCTAACTGATCAAATTTTTCAGGATTTTCATTCACACCAAAAGTACCGGAATAAAAAACAAACTTTGCCTTTTTGAGATAGTGAAACCCAGTGATACCAGTGGTTAAACCAGCCATATTTTGAAAATTTTCATCATCTTGAAAATGCGCATAATTCAGATTGAGATTCCAGATGATTTGATGCATTTTAGGTTGAAAATACTTGTTTAATAGCGGCAATGCCTTTTTCTTCCAATCCGTAATCACTTCTAAGTCTTCTAGAGCAAACTGCTTAAAATCTGGCTTTATTGTAAATTTTGACTTGACAGGAACAGAAACACCAACGCGTGATCTCAGAAAATTCAAGTCATTGCCATGTATGAAATCACCTGGCTGATACTCAGCATCTATGATCAAACCAGACTTTATGATTCGCCCAGTTAGAAAGCCTTGTCCTACTATTAAATCAGGAATTAGCAACTGGAGCAAACAGACAAGGAAAATGGATTTCATAAAATACATGTTTGGTTACAAAAAATGCGGTTACAGTTGTACATTTGCATGAAATTTAAAATATACCAAGAAATGATCTCAGCAAATGACCTTTCACTAACCACCTGGTTAAATATATCAAAAAAAACAGATTTTCCAATTCAGAATATTCCGTTCGGTGTATTTTCTTATGAGAATAAACCGCCTAGAGTAGCTACTAGGATTGGTGATACTGTAATTGATTTATTCCTATTGGCTAATGAGGGGTTACTTCAAGTAGATCCTGCTGTATTCAAGCAATCCAACATCAATGATTTTATGGCAAAAGGGAAGTCATTGACGTCCGCCATTCGAAATCAGATCGCTTCCTTGCTTGCGGAGGGTGGGAATCCAGCACTAAGAAACAACAAAACACTGCTAGGCGAAGCCTTCTACGATCTCAGTGAAGTCAACCTGCTAATGCCAGTAGCGGTTGGAGATTACACCGACTTCTATTCAAGCAGAGAACATGCAACGAATGTAGGCACCATGTTCCGTGATCCTGAAAACGCTTTATTGCCAAACTGGTTGCACCTTCCAGTTGGCTATCACGGTAGAGCTTCTTCAATTGTAGTGTCTGGAACTGACTTTCACCGTCCTAAAGGCCAAACCATGCCCGCAGGTGCTGACAAACCAGTTTATGGCGCTTGCAAGTTGCTTGACTTTGAGCTAGAAATGGGCTTCGTAATTGGAACACCAAATCAACTCGGCACTCAAATCACAACGAAGGAAGGAGAAGATCACATCTTCGGGCTATGCTTATTTAATGATTGGTCTGCTAGAGACATTCAGAAATGGGAATATGTGCCGCTTGGTCCTTTCCTAGGCAAAAGCTTCTGCTCCTCGGTTTCTCCTTGGATTGTTACCCTAGAAGCCCTTGATCATTTTAGAATCGAAGGCCAAGACCAGTCGGAACCAGAAATCCTTCCTTATCTAAAGTATGAAGGCCACAAACGATACGACATCCAACTGGAAGCAGTGCTTCAGCCAGAAGGTGGTGAGGAAACAGTCATCAGCCGTTCGAATTTCAAGAACATGTACTGGAATATGTGTCAACAGCTCGCTCACCATACCGTTAACGGTTGTAATATGAACACTGGTGACCTTTGTGCTAGTGGCACGATCAGCGGCACGACACCGGATTCTTATGGCTCAATGCTTGAGCTCAGCTGGAGAGGCACAAAACCTGTTCAATTGAACGATGGATCAGAACGCAAATTTCTGAAGGACGGCGATACACTTATTTTGCGAGGCTATGGAGAGAAAGATGGCGTACGGATTGGGTTTGGCGAGGTGCGTGGAACGGTTTTGCCTGCGTTGTAGTCAAACGAAAAGTTACTCATCTTGATTCCAGTCTTCAAACTTAGACTGACATCAATATCACTATAAACAGAGTCTTGGTCTAATTTTCCTAGGGTTGAACCCTAGGCTGACACCTTTCGCACCATCAGTGCTTGATCGTTAATAAACGAACCGAAATTAAACATTGATCCTTAACCATTACTAATTAACTCTTTAATCTTTTGCACCGACTTCCAATTCCGAGTCGTCGCCTGCACTTTCAACTTTCGTTCGAAGAAATTATTATTCAATTTAGTGGTGCCGTACCCACCTGGGCAATACACATAGATCATTGGGTGCTCTGCCTCAACATTTACTAAAAACACATCCTCTTTGTAGGTAAAGTCTTTGATACTATCTAAGAGTTCATCAGAAGGCTTTTCCTTTAAAAAGGTAACATATAGCTGATTCAGCGGTTCCTCGCCAGTCTCCTGAAAGGGATGATCTTCCGCTACTTGGTTCCAATAAGCTGAGGAACGAACCAATACAGGCACTTCGTATCCGTATTCTGTCATCAACATTCCCTTAATCTCAGTAGCCAATTGTTCGACATCGTCTTTCGCACTCTTAAACAAGATATTACCTGACTGGATATAGGTAGACACATCTACTAGTCCGACATCAGACAGTTTCGTTCTGAGCTCCGCCATTTTGATTTTGTTCTTGCCACTAACATTTATACCACGAAGTAAACAGATGAAGGTTTTCATGAAATTGATTTATTAGATTTTCCTGCTTAACTATTATTTATCATCAAAACCAAGATCTAAGCGCTTTCTCAGTTCATCTACTTCTTGGTTGATTTCTTTCAAGGCGATGTATTTATCTTTGTTTGTAAGTAGCCGAGGCGCTTCTTTCTGCGGTTTTTTCTCTTTCTGTAGGGTCAAATCGATATTTACCAATAAGAGTAAGTTATCCGTTCCCAACTTTGTTCTTAAGAAGGGTAGAAAATCATGCTCTCCTTGGATACTTCCTTTAGCAATGGTACTTCCAACCGTTACCGTAATCTTTTCTTTATCGAGTTCAAACTTAGCGTTTTCAAACCGCACGCGCACACTAGGTTGCTCAATAGTCTTGAGATAATCAAGTACAGCCTCGTTCAATGCTTCTTGCGTCAGGTTCGATTCCAAGTGCTCTGTTTCTTTGTCTTCTGCCTCTACCTCTTTCATTAAACTAGCAAAAGACTTGAGGGATGGCCCGTCTTCAGTTGGCTCACTCACTAAGTTTGTAGTAGTGCCAGTTGTGCTAGCAGTATTTAGGACAGGAGCTTTATTTACAGGTGTTTGTGTCTCTGTAGGCTTTGTTTCCTCGGCTGTTGCATCTGACGACTTTTCTGATTCAGTCTCAGTTGATGTGGTGGTTGTTGGGGCAATAGGAGTAGCTGCCTCGACAGGCTCACTGCTTGCTGTTGTCTCTTCCGCTTGTAGGGTAGAAGGAATTTCCTTGGGTGTAACTTGTGGTGTACTAGGAATTACGTTAGTCTGCGGTGGTGTAGAAACTACGTCAGAATTTTTTTTTTGACAGGTCCTTCTACAGATTGTGCGCCTGCCATCTGAACAGCCCGATTGATGTAGCACATTTTAATAATAGACATCTCTACATGCAGCGTCTTATTTCTCGCCATTTTGTAGTTCACATCACAGTCATTCGCAAGGCTTAGTGCTGTTAGCAAAAAGGATTTTGAGGCTAAGGTGGCTTGCTGTCCGTATCGTTTTTTAATGCTATCGCCTACTTCAAGAAGGTGCAGTGTTTCCTTGTCTTGACAAACCAATACATTCCGAAGATGACCAGCAAATCCGTTGATGAAAATATCGGGTTCAAATCCTTTAGATACGATCTCGTTGAATACATTCAAAACCGTTGATAAATCTTCCATCAACATTGCATCTACAATCTTAAAGAAGTAATCATAATCAAGGATGTTCAGGTTTTTAATAACATCATCATATGTCAATGTCTTACCTGAAAAACTAACCAACCGATCGAAAATAGAAAGTGCATCTCGCAAAGCACCATCTGCTTTCTGTGCAACGATTCTTATTGCTTCGTTTTCCGCTTCAATTCCTTCACTTTTACAAATATTGTGCAAGTGCTCCATGATAGCAGGCACTTGAATTCTATAAAAATCAAAAATCTGACACCGGGAAAGAATCGTTGGTATAATCTTATGTTTCTCTGTTGTTGCTAGGATGAAAATTGCATACGGAGGTGGCTCCTCTAGTGTTTTCAGGAAGGCATTAAATGCAGCCTGAGAAAGCATGTGCACCTCATCAATAATATAGATTTTATGCGTTCCTTGCTGTGGTTGAAATCGTACTTGTTCTACCAAAGCTCGAATATGGTCTACACTATTATTTGAAGCCGCATCCAGCTCATGAATATTGAAGGAAGCATTCTCATCAAACGATTTGCAAGAGCTGCATTCATTACAAGCATTAAATTCAGGAGAAAGATTTGTACAGTTAATCACTTTAGCTAAGATCCGTGCACAAGTCGTTTTTCCTACTCCACGTGGCCCACAAAAGAGGAACGCATGGGCCAGCTGATCATTTTTCATAGCGTTTTTCAACGTCTGCGATACATGTTGCTGACCAACAACCTCATCAAATTTGGCTGGGCGGTACTTTCTAGCGGATACTACGAATTTGGACATATAAACGGATTAACTGTTCTTTTTGATTAAATGATTTAGAACAAGATCCAAAATTAGTGATTTTAAGCCAAAATCTGAAGTTTTATGATGGATTTGGTTGTACAAAAATTGTTGTTCGTTGAATGCTGTTTCTAATCTGTTTTTATTTGGGGCTTCCAGGAGGCTCATTATCATTTCACCTCCTGTCGGCACCCTCCATACTGCGCGTTCGCTTCGGTACTTCACTAGCGTTTCGTACTACTCCTTCGTCGTACATTCCGGTCACCTAAGCCGATCCTGCTTTAATAAGCATATTTGTGGATAGAACCGTAAAGAAAATTCACAGATTTTCTGCTTGTATTCATGAATTTTCTCTACTTTTAGAGCCAAAATTGGACAACCGTGTTATGACAATAAGGGAAAACGAGCAGCTTTCTATATCCATCATCGAGCAAGTCATTCAACAAAACAAGCCACTTAGCCTTTCAGACAACGTCAGGGCTAGAGTGGCAAAATGCAGAAAATTCCTTGATCAGAAACTAGAAGATAAGGATCAACAGTTCTATGGTATTAATACTGGATTTGGAGCACTCTGCAATGTGCAAATTTCACCTGATCAGATACAGGAATTACAACACAGACTCGTCATGTCTCATGCTTGTGGCACTGGAGAATTAGTTCCTGAAGAAATTGTCAAAATCATCCTTCTTTTAAAAATTAAAAACCTGTCGTTAGGCTTTTCAGGCGTACGACTTGAACTCATCGATCGATTAATCTGGTTCTATAATAATAATTTATACCCCGTTCTCTTTCAACAAGGGTCATTGGGTGCATCAGGAGATTTGGCTCCATTGGCCCACTTGAGCTTACCGCTTATCGGCCTAGGGGAAGTCTGGTACAAGAACAAACGAACACCGTATAACGATCTACCAGAGAAATTACAACCTAAAGCACTGCAACTTCAGTCAAAAGAAGGCCTAGCATTATTAAACGGTACACAGTTTTCTACTGCTTATGCGGTTTGGTCGATTATTAAAGCGCGCAAATTGATGTCCAGTGCAAATATGATCGCTTCCCTATCCATAGACGCCTTTGACTGTCGACCAGAACCCTTTGACAAGCGTCTACACGAAGTAAGAGGCCACAGTGGGCAACTAGAAACAGCAGCCTCTATTCGTAAATGGCTTGATGGTAGTGTATTGATTTCTCAAACGAAACATGCAGTGCAGGATCCTTATGCTTTTCGCTGTATCCCTCAGGTGCATGGTGCAACAAAAGATACCCTTGAATACTGTTCAAGTGTTGTCAATAAGGAAGTAAATGCGGTGACAGATAATCCAACCATCTTTCCTGATTCTGATGGGATTTTGTCCGGTGGCAATTTTCATGCACAACCCATTGCACTCATTCTTGATTTTATGGCTATTGCTCTTTCAGAACTTGCCAGTATTTCCGAACGCCGAACCTATCAGTTGATCAGTGGGCAGCGAGGTTTGCCTGCCTTTCTTACAGCTGAATCAGGTTTGAATTCAGGGCTCATGATTCCACAATACACAGCAGCATCTATTGTAAGCCAAAACAAGCAACTGTGTACTCCAGCCTCTATTGACTCGATTGTTTCTTCAAACGGACAGGAAGACCATGTGAGCATGGCTGCCAATGCAGGAACAAAACTATTAAAGGTCGTGCACAATGTCGCTCAAGTTCTAGGAATTGAACTGTTTACCGTTTCTCAAGCCTTGTTTTTTAGAACAGATCCTACTTCTCCTCAGCTTTGTAGTGAATTAGATCGTTTTAGGTCTATCGTACCAGTGGTTATTAAAGATCGTGTGTTGCACACAGACTTAATTAATGCGAAGGAATTTGTGTGGGATTTATAACCCAATTTTTTGAAGACTTTTGAAAAGAAAAAACCGTCCCACAAATCTTTGATTTGGGAACGGTCCACACTATGAGAACACCATCTTTATTCCATTGCTGGAATTTATTTTTTTATTGTCTTGGTTACTTATACAATTGCATAAAGTATGCCAAAAATTAAACGATTCGTAACCCTTCGCTGTTATTTTAATAACGAAATATAATTCGAATTGTTGCTTTTCATTAACCAATTGAGATTTAATTTGACACACCATCTTTTGATAAACGGTTGATTTTCTTTAATTTAATCAAAAAGAGTCTAGATTCGGAATTTTTATTTTTAGAGGAATCTTTATTTAATTAAAACAATTCGTAAGAATAATCATTGAATTGTTTGATATTTGCAGTGAAACTAAAATTCATTTCCCATGAGTGAGGTAATTGTAGAACAGAACTCAAAAAGCTCTACGAATAATAAATCAATAAAGTCACCCGATTATTATTGGGCAGAAGATAGAGAACCGCATTTTAGACGGCGTAAAGATATCTTAAAAGATCATCCAGAAGTCACTAGTCTGATTGGATTCAACCCAAATACAAAATATGTCGTAGTGTTGATGGTTGTTGCGCAGTTAACAATAGCAGCTTTTATAGGACAACTGGGTTGGATTCCGTTTATTCTTATTGCTTATTTTGTGGGGGCTAGTATTGGTCAGGCATTGTTTCTCGCCATTCACGAAATAACGCATTACCTAGCGTTTAAGAGTAAGAAGTATAACAATTACCTAGCATTTGTTGCCAATTTGCCAATTGTTTTGCCCTACGCCATGTCTTTTAAGGTCTATCATGGAGAACACCATTGGGATCAAGGGAAAGACGTAATCGATACGGATATTGCTACAAGACTAGAGGCTAAATTGTTTCAGGGCGTCATTGGTAAAATGATCTGGTATCTGTTCCAAATTCTGTTTTATGCCTTCCGCCCTATCATAGTTCGTCCGATCAAGATTGACAAATGGCAAGTGTATAATGCTATATTTCAGGTTACAGGAATGGTAGGTTACTACTTTCTGGTGACTCATTTCTTAGGTTTCGAGGCGTATCTATGGGCGATCTTCTATTTGTTGTTCTCCTTGCTTTTGGCAGGTGGGCTCCACCCTACTGCTGGTCATTTTATCTCTGAGCACTATGTATTTGAAGAAGGGCAAGAAACATATTCCTATTACGGCCCGCTCAATAAAATTACGTTTAATGTGGGTCACCACAACGAGCACCACGATTTCCCAAACATCCCAGGAAGCCGATTGCCTGAACTGCGCAAGATGGCACCTGAATACTATGACAACTTGAAGTCTTATGACTCTTGGGTAAAAGTGACGCTTGGCTTTATCTTCAACAAAGACATTACGCTATACTCTAGAACGAAACGCAAGGAAAACTCCTAATTTTTTAAAAAAATACAAAGACTTCCTTCCTCGCACTTTTAAAACCAGCGCTCCTATTTTAGAAAAATAGACTTGTAAACAAAGATCTAAGCGACTTGTTGTTTCTACTAGAATAAAACGTGAGGAAATCAACTAAATCCTGGCAAGACGAACCGTCCAAAGCCTGATCCTGCATTACTTACAGCAGTTTAACCCGCATTATGCATTGGGAATTAGCTTTTGGCTTCAAAATACAATAAAATCAAGTGCTCCACGTCTATTTTTCATTGAAAGCGTAGTAACCCCTACGGTGAAATTAAAAATAGGCGGACGTGCTTGATTTTGAAGTAGT